>JBCBRM010000011.1:0-170051 GCA_039819665.1 Bacteroidota bacterium
GGCCAGTATTTTCTCTACATTTTCAAGAACCTGCAAGGTCTTTCTCCCACTGATAGAGCCCATACTGGCCATTGAATTGCTCCTGGCAGCTCAGGCTTTGGATTATCAAAGGCCCCTTAAATCCAGTCCGGTGCTGGAAGCTGTCCACGCTTTGATACGAAACAAAATCGATCACAGCGAAGAAGATAAAGTCTATACAGATGATATTGAGGCTGCTATACAACTCATCAAAGAACAATCTTTAATCAAAATATCCCATGAATATATCGACAGATCAGAAACGGATGACCTATACCGAATTCATTAACACCTACGCCAATCACCCCAACTATAAAGCCCCTCATGGACCTCAACTTCATGCAAAGTCCTGGCAAACAGAAGCCGCTTTGCGCATGTTTCTCAACAACCTCGACCAGGAAGTAGCCGAGGATCCCAAAAAGCTGGTAGTCTATGGAGGAACTGGACAGGCAGCACGAAATCCGGAAGCCGCTCGACAAATTATCAAATGTTTACTTGAGCTGGATAATGAGCATAGCTTACTAGTTCAATCCGGAAAGCCTGTGGGCATCGTTCGTACACATCCGCAAGCACCTAGGGTATTAATAGCCAATAGTAATCTGGTACCTGCCTGGGCAAATTGGGAGCACTTTGAAGACCTCAAAGAAAAAGGTCTGATGATGTATGGGCAAATGACAGCTGGAAGCTGGATTTATATTGGGACACAAGGAATTTTACAAGGGACCTATGAGACCTTTGTAGCTTGTGGTCAAAAGCATTTCAAGGGAGATCTGAGACATCGCTTATTGGTAACCGGTGGATTAGGAGGAATGGGAGGCGCTCAGCCTCTGGCAGCAACTATGGCGGGCGCCACCTTCCTGGGAGTAGACGTAGATCCTCAGCGCATTCAGAAACGTATAGATACCCGCTATATCGGTAAAATGACCTATGAGTATGAGGAGGCGAAAAAATGGGTGCTGGAAGCAAAAGAAAAGGGAGAAAATCTCTCCGTAGGTTTGGTAGGAGATATCGGCGATGTCCTGGAAAAATTGATTGCTGATGGAATCACGCCTGACATCCTCACCGACCAAACTTCTGCTCATGATCCCTTGCATGGATACGTTCCTCATGGCATGAGTCTGGAAGAAGCAGAGAGCCTAAGATCAACTAATCCGGAAGCCTATCAGGACAAAAGTCTCAGAAGTATGGCTCGTCATGTGAGTTTCATGTTGGAGATGAAAAAGAAAGGAAGTATTGTCTTTGATTATGGGAATAACCTTCGTGAATTTGCAGTCCAGGGAGGAGAAGAAAATGCCTTTGATTTCAAAGGTTTTGTACCAGAATATATCCGTCCGTTGTTCTGCGAAGGTAAAGGTCCGTTCCGATGGGCTGCTTTATCTGGTGATCCTGAAGATATACGGCTTACAGATGAGGCATTGATTGAAGCTTTCCCCGAAAATCACCACATGATCAACTGGCTGAAAGAAGCTCGCGAAAAAGTAGCCTTTCAGGGATTGCCTTGCCGCATTTGCTGGCTAGGAATGGGGGAGAGGGAAAAAGCCGGTTTAATTTTCAATGAGTTGGTAAGGACAGGTAAAGTAAAGGCGCCTATAGTAATCGGACGCGATCATCTGGATTGTGGTTCGGTAGCTTCTCCTAATCGGGAAACAGAAGCGATGAAGGATGGTAGTGATGCAGTATCTGATTGGCCCTTACTCAACCTCATGTCAAATGCATCAGGGGGAGCTACTTGGATTTCCTTTCATCATGGAGGAGGAGTCGGAATGGGATTTTCTCAACATGCAGGTATGGTGATTCTAGCTGATGGAACTGAAAGGGCTGAAAACTGTATCAAGCGTGTCCTTCATAACGATCCAGCTATGGGTATCTTCCGACATGCAGATGCTGGCTACGAAATCGCCCAACGTACCTCCGATCTATTTGATTTAGGAATATAATCATGGAATTACTTATTGGTCCCTTTTCCGAGCTATTGAGCTTTGAAGGCTTAAGCCTAAAAGGAGCACTCAGTGATGAGGAACTTATCATACAAAAGGAGGCAGGGGTATGGGTCAAAGATGGAAAGGTTCTGAAGACAGGACCTTTCCATGACTTAAGCATGGAGGCTATTGCCCAAAATGTTAGGATTAGCCATTTGGTTACACCTATGGTTGTCCTTCCTGGATTTGTAGATGCGCATACCCATATTTGCTTTGGAGGAAGCAGAGCCAGAGATTATGCCATGCGAAATGCGGGTAAATCCTACCTGGAAATTGCCCGAAGCGGAGGGGGTATTTGGGACAGTGTACAACAAACCAGAAAGGCTTCAAAAAAAGAGCTAATTGCCGACATAAAAAATCGAGCCCAAAGACACTTAAAAAATGGGATAACTACCATTGAGGTGAAAAGTGGCTATGGGTTGAATCAAGAACAAGAACTGAAAATGCTGGAGGCAATCAAAGAAGCCAATGAGGAAACGGATGCCCATTTGATTTCCACTTGTTTAGCTGCACATATTTTCCCTAAGGACTTTGACGGAGAGAAAGAAGTATATCTGGAATATATCCTTTCGGACCTATTGCCTGAACTTAAAATACAAAAACTTTCAAATCGTGTCGATATTTTTATCGAGGATACTGCCTTTGAAGAGGCTATGTCTAAGGATTTTCTGTTAAAGGCAAAAGGTCAGGGCTTTGATCTTACAGTTCATGCAGATCAATTCCATCCTGGAGGTAGTCAGATAGCAGTAGAGGTGGGGGCTAGAAGTGCAGATCACCTGGAAGCAAGTAGGGATAAGGAAGTGGAGTTATTGGCAAAAAGCAATACCATTCCGGTCGTGCTTCCTGGAGCTTCAATGGGATTAGGCGAACCATTTGGCCCTGCTCGGAAACTATTGGACGGAGGAGCTTCTTTAGCGATAGCTTCTGACTGGAATCCAGGTTCAGCACCTATGGGTCAGTTATTGACACAGGCGGCGGTATTGGGTACATATGAAAAGCTAAGTACCGCTGAAACCCTTTCTGCTCTGACTTTCCGGGCTGCAGCTGCTTTGGGATTATCAGATAGGGGGAGATTGGTTGGAGGAATGTTGGCGGATATGGTCGCATTTCCAGTGGGTGATCATCGGGAAATTCTGTATCATCAGGGGTCTCTAAAGCCTACTATGGTTTGGAAAGATGGTAAATTGTGCTAACCCCATTTCCTTAATAAATACATCTTTATGTCAGAGGTTTTCCAAATTATTGAGCCCAAATCATCCTTTGTTCCCATTTTATTAAGTATCCCTCATTTGGGAACGGCCTTTCCAGATGAAGTCAAAGAGAATTATGTTGAGGAGCTGGCTAATAATCCGGATGATACCGATTTCTTTTTGGATCAGTTGTATGATTTCGCCTCTGAGATTGGGATTACTGTGATACAAGCAAATTACTCCCGCTGGTTGATAGACCTCAATCGCGATCCCCAAAATATCTCTTTATACAAAGATGGTCGCATGATTACTGGCCTTTGTCCTACTTCAGACTTTAAGGAAAATCCCATTTATAGAAGCCCTGATCTAGAACCTGATCACGAGGAAATAGAAAGGCGTAAAGAAGTATACTATTTCCCATACCACCAAAAGATCAACGAAATACTTGAAGGCTGGCGTAAGCAGTATAAAGATGTTTTGCTATGGGATGCGCACTCGATTCGGGAATATGTCAAGTCCATTCAGCAGGAAAAATTCCCGCAGCTCATCCTTGGTAATAATGATCTGAAAAGTGCGGATAAATCACTTATTGATATAGCCTTAAAAGAGCTGGTATCAAATGGGCATGAATTGACCCACAATCTTCCCTTCAAAGGTGGTAATATCACCCGGAGTTTTGGTCGACCGGAAAAAGGAATCCACGCCTTGCAACTGGAAATGATAAAGACCCTGTACATGGATGATGCAGAAGTTTCGTACCATGAAGAAAGAGCGAATAATTTGAAGCCGTTATTAAAGAAAACTTTACTAGCACTTTCTCAAGAACTTAAAAGCCTTTAATTCAATATGAAAACCTATAAGTTCAAAGGAGTACTTACGAAAAATGGCTGGTTGGAATCCACCTTCATTCAGGTTGATGATCAGGGAATTATCCAATCGATAGGACAAGAGCAGAGCGAAGAGTTTGAATCTGTACATGCATATGCTTTACCTGCCTTCCAAAATGCGCATTCTCACGCATTTCAGTATGCGATGGCGGGATTGGCTGAAAGGCATGAAGTTTCTGAGGTCGCGGACAATTTCTGGTCTTGGCGAGAGGCTATGTATGAATTGGCCCTGAGCATGAATCCGGACCAAATGGAAGCTGTCGCTTCTATGCTATTTGCAGAAATGCTAAGACAGGGCTATACAGAGGTTGCAGAATTTCATTATATCCATCATGATAAAAATGGGCAGCCGTATGAAAATTTAGTGGAAATGGGAGAAAGGCTGTTGGCTGCGGCGCAAAAGACTGGGATTAAAATTACCTTGATTCCTGTTTTTTATCGATATGGAGGATTCGGCAAAGTAGCCAATGAGCGGCAAAGAAGATTTTTGAGTCAGGATTTGGAAGCTTATCTGAAGTTGTTTGACGAAAGTCGTTCTGCGGCTAAATCCTATAAAGATGCGAGTGTAGGCTATGCCGCCCATTCTATGCGCGCTGTGAGTCCATCCGATTTGAAGATGCTCTGCCAGGTTCGACAACCAGAATTTCCTTTGCATATGCACATAGCTGAGCAGAAACAAGAAATCAAAGAATGTATTCAATTCCTGCAGGCTCGTCCGGTAGACTGGATATTAGATAACCTAAATCTAGGTTCAAATTTCCATTTAGTCCACTCGACGCATATGAGTCGTGATGAATCGAGTTCGCTGGGAGCTAGTGGTGCATATGTAGTCCTGTGCCCTAGTACTGAAGGGAATCTGGGGGATGGCCTATTTTCATTAAATAGTTTTCAGGAACATGGGGGGAAGTGGAGCATCGGTACGGATAGCCATATTGGCTTGAATCCATTCGAAGAGTTACGAATATTAGATTATAGCCAAAGAATTCATACCCACAATCGCAACAGCTTCATCGGCAAGCAGACAGGTGATAATGGAGCCAAAGCCTTAGAAATGGCTTTTTTTTCGGGAAAGAAAGCAATGGGGAAAGAAGTAGATGATTTCTTTGAAGTTGGGGAGTCCCTGGACGCTTTGTTAATAGATCCCGATTCGCCTCTGATTTCCAGTAGTAGTCTTGAAAACCTGACTTCCACTATCGTTTATACCGCTGATGCTTCAATGCATAAAGGGACCCTGGTAAATGGGAGGTGGAAAATTAAGGAGGGGCGGCATATCGATCATTCCCAGATTTTTTCTAAATTTCGAGATACCATAAAATCCCTATCGAATAGATAATCAGGCAATGGCTCTCAAAATTTGATTGCGGAAAACATCTATGCTAAAGTCTTTGGCCCGCTGGCTGGCTTGTTCAGATAAAGATTTCATAACTTCCGGGCTATTTTTCAACTCCTGAATCTTAGCCTCTATTTTTCCTAATTCTCTCATGTCGAGATGGTATCCCTCCTGACCTTCGCGTATGAGTTCCAAAGGAGCTCCTACAGGAGGCACGATCGAAGGAATCCCATAGCTCATACCTTCGAGTAAAGTCATTCCAAAAGTTTCCGGCCACTCTATGGGATGAGACAGACTTAGTAGCAGATTGGTTTTGGCATAAAAAGGATGCACATTTTCTTTCACTGCCTCAAGACTTAGATTTTTCGGAATAGAGACATTTCCCAGAAAGTGCATGATTTGCTCTTTTTGCTGGCTGATGATGAGGGTGAAATGTATTTCAGGGAGTTTTTGTGCTAGCTCGATGTACTCAAATATTCCTTTGGCTTTCTTTAGCGAACACATCATCAAAACCTCAAATTTTTCTTGCGATATAACCGATGATTGCTGCGATTTATATTTCTCGATCATCTCCATAAACTCTCTCGGTAGTGCATTATATACGACCTCCTGAGGAATATGAGGGAAATCATGGAAATCCTGTAGATATTTTGAAACGAAAATTAGCTTATTGGCACTTATCCGTATCACAGCCAAGAGAAGTTTTGTAAATAAAGGAGGCTGGAATTCGGTCTCATGGACGTGATAGATTACTTTCTTTCTCATAATCCAACCCGCCAAGCCTGCTCCAAAAGGTAGAATTGTATTAGCATAAATACATACATCTTTTCTCCAATACCGTAGAAGACTAAAAAATAAAAGTATCTGGCTGAAGGTGAAATTGATCAGACGAATGTATTTATTAGGATGCCATACGTACCAGGCATGAAAACGATTAATAGCTGACAATCCATCCAGGAATCCGGGACCTTTATTGGTATGGAGATCTACCTCTATATTAGCAGTACTTAAGGCATTTATAACATCTGCCAAAACCTTGGGGCTCCCCGTAAAATTATTATACAAATGTGCAACTACAATCCGCTTCCTTTCCATGTGTTCTCTGATTAATGGGTATAATCTGCAATCTTATTTTTCTCGAGAATTTTTTCGTAAATCTTATTCACCATTTTTCCTTTAGCCTCCCAATTAAACCAACTCTCAAATCTATTCCTTGCTCCTTGCGAAAGAAGCTTTCGATAGGCTGGATCTGAAGCTAAACGATGAATTGCATGTGCCAGTAGATTCAGACTTTCTTCATAATCGATAAATGGAACCCTTATTCCTGAGTTTTCATCAATAGACTCTCCCGGCCCTGAATTATCCAAACAAATGACAGGTATGCCGTGAACAAAGGCCTCCGGGACAACCATCCCGGCACCTTCATGAGAGGGAAAAAGAAAAATATCGCTTTGCTTATAAATCTCCTCCAGTTTATGCTTTTCTATCCAGTCGATAAATCGAATTTGCTCTGATACCTTAAGCTCTTCCGCCAGGCGAATTAGATAGTTTTTATAGGGCCCCTTGCCTACGATGGTCAGGCGAACCCCATCTTTTCGTAGGGGATTTAACTCATGATAAAATTTGGCAAAAGATCTGATCGTGAGATCGAAGGCCTTCAAAGGAACAAAACGACCAATAGATAAGAGTTCCAAAACCGAATGATCTTCTTTTTCATATGCATCCTGCCAGGGCGCTCCAATTGCTGGCATGTGGATGATTCTTTTGCTATTGCCCGGAATACGGTTTTTTACATCATGGTTTACAGCCAAAATAACTTCTGATGCTTCAATCCCTTTTTTTAGATTGGGGCTCAGGAGCCAAAAGGCCAATTTGATCCACCATCTGAAGCGATCTTTGAGGTATTCAATGATTCCATAGTGAGGGAGAATGTAGTCCTTACGAATTTTAGTATGATGTCCAATCGGACCCCAAACAGTTGGTTTACCCAGCTTCCAGAGAAAATTGGGAATCCAGTCATTGTGAAAGTTTAGATTGTGAGCTATATCAAAATCCAGTTCCATTTCCTTTACAAATTTTGGAACCGTTTTTTGCCATAAGTAAAAATAGGGGAGGGCTCCGAATGAGCCTCGTTTCCAGAATCTCTGATACTTGGGGAGGTCGTATCCAAAGAACCTCATATTGGATTCCTGACTTAACCCATGTTCCTCCAGATAGCGTTCAATATGTGGTAAATTATTTTCGCGGGTAATGACTATGACCTGATTGTATTTGGCCAGTTCTTTTACCCAATTCCAGCCGGTTCCATCTTCGGAACCTTTATAGGGGTTTATTGCATACGCCGTAATGAGGATTTTTCGCATAAAAGCCTTAAGCAGGTTGAAGGTCCTGGAGTTCAACTTTAGGGAGATGGATCTGCTTGATTACTTTCGCAGGTACTCCCCCTATGATGGTGTTTGAAGGAAAGGATTTGGTAACTACTGCTCCGGCTGCGACAATACAGTTATTTCCAATCGTCACGCCATCGAGTACAGTAACTTTTGCCCCGATCCAGCAATTCTTACCAATCTTTATTCCTTTTCTACTGACTCCCTGAAGCCTGATAGGTAACTCAGGAATGTCGAATTTATGATTTTCCGGATGGCAACTCAGGTAGGCTCCGATGATACAATCCGGGCCAATTTCCAATCCTCCAGCCCCTCCTAAATGGGCAAAATCGCCCAGGCCCACATTATCACCTATTTTTATAAAGGCTCCAAGATCATGAAATGTTTGAGAAATAACCAAACGACTGTAAGCACCTATATTCACATTGTTTCCGAGTTCAAGGGCCTCCTTCCCCAGGGCACTCAAATAAGCTCCTTCATGGATCTGCACAAATCTGCCAAATTTCATATTTCGGAGGTTAAAGAAACGGACTCCTCTTCCCAAAAATAATAGGCGTGGAATCCTTCCCCTGAAAAGGAGTTTAAAAGCTCTCATAAAACAGATTAGTTTTTGGAATGCGAGGGAAAGAATGAGATGGTCTCTTACCTCTTTGTCCAGGACAAAATCCGGATTTTTCCTTCGAGCAAAGCTTATCAGTATTTGTTTAATCATGTTTCTCCGATTCTTCCCCAGCTATTTCAAGGTAGGCGTTTTCTATGCTTTCCAGGCTTTCCTCCAGAACTACATTATTGATCAGGAGGTAAGTGGAGGCTTTGTGTTTCTTACTAAATTCGGTAAATAAGGCGGTAAAATCTGTAGTTAATTTGCGGATATCTTCCTCGCTCAATTCCTGTTTTCTAGCCAAAATAAGCTCAGGGTCAGCATATAGTAACACATTGAGATCCGGTTTGAAAACAAAACGATACAAGGCTTTGATGAATCTGGGAGGAAGGACAATATTGGCCCTTTTGCTATCGACTATGTAGTCAAAATAATAGCGATCATATAAGATGATATGTCCCTTGAGAGAATGCTTTAGGTATACATAAAATTGTCCCAAAACATAATCACAATAGTAATACATGAAACGGATGAAAGAAGATATTTTGCTCTTGTTGGTCCCCGTTCTGGGCAAGGTGTTGGCTGCCTTTTGTTCTGCTTCTTTCTTCCCATATTTATAGGAACTCAAAATAGGAAGAATGGACGGTCTTTGTCTGAGGAGAACGATTTCCTTACGATATTTATCAGCGAGAATTTTTCGGGTTTCCTCGAGGATAGTTGACTTACCAGCCCCATCCACACCACTAAAGGTGATGACCATACCTGGATCTCTAAGCCTATCTCTAAAACTTGAGGCTTTCAGAAGAAGACCTGCCCAACCCTGGTTATCTGAAAACTTTTGAATACGAGTAATGAGCTGCTTGCGGTAAGGAAGTAAATCAAAGGTATTGTTTCCCAGGTCATCCAATTGATACTTGGTTTCAATATAACGCCTGATCTCTGCTTTTCGAGGCCCTGCAAGCTGGTCATAAAAATTGATGTACTTTTGAGGAATCTCAGCGGAATTGAGGGTGTAAAAAAGGCTTAGGTAAGCGAAAGAATGTTGTAAGCTTGCAATCTTAATCCCCTCCAGATTCAAATTGCTGGACTCCAGAATTTCCTCTGCCTGAATAAAGACGTTGAACTTCCATTTACAAGAATGAATCAGGTCAATTTCCAAATAACTTCCATCTTCAAAGAAAACCTCTGCATATACAGCAAAAGACCTTTCCCTAAATCGGACCCGCCTCACATAATTAGAATCTTGAATCAATCGTTTCCACTCCTTGATTTCTTTTTTTTCAATAATCAGGTCTATGTCACTTTTTTCGGGTATCTGATATTGCGTAGGATAAAAATATTTCAGATAAGCATATCTCAGCTTCCTGCTTTTTTTAAAAATTTCTTGTATAAATTCTTGTCGCTTTGTTAGCTTGATTGTCTGCATATTTCTTATGTTTTCCTCAATGCGTATGTTGCAAGGCCTGATCCCAGATATCCATCAGCCAGTGAACCTGCATGTGAACGCTTTCTTCGTCCATATAAATTCGGAGATAATAGCTAATGATGTATATGAGGTAAAGTTTGTGGTAGAATTGAAGGTCCAGGCTGTATTGTTTGCAAAGACGTTTGCTATGGGGCAAACGTAGGCTACGACTGATTTCCCGTAGGATTTGCTCATAGTTTTGACGGAGCAAGAGCACTCCAGACTGGTACATATAGTGGTAGAGGTCGAAAAAGAGGGGTAAACCTCTCCTTGATAGCTCCCAATCATAGAGATGTACATAGTTGTCAGAGAGGTACATATTCCAGGGAGTAAAGTCACCATGTGCAAGAGAGGTCTGGAAAAATTTGGCTGGGCTGATGCCCTTGGTGAGTTTGATCAAATTATCAATGATCCGGTGCAAGACAGGATTGTTTATAGAAGGATCGGAAACTTCTCGTGTACAAATTCTACTCAGGTTTTCATGGATTTCCCGATAGAAATTGGAAGAAGCCATGATTTCTTCCCTAGCGGTAAATTTGTAAATCTCGCCCAGTACTTCTATGTGCATATCTTCCAGACGTGCGACTTCCCGTGCGGGTGTAGGCTTGATATTGCTGAGAATCAGGCAACCTTTTTTAGAATCTGGGTGAACCCTGGGATGTTCTAATCGAAAGAAAGGGAGCTCACCCAGGTATTTGAGAATCTTCTCCTCATTTGCCAGAATTTCTTTTGCCTTTTCTGTATGGGAAAGTTTGACGAAATGTGAAACTGATTTATTTCGATAAATAGCTGCTACACTCTTGCGATTTTCTCCGACTGTACCCGTAAAAACAGCATAGGTTTCTGCATCCAGCGCCTTAAGCAAATCCTGAAAAGGAAGTTTGGAGGTTTTTATACTAAAGCTCCCGCTGAATAACTTCTTTTGAAGCTTAAGGGCAAATGCAGCATGGGTACATAGTTTATACACCCGAGCCTTAAGATGAGCTGAATTATACAGGGAAAGATAGGCGGGATATTGAGTATCGGATGGGAAAAACCATCGGATTGTTCCACTTGGATTCAGAATGTAACTGAAGTTGTAGGCTTGCTGATCCTCTGGATTTCCTTCCCAGGAATGCTCCCAATCTTCCACGAGTACAGGATGATTGGAATCCAAAGGAGTATTTGAGCCATAGCCCAGGATCTTTCGAACCAAGGCTGCTTCAGTTTCTAAGTGCTTGTTTTCCATAAATGGGGGTATATCTTTCGGGCTTAGGCGCTTCTGCAGAGATCACATAAACCATGATGATGAATAACCACCACATGATCCCATAATTCGCATCTCCAAAGATCCCGAACTCTGTGAGCGAATTGATGAAAATCCCAATGAATATGCCTACACCTGTATGTTTTATTATCGTTTTCTTTTCTCTGAACCAGGCCTTGAATACAAAGACCATATTGAAAAAGGTGGCAAGCGCACCTGCAATGCCCAGGTTTAGCAATACCTGTAAGAAGGTATTGTGTGTCATTGAGCCTGGGTAAGAATGGATACTCGGGAAATTGTGGAAATGATGAATCCGCATAAATCCGAATCCGAATAAAGGTTTCTCCGTAAATCCATAGGTCAATAAATCTCCCCAGAATGGAATCCGGCCTGTCATACTCATTACTTCCCCTACATCTCCCTCTTTCACAAATATTTTAAAGAATACAATCGGTGCAACGAGTGCTCCTGTGACCAAAGTTGGAATGATAAGTTTTGCCTTTCCTGAGGACATCACAAAATACATGGTCGTCAGGAAGAAGCTAATCATAGAAGAACGGGACTGGGTAAGTACCAGGGCCAGAACGATCATCAGCCATCCCAGGATTTTCCAAATACTAAGACTCGTCCTCGCTAGATTTGTATACAACATACCCGCTCCTACCGTCATCAGCATCCCCATTTCATTGGGGTTTATGATCCATCCCCCGAGCCTTTGAACCTCCCCGCCATGTGTACCCCTGAAAAAGAGATCAGGATTTACAATGGCACCAATCAGGAAACTAATAGCTACCCAAACAATAGAAACCCACATGATATAATCCAGGGTAATGGTATGCGTCCATCGAGGCTGTTCATTGAATATCAGAAGGGCTTTCCAGTACCAAATCACAAATACTACGCACTCGATATCCATTGCTATCTGCAAAGCTGACCAGGCTTGGTCTGAGGACCAGAGAATGGAAGCAAAGCCAATAAACAGGTACATGAGATAGAAAAAGAGGGCAAGGATATTTTTATAGACAAATCGGGTAGGCCTCTTAGGATCGTTCCAAAGTATGACCAGGAGGATAGAAACCCCTGTTAATAAGCAGCGAAGCCCTGTTTTAAAAACCCGGGTAATGGTTGCATTTTCTGAAATCATAAAGTAGCTGTTGATCCGAAGGATCATCAGAACGATCAGCAATACGGCTATCGCTTGTCCCGTTTTTTCTACTTTTTGATTCATATTTTGTAGGCCTTTTTTAAGACCTGATTGGCTATATTTTCCCAGTTAAATTCATCTTCAATAATGATCCTAGCTTTTTCTCCCATTCGCTTCAAACGTGAGAGCGTCTTTAAATCTTCTGCTTGTTTGAGGGAAGTTGCGACAGAGTCTGCATTGTTTATTTCTATGTGTATGCCTGCTTCTCTTTCTGCGAAAAAAGCTCCCAGATTGGTTGGCGTACTTAGGATGACTGGTAGCCCAATTCCTGCTGCTTCCAATACACTGGTTGGAAGACCTTCATAGCGGGAGGTATGGATAAATGCATCACTTTGGTGTAGAAGCCTCAGCTTTTCTTCCCCAAACCACGGACCCCAAAATTTGATGAGTTTTCTTACTCCAAGCATCTGAGCCTGAGCTTTGAGTGAGTTCATATCTTTTCCATCACCTATCAACCAAAGCTTGCCTTTTCCTCCTCCTTCCCGATAGCGGGTGAATCCTTCAATCAGGATATCCAATCCTTTATGCCTTCTATCCAGACGACCACAATAGCTGAAGATTGGATAGGCAAACTGTTTCCTCGCTTCGGACTGAAACTCCAGCTCATCCAGATTTTGTCCATTTGGGATTAATACCTTGTTATCGAGATTTATTAGCTTATCGATGTAGTCAAACTGGGTTTTGCCTAGAAACTGTACGGCCTGGGCATTTTTGATGATCCGGGATTCAAAAAAGTGGAAGTAGATTCGTTTCCTCCATGCACTTTTCAGCAAAGCTCCCGGACTCAAGGATCCATGAGGACAATAAGTATAGGGAATGGCCTTTTTCACCAATAGCCTCGAAATCCAATAAAACTCTGGGATAAAGCTTCCATGAATATGGAAATGTGCTGAAGAGGCTTCCATCGCCGACAAATAGCGACTTAGCTCATCGTCCAGTTTTAATTTATTTTTGTTGGCCTGGAAAAGCCTGAGGATGTAAGGCCTGTCCGGAGGCCTTTCGCCCGGACTAGGGGTAATGCCCCATATTTCTACATCATGGCCACTTTTTAATTGTTGCAAGGCCAAATTATGAGCCACCTTATTGATCCCATTCATGCGATCAGTTCGGGCTTTTCCCAATATGACATGGATAATTTTCACCTGGGAAATTTCTATATATCAGCAGGTTTTTAAAAATCCATAAATATTAAATTCCAACATATAAAATATTGTTGTTTTCCCTCAAATCAGCAGTTAGTGAAGTATCTCTAAAAAGGGGGTAAAACAAAAAAGCCCTGGCATTAGCCAGAGCTTTTTGTGATATATGTTAAAGCTTCTACATGTAAGAAACTCGGTTTCTTCCTGCTGGATGGGCGATGAAATAATAGTTGAGATGATTGTTTAATTGATTGAGGAAATCATTCTCAGCAAAAGAATCTTCACCTGCTAACCAGCCTTTCATGGTGTTTATTTCCAGTCCACAATCTGTCAGGAAGTCAAAGATCATCTCAGGAGTAGTTCCGTAATGATTTGTACCACCAATACCAGATTCAAAAACAACTATGGGCTCTGACCTCCGAATCAGATTTTGCCCTCCATTAAATACCCCCATTTCTCCACCTTCTACATCAATTTTTAGGAAATCGACGGTATAATCTGGCCCGACAAGTGTGTCCAGGCGATAAGTAGGGACCCGTATCATTTCATCTTTTTCATTGGGTCTGTCATAACTCCGTTTTACCAATCCACTATAAGCAGGATTGCTGATTACGTAGTTAAATTCAGCTTCACCATCTTCTGCTGCAAGTGCACAGTGATGGACCGTAACATTAGGAATATGATTGAACTTCCTATCTAGAGCATTGAATTTGGGTGGGATAGGTTCAAAGGCGTGGTGTTTCCCTCTCGGGCAAAACTTGATCATCTGCTCAAGCATCTCTCCTTCAAAACACCCAACATCCAGGCAGTTTGAATCCGGACGGAGAACCGTCTTCATGATTCTGCTGGTTTGAATGTCATACTTTTGATTTTGTGTGATGCCCAGCCCAAACTTTTTCATTTGACGACTGATCAGTTGTGTAGCTTTCATATAAATGATGTTTATGCAACAGCTCTTAGGGAGATCTTGTGTGCTCTCCACTAGAAAATGAATTAAATAAACCCCAATAGTGTCGCGCAGGAATTTTAGATAGATTAATGATCGACTACTGTATATAAATTAATGAAAATGAGCCCAATACGGCTTTTTCATGTTTAAATGGTTAAAAATGGCGTTTGAATGAATCAAAATTGGCAAGATTCTTATTTGGTGTAAATCCTTTTTTGAAATTAGCTCCTTCAAATTTGTTAATTTACGCATTATCAGGTATTTGTAGTTGGGGAGCTCCTGAAGACTAGTATGCCAACGCTCTTTTTTGGAATCTTCTTAGACTAATTAGGTAGACACTTTGCATAAGAATTTGAGTAAGAATCAATCCTGCTACTACTCCAAGTAATTCCCATCTTTTTACCATAGGAAAGGCAAGGAATAAACTGAAAGCTGTACTCAGTACATAGGAAATAAATATGGGGCGTGTGTGCTCAATACTTCGTAAAGCGTATCGAAGGGGGTAGCCAGGGAAAAGGCTAAGGTAAAAGAAACAATATCCGATGAGTAAATAAGCATATGTTTCATATTCTACTCCATATACCAGGCTTAATACCCATTTTGCACTTAACCCAAGGATCACTAAAATTCCCAGGATAACCATGCCTGAACGGATACTCAGCTTTTGAAGGTATTTTTTCATGGCGACAAAGCCTTCTTTTGCATAGCTTTCCGCAGCTTTGACTGGTACCACATTTTCCATTGCTTGAAACAAAACATGGGTCAACCCCAATAGATTTTGTGCAATACGAAGGGCTCCCAGGGCCAAAGGACCTAAAAGAGCTGCTGCGGCAAGTAGAAAATAATTGCTGGAGAAGAATTGCAGGAGAGCTGTACCAAGTAGCCAGGATGCATAATTCCAATGCACTTTTAGAATAAAAGAAAATCCTGCTCTTCCTTTCTTAAGGGAAAGTTTTGCCAGAATAAATCCCAACACAGCCGCTATCCCAAAGCTGATTAAGACAAGGAGGTAAATATTGTTACTATGGAGCTGCTCTCGAACATACAGGAACAATATCCCGCCAAGCATGCCGAGATAAGCAATCCCATCTAAAATAAGTGCATATGAGGCTCGAGATGTAATGAAAAAATAGCGTCTGTAATATTCCTGCATGAGATAAGCCAGAATCGCTAAAGGCAAAATGGGAAACAATTCGCTGACTTTCCATTTAGGCAATAATAAATCGGCCTTAGCAACAAGGGGACAAATGAGGAGAAAGATTAAAGAGGCAAAACAGATTTGCAGGAATTGACTCGCAGGGAAATAGTTGTTTTGGTCTTTCTGTGATTTCTTCGGACCCAGGCTCATCATAGGCGCCTGAATAAATGCTTGCTGCAAACTACTCATCAAAAGAAGTCCCATCCATGCCAGTGCGAAGAATCCATATTCTTCCAATCCTGCTAAACGGGTGATTAGAATAGCCGTCAGGAAATTAGAGCCACTAACCAAAGCCTGATCAAGCAGGGTCAATTGGGTAGCGGGATTCATTTTCGCTAACTTTTCTATGAGTTGACTAATCTTCTTCATTCCCCGCAAATATTTTTGAATTTTCTACTAAGTCCTTTATGCGAGTTTGTATTTTCTGCCAAAGACTAATATTTCCTTTTTCTAAAATGATGATTTCTGTCTTTCCGATCTCATTTTCATCCAGGTATTTCTGCACTTTCTTCAAATGACTCAACTTACTCTTGTATAGACTGGCGACATAGAGGTTGAGGTCACTTTTGAGCATAAAAGGCAGGGTGTCCCGTGAATCTTTCAGGCTATTCACCAAAAATATAACAAAGTCATATTGCTCTGTAAATCGCTCTAGGGTCATGTCCCAGTTTTTGTGGTGAATGATCTTCGCCGGAAAACTATTTTCTCCTTGCCCAACCTGTAGTACATCGAGATTAGGGTGTCTGATTTTGTCCTGGATTTCGGTTGAAGGATCTTTTTCTGTTTGTAAAATCAGGGTCCTTTTATCAAGCTCTGCCAGCACGAATCCTAATTGTCCCGCACAAGCCAGTTTATCTGAATTGTAGGTATAATCCAGAAAAGTAAGAATTCGAACCTCATTGTCTAAAATGAGATCTGTGGCCATATTAATGATTCCCTGAGAAATAGGAAGGTGGGGGAAATTATTTAGTTTTGCCTCGGTTCGTATTGCCAGATGTATATCATCTTCCAGTTCTTCTGCATGGGTAATCAGACCTTTCAGGGCTTTGAAAATGAAGATTATAAATATTGCATACAGACTGTACATGAGTCCGGTTACTCCTATTTTGATCCTCAAGAGAGGTTTTATGGGCTTTTCGGGAGGTAATTCATGTTCCAGAATTCGATGAAAGGTAAAATCAGACATCGAACTGATATAAGCATCTATTCGCTTGATATTGAGAGAATCCAGATTTCGCTGACGAAATTCAACTTTCCTTTCCAATAGGCCTAAATTTTGCTCCACAGCAGGAAGGCGTAGAATCTGAGCTTTCGATTCATCTAATTGGTTTTGAAGATTCTGTCTGACCTGTCGATAGGTAAGTAAGGTTCTGTTTACCCGCGTTATAAGGTCCTGAATGATCCTATTTAGTTCTTTTTGGCGCGTTTGAATCAGGGGATGTTCTGGAGTAAGGTTCAGTCTTCTTTTTTTTATCTCCTTTTGGAGGGAAACTATTTGCTCAAGGGCATCCAAATACCCCTGATCTCTTATACTTTCATAATTGATTTCTGCCTGCTGATTCTTTTGCAATTCATCCAGAATGGTTACCAGATTTTCCAGGTCTTTGATCTTAAGGCTGGCATTTAGTTTTCGGGTTTCAGTCTCTGAAAGGATATCTAAATGTAGCTTTCGAAAGCTACTGACTTCCCAGATTTTTACCTGATCCCGATAATCAAACAGCTGGCTCTCTGCTTCCTGCAATTTTAATTCGGCGATAGATATTTGTAGTTCCAGAGTTCCTAAGGCCCTGCCTGCCAGTTCTTTTTTTCTTTCGATAAAGTCCTCAATGTAGGTAGTGGCCAAAGCATTTACAAAATCCGTTGCAATACCGGGATGTTGATGCCAATAATATATATTGATCAATGCCACATGCTCGTCCTGCAATCGGACCAGGAGATTGCTGAGATCATAAAAAATGGCCATCAGACTTTCCTCACTTCGAACAATTACTTTATACTGTCCTTCTACTATACCTTTGTTGGTACCAAAAGGGCGAATGATAACATTCAGGTCTTGGTATTTGAGAATTTGTCCACTTTTTAGCTGAATGGTTGCCTTTCCGCCCGATACCTCCTCAAAGCTCAACTGTAGATGCTCCTCACCATCCACTTCAATGATAAACTCCCTATCCAGCCAACTACTATCTGTAAATGAAGCTTGAAATTCGAAAGGCAGCACTTTATAGTGCTGTTTCCAGCCTTTAGGATGAGTTTGGAAATAGGCTGTTTTTAAGGAGAGTTTTTGTAAGGCTTTTCGAATGAGGAAACTGGAACGTATCATTTCCATTTCCAGCAGAAATTCTCCAACTACAGAGAAGGCTTCGAAATTCTCCAGGAACTCTGAACCCGAACTATGCTTATCATTTACCTGAATAGTGGCCCTCGCTTCAAATGAGGGGCTTTCAGAGCGAAATTCCTGATAACCCACATATGCTCCCAGACCCGCCATAAAAAAGATAAACCACCAGGCCCGAATCAAGGGTCTGAAGGTTCGCCTGATTTCACCAGAATCATTGAGGAGTCGCATGGGAGATAATAGAGGAATTAGTTATTGTTACTATTTCTCGTAAGCGAGTAAACGAGTGCTAGACTTCCCAAAATACCCACGATAGGGACAACCTTACCTGAAACCACAGATTCTATTTCCTTGGATCTTCGTTCCGGAACATAAATAATATCCCGGCTTCGTAGGGCAAGGTCCTGGGTATAAAGCGTCTCTAATTCTGTAAGGTCAACTTTGATCTCCTCTAGATTTCCAACCAGGTCTTTCCTGAGTATTTTGATCCGTTGTTTATTAGCATATTTGGAGAAACCTCCTGCATCTCCAATGAGTTCCAGCAAAGATTTTTGCTGTTTGTCTATCAGATAATTTCCCGGGGCATTTACTTCTCCCAATACCGTGACACTATGACTTAGGACCCGGAGGTAAACGATGGGATTCTTTACGTATTTTGAGTAAAGCTGACGAATATAAAGATCGGCCTCTCGAGCGGTAAGTCCTTCCAGTTTCACTTTTCCAATAAGAGGAAGGGTTATTTCGCCGCTTTTATCTATACTGATAAATTTCCCCTGCTCCAGGGTAGAACTATATACACTAAAAGAAGAGCCAACCCCTAACTCATCATGTCCCCATACACTGATTGTAATCTTATCATCCATTTGAATGATATGCTCATGGTCTTCAGAAGCCATAAGCTGTTTTTGTAAATCCACCCCGGATTTCTGCTGGAATAACCATTGAGGTGTGCAGGCATTTTGACTAAGAGCAAGGAAAAGCCCTATGAAAAGTATACTTATCCTTCTTTTCATCGTTTGAATATTTTTTTCAATGCGGACAGTAGGAATTCTCGTCGGACCCCTCGACCCGCTTTTGGTATGGGTAGTAATACTCCATTTGGAGATTGTTTGAATAAGACAACACGTAGAATATCTCTCATCAGCTTTCTACGGCCTCCTTTTCCTATAGGAGGTAGAGGTGTATCGATCAAGGTATATACTGACTTGACTCCCTGGGTCTCTCCTTTGACCAAAATGGCGTAAAGGTCTTCTATCTGGAACCTTCGGAGGAGAGATTCCATTTTCTTCAGGTGGAGGGTTCTTGTTTTATCAGCCATGGTTACAAGCAGTGAAAGGTCGCAATACCTCAAAATCGGAATGCTATCTCTAACTTCATTCAGGAAGGGAGTTCTCAAGACGATGCGATCGTATTTTTGTTGGAGTTCTTCTAGTACTTCTTTCAATCTTGGATTTAGGACTACCGAAGTTGGAATGGAAGCTATTTGTTCTCCAGCCGGTAGTAAATCTAAATTGGGAATAGGACTTTTTTGTATGCAGGATTTCTGGCTGAGTTTATTTGTTACTAATTGATTCAGTCCTTTTTTATGATTGATATCAAATAAACCTTCCAATACCGGATGGTAAAGGTCGATATCGACAAAAAGGGTTTTATACCCAATAGCTGCCAGTGCCTGCGCCAGATAAAGACTCACCCGGTTTTTACCTTCTTTGGGGCCGTAAGCACTCAATCCTATTATTGAAGAATCCTTGATCAGATGCAATTGGGTAGCCAGGTTGATAAAGTCCTGATTGGTATCCTGCATGCTTCGGGGGATATTGTGAATCATACCTACCAAGGGTATGCTGGTTCCCATTTCAATATCACCGGGATAGTAAACAGTAGCCCTCATATAGGTATATAGGAAGACCAGGAGTACCGCGATAATTAATCCCACAAAACCCGATAACCCCAGAACCAGACTTTTTTGAGGAGTAATGGACTGCTTAGGGATAGGCGCCCGCTCAAGGATTTTATGGAAAGAGATGGTAGATGCAGCACCAATAGCCGCTTCAGCTCTTTTTTCCAGGAGAAAAGCATAAACTTGTTCCTGGGTCATGAAGCGCCTTTTAAGCATCATCATATCCTTCTCAATACCTGGCAATTTGGAGAAATTGCCATTTACCCGATCTATACTCCCATTTAAAGAAGAGATTTTTGCTCGATTGGTGGCCAGGGTATTTTGTACACTATTTACCAGGAAAGAACGGGTCCTCTCCAATTCATCATTGACCTTCAGAATGTCAGGATGTTCGGAAGTATATTTTTGCAGCAATTCTTTCTTACTGCTTTTAAAAGTATTAAGTTTTAAAATTGCATCGGTAAAGGCAGGATCTTCTATGGATTCATAGTTGGGATTGAGATCATAACTCAGCGAATCAGTATTGAGATAGGTGAGGAGGTCCTGCAGTTCTGTTTGTTCCAGTTCGAGGGTAAGCTTACGAATCTCTAATTCTCCAATCCGCTTTAGTTTGGCGTCTGTTTCCATAGCCAAATCGACCACCCGGGTTTTTACCTTGTATTTGGCGAGAGTGTCCTCTGCGAACTGTAGTTGGGTTTCCACAACCTCAATCTGCTCATCAATAAAGTTGAGTGCCTTGGAGGCTGTACCACTCTTATTTTCGACAAAATCTTCTATATAAGTTTCTGCCAACGTATTGACAAAATCAGCCGCCAGCTCCGGTACCTCACTGGTAAAATATAGCTTAACTATTGATACATTTTCATCTGGTAGAGAAACCACAAGATCTTTATTGCTGTACATGTCGACCAGGCTCCTTTTGCTATGTACCGTGAAACCATAATGGTCTGGCCTGAATGCATCCTCATGCATTTTCAGGTATTCTTCATCTGGACTTATTTTTATGTTAAATCCATCACCTTCAAGTCTTTCACCAATTTTTCCTGCATGTTTGATAACATTTTCCTGAATATCATGGTAGGAAAGCATGAAGTGATCATCTTTTTGTAAGTAAAATTCAAAATGCCGGTTGTATAGAAGACTATCACTAAAACTATAGTCAACTTTAAAGGGAGATTTTTTGTATAGATTCCTTTTCTTTGATCTCACATAGCGATAATTAGTGGTCTGAATATCCATCTTCTCGAGGGTTTTGTGGATCAAATATTTTGATCTTAATACCTCAACCTCAGTCAAAAGTTGGCCAATGACGGAAAAAGTCTCAAATTTCTTTAGGAAGGTAGAGGCTCCACTTTCTTTGTCATTGATTTGAAGAATCGAAAAAGTTTGGTAGGTGGGAACAGCATAATATATGTGGACAAAACCCAGACCGATCCCTCCCATCATAAATAATATGATCAGGGGCCATGCCTTGAGAAAGGGCCGTATGATCCGCATGATATTACCTGAGTCGTTCATGTTTAAATTTGGGTTCTCGTTATGTGTATAGGATGTGTTGTTTTATGTATTTGAATAATCAAATGCATAAATACTCCAATAAATGTTTTATTCCTAAGCATTGTCGCCTCAAACCTATCAGCTAATTTCCATCAGGAAAGGAAATGTTTGTCTTGAAAAACGGATAGGAAATGAGATAAAAAGTGCTAAATTTTTTCTGTCGAAATTTTTTTATGTTTCATTAAACCTTTTGCTATTTCTATAGTCCAATACTCACCATGCTAGCAGTAGAAGAAAGGGAACTCCTGGTGCAACTGAAAGATGTAGAAGGCAAAGAAATTGCTTTCGCTAAACTGATACGTCTGTACCAAAAGAGTCTGTACTTTCATATCCGTAGAATTGTGATAAGCCACGATGATGCGGATGACGTCTTGCAGAATACCTTGATGAAGGCCTGGAGAAATTTGGCGAAGTTCAGGGCGGAATCCAGCATCAAAACCTGGCTTTACCGCATAGCAACTAATGAGTCCCTAACCTTTCTCAAGCAAAAACAGAAACGAGCCTTTCAGGATGTTGAGGATTTGCAAAATGATTTAAGGCATAGCTTGAGCAGTGGGCCTTATATTGATGGCGATGAAATACAGATGAAATTGCAGGAGGCGATTTTAACCTTGCCGGAAAGACAGCGGTTGGTTTTTAATATGCGCTACTTTGAGGAATTAAAGTATGATGAGATTTCACAAATACTGGAAGTCTCTGTTGGCTCCTTAAAAGCGAGTTACCACCATGCTGTAAAGAAGATTGAACAAAAACTAAAAGGAAATACATAGAAGTTGATAAAGGAAACAAACACGGAGCACACATTAAACCTTTATCAATTTCCATAGTCAAAAGATAAAGATGAAAGACCGTCGAGAACATAGCGAGGAATTAAGTAATGCGCCAGAGTTGCGTAAACTGAAAGGGAAAAATTCTTTTCAGGTACCAGATTCCTATTTCGAAGAAATCGGATCTCGTTTTCAGGCAAAATTGGAGGAGGAAGAAGAAGAATTAGGTCCTATACTCGGGAAACTGGTTAAGAAAAATGTATTCCAGGTTCCGGAAGACTATTTTGGAGGAGTTCTGAACAGATTTGAGCATGCAAGAAATGAGGAAGAGGAAAGAAAAAGCATATCAGCCCCAATAATTTCTATGCGGGCTACTTACGTTATGCTGGCTGCTGTTGCAGTATTTACGC
The DNA here is from genome assembly GCA_039819665.1 of Bacteroidota bacterium. GTDB lineage: Bacteria > Bacteroidota > Bacteroidia > J057 > J057 > JAWPMV01. The sequence continues at coordinate 22,563 of JBCBRM010000011.1, forward strand.
TGCTTTTCCTCATTTTTCGTCCGCAGGAAGAAAATATACAATTACAAGATGAAGTTGCACTCAGTGAATTTCCACTGGAAGATCTCCTGGCCGAAGTTGATCCTGCTTCCCTCAGCGAAGAAATGCTTTTATCGACTTTTGAGGGAGAAGAATTTTCAGAATGGGTGGAAGGAATAAACTCAGATGAAGCGGAAGGAGAAGTTTTACCTTTGGAAGAGGAGAGTATTGATGAATTGATTGAGGAGTTGGATGTCTATTCTCTGGAGGAAGAGTTGGATGGACTTGATTTGGAAGGGCTGGATTAAATACTTTGCCAGCATCTGTTCCCGTTATTTTTTTCACAAACATGAAAAAAAAGAGCGAACGCACACATCATTAATAGAGATTTAGAAAGAGATGATTACCAAGAATTTGAATATGTATCAGCATGTTATCATGCAGGGCTTGCTTTGTTTTGCCCTGCTTTTTGGATCAACTGATCTATTTGCGCAGAACCCAGACAATCCTGAGATTCAGGCCTTCAGGGTCGGCTTTTACACCAAAAGACTTCAATTGAGCCCAGATGAAGCCAAAGGTTTCTGGCCGCTTCATGATGCTTATTCTGATGAACTAAGAGCTGCTCAGAAAGCTTCCAGGCAGAAGTTAACTGAGATCACCAAAGGTGCACAGGCCTTATCAGATGCTCAATTATCTTCAAAAAGTGATGAGTTTCTCCTACTCAAGCAGAAGGAATTGGATATTGTGAAGAAATACCATGAAGAGTTCAAAAAGGTCCTTCCTGCACGCAAAGTAGCTCTCTTATATGTAGTTGAAAATAATTATAAAAAGAAGCTATTGGAGGAAATCAGAAAGCGGAGGCAAGAGCGTCTGCAAAACAGGCGGAATAACCGGAATTAGTAAATGTATTAGCATTGATAAAGCAAAAGCCACACATATAGTATGTGTGGCTCTTTTATAAACTCTGGTTTTTTTGCTTTTATTCTTTGTCCTCAGCAGGAGCGTCTTCTGCGGGAGTTTCTTCCGCTTTGGTTTCTTCAACTGGGGCTTCTTCTGCTTCAGACTTAGGTGCTTCTTCCGCTGGCGCTTCTTCAGGAGCTTTTTCTTCCGCTACTGCTTCTTCGGCTGGAGCTTCAGGAGCAGCTTCTTCTTCGGGAGCGCTTTCTTCTGCTGGAGTTTCAGCCTTTTCTGCAACTTCTGTCTCTGAAGCAGGAGCATGCTCCTCAGTTTTTGCTTCAGGAGCTGGAGCTTCTGGCGCAGGTTTTGGCTTCTTCATTGCCTCGTTCAAAACCTTGATTTGGTTTTTCCATTCGGCAATCATCTTCTTCTCTTTCTCTATATCATCCTCAATTCGTTTCCTGAGGGTATCTCCGGACTTGCCTTTGGCGATATATTGAACATTGATCGAATACTGATCCACCTTTTCTTGCGACTGTGCAATCTTTCTTCTCAATCGGGCGATCTTTCCTCTTCCACTTCTGTTTCTTTCATCATCGTTCGAGATACTTTCGATAGAAGTTTTCAATTTAAGTTCGCGAAGTTCTCCTCTTTTGAGTGAAAGTCCATCAAAGAAAGCATCAATGGCTCCTCTAAACTCTTCCCAGATTTTGTCTTTTTCCTTATAAGGAACCTTACCAATAGTTTTCCATTTGGCTTGTAGCGCTTTAATCTGATCGATAGAAGCATTTATGTTGTTTTCGTCAACTTCAAGTTTATTTACTTCTTCAACCAGGGCTTTTTTAGCCTCAAGATTACCTTTTTCATCACTGCTCTGGCTCTGGTATTTTTCTCTTCTTCGGGCAAAGAATTCATCACAGGCAGAACGGAAACGATTCCATATTTTATTGGAATGACGCTCCGGCACAGGTCCTATGCTTTTCCACTCTCTCTGGAGTCTCTTGATTTCATTTGCGGTTTTCTCGATGTCAGGAGAGTCTTTAATGGCCTCTACCTTCTCAACCAGTTCCCGCTTTTTAGCCAGATTTTCGGCACGGATGCTATCCAGTTTTTTGAAGAACTCTGACTTCTTGGAGAAGAATGAATTGCAGATGTCCCGATACTTACTCCAGAGTTCTCCATTGATACTTTGTGGAGCCTGACCGAGGGCATTCCAGGCCTCCTGATGCTCTCTCAAAGTACGAGTCGCATCATTCCAGTCTCTTGGTTTTTCAGAATGAAAAGTTTTAAAGCTTTCCATTTTAACCAGGATGGCCTGTTTCTTTTCCCCGAATTCAGACCTTAACTGATCCTGGATTTCCATGAAGCCTTGCCTTACCTCAAAGAAGCGATCAACAACGGCTCTATACTCATTATTGATGCGCTCCATGTCTTCACGTGGTACATGGCCAATGGCTTTCCACTGCTGCCTCAATTCGGCCAGCATATCCATTTTCTCTTTCCAAACGTCGATTTTTTCTCTGTCCTCTTCAGCCGGAATGAGATTTTCTGCTTCTTTTATCAGCTTTTCTTTTTCCTGCAGATTGATCTTGCGGTCATAATCGAGCAATTCAAAATGCATTTCCCTCAACTTATAAAATTTATCAAGCTGGTGGCGATACGCTTTATATAATGGTTCGATATCCTCTCTCAGGACATGTCCTATTCCTTTCCACTCTTCCTGGATATCGCGAACTTCTTGTATACGATTTGGATCCTCAGCAGCTACCACTTCCTGAAGTTTCTGAAGAAGTTCCTTTTTGCGTTGAGAATTTCCTCGTTTCTCTCCTTCCGCAGATGCCTGATGGGCATTTCTTTTCTTATTGAATTGAGCCAGTGCGTAGTGAAAGCGATCCTGAATTTCTTTGGCAGGATTCTCCTGATATTTGCGAGCATCATAGCTTCGCTTTATCAGCCCAACCCGTGAAATGAAATCGGATACTTTCTCTTCTTTAGAATAACCTTCCATGAGTTGGAGCAAATCACTAATTTGCGCATCAACAAGGATTTGGCCTCTTTTTTCCCGGTCGCTAACTAATTCCTCAATCTTAGGAAGAAGTTCCTGGTTCAAAGGAGCTAGCTCAATAGTAGCTATTGGGGCTTTATCATCCTCTTCGGAGGATTCTTCCTTTGCTACTTCTGTTTGCTCAGCAGGTACTTCAGCTGAACTATCTTCGGTAGAAGCAGCTTCACTTTCGGGTACAGGTGTCACTTCCTCTTTTGATTCTTGAGCTTCGCTTTCAGGAGTTGGGGCTTCTGCAACAGTTTCCTGTGCTTCTTGCTCTACTGGCGCTGCTTCTTCAGAAGGGGTGGCAGATTCAGGAGTATTCTCTTCTTCTGCAGGGTTTTGCTCTTCTGTAACAGGGGTTTCCGTTTTTTCAGGTGTACTTTTCTGGTCTTCCGGTATTGGGTTTTCCGTTTCTACCTGAGTTACTTCTTCTTCCTGCTTTTCCGGCAAATCCGGGTTCGCATTTTCTGGTAACATGTTGTTCCTTATCTATAATTGCTAATCAGCTAAGTCTGATCAACGGGATCCATATCCATTGCAATTAAAACAAATATTTGCAAAAAATAGCAAATACGCGTGTATCCAAATCCTTAACTCAATTTAAGGATTTTGTTAATAAGTTCCTATTAGGGAAAATCGGGCCTAGCTCTGCCAGGAAGCCACTTCTTCTTTGCTCGGATTTTTGAGACCCAGCTTCATTTTTTTGTTCAACCCACAAAGATCCTGATGAAGTTTGTTAGGATTGATCTCTTTTAAAGCTTCGATGGTAAGAATCCCTTTTTTATAAAGAAGTGGTACGAAATCAGCGGGTACTCCTATAGCTTGAAATTCGGCTTCAGAAGCTACTTCCTGTTTTTTCTCTGGCTTCATTTGCGGGAAGAAGAGAACGTCCTGAATAGAATCAGAATTGGTCATAATCATGGAAAGCCTGTCAATACCAATACCCAATCCGGCGGTAGGAGGCATTCCATACTCCAGAGCGCGAAGATAATCTTCGTCCAAAACCATGGCTTCGTCATCACCTCTTTTGCCGAGTTCTACTTGTGCTTCGAAACGCTCTCTTTGGTCCAGAGGATCATTGAGCTCAGAGAAGGCATTACAAATCTCTTTGCAGTTACAGATCGCTTCAAATCTTTCAACCAGTCCTTCTTTGCTTCTATGTTTTTTGGCCAGCGGACTCATTTCGATGGGGTAGTCAGTAATGAAGGTTGGCTGAATGAGCAGGTGCTCTACTTTTTCTCCGAAGATTTCATCAATCAGCTTCCCTTTCCCCATAGTTTCATCTATAGGTACCTCAAGTTCCGTAGCGGTTTTTCTCAAAGCCGCCTCATCCATTTCAGAAATGTCAATACCTGTATATTCTTGAATGGCTTCATACATGGAAAAACGTTTCCACGGTCTTTTGAAGTCTATGATGTTTTTACCTACCTGAACTTTTGTATCCCCATGCAGAGCTATAGCAATGGATTCTACCATTTCCTCTACCAAATTCATCATCCAGTCATAATCCTTATAGGCTACATAGAGCTCCATTTGGGTAAATTCCGGATTATGATAGCGAGACATCCCCTCATTTCGGAAGTCTTTACTAAACTCATAGACGCCATCAAATCCACCTACAATCAACCTTTTGAGGTATAACTCATTGGCAATCCTCAAATAGAGGGTCATATCCAGGGTATTGTGGTGAGTTTTGAATGGTCGGGCTGCCGCACCTCCATAAATGGGTTGGAGAATTGGCGTTTCCACTTCCAGGTATCCTTTCTCATTGAGGAAATCCCGCATAGTCTGCACCAATAGCGTACGCTTGCGGAAAGTCTCGCGAACTTCCGGGTGCAGGATCATGTCGAGATAACGCATGCGATAGCGTTGCTCGGTATCGGTCAGGGTGTCATAGAGCTTGTCATCCGTTTCTTTTGCGAAAGGGATGGGACGTAAAACCTTGGAAAGAATCTTGAACTCTGTGACTTTTACTGTTTTTTCTCCGGTTTGGGTAATGAAAGCTTCTCCCTTGATGCCTATGATATCTCCCAGTGAAGTTAGTTTCTTAAAAACTTCATTGTACATGCTTTTATCTTCACCGGGACAAATTTCATCTCGGTTGAAGTATAATTGTACACTTCCACTTTCATCTTTTAATTCGGCGAAAGATGCTTTACCCATAATCCGTTTATTGGACAGACGGCCGGCCATAGAGAGTTTGTCAAAACCTTCCTTGCCTTCTTCAAATTCCTGGTTGATCTGAGCTGCGAAGTGGCTGATCTCATAAAGATCGGCTGGATAGGGATTGATTCCCATATCGAGCAAGCGCTTCAATTCATCTCTTCTTTGAAGTTCCTGATCTGAAAGAAAAAGTCTGTCCATCGTTGGATTTTGCTAATATTTGTAAAAAACTTCTGTACGAATTGTCCTTACAAAGGGTTCTTGTGAATTTGAGGCTGCAAAATTAGGGAAAATAGGGTAGGGAAGCAATGGCTAGCCATCCCAGAACAAATTATACTGAATTTAGGTAAGTGATGGGGAAAAAAGAAAGCGCCGGAATTTAACCGGCGCTCGGACGAAGCTCGAAGCTTCATGTTCATAATGCAGACCTCACTAAGTTTCTTTATCTGTTGACCAGGAGTTTCGTCCTGCCTAGTTGCACACCTTCTCCCAAGGTATTGGCTGAGCCGCTTACTTCGACTACATAAACCCCAGGCTGTAGATGGGTCAGTGAAATTTCTTTTTGATTTACTCCAGGACGGATAGGAAAAGAGGTTTCAATGACCTTTTGTCCATTCAGGGAATAAACAGAGATCATTCCGCTGATCCGTTCTGCCGCGCTGATCGTAACGGCTACTTTGTCTGTTGCTGGATTTGGATAGGCTTCCATTCGGGCTTTGAAAGGATCGCTTTCTTCCAGGTTTACCTGGATGATCCCATGGTAGGTGTAGGTGCCATCAAAATCGGTTTGTTTTAAACGGTAATAGGAAATGCCGGGCAAAGGCTGTTCGTCAATCACATCATAACGGATCTCCTGCTCACTATTTCCTGCTCCTTCTACTCTTGCTATGGGTTGAAAAACAAAAGCATCTACAGAGCGCTCTATCTCAAAATGAGAGTTATTAATTTCATTTCCTGTGGCCCAATTTAGTAGAACGGTATTATCCTCCTGAGCATTTGCATGGAAATACAATAGCCCAACCGGGAAGGTAGTCGCTGCATCATAACAAGTAGGGTCGACCACAAAATCAACCGTATTCCCCTGGCCATCGTCATAATTGCTATTGACCAGATCCAGTTTTTGTCCAATAAAATCCTGGAACTCTACCGATTGAAGACCCATATCACTCAATCCCAACCAATCTTGAAGCAGGGTAGTAAAGACCTGTCGATAGTCGTATTGAAAGCTGGTGAAATTATTTCTATCAATCTCGCTGAAGTTTGGGCTGGTTCCGGTAATCCCGGGATTTACCCCACGGCCAACTACAAACATTGGAGCCAGCGTTCCATGATCTGTACCATGATTTCCATTTTCGCCTACCTGCCTCCCAAACTCAGAAAAAGTTACTGTCATGACCCTTTCGGCGATCCCCAAAGCAGTCAAATCATCCTGAAAAGCCTTCAGGGCTGAAGAGAGATTGTAAAGCAGCTCTGCATGATTCCCGGTAGTAGGATCTGAACTCTCTACCTGATTTGTATGGGTATCAAAGCCTGTGATTCTCACGAGGAATATTTTGGTTCTACATCCTCCGCTCAGCAAGCGAGCAACCGTACGTAATTGACCGGCTAGTGTATTCCATTTTCCATCGGTTCCATATCGTTCGGGATAGGTAACCATATTGGTGCCCAGATTATAGATATCATTCAGGCGCTGTCCATATTTATCGCTACTTCTTTGAATATCGATCAGGTATTGCATCTCTGATCCGTACCGAGTGATAGGAATTTGGGAAGGATAAGCTCCCCCGATACCACTAATCATTTCGTAAAATGAAGTAGGATCATTACTCAAGGCAAGGCCTGCAGGAACTCCACTTTCCCGATGGAAGCCCAGAGATATGGTACGGCTTCCAAATTCAAGTCCAATGGGATCCAGCATACGAGAGTTGGGGTATCCGATGGGGAAATTAGGGTAGGTATGGTCCAGATATCTTCCAAACCAGCCGGAGCTTTTGTCCTGACCTTCAGTAGTTGAATCACCACCTGTCAGCCAAATGTTTCGGCCCTTGAAATGGGATTTATTACTATTTTCATAATTTACTCCCTGAACAACATTGACCATACCACTGTCATAGAGGTCGCGCATCAGATTCATCTGTGGATGCAAGGCCAATTGATCAGCTACATCTATGGTTTGGTCCAGAGAAGTTATATTTTGAATACCTATAGTAGGTCTTAGATTCATATATTCGGCATGTTGCTCTACCGGAATGGTCGTGTTTATGCCATCGTTCCCTCCATGCATTTGGATTAAAACCAATGCTCTATCTGAAATCTCATCACAGGAAAACATAGGTGCGAACATAGAATCAGCCATGGCTCTAACCGGCATTCCATTAACCATCAGAGGCGTCATGCCCAGAGGGGCAAGGGTTTTGATAAAGTTTCTTCTTTTCATCTTCAGTGTTGCTTAGGCGAGTTGAAATTCTGGTGATTGTAAGATGCCCTGAATAAAGAGTTCCAGTTGAGGGCGAATATTGCTGTCATCTCCAGTGGCTTCAAATTCCATCCACTCATTTCTCCAGTTAATCAGGGAAAGATTGCCCAGCAAAAGGTCATTGAGAAAATAATCGAATCTCTCTTGAGCCGGAGGGTCGGGAAATGCGTAGTCCGTGATGCATTTGACAATATGTTCAGCAAATCTTCCTCCGGTGTAGGTACCTACGATTCCATCCAAAGGATCGGGGCCAGTAAAATCAGGAATGATACTTTTATCCGTCACCATCTGAATCACATCGATATTCATATAAAGATCACCGCCTCGCGTTACTTTCTTCCCTTTGGTAAACATTTCAGCCATGGTATACCTGAAAGGAAGGGTATTTGAACTGATCCAAAGCCTCGCATATTCGGGTTCCTCGTGATAAGGCTGATATCCGGCTACGGTTGGAGGTTGAAAAAGGAGCATGCCCGATTCATTGAACATAAAATTCATGACAGTATCCCTCATCCATCTTCGGTAAAAATCATCCAGATCGCCATTGGGATCGGGTAGCTGGGCTTTGAAGAAACGAATGATCCCAAGCACCAGCTCGACCGGTGTTTTTATCATCCCTCCGATCCTATACTCTTCAGGTATCGTACTATCTTCATCAAAGAAATGCTCACTTTTGAGAAGGGCTTCTATAGTTATCCCCAGGTTGTAGTCATTACTCTTGAGGATGTTGGCCAAAGGAGCGATGATGTCCGTTTCTACTTCTTCGGTAATATCATAGTGGACAAAGAAACGGTACATCTTACGGCAGATGTTGAGTGCTGTTGCTTCCTGCTCGAATATCATATGAATGAGGGTATCCAGCTCGCGAAGCATATCAGCTTCTGTTTCTCCGCCCACTATGGTTACCGGTGAGGGGAAATCAGGACTTACGAAGGCATCGGAAAAAACCTTATCATCAGTATCATGTGAATCAGGCTTCACTAAGCCGGTAGGTAAGCCCGTATCCGGATCGTGCAAACTAGTATCCCACCAATCACTATTCTGACGAAAACCCGTAAGGACCCTTGCAGCAGCCCTGATGTCATCTTCAGTATAAGTGGTATAGTTTTCAAATCCGATTTGAGATCCTTTACCTATCGTAAATAGTTCAAGAAGCTCTCTGGGGTAATTTTCGTTAGGGTTAAATTTATTGCTGGAGCGTAGGTCCAGGTATTCCATCATACCTCCATCCAGGCTTACTTTTCTGGCGAGTGTTTTATAGCTCCCATACGCATAATGCCTGAAAAGCCTGAGTAGGTAGTAATTGTCTTCTGAATCTAGGTTGTCGAAATTGGTTGAGAAGCAGGTATGGAGAAAGAAAATCATCTTGGGGAGCAGGACCGTCTGATTGGAGTCCATAGCTTCCATCATCCACCAGCCTGCTACATAGTCACTCAAGCGTGAATCGCCCGAATTTACTCCATCTTCTCTACCATTGATAACCCAGGTAGCACCTGTTTCCGGATCTATGGGAGGAGCTGGCAAGGGAGGAACTTGCATCAGGTTTGTGATTGCCTGATCTACAGTCAAGTCAGAGAAAGTGTCTATCTCAGCTTTGGTTGGACCAAAGCCAGTTCTTCTGAGGAGATGGGCAGCATTTCTTCTACCCAAAACCCCTGATTTAGGAGTTAAAGATGCCATCGGAAAAACGTTTGATTACGAATTATCCGGGCGATAGATCGAATGAGAAAAACTGGATGAAAAAGTCAAGTAAAGAATGAATTCAAATCTCGAGTAAACGGAGATTTAGGCAAAACAGGTTAAGGTCCTATCTCATAGGCAAATAGATACTTATTCCGAAAAATTAAGAGGTGTTTGATTGAGAAAGCTCCTTAAAACCCCAAAACAAGGCTTTCTGCAAAGAGAGATGTGAATAATATAAAGCATATGCTTTTTCCTTCCACATGACAAAGTAGGGGATTTTTTTTGGGATGAGCATTGATTTAATACGAATGATCGATGCAAAAAGTATGCTTTCCTTACATTTCGCCAAAAATCTTACAACTAAAAGGAAAAATGAAAATTCAATGATGGTTTAGCGTTTTCAGGCTTTTTTATTTCAGCTCCTTAGGAGAAAATTGTCCAGACATTTTATTCTACAGGCTGAAAGGAAAATTTTGCAGTTTAAACAGTAATTTCGTGATGCATCAAAAAGTTGTCAGCTTGTAGTAAAAAAATAACACTTCTTGTGTTTTTCTTACATGGGATGACTGGATTCCTTAGGAAGAATAAAATCAGGAAATAAGGTTGGGAGGTGATGACTAATTTGAAAATTCTTCCTTCCTTTTAAAAAATCATATATGGGAAGATTATTCAGGTTTTGAGAATAATTGGATGTCCAGATATTCTCTCAGCTATGTTTTATATGACAGGAAATTGCATTTTATCTCAAACCTTAAATAGGTAATTTTAATCTGATTTAGTTACAAATATCATCTACCCATTTTTAACCTAATTGTATCTTAGTGAATGCTGTAAATTATTTTCCCTTGTAAATTTTAAGCAATCCAGTGATTAAGCCGATTGACAAATAATCGCAATATTTTTTTTTATCTGTTTTGAGGATCCGATATACTTTATAGCTTTTCCAATGTTGTTCCAGGTATGTCGGATAGGTGTACGGGCATTTTATGTAAGGTTTGACAGTAAATCTGCATAAAAACAGCCCCTGAGGGTACTAAGTAAAATCACCATTAACCTAATGAAAATGGAAACTGGAAAAGTCGTCTTTATTGAAGATAACATTCATGATGCTGAATTAATCAGACTCTCATTTAAACAAACAAACTTTAACGGGGAACTAATTAGATTTGAGTCAGGACCGGAATTCTTTGCTTATATGGAAAATCAAGGAAAGGGGGAGATTCTGTTTTTGATGCTTGATATGGAAATGCCCAGAATGACGGGTATACAAGTTTTGGAAAGACTCATACAAAAAGGAATGCAAAACTTCCCGGTTGTTTTCTTCAGTGCTTCCCGCAACGAACGTAATATCCAATACACCCAGGAATTGGGAGCAAATGCTTATATAAATAAGCCTTTGGACTTTGATGCTTTTCAAAGTGCCGTAATTGATATCTGGAGATTCTTTGGGGAACTTAACGTCTATAGCAATCGTAAGGTTCGTATTTCTGCCTGATAAATTAGCTTGAGCTTTTTATCTTGTGAGTATGAAGAGCTCTGAGGGATTTGCCAAAACTCAAGAAAGATTTGAGGAGGCACTTGATTTACTATTAGAGAAATTACAGGCGGATAAAAACGTCCTGGCCGTGATAGTTGCAGGAAGTTTGTCCTATGATGTAGTTTGGGAAAAATCTGATATAGATTTAATGATCATCATCCGTGATGGTAAGCTAAAGGGACAGGATAAAGAAGTTGCGCTGACCGAATATGATGTAAATATTCATGCATGGGCGCTGGAAAGGAGTCGGTTCCGAAAAATTATGGAAGGAAGTTTGAGAAACTCCTTTCTCCATTCTTATTTCAGTAAATCCAGGCTTTTGTTTACCCGTGATGAAAGTATTCGGGATCTGTATGAGGGAGTAGAAAAACTGGGTAGTCGAGACAAGCAATCCCAGATGCTTTCAACTGCTTCTTCATTTATGCCCCTGATCTCTAAAGTCGAGAAATTTCTATATAGTAAAAAGGATCCGCAATACGCCTTTATCTGGATTACCTATATGTATTCAGGTCTGGCGAGGATAGAATTGAATATGGCGGATGAAATTGTAAGTCGAGAAGTTGTCCATCAGGCAATCAAGATCAATCCTGCATTTTTTAAGGCGATTTATACCGACCTCATAGACGCTCCGAAAGACAAAGCTGCTATAGAAAAAGCCCTCTATCTTATAGACAACTTCCTGGTAGAAAGATGCAAGGATATTTTTCAACCCCTTTTAGATTTCCTTTCAGATGGAGGCAGAATAAAAAGTGCTACAGAAATTGATACCTGGGCACAACAACAAATGAATATAAGTGATTTGGTAGGTGCTTGCGAATGGTTGGCAGATAAAGAGATTATACATCGTACTTCTCTACCGCATCGCTTGACTCCGACAAGTCCTGAAGAAGTGGAGGAGCTGGCCTTTTATTATTGAGTGTTTTAGTGTTATCGTAAGATAGGGATAAAGCGTTTTGTGAATGGATTACTATGATTATCTTTAGGTACCAAATGCTCCAATTCTAAACTGCCGCACTACAACACAACAACACCTCAATACTTCTCTAATGAAAAGAAGCCACATTGAAGTACAGGGAGCACGTGTACACAATTTGAAAAATGTATCCATCAAGATTCCGCGAGAAAAGCTCATCGTGGTAACGGGCCTTTCGGGTTCTGGAAAATCTTCGCTTGCCTTCGATACCATTTATGCAGAAGGACAGCGGCGCTATATGGAATCCCTTTCTACTTATGCCAAACGATTCATTTCGCAAATCAATAAACCAGATGTAGACTTTGTCTACGGCCTTTCCCCTGTAATCTCTATTGAACAAAAAACCATCCAGAGAAATCCCCGATCAACGGTGGGGACAATGACCGATATCGCTAGTTACCTAAACCTCCTCTATGCAACTATTTCTGAAGCTTATGATCCCTGGGAGGAAGAGGTTATAGCTATCAAATCAGCCCCGGTTATTTTGGATGCTTTGATGTCCTTGAAGGAAGGAGCTCGGATTGAGCTAAGGGCGCCTGTCTATCCTGTTTATGGGGAAGATTTTGCCTTCCTATTCACAGAAATCCGGAAGAAAGGTTACCGAAGGCTATATATAGATGGAACGCTCTATGATTTGCAGGAAAATTTTGAAATAGATGAGACAAAGGAGTACCAAATGGAGGTGCTCATCGATAGCTTTCCAATAAGGAAAGAGGCTGATAAGGAAGTTCTGACAAGTATCAATAATGCCATCCTCATGGGCGATCCCTACCTAAGAATACGGCTGCCGGATGATAAAGCGCAGGAAGAGCGTCTCTATAATAAATTGCAATTAGGGGAAAGGGGGATACTAAGTGCGGCTCTGAATCCCAATTTTTTCATGTTCAATGAACCTGGTTCCGCCTGTCGCACCTGCTTGGGGCTGGGTACCTATATGCGGGTTCATGTGGATTTATTGGTACCTGATCCTTCTCGAAGTATAGCTGAAGGATGTTTCATTGAAGAAGCGGCAAAGTTCAATCCGGACAATTGGCACGGACGACATATGCACAGTATGTCCAGGCATTACGGTTTTAGTCTGGATACTCCCTATCAGGATCTCCCTGAGTATATTCAGGAAATGTTGCTTTATGGAACCAAAGGAGAAAAGTACACCCTTATACTGCCTCCTGGAGCAAAAGCAGAAAAAGATCCCAGAGCAAGAGGAGCCTGGTACCGGATGATAGGCGATCAGATTGGCTATGGAGGAGTTGCTGGAAATATTGAAAGAAACTATAAGTGGTATCGACAAAGGCAGGTGGCCAATTCCGGTATGGAGGAATGGCTGAAAAAAGTGATGGTCGAACATAAATGTCCCGATTGTGGAGGGGCTAGGTTGAAAAGAAGTCGTCAGCGTTTTCGAATTAATGGGAAAAATATCTTTGAATTAGGAGAGTTGAGTTTTCAAGAATTAAAGGCTTTTCTTGAGAAAGTGAAGCCGGTTAGGGACAAAGAAGCAGGAAATCAAATCCTTAAAGAAATAATAGGCCGATTAGACCTTTTACTGGGAATAGGCCTGGACTACCTCAATCTAAATCGCAGGTCAGGAACGCTTTCTGGAGGAGAAGCCCAGAGAATCAGGCTTTCTACTCAGATTGGTTCCGGTTTGATGGGCATGCTTTATGTACTCGATGAGCCCAGCATTGGTCTCCATCCCAAAGACAATGTTCGTATGATATCTACCTTGAATAGGTTACGGGATTTGGGAAATACGGTAATTGTCGTTGAGCATGATGAAGAGACTATACGGGCTGCTGATTATATCGTCGAAATGGGCCCGGGTCCCGGCATACATGGAGGTAAGGTGGTTGTGGAGGGTAAACTTGATAAAATCCTCAAACATAAGATCTCTCCAACAGGTCAGTTTTTATCCGGAGAAAGAAAGATTTCTATACCTAAACAGCGAAGAAGTGGCAACGGCCATTCTTTAGTCATTAAGGGTGCGAAAGAAAATAACCTAAAGAATATTGATGTAGAGATTCCTCTGGGGAAATTTGTCTGCGTTACAGGAGCATCAGGTTCAGGAAAAAGTAGCCTCATTCATGAGATTCTTTATAAAGCCCTTTCAAAAAATATCTATGATAGCCGAATTTTAACCGGCGATCACGATTCTATCGAAGGGATGGAGCATGTACAGAAACTTACCCATATTGATCAATCTCCCATTGGCCGATCTTCCCGCTCAAATCCTGCTACCTATACAGGTTTTTATGATGACATCCGGAAGATTTTTGCTTCTACTGATTTGTCAAAGGAAAGAGGCTATAAAGCTGGAAGGTTTAGCTTCAATGTGAAAAGCGGTCGCTGCCCAGAATGTATGGGAGAAGGGACCATCAAAACTAAATTGTACTTCATGCCGGATGTTGAGCGTCTGTGCCAAACCTGTAAAGGGGCTAGATTTAATCCAGAAACCCTTCAGGTAACCTATAAAGGGAAAACTATTTCCGATGTGCTCAATATGTCTCTGGAGGAGGGTGAATGGTTTTTCAAAGAGCACAAAAAGATTCACAATCAGATCAAAGTCCTCAATGAGCTAGGACTGGGATATTTGACGCTTGGGCAATCTAGTACCACACTTTCTGGCGGAGAAGCTCAAAGGATAAAACTAGCCTCAGAACTAGGTAAGCTGAGAAGGGGAGCTCATGTTTTGTATATTCTGGACGAACCTACAACCGGCCTTCATTTGGCGGACATTTCCTGTCTGTTGGACAGCTTAAATCGTCTGGTGGAGTCAGGTCATAGTGTGATAGTAATTGAGCATCACCTGGATGTCATAAAATCGGCTGACTGGATCATTGATTTAGGGCCAGAAGGAGGGCAGGGCGGAGGAGAGGTATTGGTAGCTGGAACTCCTGAAGAAGTCGCTCAATTTGAGGGAAGTCATACCGGACGCTTTTTGAAAGAGAGTCTGGCCTAAAAGTCCTTTTTTCTCCTTTGAAATGCCAGAAGACTTATATGGTTCTTACTTGTTCATTCTCATTGTTCGTCTGATAGATCTCCTTTATGTGATAACCAATGAAGCCTGGGATCCTTATCATATGCTTTTCCTATTCTGTATGGGATTTCTATGGGTTCTGGATACAGGAATTTGGCATATCCAGCAAGAATCTCTCTTGCATGAAGAAAAGAATATATACGGATTCCGAACTCATTTCTTGTTGATACCAGGCTTATGGATCCTTGCATATTTGGCTCTCTGGACCCTGGCAACACTAAAAGCCTTTGATCTGGTTTAAAAAATAGGGGTGAGCACTCTTTCAGGAATTCTGATGCTTACAGGTGCAAGGATGTATTTGAATAGAGGAAAAGTATAGAGGGAAGTGTTCAAGTATTCTTGAGTACCCGTGTTCTTGTTGTATAATAAGAGCTTGCCTCGTGAGGATGTATGACAACCATCGTTATCTCCTTCAATCAAATTGTTTAAGGGGAGTGTTTTGCTCTTCCCAAGAGCTCGCAATTATAGCTGTGCTGCTTAAGTATTAGTTCTAACTTCTAAAAATGCGGCCAAAAAAGTACCTTAAAAGGAAAATACGCGCTCATGAGATCTTGCCCCAAATTTCTCTGTATTACCATTTCTTTGAACATTATTTATTTCCTAATTGGGAACCCGGGGATCTTTTCTCAAAATCTTCGATTTCATGACCAAACTTTGGATGCTGGCATAGATCACCTCTACCAAGGACTTGGATACATGGGCTCAGGAGCGGTCTTTTTTGATGCAAATGGTGATAATCTCGAAGATTTGTTTTTGACCGGTGGTTTTGCGCCGGATCGATTTTTCATTAATCAAGGCGATGGGACCTTTAGAGATGGCAGCCCAAATTCGGGGATTGGAAAGAATCGTCGCACAAACACAATTGGAGTTGTGGCTGGGGACCTAGACAATGATGGCTTTCGGGACCTGATTATCAGCACGCGAAATGAGGGTTGTCTTGTATTTCAAAATCTGGGAAACGAAAGCTTCTTGAATATCACCCAAAGTTCGGGGATCAAGATGCTAGCTGATGGTTCACAAGAGGACCAACAAGGCTTTTCCATTTCTCTTGGAGATGTGAATCTGGATGGATATCTAGACATTTATGTAGTCAATTGGGTGGATACAGTTGCTCATATATATGATCCGGAAGGTAAACTTAGCGGTTTTCAGCATACGGGCGGGAGAAATCGCCTATTTCTCAATCAACAAGATCTGACTTTCCTGGAAATGGCTCAATCCTATGGAGTAGATGATGCAGGTGCCGGCCTCGCATCTGTTTTTAGTGATTTTGACCAAGATGGAGATATGGATTTATTGATCGCCAATGATTTCGGAGAATGGCTTATCCCAAATGCATTATATCGCAATCTTTATCCCGAAGCAGCTTTCGAGAATATAAGCCAAAGTTCCGGCTTTGATGTACCTATGTACGCAATGGGAATAGGAGTTGGGGATTATGACCAGGACATGGATCTAGATTATTATCTCACCAACATTGGACGAAATTCCCTTATACAAAATCGTGGAAATGCTGGTTTAATAGATATTAGCCAGGAGGCAAATGTAGAAGATACTTACATCTATGATAATCCTCCCTATTTATCCATTGGATGGGGGGCCGCTTTTGTTGACCTTGATTTAGATAGCGACCTGGATTTGTTAGTAGCAAATGGTCGAATTGGATCAACAGAGTTTTTCCCTTCTCTTGATTCCATGCCGGACAAAGTTTATGAAAATGATGGTAATGGAACCTATAAAGATGCCAGCTTGGAAAGCGACTTTATTCAATATGGTTTATCCCGAGGGCTGTCCTACAGCGATTATGATGATGATGGAGATGTGGATATTCTGATGACTTGCGTGCCGCATTTATTTCTGGGTTTGCAGGGGAAGCCGGTTTTGTTTAAAAACGAACTTTCAACTACCAATCATTGGCTAAAGATAAAATTGGAAGGTGTGTTGAATAATCGGGATGCCCTGGGTTCGCAGTTGTTGATTTATTCAGGCGAAAAACGCTGGGTACACGAAATCAATAGTGGAGGTCAGGGACACAATTCCATGCATTCTACTATAGCTCACATAGGTCTGGGAGAAAAGACGGTTTTGGATTCCCTGATTATTCGATGGCCGGGGAGATTGAGCCCGGATCAGCGTTTTGAGCAAATTCCAGCGGATCGATTTATTTTGATTCGCGAGGGTGAAAATAAAATTGAGGAAATTAAAGGCGAGCTGGGCTTCAGAGAGGATACTCTTTTTCAATTAGAGCAAGTTCCCAATCCTGTCAAAGAGGTTTTGGTTGTAAGCTATACCTTAGCTGCAGCAACACATATTCGAATGGAGCTTTTTAACCTGCTTGGAGAAAAAATAGCGCAATGGGTCGACGCTCAGCAAGAAAAAGGTCGCTATACCTTTAGCCAAAGTCTTAATCCTCAATGGACGGAAGGCATGTACATTCTGAGAATTGAATACGAAAATCCCGATTTGGGAAGATTGGTAGAAACAAAAAAGCTTTGGTTACGACCTTAAATCCTTTCCGCATTCATGACTTGTGCCTCTCCCGTCAGATAAGCCTTTCCATCTTCAATACCTATAATTTTGGTCTCAATTTGAGCGATATGACGATTCTCATTTGTCATGTTTACGGTGAGAATAGCTTTATAGGTAACATCCACATACATAGGTCTTCGGAAAACCATACTTTGTTTGAGATATACCGTTCCCTCTCCGGGAAATTTGGTCCCAATTAATCGACTAAACACACTGCCTGCCAAAAAACCATGCATAATAGGTTTCTTAAATTTTGTTTCGGAAGCATATGCAGCATCGATGTGAATGGGATTATCATCTCCACTTACCTTTGCAAACTGATCGACTTCTTCCTGACCGAAGGAAAATTCTTCTTCATACACCTGACCTTCCTGAATCTTCATTGTGATTGGGTTTTATCGTCTGAATAAACTAAAGAGGGGAATATCTACGGCCAGATTTAGCCCTATTCGGAAGGCATCCAGGTTACGGACATCCGTTCCGTTTGAAGTGATAGAGCGAAGTTTGGGTACATATTGCCCGCCCAAAGAAAGGGAAATCGGTTTATTTTTCATACCCCAAACTGCATAAAGTCCGGGAGATAAAATTTGTTGCCAACTGATCTCATCCGGAAAACCGACATCATTTCCATTGGTCCAGCGATAGCTAAAGGGAGCTGCAATATCAATGACAGGAAAAAAGAGAGAAAAGGAATGACCGCTATAGGCTGATCCACTGAGTTTGGAGTTTTTTAATGTTCGATCGCTGGTAGCAGGATCAAAAGGGTCTAATCTTTTCCGAATGGGCCAACTTACACTGAGCCCTACAGGTGCTGAAACACCTGCTACCCAGCCATCTCCCTGCTGGCCATCGGCCTGAATGATGAACTCCCGTCCTACATACAGATTGGGATAAGCCCCCAATTCCAGGCTGATTTGGCTTTTTCTTTTGATGCGATAAGAACCTGCGGGCAAAGCGTATTTATACAATAGTCCCTTAATCTCAGGAGCGGATTTCGCATAAAAAATATCCAGCATAAATCCTCCATAAAAAGCGAGGTATTTACTACTATTCTCCAATTGATTTTGGCGCTTGAGGCTTTTCTCTATTTGCTTTATAAGGCTATTTCTCTCCGTTGTATCGAGTTTTTGGGTACTCAGTCGATAGTTCCAGGACTTGATACGTTTATTTTCACGATTTGCTGCAATCTGGAAAAGAGGCTGTAAGGCTTGCAAACTATGTACAAATATTTTGCTGGGACTACGGGATTCTATTGCCGGAAGCAACTGACTGGCTGCATACACCAATTGACTTTTGCCTTGATAGGACTTATCCATCAGAACCGCTTCAGGATTATCCGGGTATTTTAGTTTGTAGGCAATCCGCTGGATATTATTGAGGCCATCAGCTGCCAACCTCAAGCTATTTTCTTTCTGATAGAGATAGTCGGAGAATGTAAGTAACTGAGCTTCCCGATTGAGGGTGTCCACTTGGGGGTTTTGAGGAATGTCCAAGTCGAGGAGAGACTCATCCATTTGGCGAATCTCGCTAATGATTTCTTGCTCCATTTTGAAAATGCTATTAGGCATTTTCTTCATCCTTTGGGCATAACTTTCTCCATTACCAACATAAAACTTTTCGTAGTAGGTCGGGGACTTTTGGTATTGTAGCGCAATGAAGAATTCTTCTCCTTGCTTGTTGAGTTTATAGCTAAAATTTGGATAATACCAACTGTCTAGCTTGTTGAAAGAGGTCCGGAAATCCTGAAGATTATTCTTTACTACCGCTAAAGCAGAATCCATATAGGCTCCTCCGCTCAATTCTTCCATTTCTACAAAACGAGAGAGAACATAATTGCTGGGCCTTCCGCTCTTTTTAAACCAATCTGTAAAATGGAGGGCCATGAGAAAAACCCGATAATCACTTCGCTGCTTCAAAAAGAGAAATTTGGGACTTTCATTGACCATGCGCTCCATACTAAGGGGTAAATCCCGAATATCTCTGACAAATGCTGTTTTCCAGGTCTTTCCTAAGGTAGGGATATGGAAAAACTCCCGATTCTGAAGGAGAGAATAGGTATTGGTGAAAAGATATCGAAGTTCTGGAACACTATCGATCCTACGCTGAAACTGATCAAAAAAACTCAAGATAAGCTCTTCCCGAGTCCTTTCCACTAAAAACTGAGCGGTTGCATCTATCAATTGCGTGGTAGGAAATATACCTGTTCCCTGGCTAAGAGGCCCTAATACTTTACCGGGAGGAGGAATCACAGGAGCTGGGCTAGGACCTGTAGGAGTAGGAGTATTTATCTCATCTAATTCCTCTTCGCTAGAAATATTTTCCAGTCCTCTGCTTCTTTCCTTCGAAATAGCTTTCTGCCAGGATTCCCGTACTTTCTGGCGAGTTTGAGAGGGGATCCTTCTTAGAAAACAGTCGGCAGTCTCTTGATCAATGACTATGCTGTCTTTTTCAAGAAATACCTGAAAATCATCCGGATAGTCGGCTCTACAACGTCTCAATTCTCTATAAAATCTATTCGGAACATGGGACTTTATTTCCTTATTGATAGCGATTTCCTTTTTCAATTCCTGAAAGCTGTTCATAATTGAACTGTCTGGAAGGTTGAGACTGTCCCGATTCTGTTGGTAGGCCAGCTGGAGTTTTTCAAGCCGATCATATAGTCCTTGCTCAAAGATTTTATTCTCAATAAAAATCTGGGGAATCCTTCTGGTAAATACCTCATTGACGGAGTCGCGCAAAGATTCAAATTTCATACAATGGATCATTGCGTCATTCAAAATGAGCAATTCATTGTCCAGAAATAGTTCATATGCTTCGGGAAAATCGTTTTCACAAATCCTTAAAAATGGATATTGTGAGGCAGGAACTCTCTTGGCTTTATCCCGTCGATTTAATCGAAATTGATATTGAAGATCAGCTACTGCCTGAAGATTTGGAGAAAAGCTGGTATCAAAGGGAGTCTGATAAAAGCTATAAGTCTGAAGGATAGAAAGTGTATCTACTGTATATCCGGCTTGCAAGTATTTTGACATAAGCCCACTCTCTACATAATCCTTAACTAGGATCTCATTTTTCTGCAAAGAATATGCACGATCGAAGAGGACGGTATCTCTAACAGGCTGAGCCTTGAGAGTTTTAAACTTGAGGGCTGCCTTATTGGGTGATTGTTGAGCGGAAAGTGAATGAGGAAGTATAAACAGGCTAAGTATGAGTAGGTTCTTTAAACTGCCTTTCATTGTGTGTATCTATTCTTGTTCCAATATATGGGAAATTTCCCATTCCTTCTTCCTACAACGTAATATTCATCTCCAATTGCATAAAGGGCCGGAAAAAGATAGTCGTCTTTCGCAAGTCTTCTTCTCTAAAATTTCTCCCTAAAGTAGAGAATTGTTCCAACTCAAAAAACTTGAAATTTTGCACCTGAAACTGCCACCAGACGTTAAGGTCGAGACTTGCTGGTTTTCTATGAATGAATCTGATTCCTGTTTGGGGACCTGATTGATGATAGCGAATATGTAAGTTAATAGGAGTCAGAATATTGCTGAAGTTAGTCATCGCCGTATTCTGAAAGCGAAATTGCGAGAAGTGCTTATAGCCTACATTTAGGAAGAGCCGTGAGTTTTCCCACTTGGTCGGCATAAGCAGGCGATTATTGTGATCGAGAAGATAGGTAGTGGTCGTATCAAGGGTAGTTTCGGTGAAAGCCTCCCAGTTGAGATAGGAAACATGAATTTCTTTGCGATACAGTTTGGTTTGGCTTTCCCATTTGTTGTTGGGGCGGTAGCGAAAGTCAAGGCGAGACTCCAGATTTCGGGTTGATCTATCCGTTAGGTTTCTGTCATTGAAGTCTTTCACATTGTAGGTAACATAAACATACTGCTCTCCACTTAGGCTAAGTTTATCGGTCATCTGCCATCGATAATCAAACTCCATCCGTAGTGTCCTTTGGGTATAGTTATCCTGACTTCTTTCAGCAAAAAGGAAAGCGTATCTCCTTACCAATCCCAAAATCTTATAGCGTGTTGAAAACTTTCGCGACCAGGTGCTTCTCCATTCACCTGTCAAGGCATAGTTTAGTTCGTCATGGTCATCAAAGTTATCTTCTGCTGGTGTGTCATATTGCAGGTATCGATTAGAACCGGTAAGCGAAAGAGTTTGTTTGGTATTAATGGGATACTTGAGGAAGAGTTCTATGTTGGTAAGCCGTCGGAAATAGTCTTTTTGTTCTTCTCTTTGAACCAGGCGATCAAATTCCCGATCGACCAATTGCTGAGAGTTATCCAATTCATAACTTCGAGTGAGGTAGAGGTATTCATATTTAAAAAATCCACTCAACTTTTGTGTAGCCAATGAGATTTTTTGTTGGCTAAAGATATTGACCTGATTAAATCGAAGGTCGTTGAACTCAGGCTCGGGAGCTGTAAATTTTTCATAATCAAATTCTCGTCTGGTCAACGTCAGGGTATTATTCGACTCCCAGTACACCCCATCCAATAATTTATAACTCAAGCCTAATTGCCCGCTGAGGGTGTCAGATTTGATTTTCTCAATAGATTGCAATTTGTAGTCATCCAATTCATTTCCTCCAATCCTTAATCCAAAAGAAAGGGCTGAGAACTCATTGAAATTGCGGGAATAAAAACTGGAAAGCATGACATTTCGCTGGTGTCTGGGACGGATATATTTTGCTCGAGCCATCCCTCTGATTTGCAGGAAACTCCCGTCTTCAAATTGTTTTTCGGATTCAATGAAAATAGCAGGCGTGATGCCCTTATCCAGAATACCAGATCGCTGATCCCAACTGTATCCGATCAATGGCTTGATTTCCAGAAAAGGATATGGTTTAACCTGAAAACCTGCATAAGCGCTATAGCGGAAACTATTGCTATTGAAAAATTGATCACTTTCCAGCCAGGAAGCTAATTCCCATTTGGGCTTGAGTTGATAATATTGCCAGATATGATTTCGAATGTAAAGCTGTACAAGGGGATCCTCCAGCCGGCTATTAAGGAGATTGTCAAGGTAGAGTCGCCATTCTAGTTTGTACTTTCCTTTTTCATATCGGTAAAAGGATTCCAAACGTGTGGAAAAGGTGAAATTATTTACTCTGGCAAAATTCAGGCGCAAAGAAGGCTCGCTCTCCAGGATCTGGGATTGAGAAAAGAGCTGATCTGCAAAACAAAAACAGATCAAAAAACAGTAGATATAAGCTATTCGCAGTGTCAATATGCTCGGGTTTCCTTTGCATCAGACAAAATACCAAGAAAGCCAGAATTTATAAGGGTTATTTTTGGGTAGGGCTTAAGGTGCCTCAACTGCTTATTAAACCACTTGTCATTGCGAGTTGGAATTTCCGACGAAGTAATCCCCTAAAATTAAATTATCATTTTTAGTTAAGGGGATTACTTCGCCCTGAATAAGGACTCACTATGACAATGCTGTTTGAACGAAAATAAATTGTCATACCGACCGAAGTGGAGGAAACTGACGTTCGTTTCCGGCTTAGGTGGTGTAAAGGCAGCGGGTAAGGCTTAGGCTCCTCGACGGTGCTCGGGGGGACACAGTTTGTTAGGGATTATTTTACTCCGGACGGAAATCCGGATTACTTAGATAATTGGGGTCGCTTAGGGTTTTAAGGAAAGCAAGCAAATCTTTTTTACCCTCCTCATCAATCAGGATGTTGAGCATCAAAGGGTCCCGATTTACATGGGGTTGACCACCACTTGCATAAAAATCGATAACCTCTTCCAAGGTCTGAAATCGGCCATCATGCATATAGGGAGCTGTAAATTCAATATTCCTTAATGTAGGTACTTTGAATTTTCCTACATCTCTTGGATTTCGGGTAATTTCTCCTAGGCCTCTGTCTTCGTAAAATTCATCCAGACCATTGTTTTTAAAGACGCCCTCGGCACGAGCATCCAGGTTAAAGCCTCCATGACAATGAAAACACTCCGCATGGCGAGCATTGGACCTTTCGGCAAAAAACAATTCAAAACCTCTCCGTTCCGGGGCAGTAAAAACAGAAGTATCCTGGGTAGAAAGAAACTGGTCGTATTTGCTTTCTGAACTTATTAACGTTCGCTCGAAAGAAGCTAGTGCTTTACCCACATAATCCATTTTGGCCGTATCCCCAAAAGCTCTCTTAAATAATTTTAAATATTCCCCATCAGTATTTAGTCGACTTAAAACTTCCTCTGCGGTATTATCCATCTCCAATGGATCAAATATAGGCTGAGTAGCCTGATCTTCCAGACTTGGACTCCTTCCATCCCAAAAGAATTGATTTGCATAGAAAAGATTTACCAAAGACATCGAATGACGCTTGGTCCGGTTTCCATCTATGCCAATGCTCAAGGAATTTGGATCAGAGAATCCTAATTCTGGTAAATGGCAGTTGGAGCAGGCTACTGTTCCATCCCGAGAAAGTAGAGGGTCAAAAAATAAAGCCTTTCCTAAATCAATCTTAGCCTGGGTCAGGGGGTTAGTCGTAGGAATTTCCGGCTGTCGAAAATGGTCGGGTACCTCTAGAACTACAGGAGTACGGTCTACCTCATCTACAGGGGGAAGGGGAGGAGGATCAGGAGTTTCAGCCTCGCAAGCAAATAAGGAAAAGGCCAACAAGATGGCCCCTATTTTAAAGATGATATGTTGCTGACCTTTTCTCAAGAAATTTATTCTTTTTTACTAAGGGCATTGTTGACGAAGTTTTCCGCAACTGCTTTAGCGACAGAAAAGAAGTCTCCCGTATGGGTGATATTGTCGTTGATCATGTCTACAGACTCATTGGCATTGTAGAACATTTTGGTTGGATCAAGATCAAATCCATATGTATAAGTACTTCCACTTTTTACTTCAAATCCATCATTAGCACCTTTAAACTCAAGACTACTATAAAGAGTATCCATTCCTATGTGGTACAAGAAGCCCAAATCCATAGGACCGTCTTTGGTTTCAGAATCATCAATAAAACCGTCAGCCATAATAAATCTGTATCCTGCGTTCCAGGTCCAGTGCTTTCCTCTAAATTCACTCAAGGGATGCTCAGCAGGATAATTGGTTGGGTCGGCATGGTTAGGTACTTCTGGAACTCCAATCCCAAAGGAAATGCCAGTATACTTTCCGGCTGGAACTTCAAAATTTTGAAAGAGTCGGTCTCCTTCATTTTCGGTTCTTACATCCACCCAATCATACAGAATTACATCCGAGCTATCAGAATTACGAATAAGCTTCATACTTTCTCCATTTTCTTTGAAGAGTGTAATTTCGGAAACGTAAAAACTGAAGTTCTCAAAATAGAATTTTCTGCCTTCATTATTTTCAAAAACCGGGAAGCCGTCTACAGCTTCTCCTGTATCTCCATTTCTGGAAAAGGAAAGAGAGAAAATACCGTCTTCTGCTGGTGGATTTTCTTCACAGGCAACACATGATAAGGAGAGGGCTAAAAATACTATGATTAGATGTTTTACTTTCATTGTGTTAGTTGAATGTTAAAAGAATAACTATGTTTTCTCCGTATATGTTAGTGTATTGATTTTATTTTTTACCTAAGCCTTTCTAGCTTCGCGGAGAAGAATATGTAGGGTAAAAAATAATCCCCATCAAAACAGTAACAATTTATCAAAATTAAAACAATGACTGAAGAACAAAAGTCATTTCAGAGACTTAATGAGATCGTTTTTGAATTGCGGGAGAAATGCCCCTGGGATCGTAAGCAGACCAAGGAAAGTCTACGGCACTTGACCATCGAAGAGACCTATGAACTGGCAGATGCGATACTGAAAGGAGATTATGAAGAGATAAAGGTTGAACTGGGGGATTTGATGCTCCACCTATTATTTTATGCAAGTTTGGCTCAGGATAAGGGGAAATTTAACATTCATGAGGTGCTGGAGAATCAGATTGAGAAACTCATTCGTCGACATCCGCATGTCTATGGCGATTTGGTTGGAGCCTCGGAGGAACAGATCAAAAAGAATTGGGAAGCTATAAAAGCACAGGAAAGAGCAGATTCAGGCAAGGAGCATTTCCAATCGGTGTTGGATGGAGTCCCGGACAGCATGCCTTCCTTGATTAAAGCTCACCGTATGCAGGAGAAAGCCGCTCAAATGGGATTTGACTGGACGGATATTGATCAAGTGATGAATAAGGTGCGAGAGGAATTGGAGGAGTTTGCAAAGGCCGAAAGTCCCGCTGAGCGAGTTGATGAAATGGGCGACATTCTTTTTTCGCTTGTCAACTATTGCCGCCATATAGGCATTAATGCAGAGGATGCTTTGGCCCATACCAATCAGAAATTCAAGGATCGTTTTCAGTTCATGGAGAAAAAAGTAAAGGCAAGTGATTTACACTTGCCGGATTTGAGTTTAGAAGAGATGGACAAATATTGGGAAGAGGCTAAGAAAGCCTTGAAGGCTTAGGTTATCTTTAGCTCTTCTAATTCCAACTTTAACTTTTGTTTTGTTGCCTCATAAGAAGATTTTTCTTTTTCAAAGCCTGCAGCCTTTGAATCATGGTCGAATGCTTTGATGAATAAGCCTATACTACTGATAAGACCAAAGGCAAAAATGATCATTCCCTCCACACTTGTTGCGAAGGGGATTGAAAAAGCTAAAATCATAAAGCCCAGAAGGCTGCTTGTATGGGCGCTCCTAGAATTTGGCTCTTCTTCTGAACCATTATTATCAATAATGAGTTCTTTTCGGGCAAGCTCCCAGTCTTTATCCAGTCTGTTTATCTCATGCTGAATTTTGTGCATAAGGTTTTCCTGCTCCAGATGAATGGTAGGAGCGACTTTTAAGGATGAACCACAGTAATCACATAAGAAGAATTGCTTGTTGCTAACAGGTCTTACTGGAGCACCACAATTGTTACAGGGAATGCTAATGGTTTTCATGTGTTGATACTTTCCCTAAAGACTCAGTTTGGGGAAATAGGTCCAAAAATTTAGGATCGAAATAGTAAGGCATTGATTAATCCTTATCCTCAAAGTTGAACAGGGGTGCCAGGATAAAAATGATCAATGCGATAAGTGGAAAGGCAAGTTCTATTCCTGTTCCGCCCATAGAAGCAAAGAGGACCAGGGCAAAGAAGCATATGCCTGCTGGAAAAAGGAAGGAAGAGGATTCTTCCTTTGAGGGATATCTTTTCTGACTCATGTTTTTCCTTAAGCGCTCAAAGTTCTCTTGCTCTCTGTGGAGCCTCTGCATTTCCTGAAGATTTCGATGACTTTCTTCTATTTCTCTCTGATGATGCTGATGAAAATCGTCCATGGTTTTGTGCTTTTACCTAAAGATCGAATTGTCTGGCTGAGGTTTAAATATTTAAATCTTAAGTACAAGTTTTATATGCAATTGAAATTTAGACTTGCACTTATCTTCTCTCAATTATATGGTAACTGTTGAAGCCTTTCGTTAAGTAGTCAACAAAAATATTTGTCATCCTGGAATCTATCAGATTTCCGGGACCTCTAGCTAATACCCACATGCAAGAGATCCCGACTCTTAGGTTAAGGCCGGGATGACAGCAGTAATTTATGCGAGAATTAAGTTAAGCGGAAAGCTCACCCAAGTCGAGCTCAATCTACTTTTTCAAAAACTCCCTTATATCCTTCGCCAATTGCTCAAAATCCGGCTGATGATTATACATCATATGCCCGCCCTCATAATAGGTAAGCTTAACACGATCCGTAGGAATGCCATTTCTCGAAAAAGTATATTCTGCATCAAAAAATGGAGTGATCAAGTCATAATATCCACATGCTACCAGTACCTCCATAGATGGATTTCTCCGCATGGCTTTCGATAGACTGCGGCTAGTATTGACATAAGAAGGCTCCCAATAAGCTCCATCTGGAACAGTTCGCCAGCGCCATTTACTTCCCAGTTTTCCATTGCTTGTAAGGTAAGGTCTATTCATCTCAATTTTTAGATCCTCCGCGAAATAGTGATTAAGAGCAGCAGTATAGGCTGAAGAGATTTGATAAGAAGATGCATCTCCTAAAGTAGGCCTTTCGGCTACATCATCATCCTCATCTCCAAAGTACCGCCCATCCAGGCGACCTATTGCCATACCTTTTTCCCGTAAAAGCTCTTTTTGAAATCGGCCCATGAGGATACGTAATTTCGAGCGTTTGATATATGTCTTATCCAAACCTGTGAAATAGGCCAGTTTTTCTGCGATAGCTTCTTTTTCCTGTTCAGAGAGCAATTCACCTTTGTAGAGCGCGGGTGTATAAGTGTCGTAGGTGAACAGACGACTTTCCTCTACAAATTCCTCCAGGCTTTTTCCTTGACCGGCTTTTTTGTGGTACCAGGCAGTTGCAGCCATGCTGGGGAGGTAGGTTACATAAGAAGTAATGTTGTCGTGGGTGGAAGTGGAGCCTGCATAATCCAGTGCCTGCGAAATAAGAATCAGGCCATTGAGGGCCATATTTTGCCCACCCCCTTCTAAAACTTCTGAAACCGCTGCAGCCCGGGTAGTCCCAAAACTCTCTCCGGCTATATATTTGGGCGATTGCCAACGCTTATGCCTGGTGATCCACTTGCGCATGAATTCTGCTACCGAATTGGCATCTTCCTTTAATCCCCAATAATCCTTTTCTTTTCCCTTACCTATCACCCGACTATAACCCGTCCCAATCGGATCAACGAAGACCATATCTGTTATATCTAGCAGGGAATGCGCATTGTCAACTATGCTAAAAGGAGCAGCTCCATCATCTTCTTTGGCCTCGCTATCTGTTTGAACTACTTTGGGACCAAAGAAACCCATATGCAACCAAACGGATGCTGAACCCGGGCCTCCATTGAAAATGAACATAACCGGTCTTTGACTATAATCTTTTACCTCATTTTTGAGGTAGCTCACGGACCAAAAAGAAGCAAGGGGTTCTTCCTTATCGTTATATAAATAGGTTTCATTGGCAAGAACCTTATAGTTAATCATCTGATCCTTGATCCTGATGCTATGTTGGCTTTCAAATTTTCTCGCTGGACCTACCGGTAAAGGTTTTTCTTCCTTGTTTTCCTGGCTAAATGTAAAAGCAGGAAGCAGGAACAGAAAAGAAAGCAGCAGGAAGAAGGACTTTTTCATAGTTTGGGAATTTAGGGCAATATAATTCTTGTTTTACTCAATTCCCTGTAGAATACTCCTGTATGTAAGCAATGAAAAAGGAGGGCTCTGCAAGGGCAAAGCTCTCCTATGGAAATAAGGGCATTTAAATTCTAATATCGAGTGATCTCGGCTTTTTTGGTTTAAGGAATTTGATTGCTTTCCTTTATCTAAACGAAGTAGCTTAGGGGCAGTTATCACAAGAGGATAAAGCTTTTCTAACAAATTTTGAATTGGAGAAGGACAATGCTAAATCCAGCTTTTTATTGTTTGTTTCCATTCATTGAAAGGATTTTTCGGTTTAAATACTTGCCTGAAACCGAGCGAATTCCCTATTTTTGCCCACTTAATATTTTTTAGAACTGCCCCTGTAGTTCAATGGATAGAATAGGAGTTTCCTAAACTCTAGATCCAAGTTCGATTCTTGGCGGGGGTACAAAAAGAATTTAGCAATGACTTATTTACGGGCCATTGCTATTCTTTTAAGTATTTCTTTTGAAGGATAGGTAATTGATGTTCGAGGGTTTCTGTTAATGCATTCTCTCAGGCTTCCCTCGATGCACCTTTTCGAATCAATACAGAATTAAGATTTTCCAGGTTGGCTATAAGGACATTTTCTGTAGCAGTAGCACTATCTCGGATATTACCTTTTGCATCTGGATTCTTTGCCCTCCATGCTTTAGCTGTCATTCCAAATACTAGCTGATTGATCATATCAAATTCTGCTGCATAATGGCCTGCTTTTTTATTATCTGGGGTAGATCCTATTACCTGGCTAATCGAATCTGTCATTATGGGAGCATTCAGTCGGGAGAGTTCTCTTCCTGCGTTCCATTCAATACGTTTTCTTTGGGCTTCTTCTCTCATTAGCCTTTGATAGCTCATAATCATTCTAAGCTTAAATACAGGACTAATCCAAGAAGCGAATTCAAAAGCAATATCTGAGTGCGAGAAAGTACCGCCGTATCTTCCAGCTTTAGAAATTATCCCTATAGCTCCAGAATTTTCCAAGTATTCTTTAATAGTTGGGTCTACTTTCTTCCTAAATCTGTAATCTTTAAACGCGGTATATAGGTCGCGTTTAAAATTGGGGTTATGGGTAAGTTCCCAAAGTTCTAAGAAATCCTCAGTTGATCTATCACCGATCCAGTTTCTAATTACATCACGAGGTCGGGTTGTATTCCTTTGTCTTGCAATATCAGTCAATGAAATATAATCCTCATTGTTTACTGATTTGATTGAAATCTCAATTCCTTCGATGTTTATTTTATCACTCATAGTTCAGATAAATATCAGATTTGTATGCGGCCACTGTAGCTGCCGACTTGAATCACTAAACGTATGGGATTGAGTACATATGGGTGGGTAGCCTAAATATACAAAATATTTTCGCCCTCGCCAGTTTCTTCCTGTTCCGAAGTTCCGTATTTTGGAAGCTATGAGACTACTACTAGCGGGTATCGGTATTTCCCTGCTCGGCCTGATCGCAGGCATACTTTTTAGCTTTTTCCGTATACAATCTGGAAGCGGAATTGACGATGTTTTTCAGAAAAATGGCCTTTGGCGCTTTGCTCCCAAAATGGACCTGGCAGCCAATGAATACCAAAGAGCCCTGATCGCCAGGGTCGGCCTTTTCGCTTTGCGTGAATCTGAAGTTCTATATTATGCCTTAACGCAGGACGAAGAGGGAAACCCCCTTTCCTCAGATCATATCTACGAACTAACTGGCGAATCCTTTGATGCGCGTTACTGGAGTTTTACGCTTTATGGAGGAGATGATTTCCTGATCCCTAATCAAGAGAATCGATTTGCCCTGAATGAGGTGAATATGGAGTTCGAAGATAGCCTGAAAACGAACTATCGTTTTCATTTATCCAAAGAGGCATATGGCAAAAACTGGATTCCTTCTGGAGATGCCCAGGAGATGTCATTACTACTTAGGCTTTATAATCCCTCGCCAGATATTTACGAACACGCAGGAGAAATCGCTTTACCCCAAATCAAAAAGATCAAATGAAAAAGATAGGACTATTTGCCGTACTCTTTCTGATCTTCTTTTACCTGGGATCACAAATGAGTTTAAAGTACTTTTCCTATGTACTGTATCAGGTGGCGAAAAATAAGTTGGGCGATAAAGAAAATGTTGTGGGCTATGGGGCCCTTCCCAATGAGCATTCTCGCCAGGTGGTAAAGCCTAATCCCGATTTCCTTTATGCGGTTTGTTTTTATGATCTGAAAGACGGTCCTGTTCGTATTTCTGGAAATTTGCCAGATTCTACGTACTGGTCTGTATCATTTTTTGAGCCTAGTACCGTTAACTATTTTGTAAAGAATGATCAGGAATTTGCTAGTTCCAGGCTCGACATTACCCTAAGTACTAAAAAACTCAATACCAAAGCTGGTAAGGAACAGATCATTTCCCCCGGAGAGAAAGGCATGATGTTGGTTCGAATTCTGGTTCCTGATCCCAGCCCTGAAAAATTGGCTGTGTACAAAGAGCTTCAAGAAAGCATAAAGTTACAGGCTATGAACCTGGGAGGCTAGGAAACGTATTTGGAACACATATAAAAACGACACAATGCGAAGCACTTCCTATTTTATAGAATTAATGATTGCCGGTGCAGGCGCAACGATCTGGTTATCTATAATTGTTATGAGTTTTTATGGTTATGATTGGATGCCCTGGGATTATCTCAAAGAGGCGGGAATCATCATCGTTTTATCTCCTTTTGTTTATGTACTGGGAGTGATTATAGATCGTTTTGTTGATAATTTTTTTGATTTCTATTTCAAGGAAAACGCTAAGAATCCCCAATTCCTCCCCAAGGATGAGTACTACATGGCCAGAACCAAAGTGTACATGGCCTCCGATCATTTAAAAGATTTGATGGAATATGGAAAAATGCGGATTCGTATTTGTAGAGCATGGGCGTTCAATAGCTTATTGATTGCCTTTTTCGGTTCCCTTTATGTCATTTCTAGTCCCTATTCCCCGTTTGACCAATTAGGGGATAAACTAAAGTTAGGAGGAGTTATTCTTTTGGTTTTTGGTCTGTTGGGATTGCTCTCTTTTCGAGCCTGGAGGATATTGAGTGTAAAGGAAGCGGGCTTTTTACGAGATCAATGCCGAATTCTGGATGAAATGGAGGGAAATAAAGAGGAGAAATCTGAGTAGGGGCTTGCAAAGCCATCCTATATTCCCTACTTTTGTATCCGTTTTCAGAAAAAAAGAAATCATGGCAAAGAAATTCACAAGAAAGAAACTGAGATTGCGTGCAAGAGCGCAAGCGCGTCGCCATAACCTCAAAGTGGCTCCGATTGCCAAAGGTGTAAAGGAAACACTTGAGCAAAAAAATATGCCTGTGATTGCTTCTCTTGAAGCTAAGATCAAGGCTGCACAAAGCTAATAAACTCAGAGGCCATTGGCCCAGAAAATAAAATAGCGATAAGTCCTTTTGGATTTATCGCTTTTTCTGTTTGCGTCAATTAATGACTTTTGAGCCAGCCTCGGTCCGGTGGGGCAATGAGACGGGCATTCTGATAGGCCCAATCCAGAGGTAATACTGTATTAGCTCGATAGATCTCATGTTCTTTTGCAACTACCAATGCCAAATCTACCTTACTCGGTATTTCTAGAGAAAGTGGCAATAGCAATTGAATCTTACCTTCATAGTATTGAGGAACGGCCGTTTTATAGTTTCGATGAACCATTCGCTCGGCCAAATGAATCGCATTTCTCAAACGAGAAATCAATTCTTCTTTACTCAATTTTGAAAAGTGCTTAGGAAAGCGCTCAGATCTATCTTCAACGATATGCTCGTAATCAGGAATCAATCTTCTACTTGTATCATAGATCAAATCCTCGGGTGAAGCATAATAGTTGGCCAGTTTGGGGCTTCGTTTGAAATAGCTCATCAGGCGATGACTTTCTCTCCCAAATTCCTTAAACTGCCATTCCGGTTGACGGATATAACTATTGGGCTGAGCCCTACGGTGGTTTTCGCTGAAGTAAGCAAATAGCTCCTCCTGCTTATCCGTTACCAGACCGGTGTTAAAAGCAGCATAGGTATTATTATCCTGATCTCTGGTATAGGAAATCTTGTCCTCCTGTTGAAGACGCCTGAATGTTTGTAAAAGATAATTGGAAAGTACAGTCAGTCGACCATTTTTTTTGCCATAATCCCAGTCTTCTTTCTGAGCCATTTGAGCTAGTTTTTGTAAATGACGCTCAAAGCTTTGAAGATTGGCAAATTTCTCAAGAGGATAGCGGGTATCGCTGATGATGACTTCTTTCGCCTGCAAACCTCGCTCTGTTTCAAAAGGACTAAATTCTACTTCAAAATCAACTTCTATCTTCTTAAACCCTTGTCCTTTGACATCTGTATGGTGGAGGAAGTACCGCTTTCCATGCTTTCTTTCTTCAATATACCCGTAGCCATTATGAAACTCCATAATTTTACCAGTCAGCCGCTCAGTGATGCGACTAACCAGCTCCGCTTTCGGGCCTTTACGCGTTTCTTTGATCTTAAATTGTACCAGTTCGTTCTCGACAAGGATTCTTGCCTCTCCCTGCACATCTGTAAAGTGAACGAATACCCCTTCTGGTTTTTCTGGTGTCTTGATCCTACCGAAACCGCGCTCAATATTGAAAAAACTCACAATTCCTATCTCCATTCTGCGGTAATTTGTTCGAAGATATAAATCGACCATAAGCTCGCCAACGAAGCTTTGCTGAACGGACAGATACGGCTCCTAATTGGTTATTAAAATTGGGGTAAATATTGCTCAAAAGATTCCAAAGTAAAGCTGGAAATTCTAGCTCCTATGAATTCAGATTATAAGAATTACCTATTTCGGACTTTGCTTGACAATTTGACTTAAATAAATAAATCTGCTTCTGTTTCTTCCTATGCGGGATTTTATGGGGTATGTTTTTTTGGATGAAAGATTTTTGTGTGAAATTATTTTTTCAGGTAAAATTATCCTTTCGGAAGAGGTCTGAGGAGCTTAAAGCATGTACAAAGCTCTTTTTGTTCAATTGCGAATCCCTTCTACCCTGCGATTTCTTTCATGTTATTTTCTTGATTGGATTATTCAATAAATCATAAAAAATGGGGAAGCGTGTATTGATCTTACTGTATGAATGGCTAAAGATTATGAGCGAAGTGCCTGGATTTGGCTAATTAACACTTTACATCTTTATGAAGCTCAATTTCAGGTCATGTCAGAAAGCTTTCATTTTCCTTAGCATATCGAAGAATTTTCTCAGGAATATCCTACATAATTTTTTTTTAGCCCTTAAAGAAAGGATTCGTAATTAATCAAGCTGTAATATTTCTGCGCTTGCGATACCTTTATCCTACCGAATGCACCAATTGTAATCTGCCCATGAGTTCTTTAAATAGGTTTAAAAACCCTAGTACGGAACCCTTTCTCAGTCTTCAGAAAAATTCGATCATAAGGAACCTGTCAACTGCTTATGGCCGAGAAACGGAGGTAAAACCTCATCTGTACAAAAAGCCTTCTGGCATCTGTCAATTAACTGCCGAAAGTCTTCCAGTGATTTGGAAAGATTCGATCCAGTTTGCAAAAGATTGGATGGCCCAAATCCAAACTAAAGTGGAAGCTTTAGGATTGGAGGTGAAAAAAATGGAGGATGCTGATACGCCAGCAATTCGCGAATTTCTCCTCAGACGGTACAACGAGCGTATGGCCAATGAGATTTGTGCCTTCGATTTGTTTCGCTTCCGAAACTTTGGCCATGGAATTTTGCTCGTGGACAAAGCGGGAAAAGTTCAGGGAACTATTTTCGAAGTGGCCTATGATACCGAAGAGAAAACTTCCTATACTATCCGATTAGCCATAGCAGAAGAATGGAAAGGCAAGAATTTGGGGACCCACCTGATGCGCTACTCTTCCCTTAAAGCGCTGACACAGGGATCTAGGGTAAAAAGAGGGATCATTCAAGTAAATAATTTAGCCAGCCTTCATATCAACTTAAACAAAGTTGGATGGATATGTGATAAATTCGAGGCCGAGATCAATGGAATTGGATCATTCTTTCATATCGCTTTACCTCTGGATTTACAGGGATTGACAGGTAATTTCATTGACTTTGACCGCTGCAAATCTTTTATGGAAGAGCATGTTGATGGATTGCATTATCGACTGATCGACTGTGATAAGCAGGACGAAATCGCCAATATGTACCAGAAGAGTTCCTTTAAGATTTGCGCCTTAATGAAAGCAGGTCTTATTTCTCCGAAAGCTCAATTTCTCGCCATACCTGCTGAAGATTTAGGTCTGACCTAAACATACATCCTATAAAAATTCGTTTTTTGCCCTGATGATCTCACCCATGATACTCAGGGCAATTTCTTTTGGGGTTTTTGCTTTGATATCCATACCAATAGGAGCATGGATACGGGCAATTACTT
The DNA here is from genome assembly GCA_039819665.1 of Bacteroidota bacterium. GTDB lineage: Bacteria > Bacteroidota > Bacteroidia > J057 > J057 > JAWPMV01. The sequence continues at coordinate 57,448 of JBCBRM010000011.1, forward strand.
CCTCTGAAAAGCCAGCTTCTGTTAGGCGAGCAGTTCTTTTTGCATGCGTTTTTCTACTACCTAAAGCTCCTATATAGGCTGCATCTGACTTCAAAAGAATATGTAGGGCATTGTCGTCTATTTTCGGATCATGAGACAAGACCACTGCAAATGTATAGGGATCAAGCTCATAATCCGGGAGGACTTCAGCTGGGTATTTTTCGTATATCTTATCCGGAGCTATGGGAAATTGCGTTTTATTGGAAAAGGCTCCTCTGGGGTCAATGACAATGGTTTCAAAATCGAAATTTTGCGCCATGGCTACCAAATCAACGGTGATATGGGCCGCGCCTATGATAAGCACCTGACTTCTACGAGGAAAAACCTGCGCGAAATAAGTTTCTTCGCCTTCTTCTACCAATTTATGTTTGCGTTCTTGAAAAGCACTTTTGGCCTCAGTAAGTAGCTGTTCTGAAGCAGGATGCCCCAATAGGCTACCATCTGGCAATACGAGGCTATGATGAGGAAGCCCATCAGCTATCTTACTTATCAAAATGGCTGACTGGTCATTATCCAATCTTTTCCCCAATTCTGACCAAATCTCTTTTTCTTCCTTCCGCTCATCAAAGGCTAAAAAGGGCTCCACAAAGACCTGAATGCTCCCTCCGCAGCTCAATCCTACCGCCCAGGCATCTTCATCCGTTACTCCATAGGCAATGCGCTTACTTTCTCCAGATTCCATCAAAGCCATCGCCTCTCTGACTACAGCCCCTTCAACACAGCCTCCGCTCACAGAACCCGCCATTTCCATATCTTCAGAAACAAGCATCGTGGAGCCGACAGGACGTGGAGAAGAACCCCAGGTTTTGATAACAGTTGCGACTGCAAATCGTTTATTAGTGGAAACCCATGATGAGAGGGTAGGTAATAGCTCTTTCATTATGCTAATTTGTAGATGATTTCTAATTTTCGGAAATTTTGGAGAAGGAATTAGTTTAAAGTTCTTTTCCCCTATTTGAGAAGATCTTATGCCAACAATAAATTTTACTTCTGCCCTCAAACGCTTCTTTCCTGATCTTGAAGCAGAACAGATTGACGGGGCAAATGTTTCAGAAGTTCTGCAAAATCTTGAGAAAATACATCCCGGGATTTGTGATTATATAGTAGACGAGCAAGGAGAGTTGAGAAAACATGTCAATATCTTTGTAGATGGAGAGCTCATTCAGGATCGAGAAAAACTCCAGGATGCTGTAGGCGAAAAAGATGAATTATTCATCTTTCAGGCTCTTTCAGGGGGGTGAGCTGGAATAAGAACAAGACTTCATGAAATTACTCGTTGGGACTACCAAAGGTTTAGTGGTATTTGAAGAAAAGGATGGAGAATGGTCAATAAAAGACCATTACTTTCTGGGAATGCCAGTAAGTACCATTTATGTAGACGAAAGAAATAATATCTGGTGGGCCAGTCTAGCCCATCGTCATTGGGGACAAAAGCTTCATTATTCAGAGGATGAGGGGAAAACCTGGCCACCTGTAGCCCCTCCCAAATATCCGGCAGGCAGCTTGTTGGCTTCAGGAAAAGCTGCCAAACTCAAAAAAATATGGTCGATTCAGGCAGATGGTAAGGCTGGGGGAAAAGGAATCTATGTGGGAACTGAACCTGGAGGTTTGTTCTATAAGCCTGATCTTTCCGCTCCTTTTTCTTTAGTAGAAAGTTTGTGGAACCACCCCAGTCGCTCGGATAACAATCAATGGTTTGGTGCGGGGCGGGATCACCCCTTTTTACATTCCATAGAGATCCATCCCGATAATCCGGATCATATCTACATTGCCGTTAGTTGTGCAGGTGTGTTTGAGAGTAAGGATGGAGGAAAGAGTTGGGAGCCTAAAAATCGAGGATTGATTGCTGCCTATCTTCCCAATCCCGATGTAGAAGTCGGACACGATCCTCATATGATGCATATTTGTAAGTCAAATCCTGAGGTTATCTGGCAGCAAAATCATTGTGGAATTTTTCGAAGTACAGATGGAGGAGAAAACTGGAAATTGCTAAGTGATCCTAAGAAGGTTCCTCACTATGGTTTTGCCTTGACGATTGACCATGATAACCCGGATAGAGCTTATGTTATTCCTGCGCTGAGTGACGAAATGAGGATAGCTCCAGATCTAGCTCTTAGGGTTTATCTTACTGAAGATGGGGGCAGAAGTTGGGAGGCCTTGACAAAGGGATTGCCTCAGGCAAATTGTTTTGATATCATCTTCAGACACTCCTTTGACATAGCAGGACAGAAGCTAGCCTTTGGGAGTAGTACAGGTAATTTATATCTGTCCGAGGATGGCGGGGAAAGTTGGAACTGTCTGTCTTCTTCTTTGGCCCGTATAGACTCCCTTTGCTTTATCCCATAAAAAAAGGGACCAGAAGCTAAGCCTTCGGTCCCTTTCATCTCCATCTTATTAGACTAATTTGTGCCGATATCTGCTGTTGCTGCAGCTTCCATCGCAGCTCTTACCTGATCAGCTGTACCTTGAATAAAGGCCTTGATCTTGGGTATATCTTCATCTTTCAGCTTTCCAGTGAAATTAGGCATTCCCTTTTCTGCTAAGGCATCTGTGAGAACAAATTTTTCCAGATTATCGATAACAGATTTATCAGAATATCCCAAATTGGGGATAGATCCTCCGCTTGCTACTGCTGGTACGCCATGGCAGAATACACAGCCATTTATATAAAGCTTAGCACCCATACCTACATCAGCAGGATTATATTCTACACCTGCTACCAGAGGTTTCTGTGGGGTTGGGCTAAATTCAGGCATTTGACCTGTGCCTCCAATCTTGAAGGTATAAACTTTCCCTGAAGTTTGGGTTTCGGAATGGCCAGCTGCCAATCCATACACACCTCCCCAGCCAACTGCGATACTTACATATTGTTCTCCATCTACTTCAAAGGTAGAAGGTGCTGCAATAACTCCTGTGCCTGTGGGAGTTTCCCAAAGCTTATCACCCGTTTCAGCATTATATGCAACAAAACGTCCATCGGCCGTTCCCTGGAATACCAGATTACCAGCCGTGGTCAGTACACCACCATTCCAGGGGGAAATATGATCTACTTTCCATTTGGCTTCCTGTTTTACCGGATCCCAGGCAAGCAGATGACCAAAGGCTGGACCTTTAGGAGGTACAGCAGAAGCCAATACACCGAGGTTCCATCCCAGTAGGTTATGAGGACCTCCGCCAGCGGTTCCATTGGCCACCCAATCATCATTGGTTTCAATTACTATAGGTATACCTTGAGCAGGTATATAAGTCAAGCCTGTCTGAGGGTTGAAGGCCATCGGATGCCAGTTGTGTGCGCCGTAGGGACCGGGGATGGCTTCATAAGCTCCACTTTTATACTCAGCTTCAGTGATTTCCATAGGCTTACCATCTTCATCATATCCAGTAGCCCAGTTGACCGTTACAAAGTTTTTAGCAGAAATAAATTCTCCATTGGTACGATCAATGACAAAATAGAATCCATTTTTAGGAGCCTGCATGATGACTTTACGATCTGCTCCTTCGATATTCAAATCTGCCAGAATTAAATGTTGGGTAGCCGTATAATCCCAGTGATCTCCTGGAGTCGTTTGATAATGCCAAACATATTCTCCATCATCTGGATTGAGGGCAACTATAGAAGATAGAAAGAGGTTGTCTCCACCACCAGGACTACGAAGTCTTCTGTTCCAGGGAGAGCCATTTCCAACTCCTACATACATGAGGTTTAGCTCAGGATCATAGGCCATAGCATCCCACATGGTACCACCACCACCAACTTCCCAGTATTTTCCAGCTGGATCCCAGGTTTCGGCAGCCATTTTCATGGCATCATTTTCAAATGGTTCATCGGGATTTCCCGGTACAGAATAGAATCTCCAGGCTTGTTCACCAGTCTCCGCATCATAAGCCGTAATGTATCCTCTCACGCCATATTCAGCTCCACCATTTCCGATAATCACATTCCCCTTGATAACACGAGGAGCTCCGGTAATGGTATAGTTTTTTGTTTGATCTAGGGTAACAACTTCCCATTCTTGATCACCTGTAGCTGCATCTAATGCAATCAGTCGTCCATCTAGAGAAGCAACAAAGACTTTGCCTTTGTAAACAGCTACTCCACGATTTACAACATCGCAACAAGCCTTCTGGGCAGTATGCTTGGGAACTTTAGGATCAAATTTCCAAATCTGTTCTCCTGTACGAACATTTACGGCGTGGACGATACTCCAGGGCCCTGTTACATACATAATCCCATCTACCACAATAGGGGTAGATTCTACGCCTCGGATGGAGCCTAATTCATAAGACCAGACCAAACCGAGGTCTTTAACATTTTCTGTATTGATAGCTTTAAGTGCACTGAAGCGATTTTCTTCATTATTCAGACCATAATTCAACCAGTTTTTGGAATCACCGGCATCCAGGCTTGCATCATCAATGGCATTTGTAACAGCTTTGATATGTCCGGGACTTCCTTTCGGGGGAGTAGGAGGCTTACATGCTGTGAAAAAATAGCATATAGCCATTAGCATAAATCCTGTACGCAGGAATTTGAGTAGTAGCATAATAAACTTGTAGTTTTTAGTACGTAAAGAGTAAAGATCTTTGAATTAGAGGGAATGCTTCGGTTAAGTAGACATTATAATTTATGAAAATTTTTAAAACCCTGCAAGGCGTGAGGCTAAATGAACGCTCCTGCAATTCATGAAGCATGGAATAGAAAATACTAGTTAAACTGACACTATCCCTAATTTCAGGGACTAGAAGGGAATTGATCAGAATGGAAAAGAGAGAAAAGACTTTATTTCAGCTTATACCCTTGCAGAGCATCATTATTTCTGCTGATAATAAAATAGGTCTCTCCATTGATTGTCTGGATTTTTTGTAGATCCTTTGCGTTTCCATCGATATACAAACCGCTTTTTTCGGAACTAACAGAAGTGTAATTACCAGATCTATCCGATAATAAAACAAGTCCGCTCCCGGCGTCCAGGCGAGGAGTTTCGACTTCTGTATTATAGATATTACCTGTCAGAATTAAGTCTTCATACCCATCTTCATTGTAGTCCAGTTTTTCGCTGGAGAAAATAGGGAATAGCTGAGCTTCTTTAGGCAATTTTTGAATCTTGAATTTCCCATTTCCCTGATTCACCAATACCAGAGAGGAGAAAGTGGTAACCTCGTATTCGAAGGCATCCTTAAGCTCCGCCCCATAAATATCATCCAGGGTTGCTTTGGCAAATGCATTGTAGGTAGGGAATTTTTCGGCTACGAATGGCATTTGCTGACTGGAACACTCACGACCACGAACGGGAAGATAATCTCCTTCCGCTTCGTTTTTATAGCTCAATACGATATCGAGAGTCCCATTGGAGTCAAAATCATTGGCAAACACCTTGAAGGGTTTTTCTGGACTGGTTTTGAACTTGGAGTTCAATCCCAGATTTCCCATAATATAATCGGGTTTTCCATCTTTGTTTACATCTGTTTCCGTGATACTAAACCACCAACCTTTTTGAGCTCCCAATTCGCTGTTTTTAGAGACATCGACAAAGGAACCTTTGTTATTCTTGAGTACGTGTATGCTCGTCCATTCCCCTGCCAAAATAAGGTCTACCCAACCATCTCCGTCAAAATCGCTAGCTAGTACCTGATTGATAATGCCCAAGTCGCTGAGCATAGGAGCTATCTCTAAACTGGCGTCTACGAACTTGCCTCCTTCATTTCTATACAAGCGTGAAGGAGCTGCCTGGGGATAGCTTTGGGGATTGATTCGATTTCCAACGACAATATCCATGTCTCCATCTTTGTCAAAATCAAGGGCAGTTACTGCTTTACCACTATATTTTTCCTCATCAAAATCATGTCCCTTACTTCGACTAAACTTTCCTTTACCATCGTTTAAATAAAGCCTGTCAGCATAAGTTTCGATTGAGGATTCTTCCGCATTTCCCCCACTCGCCACAAAAAGATCCAAATCACCATCTCCATCAAAATCCTCAAAGAGGGATTCCATATCTTCAAAATGGGCATCTTCTACAAAACTATCTTGCTCACTTTTCTCGAAGCCATCTGCTCCCTGAAGGTAAATCGCAGCACTTTGTCCCATTGCCCCTCCAATATATAAATCCTCGAGCTTGTCCCCATTTACATCCGCTTTAGACATATATGGTCCTAAAGTCGATTGTCCGTAGGGAAGGAGGATTTCTTTGGCGAAATCATCATAGGCATTTTCTTTATGGGTGAAAGTTAATCCCAAATCCTTAAGATTAATTTTCTCCATACGTGAAGCCGCCACATAATCTGCTTGCCCTTCTGCTTGCTTGGCGTCTGCTTCAGAAAAGGTGATTTTACTATTGGCTTTAACCTTATATCTTTCTTCAAATTTTCCCGAAGGCCATTCAATGCGAAGGGTATCAATAATCCTTGCATTCCCTAAGCCAAAGTGAGCAATAGGAGGAACCGAAGAGAGGTATCCCCTGACTCGATTGGTTTCAACGACTAGGGTTTGACCTTTTATTTTGGCATAGACCCGGGCAAAAGGTTCAGAGTTTTTGGCTTCTGACCGTGTTTCAACCGAAAGGTAATTTCCATGCTTTTTCTCTCGACTGATATTTTTATAAAGGAAAGCCTGCCCGTCAATATTATTCACCACCAATTCTAAATCGCCATCATTATCCAGATCTGCATAGGCAGCTCCATTTGAATAAGCAGGGTCAGCGACTCCCCAGTCTTTTGCTACATCCTCAAAGTGTAGCTTGTGGTCATTTCTATAAAGGAAATTGCTTAGTTTTTCGGTGGGCATTTGTTGGTAGAGTTCCTTTTTGATAGAAAGAGGAACGTCTCCATTATAGTTTACCTTGGCCTGGTAAACTTTCGCCTGAAAATCATTGTCCAAGGCATAGCGTCTATAGCCATTGGTAACATAAATGTCTTTGAAGCCATCGTTATCATAATCTGCCATCAATCCTGCCCAACTCCAGTCTGTCTTGGCTGTTCCTGCGAAATGGTTGATGTTTTGATATTTGCCATTGCCAAGGTTCAACTGTAGACTGTTGAACATATATTGATAAGGGAGATCTAGTTCGTTGACCAGCAGGCGAAAGTTGTCTACACTCATGGAGCGCATCAGGGTCTTGGAGCGAAAATGATCGCTGGAAGCCATATCCAATACAAAAATTTCCTGATATCCGTCATTGTTGAGGTCGGCAATGTCAACGCCCATACCATAGAAGGAGCTGTGATTTAGGCGATCCTTATTCTCATCTTTAAAAGTACCGTCTTTCTGATTGATAAATACGAAGTCGGGCACATAGTAATCATTGCTGATATACAAATCTATCCAGCCGTCCTGATTCAAATCGGAGGCAATAACTCCTAAGGCATAACTACCTCTTAATAGGCCGGCTTCCTCTGTTACATTGGTGAATTTTCCTCCATCATTTCTATACAGATGAGAAGAACTTTTTTGTAGGAGTTCTGGTTTTTGTTCGAGTATACGTTTGAAAGAAACCGGATCCGTTCCAAATAACCAGTTTTCATTTCCTACGAAACAATCCAGGTCTCCATCTTTATCAAAATCAAAGAAAACACTTTGGGTACTGATTCCTTCATCTGCAAGTCCATATTCGAGGGCTTGCTCCACAAAGGTCATATCGCCCTGATTGATATAGAGGAGGTTCCTTCTTTCAATTCCATTATTTACATCTCCTTTTGGGCCACCCTGACAGACATAGATATCGAGAAAACCATCCTGATTCACATCAGCAAAACTGACACCATTGGACCAGGATTTGTTGTCATTGATGCCAGCTGATTCGCTGACATCTTCAAATTTGAGCTTACCTTTATTGAGGTACAGAGCATTGCTTTTTTGATTAGCAGCAAAGAAAATATCCTGTAATCCATCATTGTTTAGGTCAGCAATTCCTAGACCTGCACCATTATAAAAGAAGTCGAAATCGAAGAGATTTTCTTTGGTAGAAACATCTGCAATAACCCGATTATTGAAGGTAATGCCACTTTCGCTTGCTGGAACCTTTTCAAAAACAGGTCCCTTCGTTAAATTTGGAAAGGAAAACTGAGGGGTGGTAAAGATGAATCCAAGGCTCAGGCTTCCGAGAAGAAGTGCCCAAAATGTAACCTGAATGCTGCGCTTCATATGATAGAGCTTGGAGTTTTTAGCTTAGATCTGTTTAGGCAGCAAAATTACAAAAAAAATGAGGCTTCCGGTAAAAGGAAGCTATTTTGGCTGCTTTCTACTCAAGATAACGCTGATTTTGTTGGCAAGTTGTCAGAGGGATGGAAGTTTTCTCGTATGCTGGTGTTCATGTGTTTATGTGTTCTTTTTGTGATTAGGAGGTGTTATTAGTGTTGTAGTGCGGTAGTTCTGTCAACCATAACAATAAAACACTATAAAACTCTTACAAACCAGAATACTCACCAATACTTTTCAAGTAGTGTCTGTAGTTCCGGATACTTTTCGTCCGTATCTCCCCATTCTTCCCTAAGTTCAAGGAGTCTATTTTTCAGTTCGGCAATTTTCTCCTGATAAGCGGGATCATCTATAGCATTTTGATTCTCATCTGGATCCGCGATTAGGTCATAAAATTCCCAGGCTGGGGGAGTAGGTTTTGGGATGGCTCCAGTCATATCTAAAGGCTGTCCATAGAAAAAGGCCAATTTGAAATTTTCGGTTCGAAGTCCAAAATGAGCGGGACGTTCCTCGCGATGTAGCCAGTACCGGTAATACATATCCTTTCTCCAATCAGGAGGACTATCTCCCCTAAGGTTATTTCGGAAACTTCTTCCCTGAATGCCCGAAGGATTTTCGATACCCGCATAGTCTGCAAAAAGAGCTGGGAAATCTATATTCAGGATGATGTCATCTATTTGGGTTCCTGCAGGAATTTCTTTTGGGTAGCGAATTACAAAAGGCATTTGAAGGGCTTCTTCATAAATCATGCGTTTATCAAAAAATCCATGTTCCCCCATAAAATATCCCTGATCAGCCGTATAGATTACAACCGTATTCTCAGCTAATCCACTTTCTGCTAAAAAATCCAGAAGTCTCCCAATATTATCATCAATAGCCGCCCCCGATTTCAGAAAATCTCCTATAAACTTTTGGTATATCTTTTTTCGCGCTGCCAAAGAATCTAAACCCTCGAGGCTAAAAGGCATACCGGGATATCTTTGTTTTTCTACTTCTTTCTTAGAATCATTTTCCCACCTTTCCCCTAAAATCCAGAGTTTTTGCCCAATAAAAGAACGAGCATTTGTTGTCGGGCTAAAGTCATACAGGGAAGCTGGCTCGGGAAACTCCACCCCATCATAGAGATCCTGATAGCGCTCTGGATAATCAAAAGGTTCATGCGTAGCTTTGAAATGAGTCATCAGCATGAATGGCTGATCTGAATTCCTGTTTTTCAACCAATCCAATGAAAGGTCCCCTATAACATCAGCAGAGAAACCTTCATAGGCTTTCCCCCCTTCCTCCCAATCCTCTTCCTGTTTTAAGATGGGATCATGGTACCTTCCCTGACCTGGTAATACTGTGAAATGATCAAAACCTGAAGGTTTTTTCTTAAGGTGCCATTTACCGATTATGGCAGTTTCATAGCCTGAGGCTTTCAGGCTTTTGGCAATATTGTCCTGTGCTGGATCAAGGGCATCCGAAAGGGTGTATATACCGTTATGATGACTGTATTGGCCTGTCATAATACTGGCTCTACTCGGTACACAAATAGAATTGGTGCAATAGACCCGATTGAGAAGGGCGCCTTCCTTTACTAGTCGTTTGATATTATCATTTTTAGCATACTCATCCAAAATTCCCCCATATACTCCCCAAGCTTGCGAAGTATGATCATCAGACATGATAAAGAGGATATTCGGCCTGAATTCTTTTTCGATTTTTTCTGTAGAGGTACAGGCGAAAAGGAGAGGTAAAATGAGTAGTAGCCAGTTCTTTTTCATAAAGGGAAGGTAGGCAAAAAGAAGGCTTTTGGAAAGTGAAGAGTATGTTTCGGACGCCCACGAGCCAGGCTCGCGGACATCCATCGCTAAACATAATTCTTAGGTATTTTCTACTTTGTAATCAGGGTTGACAATAAATAGGCTGTTTGTATAAGCTATCCATCCCGCATTGGGCTGGGTATCTGGTGCCTTTTTAAATTTGAACTTTCTGTGGCCGCTTTCATAAGGTAGCGGTAAGGCTTCCTGGTCCAGATCGTTTAAATCAAAAGGATCCAGGGATGCTACAAGTAGTAGATACTCCTGGCTTCCTTCCCAATTGTCCAGGTAGACAAATTTTTCCAGAGACATGCCTATGATGGCACCTTCTCCTACATGATAATTTCCTCCTGAAGGGATCAATATACTTTGAGCCCCGAGCATGTTTGCGATTTCAAATGTTTTAGTTAGATAAACGAGGCTGACATGCAGGTCTTTGGGACTCCTATTATACAGAGTCATCTGAACATCCAGGAATTTACCATGGCCCTCTCCTTGATTCAAGTGGAAGATGTATTCCCCATTTTCCGCTTCTAATTTTGAGCTGTTTCCAGCTGAATCGAAACTTTTAATTTCCAATCCAATGGGTTTGCCATTCCATGTGGGATCAAGGCCTTTATCAAGATTTGTTTTAGGATTGTTTAGCTCCTTTACAAACTCCCAGTTGGCTATTCTACTTAAAAGGAATAACAAATATTTTGGTGAAAAGGAATTTTTGAGATTAGTAGGTAAGACAAGGGGTTTATGATCATTGGGAAGGCAGATTTTGTACTCATGTTCGGAAAACCTGATACAATATTTTGCTTGTGACTCTGAGGAAACAAATTCGAGATAGTCCGAGCCCAATATACTTTTCATTTCTGCCTGAACTCCTGCCTTGATTTCCTGCGCTTGTGTTTCCTCGGTGTCGAGAAATATTGGAATGGGGCTTATATTTACCTTCACTTCGCAGCGATAGGATTGCTCAGGATTTAACTCCCAATCGCTTTTGGTTTGAACTATAGAATAGGCTGGGAAAACCTTGCTAAGATGAGTGCTTAGCTTTTCTTTCTGCTCTTCCCCTATGAAGATATTACAAGGCACACTTCTGGCAAGGATATCGATCCCATGAATTGAGCCCATGCCAATAACCCAACCTTCACTGGGATTATAGGTCATGAGGCTTCCATAAGTATCTTCAATTACTTCTGCTCCCAGAAAACCCTGGTATTTCTTTCCTGCATCCTCATTGTGAATAAAGAATTGAGGGGTTTGCTTTTTATTTTCCCAGGCTCTCAGGTGATTCCTCAGCTGAGATTGAAGATCTTTAATGCTTATGTTTGGTCCAGACTCTTTTAAAATCCGAAGGAGAGATATGCTAAATAGACCCCCGCTATTTCCTTTTTTATCCTTGGCTTCCCAGGCTACCTCTACATTTCTACAGGCAGACATATGTATAATTTTGGGAAGGGGAATTACTTCAGGTAAAGCTTGGGTCTCCAAATCTTCTGAGTTAATCTCCTCACTAAAAATAAATCCATCCCATTCTCTGGCCTCAATTGCATCATCTCCAAATTTTCGGACAAGATCAAAGCTAGATGATCTGGTACTTTCTCCTGAATGACAACAATCTGTAATAAAATAGATGTCCGATCCTTTCTGATTTAAGTCCTGAAGGAGGTATCGGATTTCTTTATCAGCCAGGCAGGTATATGCTTTTTCCTTGCTTCTGCTCGGATCGGAATTATAGCAAAGAAAAGTTTGTAAATTTCTGGTGTTGCTTGCTTGTCGAAAAGCTTTTATTTCTGTCGCCTCTTCTACGCCATGTCCTGCAAAATAAAACAGGCTTATATCCTCTGGCCCTGCTTGCCCAAGATGATCTTTAATCCCAGCCACAATGTTATCCTTGCTAGCTTCTGAATTTCTGAGACAAGTTACTGCTGCTGCAAAATCTTCCCGACTTTTTAAATAGGCCTCTATATTGTTTATATCGTTTACACATCCTTTTAAAGGAGAGGCATGTGGATAGTCATCAATCCCAACTAATAGAGCAAAGAGTTTACGGGCCATGATTTTGTGTGTTGAAAGGCAATTGAATTTTGGGGAAAATAATATGCACGGACAAAAAATCCGTGCATATAACTCCTAACAATAAGCTTTTCCCAAATGGGATTTTTTTTAATAAAGAACGCTGAGTGCAGACGCAAAGACTAAACTTTGTTATTGTCTTAACTCAGGTACAAATTGTGATTTAATCCCAGGATATGCCTTACACGTATTCCGTTTAAGATTCTAAGGGTTTTCCGTAGGTTTTTAAACTAAACGTGTATGTTTTGGGGCAATATTACCCAGAGAGTAACCATTCAGCTTTAATATAACATAAATTCCGCAAATTAAAATAGTAGGGAAAGTTGAAATAACTTATAGTTTTTGGTTATAAGCAGACCTTTATAAATAACAAATCCCCGCCTATAAGGGAAAACAGGCGGGGAGAAATATTTGTGTATGGGTCTATATCATATTGTATTGATATGCGATGGCTATCATATGTGGAGCATTACGGGCATTGAGTTTCCGCATGATATTTCTTCTGTGCGCCTCGACTCCATCTTCTCCTTTGCCTCTTTTATCTGCAATTTCTTTGGTAGTAAGTCCTTCTGAAATCAATTGTAGAATCTCTTTTTCTGTTGGAGTAAGCTTGGGAATTTCCACTATTCCCGTATGCTCGTACGAAAATTGATCCCAGGCTTCGGCGATTTCTCCCCGGAAATAGCGCCGCTTTGCAATACAAATCCCTTCGATTGCTTCAAAGAGAATATGTGAATCCGCATCTTTCGCCAAATAGCCATGAACGCCCATTTTATGTGCCAGGTCAATGAGGTAACCATCTACCAATTGGGTCATGATCAGAATTTTAATCTCATTGACTCCTTTGACATAAATCTCTTTCAAAATTCTTCTTGCAGTAGTAAGGCCAGCTGGTTCCTCTGTGTCTGCTTCTTCCATGCGCAGGTCCATAATGACCAGGTCTATGTTCTGGCTATGTTCTCTCAGGTATCGCAAAGCATCTCTACCGCTGGTCGAGATCGCTTTAACCTCCATGTTTTCGCGTTCGTTTATGAGCCTGCTTAGGGACTCAGCCAGGATCTTGTGATCGTCTACAATCATGATCCCCATGTTTTGTACTGTGTTGGTCATAGATTCGGTATTGTATTAGCCTGGGATTGAAATTTCCATAAATAAAGTGCTGCCTTTACCTGGGGCTGTATCCAGGGTAAAGGTGCCATTGAGTTCTTCTGTCCTTGAACGCATGGAATCGAGGCCGACTCCGTGTTTGATCTGTTTGGGATCGAAACCCACCCCATTGTCTTCTATAGTAATGCTCAGGATTCGATCCGCCCAATCCAATTGCAGTTGTATATCTGTCGCCTGTGCATGCTTGATGATATTGGCAATGGCTTCCTGTATGATGCGGAAGATATGAAGTTCATGTTTTGCCGGAAGTTTGACACCTTCCAGCCGGTAGGTATTGAGTTCTATGTTAGGTGCATTTTCGATGCGATTAATGTTTTTACAGAGTTCTCGCAAAGAAGGGATGAGTTGTTCTTCGAGGGAAAGTTTATCTGGAGATTTAGAAATCTTCCGCAGGTCGCGTATGGCTTTGTCAATCATTCCATATGAATGCTCGAACTGACTTTCGGCTTTACTAGGGATTTCGGAGAGGTTGTTTCTTAGGTTTTCGAGTTCTCGTTTGGCGGCGGACAGCATAGAACCGATGCTATCATGTAGTTCTTTACCAATCGTTGTGAGAAGCATCTGTTGTTTTGCACTTTGATCAGCGAGGATTTGTTGTTCGGCTTCCTCCAGTTGCGAAAGCAGGTGCTGCATATGGTTGGCCTCCTGATTTTCGATGATGATCTCCTGGTACTTTTGTTTTTGGTAGGTATTGTAGAGGATGATTCCTAACAGTCCTGTCAAAAGTATACTCCCTATGATAATCCAGATATTGAGTTTTTCCTGGTACTCTTTTTCAAGCAAGGTCGTAGCATAGTCAGATTCTAATTTAAGATTCTCTGTGGCGTCTTCAAGTCGTGCTTTGCTGGATTCGAGGGAGATTTCGTTGTTGAGTTTAAGTCGTTTGTAAAGGTATTTGTTGGCTTCGGCATGCATGCCCAGGGAGTCGTAGGCGGTAGAGAGGTTGTTGTAGAGGATGTTTAAGAGTTCTTTGTTGAATTTATTTTTTTGAACTAATCCCTCAGCTTGAATGAAACTTTTTAAAGCTTTCCTATAATTTTTACCTCTTAAGGCATTATCACCAATATTGATATGCGAAATGAATAAATCTAATTCCTTACCAAAAGATTCATTTATTTCCAGTGCTTGCTCAAGGTATGGAATTGCTAAATCTAATTTGCCTGATTCATTGTAGATTCTACCGATATAATTATAAGTTTCAGAAAGCCCGATCAGATTATCAATTGAATCTGATCCTACATCATTATTCAATAGTGAGTCAAAAATAATTTCTGATTGGCTTAAATAATTTAATGCCGAATCATACTTCATCTCTAATCTATAAATGGAGGAAAGCATATTACAAACATCAGCATATCGATGAAGCCTTTTCTTTTGTTTTAACAGAGGGAGAGCTTTTTTGAAATTTTGTCCAGCCTTGAATTGAGTTTTATATATGGTCGTTGTATCATTATTTCGGGATTTTTGGGTAGCATAGTCCGAATATGAAATTGCTAGATCAATATATGCATCTGCTAATCTCTCTGGGGCATTTAATTCTTCTCGGATTTTTACCGCTTCAGTAAGATTTGCAATTGCTCTTGCAAACATATTTTTATCACCATATATATTTCCTAACCAAGTGTAAATGCTAGCAATTCCTCCTTTGGAAAGTTCGTTTTTCTGTCGAAAATTCAAGCTATTGTTTAAATGCTTCAATGCTGAGTCAAGTTGTCCTTTTGCTTCGAAGGCGTATCCAATCCTACTAGAAGACATCGCTATCCCCTTTACATAATCCAAGGAAACTGAATTATTATATGCTGTTCTAGCAAAGAACAAAGCAGAATCAGGACTGGTTTCAAGGAGATCTACTGATTTTTTATTAAAAAATCCTACTTCTTCTACACTCAATGTCTTTTGAGATAGGACAATGAGAGTAGAAGAAATAATAAGCATTATAAAAATGAAATACCTTTTCACTAAAAATTATCCATTATCAATTGGTTTGCTTTTTTCCTTTTTATCTGCTCCCTCCCGATCATCATCTCCTTCTTCCACATTCTTCGTGCACAGACAGCTTTTCCCTAGTAAAAGCGGACTAGTCGTCAGATCAGAAATCAGGGCCTGGAAATCCGGGGGTAAATCATGCGAAGGAATATGCGTCTGTACGACAAGTTCAATCGTATGATCTGCCGGTACATCGTCTACATATAGCAGAAATTCTTTTGCAGCTCCGTGTACATTTCCTGGTAGAGAGATTAGGTTGAAAGTCAGCCGAGTTGTTTTGTCGTCGGCAATGTCTTGTCTGTTTCCTTGAATCAGTTCGTATTCATCAGGTATCAGTACGCTTAGGCTTAGTCGGAAGTCATCGGTTCCGATCTTTGTGAGGTGCCCATAGGGCTTAAATAAAATCATGATTAGAGCTTTGGGGTTTGTGATTCTGTATTAGCAAAAGTAGTTTTTTGTTCTTAGGGCTCGTCTACGGTTTTTGGACCTGTGTTCTAAGGGTTTTCCGTAGGTCTATGAATATACCATAATTTTGAATATTGTGAGTTGTCATAGGTATACAGTGTTTTCCTTGTGAGCTGAAGTTCTTCCATTCTTTATAAAGAATAGCTTTAATGAAATAGAGTAATTATGTTTTCTATTTTCTTTTTCCTTAGATGAAAAAGAAACTGCAACATCAAGCGATGCTGCAAAGCAGCCGCACAGTCCGGCCCCCGCACCCGATACAGCAGCGAGGCCCCGGCGCGCGAAGGGAAGTGTTAGTGTGTTAGGGTATTAGCGTGTTGGTGTTGAAGTGGGACCAGGTAGTCGCAATCGCTAACACCTTAACACACAAATACCCAAACACAGCCGGCCCCCGCACCCGATGCAGCAGCGAGGCCCCGGCGCGCATGGGGAAGTGTTGACGTGTTTGGGTGTTAGCGTGTTGGAGTTGAAGAGGATCCAAGTATTGAATATCGCTAACACCCTAATACGTAAATACCCAAACACCTTTCCCTCTCCTACCCAAGCGCTTAGGCCCTGCAGAGCCCATCGGGAGTCGGGTCGGCGAGTGCGGCTGGCTTTGGGCTCTGCGATTTTGGCTCCACCTTTTCTAAAAAGGTGGAAATAAACCCCAATAAATTCATAAAAAAGAAATAATCTAGCTTCCTTTCAAAAACAGAAAAAAGAATCATATCCATAAGTAGGAAGCAAAAATCAAAGTTTGCAAAGCAAACCCACACTTCTTAGCTTACCATTCCTCAAAAAAATGCTATGCGATCCTACTATTACTTTTTTTACCTACTGCTATTATACTCTTGCCAAACCCCTAAAACGGAAAATTCTACCCCAGTTGAACCCCTACTTTACCAGGCAAATGACCTTACCGCAGATAGCATCTTTACCTCTGGAATTGAAGGGCCTGCTACAGATGCGAATGGCAATATTTATCTCGTAAATTTTCAAGAAAAGGGAACTATAGGAAAAATTTTGCCTGAGGGGAAAGCAGAATTATTCGTTCGCCTGCCAGAAGGAAGCACGGGAAATGGAATTAGGATAAACCCTGAAGGAAACCTCTGGGTCGCCGACTATACCGGTCACAATGTCCTGGAAGTAAATGTCTCTACAAAAGAGATCACTATATATGCCCACGAGGGTAATATGAACCAACCCAATGATCTCGCTATCATGAAAAATGGAACCCTCTTTTGCAGCGATCCAAAATGGGGGGATTCAACAGGCCAATTGTGGAGAGTAGATAGAGATGGTAAAGTTACTTTACTTGAGGAAAGTATGGGAACTAGCAATGGTGTGGAAGTAAGCCCTGATGAAAAGACCCTATATGTCAATGAAAGTATCCAATTAAATGTATGGGCCTATGAGCTTTCTGAGAATGGAGAAATAAGCAATAAAAGGCTCTTCCATAAATTCGAGGATTACGGGATGGATGGAATGCGCTGTGATGAAAAAGGTAATCTTTACATTACTCGATATGGAAAAGGAAGTATAGCTATTTTAAATCCGGAAGGTGAACTAATAAGAGAAGTGGAGTTGAAAGGTAAGAATACTTCCAACATAGCTTTTGGTGGTCCTGAAGGAAAAACGGCCTATGTTACCCTGCAGGATCGAGGGAGTGTTGAGAGCTTTGAGACAGAATTCCCAGGACGTGAATGGTCCTGGCGGCAAAAATAAAATAGCGATTAAATGCGTAATCCTGTAAATTATAGCTGTCAAGACATTGCTGTCACATGAGAAAACTACTACTTTCTAATCTTTGGATGTTGGCAAGTCTGAGTTATATCCTTATAAAGGACTGTGATCTTGTTCTGAAAGGAGGTCGTGTCCCTGCTTCCCCCACTTTTTTCAAGCAAAAGGTATATGGAACCATTTTCGATGGGAAATGGGCTCTTAATGCACATGCCAAAGCTTACTCTTTTACAAATAGGGAGGTTAATATTCAATCTCACAATTTATGGGGAACCAAAGAGGATCAAAAACTGATTTGTGAAATTTATTGAGAAGTAGGGAAAGCCAACGAGATTTTTATGGAATTGAAGCAAGTGAAAAGCCCTCTAACTAATACTGAAAACATTTAATTTATACCCAAGAACCTAAAATTCATGAAACTCAAAACAAGCATAATTCTTATAGTTTCTTTGATCTTCATACTCCCGAGTATCTATACCCAAAGCATTAGCAAAGAATACCTTATTTTCTTGACTGCCAATTGGGAAGGAGAACGGTTTCCTGATGGGCGACCGAAAGTAGGGGATGATATTCTGGAACGAATGAAACTGGTCACCATAGAAGAAGCTTGGGGGGTATTGAGAGGGGAAGGCTATCACAACCAATTTGAAGGGAATTGGGAACCTTTGCATGTAGACGTTCCTATAGTCGGCAGGGCGCTTACGGCTTTATATATGCCAAATAGACCTGATGTCTCAGATCAAATAAAGGAGAAAGGAGAAAGAGAGGGTCGGATAGGCAGCCCAAATTCCTGGCCGATTGATATGTTGAGCAAGGGGGATGTGTATGTGGCAGATGCTTTTGGGAAAATTAAGGATGGGACCTTGATTGGGGATAATCTCGGCAATGCAATTTATGCCAAATCCGGCAATGGAGTTGTATTTAATGCTTCAAGTAGAGATATGGAAGGCTTGTCTAAAATAGAGGGTTTTAATGCTTTTGTACGAGCTTGGGATCCTTCTTTTCTGACAGAGGTGATGCTTACCGGCTTAAATGTTCCGATTCGGATTGGTCAGGCTACAGTATTACCCGGCGATATTGTATTGGCAAAAAGAGAAGGCATTATGTTTATCCCCGCTCATTTAGCAGAAAAGGTTGTCATCACTTCAGAGATCATTCGTCTGAGGGATCTCTTTGGTATAACGCGTTTAAAGGAAGGTAAATATTCTCCTGGACAAATTGATAGCCGATGGAACGATGAAATTGAAAAAGATTTCTCCCAATGGCTAAGAAATCATATAGATGAACTTCCCGTACCCAAAGCCCAGATACAGGAACTTCTCAAAAACAGAACCTGGTAAACAACTTATACAAAAGTAAAAGCTACTACGCATACACAAACAACGGCAGATTTATCTTCAAGAAATTCTTTTAGCATGAGAATAGTTAGCATCCTTAGTATTGTTTTAATGGTAAATGCCTGCGGAATAGGAGGGGCATTTGAAGAAAAAGTGGTTGAAGGACGTCAGGTTATCTTTAATGGAAAAGACACAAGAGGCTGGGAGGAAGCAGGAAAACTCCATGTAGAAATCGAGAATGATGCCATATTCCTGACCAATCAGGACGATCAACTCGCCTTTCTTTACAGTGAAAAATCCTACGATAATTTTATCCTCTATGCCGAATTTCTCGCACCCTTTATCAATAGTGGGATTGCTTTTCGTCTGGAAAATGAAGAAACAAAAGATTTGGCATCTTCCGCCTATCTGATAAATATTGATTGGGACGAAGAACAACAACATCCACTTGGATCTATAGTGGGAGTTGCCAGAGCGAAGGTGTCCGATAGCCTGAAAGCCGGTATGTGGCATAAAATTCAAATAGAAGCGATAGGAGATCATTTGCGGGTAATAGTGGATGATGAACTATTGAGTGAAAGCCATGATCGAAAGTGGTCAAAAGGTAAGATTGCATTGATGGTGCCTACAGAAAGCGGACAAACTATAGGTTTCCGAGAAATTCTTCTACAAGAAGTAGAAGCTCCCACTAAAGCGGATGTAATGATGGAACATGCCTATAGACGTAATAAAGAAGTCCCTCTTGAGTCCATGTTTCCCGATGATAGTTTTGAAGGCTGGAATCCCATAGGTGATGGAAGCTGGAGAATTAGCAATGGCGTGGTACATGGATATTCGGGTAGAGAAGGGGGATATTTGGTGAGTGAGGAAGCTTTTAAGAATTTCTACCTTAAGTTTTCTTTCAAAATCAAGAAGGAAGATAATAGTGGGGTCTTTATCCGAAAAAGCCCAGATCGGGAAGATGTAAGTTTGGACGATGCTTTGGAGTGCAATATTTACGACCACAATGGCTTTAGTCATCCCTATTCAACTGGCTCTATTGTCAATCATGCCCGTGCCTGGTATGGAATGATCGATTATACAGCCTGGAATCAAATGGAGATTTTTGCGGATGAGGATCATATTGTAATGTATGTCAATGGCGAGAAATCCTCTGACACCCACGTGCCAGATATGTTCAATAAGGCGGGTAATATCTGTTTACAAGCAGGTATTCAGGTATTTTCTGAAAGTAAGGGTCCCTCAGATATATATTTCAAAGACGTAATGATAAAAAATATGGATGGGGAATGAGAATCCACTTTATATTCATGCTAATAATGGGCTAGCTTTTTTTCGCAAGAAGGGTAGGGTAACTTAGCAAGCAAAAAATTAAAACTATCTACACATGAAACAAATCATCGCATTTTTCCTATTGTCCACTCTCTTCGCCTGCCAAAGTCCTAAAAAAAGCGAAAAGGTGTCGGAAGCAGGAATTACCCAAATTTCAGAGTATGATCCTGAAGCCAGACTAGCAGAGGCCGGGATAGAGCTGAGAACTCCTTCCAAACCTGTAGCTAATTATGTAAATGCTGTAAGGACCGGTAATCTCATTTTTCTTGCAGGCAAAGGACCTAAACAGGCAAACGGAGAAAACATAACGGGTAAACTTGGTGCAGATTTGACTATAGAAGAAGGCTATAATGCTGCGAGAGAAACGGGCATCAACCAATTATCTGTTCTAAAAGCGGAATTGGGCAATCTTAATAAAGTGAAAAGAATTGTGAAGGTGCTTGGCATGGTGAACTGTAGCCCAGATTTCGCAGATCAACCCAAAGTAGTCAATGGCTATTCTGATTTAATGGTAGAAATCTTTGGAGATAGGGGAAAGCACGCACGTGCAGCGGTGGGAATGAATGCGCTGCCAGGAAATATCGCCGTAGAGATAGAAATGATCGTCGAAGTGGAGGATTAAAATGAATCCTCCTGATAATTTTACCCTTAAATTGAATCTAATCTATAGCTATGAAACAAATATTGCTTCTGAGTCTCATCTGTATGTTTACCACTTCTTTTCTTTTGGCCCAGGAAAAAGAAAAGAAAATGGTTCCTATGCCAGAACCCGAAGTGTCTGAAACCCAGCAGCGGGTGCTGATCAATGGTACTACGATTAACCTTACTGCCCAGACCGGTACATTCAAACTCAGAGATGAGAATAATGATCCCATTGCCCTATTCGGTTTTACCTACTATAAAAAGAATAATACTTCCACTAAGCGACCGATAGTCTTTGCCTACAACGGAGGGCCTGGATCTTCTTCCTTTTGGTTGCATATGGGGGTTTTGGGACCCAAAAGGATCGTAGTTAACGACCCGGACTTCACAAAAGCTGCTCCTTATGAATTGGCCAATAATGAGCATTCGATTCTGGATGTAGCAGATTTGGTCATGCTGGATCCCATTGGCACGGGTTTGAGCATCCCCATAGGAAAAGCAAAATTTGAGGATTTCTGGGGCGTGGATCAGGACATCAGAAGTATCAGCCTTTTTATTACGCAGTTCCTGATTGAACATGAAAGGCTTAATTCTCCTAAATATTTATTAGGGGAAAGTTATGGAACCTTCAGAAATGCAGGGGTTATGAATAACCTTCTGTCTCAAGGTATTGCTATGAATGGCGTAATTATGGTTTCCGCTGTTTTTGACTTGAGAACTCTTATGTTCCCTCCTGACGATGATATGCCTTATATCGTTCATTTACCCACCTATGCCGCCACTGCATGGTACCATGATAAAATCGCAAACAAAGGAGATAATCTCGAAGCTTTTATAGCAGGAGTTAGAGCATTTACAGAAAATGAATATGTTCCAGCTTTATTTAAAGGAGACCGGCTGAGTAAAGAAGATAAACAGGCCATGGCAAAGAAGCTTGTCGCTATTGCCGGTTTGACAGAAGAGTATTGGATGAAAGCCAACCTGCGTGTACAGGCAAATGAATTTTTTGCTGAATTATTGAGAGAAGAAGGGGAAACAGTTGGTAGATTGGACTCACGTTTTACGGGAATCAATCAGGATCTGCTTTCTCAGGGAGCCAATTATGATCCTCAGAGCCTTGCGATTTCACCCGCCTATATCACTCGTTTTCTTGATTATTTCCATAATGATTTGAAGGTGAATAAATCTCTCATGTATAGCATTACAGCGGGTCGGAGAGCTGGATTTCAGTGGGACTGGAAGCATCAGGGTAATTTTGGCTGGGGTACCTCAACAGCCATTAATACCGGACCTGATATGGCCCGGGCTATGTCCAGAGATCCCAATATGAAAGTCCTGATCCTGAATGGTTATTATGATATTGCCACGGTTTTCTATGGGGTAGAATACAGCATCGATCATTTGGGCCTCACTCCTGAGATCAAAGACAATATCATCATGAAATACTATGAAGCAGGCCATATGATGTACACCCATCAGCCTTCTTTAGAGAAATTTAAAACGGACGTCTCAGAATTTATTCAGGCTACTTCGAAATAAATTCTCGCAAGATACATGAAATCCCGGCCTTAATTTAAGGGTCGGGATCTTTAGGTTAAGCTTTTCTATTAACCTCCAAACACTTCACCTCTCATGCAAGATATGCTTGTCAAACTCTACGACCTTCCTGAGATAGCTCCTTTAACCCAAAAAATGAAGGAGAATGAAATTTTTGTTCGAGTAGCTCTTGCAGCAGAAAAATCAATCGTAGTCGAATGGGTAAGAGAGCGCTTCGATGAGGGATGGGCCAGTGAGGCAGAAGTATGTTTCTCCTACCAACCTGTCAGTTGTTTCATCGCAATCAAAGCAGGCAAAATAGTAGGATTTGCAGCTTATGATGCAGCCTACAGAAATTTCTTTGGGCCAACGGGAGTGGAGAATGCATTTCGTGGAAAAGGGATCGGTAAAATACTCCTATTAAAGTGCCTGATAGCTATGCGAGAACAAGGCTATGCATATGCGATCATTGGCGGGGTAGGCCCTGCCCGCTTTTATGAAAAAGCGGTAGGAGCAAAGCTGATCGAGGGATCAAATCCCGGGATTTACCAACATTTGTTGAGTGATATTCCGGATGAAGCACACTAGCTAAGCGTATTCAAGTTTTCTGGTGTTCTCGTATTCTAGATAATTTTTATATCGTACCAGTGCGCAAGAATACATGAATACCCGAGCACGTCCTCCCTACCACTCCTTGAGCCCCAATAACTTTTCCCCCAGCTCCGTCAACTCGGCTCTTCCATACTTCGTCTGTTCCCAATTGCGGGGATCACCAGGGAATGCATAGCCTTTAGGAGCAATGCGATCTCTCCAGGAATTAATACGCCAGGTTCGGAGATCTTCATTTTCATTTTGAGCTGGTGTCATGGCTAGGTATTGAGCCAGACGGGGTTTGTCCGAATGATTAGGTCTAATACCGTGGGCGAGCATGCTATCCCATATCACTAAATCTCCCTTTTCCAAAGCCACCTTCTTAATCTCAAATCCGCTTACATCCGGCATAAAAGGGTTGCGATCATCTGCTTGAGTTTTTACCCATTCGTCAAACTCTCTATACAATTGAGGGATACATTGAAAGCCTCCCATATTTGGATCGGTTTGATCGTTGAGGGCTAGAACTCCCTGAACATTTACCGGCTTGGGATTTAAGGAAGTATCGATATCCCAGTGAATAAATCCTTTATATTCTTGACCGGGACGCATAGGTAGGTTTAGATTGGCACGGTCGATAGAAACCCAAAGCTCTTCCTGGCCCCAGATATCAGAAAAGATTTGATGGATTTTGGGGTATTGCCGATTGTTCCAAAGTGCTGCGTGATTATAGACTTCCACCATGCCTGTATTTTTCAATTCAGTCATGCGGATGTCATTTTTGGTCCCCTTATTTATATACCAGCTTTCAGGATCATTAGGGTCTTTTTCTTCGAACTCCCAGAGCATAGCTGCCGTTTCATCGATCTGAGCTTCAGGTGCTGCTTGTTTTATAACCACATATCCATTCTCCTTCCAAAAGGCCCATTCATCTTCAGTCATGACCCTGAGGGGTTCATTATTTTCTCTCTGATTTAGGGCTATTTTCTGGGTATAGGAAACCGTAGCATTTCCTGGTTGTTCTTTATCGTTGAGTTTTGGAGTTTCGCGCATGGGAGCAGTATTTAGTCTAAATGATTCAATTAAATTAGGAATTCTAGACAATATTTGGAAAAGTATATATTACTTATTCTGATTTCAGGCTGCTTTCAAATGGACCTGTAAATTGGCTAATGATGCGTAAATTAGCCACCTGGAACTTTACAAATACCCATACGTGAACTTTACTCCTCAAATCCTTCGGGGTACAGGCGTTTTAGCCGAACTATCTCCCAAGCTGAAAAATTACGTTGTCTTTATTTCGGAACTTGAATGGGACTCCTTTCAGCAATTTCTGGAACATGAACCCCTTGATCTTTTTCAGGTAAATAGCTTAGAAGAGTCTCAATTAGAGATTCACGCGGATAATATCCAGGATTGCGAGTATGTATTGGGAGTAGGGGGGAGTCTGGGAATAGAAGCAGCGAAATTTACTTCCTTTCAGAAGGAGCGAAAACTCATCAGCATTCCAGGAAGCCTGGCAAATAGTGAATATGCCAATCCTCGGGTACGAGTTTTTGAATATGAGAAGGAAAGCGTTTTAGGAGAAATCAATCCCGAAGTTTTGGTTTTAGACTATCAACTTCTGGGAGAAATTCCTCCGGATATTCATGCAGAAGGTCTGGCTGAATTATTTGCTATGCATACAGCTGTATTTGATTGGGAGCATGCGAAAAATCAGGGAAAATCCAGGGATCACTATTCCCACAAAGCCATAGATGATGCAAAACAAATTCTTTCGGATTTGGAAGTCAGGGTGAGTGATATATCGATGGGTACAATAAGGGGATTGGAAGCCCTTACAGATGCTCAGCTCAAACAAGGAGAAATTTGTTTAGAGCCAGAAAATGAAAGAATAAAGAAAGGCTCAGAACACATCTTGAAGCAATTTCTTGAAGAACAATCTCAGGTGAGTTCTGAATCTGGAGGTTTACTTGCTTTATGTACATTATTGATGGCTCGTCTCCAAAATAATCAGGTGGACAGTTTATATCAACAACTCAAAGAATCTGGAATCTTTTTCCAGCCTGCTCATCTGGGACTTCAACCTCCCCAGCTCGCCAAAAGTTTACAGGATTTAAGGTATTATGTCCAAAGAAAGGAAGGATTGCCCTATACCTGCCTCAATGATGCTTACATAGACGAGGAGTGGGTATTCGAGATGATTCAGGATTTGGAGTTCTAGCGTAGCTAGCGTGTTTGAGTTTTAGGGTGTTAGGGTATTAGCGTCCATTATAAACCCTAATACACAAACACCCTAAAACCCTAAAACCTCTCCTAATAATCCGTCGGAATATCCTTATTAAATGGTAATCCCAGTTGGTAACTGATATTCCGGTCCTTTGCCCCATCTGTTACATCCAGGCCGTACTGAATATCTTTGGGATCTTCATAAACAAAAGTTCCAAAAATACGGTCCCAAAATGAGAAGATATTGCCAAAGTTGGTATCGGTCCAGGGGCGTTCAAAATGGTGGTGGAATTTATGGATATCCGGGGTTATGAAAACATAACTCAGCGTTTTATCCAACCATTTAGGTAAGGAAATATTGGCGTGTGTGATATAAGTAAAAAGGATGGTTGTAATTCGATAGAAGATGTAGTAGGAAATCGGCATACCACTAATCACAATGGCTACGAGCGCATAGCATTCTCTGAGTGCATAATCTCCCGGATGATGGCGAGTACCTGTAGTTGCATCTACCATGGTATCACTATGGTGCACCATATGCATTTTCCACATCCATTTGAATTTATGAAGGAAGTAATGGGCTACCCATTGGGCCAGGAAATCGAGGAACATGACAGCCAGAAGAAGCTCTAGCCATACGGGCCATTCAACGAGATATAATAATCCAAACTCATTGGCAGCTGTCCATGCAAAAATTCCTACTGTAGCAATTCCAAAAAGTACATTCAATACCATACTCATAGAGAGAAAAATCAAATTGGTACCAATATGATTTAGCTTGCGGTAATCTTTGTTGAATAAAGGAATGCTGCCTTCCAGAATCCAGGAAAGTGAAAGGCAAATGACCACCCAGACAAGCTTTTGCCAGGTAGGCATAGTTTCAAAAAAATCAAGAAATGCTTCCATATAAGTGATAGTAGTCTTTAGCTTGGGTTAAAAACCAAAAAGGACGAGGATTAGTTCAATAAATATAACAAAAGCTGAGGACAAATATAGAGAATTGTCTATTTGACTATCCCCTTATTAAACAAGGATAATAGGATTCATTCGTTGTCTAGGCTCCATTTTATCCCTAAATTCCTCAAAAATAGGATTACAATATGCGTAAAATCTACTACGTCGGTGACTGGGCAGTTTTGACTGGACCAGTCTTTGCTGAAACTCCCTTTCACTTTTCCCATAAAGGCCTTGATATTTTTAATTATGGAAAATGGCTCAAAGATGGCTTGGAGGAAAGTGGTGAATACAAGGTCAATTCAGTTTCCGCCTGGGATTTTTACAATAAACTGGGACCAGGTGATTACGAAAAAATTCTGGAGGAGTATGATGCATTTATCTTTAGTGATGTTGATGCCAAATTATTCCAATTGGCCCCCAGCTTTTTCGACAGAAATAAATTTGGCAAAGAGGTGCTAACTTTTCCCGATCGAATCCGCCTAACCGTAGAGGCTGCAGATGTTGGTAAGCATTTTATGTTTCTGGGAGGATGGTATTCCTTTACGGGCGAGCTAGGCAAAGGCGGTTGGGGGCGGACCCGCTTGAGAGAATTACTTCCTGTAAAGTGTCTGGATATTGAAGATTTAATTGAAAGTACCGAGGGATATAGTCCCGTTTACACAGAAGCTGGTAAAAAGGCTTTCGGAGGATTGGAATTAAGTAGCTGCCCTCCCATTTTAGGCTATAACCAAACCCTGGAAATACCCGAAGGAGAGGTTTTGATGCGGTTTAAGAAAACCGGAGATCCTGCTTTGATCATTCGAAATAAGGGGAAAGGTAAAGTCCTGGCTTATACCTCTGATCCCGCACCACATTGGGGAGCAAATTTTGTTTATTGGAAAGATTATGGTCGGTTTTGGAGAAAGTGTGCGGATTTATTATTCATGTAATTATGATGGAAATGATTAATAAAATAAAGGGGTCGGTGTATCGGCGTGTTGGCGTCCATCGTCGCTTCAACACCAACACCAACACACCAACACGCCAATACCTTATTCTTCTCCTTCTACTATTTGCTTTTTTTTCTTGTAGAACTCCCCAAAAAGAAGCTTCCTTTCCTATTGCCCAAATCAAAACCCCCAAAGGTGAAATGCTCCTTTGGCTTTACGATGAAACACCTATCCATAAGGCCAGTTTTCTAAAACTCGCCAATGAAGACTATTGGGATACCTTGAGCTTCAATCGAGTCATAGAGGACTTTGTGATTCAAGGGGGCTGTCCAGATACTCCTGAAGGCTTTGCTGATTCACCTTATCTTCTGGAACCAGAATTTAGGGATAGTCTTAAGCATGTTTATGGGGCATTAGGAGCAGGAAGAGATGGGAATGATGAAAAACTATCTGCTGGCTGCCAGTTTTATATTGTCGATAGAGAGGAAGGGATTCCTCGGCTGGATGGTGATTATACCATTTTTGGACAAGTCATAAAAGGAATGGAAGTACTGGAAGCTATAGCAACTAGCCCTACCGATAGCCTGGATCAGCCTATGGATAGGGTAGGCTTGGATGTCAATATTCTGATGCTAAAGGAAGCGGACATTAGAAAATTGGGATATAAAGGAAAGCTATAGGGAAAGAATTTTGCCTTAGTCTAGTGAATGAAAGGAAATTTGCTTGGAGGAACTGAAATGGATAGAAATGCAGTTGCTCAGGCTTTTACTTTATATTATCCATGCACATACCTCCATCATTTACTTCTCAAAAATTGACGTTTGACGTATGTGAATCTTAGGGGTAAACGTATCATTCTATATTGATGATCCCCACTTTAGGGGAAGAAATATTCGGCAGCATGAAGACTGTGTGGAAAAACTTAGCTGTCCGGTCCTGATAACTGAAGGAGAGATAAAACGGGAGGCAAAAATAGGCTTCATGGTAAAATTCCTTAACAAAGATTTATCTTAGAATACCTATCTTGAATGGGAATAGCATATAATGAAAACATGAAAAAAAACTTCCTCTACTTTTGCATACTCCTATTCCTTTATTCCTGCCAGTCTTTCAAAAAAGGCAAGGAGGACAAATTTTTATCTTCGTCCCCTATGAAAGAATATTGGTCCAGAATAAATAACTGGATTCAAAAAGAAGCCCCTGCTCTTGCTGAAAATATCAATGGGCCCGCAAGTGCTCAGGAGATAAAGGAATTGGAAAACTACCTCGGAGTAGAGTTTCCAACATCATTCAAAGATTTTTACTTGATTCATAATGCCCAGACAGCCCATTCTGATGGTCTCATGAATGCGGAAGAATTTTTATCCCTTGAGAGAATTAAGGATGAATGGACAGTTTGGAATGATTTATTGAAAGGGGGAGATTTTGATGGAATTACTTCTACACCGGTTAATGGAATCAAAAATGATTGGTGGAATGCAAAATGGATTCCGATCACCTATGATGGGGGAGGAAATCATATATGCCTGGACCTTGATCCCGAAAAAGGAGGAAAGTATGGGCAAATGATTCGGATGTGGCATGATGATGACAGCCGTGAACTGATTGCGCCCTCTTTCGAAGCCTGGATCAAGACCTATGTAGAGGATTTGGAAAAAGGAGAATACGTGCATTCCGATGAGTATGGAGGCTTGATTCGGAAAGATGAAATTTGAAAAAAAAGCTAAGAAGGAAGGGTAAATATAAGGAGCGGTACATACACCTTAGAAAGCCGAACTTCCTGGCTCCCAGCTTCACCTAAACTCTATTTACATGAAAACCATATCAAGTTTCGCTTTCCTGATGTTGTTTTCTCTCAGCCTTAATTTTCTGATTGGCCAGGAGGAACAGTACTTCGAACACAAGATCAAGTCTTCCCATTTCGATGCAGAAAGAAAAGTAAAAGTCTTTCTTCCGGACCGCTATCTCAGAGATACTACCGGGCAGTTTGCAATAATCTTTGTTTTGGATGCGCAGTACGAACCCTTTTGGCAAATGGCAAAGGGAAATATCTCCTACATGGTTACCAGCTATACCATGTTGCCTTCCATCATTGTAGGCATTCATTCTGAAGATCGAGGCTCTGATTTTGCCCCTCCTGCTTTAGCTTTGCGCAAGCATATCAAGGAGGAAGTAATTCCCCTGATCAAAGAAAATTATCGGGTAAATGATTTCCGTGCTGTAATTGGGCATTCCTGGGGCGGTGCTTTTGTCGGGAGTACCTTGTTTAGCGAGGATAAAGATTTGTTTTCCGCTTATATAGGCGTCAGTCCTTCCTTTGATGCCAATGACTTTACCATTATCCAGGCCGGTTCAGATATGCTAAGTGATGGAAAGACCTTACATAAATACCTTTACGCATCAGTGGGTGATATTGGTTTTAGAGAAATTGAAAATCAGGAAGGAGTTAGGCGAATGGATTCTTTGCTGAAAGTCCATACCTCTTCGGGAATTGCCTACGATCAACAAGTCTTCAAGGGACAGGATCATTGGGGTTGTGTTATCCTCTCTGTATCGGATGGGCTGACAAAAATGAGTCGTGAAGTATTTGCCGACCAGCACATTATTCAAGAGATGTTGAAAAACTCGGACAAACCGATTAAGGATCAATTGGCGGACTTTAATCAAAAAGCGGAAGCGCAATACGGTTTTCATTTCGAACCTTCTGCCGGCTATTTTCAGTTTGTAGCCAATGATTTGAGGGAACAGGACCAGCTTATGGATGCTGTTTCTTTATACAAAATGGCACTCGTACTGGACCCAGAGCATGCACGTGCTACCGTGAATCTGGCAGATGCTTATGATAAGCTTAAGATGGCGAAAGAAGCCAAGGCGGCCTTTGAACGAACGCTTATCCTATTGGAAGAGCAAAAAGATAGCCTTCCCGAGTCCTTTTATACCAATGTGAGCAAATGGGCACAGGAAAAGGTGGAGGAATTGAAATAATTTCTTCCCTTGTCCTAATATCTATCAAATCTTCCTTTTATCTTTCTATTCGCTTATGATGGCGTAGAATGGAAGTTGAAATAGATATCACCCGGAATATTAGCGATCAATTTTTTGATTTTATGGGGCATCTACCCCGTGAAGATGGCTTTACAATACTTCCTGAACTAGGGACAAATGAAGCCCAGATCAAATATGTCTATCTGCCAGGCGAGCTGGAATTCTATCATTTTGGAAAGACACAATTCAAAGAGGCCATTTCCATGCGCACGATCAATCCGGCTGATACGGATTGGTTCCTGATACACATCAATCTTTCCAATATTCCCCAGCAGAAAGAAGTAGATGGGGAAATGCTTGCTTTCCACAAAGATTTGCCGATAGGTCTTTTGTTGTATGGACCACAACTAGAGATTCGGACCCAATTTCCGATAGGTGTGGACATAGAAGTGGCGAGTATTCGGTTTAATACGCGCTTTCTGGAAGCCTATTTTGGGAAAGCCAAAGATGTCATTGACTTAAGACGAAATTTGCTTTGCGAGGATCTGGATTTAGGAATGGAAAAGATATTTATGGCTGCTCTGCATAGCATGGATGATAAAATACGCTGCCATGCCCTTCTACTGAAATTTCTAAACGGCTTTTTCTCCAAAATCAGCAAACATGAAAAAAACTTAACAGGAGAGACTATTCATGCAGAAGATCTAAAGAATATCCTTGAGGTTTCTAGTTATTTACGAGATCCTTTGGTCGTGGAGACTCCTAAGGTAGCGGAATTAGCCGAGATGGCTCATATGGGACTAACCAAATTTAAAGCGCTGTTTAAAAAGGTTTTTGGACAAGCACCGATGGAATACCGCAATCGGATTCGTATGGAATATGCACAACGGATGCTGGAAATGAAAAGGCGTAACCCAGGAGAATTGAGTTATGAATTGGGCTATTCCCATCCTTCCAATTTTACCACAGCCTATAAAAAGCACTTTGGACATTTGCCATCTGAAGCTCTGCAAAATTCCGACTATTCTCAATAAGACTTAGACTTTTTGCATTATACCTTCCTGAAAAATGTCTGATAATTTTGACCTAAAATCAAATGATTATGAAAAGATTATTCACACTTATTTTATTGGTACTGAGCTATAATACATTCTTTGGACAAATGCCGGATTCCGCAATGCTTGCGAAACTGGAAGCCAATAAAGCCCTTGCGAGAGCATTTTATGAGGATCTCTGGTTTAATAATAGAACTGAAAATTACCATAAATATGTCGCTGAAACCTATGTGGCACATGACATTGGCGATCGGAAAAATATCACTGAGCCGGCTAAAGAACAAAAAGAAATTGCAGACTTTTTCTGGGCAAATGGAGCTTTTGAAGGCAAGATTGATTACCAGGTAGCCGAAGGAGATTTAGTCGCGACTCGTTGGACGGGGAATTTTATCCCAAGCACCCTGCTGGGCAGATTTGGTATTGGTGGAGGAGAAATACCTATTATCAATGTCTTTCGTATCCATGACGGTAAGATTGTAGAACTTTGGAACCATCGACATGACATTGATACAAATCAAACTCTACCATTTGTTCTACGAGGCTTCTTTATGGGCCTGTTGATTTCTTTGATCCCTCTATATTTCGTTCGTAAATATAGGCGTCAACTTAAGCAAGTTGGATAATAAGAATAGCTTAAAACCATTAGCAATGACAAATTCAGTTCAAACATGGCCGGACTTCCGGCTATGCTTTTTTTGTAAATTGCCGTGATCGCATTTTTGGGGGCCAGGTTGGAAATAAGTAATCAGAATGAAAGAAGAAGGTATGAGTGTGAAGAATAAAGAAGAAGCCATTCAAAGAGGAAATCAATATTTTAAAGACCTATACAATGTAAGGGCCTATTCAGAAAAATTCTATGTTCTGGAAAATACGGTCCAGGAGCATGAACTGTGTTTTTCCATGGGGTGGCATTTGGAGAAAGAACGACATTTACCTTCTAGTCATTGGAGTGGAATCGCAGGAGGAGGACCATTATTCGTTTCCAAAATATCCTATCATATAGGTATAGCAGGTTCAGCTATGTACTACGATGATGTGGGTGATTTTGAGTTATGGATTCAAGGCCTTGAGGCTTATCCAGTGCTTGTCATAAAATTCGAGAAGAAAAAGCTCAGTTCCTTGAAGACCCTGCTTGAACTCAATACTCCTCAATTATTGAAGAAAGTGAATGAGGATGAGGAAATACTCATAGAAGATGAAGATTATAGGTTGAAAGAATTGCAAACCCATATTGAAAAAGCCGGAATTATTTGCAAGTTTGAATGGAGGACGAAGGAGAGCGATAGAGAGACCTGGCCTTAAGTAACTCATGCCATGAAGCTGAAAAGCGTCCATCCGGAGTCCATCTCCGAACTTCAATCCATTTGTAAAACCGTCTACAGCATAAATTTTGGCAACCACTGGGAAGAAGGAGGGCTAGAGATGTATCTGGAAGCTCAATTTGGAGACTCCCGCATGGTAAAAGATTTAGCGGACCCAGATATTCTTTATTTTTTCATTGAGGATGCCGGGGAAAATATTGGTTTTGCCAAGGCTAAGCTCGATGTAGAAATGGAGGGCTTTCCTTCTTCTGGAATGGCCGAATTAGAAAAGATTTACATTCTTCCCCAGCATAAGGGAAAAGGTATTGGGCGCAAAGTAATGAAGCTGATCATAGATATCTGCAAGTCCCGAGCTATGGAGCATTTATTCCTCTGTGTGATTGATACCAATTATGCAGCTCAGGCTTTTTATGAAAAGCTGGGTTTTACTTTCCATTCTAAAATTAGGCTTGATGCGCCAAATTTTAAGGAGGAATTGAGGGGATTGAATAGAATGATAAAGGCTCTTTAGTCTTTTTGCCACTTTTTTACAGAAAAAAGTGGCGCAAAAATCGGCAAGATTTTAAACCAGCCGCACTATCTGCCCCGACCACCATATCTTGCGGGCCAGCGCACTTAGGTAGGTACTGTGCAATGTGATTTCCATGTCACAAGACAAAATTAATTCAAATTGCCGCGTAGGAGATGGAACGGCTGGGGGCGGATGGAAAGCTGCGATGGCCTTGGTTTAGACGTTCCGATTTTTTGCTCCACTTTTTGAGAGAAAAAGTGGAAAAGGAAATTCATAAACTAAATAGAAAATGAAATCTAAAAACCTAAAAGAAATTAGATAGAAAAAGCCCAAACTGGGCAATCCCCTCCCTCGCAATAGCAAACTGCGAAATCGCATAACTGGCAACCGCAAATTGCCCGATGGAAAACATCGAAAGCGAGAATTGAGAAATGCTAAAAAGTCCCACGCCAAATTGGCCGATATTCACCACACCAACCGCATACTGCCCAATTGCAAATATTCCTTTGGCAGGAACGGGCTTCTTTCGATCCTCATATTTGAAAGAAATGTGTAGGAGTGGAATGCCCCAAAGATGAGTTTTGGATTTGTATTCATATCCACAGGGGAAGGATTTGGCGCTACAACATCCGATAACTGTATTTGTTGATGATTTCATTGACGTGGCCATTAAGTGAGAAGAAACACTACTTAATAGATGAAAAGGAGCCGGAAATAGTTGGAAGCCCGGCTCCTTTTCTTCATTTTTTTATCTGGAGAGTTTATCCTCCAGAACCAGGTTCTCAATGAAAAACTCCATCATACGCTCATAATCCATAGCGGTGTGTCCTCGATCCGGACCTATCTGTACCTCAAAGCTCTTTCTAGCTCTTTGTAAAGCTTGAATAAGCTGAAGGGAATTGGAAGGATGGACATTGTTATCATTGGTCCCATAATAAATCATCAAACGGCCCTGTAAATCCGCAGCATAGTTCATGAGACTAGAAGCCTCATAGCCTTCCTTATTATTCTCCAGGAGATTCATATAGCGCTCCGTGTAGATATTATCATAGTTTCTCCAATCCGTAACTGCCGAATTTGCTACTGCTACATGGAAAACTTCAGGATGTCTAAGCAAGCAAGTAGCTGCTGTTGTTCCTCCATAAGAAGTACCATATACTCCCACACGATCTTTGTCAAAGTAAGGACGATCATAAAGAGATTTAACCCCTTCTGCAAAGTCATCCATTTCAACAATTCCCAGATTGCCATAAAGAGCATCCAAAAAGTGTTTGCCTCTGCCTCCAGTATTTCTTCCATCGATGTCTGCTACCAAAAAGCCGTATTCGGTAAGGGGATTTGGATAGGTAAAGTTTTCTCTAAATTCATTGGTGCCAGGTCCTCCGTAGTTTGCCAGAAGCAGTGGATATTTTTTGTTAGGATCGAAATTGGAGGGGAAATGAAGCATACCATGAAGTTTTGTTTTTCCATCGGCTGAAGTGAAAGTGAAGACTTCAACTTTCTTTAATCCCAATTCCTCAAACTTACTCAGATCACTCTTGGCTAGTTCAGTAATTATTTTCCCTTTGGCATCCACCAGTTGAGTAAAGGGAGGAATGTCATGTGTTTGGGCGACATCTACAAAATATTTTCCATCTGGAGATACGGTTACGGAATGATTGAAAGCAGGATCAGTAAGTCTTACTTCATTTTCTCCATTCATATCTACCCGGTGAAGCTGCATTTTCATATGGTTATCTCCGGATCGGGCCATATAGTATAGTTGACCCGCCTCTTCATCAATTTTCACCACGCGCCCAACCTCAAATTCATGCTGGCTTAAAGCATGAATCAAGCCTTCAGTGAAAGAGTAGAGGTAATAGTTTTTAAAACCTGTTCTTTCTGATGCCCAAATAAAACGCTTTCCATCTTCCAGGATATGCATCTCAGGCGTATTTTTCGTGAAGCTTTTTAACCACTCCTCACGAACGACAACTCGGGATTTTCCGGTAGTGGGATCTGCTGCACAATACTCCATAATATCCTGCTTTCTGTTGGTGCGGTGGTACAGTAATTCTTTGCCATCTGGCGACCAATCGATCCCATACAAATAGGTGCCAGGCTCATCATCACTAAATTCTTTTCCTTCACGTGTATTCAATAAGACTGTCTCTTTGCTTTCCAAATCATAAACCATCAAATCCACGGGAAGATTTTGCGCTCCCACTTTTGGATAGGCTTCTATTTCAACAGAATCCTGGATTTTGGTTTGATGATAGAGAACATAGTATTTCTTGGAGCCTTTTTCATTGAATCGGTAAAAGGCAATTTTTTTCCCATCCGGGGACCACCACATGGCAGTATTTTGTCCCAACTCCTCGCCATAGACCCAGGTAGCAATTCCATATTTCAACTGATTGTCCATATTGCCATCAGTAGTAATCGCATAAGATTCACTACCATCAGGCTTGCTGATGTACATGTTGCGCTCATGGGTATAAGCTTTCAGGCTACCATCCGGAGAATCGGCTGAACTATATTGCCGCCCTCTCGCTGGACCGTTCCAGCGCCTTCTTCCTTGTCTTCTTTTGGCCTTTCCTATATCGGTAGCCTTTTTCTTTTTTACATCATAACTCCACTGTCTTCCATCTTTGGCATATTCAAAAGATTTTCCATCCTCACTCCATTCCACGCTCAGCCTTCCCATTTTTACAGAGGAATAAATTTGAGGAGCAACTTGTTTATACTGCTCATAGCCGGGCATTTTTTTTAGCCTGTCCTGTGCTTGAGATTGGAAGGGAAAGAAAAATAGTAGGCCTATTAGATAGATGAGTCCTTTATGGTTCATGTTTATTGCTTAGCGTTGGTATTGGAAAAATGATTGAACTAAGCTACGCAATTTCAGCGAATTTGAAATTTTTCTAATCTCCACTAAAGGATATATTTGCAAACAAAGCTTCACATCTTATGTCGCCAAGTCCTTATAAAACTTTTGAAACGGAAAGGCTTATTCTGAGGCCTACCCATGAATCTGATGCAGCCTATATTCTTGAAATTATGAATACGCCGAAATGGATTAAGAATATTGGTGATCGAAAAGTCCATTCAGAAGCGGCTGCCATAAAATATATCCAGGAACGAATGCTGCCACAATTGGAGCGTTTGGGCTATTCCAATTACACGGTTATTCGCAAATCGGATGGAGTAAAAATGGGATCTTGCGGATTATATGATAGGGAAGGACTAGATGGCATTGACATTGGATTTGCCTTTTTGCCTGCCTATGAAAAAAAGGGCTATGCCTATGAAGCTTCTTCCCGGATCATGAAAGCCGCCATTGAGGACTTTGGGATTGGACTGATCAAGGCAATTACCATTCCCAGCAATACAGCTTCTCAAAAACTGCTGGAGAAATTAGGGCTAAAATTTCAGAAACGATTCTTCATGGAAGGGGACTCCGAAGAGCTTATGCTGTATCAGTGGGAAGTTGAATCGGATTGAGTCATTTGATTGCTATTGTCAGCAATTGAGTTCAGAATTCGTTTGTATAAAAAATCAGGGAAGTCCGAAGACCTCCCCGATGAGTTTGGATGTAAAATCCTTTAGACAAAATTCTCCATGTACTTATAAATCGTTCCAGTGTTGAGGAGTACAACACGCATATCTTTTGTGATCCATTGATTTGTCAGGAGTTTTTGGTATGCTTTATAAACTGCTGCACCTTCTGGCGAAAGCAGGATACCATATTTCTGGGCGAACTGATGGATAGATGATTCTATTTCTTTTTCAGCGACCTTAAGGGCCTTTCCTTTTCCCTGGTAAAGGATATTGAGAATCAGTTCATCTCCAAATGCAGAGGGTACTCTCAATCCATTAGCCTGGCTGATAGCTGGATGTTTGAATGTTTGAGCTTTGGATTTACCAGCCTCAAAAGCCTCTACGATAGGATAGCAGGCTTCACTTTGTACTGCCACCATACGAGGCATTTTGCCTGCTACCCATCCTAGCTGCATCATCTCTTCAAAGGCTTTCCAAATCCCGATCAAACCTGTGCCACCACCCGTTGGATACACGATTACATCTGGTATTTCCCAATTGAGTTGTTCGGCGATTTCATATCCCATAGTCTTTTTCCCCTCCAGTCGATAAGGCTCTTTGAGGGTAGACAGATCGAAACAATCTTCCAAACCATCTTCTTTTATCTGAGCTGCGCAATCTCCAATATTTCCATCAATCAATTTTACTTTCGCCCCAAAAAATTCACACTCTTTTGCAAAAGTCTTAGGCGTTTCTTTCGGCATATACACATAAGCTTCCATCCCTGCTTTAGTACAATAGGCACTCATCGCTCCTCCCGCATTTCCGGCAGTCGGTATTACACATTTTGTGATGCCCAATTCTTTTGCTTTTGAGATAGCCATAGCCAGTCCGCGAGCTTTAAAAGATCCAGTGGGATTCGATGCTTCATCTTTGAGGAAGAGCTTCTCCTCAAGAGAAATCAAGGGAGTCCCCCCTTCGCCCAGACTTACAATATTTTCATCCCATTCAACTGGAAGCAATTTACGATATCGCCACATCCCTTCATACGAATTATCAATCAGGTCCATGATGGGATATTCATCCAACTCATAACAGGCCCAAAGAGGTTTTTCTGCATTTGAATAGGTTTGGACTTTATTCTTCGCGTAAAAATCGCCGTATTTAGAACACCTCAAGTGCGAAAATAACGTTCTTATAATGGTAGGATGCTGCATGAATGTTGGATGTTTAATCTTGATTCAAGTTCCTCATTCTTGTTCTCCCTCACATCCTCAATCTTGACTTTGCGATATATAATCTTGCTAAATGGCATTAGTCGACCATACCCAAACAAAACAGAAACAACACTCTTTTCGAGTGGAGTTGAGGGAACATCCTGTTCAGCAAAAAGGGATGCATTTCCATCCGGAATTTCAGATAAGTCTGATTTTAAGTGGAAAAGGCTATGTGAGAATTGCCAATCATGAGCATTCGATTCAAAAGGGGGAAATCCTTTTAGTAGGTCCTGATCTCCCTCACGAAATTGGACAAGAAAAGCATGGCCCCCATGAAGAGCTTCATCTAATTAGCATTTACTTTTTACCAACAGTATTCGGTAAGCATTTTTTCAGCCTACCTGAAATGAATGAGATTGAGGAGATGCTAGACGAAAGCAAAAGAGGAATTATCTGGCAAGCGATTCAAAGTAGGCACCTCAATCATTTGTTCCTTTCTCTGAGAAGGACTCATGCCGCCAATCGGATCATCCAATTGCTGGCCTTATTGAATAAGCTGGGAGGGAGAAAGGAGCGTCAACTTTTGAATCCCCACAATCTTGTGAAAGAGAAGCAGTATGCGGATAGTACTTATAGCAAGATTATGAATTATATCTACCAGAACTTCGATAAACCTATCAGTCTGGAGGAAATGGCTGAACTTGTTAACTTAAATAAGTATTCCTTTTGTCGTTATTTCAAGCGAATGACCCAAATGTCATTTGTAAGTTACCTCAATGAATTTCGTATCAGCAAAGCTTGCAGCTTTCTCAGCTCCGACACTTACAATATTAGCCAAATCGGATATCTGGTTGGCTTCAATACCTTGTCCAATTTCTACCGTCAATTCCAAAAGGTGATGAACTGTACCCCCACGGAGTATCGCCAGGAAATGGGATAAATCCCTGCTTTAATCTAAACACACATGATCCTTGAAATCGAATTGGCTCCAAAATCTCAGAGACCGGTTCTCAGACAATTAATGGAATTGTATTGCTATGATTTTAGTGAATATGATGACCTGGAACTCAATGAACATGGATATTATGCTTATTCCTATTTGGATTATTACTGGACAGAAGAAGATCGACATCCATATTTGATTAAAGTCGATGGCAACTTGGCGGGTTTCGTTTTGGTGAATCAGCATTTTGTCAAACTACGGCCACCAGGACATACCATAGCTGAATTCTTTATCATGAGGAAATACCGCAAACAAGGTCTGGTCAAACGGGTTGCTTTCGAGATATTTGATAAATATGGCGGCTCCTGGGAGGTAGCTCAGCAATTATCCAATAAACCCTCACTGGTCTTCTGGGAGAAGGTAATAAAAGACTATGTCGAGGACTGGAGTAGGGTAAAGGTTTATGAAGTGGAAAAAAAGCAGATAATGGTTTTTGAGGAAAAGGGGAATTGAGAATTTGATTTTAATGTATTCTTTTTGGTCTAGTTGATTTCACTTATAATCGTCATATTAGGAAATCTACACAATTCCCTAATCATGAAATCCTTCTCACTTTCAATTATTCTACTAAGCCTGGTTCTGTCAAATTCTCTATTCTCCCAAAAAGCAGGGGACATCCAGTGGACTTCCTCCTTCCTTGAGGAAGAGATCAATACAGAAGGGATGAAATTTGGCTACCTCTATGTTCCGGAAAATTATTCGGAAGAGGATAGCAGATTATGGAAAATGGCCTTTATCCTGCTTAAAGCCAGAAGAGACGTTTCTGAAAAGGTCGCCAGCATTTATTTTATGGGAGGCTGGGGGGCCAAAGGAATTAATCATGTCGACTTTTATCGAAATCATTCTTTAGCATATAAAGGTGACCTGATCATCTTTGATTATCGGGGAAGTGGATACTCTGAACCTACATTTTGTCAGGATTTACCCACCCAGGTCTATGAGGCGGTTTCGGCAAATATGACCTATGAGGAATTTCAGGAGAAACAGCATTCTTTTCTGAATGCGTGTCTGGATGAAATGGAGGCAAAGAACATTGATTACAATCAATTTGGGACAAATACCAAAGCTAGAGATGCCATTCTCCTCGCGGAAAAGTTGGGATATGAAAGCTACAATCTCTTTGGGGTTTCTTATGGCACTAAAACTATTCTTCAATACCTCCGACAAAGCACAAAAAATATCAGATCTGTAATTCTGGATTCAAATTGTCCCCTCGATTATCCTATCAATAGTGCCATGGCCTCTGATTATGCCCGAAGCCTACATCTGATTTTTGAAGATTGTACTAGTGATGTAAAATGTAAGACGAAATATCCTCAGTTGAAAGAACGGTATTTGGAAATGCTAGCCTCTTTGGAAGAAAGACCCCTTAAGGTAAAACTTCCTCAAAAGGAGGTCTTATACCTAAATCGCCAGGAATTGAATGCCCTTGTACACCAACTGTTATATGAAGAAGATTACTATCCCTATGTTCCTAAAATCATCAAGAAACTTTCTAACAGAAATAAGCTTTATTTAAATCGTCTATTAAGGGGAATTGAGGAATTGTTGAAAGACAATTATAATGGATTGGGGCTTTGCAATTATATCTACGATCATAAATCCATGCAAGAGGAGGCAAAACAGATTCGCTTGGATGCTTTAGCGAAGTCGGCTGACTTTGACTTATTTGATGGCTATCGAAAATTCTTCGAGCAGGATGGACGATTTGAAGTGAATGATGCACAAACTAAACTCCCACAAATCGACGTGCCGGCTTTAATTCTTGCCGGTAAATATGATCCTATTACTCCGCCCTATTATTCGGAATCTATCCGGAAATACTTTTCCCAACATCAATATTTCGAGCTCCCCTTCAGCGGACATGGAGCCAGCGGAAATTATTGTGGACGTCAATTGACGGATGCCTTTTTGAAAAATCCGGAAAGTCCTAAATTGCCTCCTTGTTTGGAATGGGTAAAGGAGGAGAAGATAGAGTTTAAATGACCCAGCAAAGGCACTGTCAGTTCGAGCCCATATCAAAGGCGAAGCAATCCCTCCTTTACTCAAATTAGTAATAGGAATGAAGAAGATGGCTTCGCCTTTGATATGGGCTCCAATGACAGATAGCTCTGTTATGATTTAGATTATTCCGTTCAAAATCGACCAATCCTTTCCCTCAATAGTCCAAGCAGCTTTTTCGAAAGCAGCTTTCTCCTATATTTGAGCTTAAAGAACACCCAGATGCCACCACTTTACAGATTCTCCCTGCTGATCCTCCTATTGCTATTCTCCTGCAAAAGCAATGCACCAGTAGTAAAGCAAATCCCTAACAAAGCCGTACAGGACAAAATGGACTTTCTCGTTCTGGATAATGATCTGCCCGGGATGAACTTTGCCTGGATAGGTAATGATGGGAAGATGAATAGCTACAGTTCAGGATTGGAGGATAAGGAAAAGAATCAAGCACTTAATGATAAGCATGTCTTATTTTCTGGCAGCATTGGAAAAACCTATGCGGTTGCTCTATTGATGCAATTGGTGGAGGCCGGGGAAGTGGAGCTTCATGCGAAATGGAAATCTTATTTTTCGGATATAGACTGGATAGATCGTTTGCCAAACATCGACGAATTAACGGTAGAATACCTGCTTCAACATAGAAGTGGATTGCCCCGATATGTGATGAAGAAGGAGGCCTGGGATTCCCTGGCCACTAATCCTGATAAGGTCTGGAGTTATGAGGATCGACTGACTCTCATTTTTGATGATGATCCTGTCCATGAAGCAGGCAAAGGCTGGGCTTATTCTGATACCAATTATATTTTGATTGGTATGCTGATCGAGCGCATCACAGGCAAGCCCTATTATGAATTGGTAAGAACGAGATTGCTGGATAAGTTTGGCTTGAAAGAAACCCATCCTGGTATTAAAAGAGACATCCCCAATCTTGCGATGGCTTATTCTCAGCTTCCTCCTGCTTTTAGTATACCTGAGAAAGTAGTAGAAAATGGCAGGTATGTTTTCAATCCACAACTAGAATGGACCGGAGGGGGAATGGCTTCTTCTACACCTGATCTCGCCCGTTGGGCAAAGGTATATTATGAGGCTAAAGCATTTTCTCCAGAAAGTTTAGAGAAAATCACAACTGTGAATCCAAATGGGGACGGAGTAGACGCAGGAGATTCCTATGGTATGGGTTCTTTCATCTATAAAAGCAAAATCGGTGAAGCGTATGGACACTCCGGTTTTATGCCGGGATTTAATTCTCTTTTTGTTTACCTGCGCAAACAAAAAGTAGCAGCGGCCTTGCAGATCAATTGCGACTACGCAAGCCAAAAAATGGGCCTGACCAGCTATATGGAAATTTTACTCGACATCGCCTTAGCAGAAAACCCAAAATGATTCTGAATGAGCTCAAAGCCTTCGAAGGCAAACATTGCGAAACCACTGCTACCGGAACCCTACTGAGGCAAATCGGAATTGAACTTTCCGAACCTCTGATGTTTGGGATCGGAGAGGGCTTGGGATACATTTTCTGGAACATGAAAAGTATGGATTACCCTTTTATCGGAGGAAGGGTGAAGCCAGATGCATTAACTGCCAATCTCTGCCGAAACCTGGATCTGGAGCTTGATGTTCGGGAAACTACCTCGAAGAAAAAGGCCTGGACACAGGTCAAGGAGGAGATTGATAAGGGAAATGCTGTTGGGTTAAAGCTGGATTGCTACCATCTGGAATACTTTGGGGTAAAATATCATTTCGCTGGACACTATGTAGCGATGTATGGCTATGATGAAAAGGATGCCTATTTGGTAGATACTGAGCAGCAAGGAGGTCGGCATGTGAAAACCAGTTTGGAAAGTCTGGCATTGGCAAGGAACGAAAAGGGACCTATGTCTTCCCGTAACCTGAGTTATTTAATCAGGAAGAAAGGGAAAAAGTTAAATCTGGAAAAAGCCATAAAGGCTGCCATCCTAAACAATAGTACAGAATTCCTCAATCCTCCTATTACCAATCTCACTTACAAGGGCATCCTCAAAACCAGCAAGGAAATCAAAAAGTGGTTTGCTCGTAGTACGGATCGACAAAGGGATTTTCAAACCACTGCAATGTTGATGGAAAGAGCGGGTACAGGAGGATCCATTTTTAGAAATTTGTATCGGGATTTTTTAGGCGAAAGCTATGGCATACTCCATATGGACGAACTCAAAGAAGCTGAGCTCGCCTATCAACGCATCGCTTTAGATTGGAAGGAAGTGATTGACTATTTTGATAAAGCGGGCGAAGCAGAGAATGTCCAATACATCCATCAGGCATCAGACATCCTGGTCCAACTTTCGGAGAAGGAAAGACTCGTCATGGAAAATCTTCAGAAAGCTTTTGGCTAATTCTGGGGCTTTTCGTATTTCTGATTCAACACAAAGGCATCAAACTCAAAGCCATCTTCCCGCATAGAAAACATCACTTCATGCCAGCCGGGAGTATCTACCTGGATAAATATTTTTTCGGCTTCCCCACAATGCTTGGCTTGGGTCCTCTGTTTACTTTCCCAGGTCCATTGTTGTTTACCTTGACACCACTGCATGCGTTGACCGCTCTCTGGCCATTTCCCATCCAGCCCTACATGAATGCCATTATCTTCGCTACCTGTTGAAA
This sequence comes from Bacteroidota bacterium, assembly GCA_039819665.1. Lineage (GTDB taxonomy): Bacteria > Bacteroidota > Bacteroidia > J057 > J057 > JAWPMV01. Next base: position 100,684 of record JBCBRM010000011.1, read on the forward strand.
AGGCACGTACCCAAACGAAATACTTTCCCGGGGTTTTGAATTTGATCCGGTAGCTAAGTATGGCCATTTTCCCTGGCTCATTGGAGAAGCTTTCCCCTACGATGAGAGGATCATCATGTGTTCTGCGGGTATCAGGCAAAATCTCTAAATAGGCATTAGAACTAGCAGAAGTATAATGCGCTTCATCCGGATCAGGCCTTGGAAGATTAGCCGAATTAGCATCTACGATATACCATTGTCGCTTGTCAGTCTGAACTTGTTTAGAAAAATGTTCTGCCTCAACTTTTACAAAGCCTTTTTTCTCTTTGTATTTCTTTTGGGCGAAAAGGCTGTTTGCGTTTACAGAAAATAAAAGGAGGTACGCACAGCAAAGAATAGGTTTGCAGTTCATCTATATAGCAATTTAAGTTGACAAAAGAGGTTCCTTGCGGATCCTTCTGTAAACTTCGTAGATGATGAGGATGATTGCAAATACACAAAGACTTCCTGCTGCTCCACTGATTTCCGGGGTGGCTGTTTGTTTAGCAGATATACCAAAAGCAGCCCATGCTATCACTGCCAGATAGGCAATATCTCTTCTTCTGAGCCCTACAATAGCTGCAGCAGCTCCTGCTATGCCCAGTTTGATCTGCGTCCAGGTAATGGCATCCAACCATAGATTATCCCAGCCATTGCCAATTTGGACAGCACTGAGATTGGCTATAAAGGCAACTGTAATCCAGCCAGTATAAATGCTAAAGGGTACACGCATGAGGAGAGAAGGCCCTGCAGAAAACTCATTGCGAGCATTATTGAGTTTTTTATAAATCAAGATTAGGCTGACCCATATCCCGATCATTAAGATGAGGGATATAAATAAGAGATCGTAATGCCATGCGAAAATCCAGCTAGCGTTAAAGGCACAGGAAATTTGAAAGAGGCGACTGATTCCAGCCATTTCTGAATCTTCTCTTTTGGCTGGCAAGGCCTGATAAATTACAAAGCCCAGGAGTCCTAAATAAATGATTCCCCAAATGGAAAATGTGAAACCTGCAGGTGTGAAAAGAGAAGGATATTTATCTGAAATTTCTCCGGTAGTTTGTCCTCCGATAGGAAGGGCAGTAGCTAAATAGTTGACGAGAATAACGATTGCGAAGGCTATGATGCTGAGCCCCCAATCTGAAAATGTACGGCGCATAATTTTATGTATGTTGTTTTGAAAACTGTTTTTTTAGAGAATTGTTGAGTGTACTTTTTGTTTGGGTTTTATTTTGGGGTGTTTTTTCTGCTTTTTTTAGGGTTTCTTTTCCACCTTTTTAGAAAAGGTGGAGCCAAAATCGCAGCGCCCAGAACCAACCGCACTCGCCGCCCCGTTTCCCGATGGGCGCTGCCGGGCCAGCGCATGGGAGTAGGGGGTAGAGAATGTGTTTGGGTATTTGCTTGTTAGGGTGTTAGCGATTGAAATTACCTGATTCAACTCCAACACACTAATACCCTAACACGCCGCCGCTTCCCTTTGCGCGCCGGGGCCCCGCTGCTGCATCGGGCGCGGGGGCAGGATTGTGCGGCAGGTTTGCAGCAGCTTGATTTTTGCTTCTTTTCATCTAAGGAAAAGAAGAGGAAGGTTTATTCATCTAAGGAAAAGAAGAATAAGACTAAACCATAAAAGGAAAAAAGAATATTACCCTAACTCTACCTAATAAATACTATTTTAAAAATCATTTAACCTTTATACCCATGATTGATCCCATTCAAAGAAGAAATTTCCTGAAAAAGAGTTTACAGGCAGGAAGTCTATTAACCCTCGGAACACCATTACTAAATGAATGGGCTTCAGATAATAAAACTAACCTGAGCAAAAGTCTTAGTATCCTGATTCTTGGGGGAACCTCTTTCCTCGGGCCCCATCAAGTAGCTTATGCATTGGAACGGGGACATAAGATCAGCACTTTTACCCGGGGAAAAACAAAACCTACTGTTCATGGGAATCTCTTTTCCCAGGTTGAATCTCTGGTCGGGGACAGAGCGAATAATCTTGAATCCCTCAAAGGGAAAAAATGGGATGTCGTTATTGACAATTCCGGGCATCGACTTCAATGGGCCATCGATAGTGCCAATTTATTGAAGGATCAGGCAGATATTTACCTTTATACATCCTCTACGGGCGTTTACTATCCTTATTTGGGAAATGATATCAAGGAAGACACAGAATTATTGATGAAAGAGCCAGAGGAATTGGAAAATGAGGATGAAAAAATGGAATACTGGTATGGGGTGATGAAAGCCAATTCGGAGATGGAAGCTCAGAAAGCTTTTGGCAAAGATCGGACGATTATTGTCAGACCAACTTATATGGTCGGCCCGGCAGATAAGTTAGATCGTTTTATCCATTGGCCGGTTCGCTTAAGTAAAGGGGGCGAAGTACTGGTTCCAGGAAATGGGGATGATCCGGTACAATTAATGGATGTGCGGGACGTGGCTCAATGGATGATTCGATTAGCGGAGAAAAAGGCGGCAGGAGTTTACAATGCGGTAGGGCCTGCTACACCTATGGGCATGCATGCTTTTGTGTATGGAGCTCATGCTGCTTTCAATACTCCGGTTTCCTGGCAAATGATCGAGGATTATAAATTCTTAAAGGAAAACGGGGTTTACTATATCGTACCCTGGATCATGCCAGAAGGAAATAACTGGGGAAGTGCCCGGGTCAATAATGAACATGCGATAAAAAACGGCTTGACCTACACTCCTCTGGCAAAGACGGTTCGGGATACCTATGAGTGGTGGTATTCAGATGCCTTGACAGATGAGCGTAGGGCAAAGTTTGAGGAAAATGCCAAATCTGTCCTAGTCAGAGAAGCAGAAATCCTCAAGGCCTGGAAAAATCGCTAATTTCTATTCTGTTTTTGCTGTTCCCATATCGTTGAGCGCCTGATTAGGTCTCAAAATAACGGGATCGATTTCATCTGCTTTGAAATCCAGAATTCTCATTTCGTGAATGAAGCCTTCTTTCTGTAGGTTAGATTCTACAGGTAGACGGGAAGGCAACAAGATGCCCGCATATTCTTTGTAATCCTTGAAATAGGCTGCTCCTGTTAGAAAGCCATACAATTCACGGATGGTATACTCCATCTTCACTATGCGCTTACTTTCTTTATCAATCCAAAGCTGGTACTGATCGATGTCCTTTTGGGGTTCAACACTTTTCCAGGAAGCCAATACTCCTTCGCAGGAAATTCCCTCAATTTCTCTTTCCCCAGCATATACCAATACATCAGCTTCTAGTATTCGCTTGGGGAATTCGACAAAATACTGATAGGTCGGAATCCAAAACTTGATGTCCTTATTGTCTTTGAAAACAGCTTCACCTGCTTCGTCAAGCGTATAGGTTTGCCAGGATTGGATGCCCCAGGTCTGATCAGCCCTTTTACCTGATACAAATTTCAGCTGTCCATCAAAACTCCCGGGAATGTAAGAGAGAAGCATCTCCGTTTTATCCTGCTTAAAGGGGCTACCGCTTTTTCCCACGAAGGTCAAAAACTCATCCTCAAAGCGGACCTGATAGCTATTGATGCCGTCCCAGTTTTCTACTCCATGTGCTCGGGCCATTTCTTGCAGTAGTTGAGAAGCTTTGGATGCATCCTTTCCTGCTTTTGCCGTTTCTGATCGCAAATCTGAGGTGCCAAAGAAAAGGCTACATCCCCCAACTAATCCTATGAGAAGAAAGGCCATTATGGCAATTTTTATAGAAGATTTTTTCATTATATCCGATTTAGTTAATTTTATTGACTTAGTTACTTTTTGTAACCAAAGCTAGAGCCTTTATTTTCAATTGTCAATAAGTTTCGATGAGCGCTTTAAGTAACCAAATGGAAACCCACGCTGATTCTCAGACCCTTGAGACAAAAAAAAGAATGGAAAAAATTTTCGGAGGTCTTGATCCTGACAATCCGCCAGAGATTTGCCCCATTAGGGACATTTTATCCTCTGTAACCGATAAATGGAGCATTTTGATTGTGATTTTTCTGGGAGCGAGGGATGTGCTCAGATTTAATGAATTGAAAAGATTGATCTATGGTATTTCTGCGAAAGTTCTGACCGAGCGACTGAAGCGCTTGGAGAGAGATGCATACGTATCTCGCAAGGTCTATGCTGAAGTTCCGGTAAGGGTAGAGTATCAATTGACGGAATTTGGCTATACCTATCTTGAGCAACTGCTCAACCTCACAGAGTGGATCGATACGGCTATGCCCGAGATTGTGAAGCGGAGGCATAGGTTTGATGAAGTGGTGAAGAAGCGGGAGGCTAGGAAAGCGAAGTAAAAACAAGGAATAAGGATTGCAGAATGGAATCATTTCCAATGGAGGTGAAATTATATCCCTTCTCACTTTTTTATTCCTTGTTTTTAAATCTTTCTTCTTCCCAGATTACCTTTTCCCCTGCCAAACATACAAAGCTATACATGAAGCTATTCATTTATCTTATCGCTGCTTGTTTGCTGCTTTTTAGCTGCAATAAGACGCCTATCACCGAAAGTACTATGGGGAAATATCAAAAACGTGCTGATCAGAAATCCGGGGAAAATAGAGTAATCATCATCGCTGAAATCGTAAAGAAGACCTTCGTAAACAAAGCAGGGAAAGTAACGGATAAAAAGGAGTTTTACATCCGCCGATCTATTCAGGATTACTTTATCAAATTTTGTGAAAGTGAGGTATCCTCGGAAGAACTAAGGGAAGCCTGGGAAAAAGAAACCGGCTTCATCAAAACGCTTCGGATAGAAGTTGAATTTAAAGAAGGCAATTGGGACGATTGTGAGAAAGAAGAAGTCGAACTTCAAAGTCGGGTAGGGGAGTATGCGGTTCTACACAGACTTATTTAGAAACAATTCCTGATTTTTAGGACAAAAGAATCCATTCTTATTCTATTGGAGGCTGATTTATAATTCCCCAATATAATCCCATCGTCTTTATTACCTTTTGAAATTCTTCATGCTTTACGGGCTTGGTAATGAAAGAATTTATTCCCAATTCATAGCATTTTTTTATATCCGGGGCTTCCTTTGATGAAGTTAAAATGACGATGGGGAAGTCTGGATAGTCTTTCTCCCGGATAATTTGCAAGGCTTCTATGCCGGTTACTTGGGGCATTTGAAGATCCAGAATTACCACAGCTATTTCTTTCGTCCCATTCTCCTCGAGATATGTAAGTAAATGTGCCCCGGTTTCCAGCCAAATGATTTCATTGGCAAGCGGAATCTGTTTGAGGCTTCTGATCGTCATTTCTGCATCGAAGCTATCGTCTTCGACCAGAATTAATTTCTTTAGGGCTGACATACAAGATCTTTTAGGGGGGTATTTGGGATGCTTTTTATTTAGGGAGACTAAAACAAAATTCTGCTCCAAGGTCTAATTCACCTTTCGCCCAGATTTTGCCTCCATGAGAGGAAATAATCCTTTTGACATTCGCCAGCCCAATTCCATTCCCCTTGAATTCGGATCTGGGATGTAAGCGCTGGAAGACGGCGAAAAGTTTATTTGAATAGGCATTTTCAAATCCTACTCCATTATCTTTTATCCGAAAAGTAATTTCGTTTTCGCTTTCTTGAGAACTGATTTCTATATGGGATTCATGTTTCTTGCTGCTGTACTTCAATGCATTTCCAATAAGATTTTCCCAAACGGTCCGAAACATCTGAAGATCTCCATTTACCTCCGTGGGGAGGGAACCCATGTGAAAGTGGATTATTTGACTCTCGTTCTTTTTTGACTTGAAGTTTTCTGCCACTTCGAGAATCAGTGCCTTCATGTCAAAGTTTTCGGCTGTAGGTTCTACATTTCTATTGCGAGAATAGGTAAGTAAGGCATCAATCATTCCTCCCAGGCGTTTTGAGGCCTCAATTACTTTATTGAGATAATCCTGCGAAGATGCTGAAAGAGAATCTTTATCCTCCAATATCCAACTGGTATAGCCTTCGATATGTCTTACTGGTGCCCGTAAATCATGTGAAACAGAGTAAACAAATTGCTCTAGCTCTTTTTTTAATTCTACCGTCTCACTTATGTCACGCATGATGGCATTGCTATGCGAAAAATTACCTGCTGCATCTTTGATCCAACTGGAATTCAATTCTATATCAATGAGAGCCCCTGTTTTACTTTCCGGCTGTAATTCGAAATTGCTGATGTTATCCGCTTTACGAGAAATCTCGATCAATTCTTCCAAGCTTGATTTCTGAGAAGCAGGAATTAACTCTATCAGGTTTTTTTTCAGCAATTCATCTTCGGTATACCCTAACTTTTCTAAGGTAGTTTGATTGCATTTGATCATCTTTCCATCGGGGCCTGAGGATATCATCATATCAGGGGCCGTATGGTAGAGATTCTGGTATTGAATTTTTGATTTCTGTAATTCTTCCTGTGCTGTGTTCAACTGTAATAAGTGGGAAAGTCCATTGGCCAATAGGGAAATGAACGTCAGCTGATTATCATCTTTTGGGATTTCCTGTGAGAAGCGAGACGAAAAATTCAAGGTGCCAACGAGCCCTTCTCCCAAGATGATCTTTGTCCCAATGTAGGAGTTTACAGAACCTGATTTATAAAGTGGGTGATCCTGCATTTCTGACAAAACCATATCGTGGTAATAAATGGGGCGGTTTTGAGTCATGACCGCTTCACACAAGGTGTCATCTAAGCAAAATACCATGCCTGTTTTCCAATCCTTGTGAGGAGATTGAATACCCAAAATCTTATAGGAAGAATCCTTGACCACACTAACGATACCCGTTTCCATTCGCATCAAGCGGCAGCCAGTATCCAGATAAGCTTTTAGTATTTCTTCTTGGCTATTGTAGTTTTGCTGAGAAAGATTCAGAAGAATTTCCAGGTGTTTATATTTCTCACTAGCTGCATGTTTCTCAGCTTCTTTCTCTTTGGTGATGTCAGTAGCTATCCCATGTATAATTTTTACATCGTCTCTGGAATCCCTTTCATAAACACTCTCGATAGACTGTAACCAGACGTATTTATTTTTTCTTTTGTGTTTAATTCTGTATTGGAGACTTATTGTTTCTCCATCGTGGAGAGCGGGTAAGACTTCAGAGTGATGGGCAAGTATTCTATTGAGATCATTTGGGTGGATAGTTTCAAGCAGGAAACGATCTCCCATGCTTTGAACATCCTGGGGACTGTAACCTAAAAAATCAGATAAGGATCTATTGGCGTAAGTATTCGTATTTCTCTGAATATCGTAAAGATAAATGATGGCAGGAGCATGTTGAAGGACAGTAGCAAGTGGCTGGATAGTGGAAGTGGAATGAGGAGTTTCCATTTTGTAGATAGATTCTTGAGGAGCTTATGAATAATTAGTATTGTATTTGAGGAGCCATGAGAAAATGGCTCAGTTACGTGTATTGTGCATGCGTCACTAATAAAATAAAGCTCCTATAAGTTAAATAGCTTACATCTTTGATTCGATATTTTTTTTGAGGAAATCTTTCACGTCAAATAAATAGGCGATTTGACAAGGCGAAAGACACCAACCCAGGGAAATTCCCTTGGGTTGGCATGTCACCCATGTTGTATGTCACCCTGATAAGGTGATCGATCGTAATTGTTAAAACCGGCGGAAATGAATGTTCTCTGTGGGCAAATGGTCTGTGTTCATAAGGTAAAAGAGCGTCTGCATGAACGAATGAGCTTCACGTGGGTAATTGTAGCTTAAAGGCTGCAAAGCAATTCCTTCTTCGTCTAATTGACATATCTCTTTTACTTGGGTTAGATGTAGTTCCAGGCAGTTTAATATTAGGAAAGGAGAATCTACAATCTGAATTTTGCCGTTTTTCTCATCAGTAAACCGAAAATCAATAAATATCTCCTCTTTCCCATCAATTTCTATGATTCCTTTATGTAGCGTTCTTTTCAGAGCCTTTTGTATATAGAAAAAGCTTTTACTCTCTGCCCTCGGTAGAAGGATGTCAAATTGTATCTCACTGATAGAAAGTGATTTGTTTTGATATTGTAAAACCAATTGCTTTTTGGGAACACTCAGCAATTGCTTTAGCATAGCTTTATAATAATTAATAGCTATCGCCCTGCTGATAATGTGGTCTCTATTTGAGAGTCTTCCCTTCTGATCCTTGATGGGCTTGGACCGAATACCAAAGAAGGTCTCTATAGAAGCCTGACTTGCTACTATTGTGGCAAGCAAAAAAGTGAGAATTGAGAAGCAAGTTAAGAGGTAAGGGCTGGTTAATTCTTTCATAGCGTGACCTGTAGTTAGAAAAGCTAAAGAAAGATGAGCGTAATGATTCTGAAAACGGGGTTTTGGAACCTTACATCAAAAGTATCCTGCTCCTCTCTAATTATGTTAGATCAAATTGAAAATATTCAAACATTTTATTATGTATGTGGAAATAATATATAGTGGAATTTATATAATCCGAAATAGGCTTTTTGACCAAATGCGTACAACCTTTCTAAATTGCAATTTTGCGTAAAATGAAAAACCAAATTTATCTATGACTGAAACTTACGTACGGATACTCGAAATATCGGAAAATCGTAGTCTCGCTAGGACGATTTTATGGTAAATGGTGTTGTTTATTGAATGCTTATTCTATATTCTCCCGGCAAACTCTTTTTACATATGCTAGTTTAACATATGGTCCTTTCTATTCGATATCTGCTTTATGCCGTATAAATATTTATTCACTTCGCTTTTGATATTCCTTGCTACTTTATCTTTTTCGCTTATGTCTCAGGATTTAGCACCCTTTCGCTGGGAAAACAGGCTGGTAATTTTACTTACACCTTCGGAGGAATCAAATATTCTCAAGAAGCAGCTGCTAGTACTTAAGGAAGATATTCATGGACTAAAAGAAAGGAAGATCGTACTCATTCATTCTTCGGAGACAGAGAGTAAAATTATGCTTCCCGAACCCAAACCCATACAACTTAGCGAATCAGAGAGGAATCGATTCAAGTCTACAGGAAAGCCATTTACCTTCATCCTGATTGGTTTGGACGGAGGTATCAAACTCCGACGGCACGAAGTCGTAAGTAGAGAGTACCTCTACGCTCTCATTGACGGTATGCCCATGAGACGGACGGAAATGAGAGAGAAGAGAAAAAAATACTAGCATATGTACCTGAAACGCAATAGAATTCTCTATCTGGTCCTCATCATCTTTACCATACCCTTAGGTCTGATGTCGCGGGCTTCTTTTGTCCCTACTTCTGTTTTGCCTTATCTGGGAGATATTCTCTATACCTTATTATTTTACTTCATTTTTGCTTTTCTCTTTCCAGAAATGCCCAAAGCGAAGGTAGCTGCCATTAGCATAGGCCTTTGTTTCCTCATCGAAGTCAGCCAGTTCTATCAGGCAGACTGGATCAATGAAATTCGTTCCAATAAACTAGGGGGCCTGATTCTGGGCTTTGGTTTTCGCTGGAGTGATCTGGTCTGCTATACCCTGGGTGGGCTCTGGGGATATGCATTGGAAACTTACGGACCTCTGGCTAAGAGTATCCAGAAATCGTAGGCGTAGATTGATATCTATACTATATCAAAATTGGCGGCGATAGCAATGCGCCGCCTACGAAGGTTTTTGCAAAAATAGGTCCGAATCCCTATGCAAGGATCCGGACACCTAAATTGCAATCAAACAATCGCTTGTGTTGTTTGCCTATTGATTCTTCTTTACTGTAGTCTGACTGATATTCATAAAATCCTGAGGGAGTCCCCATAAAGGAATACCTGTTGGATTGATCATCAATTTAGTATTAGGAGAAGAAGCTAGCTTGGTAAAGGCTTCGATCGCTCGGTATTTCAACAACTCTTCTGAAAGAGATTGCCCGATAAGTTGATTGGCTTTAGCATCAGCCTCGGCTTGCATTCGGGTAGCATTGGCCTGAGCCTCCGCACGTAGTTCCAGGGTTTTCTTTTCAGCCTCTGCCTCCAGGATGACCACTTCTCTTTCCCCTTTGGCTTCAATGATTCTTCTTTCTGCATCAGCTTCCTGTTGCTGCTTGACAAACTGCATACGCTGGGCCTCTTGCTCTGCTTCCAGTTTTTCTTCAATAGCTCGGGTCAATCCAGCTGGAAGTTTGATACTTTTGAGCAGAACGTTGTCAATAGTGATCCCATATTTTTCCAAAATCTCATTCATCCGGGTTTTGATCTCCGACTCAATATTGGCTCGCTGGCCAGAATGCATATCCTTGGCAAAGTAACGAGCGGACACATCCGAGGTCGTGGACCTGAAAACAGGTAGAATTAGCTGATTTTGATATCCCAGTCCAACTTCTTTTAGAAGTTCTGCTGCCGAAGCCGCTTTGACATGATACTGGATCGATATCTCGGATTGAATGGTTAGGCCTTCTTTGGAAGGAAGGGGAAGCTCTACTCTTTGATTTACAATTTGTGTGGGAATCTTAAAAACTACTGTGTTAAATGGATTGATACTTACACGGCCTTCATAAAGAACCTCTGGATCAATGACTCCTCTTTGCCGTTTTACACCGACCATCCCCTGATTAATGGTTACACAAGAGGTAAAAAGTGAAAGGGTAAAAATTGCTAATAGAAATTTGCGCATATTATCACGGTTAAAAATTTACGAATAATATGTCTCGGGTGGGTGTCTACAAAAATAACCAGTTTCTGCTTCTGAAGTTTGCACGAATAATCAGTAAACATACATGCTTATTCATTCATAGCAATTTCGCCTTATCTTTGCAGGATATTTGGAATAAATGAAGCTATCTCTGCTAAAAAGAAAGATATTAAATCGGGGCGCCTATTATATCTCTTTGTGGAAGTTGAGACCCTTACTCGCCAGACTGAATGAGCGTTCCTTGGTACTGGATTGTGGAGCAAATATTGGCGAGATCAGCCAGCAATTTTTGAATACAGGCGCTGAAGTAATTGCTTTCGAACCGGATCCAACGGCTTTTTCTTTATTAGAAAAAAGATTTAAGGGAAAAAAAGGTGTCCAACTGATAAATAAGGCAGTTTGGATAGAAAACACACAGCTTACCTTTTACTTACATGAAGATCGTGAAGAAGATCATGCCGAGCTTACGGTGAGTTCCTCAGTCTATGGCAACAAGAAAAATGTAAGTCAGGAGCATAAGTTGGAGGTAGAAGCCATAGACCTCATTGACTTCATTGATAAATTGGATAGAAGGGTGAGTTTGATTAAAATAGATATCGAAGGGGCCGAAACGGATATCTTATATAAAATGATTGAAGCAGAGACTTACAAGAAATTTGACCTGGCGGTAGTCGAAACCCATGAAAGCAAAATACCCGATCAGGCGAAAGAGATTGAAAAAATTAAAGCCTTATTCGAAGAAAAAGGCATAGATAATATAAAACTCAACTGGATCTAAAACAGATGAAAAAACTTGCTATACTGCTACCTACACTCCTTTTGCTTTGGGCCTGTTCTGAAGTGAAAAAAGCTTCCAGCATGGAGCCTCCTGTAAAAGCTCCCTTCGAAAATATTGATACCCTGGCTACCAATGATTGGTGGAACCGTGGGCCGAGTAAAATTATCGATATGAAAGTCGATCGAAAGGATGTCATCGCCTTTGGGATATATACGGTCGCCAATAAAACCTTAAAGCTGAGTGCACAGCTTTTTCCGCTTTATCCGGATGAAAGCAGGGAAGTCAGCTTGGAAATCAAAGAAGGAGAAAGCTGGAAAGAGATTCAGACCCAAAAAGTCAATGATCTGGGATGGTCAGCTTTATTTCGGGTAGAAAACTGGGATGATTCTAAGGATGTGCCTTACAGACTAAAACATGGAGAGGAAGCCAGCTATGAAGGCCTAATCAGAAGGGACCCCAAAGATAAATCCGAGATTGTTTTGGCTGCCTTTTCTTGCAACAGCAATAAAGACAGAGGAGATCGAGCGAACTATGTTCGCAATGTAAACCACCATGATCCGGATCTTTTATTCTTTGCGGGAGATCAATCTTATGACCACAAAGAGCATACAGCAGCCTGGCTGAAATTTGGGATGCAGTTTAGAGAGCTTTTTCGAGAAAGGCCATGTATTACCATTCCGGATGATCACGATATAGGGCAGGGAAACATCTGGGGAGAATATGGGAAGAAAGCTGCTTCTCCTGCTGGCCCGGATGGCGGCTATTTCTATCATCATGAATATGTCAAAATGGTTGAAAGATGTCAGACGGCTCATTTACCTGACCCTTTCGACCCTAGTCCAATAGAGCAAGGAATAGGTGTTTACTATACAAATCTGATTATTGGTGAAGTCGATTTCGCAATCATTGAGGATAGGAAATTTAAATCTGGACCTGAAGGGAAAATTCCCCAGCAAGGTCCCCGTCCCGATCATATCCGAAATCCTGATTATGATCCTAAGAGTGTGGATGTGGAAGGTCTTGAACTTCTTGGGCAAAGGCAATTGGATTTTCTGGATAGTTGGGGAGAAAATAAAGAGGGAAATGTGATGAAGGCAGTTCTTTCGCAAACCGGTTTTTGTGGAGGTGCACATTTACATGGAAAAAAGGAAAACCGTTTACATGCAGATATGGATTCCAACGGCTGGCCCCAGACTGGTCGAAATAAAGCGATAAAGGCCATCAAAAAAGCAAATGCAGTACATATTGCTGGAGACCAGCATTTGGCCACCATTATTCAACATGGGAGCGAAGCATGGGAAGATGGTCCCTGGGCCTTTGTGGTTCCTGCGATTGTAAACAATTATTACAGCAGATGGTGGTGGCCGGAAGATGAGAAAGCTGGGGAAAATGGCAATGATATTTTACCCTGGACAGGTCGTTATCTGGATGGTTTCAACAATAGAATTACGATGCAGGCCTATGTAAATCCTGAAAGTCCTTCCAGTGGTTCTGGATATGGCTTGATACGTTTCGATAAAACAGCAAACAAGGTAACATTTGAGTGCTGGCCACGTGAGATGGATGTTTCAAAAGCTGATGCACAGCAATTTACAGGTTGGCCATTTACCGTAAATATGGATTAAGATGAACTCACTAAAATTTCTTCTTTTAATAATTTTAAGTTGCTGGTGCTGTATCGCCTGTAAAGATCCTGGTCCTCCTATAGCTGATGTCGGGGAAAGGCTGGACCCACCATTCACCGGAACCATTTTTCTGGATCCTGATATTATTACGCCAGATGATCCAACTACTTTTACCGGTTTGGTGGATGCAGGTAAAGATGCAAGAACGATGTATGACCGGCGAGCCAATGATTGGGTGCAATTAGAACCCTGGCTATTTAATGCAAGTTTTGACGATGGGTTGCGTATTGAAATGCAGGTAAACCCTGAGTTTGGTACACAGGACCAGGCCAGAATTGAGGCTGAGAAATATGCAGAAGTCATCGGTCGGCTTCCTACCTCTTTGAGAAAAGATGTAGAGACCTCATGGATACATAAAGGGATAAATCCTTTTGGAGGAGGAAATCGAAATCTGCTCATTCATGTAGGGCAAGCAGATTTATATGTGAATGACGGGATTTTGGAAGAAACCCTGGTGCATGAGGCAAGTCATACGTCTTTGGATGCCGAACACGCTACTTCAGAAGGCTGGAAAGCTGCACAGGAAGATGATCCTGCATTTATCTCTACCTATGCAAGAGATAATCCGGAAAGAGAAGATATTGCAGAAAGTTTTTTGTTGTATTTGGCCTTTAGATATAGAGGAGATAGAATTTCCCAGGCATTAAAAGATGATATAATCGTGCATATGTCAGCAAGGGTAAAGTATTTCGATTCTCTGAATCTGAATATGTATCCCATTGAATAAAAATATGAAACTCCATTCTTTGTTTTATCCTTTACTCGTACTTGGACTGATTTTCGCCTGTAAAGAAATAAATCCCTTAATAGCCACGGGTAAGTCTTATCAGGAAAAGCAGGACTATACTACCCTGAAAATGGTGATGGATGGCCTTGATACAGGAATAGATAAGAGCCGCTTGCACGAATTATTAGGAGAGCCCATAGATATGGGATTTGACTATCGCTACTTATTGGATTCTGTAGGTCCGGAGGGCTGTGTAGTTGGTGCAGTTTTTCATCTGGATAGTGAAGGAAAGGTCGATGATAAGTGGATCGGCGAAATTTGCGAATAATCAACAATGACAATCATACCATTGATGCACAATTCTCGCCAATTCATCAAGATGTGAAAGAATGGCTGCTTCTCCTATAAAAACTTCCTCTCCATCTGTAAGAATTATTTCATCCTGATCAGAATTGATTATCTCTTTCGCAAGAGATAGTTCTTCCATTTTTTCGAGAATAATCTTATATAAAGAAGAATCGGGAGAGGCGGTGAGGCTTAGCATATACTCTAAATTATTGATTGCTAAATTAGAGATAAATCTCAATTCTATGGCAGGTGAAGTGATATTTGAAACCCAAAGACTGCTAATACGTGAGTATTTGCTTTCGGATCTGGATGCTATCCATGAATATGCAAGCAAATCTGAGGTAGTTCAGTACCAGAACTGGGGTCCCAATCGGCTCCAGGATACCCGGCAATTTCTAGCGGAAGTGATGAGCTGGCCTAAACAATTTCCTCGGATGAGTTATGGATTTTGTATAGCATCAAAGGTAGACAATAGCTGTATGGGAGGATGTGGGATTTACCTAAATAAGGAAGGCCAAAATAAAGCAAAAATTGGCTACATCCTAAATCCGATATTTTGGGATCAGGGCTTTACGACGGAAGCTATCCAGGAGCTTGCCCGCTATGCTAAAGAGCAGTTGCAAATTGAGCTTATTGAGGCGACTTGTGATGTGAGAAATATTGCTTCAAAACGCGTACTGGAAAAATCAGGATTTGAACTGATGTGTTTACTTGAAAATCACTACCTCCAAAAAGGAATTATGCGGGATAGTTACCTTTTCAAATACGCTTGAAAAATTTCGATATAATGTATTTATTCTATACGAAAACAAAAATACTTTCAAAGAAGTTCCAAGAAAAAGTCCGATCTAATGAACCTTAGATACATTCTGGGATCACTCATTTCCCTACCCCTACTACCCCTGATTTATATTCAATCTCTCATAATTCGTTCAAAAGTTCCTCAATTGCCAGAAGCAGAAGAAGATCGGGGCATGATTATTAAAAAATCAGGCTCTGGATTACGCATTTTATTTTTAGGGGAAAGCACGGTAGCTGGTATAGGAGTCGAAACACATGAAGAAGGAATAGCGGGGACTTTTGCACATGAATTTTCTGAACAGACGGGAGAAAATATTTCCTGGAGGGTATATGCAAAAAGTGGTTATACAGCTGAAGAAGTCTATACACATCTATTACCTGATATAGAAGAATCCCGAGTTGATCTTTTTGTGCTGGGGCTGGGAGGCAATGACGCCTTTACCCTAAATTCTCCTGCTAACTGGATTCAACACATTGAAAATATCATTGACTTTTTACAGAAAAAATATCCTGACACCCCCATAGCCTTCCTAAATATGCCACCGATCAAATTATTCCCTGCTTTTACTCCACAAATCAAGTTTGTTTTAGGGAATTTGGTAGAGATTCTGGGGGATGAATTGGAGGCTTATGTCGCAAAGCGCGAAAATGTCTACTATTATGCAAGGCGAGTAAGCGCAGAAGACTGGAGTAAAAGGCTAGGGGTAGAAGCAAGTGCAGAAGATTTATTCAGCGATGGGGTACACCCGGCAAAAATCACCTACCAGCTCTGGGCCAAAGATATGCTCAGGTATTTAATAGAGGAAACGGATTTCGAAAGTAAGATCAGGGTGAATGCTTAGATTCGTCTAGCCTTTCTTAATAGTTTATCTATAACACACTTTGCCTTAGCAGAAATTAAGTCCTACATTTAGCATAGGACTTAGCCTCTACACGATTTTAGCAATGGACTCATCAGAAATTCAAACCCTCCTATCTCAAGGTAAGATTCGGCAAGCACTCGATGCAATTAAGAAAAGTATCGAAAATGACGATCCTCGCAAGAAAGATGTACTTGAATTATCCGCCCAGTACAGTATGTTGGAAAGGGATGAGATGATGGGACTGTTAATGCGTGAGGATATTAACATTTCTAAAAATAAGCTAATAAAATCCTTGCTAGAATTAATTATGTAAATTTTACGCAAAAAATAGCTCGAATGCACAACCTTCGAGCAGAGGTCTCGTACTCTAAGTATATTTGCGTAAAAAATACACATAAATACCATGCTAGGATTTAAACACATAAAATTTGACTCAATGACCTATGTTCTCCATTTCAAAAATGGAGAAATTAAGAGAGAGGGGAGAGGGCTTTCCTTTTTTTACTTTGGACCGAGTAGTTCTATCGTCGCTATTCCTATGGGCAGCAATGATTTGCCCTTTTTTTTCCAGGAATCGAGCAAGGATTATCAGCAAATCAGCATACAGGGACAGATTAGTTATAAGATCACCAGTCCACGCATACTAGCGGATGTCCTCGATTTTACTGTAAATGAGGATGGGAAGTACAAAAAGAACGATGTAGAAAAGCTTAATCAGCGAATTATCAATGAAGCCCAAACTTCCACCTCTGCATTTATCCATGGGATAAGTTTAAAAGATGCTATTCGCTCGGCGCCAGAAATTGAAAGACGTATCCTGCAAGGCTTGCAAGATTCATCGGTAATAAGTATGCTGGGAATTGAAATCCTGGGTGCCAATATTCTGGCAGTTAAGGCAAGTCCGGAAATGGCGAGGGCTTTGGAAACGGAAACAAGGGAGAAGCTGCAGCAGGAAGCTGATGAAGCCATCTATGAGCGACGCAATTTTGCGGTAGAACAGGAACGCAAAATCAAGGAGTCTGAACTAAATACGGAGATAGCAGTCGAAGAAAAACGAAAACAAATTTCGGAGAAAAAGATGGAAGCTTCTGTTCAGCAAGCCGAAAATGACCGAAAGTTGAGAGAGATGCGAGTCGAAGCCGATATTTCAGTGGAAAATCAAAGAAAATCCCTGATTCAACTCCGCACAGCCAACGAAAAGAAGCAGGCAGAAACCAAAGGTTTTGTACTTGAAGCCACTCTCAAGCCTTATAAAGACCTGGATTGGAAAACGCTTATGGCTTTGGGTAATAATGCAGATCCCAAATTGAATATTGCTTTGGCATTCCGTGAATTAGCCGAGAATGCAGATAAAATCGGCAATCTCAATATAAGCCCGGAATTGTTACAATCCATGTTACAGTCAGGAGGAAGAGGAGGTCGAAAATGAGTATAGAATACGGAATCATCGTCAAGACCCAAACCCGTTTGGAAACCTTGATACAGAGATTTAATACAGCTGCTCAGGCAAAATTTTACCTGGAAAGAATGGGAGGAAATTTTGAAGCTTATGAGGAAGAGGATGCGGTGTACAAAGAGTCGCTTGCAAAAGTACAGCAGCAACTTTCTCGCATCCTCAAAAACAAAATCATTGAACGCTCCTTTCTGCCTTCCTATATCTTTTCTGAGAAAAATCTCATTCTGGTATTGGGCCCCGATGGCTTGGTCGCTAATACCGCCAAATATGCTAAAGGAATTCCTATACTCGGAATCAATCCCGATCCGAAAAGAATAGATGGATTCTTCCTTCCATTTCAACTTGATACTTTTGTACAGGCCACAGAAAATACCTTAAGAGGCAAGTCGCAAATTGTGGATCGAAGTTTTGCAGAAGCCAGGCTAAATGATGGCCAGAGACTGTTGGCTTTCAATGATCTTTTCATAGGAGCCTCTTCTCATGTTTCTGCCCGATATCAAATCAAGTATGGGAATCAGTGTGAGAGTCATTCTTCCTCTGGTTTAATCGTATCTACCCGAGCAGGTTCGACCGGATGGCTGAGTTCTATTTTCAACATGGCTTATGGAATAGTGAGAAGCTTTAATCAGGAAATTTCCCCCTCGCCACCCCATATGGAGGAAAATGAATTATTATTTGCTGTACGCGAACCTTTCATCAGCCTCCGTTCTCAGGCGGACATTTGCATGGGCCTTATCAATAAACAAAATTCTCTTCAGCTAACATCACACATGCCCTCTGGAGGAGTGATTTTTAGCGATGGCATAGAGAAAGATTTTTTGAACTTCAACAGCGGTTCTATTGCGAGTATTGGATTAGCAAAGGAAAAAGCACGCTTGGTGCAGGCTTAAACCCTTCCACACATTCCCTATTTCCCTTTTTCATGAGGAAAAATGGAAACCACTCGCATACGGCAATTTGAATTGTATTGGATTGCGGCCCTCCCATTTTTCGAAGAAAAAGGGGAGGTTTGCTTGGTCGGAGGGGTTCCCCAGATTTTCACTTATTTAGCAAAAATTCTCAGCATATATGTTCCACCCGCGTAATAAGCACCAGTCCAGCTATAATTTTCCTGTTTTAATAGCCGCTTTACCTGAGTTAAAGGAATATGTAAAGCCTAATAAGTACGGCAATCAAAGCATTGATTTTTTCAATCCTCAAGCCGTAAAGTCCCTCAACAAGGCATTACTTCTCCATCAATATGGTCTTCAAGATTGGGACATCCCTGATGGACAGCTTTGTCCACCCGTTCCGGGAAGGGCCGATTATCTCCATTATGTAGCGGATTTATTAGGGGAAGCTAAAAGGGGTAAAATTCCGATCGGTCCCAAAGTGAAATGCCTGGATATAGGGACGGGTGCCAATTGTATCTATCCTCTTTTGGGAAGCAGTATGTATCAATGGTCATTTATTGGGACGGATATCCAGGAGGATTCTCTTGAAGCTGCACAGAAAAACGTGGATGTCAATCCCCACCTTACTCATATTGAACTTCGATATCAGGAAAATAGAGAAAAGATTTTTTCAGGAATTTGGAAGGAGGCAGATTTCATGGATCTCGTTATATGCAATCCTCCTTTCCATGCCTCGGAAAAAGATGCGCAAAAAGCTCAATCAAGGAAATTGAAAAACCTGAAAGGCAAATCAACCTCCAATCTCAAGTTGAATTTTGGAGGAAATGCAGCAGAACTATGGTGTGAAGGAGGAGAAATAGGATTTATTGCAAGGATGATAGCTGAGAGTAAAGAAATAGGAAATGCCTGTCTTTGGTTCACAAGTCTGGTTTCACGAGAAAAGCATATACCCAGCTTACAGAAGATTCTCAAACAGCAAGCTGCAGCTCAAGTGAAAGTAATTCCCATGGGGCAGGGGAATAAAGTAAGCCGACTTATATGCTGGTCTTTTCTGACGAAAAATCAGCAAATGAAATGGGCAAAAGCCAAGTGGTAGGAGGTGCTTTTTGATAACAGATGAAAGGTTTGATCACTTATTGCTGCTTTGGAGCTTTAGAAGAAACCATTTTTCTTCGGCTGCAGGAATGTTCAAATCTGTTCTTGAGAAAAACCCTGATGATAGAGCCGCCAAGTTCTACCTTGAGCAAGCCGCAAAATATCTGGTAGAAAGTGTACATGAAGATTGGTCGGGAATCATAAAATTGGACCAGAAATAGTATGTGAGGGTAATTGACGGCAATAGCTTTGGGAAGATTTCCTTGCATTTCCCCCACATTATCACGATCTAGTAAAAAAAGCTGCAGATTAACGTAAATCTGATAAGCCATGAACAAAGCCTGCCCGGTCCTGCTCCGGCAGAAAGGGAAATACACGCAAATCCTGGCCTTCCGGCATCCGCTGGCGGGAATCCAATTGGTGAAAGGGAGTATAGAGGCTTGGGAAAATCTTCCCAAGGCTTGCGAACGTGAATTGCGGGAAGAGTCGGGCTTAAAAGCAAATGCAGAAACTTTTCTGGGAGTTTGGGAAGCGAATTTCGAAGAACAAATTTGGGGATTCTACTTAATGAACCCCAAGCTGGAGTTACCTGAAAGCTGGGACCATTATTGTGAGGATGGAGGAGGACATACTTTTCAGTTTTTCTGGCAGAATATCGGTGCTACACTTACGGAAGAATGGCATCCCTTATTTCAGGGCGCCATGGAGTTTTTGAGAAAGAGGTGCTAAGCATTTCCTATCTTGTCTCCTGAAAATTCTGAAGCGTGAGAAAAACCATAGGGCTTATATCAGATACACATGGCTTACTCAGGCCAGAGGCTCTTGAAGCTTTGCAAGGGAGCGATATCATCATTCATGGAGGAGATATAGGCAAAGCTGAGATCATCGAGGAGCTAAAGACAATAGCGCCTGTTTTTGCTATCCGTGGAAATATCGACAAAGCCGATTGGTTTCAGCAATATCCCGAGACAGAGGTGGTCGAATATGAAGGCCTTTTTTGCTATGTTATTCACGATCTCAATGATTTGGACCTTGATCCAAAAGCAGCCGGATTTCAAGTCGTCATTTCTGGGCATTCTCACAAGCCTAAAGAGTTCACTAAAGAAGAGGTCTTATATATAAATCCAGGAAGCGCAGGCAAAAGGCGTTTTAAGCTACCCATTACCTGCGCTAAATTATATTGGGATGGGAATGAGCTTGAGACAGAGCTATTTCATTTAATTCAAGCATAAGCTTGTTTCGCCGAAAATCTTTCAAATAGCCTGGAAGCCATCCAATTTGCGACTACTAATTCAAGCCAACTAAGCGGCAATGTAATCCACAGTAGAGACCAGTCAGTATATCCCATATTGGCAGCTGCTACCCAGAATATGACAAAGCTAAAAAGCCATGCCAGAGTTGCCGAATTGATAATAGCATAAGCTTTCTTTCCAAAGACTTTGCTATAGATCCAAAACATAAATACCACCAGCCCAGTCAACAGGGTATCCCATACGCCCCAGATCGAAAATATTCCCAGATTCATTTCTGCGATTCCAGGTATTCCTTCCCAATAAGCCTTCATGCGTGGCATAACCAGAACAAAATAGCGGAATACCTCGGATACATGTACCCACAGGCTAACTAGAAGCATGACCAGTAAAAATTGTTTGAGGGGAAAGCGCGTTTGATCCATCTTTATAAAATTGAGTTAATCTTGATTCTTAGAGATTCGGGCGAAGGAAAATTTGGATTGCTACGGTGCATCTCGACCACTCGTTCTACTTGCTCCAACTTTTTGACCATCTCAATACTTCTTTGGCTAATCGGAGCAAAGCGGAGTTTGGTAGGTTCAATCAATCCCTGATCTATCAGGAAATCAATTTTCCGACTGCATCTACAAGGGTTTTTGGGATTCGCAAGGCCGCACTTATTCTCCAGGAAGTTGCGGACTTTCTTTCTTGATCTGGCCAGGCCCTGCCGGAAGTTTTCTGCCTTTATGCCCAATATTTCTGCACCCTCCTGACTATTGAATTCAAAAATATCTCCCAGAATGTAGATCAGTCGACTTTGCTTATTGAGACACATAAGAATGCCCTGGGTGCAGCTTACCTTTACCTCTTCTTCTAATAAGGCCATCTCACCAGCATTTTGGGCATACTTCGTCCCCGATTTCTGTCCCTGGTCAATAAAATCCCCATATTCTTCCAGACTCATGGCAAAACTCTGAGAAAACTTTCCTTTATAGCTTATCAAATAATTGCTGGCTACCCGATAAACCCAGGTCTTGAAGCTGCTTTCTGACTTAAAGGTGCTAAGTCTGGTTAGAATACGAATGAGAATTTCCTGACTGGCATCTTCCGCATCTTCAGGGAAAAGGAGCATTTTAAGGGAAAGATTGTAAACTAGGTCCTTTATCCCATCAAGGATTAGTTCCAATGATTTCTTGTCCCCTGCAATTGCCGCTTGTATCGATTTATCCAAATGATTTTTCATAGTATATAAGATTAGACCAATTCCTGATCATGACTGTGACTCCCATCCAAAAAATATTTCCTAAGTCCTCAACTATCCTGAATTTAAACGGTCCTTTCTAAAAATAGAGAAGATGAAAAAATACTACTTCCTCATCCTTTGCCTTAGCATGTTTAGTTGTGAACAAATACCTATGGTTGAAACACTTGATGGTAGAAAGCATGATCCAGAGGAACTTTCATTAAAAATTCAGGATATTCTGGATAAAGCACAGCTTGCTGGACTTTCAGTCCAAATTTTTAATCATCATCAGCGGGTCTATGAACAGGCTTTCGGTTTTGCGAATCAGGAAAAAGGAGATAGTCTGAATAATCAACACATTTTTTATGGAGCCTCTTTTAGTAAGGCAGTATTTGGGTATATCATTGCGGATTTGGTGGTAAATGGAAAATTGGATTTGGATAGACCCCTGCAATCCTATCTGGGACAGGCCCTGCCAGAGATTCCATTTGAGAAAGATTGGAAAGGCTATGGAAATCTAAAGGACGATTTGCGCTATGAGAAAATTACAGCTCGTATGTGCATGAATCATAGTAGCGGTTTTCCCAATTGGCGATGGATTACCAAAGAGGGGCAATTTGATCCGGAAGGAAATATTCAGATTTTATTTGAGCCCGGGGATAGATATAGCTATTCGGGCGAAGGCATACATTTGCTACAATTTGTGATAGAACAGATCATGGGGCAAAGCATAGAAGAAATAGCTCAGGAGAAAGTCTTTCGCCCCCTCAATATGGAAATGACTAGCTATATATGGCAGAAAAGATTTGAGGGGAAATTCTGTCTGGGGCATAAAGCGGACGGAACTACCTACCGCAAGGATCGGGAGGATGAAGCGGGAGCAGCCGGTTCGATGGAAACTACACCTGAAGATTATTCAAAGTTCTTTTCCCATATGCTTAAGTTATATAAAGCGGGGGATGCAAGAGTAAAGCTCATGTTTGAGCCAAGTATAAAGATTCATTCGGAGATGCAGTTTGGTCCTAAATCATGGATCGATTCCGGCAGGTACGATAATATTGGTCTGGGCTATGGAATCGGCTGGGGTTTATTAGAGAGCCCACATGGCATAGGGGCTTTTAAAGAAGGCCATAGCGAGGGTTTTCAGCATTATAGCATTATGTTTCCTGAGAAAGGTATAGGAGTGATTCTTATGTCCAATAGTGATAGGGGAGAGCGTACGTTTAAAGAACTTTTGAAGCTAACAATAGGGGATAGCTTTACCCCCTGGGAGTGGGAGAATTATATCCCCTATTATCAGTAAAAAGTACAATTTCAAGGATCAAATTTAAGAGCAAAGCCAGAACAAATACATACTCCATAGGTCATCCCGGAATCTACTTGATATCCGGGACCTCTAGCTACTTCCCATTTGCTAGAGATCCCGGCACTTATCATTAAGGCCGGGATTACATGTTTCTCGTAGAAAAACAAAAATTTGTATAGTTAGGAATCCTCACTATATTTGTATCGAGCTTTCGGTTGAAGGCTCTTCTTTTAATCAATATGGTTAGGAATCCTAACATAAAATCAAAATTCTAAATAGCATGAAAAAGTATCTCTTAATCTTTAGCTTATTTATCGCCTCGGCTTGTACAGCCATTGCATGCCCTGAATGCCCTTCTTACAAAAATGATGACTTCCAAATCAAGTCTGCCCGCGTCATACATAAAGCAGATCTAGGAATAACGGTCTGGGAAATAGAAGTAGAGGGTAGGGCAGGGGAAACTCAACCTAGGCCTGCCGGTCAATTAGATGGAGCTCCAGTACTAGGCTATGTTTTCCCTACTTCCCTAAAGTCAGCAGATGTAGGATTTGGTGAAACAGAGGGAATCGTGGCACTTGCCTTAACTTCTCATCCTGACTTTGATGATACGCCGCTATGGGATGAAAATGCAGATCAGGTTTTTGATAATGACGGTATCATCTGGCATCCTCATTGGGTGGTCCTGACCAAAGACGATCGGGTCGCAGGAGGCTTATCCGTGAAACAATTTGATAAAACCAATGAGACTGTAGTTCTGCCTCCTACCAATCCCGGTATGCCTATGTATATGGACTCACCCGGATTTCCAGTAAGTATTCAGGGAAATACGATACGAGTAGTGGTTCCTGATTATCGAATGAATGGGAAGACAGCCTTCAGCTTTGATGCCGTAAGCTGTTATATGAAGGTAAATACGAGCAAAAGCGACAAACCTATGTTGGGCGTTTATGAAGTCTATGGAGTTGCGAGTGGAGATCTGTCTCTGCCCTACAAAGTCCAGAAAAAAGAATAGGTTTTTCCTGTACGTAAGGATGTGTAACTTGCCTGTCTGGATTTCCAGGCAGGCAATTCATGGATATGAGCAAAAGTAGTTTTGACATAAGATTTCAGGAAAAAAATATGGCTGCAAAGATTGTTGCTGGCCTGGAGAGAATTGCAGAGGCTTTTCGAGTTTTGATTTGGGAGCGGGCGAAAAAACTGGGTCTTAGCCCTATTCAGATTCAATTGTTGATCTTTATCGCCCACCACGAACAGAAGCTCTGTAATGTCAGTCATTTAGCCCAGGAATTCAACCTCACCAAGCCTACCATTAGCGACGCTATAAGAGTTTTGGCGAATAAAGGCTTGATCAAAAAAGAAGCCTCTCTTGTAGATAAAAGAGCATACTCTATACTTTTAAGCAAAAAAGGCAAGGAGATTGTTGGCCAAACAGAGGGCTTTGCTCATTCGATTTATGAGGGAGTGGAAAGTCTGGAAGAAACAGCTCAGGAAAGTCTATTCGGCCAAATCAGTGATTTGATCCAAAAACTCAATAAGCAGGGAATCTTGAGTGTCCAACGTAATTGTCAAAGTTGCAGATTCTACAGAAAAAAGGAGGAAGGACATTATTGCAATTTACTCAAGCTCGATTTGGCTGAGGGGGAGCTTCGGATTGATTGCGCTGAACATGAATTGGCAAATACTAAATAAATTAAACCTAATCATATGGGTGGAGACTGGAAAGAAATGTTATATGCAGCGGAAAAAGGAGACCTGGAGCTGCTGACTTATCACATCAAAATGGGTGCTGATCCCAATTATCAGCACCCGGAATTTTTAACAACTCCTTTAATCGAAAGTATTCGAACCGGCCATCTGAATTGTGCCAAATACTTATTGGAGAATGGCGCTGATCCTACCATAAAGGAAGCCTTCGGTCCACATACGCCTTTGGAACTGGCGAAATTTCTTAAGAATAAAGAAGCCATCAAGCTAATCAATTCTTATTTATCCTAAGGTCTGAAGTAAACCTTATGATATAGTAAGCTCTGATAAAATTGGAGGAAAGGATTGGGATACCTTATAGTTTCAAAAATGCCTAAATTCAATTTACCGCTGTTTCTGAATACCCGTATATGAATACGCGAAATCGATTCTATATTATCTTAAGTCTAAGTCTGATTTTCGGATTTCTCTCTTGCGAGGAAGAAATTCCTACTCCAGAAATAGAGTTTGATGCCCTACCCACGATTTATGAAAATCTGGATGCCAAATATGCAGCTGATCTTTCCTATGGACCTTTCCCCGAAAATACTTTTGACATTTTCCTCCCCAATGTATCTGGTCCTACTCCCCTTATAATTTTCATTCATGGAGGTGGATTTACTGGTGGAGATAAAAGTATCATTTACTCTACAAGCGCTTTAAATGCAGCAAGAAATTTGCCTGAGGAAATCAGGAAATATATAGGAGCAGGCATCGCCTTTGCCAGCATTAACTATCGATTGCTCGCTGATCAGGATGAAGAGGGAGTTTTGAAACCCTTAGGGGATAGCCGGAGATGCCTTCAATACATAAGATCTATTGCTAAAAGTCTCAATATTGATAAAGAGAAAATTGCCTTAACCGGAAACTCTGCGGGTGGAGGTACTGCCTTGTGGCTGACTTTTCATGACGATATGATGGATGCTAGGAATAGTGATCCCATATTACGAGAATCTACCAGGGTATTGGGAGCAGCAGTCTCAGAAACCCAGGCAAGCTACGACCTCATGACCTGGGAAACCAATGTCTTCGGAGAATTTGACTTACAGCTGCAAGCCCTCGTAAACTTTGATCCTGACCTGGAAATACGATTTAATTCCTTTTATGGGATCAGTGATTTCTCAGAATTTGAATCTACAGAAATTCAAGCTTACAGAAGAGAGGTTGATATGCTTTCCTGGTTGACGCCTGATGATCCTGAATTTTGGGTGAGCAATACCAAGCAGCCTTTAGGTACACCGGTAGATTTGGGACAACTGCTTCATCATCCCTATCATGCCCGCGAACTTCTCCGAAAAGGCAATTCTATCGGCTTGCTTAGCTATGTTACCTATGGGCCTTTCCCTGATCCGGGAAGAGAAGCCTTAAGTGATTACCTGATCAGGGTTTGCACAGAATAAAGGAAATTTCGGCCAGATAATTAGGTTTAAGGAATAATTCCTATCTTGAAAATATCATGGCAAAGAGTGCAAGCACAACTTATCCTGACGTTATCGTTGATGTCCTTTTTGAAAAGGGATTGCTATACTTTGTCATTATCAACAATTCAGATGTGGTCGCTCGCAATGTTCGGGTAAAATTTGATCGTAAGATTGTAGGAGTTCAAGGCCGTATCGTAGTTTCAGACTTAAACATTTTTGATGCATTGGACTTCCTTGCTCCACGTAAGGAGATACGAGTTTTTATCGATGTAGCTCAGGGGTATTTTGCGAGAAAAGGTCCTCCTAAAATCAAACTCAATCTGGAATGGCGAAATGAGGGACGAAAGAAATTTACCCGTACTATATACCATAATCTCTCCATCTATGAGGATATGGGATACCTTGGAAATATAGAATAATTTAACACTAAAGATATGGCAAGAAATTATCCAATGGCAGGCTCTCACTTTCAGGTGGATTGGGGAGGAACTTCCATCAGTTTTGCAACAGTCTCGGGTTTGCGTATAACACATGAAATAGTAGAATACCGAGGGGGGGCTGATCCAGAATATTCAAATATGAAAATGCCTATTGCAACAAAATATTCAGATATCACCTTAAAAAGAGGAATTTGCCAGGGAGATAATGAATTTTTTCACTGGATGAATACGGTTGCTTTAAACACGATTGAAAGACGTGATATCACCATTAGTCTTTTGAATGAAAGCCATGAACCCGTTGTGGTTTGGAAAGTGAAAAGTGCTTTTCCTAAAGAGGTTGCTTACGGAGATTTAGACGCAATGAATGCAACTTTCGCAATTGAAGAACTGCTTATAACCCATGAAGGAATGACTGTTCAGAATGATTAAGTGAAAGATGAAGATTAGTTATACGCTTACCGAAGAAGATTTTCTCCAACATCAATTATACCTTGCTTCTCAATCCCAGCGCATACGAAAAAAAGAACAGAGAACCTGGAAATTACTATCCTTTGCCTTTTCTGCCTTAGGAGTAACTTTATTATTTACGGGTACAGCCTCTCCAGCTGGGCCTTTATCAATCCTGTTTGCTGGCCTGACTGTTTTCTTTTATCCGGCTTTTGTTAAAAGGAGATACGTCGATCACTACAGAAATCATATCCGGGAAAATTATCAAAATCGCGTAGGGCATCCAAGCGATATAGAGCTGAGGGAGGATCACCTATTTATGAAGGATAAAACCGGAGAGGGAAAAATTAAGCTGGAAGAACTCGAAAAATTAGTCGAAACCCGGCATTACTATTTCCTCCGATTGAAAAGTGGACCCTCCATCATATTCCCCAAAACGCAAATACAGGATCTAGCAGCTTTCCGAAAAAGTTTCGAGGATTTAAGTATTCCCATTCTGCCAGATATGGATTGGGAAAAAAAGTTTGTGGGATTGCCCAATTTTTTCGCCAAATCCTCAGCCAAAAACTAACTCCTTCATCACCTTTCCAAAGGGTTTCCAACCACTCATACTTAACTTAGGTTCTAAGCCCCTTCCCATACGTTGTAACTGCATGGCATACCAAAGGGTGTCCAGAAATCCCATTTTATCTATAGCCTTTACGCCAACTTTGATGGAGGGAACTTCAACCTTACCCAGCTTTCCGGAAATAAAATCATTGACTAAATTCGGGTTCAGGGCGAAAGGACGGGCCAAACCTACCATGTCCAGTTCATCATTGGCGAGGGCTTCTTCCATTACTCTCACTGTACGAAATCCTCCTGTGAGTAGGAGAGGAGTTGCTGTTCTTTCTCGAGCTTTTACAATAAAATCAGCAAAATAGGCCTCTCTTTGGCGTGTACTTTCCTTTTGCATATGCCCCATCATAGCTGTTCTTTCGTAGGTGCCTCCGGAAACCTCGATCAAATCGATTCCTTCTTCTGACAGCATATCTATGACTTCCAGGGATTCTTCCTCTGTAAAAGCCCCTCTTTGGAAATCCGCCGAATTGATTTTGATACCGATAGGATATTCATGCCCCACTTTCATCCGCATATTTCTATAAACCTCAAGAACAAATCTTGCCCGATTTTGCAAGCTTCCTCCCCATTGATCTTCTCTTTGATTGGTAAGGGAAGAAAGGAATTGACTAACCAAATACCCATGTGCCCCATGAATCTGAACGCCTTTAAAACCAGCTTTCTTTGCAACATGAGCTGTATCCCCAAAGCGATTGATGATTTGCCAGATTTCATCCTCTGTCAAAGGTCTGGGAGTTGTAAACAAGGCCTTTTGACTCAAACCTACTGCAGAAGGAGCCACCACTTCTTTATTGATAGACTTTGGTGCTTGTCTACCCGGATGGTTGATCTGCATCCAGAGAGCAGCTCCATCCGCCTGTGCATTGTTTGCCCAGTTTTTTAACAACTCTATATGGGTTTCATCTTCAATCACCACATTGTCTTTTTCCCCTAAAGCAGCCGCGTCAACCATTACGTTTCCACTAATGAGAAGTCCTGCCCCACTTTGACTCCATCGCTTGTATAGTTGAAGAATAGCATCTGAAGGTTTCCCTCCCTTAGCAGCCATATTTTCGCTCATGGCAGATTTGCAAAACCTGTTGGGTAATACCACTCCACAAGGAAGCTTTAGAGGACTTAGTAGTTTTAAACTAGCGGACATAATTGCGAAGGTTGGGGTTTATGTGTAATTTGAACATGTTCAAGTCATACAAATCAGTAAAAAAAAATTGAGAATTAAAAATAATTTGAACGCGTTCAAATTATTTTTTTCTATGAAACGAATAGAACATAAGGACGAGGTACTGAGAAAAGTTATGGAAGCTTCCGAGAGACTTTTCAAAGAACAAGGCTACCAAAAGACGAGTATTCGTCAGATTACGGCAGCAAGCGGGATTCGTATTGGGACCCTTTATCATTTTTTTAAGGATAAGGAAGATATTTTTCGGCATATCATTTATGCCTTTATGAAAGAGATCCTGGAGCAGGTCAGCGAACTCAGTCAGGGCGATGATCCCTGGCTTGAATTTACCTTGGAAAATTATCTGCATCTTCAGGCCATTCAGAAACATGAAAAGATTGCTGAACTCTATGTTGTAGCTCATAGTTCAGAGGCATTGTCTAAAGAACTTCTGGAGGAAAGGCAAAGACGAGATATGGAATTATTGGGGAAAATCTTACCTCATTTAAACGAAGAAGATTTTCGAATCAGGACCTTTATGCTGAGTGGATATTTCCAGACTTTTGCCCAGGAAGTGGGAAATAGTAGGCTAGAAGCAGAGGAATCTCAAATATTTAAGGTTCTGGAAATTTTTCTTTCTATTTATAACTTACATAAGGAGAAAATACGGGAATTAATGATTAATTTTGAGCAGATAATATCTAAAATTCCTAAAAAACAATCCTAGCTTAAGTTGTGAAGACATCTTTACTATTGCTAAGTTTTGCTCTTTTCTTCGTCAATGTCTCCCTTTCCCAATATTTAAGTGAATCTGAACTCGAAAACCAGGCCTGGACAGTAGATAACCGCGACAGTAGTTTCTTCAAGTCCGATACGGTTTCCTTTTTTCGTATCCTGAAATTCAATTATGCCAATGACAGTGTCAACCAGGATTTGATCAGGGTTGACTACAATGAAGGTGGAAATTTAAGTAATCTGTTTTTCGGCAAGAAAAACAACCTCAAACTGGAAGAATTTAACGTGGGGGATTGGTTAAGTACCCTTGCGAAGGGTAAATGGCGATGGTATTTGGAAGAGGACGAACAAATCATTCATATCAATCTAAAGAAAGGAATAACCTATTCCTTTAAGATTTTAAATCTCCGAAGTGATATTTATGTGCGAGAGTTTATGACTCCTGGTGGTGCCCACAAATCCAATATTGAATTTCTGGTTCTGGATACGATAAGATTGGAGGCGCCTCCCGGTGATTGAGGCAGAGGAATTTTTTTTTAGACTTATTAGGAAGTCATAATGTAAGTAGCAATGATTGTGGTTTATTTCATGCGGTCATTAGAAAGGCGGCTGCTTCAATTGGAGGCCTCTCTTCTGTAGTCAGCGAGAAAAATCTAGTGCAGAAGTTATTCATTATCCAAATATGGTTCAGACAGCCGAGAACCTTACAGATTTTCCCATCAGGCGCTTAAGTACGATTAAAGAATTTATTGAAGAAGTGAAAGCACACTAATAACCAGCGACTTGTCTTATATGGGACAGCTATGTTTTCTGAAAAACCTGTACTTTAGGTATATCCTCAGAAAATATTGCGCTTAAGCTTTATGAAATGATTGCACCCACTATCCCGGATAATGAGGTAGACCGTTTGGCTGCTCTCTATGCCTTGAACCTGAAAGATCAAAGCAGAGAAGAGCGTTTCGATAAAATGGTAAACCTAGCATCCAGCTGTTTGAACGTCCCTATTGCCTATGTAGCGACAGTCGATAAAGACTACCAATTAATCCATGCATCTTGCGGCTTGAATTTCATTTCCTCTGACCGGACGACTTCCTTTTGTGGCCATGCCATCCTTCAGGATAGCCCAATGATCATTCCAGACACCCATAAAGATGAACGCTTCCACGATAATCCCCTGGTCCTGAACGATCCATTTATCCGTTTTTATGCAGGATATCCTCTTAGCAGTCCGGATGGATTTAAAATTGGCACCCTCTGCATAGCAGATCGTCAACCACGTAACCTCGACAAAGAAGAATTGGAGATGTTTATGGATTTGGGCTTCATGCTGGAGCAACAATTACAATTACTGAGATTAGGAGAAATTCAGCAGCAATTGGTTTCGAGTCGAAATGAGACCTTGCGGATCAACAAAGAACTTGACAACCATAACCAATTTTTCCACCAAATCTTTGGGAGGTACATGAGTCAGGAGCTCCTTTCTTCTATCCTAAGTAATGAGAAAAATCTGGAATTGGGGGGAGAGGAAAAAGAAGCTACCGTAATGATGAGTGATTTGCGGGGATTTACACCTATGGCTAAGCGCTATGGTGCTCAACGGACGGTAGAGATTCTTAACCTCTATTTGGAAGAAATGATAGATGTGATCCAGCAGCACGGAGGGTTTATCAACGAGATTCTGGGAGATGGGATTTTGGTAGTCTTTGGCGTGCCGCATCATAGAGATAATCCGTGCTACAGTGCGGTGATGTGTGCCAAAGCCATGCATGATGGCTTGCAAGTTGTAAATGAGAAATTGAAAGCCAAAGGCTATCAGGAGTTAGAAATGGGGATAGGAATAAATTCCGGGATGCTAATTGCAGGCAATATTGGTTCTAGTCAAAGAATGAAATACGGCGTGATTGGAGATACCGTAAATCTGGCTTCCAGAATCGAATCCTTTACCGTTGGGGGGCAAACACTCGTATCTGAGCGAACGTATGAAAATATCCAGGACAAGGTAAAAGCGGAGGGGAATTTACGGGTAAAGATTAAAGGTTATCAACAAGTAGTTAAGATATTTGATGTCTCAGGAGCTAAAAGAGCTGATTAGGAGAGGTAATTCTGCTTGTTATTTTCAAAAAGAAAAATTAGGATGAATGCCTAATTTACACTCATGCGAGAAGAAATATATGAGCCGACTTATGTGGAAAAGCTGTTTGATAAAATGAGCGATTCCTATGCCCGGGTAAACTATATCACCTCATTCGGTTTTAGTAAGCGCTGGCGAAAACAATGTGTAAAAGCAGCAGGTATAGAGAAAGGTGCCAAAGTCTATGACTTGATGACGGGTATGGGAGAGTGTTGGGCACAGATTCTAGAGAATATGGGCCCGAAAGGAAAATTATTTGCCCTGGATATTTCTACCAATATGCTGAATAGGGCTCGGAAGAGAAAAGAGAAAATCCGGGATCGGGAGATACAGATAATAAAAGAGAATGTATTTGAAAATAGTTTTCCAGATGGAGAAGCTGATTTCATCATTTCAGGATTTGGGATAAAGACCTTTAACCAAGACCAATTAAAAACCCTGGCTGAAGAGATGTTTCGTTTACTCAAATCAGGAGGTAAGCTATCTGTGATTGAAGTTTCGGTCCCTCCCAATCATCTGCTCAGGTCTTTGTATATGTTTTACCTCAAGCAGATTATTCCCGTTTTGGGTTGGATGTTTTTAGGGAGCCCGGAGACCTACAAAATGTTGGGGATTTACACCGAGAAATTTGGAAATTCAAAAGCCCTGGAGCCTGTTTTTACCCAAGCGGGATTTCGTGTAACTTATGTAAGTTATTTCTTTGGTTGTGCTACTGGAATAGTAGCGGAAAAAATGAAGCCTTCTGAAAGGTAATCCAACCTATGACCGAATTAGAAACCTATATCCATTCCTACTTTGGAATTCCAAATACACAATTGGCTGAGCTGGCGGATTTGTTCAAAGAGAGTCAACTGAAAAAAGGAGAGTACTTTACTCAAATAGATAATCAATGCCAGCAATTGAGCTTTATCAGGTCTGGGCACTTGCGTGTATTTGCGTATACAGATGGCAAAGATATCACCCAATGGATTTCATCTCAGGGTGAATTCATAACAGATTTGGCCAGCATGGTTTTCAAAACTCCTTCGCGGTGGAACATCCAGGCCCTTACAGATTGTGAACTTTATAGCATCAGCAAAGAAAAGTATGATCAAATAGGAAAACTTATTCCACAATGGGACCAGTTGGAGAAGCTATTTTTGGCTAAGTGTTTTCTTACCCTTGAGGACAGGGTATACTCCTTTCTTTCCATGACCGCCGAACAGCGCTACCTTCATTTGTTCGAGACAAAGAGAGACCTATTTAATGAGACTCCACTTCATTATCTGGCCTCTATGTTGGGTATGACTCCTGAAACCTTGAGTCGAATCAGGAAAGCCCAAAGCCTTGAGAAAAAATCTTGATATAGATCAAGACACGGAAGTTAAGGGCTGACGAGATTTGTAAAAACAAGAAACAAACATGTGTAAACAAGTCTCAATTTTCAGCATTATCACCTTAATTTCTTCCAATCTTATGGCACTTGAATTAACAACCTCTATCCGCATCGAAGCTTCACCGGAAGTCGTTTGGAATATCCTCACAGATTTCGAAGCCTACCCCGAATGGAATCCTTTCATCAAAAAGATCGAGGGGGAAGTAGCCGTCGGAAATAAAATCAAAGCCAAGATCACCGATATGATCTTTAAACCCAAAATTCTGGCTTTTGATGACATGCAAAAACTGGAATGGATTGGCAGATTAGGAATACCTGGATTCTTTGATGGAAGGCATTACTTTATCTTGAAAGACAATGGGGATGGCAGTACGACCCTTATTCATGGGGAATATTTCAAGGGCTTTTTGGTCCCTTTCCTAAAAAAGAAACTGATGGTTGATACAAAGGCTGGTTTTGAATCCATGAATCAAGCTTTAAAAGCAAGGTCTGAGGCACGGATTTCAGCTTGAGTTTTGTCTGGCTGACTTCGAGGAGCTATTTTTATTGAATGAATCAGGCTATTCAGGATAAAATCCGGGAAATCTTCCAGGAGCATCGGCAGAATGTTAATCTGCCTTTCGAAGAGGAGCATTTCCTGGATTTTCTTTTGGCTAAAGATATCAAAGTAGGAAGTATTAGAAATTCCTTTCGAGGCCTGGCCCGCTACAATCGGTTCATGGAGGCGATCCAAATGGAGTTTGGCATTTGCCTCAAAGTTGCGGATAAGGAGAAGACCTTCGCGCTTGATGAGTTTGTGGAAAAGGTGGAGGAAATGCTGGCCAATCCCCAATCCTCTAAAGCTGCGATGCGCTATTTACTCAGGCGACCCTTTGAATGGAAACTCTTTCTTTTCCTGAATGCTTTTTTGATCATCGCTGCCAGCTTCTCGTATAGCATTCCATTTCTGTTTATGTTAATTCTCATGATTTTGATGTTGGCTAATGGAATATTGATAAATATTCATTTTAGAGATAAGCGTTTTGCAAGGAGCTTAGCTGAGAAGGTTTTAGTAGGATAATCACAAACCAAAGGTGTCACCCTGAGCCCCGCGAAGGGCCTAAGGCCTTATCCCTATACCTCTCCCATGCTTTTCTTGAGCTGTGGAAAAAAGCTGGCGTGGCGAATTTAGGTCCTTCGCTATTTCTCAGGATGACACAGTTTGTGTCTATCTCAAAGCTATGCCATCCCGGCCTTAGCCCAAGAGCCGGGATCTCCTACCTGCATATTCTTAGCTAGAGATCCCGGATATCTGAAAGATTCCGGGATGACCAAGTCGATAGAGAATTTGGAACCCAATACCCAGATTTTCTCTATTTTTACTTCATGAACTCACTACTACAAAAGGCCTGGATATGGGTACTTTTATTTATCCTCATCTTATTGCTGGAAAGCTTGCCTATCTGGCAAGACTGGGGCTTTGATCTTTCAGTCCTTGGATTCCCTCCCTGGTTGTGGTTTCTCATGGGAGTTCACCTCCTACTCATCGCTTTCCTTTTTCTTTTTAGCAAGCACTACCTAAAGGATCATTCATGATCTATTTTATCTTGATCGCATACATCGCCATTACCTTTTGGGGAAGTCTTATTGGAATAGGGAAACAGGAATCAACACCAGAGTCCTACTTTCTGGCCAATCGCAACCTCAAGACCCTGAGCTTATTCTTTACCATCCTGGCTACCAATTTCAGTGCCTTCTATTTCCTCGGGTTCGCAGCAGAAGGATATAAAATTGGCTATGCCCATTACATCATCATGGCAACGGGAACAGCCCTTGCCGCAGTTCCTTTCCTCTTAATCGGAACCAAAGCCTGGAAACTGGGAAAAGAACATGGCTACATTACACCTGCAGAAATGATCTATGGACAGACTGGCTCCAGAGCTCTGGCCATGCTTTTTTCGGGCGTCATGGTAGTCTTTACCCTACCATATCTCTCTCTGCAAATCGTAGGTGGTGGCTATATCCTTGAAAACCTGACCGGGGGCGAAATTTCCTATCAATTAGCTATCATTCTCCTGACCATACTTACCATCGTCTATGTGATTTTGGGAGGAATGCAGAGTGTCGCAAAAACAGATTTGAAACAAGGACTCATTGTCATTCTTTTTATGAGTATGGCCGTGGTATTGATTAGCCGAGAATTGGGAGGCTTTGCAAAAGCCAATGAAATGGCAGCCAGTTTGATTCCGGATCTGTTTTCCCCCTCAGGAGCAAAAGGACACTACACGTGGAAAAAATGGATCAGCTTTTTGCTTTTCTGGTCTTTTTGTGTCCCGATGTTTCCGCAATTATTCATGCGCTTTTACATTGCTAAAGATTTACCTACGCTTAAAACCTCTGCAATTCTATATGCTTTTGTCCCCATATTGATTTCGATCTTACCTGTCATGATAGGTGTTTGGGGGCATGTAGACTTCCCGGGACTTGAAGGCAGAGAGGTTGACCAAGTTTTGCCTATGATGCTTAAAGAATACAGCAGCGAATGGTTTGGGGCCTTGGTTATGACAGGAGCGGTTGCAGCATTTATGTCAACCCTGGATTCTCAACTGCTGGCTATCAGTACCATGGTTACCCGTGATTTTTATCTTCCATTCCGCAAAACAGCTATGGATTTTGAACAGGAAGTATTTACCGGGCGAGTGTTGGTAGGGGTGTTTGCGCTGATTGGTTTGTTGATCGCATTTAATCCTTTTGATACCATTTTTGATATGGGGAAAATGGCCTTCTCAGGCTTGGCGGTTCTTTTTCCAACGGCCTTATTTTGCAGTAGATTTCGAATCAAAAATCCACTATTTCCTGTTCTAGGGATTTCTGTCTCATTAGGGGGGCTCTTTGGCTTTTATTATAAATGGATCCCTGATTCCTGGGCAGGAGGATTTGAGCCTTTTATGTTGTTGATTGGGATAAGCTTTTTGATCAGTGCGGCTGGAGCTTCTTTCAGGAAAACAGAAGCTACAATTAGGTCTTAAGATTAGTAATAAAAAGCCTATGTGTGGGGCACAATTGTTTGACCTCATTAATGCCTGTTGAACCAATTCTGATTTCTCCTTTCTGGCTGCATGATGTTTCATTTTTCTAAAAAGGAGACGATTTCCCAGATAGATATTGGGGATATTTAAGCAATTAATTCGGGTTTTCGGGTACTAAAGCCTTTTATTTAAAGAGCAGCTAAAATGGAGCTGCAAAATGCAATTGCATGAAAAAAATAATCATAGCTCTTTGTTTCTTCCTTCCTCTAAGCATGAAGGCTACCTTGATCAATATGGTAGCCCTGGAAAAAGCTGCTATACCCGATAAAGGTAAGCTTGCACTTCTCCTACAAGAAGATTGGGGACTGGAAATCGACAGTATGGATATTGAAGGCTCGGATAAAAGTTTGGCCTTTAATCTTCAGGGAGAAACCATTGGCTTTATGCTCATGGATTTTGCCATACCCTGGCAGGAGATAGAAGGACCTTGTCAGTATTCTCCTACCTGGGATGAGGCAAGTGCCGAAATGAAGAAGCATAAATCTCACTTGATCGTTACCATAATTTCTCAGAAAAACTCTTTGATAGAGCGGGAGTTATTGCTCAATAAACTGGTTGCCTCTAGCCTGAAGCTAACAGAATCGATCGGCGTCTACATAGGACGAGCGCAATTGGTTCGTTCGAAGGGGGAATTCCTGATGGAGACAGAGCGCATAAGAGCACGGAGCCTACCGGTAGGGAATTGGTTGTTTTTCGGAATCACTGAAACCAAAAAGGGGAATGCCGGATTTACGGTAGGCCTCGAGAATTTTGGCTATCGTGAAATGGAGATTCTGGAATCCGAAAAATCTCTGGGTGATATCTATGTTTTGTTTTACAATACCTCTCATTATGTCATTGCAGAAGAGGTTGTATTTAAGAACAAAGAGACACTTGGGTACACTAAAACACAAAAACTACCCATTCGCATCAAGAAGTCTACAGTTGCAAAAGGAAAAAAGGTAGTTTTGATTGACTATTAAGGTCAGCTCGTAATCCAAACATATCCTAAACCATGAAATTATTGCCCTTTCGCCAGTATATCATGCTGAGCAATATGGACAAGCGGGAAGTTATTTCGCATTTGTCCAGAAATCTCCAAAGCCACCATAAAGTGGAAGTAGGAGATATAACTCCTCCTAACAGAATAAAGAAATTCGAAGGTTTTGTTTTCGGTGATACCTTTTCCATCAGTCCTATTGAGCTGAAAGGAAACTTTTTCAAGCCGGTACTTGAAGGTTTTTTCCGAGGAAATGAACGCTATACTTCTATCGAGATTTATATGGTCTTTCCCCTGGGAGTAGCTGCAGCTATATCTTTCTTTGCGGCTCTTTTGGGACTGCTTACGGCTTACTTTCTGCTGGATACAACCCAAAGGATCGTCATTGATTTTCTGATCTTCTTTATTCCCTTACTTTCATTGGGCATTTTGTACCTGGTGTCTTTTCTCATTTTCAAGCGCTACTGTAAGAAAATTAACGCCTTTTTTAAGGAAGTCTACCAGGTAGAGAAACTTTATAAAAGAATTTAGGTCTGTTTTTGACTAAATTTAGCTATCCTATTTAGACAGTCATGCAGCATTTTGAAGAAAGATTAATGGGTGGACATCCTAATTCTTTGGGCAATACGGTGGAGGTCGTTGAAGAAGTTCTGGCAGATGGTAACCGATTTGATGAACTTTTCAAATGTTACTTCAGTAAAGATGAAGTCGTTAGACTTAGGGTCTCAAATGCCATGAAGCGGATCGTAAAAGAGAGAAAGGATTTATTGATCCCTTATATCGACCGTTTTCTCACAGAAATAGCTGAAATAGATCAAGCTTCAACCCAATGGACCCTGGCCAATCTTTTCGATAGCCTTTCCAAGGAATTAACAGAGGAGCAATATCAGGCAGCTCAAAAAATCATGCAGCACAACCTGGCCCATCACCAGGACTGGATTGTGTTAAATACCAGTATGGCGACCCTTGCCAAATGGGCCAAAAAAGATGAGAAACTTCGTCGCTGGATGATTCCTCATTTAGAGAGATTGGCTTTGGATGAAAGAAAGTCTGTATCCGGCCGTTCTCAAAAGCTGCTCAAACAGTTGGCTTGATTTTATCAAACTATTTGTGATATATTTGCGTATAATTAACGCTAATTAAGTTTTTTCATACAACCTAATTCACAAATTATGTTTGGAGCCATCGCAGGAGATGTAATTGGATCACGATTCGAAAAGAATAATATCAAAACCAAAGACTTTCAGTTATTTCATGAGGACTGTCGTTTTACAGATGATACGGTATTGACAGTGGCCGTAGCCGATGCTATCCTTGGGAAAAAAGATTATGCAGAAAACATAAGAAAGTATGCCATAAAATATCCTTTAGCAGGTTATGGGGGTACATTCAAAAAATGGATGGCAGGTGTCATCAAAGGTCCGTATAATTCTTGGGGAAATGGTTCGGCTATGCGGGTAAGCCCTATCGCCTGGGCTTGGGATAATTGGAAGAAAGCCCTCGAAGAAGCTAAGAGGAGTGCGGCTGTAACCCATAATCATCCAGAAGGAATAAAAGGAGCCCAAGCGCTTACGATGGCTATTGCTATGGCCAGAAAAGGAAGAACCAAGGTCCAAATCAAAAAGATTGTCAATCAATATTTTCCGTATGATCTGGATCGCAGCATAGCTAGCATTCGTCCTGACTACAGCTTTGATGTAAGTTGTCAGGGATCGGTGCCCGAGGCGATTATAGCTTTTCTAGAATCAGAAAATTTCGAAGATGCCATTAGGACGGCCATATCCATCGGAGGAGATAGTGATACTATAGCGTGTATGTCGGCTGCCATCGCTGAGGCCCATTATGGAAAGCCCTCACAGGAGTTCAGAGAAAAAGTATATGCTTATTTACCGCAGACATTTATTGACAGCCTGGAGGCTTTTGAGAAGGCCTATCCTGTGACAAAGCAGGACCGCTTTTAAAAAAGCGATCCCACATATTACATTAGCAACACAATAGATATTTTTACGCATTGTTCACTTTGCAGGAACTAATGCCAAAGATTGCATAGATGGGACAAAAGCTCACCAGACTGGTAAGCAGGAATATGCCAGCTACCGCTCCCAAAATGATGGCAAGCGTTCCACCGATAACGTTTGTAAAGTAAAGGCCCGCAACGGCAAGTACGATCAAGGTGCGGATGATGCGGTCCATATTTCCCATGTTCTTTTTCATTTGCTTTTTCTTTAGGGTTAGATATGATTTAGTATCCCTAAGTAAAGCAGGAACAAGCTGCCAGTCAGTGATTATTGTCACACAATTCAATGCTTTTTCTCGATAAGGTGATCTTTCCCTCCAATTCCAGCTTTTTCAGGATACGTGAAATAACCTCTCTGGCTGTCCCCATTTCATAAGCGATTTCCTGATGACTGAGTTGAATGCGAGAACTATCTGTTCCTTTTATTTTCTCAACTAAATAATGGAGAAGCCTATCCTCCATATTTCCAAATAGGATGTGGTCCAGGGTCTCCAGCAAATCTGTATAGCGGCGATTATAAATATTGAACATATATGCATTGAGGCTGGGATACTTACGCATCCAGCCTTGCAATTTCTCACTAGGGATCAATAATGCTTCTGTTTCACCTTCAGAGACCGCATACACCTGGCTATTTTCCTGAGACATACAAGCATGGAAAGACATGGCGCAACTTTCCCCCGAACGGATGTAGTAGAGCAATAATTCTTTGTCTTCCTTTCTGCGAAACACCTTTATCCTACCAGAAACAACTATAGGTATGCCCGGTACTCCCCCTCCTTCTGTCAGAATGGTTTGGCCATCGGAAAAAGTGGCTAACTGCATGAGATTTTCCCATTCGTCCAATAAATCCGCTTCTATAAAAGGAAGGTGAGATGTCAGGAAACTTTTCATATTTATCAAGTTTGTCAAAATCTAAAAAAGTCTTGGTAACCAGAGTTACATTTTCAAATAAGTAACTGCTGGCCTATGCATAGATTCTGTATATTTGAAAGAGTCCGCACAACCATAATTACACACAAAATGAGTGAAGAAGAAAGAAGCGAATCTGGAAATCCCATCTTTAGAGATGAAGCCAAAGATGATGGCTTTATCTCAGCCCATGGCAATGAGGTAAACATCGAAGCCATCAGAGACCACATTGAAGAGCATATCGGTCCCATCGAATCGGTTTTTCATGAAATTATATCTCATCTGGTACATATAAAGCAGTTGAGTTGGCACCTTATGAAGCTTTGGCTTTTAGCAATCGCAGTTTTAGTCGCTTGAAAGTAGGTGATCTGAAAGGAGCTATGAAAGACGTTGAAAAGTCATTAAAACTTTACTCCGGAAACTCATATGCCTATCGCAACCGCACACATATTTATCTTGAAATGGGAAAGAGAGATAAAGCCTGTGAGGATTTGTTTGAAGCAGAAAAGCAAGGCTTTAGTAAAATATATGGACCA
Organism: Bacteroidota bacterium; assembly: GCA_039819665.1. Lineage (GTDB taxonomy): Bacteria > Bacteroidota > Bacteroidia > J057 > J057 > JAWPMV01. The sequence continues at coordinate 141,289 of JBCBRM010000011.1, forward strand.
GAGGTTCAAAAACTAATAATTTTCAATTGTCAAAACTACGAAGCCCGGTAATCATAAGCTTTAATATGAAGAAAGTCATCATTCAGGGGAGTTCTCGTTCGGAAGGGAATACAAATCAATTAGGTAGACATTTGCAAAGTCTGGGAGATTTTGAGTTAATCGATCTCAACTCCTACAATATTTCAGCTTACGACTATGCGCATAAAAATCGGGAAGATGATTTTCTACCACTTATGAGAAGGCTCCTTGAGTATGACTTACTCATATTCGCTACTCCCATTTATTGGTATAGCATGAGCGGAATCTTGAAAAACTTTTTAGATCGATTTACTGATTGCCTAAAAATTGAGAAAGAACTCGGAAGAAAACTCCGAGGTAAATCCATGGCGGCTTTTTGTTGTGGTTCTGATCCGGATGAAATCCAGGGCTTTTTCCTTCCATTTGAACTTACAGCTGGATATTTAGGAATGAACTATTTAGGGGATGTACACGCCTGGGTAGAGGGGAAAGAAATTGAAGATGAGGTAAAAGAAAGATTACAACGCTTTGCAAAAGACTTTGAAGAAAAATAGCATTAAAAACACTTTAAGGAATCGAAACCTAAAAGCTCTTATATTTGAGTCATGAGTTGAAGGGGGCTTTAACCCTCTCTTTATTTCCTTTATTTGAAAAGAAATCTACTTATGAAAATATCGTCAGTTTGTCTGTTTATCTGTACCTGTTTTTCTCTGGGGGTAATGGCGCAGGAAAGTTTCCCAGAAAGATGTGAAGGGATTTGGGAGGGGACCATGTATATCAGTGCCAAAGGTAGAGTTAGAGATAGTGTAGGAATTGTTTTTACTGTAGAGAAAATAGCGCAAGAAAAAGCCTGGGTTTGGAGGACAAAGTATATCTCTGAAAAATTTCCCATGACTAAAGACTATATCCTGAGATTGCAGGATGAAGAAAATCAGGTTTACCTGACAGATGAGGGAGAGGGTTTGGTTCTATATGATTACCTCTTTGGAAATAAATTGTACAGTGTTTTTGAAACAGGAGGGTTCTTACTGACCTCATCCTATGAATTGAGAGGGGAGGAGCTAATCTTTGAAGTTACTTCTGGTAAAGTCCAGGCGGAAAAGGTAAAAGACATCAGCAATTTCACTGTAAATAATGTGCAGCGGGTGGTCTTGAAGAGGCAAGGAGAAAAGGAATAAAGAATCTATCCATACCTAAGCATCCTGATTTTTTCCATGTAATGATGGATCAGTTGATTTTTCTGATCCAGAGCCTGTCATAGTAAAACCTTTTAATGGCCGAAGGTATAAGCAAAAAGTGGTCGTGCTTACGGATCGAGGGACTTATAGCTCCGGTTCTTTATTATCACTGGCCACAAAAGCCTTGCCTAATATGATTTTTGTAGGAGATACTACAGGTGAAGGATTAGGAATGCCTAATGGGGGACAATTACCAAATGGAAGGCATTTAGATTTTCAGTAACTAAAAACTTGACTCTGGATAAAAAGGAAGATTTTGAAAATGGAGCACCCCCTGATATTTCTGTGCTGTTTGATTGGAATGATTTAGAGAAGGATGAAATTTTGGAAAGGGCAATTGATGAAATTCCTTAGACAAGCTTCTTGGGGATTTCTATAAAAAATTTGCTCCCCTTATTTTCCTGGCTTTCCACGTATATTTTTCCGTAGTGCTTTTCTACAATCTTTTCACATAAACTGAGGCCGATTCCTGTACCCTCAAAATCCTCTTGATTATTTAGTCGTTTAAAAAGTTTAAAGATGTTTGCCTGATCTTCTTCCTTTATTCCTATTCCATTATCTTTTACAATAAAGATGTGCTGGTTTTCTTTGCTCTCATAGGAAATGTGTATTTCTGCCTGTCTGCCCACTGGTACAAACTTGATCGCATTTGAGATCAGGTTTTGAAAAAGTAAACGAAGGAGACTGGAGTCCCCTTGAATTTCAGCAGGCATAGAACTGATGCTGATTTTCGCATTACTTTTTTCTATCTCTTCTGTAAGATCAACCATCACGTTTGAAAGAATCTGTTCTATTTCCTGACTTCTAATTAAGAGATTTTCACTATTAATCCTGGAGAACTCCAAAAGGTCATTGGTAGTTTCTTTTAGACGCTCTGCCGATTGTTGAATAAAGCCCAGGTATTCTTTTTCCTTTTCATCCCAATGTTCACCTTCCTTAAACTTCTTCTGTAAAACCTTACTGAAATTGATAATATTTTGTGCTGGTGAGCGTAAATCATGAGCAGCTAAGTAGGCATAGTCTTCCAACATTCGATTGCTGCTCGTTAACTCTCGATTTTTAGCTCTTAACTCATTATCAACCCGTTTAAAAACAAAGGTGATCTCATAATAGATCAAACTCAAAGACATCATGGCAAATACAATCTCTATGATTATCACAAAGTTGAGTTTGCGATCAGAAGCTATTTGGAGGTTGATTACCGCTTCATCCATATACTCGAGAAAGGTATCCTGATTTTCCCTTAAAGCAAGGATAGGTGGGGAATTTCCTTTTTCGAGTTCTAGAATGTAGGCTTCTGCTTCCTTGAAAAATTGAGTCAGTGCAGTTAACTGCTGGAAAACTTCTTTTTCTGTCCAGGTCCAGAATTGTTCCTTCTGTGCCTCTAGCAGGTATTGGTGAGCACTATCCCATTCAGTGTAGTATGCACGGATATTTTGGAGGCGTTTTGAGTCTTTTACTTGAAGGGCATAAGCTTCTGCCAGGATTCTTTGACTAAGCATTCTCTGCCTGCCCGCTTTATTGATAAGGCTTGCATCCTGCTGCTTTTGGAACAACCAATATTGGATAAAGACTTGATTCATGAGGATCAGGCCTATTGCAGCAAGCGTAGCATAGAAATAGACTTTATTTCTTCGCATCCCTAAAAGCAGTAAGTAATGCCTGAAGATTTTCTTTACTCAAAGGCTTTTCAATATAGGAATGGACCAAAGGATGTGCATCACTCAAGGCCTTATCCTTATGGTAGTTGGAAGAACTAAGAATCACGACCCAGGGATATTTTTTCAATTTCATCTCTTCAAAACGATCTAAAAATTCCCAGCCTGTCAATTGCGGCATATTTATATCGAGGAAAACTATGTCTGGAAAGCTAGCATTTTGTTCTTCCAGTTCCTGAAAATATGCCAATGCTTTTAGGGGAGATAAAAATGATGTTGCTTTTTTCCCCAATCCCGACTCCTCCATTATGAGTTCATGGAAAACATTGTTTGGACGATCATCATCGATAAAAACAAGAAATTCAAACTGTTGCATGTTTGATTTTAAAAAAAGTACAGTATTCCACGGGGTGAAGTCAAGCTTAAAAACTAAATTAATGTGGTAATGGTTGGCTTCAAATTAAAATCCAGTTAATTTTTTACATATTTGAATGGATTAAATGCCGAAATGGTCATTTTTCAATAATTCCTGCAACCTATTGACAAAATCATTGTTCTTTTCTGAAAAACGGAAATGCACAAGAAAATTACACTACTCTTAAGTTTCTTAATTTGTTTTTCCTCTAAGCAGCTCTTGAGAGCTCAGGATCCTACAAAAGCGATCTCTGATTTGCTTAGCTCGCATCTTAGTATGAAAGGGAAAAGACCTGTTCCTAATTTTATGCTATATGCCTTAAATCGGAAAAACGATACGGAAGTCCATCTGGGACTTGGGATCAAAGGCCGTAATGAAGAGGCTATCGAGAAAAATTATCAATTTCGTATAGCAAGCATCACCAAAACCTTTGTCTCTACCATTATTCTTCAGTTGAAAGAGGAAGGCAAGCTTAAATTGGAAGATAAAGTATCGACTTACCTTTCCGCAGCCGACTCCATTAGATACGATGACTTCCATTTTTTTGAAGATAATTCCTATGCACAAGATATTGACATAGAAATGTTGCTTCAACATCGCTCTGGCATCGCCGATATTTTTACCGATACCCAAACTCGTTTCAACCTAAGTGTACTGACCCACAAGAAGAGACAATATACCCCTGCGAAAGTGGTGGATCTATATTTCAAGTATAAACTTAACAAAAAGGCGCTATTTAAACCGGGTGAGGGATATCACTATTCTGACATGAATTATATGCTTCTTGGTTTTATCATAGAGGAAATTGAAGGGATGCCTCTTCATGAGGCCTATCGCAAGCGCATTATCGATCCTCTGGGGATGAAGGATACTTATCATGAATACCTCGAAAGTCCTCGCGGGACCTTAAAAAAAATTGACTCTTATTTAAACCGAATCAACCTTACCCAAAAAGTAAATACTTCCTATGAGTGGGCTGGGGGAGGACTAATTTCAACTACAAAGGATTTAGGGATTTTTATCCAAGCAATTTTTGACCTGAAACTTTTTAAGGAGAGAGCAACTTTGGGAGAAATGATCTCTCTGAAAAAAAACCAAAAGTTTGGAAAAGGAGCAGGAATGGGAATATTTCATTATGGATTGAATGGGTTGGATTTTTATGGACATGGAGGATTTTATGGCTCCCTTTTGGTGTATAATCCTAAGGAAGAATTACTCTTATCCATCAATGTAGGACAGGCAAACGTTCCCTTCGATGCTGAAGAGCTTATTGGCAAAATATTAGAGATCATGGTAGCTCCAATTTCTGGCTAGGAGAACCGGATAATTACTCTTTCACCCCCACAAATCTGAAGTACTTCCATACACCCAAATAAGCACGAGAAACTTCTTCAAATTCGGTTTGGAATAAATCCTTCAAAACGGGCATGATATGGCCATCCATACGAACATGGTTATTTCCCATATGGCTTTTAAACCATCTGAAAGGAGAATCATGAAAATCCACAACAGCAATTATTCCTCCGGGTCTGAGATCTTTATGGGCTTGCTCCAGAAGTTCTTTCCAAAAAGGATTGATCATAGAAAGAGAGTAACTGAAAAGAATCATATCCAGTTTGCCGGTCCATTGATAAGTGCCTGTTTCATAGGCCCTTTCTTCTAAAACTAATTGAGCCTGATAAGAATTCGTATTTTCTCTGGCTTTCTCTAGCATCTGGCCCGAGACATCCATGCCTATGATTTTTGCTTTGGTGAAGTTCTCGGCAAGCTTTACCAGATTATATCCTGTACCACATCCTACTTCCAGAATGGAGCGGGATTCTGGAGAAGCGTCCATTGCATGTCTGATAATGGCTCTGCGACCGAAAAGAAAGGACCAACGGGTGAGATCATAAATCTTCGCATGGAACTGATAGTAGTTTTGCATTTTCTCCGCCTGGTGGAGATCTTGAGGAATGCCAGCCTGCGCTTTTGCCATGGTATAAAGTAGATTGAGCTCTGGTTATTTAACATTAGCCAAATAGGTACTAGCATAGGTACCTACTCGGTCTAATTTGTGTTCTTGACTTGTCTTTTTTTCCTCAAAAACTATGCGATCTTTCACAAAATCCGGGAAAAAATCCACCTCTTTCGCAGCCGATCTCAAAAGTATTTTGCTGCCCGGCCGACTATTTTCTAAAATCAATCTCCACTCCTCTTCCAAGGCTTCCTGGTTGTTTTCTGCCAACCAATCCTGATGATCCAGCAAGATAAAATGAGAATAAGAACCAGGATTTTTATACAAAAACTCCGAGAGGGTGCTTGTATGGGTCATTACGCGATCACTTCTATCCTGAATAATATCATGATTTTCAGCTTTGAGATACTCCGGGCAACAATCTTCGGTGTATACTCCTTCTATATAGACCCTGTAAAAGTAGTTGTCTTGAATAGGAAGTTCTGTGAAAACATGTCGAAGGCTTTCTTGAATAAATCCCATCGCCCCTCTGTAATATTCATTAACAAATAACTCCTGCTGACTCCTGGGGACGCCTAGCAAGCACATAGTCAAATGCCTATTTACTACAAACTCCATGAGCCTGTTTAGAATTTTATCTTCAATCCGAAAATATATTTCCTTTTGCTCCGACAAGCTTTTGGCATTTAATAATGCGCTAAGTTCTGCACGCAGTTTCCTGCGGGATTTCATGTAAACAAAAAACAACCAGACAAAAGTACCTGCTGTACCATAATGGTAGAAGTTTTTCCGAACCCCTTTTTCAGAAAAATATTTGATGTGTTTATCCCAAAATATCTGGTCTTCCAGAGATAAGTCTTCACGAAGACTCTCTCTATAAACAGTATCATGCTGAGGATGAGTCCCTTGACCAAAAAATTGGAATAAGGTCTCATGATTACAATTTCTAAAAAGAGATAGCTTTAATTCTAAAAGAGAATTTTGCCGGGAGTTCATATCTATGCAATGAATTTGCTGAGGATCATCCAGCAAATAGGCCAGCGCATTACAACCGGCACTCGTTATCATGACGATTTCGCTGTCCTCCTTAAAATCCATCAATTTTCGATCACAACGCGGGTCTTCCCAGCAAGTGTTATAAACGAGATTGTTGACATGTACTTTTTTGAAGACCCAGTTTCGAATTTTGTTGGCGACAAGCATAGTTAGTGATAGTTTCAGCTGGCCAAGGTATTTATCTGCTGATACCTTAAAGTTACGCCGAGGTTAAAAAATATTGAAATAAATGTTAAGGGAATACTCCCTAGAACTGCTGTACTCCTGAACTAGCCGGGAGGTTGGGGAAGTTTTATTCAAAAAAGGACTTTTCAAAATCGGTCGAAAAGAAAGTCCTCTTTTCCGATACAAGGATATTTATCCGGTATCTGTCTAAAGATGTGAATAGATCGCAGAATGATACATTCTTGCTGCGAACCAGGCCTAGCCTGCTCCGTATTTTAGCTTTGTACAAGCTTTTGAACCAGGAGATTCAAAGGCCCATAGTATTACACCATGCACGATCTATACATTGCAGGAATTTCTATTACTATTTTTTCTTTACTCCACCTCTTAAATAGAGAAAAGAAAAGCCTTCCTTTGTACTTTTCCTGCCTGATACTGGGAGTCTGGGGGTGTCGTTTTCTTTTGTATTATATAAAAGGAAATATTGATCTGATACATGCCCCTTTTCTCATTGTTTTAGACCAAAATCTTTTTTTCCTTGATGGTCCCCTTTTGTATTTTCTGACTCGTTCTACTAACCATGAAGTATTTGATTGGAGAAAGGATATCTTTCATTTTCTCCCTTTTGTGCTTGCTCTGGGACACAGTATGGCTACCTATTTTGCAATTCCTCCTGATGAGCTTGTAAGGCATTATATGGAAATTTCAAGAGAACAGGCAGAGAGTAGTTTTGTTCCTCATTGGAAAGAAATCGTTTTCATCTCCGCTATTCTGATTCACAATCTGGTCTATGTAATTTTGAGTTTTAAAAAGACCACCAAGTACAAAAAAGGCATCAGGCTTTTATATTCTACCCTTGATAATATAGATCTCAATTGGCTGGACCTGGTTTTGAAAATATGGTTCGTACTGATCTTTTTTCCGCTACTTATATTTTTTCTGAACTATAGCTTCGGCTTTATCAAAGCCGGGATAACGCAGTTTATGTTTACTGCCTCACTTCTGGCATGTATATTCCTTTTTGCTTACAACCTGCTTTCGCACAATTTTGCTGATGTACAAGGGCTAAAAGAGACATCGGGAAAAAAAACTAAGAACAAGCCTGAGCAAAAGCAGCGATTCGAAGATTTATTAGCTTATATGGAACATGAGAAACCTTATCTGGAAGTAGATTTAAGCTTAGCCCTTTTAGCCCGAAAAGTAAATATACACCCCAATACGCTTTCTCAGCTTATCAATTCCTACAGTGGCGGCAATTTCTTTGAATTTGTCAATAGCTATCGGATAGAAGCCGTAAAGAAAGAGCTCATGGAAACTAAGGAGCATATCATGATTATCGCTTATAGCAATGGATTTAAGTCAAAGTCCAGTTTCAATGATGTTTTTAAACGTAAAACAGGCATGACTCCTAGTCAGTATCGAAAAAAAATGAAGAGTTAATTCGTCCGAATATATAAATCCGCACCTTCGAGCAGCGCTATCTGTTGAAATTTGTCAAAATTTAATTTCAATATCAATGAAAAAGATCCTTATCGTAATATTAAGCCTGGGGGGTGTAGGCCTTATCACTATGGCTTTTAAAACTCCTACCTCTCTTATGCATGAATATTCACAAGTTGAGTCAGTAACTATACCTTTCAAGAAATCTTCAGGATTGATTTTTGTGAAGGCAAAGATTAATGGAAAAAAGGAAAATTTCATTTTGGACACAGGGGCACCTTCTCTGATCCTTAATACAGCTCATTTTGAAGCAGGAGAAGAGTCTGAGGCTTTAAGAGGAGTTTCTGGACAAATCTCTACTTCAAAAGTAGAGGTGAAGAAGTTTGACTGGGAAGGAATTTTCGGAGAGAATTTTGAAGTGATAAGTATGGACCTTAGCCACTTGGAAAGGGCAACTGGGGTAAAATTTGCTGGACTAATCGGGTATGATTTGGTGAAGGATTACGAACTCATGATAGACTATGATGCTTCTGAATTGATGCTATTCAAAGAAGGAAAAAGTAAATACCATCAGGAAATTGAACCTTATGATGAGATTTCCTTTAGCTACATTTCGCATATCCCCAATTTAAGTTGCAAAATAGGAAAGAAAGAACTGATGCTGGGAATTGATACAGGCGCAGCAAATAATCTCGTCAATCAGCACTGCTATAGCAAAATCGATGGATCTCAAATATCTATTTTGGGTAGCGAAGAACTCCGGGGAGCAAATAAAGGTGTATCTGAAGTGGTTTCATTTTCTGTTTCAGACTTCCAAATTTCTCAACAAAACTACCAAGGAATGACCTTCGTCCAGGCAAATATCTCCCATTTACAAAAAGAGGATGAACATTTTGATGGCCTGATCGGGTATCCCGTACTTTCCCGACAAAAGACCTCGATCAATTTCCCCCGGCAAAAGATGTACTTCTGGAATTAGTTACTTTAATGTATACGTCACGCATTACGTAGGATCTAATCCCGGGATCTTCTCTTATATAGATGAGATCTTCGGGATTTTCCTTTTTTGAAAATATATTGGGAATGAGCAACCTTTGAGTTATTATTTGCGTATTAATTACGTAAATAAGACAGCACACTCATGAAGTATTCTCATCAATGGCTCATCGATCAACTTTCAGATGAGCATTCCTTTAAGTATCTCTTTTTCTGGGGGCATAGGCCGACCCGAGATGGGAGCATTAGTAAAAGCGTTTTTAGTCAATGGTGGGAATCCCATCCTTTTGAAGAAAATGGGATTCGCTACCCCACAGCTGAGCATTATATGATGGCTGGTAAGGCAAGACTTTTTCAGGATGAAGAAATGTTGGGGAAAATTCTTCAGGCTAAAAGTCCTGCCGAAGCCAAAAAGCTAGGGAGGCAAGTTAGAAACTTTGATCCGGGTCATTGGGACCAGTACAGTCAAGCTATCGTAACTCAGGGGAATTACCTGAAATTCTCCCAACATATGGAGCTCAAAGAATTTATCCTGAATACAGGATATCGAGTGCTTGTTGAAGCAAGTCCCAGAGATCGAATTTGGGGGATAGGTCTGGACAAAGATAATCCTGCAGCTTCTAATCCCTATCAATGGAGAGGGAGAAATTATTTAGGCTTCTGTCTAATGGAAGTAAGAGATCAATTGAAGAAAGAATAGAAATCAAAAAATAAAAACAGACAGACTTGTCTGTTTTTATTTTTTTCTCTAGCTTTGAGGTATGAAACATTCTTTGGTACGTGAAACCATTGTCAAGACTGCCTCCAGACTCTTCTATGAGCAGGGCTATAATTTGACAGGGATCAATGAAATCATTAAGGAAGCGGGTATTGCCAAAGCGACATTATATAGCCATTTTCGTTCAAAGGAGGACCTTTGTGTGGCCTATTTGAAGTTTCGAAACGAAACCTTCTTGGTAGACATTGAAGCTTTTTGTAGAAAAGAGGCGAGGGGAGAGGCTCAATTGCTAGGTTTATTCGGTTTTCTGGAAAAGTTTTATGATGATAAAGGATTCAATGGCTGCTGGTGTATGAATACCGTTTCTGAATTGCCCAGGGATAATGGAAAAGTTCGTCAGGAGATTCAGAAACAGAAGAATGACTTTCTGAACCTTATCCAAAAGCTGATGATTGAAAATTATCCCGATATGGAGGAAAAAAAGCAGGACTTGTTGAGCAAGCAGATCTACTTAATTTATGAAGGGGCAATATCAGAAGCCCATCTACACCAAAATTTCTGGCCGATCAAATCAGCCAAAGAACTTTGTAAGCAAATATTGTCATAGATTTTTTTTCATATAAAAAGACAGACTGGTCTGTATTTAATTTTGTCAAAATGCACGAATTTAACAACAAAAAAGCCTTGATCATTGGAGGAAGCAGTGGGATAGGCCTAGCCACCACCCAGGCTTTGCTAGAGGCTGGAGCAGAAGTTCACATAGTTGGGAGAAATCCCGACAAAGTAGCTAATCATCCTAAGCTGGTGAAACATCAGATCGACATCACCCAAAGGGGAAAGGTAGACAAATTGATAGAAACTATAGAGGATTTGGATTCTCTGGATTATCTCGTCAATTCTTCAGGGATCTTTGGTCCCAAGCCTTTCCTGGATCACACACAAGAAGATTATGATTCTTATCTAGACCTTAATCGAGGCTTTTTCTTTATCAGTCAGGCAGCAGCGAAAAAAATGAAAGAGAGTGGGGGAGGATCTGTGGTAAATATAGGCTCTATGTGGGCAAAGCAAGCTGTAAAAGCTACTCCTTCTTCTGCCTATTCTATGCAAAAGGCGGGATTGCATTCCCTGACTCAGCATCTTGCAATGGAATTGGCTGATCACAACATACGGGTAAATGCTGTTTCTCCTGCAGTTGTTGAAACAGCTGTTTATCATGGTGTATTTGGGGGGGAGGCAGAAGCGGCGGAAGCTCTTATTGGATTTAACAACTTTCATCCTATCGGAAGAAACGGCCAGCCAGAGGATATTGCACATGTAATTACCTTTTTACTTTCCGAGAAAGCTTCCTGGGTAACAGGAGCAGTATGGGACACTGATGGCGGAGTAAGAGCTGGGAGAAATTAGGGCTAAGCAACATGTATCCAAGCCACAAGCACCGACTATTGTCGGTGTTTTTCTTTTATGCTAACTTCCAGCTTTACCAAACAGATATGCTTAATCATTCTAGCCTCCATCACTACATCCTGAGTTATATTTTAGAGAAAGGTCATGCTCCTGAATTGGATCAATTATCCCAGCACTTTTCAGTTAATAAAGAGGAAATGACTGAAGCGCTGGAGGCCCTTCAGGAATACCACGGAGTTGTTCTCCATCCCAATCAGGCCAAAGTCTGGGTAATTCATCCCTTTTCCTTGGCTCCTACAAATTTTCTGGTCGAATCCGCTCGTGGAAGCTGGTGGGGAAATTGTGCCTGGTGTTCTTTGGGGGTTGCGGCATTATTAAAGGAAGATGTAACGATAAAGACCTCGAATGGAGCTTATGGGGATGCCCTTTATATGCATATAAAAGATGGCGAGCTGGTGGAGAAAGATCTATGGGTTCATTTTCCTATCCCCATGCGCAATGCTTGGGACAATGTAATATATACCTGTACAACTATGCTCCTTTTCCGAAACAAAGAAGAAATCGATCAATGGTCCCAAAGACATAATATTCCCAAAGGAGACATTCAGCCAGCAGAGAATATCTGGAACTTCTCAAAAAAGTGGTACGGAAATCACCTCAATCCAGAATGGGTTAAATGGACAGGAGAGGAGGCGAAATCCATGTTCAAAGAATTTGGCTTGATTCATCCCGTATGGGATCTGGATGGAGGAAAAGAAAGATTTTAAGAAGCCTTCAGAAAAGCTTTGGTCCTTATTCGGTATCATAGTCTCCTCAATTTTTAACAAAAAAATGAAGTTCAGGCTCGAAAAAACTAAAAAAGCTTTCCCATAAATTGGTTTAAGAGGAAGAAGGCCATAATTTGTACTTTCACAATCATTAGAAACACAAAAACTATGAAAAAAATTAAGTATTTAATTCTAGCCTTCCTTCTTCTTTTTTCCTTCCATAATACATTCGGGCAAAATTCTGGCAACTATCAACTCATCATTGATGGGGATACCCTTTCTATCAATTTAGATGAAGCCGTTGAATATAAGGGTGCGAAAGGGAAAAAGATGAATATTCTTCTTAGGGAGGCTGATATTAAAACCTATGTGGATGATATGGTTTCCTTTCAATATAGAAAGGGAAATGGAGTCTCCAATACCGTAATCGAAGAAGGAATTGAACAGTGCATGATCATGAAATCCACAGGGAGTGGTTTTATGGTTCAGAAATACAAAACGCTTGATCCCAGCGCTCTGACTCGTTTTATGTTGGCCGAGATCACCAAGGAGAGTGTAAGTTACGGATATGAAAAAACAGAAGAAGATTTTGAACATACCCTTGAGAGCGGACAAACCCTAAAAGGTGTAACCGCAACCTTAACTTATAGAGGGGAAAAGGAGATTTATACAGTTGCTTCGTATGGAGAAAAAGATCATGGAATTATGGTTGTTACGATGCTTCTGGTAGAAGATTTCGCTGATGGGGATAAACCCATGATCGATCTCTTTCTCAATACCCTTCAGATTTTAGAATAAATGGGTATTTATTAAGTAAGGAATAGGGAATATGTCATAAAAATGGCAAATTGCTTGAATCGCATGCAGGAATTTGCGATATTCATATGTGGCTCAAATAGAGCTAGCTGCCTATTTCTTGCTTTAATACCCAAACATATGCCCTATCATCCAGACCATGAACTCTGTTTGGTCATTTTTGACCAACAAGAAGAAGTACCATCTTACAAAAAAGAAGGCTTCTGGGATGAATTATTTAAATCAGGAGATAAACTTGTTTCCTGGGAAAATCACCGAGAGGTAAAAAAGAGGAATCAAATACGAGTACGAGAGGCGAAATCCGCCATCGAACAGGCAAAAGGAGAGAAGTATGAGCCTGTGTATAGTATTTTCCAAAAAGGAGAATACACCATTTTGGCAATCAAAGGAGGCAAGGGGGCCTGGAGAAGATTTGCTGCTGAGAAGGTTGCAAAAGGACCTTATACAGATAAGATAAGAGCTGCAGTATCCAACGTAATTGGCAAGAAAAATAACCCAAAGGAGGTAAAGTCATGGAGGCAAGTCTTAAAACTGGTGACAGAAGCCAAAAGCTCCAATCAACAAAGAAACAGACAGGGAAATCGCCAGGGAAATAGAAAAGGAAATAGAAACAATTATAACAACAGAAGAAATCAGGAAGGAGATTCCTCTCAGGAGCAGAAAGAACAAATGCAGAAGGAGCAAGAGATGAGCTGATAGTAATTTTTTATTCAAAAAATGGGAATATCGAAAAATAGGAGAATTCTAACATAATATATAAACCCGAATTCAGTTTATTCGTATAGAGAACTTTACTTAGCCTGATTCGCACAGAAACCATGATTGGTACTTACATCCCCCAAAACCTTCCGGGTAGACATTTTGTCGTTTCCGACATACATGGCTGCCTGCAGACTTTTAAATCACTCATATTTGAGAAATTACAGCTAAAAAAAGAGGATCAACTCTTTTTATTAGGTGATTATGTTCACCGCGGACCAGACTCCAAGGGAGTCCTGGATCTTATCATGAACCTCCAGAAAGATGGCTATGCTGTCTTTCCTCTCAAAGGAAATCATGAAGTAATGTACTTAAATGAGAAAGCTGCCTGGCTTCCTCAGAAGTATATTGATTTTATCAACGGCTTGCCTTATTTCATCGAAACCCGAGATTTTTACTTTGTCCATGCGGGTTTCAATTTCGCGGCACCCAATCCTCTGGAGGATACACGCTCTATGATTTGGGGCCCTTACTTTCGGTCGGAGCCAGATATGCATTTTTTAAGACATAAGAAAGTAATCCATGGACATACCAAACATAGTCTGAGTGATATTTTTCATGCTGTGGTTAATAAGGAAACCATCATTCCTCTAGACAATGGCTGTTATGAAGGTCAAAGAGGAGAGGCCTTCGAAAGAGGAAATCTATGTGCTATAGACCTCGATAAATTTGAAGTCATTGTTCAGGAGAATGTAGATGTGAAAGTCCTAAAATAGATCTGGAATTATCAGTACCCTTGAATATAATTAGGGGTAATTCTAGGTTTCGGATCAGACTTGTGGATATGATCCATTATCTGGTTTGGAAATCCTTTTAGGTAGTGAAAAAGTGAAAAAGAAAAAAAAGTCCCATGCTCTCCTTAAATGCCCCAGCTGTAAAGCGGAGATTTCCCCCAAAGCGGCTAAAGCTTGTTTGGAAAGAGATATTCCATATGGATCTATCACCTATCGCGTTTTGGGACCTTCTTTGCAAAACCATAAACGTCCCATTTGGGCATGTGATGAATGTCTAGAATCAGGGAAAGCCATAATCGTGGATGTATCGAAGCAAATCTATTTGGATTACGATCCTTATTTGGCCTATGTGGATCGGGCTAACATCTGTAAGAGCTGCGGCGATCATTTTGTCTTTAGCAAATCCGAACAGAAATACTGGTATGAGGAGCTGAAATTTTGGGTACAGGTAAATCCCAATAACTGCCAGAAATGTCGAAAGGAAATTCGACACCAGAAGAATTTAAATGCTGAGTTATCCTTTCTCCTGAAAGAGAAAGACAATTGGATACTGCCAGAATTGGAGCGAATCGTTGAGATTTATATTGAATTGGAAAAGTATGAGAAGGCCAAGTTTTATCAGGGTAAAATTGATAAGGTAGAACGAAGAAATCGTAGAATGTAATAGTTTTTAAACTGATAACACCGCCTCGTTTTTGTTAACCGTATCATTTTTCTCCCGGTACACATGTTTCCCTTTCAGAAACTCGCCAAATCGCTCCTTCCCAAAGGCAGTAGTAAAATCTCCCATTTCCCATGCAAGCTTTCCATTGATCATCACATACTCTACCACCTCATCATTGCGATTGACGAGACGATCACAGCCTTCGAGGAAAGGCGCAGTATGATACTCATGTACGCTTTCATCTAATTTCACTGGATCAATAATAATGATATCTGCTCGTTTTCCTTCTGCTAAATGACCCGCATCCAAATTGAAAAAATCCGCATTCTCTTTTGTCAAGCGCCAGATGGTTTTCTCATAAGACATCAGTGGATCGCCTGCATCATGCGAAGCCTTTACATATTGGAGTACCCGTAGCGGATTATTGTAAAAAGCCATATTATTGATATGGGCCCCAGAATCCGCAAATCCAAGCACCCCATTTTCATCATTGTAGAGCTTTTTGTATCGGCTGGGATCATGATTTCCGAGGGTAGTTTCCCACAAAATATCCTTATCCATTTCGACCACCAAATCCAGAAAAGCATCCACAGGATCTTGGCCTCTTTCCTCCGCAATATCTACAAAGGACTTTCCGATCATACTTTTATCGGGAGATTCTAGTACGTAGGCATCTCCGAAATCCTTTTGCCAGACTTTTGGCTTTAGCTTATCTCGGTAGTTCTTTTTAAATAGCTTCCGATAGGCAGGATCATTAAGGGTCGTATTTCTTTTTTCGAGGTCTTTTGATAAATGACGGGCCAATTCGCCCGCCGGAAATTCTTCAAATATCACAAGCTCCATTCCTTCTGCCAGAACGCGAAAAGGTACGGGGAAGGTTTGCATACGGAAATCTGCTCCCAGTACTTTATTAAAAAATGTACACAGACCACTGAGTATCGGACGGATGAATGGATCCCCTTTGAGGTCCATCATCGCGACCATGGAAGTCCGGAGCTTCTTTCGCCAAAGAAATCCTGCACTTAAAGCCATATACCAAAGCGCGCCTACCCGATTTACCAGGTTGGGGACTCCCTGTAGATGTGCACCCCTGCGTCTGACTATTTTGGTAAGTTCATGGCGTTCGGAGGCTTTTGCATAGGCCGCTGGCAACAATTTCGACCAATGTCTTCCATCCATTTTATCCCAGGGATTATGCTGCATGGAAATGCCAACAAAGCCTTCATCAAGGGCTTCTTCCAGCATTTCACTCATTTCCCGAATCTGCTCTTTGCTAGGTCTTTTTCCTTCTGTCAAAGAATCGTCTATACCCATCACCTTTGCTCGTATATCTGAATGCCCAATAAAGGACGCCAGATTTGGACCTACAGGAAGGCTATTGATATGGTCGATCCATTCTTTGGGATTGGACCAGGATTTTTCATCTCTGAGTATAGGAAAAAGAATTTCTCTGGGAAATGCTTCCACGCGGGTAAACATATCACAGCAATCTTCCACATCCGCATAAATAAAAGAAAGCGAACAGCCGCCCAGCATGACCGTGGTAACTCCATGACGTACTGATTCACCCAAACCCGGAGATACCAGTACTTCCCCATCATAATGGGTGTGATTATCAATGAATCCTGGCATGACCCATTTGCCTTTCGCATCAATGACTTTATCTACTACTGCCTCAATTTCTGTTTCGCTGATTTTTTTTATGATGCCATCCCGGACGAGAATGTGCGCGATTTTAGAGGGATTTTGCGTGCCGTCAAATACACGGCCATTTTTTATAAGCGTAGTAGTCATGATGAAAGAAGCTGGAATTACATATAGTTATGATAATATAAGCTGATAATTACTCAGCTCAAAGCTGTGATTGATTTAGTAAACAGGTTTAAGAAAGTAGATTAAATGAATGAATTTAATCAGAAGGGACACTTTTGTCGCCCTGAGCATAGTCGAAGGAGCTAAGTATTTTTCGATAAATTTTGTCAATAATTAAAGGCTATTGGAAAAAATGATTTAGACAGTTCGACGGTGCTCAAGTTACAACACCTTGATTGAGCATCTATATGTGCTTTTTATAGGTACCTGCTAACCTAAGCTCCATGCATTTCAGCAGTTTTTAATAGCATTTCAAATAATTTCATTTGAAAAAGGGTATTAATCCTTTCATTTTAGCAGAAATGGAATGTTATGAAGTCCCTTCGTTATTTTTTCCTCATCGTTGATATCGGTTTTATTCTTTACTGGCTGATTACGGCCCTTTCACTGATTCCCGCCGAATATCTATTCAATGATTATCAAAATGAAATTCTGGTCAATTGGAATTGGTCCTTTCTGCCTTTGGATCTCTTTGTTTCAGCTAGTGGTTTGTATAGCCTGTATCTTTTTAGGCGAAAGGATGAACGCTGGGCTTTATTTGCTTTGGTCTCATTGGTCTTGACTAGTGCTTCTGGCCTGCAAGCTATTTCCTATTGGGTGTTGGCAGAGGACTATAATATGAGCTGGTGGATACCCAATCTCTTTTTAATGTTATATCCCTTCTTTTTTCTTCCTAAATTCCTGAAAGCAACAAAGCCATATGAACTCCAAACTTCTTAAAACAATTGGCTGGATAATTTTCGCCATTTTTCCGATCTCAATAGGATTTTATCCCTTGAGATACCTGATGGCGGATGGGGTAGTGGGTTTGTTGAATACCAAAACGTCAGAATTGCTTACCAATCTCGTCTGGCAAATCTCTTTCAATGTACACATCCTTTTTGGAGGCATTGCCTTGATGATCGGTTGGATACAGTTTCATAAAGGCTTCCGGGCAAAACGGATGAAAGTACATAGAGGGATAGGTAAAGTCTATGTAGTTGCTGGCCTGCTAAGTGCCTTTGGCGGAGTCTGGGCAGGATATTATGCTACGGGAGGCCCTATAGCACAAATTGGTTTTATGTGCCTGGGAGTAGCCTGGTTTGGATCTACCTTGAAAGCCTATTTGGATATCAGGGAAAGAAAGCTGATCGAGCACGAGCATATGATGATCTATAGCTATGCGCTTTGTTTTGCTGCAGTTACACTACGTTTGTGGTTAGTTCCTTTACAAATGATGACTGGCGATTTTCTGACGGCTTATCGCATCGTGGCATGGTTGTGTTGGGTTCCGAATTTGGGGGTGGTTGCTCTCATTATCAGAAGTAAAAAGAAGAAGCTTGCTGAGCCTCAAATAGCTTGATTGAAATTTGTAAATTGTTGCCATGAAGACCGCAACTATCCGAGAGATTAAATCTGAACTGGGCTATAAAGACGAAAAGGAGCTGGTTGAACTTTGCCTTGCTTTGGCGAAGTTTAAGAAGGAGAACAAAGAATTGATGTCTTACCTCTTATATGAAGCTTCTGATGAAGATCGTTTCATCGAAGGAGTCAATCAGGAGGTATCCGAACTCTTTTCCGAAATCAATATCAGCAGCTTCTACTTCGTCAAGAAAAGCATTCGAAAGATTTTGCGGCTGGTCAAGAAGTACATTCGCTATTCCAAGAAAAAAGAAACAGAGGTCCGACTGCTTATCCACTTTTGCACCGAATTCAAAAAGGTACTCAATACCTTTAGCCGAAGTCCCATGATGATTGGTTTGTACCAAAGGCAATTGAAGGCTATCTCAAAAGCCATGTCTTACTTACATGAAGATTTACAGTTTGACTACCAGCAAGATCTGGAAGAGCTGGCCATCGAAACGGATGGTTATTGGTATGATGTAGATTAAATTTAAAGTGCCTGACTGAAGCCAAAAGAAATTTGAAGAATAGAGGGTCGAGCCTTTAAGCTAATTTCCTCTGAAATCCAGTTATCCAAATTCTGATCCCAACTTGCTCGGAGAAAAATGGAATTATCGGGTCGAATTTTCCAGTCGAGTTGAGCTTCCAGCAAATAGCTGATTCCCAATCGATTTCTATAAATCCTTTCATCCCCCAACTCCCAAACTTCATCTGCTTTTATCAAAGACCTTCCGTTATGTTGTTTGAGGAGATTTAGCTGCATACCGCTTTGTACTCCCAATTTCAGACCTCCAAGCTTCTTTTCGTATCCAATTAGCAGAGGAATACTCAATATCCTATGGCTGTTATAATGTTGAAAGTTTCTACTTCGAATGCCTGGTAGAGAATCGCGATAAATGATTTCCTGATTTCCAGAGGGCACACGATTAATGATGGTGTCGATTGTATTGGGACGATAAAAATTTACTTCTTTATCTTCTTGAAAACGGCTAACAAATCTGAGCTCAGTCCACTGAAAACCAGTTATAAGATGGAGGTCTTTTCTCATATTCTTCTTTAGTCTGACAGATGCTTGCCAGCCCGGGAGATATTCATTGAAGTTTTGGGGACTAGCATTTTTGAAAGTATGGGAAAACATATTGCTTCCACCTGCAAACTCGAGCTGCCATCTCGCCTCAGGAACCCAGTCCTCGATTTGCTTTTTAAAGGAGGGAGGGATGGTTTTAGGGGAATCAAGGACGGTGATCAGTAGATTTGTCCTTATACTTTTTATATCAGGAAAGCTCCTCCTTTCAGCAAATTCCTTGATTTTGTTTGTAGTTGGGAGTATGATAGGAGAGAGAAATTGCTGTTCATTTGTTTGTTGAAAAAGGACCTTGGAGTGTTTTGTAAGCGTAGGTTCTGGAATTTCAATTGGAGATTTTCCTTCTGAAGATTTTTCAAGAGGTGTAGGATCAGGGAAAGTATCTGCAGAAGAGACAAGATTTATTGTCTGATTAGAATCATCATTTAATAAGTAGTTCTTATGGATAGCGAGAGAAACCCCAATACCAGAAAGAAGCAATAAAAGTAATAGAAGCCAGAATCGATTCTTCTTTTTGGTCTTTCTATTTTCTACTTCCTGAGATATGCTTGCACCCATATGTTCCCAGCTCAGTTTGGCTGGAATTTCTTTCGAGAGATGTTCCCCCACTTTCTCCCGAAGACTCCCTCTATTTTCTAAGTAATCCATCATAAATCTCCGGTTTTAGTTTGTACAATTTTTTTTTCAATAGTTGTTTGGCTCGACTGAGTTGAGAGCGTGAACTGTTTGCTCCTATCCCCAGCATTTGGCCGATTTCCTGATGGCTGTATCCATCCACAGCGTATAGGTTGAATACTGTCCGGTATCCATCCGGAAGAGTTGCTATACAATCAATGAGATATTCTGCATCTAATTCCTCCAATGCTATAGGTCTTATTCCCGGCTCCTGAATAGGTTCTCCATATTGGATAAGAGTTTTCCTTTTATTCTTTCGAATGGTATTGAGAATCTTATGAATAGCTAGTGATTTAATCCAGTATTTTAAGGCTCCCTTTTTAGCATCATATTTCTTGAGATTAATAAAAACCTCTATAAATATTTCCTGGATGACGTCAGCAATGTCCGAATCGTGAAACCCAAAGCGACGAACTATACTGAGTATAAATGGGAGATAGGAATCGTACAACTTGCGTTGAGATTCTCTATCACCTTTTTGGATCCCTTCGATCCAGCTTGCTTCTATGTCTGCCTGATTTTTCAATTCAAATAGCGTCTCTTAAAAGCAACTATCAACTGGGACAATAAAATCAGCCAGTAAGGTTCCTACGCTTTGCCAGTTATTACAATCATTGGGATCCTGGCTGGGATCGGGGAGGCTGAAAAACTCTGCTTCATAGGTGCCTTCAATTGAGCTAGCAGTCCGATTTCTAATCGTGATGACAGGATCGTTGGTGCAGTTGAGTACGAAAGTACCACTGAAAACTGCCACCGTATCCCCATTAATTTCTCGCCTCAAAACCGCTTGTGCTAAGCCAAAATTGTTGGGGCTGAATTGAAAGAAAGAGATGAAGAATCCAGTATCACTTTGAGCCCGAGTGGAGTATCCTCCATTTCCATCACAGAAGACCGAGTCTGAGGCCAATACATAAAAGTCTTCCAGAACTTCTTTCCCATAACCGGCAGCATAATTTTTTGTGCTTCCCTGGAGACTGTAGGAAAATTTGCTGTCGTTTTCTTCTATTTCGGTTGGGTTAAAGGGAAACTCTTCTTCGATAATATCATCGAAGTTGTCAGGATTACAGGAGGTTAAGGATATCCCTCCCAGCAATAAAATCAGATAAATAAAAATATTGGGTTTCATAATACGAATTAGGATGATTGTTTACCCTCTTATTACCCAATACTTGAAAAACGCTGCGTGGCCAAAAGTTTTTTTTAAAAACTCCTGACCACGTACATTGTTGATATATCTTGAAAATAGAATTTATTTCCTAATATTAAGCACCCATGTTTGCCTGATGGTATATATTGGATGCATGAAGTGCATATAGTACCAATTCCTCCAAATTCACTCCTGGCATATTCATTGAATATTTCTCTACCTTGTATTGATGCTTGCTTTGGTACCATTTACTGGTCCTTCTAAGGCTGAAGAGATCCTTTTCCAAATCCAGACTCCGCATGATAAATTGGTTGATATTCCAGTTTTTAGCCTTTAATTCAAAGCTGCGTAATCTATTTTGCTCATCATGCACATGGATTTCTAATCTTCCATTCCACTTCCACTTTATCCAGCCTACTTTTTCTCCATCCTTCAAAATCTCATGATTGCTACTATACCATTTTCGAGGCTTCATTTGGATGAGTTGATCCTGAAAACTAGCTGAAGCATGGTAGTTCCACTTGCCATATTCTAAATGAAATACAGCCTCCCCTTCCTTATGCAACTGAAATTTTTTGTTCCAATTATTTGATGTGATTTGCATAGCTTTCTCCTTTAGGTATTAAACTATTGTTATCACCCTAAAGAGTCAGAAAAGCAGAAAAAGTTGGAAAATGCAAACATGGATACAGGGAATTCAACCTAGCATATATTAGTATCCAGGGGCTTCTTCCTGAGGAGCATTTGCATCCTTTTCCATACCATATTTCTCTTTTGCTGCTTCCAACATGGCTACCGTAGCTGTAGCACCTACCCTTGTGGCTCCCAAGGCTTTTACAGCTAGCAAATCATCCAGAGTTCGTACCCCTCCGGCAGCTTTTACTTGTACTTCCGGTGCAGAATGTGCCCGCATCAATTTAAGATCCGCATGTGTAGCTCCCTGATAACCGTATTTTCCGTCAGCTCCTTTTACCATTCCATAGCCGGTAGATGTTTTGACGAAATCCACTTTCAATTCAGAACAAATTTCACAGAGCTTGATTTTATATTTGTCTTCCGGGAGAAAATCATTTTCAAAGATGACTTTCAAGATCGCTCCATGCTCATGAGTCGCTTCGCAAATGGCAGCAATTTCTGCTTTTACATACTCCCAGTCTTCTTGTAATACTTTTCCAATATTTACCACCATATCAATCTCGGTAGCCCCATCTTTGCAGGCCTGGATACATTCAGCTACTTTGATATCGACACGAGAATTTCCCTGAGGAAAGCCGATAACTGTGCCTACTAATACATCCGAACCTTTGAGTTCTTCCATCGCCAATTTAATCGCATAGGGTTTGATGCAAACAGAAGCTACATCATAGGCTTTGGCAATGGCGCATCCTTTTCTCAAATCCTCATCTGTCATAGTAGGATGAAGGAGAGAATGGTCAATCATTTTGGCAAGTTCCTGGATGGGGTTCATGGATTATAGCGTAAACGTGTAAGGGTATTAGCGTGTTGGGGTTTTATGAAAATTCCTGCGATTCAGCACTACAAAACTCCAACACGTTTTAACCCCCAAAATATCCCAATAATTCCGAGGATTGCCAAGAGCCAGAGCCAGCTATTTGAAGATTTTTCAGGAAGAGCTTGCATATCGCCACTGGCGAGGAAGGCAGCCCAGAAATAAGGCTGAGATTCCAATTGATCACTTTTTTCTATGTAAGCCAGCTTGGCTTTGCGTAAAGCAGTAGATTTTGAATCCCCTTCAGCCAGATGTTTATAGAAAGTAGTCATGATTTCGGCAGTACTTTCATCATTTACTTCCCATAGAGACATAATCAGACTTCTGGCTCCTGCATAGGTAAAGGCACGACCCAGACTCAGTACGCCTTCTCCCTCGGCCAATTCCCCTAAAGCCGTTTCGCAAGCACTTAGGACAACCATTTCAGCTTTCAGCCTCTGGGTATAAAGTTCCTCTATTTTGAGGGAGTCATCATATTCTCCATGATCTGATTGACTGAGGGCAATGAAGGCATCCCTTTGTTTTTTCTCTGGAACCATAGCATGACTGCTGATGTGGATGATGGGATACTCATTGGCCATTTCGTAGAAATTTGCTTCATTAGCACGAGGACCTGAAAGAATTTTAGTAGTATAAAAATTACTAATCCCCTTTACTTCCTCCTCACTAAATTTCAAGGGGCCGAAACCAGCTCTTCTTTCCGCAAATAATCCCTCTCCCATTTCTGATTCTGGATATGTAGGCTGGAATGCCAGAAGTTTGGGCTCAGGCCTTTTCGTTGGGCGAGTTTCCTCCAAATACATCCAAAGCCCCATAGAGTAGAGGTAGGAAAATTCATAATCACGGATTGCCCAGGGATAGCGCCTTACCTTTCCGAGGTCATCTGGTACTTTGCTCAGCAGCAAATCCATACTCAGCATACTCAGGACCCCATCAGGAATGATCTTTAACTTATCAATTACTGAAAAATCTTCTTTTGGAGGAAGGAGCAAATTATATAGCTCATGTGCCTCTGCGACAAAACTCTGCTGCATTTCCAAAAAATCATCATCTGTTTTGGAGGACAAAGGAGCATAAACCAATTGGCGGAAGTCTCTGATTCGATTTGATAAATCCTTAGAAAGTTCTTTTCTCAGAAAATCAACCTTCTCTTTCTGTATATCAAATCTGTACAAAAACTTATTATCCTGAAAGTAAACCAAAGCAGCCTCATTTTTGGAAAGTAATTGATTCTGGATTTCAGATATTTGAGGAATGTGTGGATCGTATTTAATTCGGAAATATTGAGGATAGTTGAGTTCCAAATCTGCAATCAAGGAATCCCGACTTGCATTGAGTGCGAAAAGGATTTTTGATATACTATCAGTTTCAGCTAATTGATCGCTTGTATAGCGACTTTTTAGACTCTTGGTATTCATTATCTTTCGCTCAAGTTCTTGCTCCTTTTCAAGTACATATTCGGGTATCTCTGAACTTTGAAGCGCTTGGACATGCTTGAGACTGAGTAGAAGAAGTAGGGCCTTACTTTTTTCACTGAGGCGAAAGGCATTTTCGAGATACATTTTATCTCCCTTTTCCTGGTATAATTCAAAAGCTAATTCAATACCTAATGCATAGAGCTGGCGAGAGTTACTAGCCAACTCCAATTTGCTTGATTCTGTCAGATACTCACTCCGGGTAGAATCAACCAGTTGTTCGGCTGCAAGAATCAATTCAAAAGCTTTTTCAAGATCCTGCTTTTCACTTGCTGCTTTGAGACTAAGACTATAGCCATGACAAATTCCGAGCAATACGGTAGGTTGTTCTCGGGTAAGTTGACTTAGGGGGTAGGTATTTTCTTGAGTCCAGCTATCCAAATCCATAGCTCCGAGAGCCTGTTCATAATATGCTAGGGCTCTCAGGGGATTTTTTAGGTGGTTGAAGTATACAGCTCCCTGTTTGGATTTGAATTGAGCTATCCGACTGGATTTAGGCCCACTTCGAGCAGCTTCGACCTGGGCTGCCTTTTCCCAGTAATCCATAGCTTTCTGAAAATCTTTTTTCTCTTCATAGAGTTTTGCATATGCTGTAAATCGGGTAACCATGCTCGGATGTGTCTCAGGAAATTTCTCGAGGGCCAATTTCATAGATTTATCGAGATAGAGCTGGGTATTTTCCAGGTCGCGTTTATCAAAATAAGTCATGCCAATATTGGCATAGAGTTGATCCATAAAAGGATGACCACCGGATAAGCTTTCGAAGAAATCTACGGCCTTCTGATTTGCCTCAAGAGATCTGTCATAGTCATTGATTCCTTTATAAGATGCCCCCAGGCTCATATAAAAATTGGCTTTTCGAGGGCTCATTTGGGTACCGGAATGAATGTCATCTATTCTTATAGCTTCCTGAAAAGCAGCAAGACCTTTTTCGGCCTCTTGCATATTGTTGTAAATCCCACCGAGGTAGTAGTAAATGATCGATAGTTCGGGGTGATCCGGTGGGAAGAATTTTTGCTGCAGGTGTAAAGCTTCCTCACAATACTTTCTGCCAGAATACAATTTCCCAATAACCCCACTGATGTATCCTAAATAAGATAAGCCATTGATCATATCGGGATGCTCATCGGTTTCATAATGATCTTCAAATAAATTCATGGCCATTTCCAGAGAAGCATGAGCTTCAGGATGCCTTCGCATGAATATGAGACAGATGCCATAATCACTATGGGAGCGAGCTAGCAGATGTTTACTGATTGCTTCCTTTTTTGCAATGAGAGACTCAAAGATTTTAATGGCACTTGGGAAATTTCCTCTTTTCATGTATAGATTGCCCAAAAGATGTTGGCTTTCTTCAAGCATCTCCGGATCATGTTCTTCCCTGATTTTTTTGGATTCTTTGATAAAGGTTTCAATTTCCGGATTTCCCGGATTTTGACTAATACTACTAAAAGCAAGATCATACATCAGGCGCCCATATAAAGGCAACTGATTTAAAGAGTCTTTCTGTAGCAATTGGATTGCATGCCGTAGATATTGAATCGAGCTGTCTTCGAGGCCAATTTTGGTCATAAGGTATGCTCTTTGTTGGTACAGCTTGACCTGATCTAGCTCATTTAGCTTCGGGGAATTTTGCTCGATTTTTCGATTAGCTTCCAGGCTCGCTTCATAATTTCCTTTATCCAGCATGGACTTGGAAGCTTTTAACGCTTCCGAAAAGGCAGTATCCTGACCATAGCCAGGTTGAGAAATATGAAAGAGAAAAAGGAATAGGGAAAAGTATAAGCAAGGAATTTTCACAGACTGCATTCTTGGCATGGTGTATTAGTAGCTCAGATCCTAACGTACATCTAAATCTACTAAATATATGACAGAATTGTTGGGGGATGATTTTAAATCAGGACTTTGATAATACAACGAAAATATGAAAAGTGGATTATGCGCCAATTTGAAGTAGTATGAGCAATTCGGTAAAAGCCTTGTTCCAATTAGCTGAATTTTAGTATATTAGAAATAGCGATACACATTTACTCTAAAACTACTATTATGAAAAATCTCTTAATCGCTGCCGCAGTTGGTTCTGTGATAATCTTTATGTGGCAGTTCCTTTCCTGGGCACCTTTAGGTATACATGAGAGTCAAATGGCACATACCGATAAGCAAGATGCTGTCTTACAAGCATTGGCTGAAAGCGGATTATCAGAAGGTGCCTATTTCCTACCTCGACTTCCTGCTAGTGCTTCAACTACTGAAATGACAGCTTTTGAACAGGAAAATATGGGCAAGCCCTGGGCAAGAGTTCATTATCATGAAGCCTATAGCTCAAATATGGGATTGAATATGTTTAGAGGATGGTTAATTAGTTTCGTCTCTGTATTCTTGCTTTCATGGATACTCTCTAAAATGGCTGGTCTGAGTATGCGAACAGCCATTATATCGGCACTTTCAGTAGGTTTGATAGGCTGGATGACGATCACCTACCAGGAAAGTATTTGGTTTAAAACTGAATCCCTGCCACAATTACTTGATGTAGGCATACAGTGGACCTTGACCGGAGCCTGGTTGGGATGGTTCTTACCAAGTCGAATCAATAGTTAGTCTAGTCCTGCTCTAATTGTATATTTCGTCGGTTGCTCATATCGAGTGGCCGACGATTTTTTAAATGACTAATGAGGATTGCGAGTCATTGACTATATTGCCCCCAAATCAACAATATTTCTAAGTACAGCTTTACATGCGTTTCAACAACTGGTTACAAATACTAACCTTCCTTTCTATTCTTTCCATTTTCATGACTTTTTCCTGCGAAGAACCGACACCTAAAGATTTGGGAAATGAAGCTTTGATTCCTAAACCTGTAAGCCTTCAAGCAACGGGCAGTTCCTTTGCATTCAACAAGAATACCCGCATTTATGTGCAGGGAGATGATGAAGATTTGATGAAAACGGCTAATTATTTGGCTGATGTACTCAGGCCTGCAACGGGATTTCCCATGGAAATAGCTTCTTCTGAAACCTGGCCTTCTTCAGGCAATATTTTCTTGAGCTTGGAATCATCAGATGCAGAATTAGGTAGGGAAGGATACCAATTGGATGTGACAGAAGATCTGATTGTACTTAAGGCCAATGCCGCTAGTGGAGTTTTCAGAGGAATCCAAACTCTTAGACAATTACTACCTGCAAGCATAGAAGCTAAAGAAAAGCAATCAGGTACCTGGGAAATTGGTACAGGTACCATCAAAGATTTTCCACGTTTTGGATACCGTGGGGCTATGCTGGATGTAGCCAGGCACTTCTTTACGGTCGCAGAAGTAAAACAATTTATCGACTATATCGCCGCTTATAAACTCAATACCCTGCATCTTCATCTTTCGGATGATCAGGGTTGGCGTATTGAGATTAAATCCTGGCCGAAATTAGCAGAAGTAGGAGGAAGTTCAGAAGTTGGGGGAGGAGAAGGCGGATTTTTTACCCAGGAAGAATACAAAGAAATCATCGCCTATGCGGCTGATCAATTCATAACCGTAATTCCTGAAATCGATATGCCCGGACATACCAATGCCATTCTTGCGTCTTATCCGGAATTGTATTGTAGCGGGAAAAAGCCAGAAATTTATACAGGAATTGAAGTAGGATTTTCAACCCTTTGTACCTCAAATGAAAAGACCTATGAATTCATTGATGACGTTATCCGTGAATTGGCTGCTATTACTCCCGGTGAGTACCTTCACATAGGAGGGGATGAGACCCATGCAACCGAACTCAAAGACTATATTCCATTTGTAAACCGAGTGCAGGACATTGTCCATAAACATGGGAAGTTGGTGATGGGCTGGGATGAAATTGCCCAAGCTACCCTCCAAAATAATACCGTCGCTCAATATTGGGATAGTGCGGAAAATGCGGAGAGAGCCCTAAAGCAAAATGCCAAAATTTTAGCTTCTCCTGCCAAGAAAGTATACCTGGACATGTCCTATGATACCACCAGTAAATATGGCCTGCATTGGGCGGCCTATATTGAAATAGACAGTAGTTATCAGTGGGATCCTGAAGAATTGGTGGAGGGAATGACTGCCGAAAATATTCTGGGAATAGAATCTCCGCTTTGGTCAGAAACCGTGAGTAATATGACAGAAGCAGAGTGGTTGATTTTTCCACGTTTGCCTGGACATGCAGAGATAGGATGGTCGCCACGAGATAACCGAAGCTGGGACGAATATCGGATAAGATTGGGAAGGCAAAAGGCCCGTTTCGATGTATTGGGCATTAACTACTATCCTTCCAAGCAAATCCCCTGGGCGGAATAAAGATAAAGACCCATGAATAGCTTAATACCTGCGGAGGGCCATATTCTGATCTGGTCTGTATTACTCGCTGTATCTTTTTTAGGGATGTATGGTGAGCGTGTTGGGTGGTTCAGTAAGATCTCAGGAGCCCTCGTCACTATTTTAGCAGCAGCTATCCTTACCACCGTGGGCATCTTGCCTCCAGCGGCAGACCCTGATCTTTCAGTGGAAATCTATTCCTGGGTATTTAGCTATTTTATCCCCTTTGCAATTCCACTTCTCCTTTTCAATGTACAATTGAAAAGAATCCTCAATGATACAGGACGCTTACTCTTACCTTTTTTAATCGGTGCTGCAGGAGTAGCTATTGGAGCAATCGTTGCAGGTTCTTTTCTGGACTTTGGACAGGAGACCCATAAAGTCATGGGTGCCTTCATCGGAACCTATACAGGAGGTAGTGTAAACTTCATGGCAGTCTCAACAGCTCTGGATTTTCTGGATAGTGGAAACAAAGTATTCACTATCCA
>JBCBRM010000012.1:0-164428 GCA_039819665.1 Bacteroidota bacterium
TCTTCGACAATAATTTTTCACCCTTTGGAATTGCAGGTATTAGCTTTCAATGGAAGCTAAGTGATAAAAAGCAATTAAGGCATGACAGAGAAATTCTGTTCCTCAGGTCTCAGCAAATTCAAAAGCAAAAGGAAACTTTTGACTTTAACATGGAATCGGCCAATGCCAATTATCTGTCTCGGGTAGAAAATCTCGATACGCAGATTTCCCAGGATAATGAAATCGCTAAACTCCAGGCGGATATACTTTCTCAACTCTCCACCCAACTTGAAAATGGCATCATTACTTCTGCTGACTACCTCATTCAGTCTAATGCAGAGTTGAGGGCACGTCAGAATTTAGAACTACACAAAATTCAACTCATACAGGCTCAATTGGATTTTCTCACTGAAAGAGGAACTAATCGCTAACTCTTAAAAAAAACTGAAGCTATATATATCATGAAATCATTTCCATATCTCATACTTATTTTTCTCTTTGTCGCATGTGATACTGAGGAAAGACGATCTGATGCCTACGGCAACTTTGAAGCAGACGTTGTAACCGTAAGTGCAGAAACTTCAGGGAAACTGCTAAGCTTATCCGTGGAAGAGGGAGACCAACTAAAGGCGGGCGAAAAAGTGGCCCTGGTTGATACAACTGCCCTTTACCTTCAAAAACTTCAACTCCTGGCCAATATTCGTAGCCTTTCAAGCAAGACTCTCAAAGTTGAGCCAGAGATAAAAGTATTGATGGATCGAAGGAGTAATCTCGAGAGAGAAAAGAACCGGGTCGAAGAACTTCTTAAAAACAAAGCTGCTACTCCCAAGCAATTGGATGATTTAGAAGGAGAGCTGAAAGTTATCGATCAACAAATTGCTGCAAGTCGGCAAAATGCCAAAAACACCAATGCAGGTATTCTTTCAGGAGCTGACCCCATACGTGCTCAAATTGCACTCATTGAGGATCAGATTTCTCGTTCACAGATCAACAATCCTATCGAAGGAACTGTACTTAATAAATTGGTGGAGCCGGCAGAAGTAGTAGGAATGGGGAGCCCTTTGTACCGAATAGCCAGTCTTGATCCCCTCATTCTTCATGCCTATGCTGCGAGTACAGAATTACAGGAAGCAAGTTTGGGGCAGGAAGTAGAGGTATTGGTGGATGAAGGTGTAGAGGGTTTCCGTCGCTTAAAAGGAAGCCTTAGCTGGATTTCAGCAGAGGCAGAGTTTACCCCAAAAACCATACAAACCAAGGAAGAGCGGGTAAGTCTGGTTTATGCAGTGAAAGTAAGGGTTCCAAATCCTGAGGGGAAATTGAAAATAGGCATGCCCGCTGAGGTCAATTTTCAAGGAATAGGTCTGAGCGAATCTTCTGATAGGTAAGCCATGAGCGATATTATTATTAGAAATATCAGCAAGTCCTATGAGGAGGTTGAGGCCTTGAAAAAGATCTCATTTGAGGTGGAAGAAGGAGAGCTCTTTGGACTCATCGGGCCAGATGGTGCTGGCAAGACTAGTCTTTTTCGCATACTGACCTCCTTGCTTATTCCAGATGCAGGAGAAGCTGAAGTCTGTGGGTTCCATACAGTTCGAGATTATAAGCAGATTCGCAAGATCATCGGTTATATGCCCGGCCGCTTTTCTTTGTACCAGGATTTATCAGTGGAGGAAAATCTGACCTTCTTTGCTACCATATTCGGGACGACGATAGAAGAAAACTATTCTTTGATTGAAGATATCTATGTCCAGATCGAGCCCTTTAAAAAACGAAAAGCCGGCAAGCTCTCAGGAGGAATGAAGCAGAAACTGGCCCTTTGTTGTGCCCTCATTCATAAACCCCGGGTTTTGTTTCTGGATGAACCCACAACTGGTGTTGATGCCGTAAGTCGGGATGAATTTTGGGCCATGCTCAAGAGACTTAAAACCCAGGGAATCAGTATCCTGGTTAGTACTCCTTATATGGATGAAGCTTCTCTTTGTGATCGTATTGCCCTCATCCAAAACGGAAACATTCTCGCCATCGAAAGCCCCGAGAATATCATTGGAGGATATGGTAAACATCTCTATGAGGTAAAGAGCGATCAGTTTTATCAATTGTTGCTTGACCTCCGAGCTTCTGGTTTTGGGGAGAGAATTGAGGCTTTTGGGGAATATCTGCACATGAGTAGTGTAAATCCTGTTGATCAGAGACAAGTGCGTGAATTTCTGGAAGACAAAGGTCATCGAGAGATACAGCTACGCGAAACCCAGGCTAATATAGAAGATGTGTTTTTAGACTTGATGTAAACGGAATGAAAACAACAACAGCAATAGAAATCAAAGACCTGACGAAAAAATTCGGGGATTTCACCGCCGTCAACGCCATCAACCTCAAAGTATCCAAAGGAGAAATCTTCGGCTTTCTGGGAGCAAATGGGGCTGGAAAGACTACGGCCATTCGCATGTTGACGGGCTTGAGTATGCCTAGTTCTGGGGAGGCAAATATTGCAGGCTTTGATGTGTACAAACAGCGGGAATCTATCAAGGAGAACATTGGATATATGTCGCAGAAGTTCAGCTTGTATGGGGATTTAAGTATACGGCAAAACATCCGCTTTTATGGAGGGATTTATGGTTTGAGCCGAAAGGAAATACGTGCAAAGACGGAGCAAATTCTCGAAGAGCTTCAATTGGAGGAATATGCGGATAAAGTAGTGGAGGAACTGCCTCTGGGCTGGAAGCAAAGGCTGGCTTTCGCTGTTTCCAATGTCCATGATCCAGCCATCGTATTTCTGGACGAACCTACAGGAGGAGTCGATCCGGTAACGCGCAGGCAATTTTGGGAAATGATTTATGAATCTGCAGCAAAAGGGGTAACCATTTTTGTAACCACCCACTACATGGACGAAGCCGAATATTGTGATCGTATCTGCATCATGGTAGCCGGTAAGATCGAAGCCCTGGGAACTCCTCAGGAACTTAAGCAAAGATTTGATACGGATAATATGGATGAAGTTTTCCTTAAACTGGTCCGCACTAATTAGCAAATCCTATCCTATGTTCAAGATATTTGTTGCCTTTGTTAAAAAGGAATTCTACCACATCCTCCGCGACCGAAGAACCCTGGTCATCCTATTTGGGATACCGATAGCCCTGGTGCTGATTTTTGGCTATACCGTAACCAATGAATTCAAAGGGGCTTCTATTGCGATTTTTGATAGAGCGCATGATGAGCTAAGTCAGGAGTACATCCTGCATCTACAAGCTTCGGGGCATTTCGAAATTGTAGATAATACCTACAGCTATGAGGAGATAGAAGAGAGCTTTAAATCCGGAGAGGTAAAAATGACGGTGGTGATTCCTCCTGATTTTGGTAAGGACTTTTACCGGGGAGAAAACCCCAAGCTGCAGTTACTCGCAGATGCATCTGAGCCTAACTATGCTTCAACCCTTATCAATTACGCTAGCCAGATGACTCGCCAATTTCAATTAGAAAAAATGGGAAATCAGCAGCGGCCTTTTCAAATCGGTATCGAGAGCCGAATGATTTACAATCCTCGACTGGAAAGTGCTTACAATTTCATCCCGGGAGTTGTCGCACTCATTTTGATGCTGATTTCGGCTATGATGACCTCTTTAACCATTGCACGGGAAAAGGAATTGGGAACTATGGATTTATTACTGGTAAGTCCTTTACCCCCCCTGATCATCATATTGGGGAAAGTAACCCCCTATATCATCCTCTCTTTCCTGAATGCAGTAATGGTATTGGCGATGGGATATTTTGTTTTTGATGTTCCTATCTATGGGAATGTCATTCTCTTGCTCATTTTGTGTATCCTTTATCTTTCTACCGCACTTGCTTTAGGAGTACTTATTTCTACACGCTCCCAAACCCAACAAGCGGCCATGATGGGATCATTGTTTAGCCTGCTGATGCCAACCATGCTTTTATCTGGTTTCCTTTTTCCGATATCTAGCATGCCCAGGCTTTTGCAGATCATTTCAAATGTAATCCCTGCTACCTATTTCATTGAAATCCTGAAGGGGGTCATGTTAAAAGGGGTGGGCATGTCTGTCATTTGGTTTCCTAGTATGATCCTGCTCCTGATGACCCTCTTTTTCCTTGCCATTGCCTGGAAGAATTTTAACGTAATAAGCAAATAGACCAGAGATGAAACGACTCTTATTTATCATACAAAAGGAGTTTATCCAAATATTCAGGAATAAGGCCATCCTGCCCCTGATTACGGTTGTACCTATCTTACAATTGATCCTGCTGTCCTATGCGGCGAGTAATGAGGTGAAAAAGGTAAACCTGGCTATTGTAGATCAAGATGTTTCTTCTTATTCGAGACGATTGGTGAACAAGATTCGGATGTCGGATCGCTTCGGCATCATAGACGCTCGTTATGCAGAGTCTCAGGTAGTCGGATTGATGGAAAAAGGGGAAGTGGATATTATCCTTCAGTTCCCTTCTAAGTTCGAAACGGATTTCCATAAAGGGAAGGAGGTATCCCTGCGTATTGAGGTCAATGCCATCAATGGGCAAGGTGCTACGATTGGTTTTTCCTATTTAAACAGCATCATTCAATCTTTTAACCAGGAAATACAAGGGGAGGTGAAAATTTTACCTGTAAAAATGTTACAAGGTGGAATTGACATTGAGCATTCCTACTGGTACAATTCGGAGCTTAACTTTCAGCACTTTATGGTTCCAGGAATTTTGGGCGAATTGGTAACTATCCTGGTTATGCTCTTGACGGCTATGAATGTAGTCCGCGAAAGAGAGGTTGGAACCATAGAGCAAATCAATGTAACCCCTATCAAGAATTGGCAATTTATCCTTGGGAAAATGGTTCCTTTTCTGGTGATCGGCATGTTATTGATGACTGTGGGATTGATCGCAGGGAAACTTATCTTTGATGTACCTATGCGCGGTAATCTGGCTTTGGTCTTTGCTTTCTGTGCCGTCAATATTACAGCCGTATTAGGACTGGGTCTTTTTATCTCCAATCTGGTAGATACTCAGCAGCAAGCCATGTTCGTGGCCTTCTTTTTCGTCATCATCTTTATCTTAATGAGTGGCCTGTTTACCCCCATCGAAAGTATGCCAGAATGGGCTCAGTACCTGACTCTTCCCAATCCCATCGCTCATTTCGTGGAGGTCATGCGGAAGGTTTTGCTAAAAGGCAGCGATTTCGCAGATATCGTCCTCAATTTCAGAGCTACGGTGATTTTGAGTATCATATTTAATGCTCTTGCGGTGATGTCGTATAGGAAAGTGGATTAGGAATGTGCGCACGTGTTCTTGTGTTTTAGCGGTATCACGGTCTACGAGTATACCAGAACACGAGAACACAAGCGCGCTTGAAACATGTCCCTCTACCTACGGTTTTCCTTCTAATCTTTACAGAATACCCTTAGAGTGGGGCCATTTCTCTTTACCTCTATTCAAAAAACTCTATATTTCGATTGTTCGGTAGAATTTTCGATGGAAGAAAGCATGCGTATCTCTGCCGAAACTCCTTCCAAAAGTTTTCCCTGGCGATACAGCCGGGATTAAGAATTTCATTTATGCCTGTCCTTCCCTTTTCGATTTGAAGGGAAAGGAGGACGCTTGTCAATTCTCACAAGCTAACAGATCGCAATTTCTCAAACAGATTAACCTTTTAAAATACTGTTCATTATGAAAGTTTCTTTTGGAACAAAATTCGGACTAAGTATCATTTTCGCTTTCCTAATTTCTCTCACTTTTGCCTCAGCTCAGGATGAGGAGCCTACCTTTGTCGTCATTGACTATATGAAGGTAGAGCCCGGAAATGAAGAGGCATACCTCGTGGTAGAGAAAGTTTGGAAGAAGATTCATGCGGCCAGAGTCAAGGCCGGTCAAATGGAATATTGGGAACTGTCGCGCCTGTTGTCTCCTTATGGTACAAGTCTCGAATACAATTATAAGACTGCTAATATCTACAAGGGGAATAAAAAACTAGCAGACCACTTTACGGGCTCCATGTCTGATTTATCAGATATCCTCACAGAGGAAGAGATTAAGATTCTAAACACCACCAATTCTGTTAGAGATTTGGTGAAAGAAGAAGTTTATGTCATAGATCTGGAGGTATTCAGACAAGGAGCAGACAATAAGATCATTGTCGATAATTACATGCAACTGCAGGAAGGTGCAAGCTTGGCAGAACATTCAAGCTATGAAAAAGAAGTTTGGTTACCCGTTCATAAGGCTCGAATAGATGATGGCAATATGGAGGGATGGGCCAACCTGAACCTCGTTATGCCACAGGGAGATGATAAAGAATACCATGCGGTTACTGTAGATTTTTATGAAAGCCTTGATCAATATATGATGCCGTGGTTTGATAAATATTTTGCCAAAGTCCACCCCGGCAAAGACCTGGGAAAAATGAGTGAGGAAATGGAAAAAATCTGGATTCGCCGTCGGGTTGATGTCCAGATAAGGATAGACTACGTCGGCAACTAAGCAGCTAGAAACCCACATATTTAATTATTGGCTGTCTTCCTTCTGGAAGGTGGCCAAATTTGTTCTATTGAAAAATTCAATTCGAGAACACAAGAACACTCCCTTTTTTTTTCGATATTTGGACTCAGACAAATGTCGATGAAAGAAACAGAACCCCAAAAAGTACCGGAAGAAGGAGAAAAAGTAGCAAAACCCAAAGGTTGGGATTATGTAATTATCCTGATTGTTTTTGCGTTAACGGGTACAACGGCCGCAGTTGTCCCTCGTTACTTGATGCCTTTTACGGGTTTGGAGAAAGGGTTTCTATATTATCTCATTTACTTTATTGTCATCACTCCCATTTATATCGTATTACTCCGAATTTATTCATTTATTTTTGGTAAAGCTGCTTATTTCAAAGTGGTAGAAAAAAGAATTTTTGGGGGCTTTACCAAATGGTTCAGGAAGTCTGAATAAAGATTACTCACCCTAATACATTCCTCACGTGAAAGAAATTATTGAAACCTCAAACGCACCTGCTCCTATCGGTCCTTATAGCCAGGCAGTAAAAGTAGGGAATATGTTTTTCCTCTCAGGACAGATTGCTATCGATCCAGCTACAGGGAATATGATTACTGATAATCTGGAAGCGGAAACCCATCAGGTTATGAAAAATATTGGAGCCATCCTGACCGATCAGGGGATGGACTTTAGCAATATCGCCAAGACTTCTATCTTTCTACAAAGTATGGGAGACTTTGCTGAGGTAAATGGAATTTATGGTTCCTATTTTAGCTCTGATTTCCCGGCAAGAGAAACCGTAGAGGTCGCTGGATTGCCCAAAGGAGTGAATGTTGAGATCTCTGTGATTGCTGTTAAAGGTTAGAATTATTGACTGCAATTCTTCTTTTATAATGTTATAGATAATACTGAAATTCGGAATAAATCAGGCTTCTGGCTTTTTATTCCATTTTTTCGAACAAAATAGAGAGGGCAGGAAGTGTAAGCTTCCTGTTTTTTTATGGATGAAATCTACTTGATAATCTTCTGGATCGGGGTTAGCTCTTCTAAATAATGGGTTATGAGATATTTCGAAATCTCGTCAAATTTGAATCATCAAATCAAACCTGTTGCATGAAAAAGTTAGTATTCTTTACCGTTTTACTCGCCATCCTGGCCTTTGCTTGTACCGATAACCCTCTTTTCAAAGTATCAATAGACATTCCTTACAACACGACCTATACGGTCAAAGCCTCCGATCAGGTCGATGGACAATTGGTCCTCGAATCAGATGAAGGGAGTTATTCAACTTTCATTTCCAAAGTGCAGGAAGAAATGGATAATAATGGCATAGAAGGGAATTTTGAAGCAGAAATCACCCATCTGGAGATTACCATTCCAGAAGAGGTTGAACTTAATTGGTCTGTGTTAGGAAATGTAAATATCGATTTCAGTGTAAATGGTGAAACCAGCACGCTCCTGGACGAAGTAAGCTTTCCTTCAGAAGATAGTAAGACCATGAAAGTCGGTTTACCGGCCGACGGAATTTCAATCAATGATTTTCTTTCTTACGAAAGCGCTTCTATCAAAATCGTCGCTGATCTGGAGGAAAGCCTCATAGACGACATAACGCTGGCAATCTCAGCAGAGGTAAAGGTCAGTACCAATGACAAAGAATAATGAAATAGCCTTTCCAATAATTTTGATTACCGTTTCTAGTTCTGACGCCCGGGGATTCTCCGGGCGTTTATTTTTTTATATTTTTGCTGTATGGAAAGAATCTATTTTCAGGACTATATGCCTGGCAATGTTTGTTTTGGTTGTGGAGCCGAAAATCCAGATGGTCTTCAGATCAAAAGTTACTGGGAAGGGGATGAAGCGGTATGTATCTGGAATAGTCATGAAAAGTATAATGGCTGGAAAAACCTCTTAAATGGTGGGATATTGGCTACTTTGGTAGATTGTCATACGATGGGAACTGCCATGGCTTATGCGTATAAGGCTGAAAATAGGGCACTGGATACCCTGCCTGAATATCGATATGCAACAGGCACCATTAATGTTCGCTACCTCAAGCCAACTCCCAACGATAAACCTATTGAGCTACGCGCACAGGTGTTGGAGATGAAAGGGCGTAAAACTACCATGGCTTGTCAGGTCTTTTCTGAGGGGGTACAAACTGCCGAATGTGAAGTGGTCGCAATACGGGTTTTTGACAGCAATCAGGCTCATGGACATAAAAACAACGCTTTTGCGGGCTAGACTCATTTTTTCTCCCTATCTTCGTCCCTCCAAATGCTTGACGCTAAAGAAATACATAAATCTTACGGCAAACTTTCTGTATTGAAGGGAGTAAGCATTTCTCTCAATAGTGGAGAAGTTGTGTCCCTGGTAGGAAGTTCAGGAGCGGGTAAAAGTACCTTGCTTCAAATCCTCGGGACGCTTGATAATATGGATTCCGGAGAGTTATTGTTTGAAGGAGTGGATGTAGCGAAAATGAGCAAAAAGCAGAAGGCGGCTTTCAGAAATGAAGAGCTGGGCTTTGTATTTCAGTTTCACCATTTGCTACCGGAGTTTACAGCGATGGAAAACGTCTGCATTCCGGGCTTTATCCATGGGACTGTTCAGGAAGAGTTGGAAGAAAGAGGCAATATGTTGTTAACTCGTTTGGGATTGGGCGAAAGACTGGATCATAAACCGAGCGCCTTGTCCGGTGGAGAGCAACAAAGAGTAGCCGTCGCCAGAGCTTTAATCAATAAACCTAAACTCATCCTTGCTGATGAGCCTACCGGTAACCTGGATTCTCAGAATAGTCGCGATCTCTACGATATGATGTACGAGCTAGCCAAGACTACCGGAACGACCATCCTCCTTGCCACTCATGATATGGAGCTGGCAAATAAAACAGACCGTACCCTACGGATAGAGGATGGCCTGATTCAGAATTAAATTTTGAGTTACAAATAACATGTCATTGCTAGTCGGTACCTCCGACGAAACAATCCCTTTGACTCAATGTGTGTAAATGAGAATCAAAGGGATTCATTAGACCAAGATTTGGTCTTTAAATGACAATGCTGTTTAAGGATACCGCTTACTTATAAATCGTAACCTTATCCTCCATTAGTCTGCGAAGGGGAAATATCACTTCTTTATCTCCCGTATCAATGGTAACGGAGATGTTGTCCATTCGTGAGATACTTCCTTTGATATTGTCCAGCTCTATATTTTGTCCTATCCTGAAATTGTTGGGGGCATAGAAGCTGCTAAGGATGTTGGAAAGGACAGGACGGGCGGCATGTCCATAGGCAATGGCAAAGCCCAGGAGTAGCCCACCCAATATAATGTATTCGTTTGTTGTGAGGACATCAACATCAATGCCGATTTGTCCAAAAGCTGTCACTACTACCACCATCATCAGGAGGAAGAAGACTATGCCACTGATAAATTTCCAGGCAGATATTCCGAAGGACTTGCAGGCATTGGCTACCAGTTCACGGACAGCACCTGCGAGGTAAAAGCCTACAGCTAGTATAATAAAGGCTGTCAGCAAATCAGGAATAAAGGCAATTAGCTTAGCGATTTGCTGCGTGAGAATTTCCAGACCCAGGAATTCTGTAGCGCTGAGTACAAAGATCAGCATAAGGGTCCAGTAGACAAATTTCTTGATAATCACTACGGGCTTCAAATTGATTCCAGAATCTTTGAATGCTGCCGTAGCATTTAGTTTATCGCCCAGTTTTTCCAAACCAAGGCGCGTAAGAACTTTTGAAACTACAGAAGCGGCAATTTTTGAAATTAGCCAGCCTAATACTAAAATTAGCGTTGCAGGAATTAAGCGAAATAAGCCGGCACTAATTTGTTCGAAAACAGTGTTAAAGGAGTTCGTTAGTGATTCAAGTAAATTCATGGGCTTTGTTGAGACCGTTATTTTTTATCGACCTGCTCACCACCGTCAATAGAGCTCCCTAAGACATTACCTGCCTTAACAATAAAAAGGTCTACAAAGTCGGCGAGCATTTTCATGGAGAATAAAGAACCCAGGGTTTCTCTTTTTATATGATCGGGCAACTTATCATTGGACTCGATCTTTTTAAAAGCGTTATTTTCTTCCATTAATTCTTATGTTTTTCACCATCCACGATGATCTGACGTACCCTCTTTCTCGCTCTTGCGAGTCTCATCTTCACTGCACTTTCAGAAATATCCAGATGTTCCATTAATTCTTTGATAGAACCTTCATCCTGGTACTTCATCAGAAGGATAACCTTATCTTCTGGTGCAATTCTTTCCATAGCCCTTTTCAAACGATCAACTCTTTCACTGAGAAGCTCAGATTCGTTGTCTTCTTTTTGATCAGGGAAATCGGGACCCTCGTCTATATCGACATTCGTGTAACGATTATTTTTTCTGTAATACTCTACGCAATAATTGTAAGTGATTGCATAAAGCCAGGTAGAGAATCGACTCTTGCCCTTGAATTTGTTGAGTTGGGTAAAAACCTTGAGCAAGACGTCCTGAACCATGTCTTTTGCTATATCCTTATCTTTCACGAAAGAGATACATTTGCGATAGACTTTGTCAGCGTACCTGTCATAAAGATGATTGAAGAGCTCCGTCTTGCCTTCATCCATGATGAGGCTTATCAGCTCTTCGTCTGATAGCTTTCGGTAATCTTTTCTAGAAGGTGCGTTCACAATAGTTCCTATGCTGAGGACTTGATGAGTGCTAATTGTTAACATTGTTTTGTAGTACAGCAGCAATTAGCAAAAAGTTTCGGGTTTCTTATAGTTTAAAAATCGTAATAATTAGGAAGGCTAATTTGCATAAATAAATGCAAAAAAGGCCTATACTGTTAAGAATAGGCCTTTTTCGTATATTTTTTTTGGAATTAGTTTCTGTAAAGTACCTGCTTTACGGCATCGATTACCCGCTTGGGATTAGGTAACCAGGTGTCTACCAGTACCGAAGAGTAGGGCAAAGGAGTGTCCCTTGCAGTAACCCTTACGACCGGAGCATCTAGGTAATCGAAGGCTCTTTTCTGGAGAACATAGGCAATTTCTGTAGCCATCCCAGTAAGAGGCCATGACTCTTCAACGAATACACATCGATTGGTTTTCTTTACGGATTCTATTACGGTTGTATAATCGATCGGGCGCAAAGCACGTAGGTCAATCATCTCTGCATTGATTCCATCTTTGGCCAATTCATTACAAGCATCCAGACATACGTGAACCATTTTTCCGAAAGAAACGATGGTTACATCAGATCCCGGTCTTTTTATATCGGCTTTGTCAAGTGGGATGAGGAATTCAGGTCCTTCGGGTACGGGCCCTTTGTTTCCATACATAACCTCAGACTCCATAACCAATACAGGATTTGGGTCCCGAATAGCTGATTTTAAAAGTCCCTTTCCATCAGCAGGTGTGCTGGGAGAAACAACTTTCAATCCAGGAGTATTTGCAAACCAGTTCTCAAAACTCTGAGAGTGGGTAGCGGCCAATTGTCCTGCCGACTGGCTGGGACCTCTGAAGACAATGGGAACAGAATACTGTCCACCACTCATCTGGTACATTTTTGCGGCATTATTGATTACCTGATCGATGGCAACCAATGAAAAGTTGAAGGTCATGAACTCGATGATTGGACGGAGGCCCATCATGGCAGCTCCTACTCCAATTCCTGCGAATCCATTTTCTGATATTGGGGTATCTATAACTCTCTTTTCTCCAAACTCATCCAACATCCCCTGGCTTACTTTATAAGCTCCATTGTACTGAGCAACCTCTTCTCCCATCAGGAATACGCGATCATCCAGGCGCATTTCTTCCTGCATTGCCTCTCTTACAGCTTCTCTGAATTGAATTTCTCTCATAATGCTTTAAGGCTTCTAAATTAGGCTTCGAAGATAGAAAATTTTTTTTAATCAGGAGGGATTTTTGTCCGCTTCCTGCATATAAGTTTCGATTGCACCCTTGGCAGTTTGATAACCTTGTTCAATCCTCCATTGAACCTTCTCAGGATGGAAATCCAAAATGCTTCCCATGTATACCTGTGGTTCGATCAAAATGGTCTTGAAGGCGTGTAATTCTACCTTTTTTCCACTTACCACACTTGTCCTATACAATTTGATATCTGGTGCTTGTTCTTTGGCTTGCTTAACCAGATCATTGATAGTCAGGTATTCGCGAAGGTCGTTAACAAAGATTTCGTCAATAGCAATATCGACTAATGCTCTTCTGGCTATGGTGAAAATATTCCTGCCAGATTCCAGGTCCTTTTCTAAAGGCAACTTTCGAGAGGTACAATTGATGATTACAACTTCATCGGGCTGATCATGTACTACTTGTCCGAGTGGACTTGTATCCCGTATGCTGCCGTCCACCATATCATATAAAATGCCAGCTTTTGTTTCGATCTGTTCCTGAGGCGCCCAAAGCAGCGGTATAGAAGTTGAAGCCAGAATCGCTTTTTGAAATTCGATATCTGTTTCAAAATCCTTAGGGCGCAAGGTCCGAAAGGTGCCATCCCGGAGAGAGACTGACCCGATCCGTAAATCACAGGGACTCATTATTAGGTCCTCCAGACGAACATATCTTTGAAGGAGGCGAAAAAGAGGCTCATTATTTAATATGGCTTTATCCCGGGAAACCAGACTCCTCAAAATAGAAAACATCTCGAGGCTACCCTGAAAAATAAGTTTCTGAAGATTAGGGGAGTTCCAGATTTTTGAGAGTTGCCAGTATTTGTCCATGGCGACCATGGTACCATTGAGTGCACCTACAGATACCCCTGCAATGATATCAAAATTGAAATCAGGGTTCTGAATCTGTAGTTCTTCGTGAATGTATTTGAGTGCACCAAACTGGAAGGCCCCATTTGCCCCTCCGCCACTCAGTACCAAAGCCCGTTTCATAGGAATCGCTTTTCATGAGCAAGTTAGGAAAATTCGTCAAGACCCTGAAAGAGTCTGACCAAATTCAATTATTATCGTCATAATACCAGATGGATGGTCCTTTTAATGACAAATTGCGGAATATTGGATTTTCCTGTAACACTGTTTCTCAGTATTTTGTATCTATAATATAGGCCACAATACTCGATTATGATAAGTACCGATTTAACACAAGACGCATCTCAGCTTAGCCCTGGAGCTTTATCCCTTCTTCCTTTATTATACATCGCCTGGTCAGATGATATTCTGACTCCTACGGAGATCAACTTGATTGAAAAGTTTATTCAGAATCAGGATTGGTTGGAGAAAGATGATAAAGTATTTCTTTGTTCCCGATTGGATCCTGCTCAGCCACCCACTCCTAAACAGGTGAAAAGGTGGGCCAGCTTGATTCGGAACAATGCAGCTCAATTACCAGCCGACTCCTTAAAGGATCTGGCAACATTGGGTAAGGAGCTTTCTAAATTGGGTGCTCAGGAAGGTGTAGAAAATTTCCAGCCTGAATCCGCAGAACGTGCGCTTCATGATGCGGCGGAAATGCTGGGGCTTATCAGTTCAGAATCAGTAAGTGAAATGCTTGCAGCTCCTCGCCCGGAAAAGCTTGAAGAGGAAGAAAATATTCAGGCTTTTGATCTGGGAAAAATGAAGCAGTACCTGGATGGAGACCAGGCCGAGTTGAAAGAGCAGTTGAGGACTTTGTTTTCTGATCCTATTTTTTCTTATGATAGAATTAGTGAGGAAAAATCGGAGTACCGGGAGACGGTTTTCGAGTGGCTGAAATTATTGGCTGAAAGAGGCTACGGAGCATTGGCCTATCCGGATTATGCGGGAGGAAAGAACGATATGCGCTCCTATGTAACGGTTTTCGAAATGATGGGTCATCATGACATCAGCCTTGCCATCAAATTTGGGGTACAATTTGGCTTATTTGGGGGAAGTGTTCTGGAACTCGGAACAGAAAAACATCATAAAGCCTATTTAAAAGATACGGGTTCTTTGGAACTGACAGGATGTTTTGCCATGACTGAAGGAGGACATGGCTCAAATGTACGGGATATTGAGACGACAGCAACTTATGATTCTGCCACACAGGAATTTATCATACATACCCCAAACCATTATGCCCATAAGGAATATATTGGTAATGCTGCTGTACACGGAAGAATGGCAACAGTTTTTGCACAATTGATCACTGAAGGAGAAATCTATGGAGTCCATGCGATTCTGGTACCTATCCGTGATGAGGAGGGAAATGCAATGCCAGGTGTGAGGATCATGGATAGTGGAAGAAAGTTGGGATTGAATGGAGTCGACAATGGCCGTTTATGGTTTGATCAGGTTCGAGTTCCTCGAGAAAATCTACTCAATCGATTTGGGGATGTGGAGCCCGATGGAACCTATCAAAGCCCTATTACCAATGAAGCCAAGCGTTTCTTTACGATGCTGGGAACCTTGGTTGGGGGTAGAATCAGCGTGCCTATGGCAGGTTTAAGTGCTGCCAAATCGGGTCTGGCTATTGCGATCAAATTTGCTGCTGTGCGAAAGCAATTTGGCCCTGCTGGCCAGGCAGAAATTCCGATTCTAAATTATAGAACTCATCAAAAACGTTTGATGCCTCTATTGGCCAATGCTTTTGCCTATCACTTTGCGCATCAGGCTATGGCAGATCGCTATGTAAATGCCTCAGAAGATGAAAGTAGAGAAATAGAGGCTCTTGCAGCCGGCTTGAAAGCCCTTAGTACCTGGAATACTACAGCTAGTCTGCAAGAGTGTAGAGAGGCTTGTGGAGGCGCAGGATACCTTTGGG
Organism: Bacteroidota bacterium; assembly: GCA_039819665.1. GTDB lineage: Bacteria > Bacteroidota > Bacteroidia > J057 > J057 > JAWPMV01. The sequence goes on from JBCBRM010000012.1 coordinate 15,201, forward strand.
CCAACAGATTTGCTGATATGAAAGCGGACACGGATATTTTCACCACTTTCGAAGGAGACAATACGGTACTTATGCAGTTAGTAGCTAAGTCGCGTTTATCGGATTTTAAGAATGAATTCAATTCGATGAACCTCTTTAATATGGTCAACTTCTTTGCAGGTAAAGCCTTTGATGCGTTGGCAGATAAAAATCCGATCGCTGTACGAAAAACAAGTAAAGAACATCTACGAGATCCAGAATGGCACCTGGACATGTTTAAAGATCGGGAAAGTAGCCTGGTAATGTCTGCTGCCCGAAGAATTAAACATCGATTGGATCAGGGGATGAATTCTTATGATGCATTTATCGAGGTGCAGACTCATTTGGTTAGTATGGCTGAAGCTTATATTGACCGAGTGGTACTGGAGTATTTTATTGAGGCAGTTGAAAAATATCCTGAAGAAGAAGGGAAAGAGGTGCTGAAGAAACTCTGTGCGCTTTATGCCTTGAATATCCTGGAAAAGAATAGCATGTTTTATATGACACATGATTATCTCTCTGATACAAAAGCGAATGCCATTCGCTACCAGGTAGAGCGTCTTTGCTTACTCTTGAGAAAGCATGCTGTTGCTTTGGTTGATTCATTTGGGATTCCTGACGAAATATTGGCTGCGCCTATTGCGATCAATTATGGAGGGAAGTATGAATAGATGAGAATTTTTGAACGATTGTTCGATAATTCGTACATTTGTTAAGACTCAAGGATTTTAATACAAACCAGAGAAGTGATTTGAGCAACTGCTTGATCTTTTGCGCAGGCTAGAAGGAATTATGCTATACCGGCGTCTAAGCATCAGAGTGGTTAATTATTCACGAAAATTGTATTAGCAGTTTTATTTGGGACGTATTAACTAAGCAACATTGGAGTCAAAAAAAGTTCTTGTAGCAGAAGTCATTCATACAAATGGATTTATTCCAGTAAGCCTTTTATTTTCATTTTTGCAGAAAGTATTGAGTTTATTCAGATGGATTCCTTTTGAAGCTACGTATGCTTCAAAGCCTACTTACCGCTTGATCTCACCCAATTCATTCTTTACCGAAGACTTTCTGGATGTATCTTTTAGACAAAAACCTGAAATCAATCAGGTCTTTCGCATACAAGGAATAGAGGGTAAATGGGTCTTAATCAGAAAAAATACACGAGAAGAACTAGCTGAAGAAGTAATCCGGAAAGAAATCCTTTTGAATAAAGGAGATATTTGCAGTATCGACCGACTATTGGAAGAAGATTATCCTCACTTAATGGTAAATAAAGAGGAAAATCAGGAGGAGATTGAGATCCTGGAAGTCCTGGAATTAGATTGAGTTTCCAATAATCGACTTGTTCTTTTATTTGGCAAAATCGAAATATATTAGCTATTATTGAAGATAATATTCGCCCATATTTCGGCGTATAAAAAAAGATGACCTGCATTCGATCTTTATAAGTCATCGAGCCCGGATCTTCTCTCTCTATTTGTATTTGTGACACCTGAGGTTTCCTTAGGCTCGTCTTTTTATCTAAGTAATTTCAAGGAAATTATGAAAACGCAACTGTTGATCTTTATTTGCATTACCATTTTTTCTACCCAAACTTTTGGTCAGAATTCAGCTTCCGAACTAGAGAAGAAAGTTCGGAAGGGCGAATCTCTGGAAGGTATGGATTTGAGAAATCTTGACCTCCGTGGGGTAAATCTGGATGGTGCCAATTTAAGCAAAGCTCGCCTTAATGGAGCTGATTTACGGGGCGCTACTATCCGTAGGGCTCATTTACACAAAACTGACCTACGAGGAGCGAAGCTCGATAGTGTAAATTTTAACGCTACTAATTTACAAGATACGCGTTTCCCGAAAGGAGAAATTTCGTACCTGAATCTCAATCGCTCCAATTTATCAAACACGGATTTAAGAGGAACTCATTTCCTCAAATCCAGCTTCAAGTATGCTGATTTTCAGGAGGTCAATCTTGCTGGGTCTCGTCTGGAAGGAACTTTTTTCTATGCAGACTTTAGTAGAGCCAAGTTAAAAAACGCAAATCTGTCAAATGCAGACCTGCGCGGAGTTAAGTTTCACCGCGCAGATTTGCAGGAAGCCAATTTGTCTGGGGCTAATCTGGATGGGAGTGAATTTTATTCTGCCCGGATGAATCAATGCGATTTGAGTGGTGTTAGTATTAGAGGGGCAGATTTCTCAAAAGCTGTTATGGAAGGGGTTAAATTAAAGCAGGATGAAAAGCTGCTTGCCCGACTCATAAAGCAGGGAGGGATTTTATAAGAGCTGTTAAAAACATATCAGGAATAACTAGGCTCCTGCTGAAGAGGCAGTGAGAGAATAACTTCTGTGCCATGTCCGGGATCACTTTCAATATCAATGAAGCCCCCGTGCTGCTTCATGATACCCAGACTTATAGAAAGTCCTAGACCGGTACCTTCTCCCAGTGATTTTGTTGTAAAGAAAGGTTCAAAAATTTTATCTACGGTTTCCTGTGGAATACCATCGCCAGTATCCTGAATGCGAATTTCTACCTGCCTGCCTACTCTCCGAGTCTTGATACGAATCCAGCCACCCCCAGGCATGGCCTGAATCGCATTGGTCAGGACATTCATGAATACCTGATTAATCTTTCCCGGAAAACCTTCAATCACGGGTACATCTCCATAGTCTTTGATCAACTCGACATCTTTCAATTGACTCTTCAAGAGTGCAAGCGTATTGTCGAGTCCTAAATGAATATCTAAAGGCTTGGGTTGTTCCTCATCAACACGAGCAAACATCCTCAATCCCTTGACAATCTCAGTGGTACGATGCGCACCTTCTGCCATACCTTCCAACAGTTCAGATATCTCCTCCTTGAGGTACTCAAAATCCATTTGAGTTTTCATTTTGGAAACATTTGAGAACTTTTCCTTAAGTCCTTGTTCCTGGATGCTGTTTTCGTAGGCATTTAGGAGTTTCAGTAATTCTGAAATGTCTGACTTAAGCGGATGTATGTTGCCGGAAATGAAGTTGACCGGATTGTTGATTTCATGTGCAATACCAGCAGTAAGCTGACCCAGAGAGGCCATTTTTTCCGCTGCAACCAATTGCGTCTGGGTTGATTTTAGCTCTTGGTGAGTTTCCTCCAATTCATCATAGGCTCGGCTCATCTCGCGGTGAGATTTCCGCTTTATAAAAAATAACCAGGCAGATAGTGCAGCTATGGAAAGGAATAAAAAGGTAATCAGAATGAGAAAATTTCGATCCTCTCGACTGTCCTCTGCTTCCTGTTCGAAGATGTCCCTTTCGTCCAACATAAGCTCAATAAAGAACTCATTAGTCAGGGAATCCATTTGACGCTCACTTTTGTATTGCAGGAGCATGGCCTGAAGTTTCAGGGCCTCTCCGTATTTCTTTTCTGCTTCCCGATTTCTACCCGCTGCCATGAGACTTTGCGCCTCCCGTAAAACCGATTTGGTTTTCTGCTCGGTTTGCTCTTCAACGATGGAAAGCGCAGGATCTGGTTTGGTAGCTTCGGAGATGGTTTTCAGGTCCTCTACGAATTCATCAATCTCTGCATTGGGATTGCTTTCTACCTCTTCTTTTTTTGCTGATTCTGTAAAGGCAATGATTTCCTCGGGTTCTTTTGCTTCCCCTATTTTAGTGTAAAGGGCAGCCACCCTTTGACTGAGGGCTTCACTTTTTGCACTATCTCCTATACTAATATAAGAGCTGATGCTCTTTTCATAATATTCAATGGCACGCTCCAGATCTCCATTTTCCTCTGCCCGTCTGGCCGTTGCTTCATTGATTTGTGCTCCTCGAGCCGCAACATCTTTCTTGATTTTTGAGCTTACTTCTCCCGTATTGCCATCCACCCATTTTTCTACTTTGGAAATGGCATTATCGAGCATATTATTGATGCCTGTGGCAGCATTCATTTCCGTCAGGATGGTATTGGCCCTGTTTTCTCCAGCTATATAACCAATCGCCTCTGCCTGTTTTTTGGCGTCTCTCAGGTTTTTAAGGGCTCTCGATCGTCGTTTTTGTTCTTTATATGCTAATCCACTGAGGATAAAGGCATCTACTCGTCTTTCGTTGATCGTTTGGGGATCATATAAAAAGCCATTGGCTTGGAGGACATTTTCTGTTTTGAGGCTTTGGGCAAATCGAAGGGCGTCCTGTGCATAATTAAGGCTCTGGCGAGAATTAGACTGCTTATAATATTCAGCCATTTCTATCATAGCCGTCAAACGCGCAATTCCCTTGGCATTTTTGGCCTTATCTCTGGTCTCTGCCGGGTCTAATTGCGCGAATGCAGAAAGGCTGGTACCCAAGATGAGTACCAGGCTAAAACAGATATGTAATAATCTCTTTTTCACCCTTGGTATCCTTTGGTGGCTAATTTACACAAAAGAATAGACCCCCACTAGATTGTGGGGGTTGCACGGTTCATATTACCGTTCCAAATATTGTTTACGAAAAAATATGCCTTTCGGTTGAGGATCAGCTATTTACCCATTGCGATAATTTTTCCATAGCTGTTTCATCAGAAAGTACCCATTCCAATGGCTGGAGTCTGTAACAGTCCCATCCCGCTCTTTCCAATACCAACTGCTTCTCGAGATTATCGGCTGAGCCTTTCATGACATCAAGAAATATGGCTTTTTTCTTTCCATCTTTGATCAAAGCCAAATCGACTTCATATGGTCCCAATTTATATTGAGGCACCAGGTGCTCTTCATGGCCTTCTTGAGCTAGTTTTTCAAAGACAGTTTTTCCCATTTCCCCTAAAGAAGCATGCATATCAGAAGCATTGTATACCTTATCTTCTTTTTCATTTTCCATCATTTGGATGGAGAAATAGTCAATGATTCGCTTACGGAAACATTGGGCTTTCATTTTTGCCAATGCTTCAGGGTGGATACTGTGTAGGAGAATGGCTTTTTCTTTTGCCCTCGAACTGGCCACATTATAGATACGGGACATGTCTTCTCCCATGACTGCCCTTGGTGCGCGAATTTTTCCTTCCGGGCTAAAAGAATGACTTCCTGTAGTCGTCAGGATCATGATATCTCTTTCATCTCCCTGAAATTCGCGAGAAGTTCCCACCAGGAGTTTCAATTCCTCTCTATATGCCTTGATGGACGGATGGCGATTAAATTCCTTATTAAGGAGGTCTCGATGTTCTTCATTAGAAGAATCCAGACAAAGAATACCAAGCGTTGGCAGTTTCGGAAGTCTACCTACTTCTACATCTTCAATCAACCCTCCGATCAACTGAACACAGGCTTTGACTATAGCGGGCTTTTTAGGATTCTTGGGATCGTCTTCAATATAATGGACTTCAGCTGCTGTCCCGTAGAGATTATCGGTTGAGGTCTTGAGTGGAATGATCTGCTTATCGTAAACATATTTATTGGAAAAGCCGATCAGCTCCGGACGACAACGAAAATGCTCTCTCAGGCTGATAATATTAGGATAAATCACTCCACTCAAGCTATAGACACTGCTAGAGCGATTGTTGATATTGAATTGTTGCTTGAAAGGATGATTGATCAGGTAGCGGTCCAGGAGCTGATTGGTTCTGCTTAGCGGGAAAAGCCTGGCTTGTGTAGCTACAGCTGTTTGGTTCTCATCCCCAACGATGATACACTTTTTGCTTCGGTAGATAAGGTTGAGCATACTGATATCACACTGACTAGCCTCATCCACGATTAGCACATCAAATTGTCCGGGATTGGGATCCTGGAAGAAATTGATAGCGGTATCCTGCTGCATGACCCAAACAGGGACAACTTCTCTGGCCAGGCGCATATTGGCTACTGCGGACTTCATATTTTTCTCAGCGTTCTTACCATGTCCTTTTCCAATATTGACCAAATCATTTCTCCAGGCCGTCAGGGCAGATCTTTGCTCATCGCTGATCTGGAGTTGTTTGTGGTACCAGGTTTTGTAGGCAATTAATTCAACCACCTTCTTCTGGATATCCTTCTGAATATTTTTCAGTTCCTCGATAAGCTCACGCGGATTCCCCAAAGCTTGCAGACTGCCCTGGAGGACTTTCTGAATTTTTATGGCCAGGATTTCTCGATTCAACTGGACTTCTGAAAGTTCTAATTCCTCTGTTTGGCTCAGGTATTCAAAGGTTTTAGGCAAAAGCTCCCTCAATTCTTCCAGTAAGGCAGCATGTCTGAGGTTTTCTGCTTCCCATTCCTTGGCTTGCTTGAGCTCCTGAATCTGTTGATCAAAGGTATCCAACTCTCTATGGCTGAGGGCCTGATACAATCCTTTATGATCTTTTAAACCCAGACAAATCTGTTCCCATTCCGTTTTCGTATCCTGATAACGCCTATAATTGGATAGGCTAGATAGGAATTCAATTTGTGCTGGTCTTTCGGATGAATCTTTAGAAAGAATCTCAACTCCTATCGAACGAAGCATGAGGTTGAAATCTTCAAACTTTTTGAGAGCGCTTTCTAATGAGTCCCAATGCTCGAAGGTATGTTCAACCTGATCCTTTTCTACTTCTATGCCTACTCCACGTCCAAAATTATTCATCAGGATCTGCAGCTGTTTGATACGGGCAGCTTGAGTAAGGCTTCTTTCCAGTACCAACAATTGTTCTATACCTTTTACTTCCAGACCGTTTACTTTACAGAGGTAAAAGGCTTTTTGGGTTTCATTGAGGAATTTCTTTTTGAGTAGGCTAAGTTTACCTGAGTCTCCATATTTTTCAAAGAGATTGTGGATTTCTTTTAAGCCTACATCTGGATCAATATCTGCTAAGTCTTCCCATTGGATCTGGTATCTCAGGAGCGCTTTTTCCTCCTCCAGCATATAGTGGAAGATTGGACGACATTGATCCAGCACCTGCTTCAATTTTCGGAGCTGAAAAGACGGATGCTGAAGCAAACTTTCGTAGCTAAGTAAAGCTGTATGAATGGCTTTGGCCTCTTTGAGTCTTTCTAGTAAGTCTTCATTTAGGGAATCCGCCTTGATTCGACGATAATTTCTAAAGTCGTACTGACTTTCCCATTGAGCCAACTCTGTAAAAATCTTTTCCAGGCGATCTATTCGTGGCAGCACTTCCTCTTCAGGGAAAATCTGTCCCCCTTCCGGGCGACCACTTTCCTGAATGAAGTCAAGAATTCTTATCAGCTTTTCGGCCCAATCTCCACTTTCCTGTGATGGATAGATATCATCCTTTATGTACTGAACCTCTCCAAGACGTGCCAATTCTTCTATCCATTCGATAGCAGAAGCTTTTCTTTCCTGCTTCATGAAAGGATCCCAAAGCGTAAGGTCTTCATGCTGAGAAGAAATACGACTTTTTACTTCGGCCAAAGTACTTTCGTATTGCTCTTCCAGACCTTTCAGTTCATTTTCCTTGTTGACGATTTCTCCTTCCTCGTATTTTCTGCTGAGATTATCTTTTACCGCATCTATTGAGCTTCGCAGCATTTCCTGGTGCTCATTTCCTTTGAGGAAAGCTACCATAAGATTGCGAATTTCCTGAGGAAGCTTTTCCCGAATTACTTCGAGGGCTTTGGCATTTTTAGACACAATGAGGATAGACTTTCCTTCGGCTACGAAATGTGAAGTCAAATTAGCGATGGTATGACTCTTTCCGGTTCCAGGAGGGCCTTGGACAGTCACTGCGTCCTGACGCAGCAATTGTTTAGCGATATTGAGCTGCTCGGCATTGTAGGCTAAAGGAAAGAGGAATCTTTCCGGAATTTCCTCGACGATACGAGGGGTTTCCATTTCTTTCGCCATACTTTTATAGGCAATTCTCAAGGGATTTCCAGGCTTCCGCAAGCTAAAGAGCTTTTTAAAGAAATCCGGAATCTGGTCGTTTTGGTCCTTACCCCCCAACTCATTGATGCTGGAGATGATGCGCTCTGCATCTCTGGCTACATGCGCACCCGTGTTGAGCATGCGGGTTTGAATAACTGGAGAAAAACTAAATCGAATATCCTCACTTATTTTCCCGGAAGGCATGGTATAATTCAATTCTTTCCCCTGAAAGAAAAGGTCCTCTATTTTAGGAAAGACTTCGAGTATGCGAATAGCTGATGCATAGAAACTTCCGCGGAGGTAATCAGCTTCGAAATTTAATTCACGGCTATCTCTATTGAAGTTGTCAACTTCCTGCAGGACTTTGAGCTTGCGTTTGTGGGTCTTTTCAGAATCCTCTCCTTTAAAATGTGCTTCCAGCAGCTCAGTGAAGTTTTGCTCACAGGTAATCACATGAGCGAAAGTGTCTGCTTCCAGTTTTAGCTCCTGCTTTTCAAGGGAGAGGCTTAGGGGCAAATGGAAGAGAAAGTTGTGATACTCCTTGCCACCTATTTTGCCAGAAACCAGCCCGAAGGACAGGGTTACCTGGCGATCCTGGCTGGTTTGCATTTGGAAATATAGGTCATGAAGGGCATCATAAATTTTGTTGATTTGGAGGAAATGTGCCTGACCTTGATGGTGCTTGTTGAAATTCCTTTGGTAGGAAGCAAACATTTCTTTCCTCAATTCATCATCCCCAAATTTTTCAACTGCTTCCTCAACTTTGTCTACATAGATTTTTCCATCTTCCTGGCTAAGGCTGATCCAGGGATTTAAGGCAGGCGGTACTGTGATGCTACTGACTTCTTCAAGACTTTTTCCGTCGACTTGCTTTTTGAATTCCTTGAAGGCTTTGATTCGACTTGCAACCTCCCCGAATTTACTGAGCTTGGATTCTTTTTTGAGCAGTCGAGTTTCTTTTCCTCCTTCTTCTACAACTTCAATCCATTCTCTCAGTTCGCGAGGAGCTTCTGCCATTTCATCTGCTTCGCCTCTCTTTAAGGTGAGTAATGGTTTTTCTGCATTTTTCCACTGGAAGTGGAACTGTTCTCTATCAATGACAGCTTTGTCTGTCGTGATATTGAGTAAGTCTTCAAGAGCCCACCATTGATTTTTGTCTTCATCGAATCTAAGGCCGCCCTTGACTGTGGTAAATAGATCTCTGATATATGCGAAAAGATTTACAAGAGGAGTTGCTGTATCAGAATCTGATGATTTCTTTTGTTTTCTTTGGAAAGAGAGCATGTGTCTTTATATCTGGTGAAAGAATATGCGTGCGTGATTAGGCTGCCGAAAATTGGCGCCGGGTTCGACATCAGCTATTGCTGTGATAGGGGAAGTTAGAAGGGGGGAACCGGACCTATGTTAAAGGTTTTCCGATAGTAATAAGATTTCGTACGTGTAAAGTAGAGTCTTTACGATAGATAGGATTTTATGTACATGTGGCTTTACGCGTATATGCTTTCAGGGTTTTGAAAAACTTATCCACATAGGGGTAAATACTTTAGAGTCAGGAAGAAAAAAATGTGTTTGGGTGTTAGCGTATTAGTGTGCTAGAGCGGATTTATCCAAACACGCTAACACTTTATTTCCTCCTCAAATTATTTTTCACAAGAGTAATAAATCCCTTACATTTCGGAATAAGGATTGTAGTAGTATTAACCGTTAACTTACCTACTGAAAATGAGTCAATTTGATCTTTCTGTCGAAGCAGATATTTCACAAGCATTTACCCTAAGCAGCGATTTCTATACGCAGGCTGAGATTTACGAAAAGAGTAAGGAGAAAATCTTTACCCGTAGCTGGCAATGCGTGGGTCGTAAAAGTGAGATGCCCGCAGCCGGAACCGTAAGGCCCTTGAATTTTCTCGAAAACTTTCTGGATGAGCCTCTAATGCTTTCTTGTGATCAGGAAGGAGAGTTGAGATGTCTATCCAATGTCTGTACCCACAGAGGATTTGTATTGGTTGATGAGGAAAAACCTTGTTCAGAGATTCGTTGCAGGTATCATGCTAGAAGGTTTGGACTGGATGGTAAATTCAAAACCATGCCTCAGTTTAAAGAGGCCAAGAACTTTCCGGCTGAAAGTGATCACCTACCTCAATTGGACTTGAAATATTTAGGGGAATTGGTATTTACTTCTATTGATCCTGCCAATAGCTTTGAGAGTTGGCTTAAGCCCATGATGGATAGAGTAGGATTTATGCCTTTTGATGAGTTTGTCTACTATCCAGAATTTTCACAGACGTATGAGGTTAATGCTCATTGGGCTTTGTATTGCGATAATTTTTTAGAAGGATTTCATATCCCTTTTGTTCATCCCGGTTTAAATGAGATCGTAAGTTTTCCAGATTATGAATACGAGATTTTTGATCAGGGGAGTTTACAGGTGGGAGTAGCTAAAGCTGAAGATCGAGCATTTGATTTGCCGGAAGGACATCCAGATTCAGGAAGGAAGATAGCCGCTTACTGGTTCTGGTTTTTCCCTAATATTATGTTCAATGTTTATCCCTGGGGACTTTCTTTAAACTTAATCAACCCCAAAGGATTGAATAAAACGGAGATTAGATTTGAAACTTATCTATGGAAGCCAGAGCTCTTTAAAGCAGAGAATCAGGATCTCCTGCACCTTACGGAAATGGAAGATGAGGCTGTAGTAGAGTCTGTTCAGATGGGGGTAAAGTCTCGTTTGTATAATAAAGGTCGTTTTTCACCTAAGCAAGAAGTTGCTGTGCACCATTTCCACAGATTAGTTTCTGAAGCCATGAATGCCTGAGCTAGAGCGATATAAGAAAAAGAAGATGTAATATTACGGGCAAAGCGTCAGGGCAGTTCTCGCCTAAATTGCTAGCTTCGTAGCGATTTATGGAACAAATATTTATTGCAGCCATACTGGTCTTGCTAATATTGCTTTTGGTAAAAAGTAAGCTCCACCCTGCATTATTATTTGTTTCGGCAGCTCTTATCTTTTCATTTGCAGGTATGATTGAGGTTCAGGAACTCCTGTCATACTATGCTAATGAAACCCTGATTACGCTTCTGCTCCTCTTGCATGTTTCGGTAGCAGTTGAGAAAAGCAATCTCATTCTCTTTCTTTCGAAGCAGATCTTTAGAAAGAAATCTTTCCACGGTTCCCTTTTTCGGCTTTCTTTTTTTTCTATGCTCTTCTCAGGCATACTAAATAACACAGCTATTGTGGCAACTTTGATGGGAACGGTTAAGAACAATCCGCATAAGTTTGCTCCTTCTCGTTTGCTAATCCCCCTTTCTTATTCGGCAATTATGGGAGGGGTACTGACACTGATTGGAACATCTACCAATCTAATTGTAAACAGCTTCACGATAAAGGCGGGATTGGAACCCATTGGCTTTTTTGATTTTCTTTATGTGGGTGCGCCAATTGCTTTGATTGGATTGCTGTACGTGGTCCTGGTATTACCCCACCTTTTGCCTCGGCAAGGATGGGAAGAGGATGAGGATACAGTTTCCTACTTCCTGGAGGCAGAGGTTAGGTCAGGAGCTTCCATTATCGGGAAAAGTATTTCAGAGAATGGCCTCAGGAATATGGATCACCTCTTTTTAGCAGAAATCATCAGGGATAATCGTCTGATCTCTCCGGTCGAACCAAATCAAATTCTTAGAGAAGGCGATATCCTGGTCTTTACCGGAGCAGTAAGCAAGATTCAGGAACTGCGAAAGTTCCCGGGCTTGGAAATACAAAAGGAAGGAACCGAAGAGGTCCTGAATTCTAACCTACAGGAAGTGGTTGTCAGGCATACAAGTCCCCTCTTGGGTCGGAGAATCAAAGATGCCAATTTTCGAACCAAATTTGATGCGGTTGTCGTGGCAGTAAGCCGGGGGGATGAAAAGCTCTCCGGTAAGATTGGTAACATCAAATTGCAGACAGGAGACGAATTGGTGCTGGCTACTGGAGCTGAATTTTACCGCCATGAAAACCTGAGACGCAACTTCAGTATCCTAAATCCGGTTGATCCAGATGGGATCATGACCAGTCGGGAAAGCTGGATTACTGTGGGCTTATTTCTGGCTGGACTAGTGGTAGCCGCGACTGGTTTGCTTACTCTATTCCAGTCTATGGTTATTTTGTTGCTTGCTTATCTCGGTTTAGGTTATCTGAAGTTCAAGCAACTCAAAAATAACCTTAATGTGAGTTTGCTGCTTATGATCGGAAGTGCTCTGGGAATTTCGCAGGTGATATCAGAATACGGTTTAGCTGATGTGATAAGTACAGGGATACTTGATTTTGTGGGTATGGGTAGTCCTATCTATGCACTAGCAGGAATATATCTGGCTACCTTGATTACAACTGAAGTTATTACGAATAATGCAGCAGCAGCTTTGATGTTTCCAATTTCAATTGCAACTGCTACTCTACTAGAGGTAAGTCCGATTCCTTTTATCATGGCTATTGCATATGCGGCTAGCGCAAGTTTCCTTACCCCTATCGGATATCAGACCAATACGATGGTTTATGCGGTGGGTAAGTATAAGTTTGGAGATTATTTTAAAGGGGGGATTGTGTTGAGTCTTCTTTATGCGGTGATGGTGATTACCTTGGTTCCTTATTTTTTCCCTTTTTAGATTACGTTTTTATTATGGTTTCTTTCTTCTTTTCCTTAGATGAAAAGAAGCAAAAATCAAGCTGCTGCAAAGCCAGCGCGCAGTCCGACCCCCGCACCCGATGCAGCAGCGCGGCCCCGTCGCGCATAGGAAGACGTGTTGGTGTGTTAGGGTGTTAGAGTATTGGCGTTGAGGAGAATCCAGGTAATAACAATCGCTAGCATACTAACACACAAACACACTAATACCCAAACAATACCCTTACACACAAACACCCTGTCCCTTCCCCCTCTTAAGCGCTTTGGGCTCTGCGATTTTGGCTCCACATTTTCTAAAAAGGTGGAACATAACCCCCCAAAAAAGCTTATTCAAAAAAGAGTTTTAGAGAAACAATAAGGACAATATTCAATGTTTAAACATTAATTTACTTTGGTCGTATATTAGAAAAAGGAGAAATCACATGAACGTTAGATCAAATCCAAGAATTTTAAAGTCGGAAAGAGTTGAAGTAGCACCTGGAGCAGAGGTGTGGCGTCCTTTTCCGGTCAGAGCTATAAAAAAGGTTGGACCATTTATCCTTTGGGATCATTTTGGGCCACATGAAGCTCGCCCTGAAGACAACATGGTTATCCCTCCGCACCCTCATGCAGGATTTCAGGCAGTTACTTATCTGATGAGTGGCCTTGGCTACCATAAAGACAGTTTTGCTGGTGAGCAATACATGAAGGCCGGTGGCGTCAACTGGATGACTGCGGGCAAGGGTATTGTACATGCAGAGAAGGTATTGGGGGAGCAAGAAGACGGCAGCGGCAGATTTGAAGGCTTTCAAATCTGGGTTAATCTTCCGGCTGCCTTTAAGGAAGTTGATCCGGGTTTTGAGCATTATACACCTGAAGAATTGCCGATTGTTAATTTTGAAGGAGGAAGCTTGCGGATTATAGCAGGTGAGTACAAGGAGGTAAAATCCCCGGTGCATACCTATTCGCCCCTATTCCTCTTTCACCTTAGCCTCAAAGCTGGAACCAAATGGCAGATGGAACTTCCTACAAACTTTGAAGTTGCAGCCTATGTGAGCAGTGGTGAGGTGAAAAGCGGAACTGAAGTACCCAGTTTGGCATTAAGTGATGTCCTCTTGTACCATGAAGGAGAAGGTGGTTTAGAATTGGAGGCGATCGAAGATTCTGAACTCATGATCATGGGAGGTGAACTTCTTCGTGAACCCATGGCGACTTATGGGCCTTTTGTGATGAATCAACCAGATGAGATTCGGGCGAAAATTCTGGCCTTCCAGAATGGCCAAATGGGAAATGTGGAGATGTAAGAGGAGGTGTTGAAGTGCGGTAGTGTTTTAGTGTTGTTGTACAGATTTCTAATAAACTACAACACTAAAACACTACAACACAGATTTACGGTATCAATTCACAATCCCCTTTTCCTCAGATAACACCTTTTGAATTGGAGATCATCACGCTGTTCGACAATTATATGCCCACACACAGATCGTAATTTCATAAACTTTAGGCATTCCTTTTTCTTTCTATATCTCCCGAATATTCAGCATCCTTTGCTGAATTTCCTGTAATCGCAAATAATTCTGATAGAATAAGGGCAAGCTAATCACATTTTCCATATACTGAAAGACGTACATAATTAAGGAGAATAAGGCTCCATAATTGGCGATAGGATTATGGGCTGAATTGAGGATAGAGCCTACCAAAAACGCGATCAATAAGGACCAGGAGAAAGAAAAATTCAGGGCTTCCAGGTCTGATAGATTGATGTTCCATTTCATCATTTCTTTTAGATGAAGGCTCAGCTCCTGCTCATCATTTTGGGCGATTACCGCTACCTGCTTTTCAAAGGTATCATTGGCGGATTGATTAAAGCGCAAGGTTTTCTTTCGGCTAAAGACATAAATCAAAAAAATACATGCAGTGAGTATCAGGCTGGCATAGAAGACTGTCAGATTTAGGGTGGCAATCATAACAACAACTCCTATGAGTCCGATAATCGCACCGATCAAGTCCGGCAGAGAATTCTCCAGAAATTCTACCTGCTCCCGGATCATAGACAGCCTGGCTGATTTAACGGAAGCCGCCTGAGCTTGAAGTTTTGCCATGATCTTTGAACCGAGCCTTTGGTAAAGTTTGGCATAAAAGCGCGAGTCAAATATTCTCCGCCCTACGCCTATCACTAATGCGGCTATGCCCAGGCCTCCTAGTTGGATTACACCCTCTATGCTTTCATTCATAGCACCTTCTATGGCCTTTCCAATGAATAAGGGAAATAGTATGGCCAAAGCTGCTTCGACTAATAAGAGGCAGAGGGTAAAGCCAAATTTCAATTTATGATCTTTGAGGATCGTCCGTAAGTTCATCTTATCCTATTTAGAAGGTTTCCATCCCGGAGGATTTACCATATACTGCCAGGCTTCTTTGAGACTTTTGGCTTTCCACATATCCCGAAACATATGGTAGTACTCGATGAAATGAACTTTCACAGGATTGATGGTATTGATGGGCGTCGTGAGGCCATAGGTTGGGGTATGCAATTCCTCCTGGAAGGTGCCAAACATGCGGTCCCAAATCGAGAGGATGGCTCCGTAATTTTTATCCAGGTAAATGTCATCTGAGCCATGATGCACTCTGTGCTGGGAAGGGGTCATGAATATTTTCTCGTACCAACCCAGCTTTCCAATGATTTCTGTATGTAACCAGAACTGGTAGGTGAGCATAAAGAGAATGGCGAGAAGTACTACATAAGGATGAAAGCCGATTAAGATTGCAGGTAAGTAGAAAATCCAGGTAACAAAGGAATCGATAAATGAGACCCTGAGAGCCGTGGTATAATTGTAAATGGGAGAGCTATGGTGAATGCTATGGTAGGTCCACAAGGCTCGGACCCGGTGCTCAATCCGATGTTCCCAATAGTAGAGAAAGTCGATCAGAAGTATACAGAGAATGGTGGTCCAAATATTGATTGGAACTTGCCAGGAAATGTATTGGGATAAAAAGTAAAAGGCTCCTGTGAAAGCTACTACGCTGACTTTTTCGGTGAGTTGAGCCACGAGGAATACGGAAAAACTGGCCCACATTTCCCCTAATCTCCATTTGTTGATTTTCTTTTTATAGAGTTCGTAGAAAAACTCCACGACTGCCAGACCCATAGAAAAGGCCAAGATGATCAGGACGGCCAATCCTATATTGTCTTCCATTTTTTGAATCAAGTCTTCCATGCGATTTGTTTATTGTTGTTTGACTTTGGCGAAGGGGATTTCCCCTTACTCATTCAAAGCTATGAATCGCGCATGGCCTCTATGTGTCCATTTTGGACAATTTAGACTACGGGAATGTAGATTTCTGTTTGCAGCTCTTCTTCTGGAAGATTTTCAGCATAATTCGGGTAGAATTCTAAAGTTGGGAGGTCTTGTAATTCGAGGCCTACATCCTGCATCCAGTAGGCATAAATCTTTCGGTAAAATTCGATAGAGCTTTCAGGAGCGCCTACATGTGTAAAGCGAGCGTACTTTTGCTGTTTGTGCTCTTTTAGGCGAAAAAGCCCTTCTGGTTCGAAGTTCAATTTCTTCTCAAGAAGCAGGGCAAAGTTATAGCGACAATGTATGCTATCGCTAATTTCCTCATCATCCCTGATTTCCAGCATAAATATGGAATCTTCAGAAATGACCCCTTTTTCATTTCCGTAGGCATACAATTCTTCCCATACCTTATCATTCGCACCCATATCCTCTTGCAGGCCACGATACTCCAAAAATAAATAGCTAAAATCCTCCAGATAGGCGATCTCAAACTCAAGTTCTTCGCGCTTCTCCTGCTCTTCTGCTAAGAGGTCTAATTGGAGTTCAGCACGGACAGAGTTTTGAGTCTTTCGAAAGTTGGCCGGAGAAAGCTGGTATTTATTTTTAAATGCTTTACTAAAGGCTGCCCGATCTTCAAATCCCACTTCATAGGCGATTTCTGTAACGCCCAATTCAGAGTAGGTCAGGTATTGCGCGGCCTTTTCGAGTCGGAGTCGTTTGATATATTTTCCGATAGTTTCCTTATGCAGGGCTTCAAATATGCGGTTGATATTTCGGTAGGAATAATGGCAAATCTCCTCAATTTTAGGGATGTCGATATCCTCTTTGAAATTGTGATCGATAAAGGCGAGCAGTTTTTTATAACGTGCTAATTGCGTGCGATTGCCCATGCTCAATTATAAGAAAATTCTACTTTTATAATTGAGGTCTCTCATTTCTGTAATAACTCCAGCGCAACTTCCTGAACTTCTTCTTTTGTTTCGCTCTCTGTGGGACTTTCAGCTATACGTTTGATTTCCTTTAGCAATAGTAGGTGAATTTCTTTTTTCGACCATAATCCAAAAACATGTATGCGCCAGTATTTCCAGATGTCATCATCCCCTTGTAAAATGACCAGAATCTCTTCTGTGATGTCTTCGGAAATACTTTCAAGGTATTCAGAAACCGGTCTGGCAACCGGCCAATTCATGTCCTGTATCCAGCCCAATAAGTCTGGCACAATGGATCGAATTTCTTCATATGTATAGGAGAATAGCTTTTGGGCAGTCTCTACATCTCCTTTATCCTTGGGGATAAGATTTCTTATTTCCATGATTGTGTATGATTTATTTGCCGTGTTTAATCAGCAATTGTCTTTCTTTTTAAATTTCTGAACTAACTTAGGTAAACATTGAATCGAGGGAAGCGCTCTCATTTTCTCTAAAACTACTCGCTATGAAACTACGCTGGTTAAAATACTTCTTCCTTATCCTATTGGTTCTGTTACTTGGGATGGGATTCTATATCTATAAGTATGCCATGGCTAGATTGGCGCCTCGTCCTTCTATGTTGGATACGCCAACTACTTTCATAGGATTCAATCATATTGGGCTTTCGGTGCTGGATTTGGATAAGATGCTGGAATTTTACGAAACAGCAACTGATTTTGAAGTGATCCAAAGGTATACAGTAGAAAATAATCCCGCTGCCAACGCTGTATTTGGGCAAGATTCTATCTCCTATGAAAAGGCCATCCTCAAAGGCCCCAATATGCTGCTGGAGCTTACGGAATTTGATAATCAAACAGACAGTATCGCAAAGCGAATGCCTTTTTATGGTCCGGGCATGACCCACACCTGTTTTCAGGGGCCGCCAGCTACCTCCGTCTACCATAAGTTCAAGGATGCTGGAGCTGATATATTGAGCCGGGGGGAGGGAACTGTGGTGGTAAGTAGTGTAAGTGTTTCTTATGCCTATGGCTATGATCCGGAAGGCAATATGATGGAGCTCGAACATATGCCAGATATTCTCATTCCGCTTAACATTGGGAAGGATTGGTCGAAAGAAAATCCCATGTGGATGACACAGGTAGCGCTAATGAGTCCCGATCTCAAAAGATTGGCAGCTTTTTATGAAGATGTTCTGGAAATCAAGCCGTACAGAGTCAACAGCTATGGCCCCAGTCCGATATTGGATGCTGTAGTGGATTATGATAGCGTAATGATGGATGCGGTTTGGTTTGGAATGGATACGCAGGGTAAAAAAATGGAGATGATGCAGTACACCAATCCCATTACCCCGAATGTAGAAAAGCAACGCAAGCTAACCGACCTGGGCTACTCATTCTCTTTCGAAGTAGGAGATATCCAACAAGAATACGAAAGGCTCAAAAATAAGGGGGTAAACTTTGCCAGCAGTCCTCAAAAGATGCAGGACTTCTGGATGGTCTTTGCCCAGGATCCGGATGGGAATATTTTTTCCCTGCGCCAGATTGTAGATGAAAGTTCGAGCCTCTCCTTAAAGAATATGTAAACTCATGCTGAAAAAAATCCTTATAGGCTTCGGTATACTCTTAGTAATTGCCATCCTTTTCCTCGGTTTTTTATGGACCAAACTGACGGCAGGTTCAACAGAGCAAATTACTGCTGATCTAGCAACAGAAGAACTATTTACGACTCGATGTGCGATTTGTCATGGGGGAGCCTTAGCCGAAGCACCGAGCATATCGGCCTTGAAATTGTTGCCGGAGGAAACGATTGTAGCTACGCTCAAGACCGGGGTGATGAAAAATCAGGCCATTACCCTGACCGATGAACAGCATAGAGCTTTAGCTGCCTATATTTCTGATATCGATAGTGATGCAGTGGAAGAAATCGATCCAGAAGTTGGCCGCTGTGAAGCAGGTAATTTTTCAGCAGATCAGTCCGCTTTCCCAAGAGTAGATGGATGGGGTATGGGATTGAATAATCAACGATACTATGATAAAGAAGACCTTCAGCTATCTGCAGAAAATGTTTCTAAACTGAAACTTGACTGGGCCTTTGCCTTTCCCAATTCATCCCGTGCGCGTGTTCAACCTACCATAGCTGGCAATACTTTATTTACTGCGAGTCAAACCGGAACCATTTATGCCCTGGATCGGAGAACCGGTTGTACCCAGTGGACCTATCAGGCAAGGGCAGAGGTGAGAAGTGCTTTGGTAATTGGGAGAGATTCAAGTGGTAGAGCCAATCGATTGTATTTTGGAGACTTTAATGCTGAGGTGTATGCTTTGGATTTGGATAGCCGAAAGCTGCTTTGGAAAAAGAAAGTTGAAGCTCATCCGGACGCGACCATTACAGGCACTTTGAGCTTGTATAATAATCGCCTATATATTCCTATTTCTTCGACGGAAGTGGGTGCCGCGGCAGATGAAAACTATGCTTGCTGTACTTCTCGTGGATCTGTTGTTTCCCTGGATGCAGCAAGCGGAGAGGAAATTTGGAAAACCTATACCATAGATGAAACCCCAACTCAGCAAGGCACAAATGAGAAAGGGGTGCCTAAGATCGGCCCATCTGGTGCGCCTGTTTGGACAGCTGTAACTATAGATAGCGCAAGGGGATGCCTGTATATCGGCAGTGGAGAAAACTATACACGGCCTGCTACCAAAACTAGTGATGCCATTATCGCTTTTGATTTGGCTACAGGAGAAAAAAGATGGGTGCAGCAAACCATTCCCAAGGATGCGTGGAATGCAGCTTGTGTTACCCTTACCAGCCGTGCTAATTGCCCAGAAGATTTTGGGCCGGATGCAGACTTTGGTGCTCCTCCTATATTGGTGAATTATAAAGGCAAAGATCTGCTCCTGGCTGGGCAAAAATCTGGGCATGTCTATGCCATTGATCCGGATGATGAAGGTCGATTGGTCTGGACAACTTTGGTCGGACGGGGAGGATTTATGGGAGGGATTCATTGGGGGATGGCTACCGATGGTGAAATTCTTTATGTACCCATCAATGATCGTGGCCCTTACTCCCTCAATCCGGATAAACCCCAATCGCCGGGTCTACATGCGGTCGATATAGCTGATGGCTCCATACTTTGGTCCACTATAGAAGAAGATCGCTGCGGAACTTTCGAACTGAGGGGGTGTGGCCCTGGACTTTCGGCAGCCATTACTTTGACACCTGAAGTAGTCTTTGGAGGGACGCTTGATGGATGGATGAAAGCTTATGCAAAGGAAGATGGTCGAGAACTCTGGTCTTTTGATACGAAGCGAGACTATGAATCCGTCAATGGAGTGAGGGCCTTTGGAGGAGCAATCGATTCAGACGGCCCAGTAGTAGTAGGGAATCAGCTATTTGTCTCTTCCGGCTATGCCAAATTTGCCGAGAAAGAAGGCAATGTGGTCCTGGCCTTTTCGATTGAGGAATAAGTTGTTTAGGAAACAGAGCTTAAGAAAGCATCCAGCTCTTTTTTGTTTTCAAAGTTCAGGACTTCATCAGCACCTCTTTCTTTGTGGATGATGACCCGAAATCCTTTTTTAAGCTTCTTCACTTCATATTGAATGCCTGGAGAGGGATTGCGGGTCGGATGCAATCGCTTTCTGAAGTCCGCAAAGACTTTCTTGATGACACTTTGTTTTTGGTGAGGCTTTTTTCCCATAAGGTTTGTAAAAGGATGACTACATATATCATTCTTCAACTTCTATTCCATGTCTGAATTTTTTTTCCTTATTCGGGAAAGTGGATTTCATTTATTCCTTTCGCCCAATTTCTCAACTTTCTTCAGCCATTTTGTCCGGAAGCTCTCTTTCGACAAACGCAAAGGGCCTATAGAAGTGATCTTTACGGATTTTACTCCGATGAAATTCATGGTCAATCTTTTCATAGCATGGTGGCTGGGAGCTCGATTGATGAGGCTGTAAAACCAGCTGGGTTGATCCAGGGTACAAATGATCCGGGAGCTTTTTCCTGTAAAATATTTATCCCACCAGACCGAATCTTCTCTCTTTTTAAAGGCAAAACCCGGCAGCAAGACCCTGTCCAGAAAGCCTTTCATAATGGCCGGTACTGATCCCCACCAAACAGGATAAATCCAAACGATGTGATCTGCCCAGGATAAGTTTTCCTGAGCTTTCAATAAATCGGGTTCAAGTTTTGTGCGCTTGCGGTAGCCAAATTGGAGATTGGGATTAAAATTCAGCTCGCTGATGTTGAGGGTTTTATGATTGGCACCAGATTTTTCTACTCCTTTTTGGTAGGCCTCAGCCAGTGCAAAATTATAGCTTTCTTTATCTGGATGTCCGTTGATGATTAGTATTTTTTTCATCCTATTCTACTTATTTTTTCAAAGGTCTGGAGAATAGGTGAACTCTCATTTGACGCAGATCAAATTCGGTTTTTTTGTTTTCTAATTCTGCTCAAGGTCTCAAGCGTCATACCGAGATAGGAAGCGATGTGCATAAGAGGAACCCGCTGGACGATATCGGGACGAATGGCTAGCATTTGCTCGTATTTCTCTTCGGCTGTATGGAAAAGGATAGAGGAGATTCGTTCTCGTTGACTGAGCATCGTATGTGTGACCACCACCCTGATCAGGCGCTCAAAATCGTGGTATTTATCCGAGAGCTGATTTATCGTGTCCCTTGACATCTCAATGAGGATAGCATCCTGGATAATTTCAATGTAATGGGGACTCGGTCGATCTGTGAAGAAGCTGACAATGGCGCTGATAAATTCGTTTTCAAAGGCAAACCAGTCTGAAATGTCTCTTCCTTCATGCAGATAATAGGCGCGTGCACAACCTTGCACGATGTAGTAGGACTTATCTGCGTATTGCCCTTCTTTGACAATGATTTCTCCTTTTTTGAATTGTCGAATTTCCATCTTCTCCGTGAGTTCCTGCAAGCATTCAGGACCTAAAGGAGAATAATTGTCTCTAATACTCACTAATATATCTTCTATCGTCATGCCTTGTCAGGAATACTCTGGCTATAAAGCTAGGGAGAATTCTGGCAATTTCTATTTTTTGTATAGGTAGCTACAAGAGACCCGGCTCTAGGGTTACGGCCGGGATGACCTTTTTAACTCGTGTTTTTATTTACCTTCTCGATTAAGTGAAGTTTATACTTCAAAGCTTCTTTTCTGATTCTTCAATGGCGAGGTCATTGATGCTGGCATAGCGTTTTTGCATCAGGCCGTTTTCGTCAAATTCCCAGTTCTCATTTCCATAGGCGCGGAACCACTGCCCGGCTTTATTGTGGTATTCGTATTCAAAGCGGACTGCAATTCGATTTCCTCTATAAAGCCACAATTCTTTTCTAATCACCCTAATTTCATCTGATAAAGCCAATATCTTTTTCCAAATATAGGATTGAGTTCCTTGATTCTCTCAAACCCCAGGCTTTCATAAAGATGCCGGGCTGCATTCATGAATTCCGAAGTGTGTAAGGCGATGATCTCTTCTTTAGACTGTTTCGCATAGGCAATGCACATTTTCGTAAGTTTCCGTGCAATACCTTTTCCCCTAAAACCCGGATCTACTCCTACCATCCGAATGTAGCTCCAATGGGTGTCAAAGATTTCGGTAGGATTCCCACTCGGTACCAGGT
The DNA here is from genome assembly GCA_039819665.1 of Bacteroidota bacterium. Taxonomy (GTDB): domain Bacteria; phylum Bacteroidota; class Bacteroidia; order J057; family J057; genus JAWPMV01. Next base: position 37,504 of record JBCBRM010000012.1, read on the forward strand.
AAGCTACGCCAATGATTGAACCCTCAGATTCACACAGAAAGCAGTGCGCGATCTTTAGCATACTTGAATAAGCATCCACTGAGCTCAGATTTTTATTCAGAATACTCCAGTTTTTTTCGGATAGCACTTCCTCAAATTGTCCATAAGAGATCATGGCGAGTTTCCGCAAAGCCTCGCTATCTGAATTGCTGCCTTTTCTGTAGGTGAATGCCATAGCTTCCTTTTTATCTATCGTACGACATATAGATGTATGAATTTAATACGACAAAAATTTGTATAAAATATCTATCCAGTACTGCATTCTGTTAACTATCTTGTCTAAATCTTTCGCAACTTTTTAGAAAAGTTGCACAAAATCGGAACGAAAAAACCGAGCCTACCCACATTTCCATCCGCTGAGTTTTCGTTCCATCCCCAACGCGCCTTTTTTATGCCTCCTTATAATTTATAAACGGGGATTTATAAAACTCTATGTCGTACAACATATCTAAAATTGTCGCAATAAACTGATCTTCCCAATGACTTGGTTTTCCAACTGTCGGTCAATCACATCCACCTGGAAGTCCTGTCGATTGTAAACGATGTAGATAAAGGACAAAGGTTGGTATTCCCAGGAGAAACGGATGTTGACATTGTAGAGGTCATTGCTGGAATTGTGCTGGAGGAAAGCGGAGAGTTGTAAACGGGGATTGATGGCAAAGCGGCCTTCTACGCCATAGAGATCGATGGTTCGCGTGATTTGATCCTGTCCTACATTCTGGAAGCGGTTTCTATTGAATCGAGTTCCCAGGCTGATATGAGGAATGGGTGCAAAGCGGAGGTTGAGATTGAGGGTCTGTAGTTTCCCATCAAAATATTCCCCCCAATTCAGTCCACCATTTAGGCTCAATTTTTTTGATCCATCCGAACTGAAAAAGAGGCTTTGATTGAGAAAATTGTATTCCCCTTCACTTATGTTGATTCCGAGAGGATTGAATGAATTGGTGAGTCGCTGATACTGAGCAATGAAGCCGTATCCTAGATAACCTCCTCCCTGAAAATTGAGGTAAAGGGGCCAAAAGCGAAACTGCCTTTCTACCAGGAGACCGCTGGAAGCTTCATGGTAAAATTGGGCGTTTACACTGGGTTCATAGGCACGCAGCCATTTTTTGAAGGGAAGTTTTTCACCTCGAAAAAAGCGAACGATGCCCGGCGTAGTACTGATGACATTGCTACGGGAAATGAAGCCCAGTTCTGGATTATAGTTCTGGCTGATTACCGATTGTGTCAACCAGCCTTGCCATTTGTTGGTGGAGTAGAGGTATTGAGCAATTCCGGCAAAGCCTTGTCTGCCTCCATTATTGGTTCCTGCATAACTGAGCAGGGTATTGATGGAATGAGATTTATCCAGGCGAATGAAGGCATCCAGGGTGCCGGAGACATTGGTATTATTAGCGTTGTGCTTAACGGTCCCTAAGCCTCCAATGCGACTCTGCTTGCCTAGGTTTTGGGAAAAGCGGCCAATCAGAAAATCAGTCATGGGACTATTGCCATTTGCCCGCTGGCGAATCATCATACCGCCGTAGTTCTGACTGGAGGAACGATGGACAAAGCGTCCGCCAAAGTCGATGGGAATGGGGCTGCCATCATCATTCAGACCAATTCGCCTACTGAAGAAGGGTTGAATACGGAGTGCTTCCCCAGAACCTCCAGTACTGGGACCTACATTGATCCCAAATAGGGATGCATTCTCCAAAAAGAATTGACGCCTTTCCGGAAAGAAGACCGAAAAACGAGAGGTATTGTTGACCTGACGATCCACATCGGCCTGAGCGAAATCTGTATTTACGGTAAGGTCCAAAATATCTTTAGGAGTAATGGCCCATTTTAATTCTCCGCCTACTTTGAAATCTGTATTGTCTGAGGCTCTGTCAGGATCAGGACCCTCGTATTGATTGAAAGAGGTAAGTGCATAAGGCTTTAGCTGAATATTGGGGCTGGGGGGAGGAGGCTGGAGATTGGTCAGTTTCCCTGCATAATCCATCCTTGCCGCTCCAAAGGCGCGTGGGAATTCGGAGAAAGCGCTTATTTCATTTGTCAGTCGTCGGTTTCGGTATAGCTGAAATCCCCAATCCTGCTGCTGCTCCTCTGTTTTAGGATAACGCAGGGTTTTCCAGGGAATGGCTATCTCTGCCACCCAACCTGAATCTGTACGCGTCGTACGGGTTCGCCAAAGCCCGTCCCACTCAATGTCGTAGTATAGTGCATCAAAGGAAAGATAATCTCGCTGGACGCCATAGGGATTGACGGCAATGGACATAGCATTTCTCTCGTCATTAAAGCCATCGAAACAGAGCGTAATGAGGTCGTGAGTTCGGAAGTTGAAGTCCCGCTTGAAATCGGTCGCACGTATGGCGTCTTTCCCCAAACTATCCAAACAAATGACTCCCAGATAAAGATATTTTTGGTTGTATAAGACCTTGATTTTGGTTTCGAAATTCGGGTCTTCTCCTTGATAGGGATCTACTTGTGTAAAGCGGGGAGAGGGCTTGACCTTTTGCCAGGCTGCCTCACTCAGTTTGCCATCCACCTTGATGTTTTCCTCAACCTCTAATGCTTCCAATTTCTTTTTGATGGAATCCGGTTGAATCATGGCTACTTCCTGTGCAAAGCTGTGGAGGCTCCAAAGAAATAGTAGCAGGAAGAGGGTGTAAATCTTCATTTCGAAAGCGTGCTGTAGTAGTAGGTTAATTCAGACCTAAGGTAAGGAATAAAAGTGCATAGTCTATTTCATAGGGCTTATGATGTAGTACTTTTTAATGACCCTTGGGAATCTGATTTTATCCTGCTTGTTTCCTATAGGTAGAAAAAATACGTCTTTCCGTCCAGAGTAATTGTTTGAAAGTCGGCGAGCCTGAATATAGCGCCTCTTCTCTTTTTTGATCAGGTATTGCTGTTTGCCTTCTGTAACAATCGTTCGATGGTAATCTGCAAGTAGGTCTATGCTCAGTCTTATACTTCTGGCATTTGCAGGAATCTTGAAATCTACTTCATTGTATTCTGTGCAGGAAATTCGTATTGATTTGTTAATCATCTTTGAAAATAGGCGGAAGTTAGCTTTACCATAAGGTCCGGTAGTAAAATCTTTATCGTATGTAAAGCCATTGAAGCTGTTATAGGAAATTGAATCTTGCAGCTCATCGGGCTGGATAAGAATACTGCAAAAAGGAATCAGCTCTCTTGTCTCACAGTCATATACCTCTAGCTCAAAGTTGATGGAGTCGGGATGCGAATAGGTGCTATCATAAGCTACTTCATATCCGCTGCAATCCTGGATTTCAGAATCTGCAAAAGTATCAAAGATTAAGGTCAGGGTGTCGGCATGCTGCGTGAAAGTACCAGTCCCCAAGAAGTCTGATTTGCCTAATGGCACATAACGGAAGCTTTGATTTTCTCCAAAGCGTATGCTGGAAGCTCTTTCATCAACAATGAGGCTATAAGTGCCTGCTATCTGGGCGAAAAGTCGAAAGGCTAGGGCTATTATCAAGAGAAAAATGAGGTGTTTCATGGCCTGTATGGATAAAAAGTGAATACCTGTAAAGGAGCTTAAAGTCCCTTGCAGGTATTTACTATATAATTTATCGAAAGTAGGCTAGCCCCCATGATGGGCTTTGGAAATGAGATATTAGCTTCTTAGCAATTCCCTAGAATTACTTTAACATTCTTTGGAAGAATACGGCTGGTTTATCCCTCGTATCATTGCCCAAATAGGCGCACCCAGAAAGGAGGACTTTTCACTTAGCCTAAATCCAAAACGTTCATAGAAAGTGAGATTTCGTTCTTTTCCTGTATGAAGAAAAACGGCCTGCTGCTCTTTTTCAGCAATTGAGATAAAGGTCTTCATTAACTGACTTCCTACTCCCTTTGACTGATAGGAAGGTTTTACTGCAATAGGCCCAAGATGTAAGAAGTCTCCATCTGGTAAGAGTGATTCGGTCAGTGCCTGAAGTTTTAAAAAGTTGAAGAAACTTTTCCCAGATGCTATCAGAAAGGGTACAATCATCTTCATGCGCTGGCGTAGGGATAATTGGGTGTATTTGGAAGGATAAAAACAAAGGCAGCCGACTATAGTATCCTTGTCCCAGGCTATGAGTATGTTTTTATTTTTTTGGTTTAATGTGATAGAAAATACTTTGCCGTAACGTTTCGCTCTATTTTCGGGGCGAACGGCTTTCCATAGCTCAAGTGTATGAGGTGTTGCATCCTGGATGAAGGCTTCCCCTACCATAAGTGCAGCTCTTTTTATCAGGTCTTCACCTGTCTCCAACTTAATGCTAAGGTCAATATGCTCCTTGTGTTTCATGAGCAGTATTTAATACTTGAGTTTTCGGTATAAGCCTAGCAGCATTAGACCATATATTACTGCAACTACAGTAATGCTCCAGGTACCTTCTCCATCTCCTATAATGGGAGCCATCAAGGCAGGACCTAAGCCACCCCCTAAGAGGATAGCCATTCCATTATACATACCGGAGAAGGAAGCAAATTTATCCTGTGGGAGAATGCGTTGTAATAAGGCAAATTCAGCTGCCTGGAAGGAGCATAAGAAAAAGGTACCCAGAGAAAAGAAGATGACTACAGCAAGCAAAGAATCTACTTGGAGGGCTAGCAAGAGCGCCAGGCCAGCCAATATACCGCAGATACCTGCAATCATGGCTCGTATGCTATAATGATCTCCCAGGACGGACCATATCAACAAACCCAGGATTGAAAAAGCATAAGGCGCCGCTACCAACCAGCTGACCTCTTCGAAAGGGATACCTCGCACTTCGGTGAAATAGGTGGGAATCCAACTCGACAAGCCTACACCAATAAGATTATTTCCAACTCCTATCCCAATAAAAAATAGAAAGCCAGGAATTCGAATCGCCTGTCTCCAGTTTAATCCACTATCCTGCTGTTTTTGTTCCTCTGCTAATCCCTCTCTGATATAGGCTAATTCGGAGTCCTGGATTGAGGGCGATAGTTCCGGTTTGTCATAGACAAAAAAGTACACGAGGGGCAAGCTCAGCAACAAGCCTATAAAGGCCAAGAGGTGAAAGCCGGATCGCCAACCAAATTCAGCCATCATTGGGACCAAAAATAGGGGCGAAAGTAAAAAGGCCAGAAAAATACCTGCAGCTACGATGCTATTGGCTCGCCCGCGTTCATGAGGTGGGAACCAAGATTTTGTTGCTGTCATCATCATGGGTACATGGATACCTTCTGACAAACCGAGCAAAATCCTTGTTGCCAAAAGGAGCATCAGAATTTGGCTAACAAAGGCTCCCAGGGCAGTGAAAATGGACCACAAACAAATGATAAGGATAAGATTTTTACGCGTTCCCCAGCTTGCCGTTAAGGGAGTGAGAAATATATTTGATATACCATAAGCCGCATAAAATAAGCCTATCAATTGCGAGCCATATTGCTGTACTTGCTCATTTGTCCAACCATATTCGTCTGCCATCAGGGGCAGGGCAAAAGTGATGTTGAGTCTGTCGATGTAGGCGACAAAAAGCGTTATCATGAAAACTATGGGTAGTCTCCACCTACGCGAAGTGTCTGGTGGCCGGGAACTGGGGGAATTCATGTTTCGATTTAGGAAATATTCGAGTGATCCTGGGTCTTAATAGGTACTACATATGATACTAAGTATACACATTATTTCCCATAGCCTCATTCTTCAAAGAAATCATCCCAATCAGATCCATTTAATTTTCCATGACCTGCTTCCTGCTTTTTAAGTACTTACCCTAAGCATCAAGTTTCTCTTGAATTTTACTCAATTTCACAGTACGAACCTCAGCCCAATTTTCAAGACTTATTCATTAAGTTTCCGAAGCAGAAAGTCGACAAAATCTTCATTGGCTGCATCGCTATAAATAAGCGGCTTCCCATAGGTGGTAACAATAGGTACAGATGCGGCATCTGCATACTCTTTTAACTCACGAGCATGAAAGGGATGATGATTGAAACTGCTGGAACTTTCAGGAGTAAGATTATGGCCGCCAGTATTTGTAACCCAAATTTCCGGGTCATCCGTAGATAAGTGTGCAAGCATATCAACTTCTCGTCTGTACTGGGCTATTTCAGGACTTGTATATTGTTCCCAGGAGTTGATTCCGTAGAAATTGAAAAATGTTTCCTCTCCAAATTTCTCAATAATATCCTCCAAAGTTGAGCCGAATTCATCAAAAACATCCCCTAACCATCTGCCTTCGATGTCAAGGCTGGATTGTGTGGCCCAGAGTGCGATTCCTTTGACTCGGCTGCTTTCATGTAGCACAGGATCTATATGGGATTCGTCTTTAAAGTCATCATGTGTAGCTAGCCAAAGGGCAGTTGAGCCGCCAGCAGATGTCCCAAAAAGGACAATTCGCTCTTTGTCAATGTTGAGTTCTTTGTGGAGGTAGCGGATGTATTGGATAGCTCTTTTGGAATCATGCAAACTCTTTAATACACCTTCTGATTCATTTTTTTCGAGGAGCCTGTAATTGATGGTCGCTACGGCAACATCATTCGCAAGAAATTCGCTGATCTGCTCTGTATATTCCCCTGAATAAATAAACTGCTTATCACTGCCTGTAAATCCTCCGCCATGAATAAAAATGACTAAAGCAGTTGGAGTCGAACTATTAGGTAAGTAGATGTCAAAGTTGGTTTTGCTGTATTGATCGTAGAATAGATCCTCAACAAATCTAGCCTCAACTCCCTGCAGTTCAATGGGAGAATCTGAATATGCTAATTCAATGAGGGGAATTTCCGGTTTTATAATGGGCTCGTTTTCTTTACAGGAAGCCAGAAAAAAGATTATCAGAAGCAGGGAGGCAAGAAGGAGTTTATTTACTTTCATTAGTCAAAGTTCATGCGATATTTACTTTGACTGCTTTAAGGGGTGTAGGTTTAATGAGCTTTGAAAAACATTTTATGAAATGGGATCATATCCCTGTTTAGGATGCCGAATAGACCCATTTCTTGAAAAATGTATCTAAATCAATGCCACTAACTTTCTCCATTTCCACTTGAAAGTGCTCGGTATTCACTGTTCCCCCCCAATTGTTTTTCGTGTAGGATTTGATACCTTTCCAGAAAGCCTCCTCACCGATTTCTTCTCTGAGTAGGTGCAAGACATAGGCACCTTTGTAATAAACAACATTTCGGTTATCTATGGTAGATACCCATTTCTTAAATACCAGGGCTTTATCCTTACCCCTTTTCTTCACATCATCATAGATACCTTTATAAAGCGCTATATCCGACTCGTATTTCCCTTTACCAAATCTACACTCATTAAAGGCTGTTGCCATGTAAACAGCAAAAGCTTCATTTAGCCAAAAATGGCCGAAATCCTCACAGGTAATCATATTGCCCCACCATTGATGGGCGAGTTCGTGAGCCGTGAGGTGGATTTCAGAACTATCTTTAAATACAGCATGGGAATAGGAGGTATTGAAAACAGCCATACCTGATATTTCCTGAAAATTCCCGCCGATTAATACCTGCGAATAGGTACGCTGGACATACGGAATACCAGTCTTTTCTTCAAAAAACTGGAGCATGGAATAGGTTTCCTCAAAGACTTTTTTTAGCTCGGTTTTCGATAGCTTAGCAGAGTAATAGTTTAGCGTTACGTCCTTGAATTCTTCCTGAACTTTTGTGAAAGTACCTATAACAAAACCGTAAGTATAAGCCGGGCTTTCATAGTTTTGTTGCCAGCTATAAAGCGTTTTATCCCCCTTTTCTTCCTTTCCTTTCAATTCTCCACTAGCAATGCAAACTTTTTCTTTAGGTATCAGGAGCTTGAGGGAAAGTTTGGCTTTGTCTGCGGGTATGAAATGACAAGGCATCCAATCCTCAGTGAAATAAACCGTATGTACCTGTTCAAGATCGGAATTGAAAAGCAAACCCCTTGCGGGGTTTCCATGATAGCGAATGTGTATTTCCTGTCGAGTTTGATGGCTCTCAGATAGCTCGATGATCAGTTTTGAATCATGTTGATGATAGGATGCTACTTCTGAACCGCTAAGCTCATCAATGATGAGATTTCGAGCATCCAAGGCAATGCTATTGATTCCAACTTCAGCTTCTAGCCCAATAAGCAGTTCTCCTTGGATGGATTTCTCTGCAATATTGACTTCAAGTTTCAACTCATAGCTTTTGACATCGAACTTAGAATGTTGGCCTTGACCGAAACAGTTGGATTGGAGGCTTACAAGCCAAATGAGAAGGCTTGTAAAGGAGATGAAGATTTTGTTCATGTTGCAGCTTATAGGTTGCTTTTCATGAACTAAATCCCAGATGCAGGATATAATATTCATGCTTTGTCTTAAAGATAAAATCTTCGTTTAAATGATCCTTGCCCGATTCAATAATTGCATTGAGTTCGGAGGCTAAATTTTCGACTTGATAAACATGACTCAGTTCCCGAGAATGCAGGAACTGAATAAGGTCTGCTACAAAGTTTCTTTTTAATGAATCATATTCCGTTGAGTTCTCTTTACGCAGAGGAGTAGGGCCTTCATATAAAGACCAGTGATCTATTCTTTTGCTTATTTGATCTCCAAGTGCCTGAATTTTGAGGGAGGTTTGTTTTACTTCCTCTGATAGGTTTTGGAGAAAGTCTTCGAGCTTTTTTGGGCCTTTTAAGGAGAATTCCTGGAATCGAAAGCTTCCTCCATTGTTTACCGATTCTTCTTGTAGTTCTGTGAGTGCTCTATCTAATTGTTCTGCGTTCATAGTTGCATTCTTTATTGTGTTTTCTTGTTTTTATACTTATCTGATAAACATTTAGTTATTTTCTATTAATTCGACGGCTTTTTCTCATGCTAAATCTTTTCCTTCTAACAGCTTTTTTTTCGAATACTCAATTTTATGACCAGGAATAACTTCTCTTCCAATGGGATGTTTTTTGTGCATATATCCCATTTTAATATTGGGCGAAATCCGGTCCATGGTTTTGCTTTTTATGTTTAAGGGGCTAAGATAATATTTATCTATAAGTGCTATGATCCAGATAATAGTTTTAAGCTACTGAGAAAGAGTAAGTTAATAAGCTAGGCCTGCTTTCGTCAAATTAATACCCTAACTCATCTACTGTATCTAGGATTTCCTGGCATATAATATCTGCATTCTTTTTTGTGGTATAAATACTATTGTGGTGTCCATCCAGTAACACATGCTTACCATTTGTTGAAAGTTCTGCTATCTCAGTTTGCAGTTGTACCCATTTCGGATTAGCCTCTTTTCCACTATACTTTTTATTCGCAGTAAATACACGGATGGGCATAGAACCAAAATCCTTTGCCTCTCTCGATTGATTATAGACAGATTGGGACCACTTGATCTCATCTCTGTATCCTCTGAAATATTTTCCATCAAGAGTGTAGTCGAATAAACGATTATTGATCTCATCAGGAAAATCTTCTACGTAGAGTATAGAACCGTTTAGCCTATCAAGCATGCCTACGATCCCCAAATCTGCCAGGACGGCCATAGAATTCAGGATCCATGATACATCTTTTGGTTGGGGATAATTGAGTCGCTCACGTTGATCTGGATGACTGGAATCGAGAAATATCATTGCTTCTACTTCATCTGGATACAGCTCGGCATAGACCCGGATAAAAAGCCCTCCAAAGGAATGGCCTGCTAAAATATAAGGGGGCGATTCCCCAGACTTTTCGAGGAGTGTATGCAATTCCTTTGCGATAGTTTTGGGATCGCGAGGGGTATTGCTCAACTCACTATATGCAATTCCTGCCCGGTCATAACGAACAACCCTTAGGCTATCTTTTAGCCCCTCACTCAACCAGTGAAAATGTTCGCTGGGCAAAGCTTGTCCGGTTTCAAGTATGACCGTTGGTTTATCGCTTTTTTCACCGCTGGCATTTATATGTAGTTTAAATCCCCCAACATCAATAAGTTTGCCGGGGGCTTGTGCTTCAGGAGCTAATAGTTGATAGCTTATGCCCGCCAGAATGATGATTGCCAGAAGCAAGACGACTGCTCTCCCTATCCATTTTAAAATTTTGAAGACTATTTTCATGATGATGTTTTTATTTCTGTTAAACATGCATCAAACCTAGCTTGTATTTCGGACTGCTACGATTAATTGTGATCAAGTACAGGTAGGAGCTTATACAAGCTCCTTAAATAGGCATAAAGAGGATTCCTCCTTAAAACGAGGCTGTTTAAGGCAAAAAGGATTGGGTTTGTCAGAATTTTGCTGTTAGAGTTGGGGAGGAGCTATTTTTAGGGTATTGGTAATTTCGCCTTCTCACAATAAAAGTTCCCTTCTGGCTAGCTGTTTTTGAAATGACTGCGTGGTTAAATCGAATTCATGCTCATCAAGTTTTCATTCTGATTTAATTTCTCTTTAAGTAAGCAAAGATAGTTGAACCCCCAAAGAGGATGTCTGCGTATCAGACATCCTCTTTGGGAAATATTGTAGGATTATAAACCAGCCCTTTACTCCCTATCCTGTTTTTCTACTAACTCAAATTGCTCATTATATTCCACCTTTCTGGCACTAGCATTACTTTCTACCAGTAAAATTGCCGATATCATCGCAAGGGCTGTGATACTATATGATAAGGCCTAGTTAAATCTAGTTACTTTCTAAGATATGCCCACCACCGACATATGATCCGCTCCATCTTTCTTCATTCAAAGAATTTATACTCAAGCCTCGTCCCTTTTTGGCGGAGTTGGTAGAGGTAGCATGTACAAATAAATCGTCTAATAAATACATTCCCACATGTACAATTTTTCTGTCTTCAGAACCAGGGAAGGTAAAGAATACCAAGTCTCCTTTTTGCAACTGATTTCTTTCAACCTTTTCTACTTGTGATTTATAAATCCCTCGTGAGCTACCTCTAATCTTCTTGTCAAATACGCGATCTGCCATTACTCGACAAAAGCCACTACAATCAATTCCTGCTTTCAGACGTTCTGCTTTCCATTTCTCATAATCATTATAACCTGTCCAACTAGGGGTTTTATAGGCCGTGTTTAACCAGGAAACAATAAACCAATAGGTTTTGGGATCACTTGTTTTTAGGCTGGTGATGGGAGACAACATAGGGGAGTAGGTTTTTTCCATCGTCAGACTATCAGCAAAAACTCCTGCTTGATACTCTCCCGGGTTAAGTACGACTACCTTCTCGGGTACCGAGTCGTGAGCTGGGTTGGTAACAATAATTTCTCCTCCATGATAAGAAGAATCTTCATCATCAACTCCTTCAGGTGGATCCATCATTTCAGATTCTTCGATCGGTGCGTCTTCTGTTTCTGAAACAGTTGTTTCACTCGTTGCAACCTCCTTTTTTGTTGGGGTTGAGCAAGCTGTAAATATTACAAGGCTAAGCAAGCTTATGATCGTAATTAAAAATCGTAGTTGTAGTTTTTCCATTAAGAGGTGATTTAGGGTTTATGCAAATGCTCAGGAGTAAGAACGGGGGTGGTGGACTCCTATTTTAGGAGTGCAACCTTTTTCATTTTTTTGATAATTTGTAATCCTGTATTAAAGTCTTGAAAGGAATCAGGAGTATTTTAGTAGACATCTCAGACGATTGAGCTGATAATGTTGTGTGTGTAATTTAGGTCGTTTTAAACTCTGTTTTTTTTACGATTTTACAAAATAAATATTTTGTTTTTTACGTTATTCCCATTATTTGAATTTTGGGGGTATCAATATGCAACGATTGGCCCCTCTAATTTTCGATGATTAAAGACATGCACTATTCATAGCTCTGGGATTACTTTTTACCCACGCATCAATTTAATATCTCACCTTTTTTTATTGAGGCCTTCTTAATAGGGAGGAGCAAGCGCTCTCATAGGTGCAAAATGATCAGTTTTACTGGGAAATACGGGCTTGTAGATTCTTAGTGCCTGGCTTCTTTTGTTAACTCGGTCGTGAGTTTGTCGAGTATATCTGACCAATAGTTCTTCACTTCCTCTCTTTGCTTGGAATCTCCTAATTTCTCTTGATGAAAACTTATTGTCGTCTTTTCCTTATTTGTAATTAGCCGCATTTGAAGGGTAGATAAATTTGTCCAATCTTTCCTTTTCCAATTTATTCGGATATGAGAATTGGGCTTAACAAGTCTTACATAGCCTTCGACTCCATTTTTTGTCCTAAATCCTTTTTTAAGCTCGAATTCGGTTTCTAATTCGCCGAGCCAAATTTTCAAGCCTTTTGGAGAGAACAAATAGTCCCATATATCCTCTGTTGAACCAGAAATTGTTTTTCTAATCCCAAATTGAAATCCTACATCCTTTGTCTGCCCTATTTGTTTTTTCATTCCATTTTGAGTTAGAGCCTATTTATCTATTTGACCCCTAATTTAAACTAGCTGTATTTTTTCTCTTTATGCCTGTGAATTCATTTAAAATGGCTTATATAGGAATTTAGCTTTTCATCCTAACTATATTCTTAGGCCATGGATCATTGAATTTATAGCCATTATTCCAGGCGTCAATTTCTTCCTCGGTGAGAAAGCAGGCTTTCAGGGCATCGGTAAACCGGTCTACCTGTGTTTTATCTCCAATTACTGTCAGGTCACAATGTCGATCACCAAATCGGCCAGATTCTTTGGCGAGTTGTTCTTTTAGCAATTCTATTTCCATTGAAGAGATGCCGTGGTTCTCATCTTCAACTATCCCAGATCTCCATGACCCGATTATTTCTAAATTAATGCCTCCTGCTGCCTGATTCCAGAGCAGGGAATATTTATCTCGGGTAGCTAGCCAGAAAAATCCTTTGCTGCGGTATATTCTCTTATCAAGGTATTGATGACAAGTGTCCCAGAGGCGTTGTGGATGAAAGGGGCGGTCATCCTTTATAACTCTAAAAGCTATATCATACGGTCTATCACCTTCTTCCTCCTCTGCTAATACAGGCTTTAGTTCCTCAATTAACTTAGACACCTTAAAATAATCATATTCCTGAAGTTCTTGTATAGATTCAATAGCAAGCTTACCAAAGAGTACAGAATGGGCTGAGGCATAGGGGTTGATTTTCTGTATGTAAGAAGCAATTTCTGGCAGTCTATCTTCTCCTATTCGATCGGCCTTTGTAAGGATTAAATGGCTGCAGAACATGATTTGTTCCACCAATAAGTTCACGGTATCTCTTTTGCCTAATGCCATATTTTTCCTCATGCTGGGAATGAGGCGCTTACCATAATTATAGTCGTGCGCTAGCATCAAACTGTCTAGCAGGGCAAATACTCCGATTAGCTTAACTTCAGTCTGCTCCTGAAAATATTCAACCAGTGGCATGGGGTGGCTGCTTCCGGATGTTTCAATAATGAGCAACTCGGGATTATGATTGCCCAAGAGTTTTTTGATTGCCTGATCGAGCTTTATGATTCCTTGTTTACTACTAAGTACACAAGAGTGAATAGATTCTAAAATGCTTTGATCGTCTTCAACGATATCCGTATTTCCCAGCAACTCTCCATCGACATCCAGTTCGCTCATATCATTGACGATGGCACAAACAGGAATTTTTTTCTTTCTTGCTTGGGCCAGGAGATTTCTAAACAGCGTTGTTTTACCTGATCCCAGGAATCCATTAAGGATGACAGCAGGAACTTTTTTGGATGTATTCATTAAGATATATTTGGGTTTCTGGAAAGGGGCCGCAAGAATTCCCCTAGCCTTAGCAATGCTTCAAGTAGGTAGTTGATAGTATCGATTTCTTTATTCCTTTTCTAAGGTTTTTTATTTTTCAAGGCTAACAGGAAGAAAGCCAATTTCTCTTGTGAAAACCCTTTGTTCAGACGACTTAGGAGGATTAAGGAACTAAATATGTCCTGTTTTTGTTAGCCCTATCTGTCCTTTAATAAGCCATTTCCAAATTTACTGATTTGAACAATAATAGGTAATATCTTTTTGACTTCTTTTGTTAAGGAATATTCAACTTTAGGAGGAATCTCTTTTTAAGCTTTTCGAGCGAAAATCCCGATTGTACCGGCATATTTAGTTATTACATTTTTTAATATTGATATAGTCTAAAGCCGATTAACAAAATGAGTATTCCAATAATATCAACTTTAATTACCAAAATCAGCTCTGGATTTATTTCCCCATCAATAGCTTTCAAAAGAATAATGAAGGAAGCCATACTGATTTTTTGAGAAACCAAGCTCTGTTAGTCCTTCGACTGAAAATTGTTGAAACTCATAATTGTCTAGACAATTTTGGTTTTTCTAAGTCTATTCCGATTCTCGGTTTCCATGTCTTTTTCGAAAAAATTGTATGTCCTAAAATTTGAAAATCTTACCACCCTTCCTTTGTCTGCTTAACGTTAGGCATCTGAATCTGAGGCAGAGAAAATGAGTTCCTGTTGTCGGGCAGACACCTTGTTAATTGCCATTTGCGGGCTTGCTACCGGATGAACAGCACGGCGCAAAGGGCGATCTTTAGGAGGCCTTGCCAAGACATCGGCAATCGCGCGTGGTACATCCATGGGATCTGTTTGTAAGTTTGCCCCTCCTGCGACTTCGCCCATAGGGGCAGTTAACTTTGGATATACCTTCTCCATCTCATCAGACATTCGCTCCTTCAAGGCAGCAGTCAATGTAGCTTGATTTTGCCAGATTTTGGTTGGGTAGCCACCCGGCTGGATAATTGTCATCCCAACTCCCGTACCTTGCATTTCATATGACATTTGCTCACTGAGTGCTTCCAGGGCAAATTTAGTCGGCGAATATTGTCCATAGCCAGGTACGACTAGCCGACCCAGCATAGAACTTACGTTAAACACATGACCCCCTCCATTCGCCCTCATGATAGGCATTACTTCACGACAGAGCCGTTGAGGACCGAAAACATTGGTATCGAACATTAATTGAGTGGCTTCCATATCCTGGGCCTCAATGGGACCTCCAACAGCAATAGCTGCATTGTTGATCAGGACATCGATATTTTTCGTTTGCTCCAGCGCCTTGGCAACTCCTGCTTTAACCTGTTCGTCACTGGTTACGTCAATTTCAATAACCGTGATATCCAGCTTTTCTCTCCTTGCCAAATCACGTAGTTCGTCTGCTTCTGGGCGAGGAAGATTGCGCATGCTTGCAAAAACTTTTGCTCCTAATCGAGCATAATGTTCTGCCCCTGCGCGTCCAAAACCTGAAGAGCTGCCTGTGATGAGGACAGATTTTCCACTTAAATCAGGCACTTTTTCTTTCCCTCTTATAAACTCAGGCATTTTTAAGCCAAGACGATCCACGGCCATATTTCCCCCTATAGCGGCCAAGCCGACAGTTCCAATCCCTAATCCTATCAGTAATTTACGACGGCTGATTTTGGATTTTTTTTCTTGCTTTGGAGTAGATTGATTATCCATAATGTCTTGTTTCTGGTTTAAAAGGTAGGATAAAGATAAAAATAAGCTGCTCGCATTTAGATTTTTGTTTCAGCTATAGTATGGAAATATTCTCTAATTATCTGAAGGGACTTCTCAGAATTTCACCATTTTTTAAAATTTGATTACAAGAAACGGTTTGCTTATGGCACAAATCCCGAAGGCTATGCACCATAAAGCTTGTTGGCAGGAGTTGAATTTTTATCGTTTGGGTCTTAGGTTCTCTATAATCTCTGCACTCATCCAAAAAGTATCTACATACTCATAATTGTCCGCAGGCATTATTTCGATTGGCGAAATTCAAGGGGTGTTTTTCCTGTTTTGCTTTTAAACAGGCGACTAAAATAATGAGGATAGTTAAAGCCCAATTCATAAGCTATCTCACTTACGGTATTTGAACTACTCAATAAGCGTGTTTTTGCCTTATCAATAATAAAAGCATTGATGCTTTCTTTGGCATTTAAGCCCGTTTCCTTTTTTAATAAATCACTAAAGTAACTGGAAGAAAGATGCAGTTTGTTTGAAAAATATTCTACCGATGGCATCCCTTCTATTTTAAATAGATCAGCTTCGTAATACGATTTTAAATGATATTCAAATTGGCTTACGTAATCAGAGTTTTGAGCTGAACGCGTATTAAATTGTCGTTCATAATAACGCTGCGACAGATTTAAGAGTAACTCTAAGGTGGACGAAATGACCGTTTGGCTGTGATTATCTATACGTTCTGCGATCTCTCTTTTTATCAATCTCATGCAATCTGTCAGTGAATTCTGTTCCGCTTCTGATACATGTAATGCCTCATAAACGGAATAATTAAAAAAATTGTAGCTGCTTATACTTGTTCCCAGCTTCGTATTTCGAATTAAGTCTGCATGAAAAACGATCATCCATCCCTTGATCTCTTCTTTGCTGTATGTTTGTACGACAGTTTGTACTTGATTCGGTGCGTAGAAAAAAAGGACCCCTTCATCAAAATCATAGTGATTTCTTCCATATTGATTTCCGCAATTTCTATCCTTTAAGCCGATTACATATAAGTCAAGACGGCCGCTAATTCCAATCTGCTCCTCCAATATTTCAGTTTGAGAAACATCAATAACACTAATAAGTGGATGTGTCGGTTTATTAAGCCCACTTAACTTATGTAACTGGCTTATCGACTTAACTGTAAATAGCTCTGTCGGCATTTTTATTCCTTGATTAATTTCATGATTTGTGATAAAGCTACTTTAGCTTCAGGTAAGGGTAATAAAAGCCAACAATGCAGCATTTTGGGATATTCATAGTAATTAAATGGAATGTTCTCTTCTCTTAGTTTTTTCACCAATTTTCGGGCATCAGGAACAAAAATCTCAGCAGTTCCCATAAACATTGAAATCCTGGCGATATTATCAAAGCGACCATAAATTGGACTTACTTTTGGGTCTTTAACATCAAGATTTCCAGCCCATAACTTCCCTGCTTTTTGCAAACTCTTTATTTCTAGTGCATGATCTTTTGGGATTATCTGCTGGATATCCGGGTTAGTCAAAGATACATCTAACCAGGGAGATGAAAGAATGATTTTTTTAGGTTGAGCCAAGTTTACCTCATTCAAGAATTGAGCAAATGAAATGGCTAAACCCGCTCCTGCAGAATCAGCTAGAAACAGAACATCCCTATCTTCATATCTCTCAAGAAAAAGTTTATAAAGTTTGTGCAAGTAGTCGTATGCTTCTTCTGCATTACTTTGTGGTGCAAGTGGGTAATTTGTTACCAATATTGTAGCCTTAGTTTCTTCCACTACTTTCGCTAAATAGTTCCATAGCAAAGAAGACATATTTAAGACATAAGCTCCCCCATGAATATAGAATATGGCCTTATCCGATTTACTGTTTTTAGGAGAAAGTGTCCATAATATTCTTTCTCCAAAATTTTCTTCCTTTATGTCGCAGCTTCGTTTTACTGATTTGCTTATGGCATCGGGGGCATTTTTGAAATTATCCAAATCTGATAATTGTTTTCCTAATATATTTTTAGCCCTGATCAGTTTAAAAATGAAGTTCAATAATTTGGAGATAAAACTCTCAGGCCGTTCGTGTTTATAAATTATACCTTCTTGTGTCATAATTGAAAAGTTTTAGTTACCTATTTAATTATGACAAAGGTATGTCCCCCTCATTTTGAGGCTTTAACACAAAATCTATGAGGTAAAACACAAAATCTATATTTGCCGCCTTTAACGGGTGTTTTTTGCTTGCGTTCAACAGACTGCCTATACGTCCTGCGAACTCAGTAGCATGTACGGCATAGCTTGTACTCTCTACAACCTTTATTTAATCTCATAACCATGTTTTAACAAAAATTCTTCCCTAAGTCTTCTTCTTTCCTCCGAATCCTTTTGAGAGCTTCCACTAAAATAAAAATGTCCTGCACCCGCATATGAACGTGAAGTGAAACTATTCCCGGTTTTTTGAATGGCATCCCTAAATTTTTCAAATTCAGAGAATTTGACCATACGATCTTCTTCACCGTGGAAGGCAAGTATGGGGGGCAGGTTTTTATCCAAAAGATGAAGTGGGGAGATTGTTTTTGTATCGTAAGAAATGTTATAAACATCTCTCCCTGCAATGTCGTATGGGCAAGAGCCCAGAATAAGCGCGTCAGGTTTCGAACTATATGTTGAACTTACCCCAAAATCTTCAGGCTTTTCAATCATAGCTGAAACCAAAGCTAAATGGGCACCTGAAGAAAAACCGTCTGCCAAAATCTTGTTTGGGTCAATGCCCAATTCCTTCGCATGTTCCCTGACCCAGGCTATCGCACTTAGTGCATCACTTACCGAAGCTTTCACATCTGTAGCGTGGATATTTCTAAGACGATAATCGAATGTGATAGCTACTCTACCTTCTACTGCGGAAGCCTTACATGCATTATAACTCCATTCCGGTAGCCCAATCGCCCAACCGCCACCATGAAAAAATAAATGTGCAGGTTTTGCCTGACTTTTATCGTGATTTTCCGGGTAAAAGATATGAGCATTAAGGATGATACCATTTACAGTTCTGTACATTTTTATTTCGCTGGCATCATTCCTTCGATCTTTACCCATTTGATAGGTATCCTTAATCTCCTTTACATACGCTTGATTTTTGACGTCTTTCAAAGCTTTTGCATAGGCGTAATCAAAAGCCTCTACACGATAAGTCCAGATATTTGAAGTAAAATGCTCCTTGATAAAAAAATCTTTCACGCTCTGATGAGCATCCAGGTCAACGATGGCGTCATAACGATTATCCAAACGCTTTAGAGGAACATATTCCAGGTGTGAAAACTTGTATTCTCCAGCAGAAAGAATGTCAAGATAAAAATTTATGCATCTTCTATACGCTTTATACTGCAATAAAGATGGCTCATCAAAACTTCCCTCCATTACCTTTTCAAAATAGGTGGCGGGAACAGTTGCTTTTTTACTAAAAGCAGAGAAACGATGATAGTTTTGTGGATACAACAAACGATATCGTCTATGTATGAATTTTGATTCAACTAAGAGGCTATCAATTATTTGGGAATCTATTTTCTCAAAATTCTCTTCATTATTCTTGACTAGTTCCTGCACACTTTGCTCCAAAGAGTCAATGATTGAGTCAAAATGCACTAATTCTGGACTAAATATCTTTTCACGATTTACTGTGACAAAGGAATCATTTTTTTTGATAAGCTTACTGTAAGCCTCCAAGAGTGACTGTTTTTGTTCAGCTCGAGGACTTGAAGAAGTCGCTTTACTTTGGACATCGGTTTGTCCAAAAACTAAGGCGAATTGGAATAAGGTAATTGGCAGCAGGAAATATGTAACGTTCACCATCAGTATTATATAGCTAATTCAGGTCATTTGTTCTGAGGTAGACTATGGAAATATGGAATGGTTTAATGGGATGTTAATTTCTTTTATGCCTGCAGGGAAGGTATAGCTAAAACGTCTTCCCTTTTTGCCTGGAACAAACCTAAGCTTCATGGACTTACTTCTTTCAATTGCTTCTTCGAAGCTCCAGCATCGCTCAAGTCCCTGCGTTATTTCATAACTCTCCTATTTGCTGGACATGCTATTTGTTGTTTTATGCTTATAGTCTGACAAGCCAGGAATTGTGAATCCTGAATGTCAGACTATAGCTTAAAAATTAACCCTAAAGCAAAAGTTTTAAGGCATCCATTTTTAATACCAATTAAATCCTAGTCCAATAGAGAGCACTACAACATCTCGATCTTTACCATTATCTAAATTTGACCATCCCATCTGCAGTTGGGTTTGAAGGTCTAGCGCAAAGTTTTTCTTTTGCACTAATTCATAACCTGTACTAAGGGCAACTGCTCCACCAAAATTCCAGTCTTCCTCTTCAATGTTATTTTCATAGAGTGCTGGAAAATCCATAGCCAGACCTGCACCCGCATTTACCCACCATCGATCTTTCACCCAATATTGAACAGATGGCATCAATGCATCAAAACTTCGATCTTTACCTTGGTTTGCTTAGATCATGCCAGCATACATTCCTAAAATAGCCAGACGATCATTGACCATCCAACCTAATTTCAAATTAGGAAAACTGCCACCGCCTTGAGCTTTGTCGAAAGGTACTTCTTGATCGCTATCAGATGTACTGATGACACCAGCGCCTATTCCAAAACCAATAACAAATCCTTTTCTTTCAATTTGCTTGGTCTTATTTTGGCCATAAGAGAGAAGCGTGCAAAATGTAAATGCAAAAACTAATAAGTTTTTCATTTTTAATATTTTTAAGGGTTATGTAAAGAGTAATTGATTTTTTTAGGATTCGTTTTTCATGATGAATCCCATAATCTGATTGATTCAAAGCGTGGAAAATCATTTTGCTTATGCTAAAATTTATACCCTATTCGGACGTGCATATTTAATTCCATTTCACCTTTGTCCTCTAAATATCCGGCACGTTCAGCAAATGTGTAACTATATCCTGCGCCAATACCTGCTTCAAAATTGAAATGCTTCCCTATGTTTCTTCTAATTCCCCAAGTGGGTATAATAGAAAAATCACTTACTACAGGAGCATTGTCAGAATTGAATAGGACAAACCAATCTGGATGATAGCTCGTTTTTAAGGCAATAAAATTACCACTATTTCCATCGATTCTTTTTGAATTCTCGGAGCGTTTTTTGAGGTTATAATAGAATCTTGGCTCAAGAACTATTACCGGGGTGAGTAGAAGTGGAGAATCGTATTCATCGTAAAAAGTAGTTTCCCAAATACCAAAATCAAAACCAAGCTCCGTTCTGAGTGCTATGGTATTTGATAGTTTGGCTTCATTATATGCCCAGATTCCTAAAACTCCCGTTTGTACTCCAAATGTTGATTTTTCTACACTTGTTTCTTGAGATTTGGCGACTAAAGTTAGGCCGCACAAAATCAAGATTAATAATGTCTGCTTCATAATTGTTTGTTGGTAATTGATTAGAATTTCGATTGCTGCAAAGCACCTTCCCTTATTGTTCGTTCATTGGGTAGAGAGGAAAGGAATCATCATCCGATGAGTGTTTACTCTGCTTTATCGAATTGATAAGACAAAGATGGAGTAGAAAGGAAGGGGAATCGTCCTGAAATGAAATTTCGGACCTTAAAGTGAGATTTGATACCTTTTAACCTGGCTTAATTTGATTAGATCTCAACCAGGCTTTGGGTGTCATCCCTTCAGCTTTTTTAAAGAAGGCATTGAATACCGATTTAGAATTAAAGCCGCTTTCATAAGCCAGGGCTAAGAGGGTAAGGTGGCTATTTGCGGGATTTAGGGCAATTTCTTTGAAGTTTTCCAAACGAAAACTATTGATGTATTCATTGAAATTTTGGCCCATTCGTTCATTCAGCAACCAGGAAAGCTTGTTGCTGCTAATATTCACGTTTTCGGCTAGCTTGCGCAAGGATAAAGATGGGTTTTGAAACCACTTTTCTTCCTTCATCCCTTTTGCAAAAAATTCTAATACCCTGTCGATTTCAGAAGCTGACATTAAGGCTTTAGGAGGAATAATTTGTATTTGTTTTTCGGGTTCAGCTAGTGGGAGTTCTATAGGGAAAGTGGCTGCTAGTAGATCCTGAAACCTCTGATACCGGTGTAAAGGTTTAAGTAGCGGAATATTCATGAAGTTTATGACTTGCCCGGTACGCATGCTGATGTTTTCTTCCAAAAAGTCCAGGGCCATTTCGTGTTTGTCCAAATGGACCAACAAAAAAAGCTGCCAGGGAAAAAGTGTTTCTCCAGAATCTTCTTTTATCATTATGCTACTCCTGCTGATATCAATATCGATCTTGTCTTCTGTATTGACCAATTTGTACAATACTCTGCATTCTTCTCGTCTCTCAGTCAAAGGGGTCTGACTTAAGAAGTCATTTAGTTTTTCGTAGTCTTTCGAAAGAAGTAAGCATAGTTGTTTTAATGCGATGGAATGGGTAAAAGCTGGATTGATGCTTAAGGAGGTCTCTATACATTCCAGCGCTTTCGAGTATTCCTCATTTAAGTAATGAATATTTGCTTTAGTAAAATAATGATTCGGAGACAAAGGGTTTGTTTTTAATATACTATCAACATGCTCCTGCGCTTGTTCGAAATAGCCTAATGCTGTATACAGTTCGCATAAACCTTCTTCTGCTTCCGTGTAGGAGGGATTAAGTTCTATTGCTTTTTGAAAATATTTATGGGCATTGATGAAATCCCAGTGCCCCCAAAAAGACAATGTCGCTTTACTAAAATACCCTAAGGGGGATTGTTTGTCCAAATGAAAACCTTTGCTGAGGTTCTCTTCTGCCAATTGTAACACAGCTTTGTTATTTCCCCAGGATCCGTA
The DNA here is from genome assembly GCA_039819665.1 of Bacteroidota bacterium. Classification (GTDB taxonomy): domain Bacteria; phylum Bacteroidota; class Bacteroidia; order J057; family J057; genus JAWPMV01. The sequence continues at coordinate 59,751 of JBCBRM010000012.1, forward strand.
CATGGCATAACTATAGGCCAAACCAAAGTATGGCAAAGCAAATGAGGTTTCTATCTTTACACATTGTTCATAAAGTTCTACAGCATTTGCGATGCCCTGTTCATCCCACATTAAATGCTGGTAGCGAGCTTTAAGATAAAGGTCGTAGGCCTCCATATTTTGGGTAGGCGCTTCAATGAGAGGTTCCTGAATGTTGAGGTGACCAAAATTTTCTCGAATCTGGTCAGCAATGTGTAAACTTATTTCATCTTGTAGGGCAAATATGTCTTCCAACTCCCGATCGAAATTTTTTGACCAGAAGTGACTGCCATCATCCGTACTGATTAACTGCGCAGTAATTCGAACCCTGTTTTTGACTTTCCTGACACTCCCCTCTAAAATAGTGCTTACCCCCAACTGATTACCAATGGTTCTCACATCTATATTTTTATTCTTGAAGGCAAAAGAGGATGTGCGGGCAATGACTTTTAAGCCCTTTATGGTGGTTAGAGCGTTGATTATTTCTTCTGTAATGCCATCGCTGAAGTATTCATTCTCAGGGTCTGTGCTCATATTCACAAAAGGGAGAACCGCAATTGACTTGTTGGATGATGATATGGGTAGCTGTTTGCTCATTTTCTCCTATACCTTATCATGGCTTCTATGAACTGAAATTGAATTCTTATTAATTTTTCTTTTAAGGGCCTAGGCTTTGTGTATGGTATTGTAGCTATCCCGCAGGGTAGCTATGCACTATATTCCTTGTTAGCATATGTTTTAGTTTCCATAAATAAATCTTAATCCATTCGTGAATCCTACTCCAAATATGGTTCTATGAGTTTCATTTTCAATAACTTCTGATTCAATCTCTAAATTAGGGATGTTCCTACTTTGAAGTTGACTTACAAATTCCTCTTGGTAGTCATTTATCCTTAAATCCAATTCACCTGAAGCCATATATAGTTTTGTTTCTTTATTAAAATTTAGGCTTTTAGTTGATGATTGATTAATTAATAACTTGTCTTTATACCATAATGATGGACCTAAAAGCAAGTACCTATTAAAAAGATGTGTTTCATCTAATAAAGCATATGAGCCATAGAGTCCCCCGTATGAGTGACCATAAAGTGCTCTATCATCTTTTTTGCACCTGTACTTTTTCTCAATTAACGGGAAGAGCTCAAACTCTAGGAAGTCGCTAAATTCAGGTGCTCCACCTGTCGGGTCAACTTTATGTTTTCCCATTCTCAGTTCTTTGTCCTCAATAGGGGTTAAATCTCGGCTTCTGAGACTGTAGAAATTTTTGTAATCAGTGTCGTAGGCAATTCCTACAACTAAAATTTCGGGAATGAGCTTGTCCTTAATAAGTCTCTGAACGATATAGCTAACGCCTCCAAAATTGGTTTCCGCATCAATTACATATAAAACGGGAAATCTTTTTTTATCATCCTCAAAATAGCTTTTCGGATAGGAGATCTTAATTTGATATTTCTGATTATTGAATTCTGATGTCAATTCATCAATGTCTGTATTTGCAATTGTCACTCCAGAGGTGTTATTCAGGCTATCGGTAAATTGTATCTGCATTTCAAGTTTAGATATTCTGCTTCTTAGGCTATCGTTTTCACTTCTTAATTCCGATAATAGTGAAGTCTTGTTATCACAAGTCATGAAAATAATCATCAGAACAAGCATAGCAAATATGTGCAAGTGGATTCTCATTTTCTATCTATGCTAACGGTTTGCTTATCCAATCGGCCGCAGAAGAGCGAATGCTGGCGGATAAGTTTTGTTGTGTGCAGGTTTAATTATTATTCCTTTAATTATTCTTAATGTCAATCCTGGTATCTAAATATTTTTATAGAAAAGAAATTGAATATCAGATGGGAATTCTTCGTATGCATTGGCATGAATTCCACCGAGGTAACAATTTTGTTTAGCATAAAAACGACAAGCATTTATATTGATATTTTGGGTTTCTATTTTAAGTGTTTTACATTTTTCCCTTTGTGAGAAATCAATAGCTTGCTGAAATAATAAGGTTCCGATACCCTTATTTCGATACTCGGGCTTTACTCTAATATCCCATATAACAGCTAAATCATTTCTTCCTTCCAGCATATTAAGACCTTGAGTTTTTAGGGCAATTGTTATTCCAGCAATAACTCCTGATTTGCTATTTGTTGCAACAAAAAACCCCCAATTTTTAATATCCCATTGCTTAGCCCAATCATCAGGGGTTTCAGAGTCGTCATAGTCTTTCAGATAGGAGGAGGCAATTTCTCTTTCCTTAATACTAATTCCATTAATCCCATTACTTAGGAAGGATACATCAAGGATGGATGTAACTTCAAATGAAATGGGAATTTTAGCGTATTCATCTAATTGATCCCAGGTAATGGATTCAATTTCAATGTTCATTTTTTTAGGTTACTAGATTGTTTTATTGTGAACAAAGCCAAGCTATGTCTAAGGACAGCTGCTTTAGCCGCTGGTTGGAGTGTTGCTTATGTTTTACTGCTTTTAATTTTACTTATTTTACGATGTGCTATGAGAGGATATTCATCAAATTATCCTTTGGGTCATTAAATTTTTCTTCCTTCCTCTCCCAGGTTATCTCTAGGTCTTCAAAGAAAATCTTAGTATTGGCTTCTTGGCTGAATTTAAGTCTGATTTTCTATCAGGGAGTAATGAATTCTGAATCTAGCCATAATAGCGATACTTTTGATCGATTCTTTCAATGTAAGCGGGCCCATCCAAATTTTGTGGTTTAATCAATTGAATATCAATATCTTATGCTATTAAGTGGTTCTGTCGCAAATTTCTTATTTGGGAGATATGCTTTTAAATGATTTCTGCTGCACATAACTATCTTCACATATCAATATAATATTTGCACCTAACTCTTTAAGCGTATTCAGCAAGTTTATTTGCAAAACTTGGCGCGATCTTAAATCCAAGAAATATTTTATTCCATTGTATTGGAATTCTCTATAGATTTTTGGCATAAAGCGACTAAAATTTTGGTCTCTATATTCATCACGGAAGTACTTTTTTAATAATTCTTCTAAAGTCATTTTAATTTCTTCCTGATCTTCGATTGCCAAGACCAAATGATTAGTCTTGGTTAAAGTCATCTTGTTAATATACTTCTGTAACTCAGGATAGACCTCTGAGATAAAAGAGCTAGTAACCTTAAATCCATTGTCATTTCCTACTAATAAGTGGTAAATCATCACAAATTTTGAAAGAGTTCAACATACTTTAAAAGCAAGCAGTTATTAGGATTTATTTTTGATTTTCCCATATTCCAACTTGCTTTCTTTTTATTAGGAATCAATCTTATATAAGATCTAATATGAATTGATTATGCCCCCCATTTTTGAGATATTTTCGTTTGCTTTAATCTTATCTTCTAACGTCATAGAATCATTGCTCAGAAGGGTATAACTATGAGCCGTAGCGTCCCGCAGTGAGCTATTGCTTGCAGCTTTTGTAGTACATATTTTTAATTATTAAATCCCAAAAATCATATCATAAAACCATAAATAGTTCTCTCCCCCAGCAATAGAACTCGATTCGGCTGTCACCTTTCGCATTGCCATTTCATCGTCGTATAAATTTTCATCTTTCATTGAAGCTTCAAAGAATTTTTCAATTGGTTTTAAGGCTTCAACGAATTGAGAAATATCTTGGGACACCTTGCCCATTACAAAATTAGGCTGATCGTGATCTAACATCACAACGCCTCCGTTATTTGAATCTATTGCTAGGATGTCTAGTTCGAAATTTCCGATTTTCTCAAAAGATGTAGGCAATTGAAGAATATCTTCTTTGTCTGTGAACTCAAGCATTCCAACTTGAATCTTTAAGTCGATTAATTCTCTTATTAGCTCCTCAGATGGTTTATCTGATTTGATTTGGGTAATCATCTATTTTTTTATGTAAAACGACTTGCTAAACTCCAGTACGTAGCGTTAGTGGAGTATGAAATTTAGGTTTTGTTAAGCATATTTTTATTCACCAAAGCCCATTTTTATAAATTCAACGGCTTTTTTATGTGCAGGAGTTTTCGATTTAACTGACATCCAATTAATTACATCATGCCCCACCTTTTCATGCATATAACTTGTGGCCTTTACCTTTACATCAGCCAATTTCCTTGTAAATAATTCTTGTTCTGCCCTTGCAATTTCATACTGGCCGTAAATATTATAGGTAGGAGGAAGTTTAGTTAGATTCTCAGCCCAAAGAGGAGAACCATAAGGACTAGCTTTCTCTTCATTATTATTGAAGTACAAGTTTTTGCATTCCCCCCAAGATGAACCTCCTCCATCAAGTGCAGCATACACTAATAATTGAAACAAAAATTGTGGGCTATTTTCTTTGTCTCGAGCCTTTAAGGATGTTGCTGCTGCAAAATATGCACCAGCACTTTCCCCAGAGATTGCAAATTTATGGGTGTCTATACCAAGTTCACCTGCATGATTCCATATCCATTCTGTAGCCTCGTAAACATCATTATGGGCAGAAGGATATTTATATTCTGGAGCCAATCGATAATCAATAGCAATAACCTTAACACCCGTTTCCTGGGCGAGGTATCTGCAAATTTCATCATGACTATCAAGACTTCCTGCCGCCCAACATGCACCATGAACATAAATCAGGGCAGGTTTCAACTCTTTTCCTACAGATCCATAAATCCGGATGTCTATTTCCCTTCCACTTAATTGGATTGTTTTATCAGAAGTAGGTATATCATACTGAGATGAATCAGGTTTTATCGACTCCACTTGCTTTCGAAACTGATTAATACTTTCTGGAGTAGATAACCATGCCTCTTGAGCAGCTACTTTCGAGTGCCCAAATGCTACAGTCAATATTATTAAGTTAATGAGGGATAAAGTTTTCATGTCTGATTTTTTGTGTTGCTTATTGGCTTTGTTATTGGCTGGTATTTTTATAATAAACCATCAGTTTTAGTCACAAAGGTTATGCCCAGATTGGGCATAATAGCCCGGTAAAAAGCCACTTTTATATTCCGGATACTTCTCATTAAATTCATTAAATCGATTTATAAATTCGGTAATAGAATGGTCAGATTCGGCAAAATATCCAGGCAAAAAACCACTTTTGTATTCAGGATGGGCGGAATTAAATTCTTCAAATCTGTTCATGAATTTTTCGAGTGAATACGTTGACTCAGCAAAGTAACCTGGAAGAAATCCGCTTTTATATTTGGGATATGCAGAATTGAATTCTTCAAATCTGTTCATAAATTTTTCGAGTGAATGATTGGATGAAGCATAATAACCTGGAAGAAATCCACTCTTGTACTTTGGATAAGTGTTATTAAAGCTTTCAAAGCGATTAATGAATTTTTCAATTGAATAATTACTGGTGGCAAAATATCCGGGTAAGAATCCGCTTTTATACTCAGGATGTGTAGTGTTGAATTCATTAAATCGCTTTAAAAAGCACTCTTGGGTAAATGATGCAATCAATGATTGGTCTTCTCCATTGTCGGAAGAATTGTTGCTGCAAGAACAACAAATTGTCATCAGTGAGAATAAGATAGTTAGGTGAAAGAGATTCTTCATATTTTATAATTTTTTTTTCGCTTACTCTAATTGTTTTTCGGCATCCCTGTTTTGTTGCAGCCTGCTTTTACTTGCTGCTAACGAGCAACTATCCGACAATGGCGAAGCTATAGCGAGCCATTAAGGATAGTTTGTGTTATAGCCAAGAATTTTTTCTTAGAGACTTCAATTTTAGTTTCTTTTTAGGTTCTCCATAAGTTTTAATCTCGTTCTCTAGTTCTACTATTTTAGAGCAAATCGAACCCCAAGTTGCATATCTATGTGTACTCACAAAAGAACTATATCTTTTATCCACTTCAATCTTTCCAACGACTTCTATATCTGACTGTTCCTTTTTTTTGAAAGTATGTGCATAATACCAATGTATCATATCAACTTCCTGGCCTTGTGAAGAATACAGATCCATCTCCCAGCCTTTTAAAATGCGAGCTCTTTTAAAAAAGCGTAAATCTGGTTTATGTTTTTCATTAAAATCACAAATAGCTACCAAATTAAGACCGTATCTCGTCTTAAATTCAGATTCTAAAACGCAGGCAGCCCCATAATTACCACTTTCTAATTGAATAGAAAGACAATCACCTTTATGAAAAATGCTACTTCTCTTAATGGCTTTCTTTCGCTTCTTGATCGTTTTCCTTTCAGACTTTAGTTTTTTGAGGAATTTTTCAAGAACTATTTTTCTCTGTTTCAGTTCAGATTGACTAGCCCCTAATTCTTCCCAAAGGTCAATGTCTTTGCCTGATTGAATTATCTCGCTTACTCTTTTAAGAATATCCTCTTGTAAAGATTTGCATTGCCATTGTGAAAGTGCAAGAGCGAACCAGAAATTATGGCGATCTTCTTCTGAATCAATAAGTTCCTGGTTCTGAAGGATCAATTTTTTGCTTATCTCCTCAGATTCTAACCCAGTATCATACAGTTTAAAGAAACTACTTTTTATATCTTCAAAAACATCATTTGATGATATGCCTGTGCCCCATGTACCCATAAGTTATTTGTTTTATTTGCTATAACGGCTAGCTATCCGTTATGGCGAAACTTTAGTGAGCCATTGAGGATAACTTTTGTTCCAAGTAGGATCTTATTTTAACCTATTGTATAAGAATACCCTTTCCGAAAAGAATGGATTTGGGATTTAAATTCCGGGATTAGAGCCCCAAAATATTTTATATTGCTTTTTAAGACATTCAAGATGACCAGACTTACAGCATACTTTCTGATATTTTGCTGTGAATCAATATTCTTATCAATTGTCAAGACTATATCAAATTCATTTTTCTCCGCCTGAGTCAGAAGTTTTCCATTTTTTAAGCCATTAAATCCCATTTCATCAACAGTGTAAACTTCAAATTCTGATAACAAGTTTTTGACCTTTCTGCTTACACATTCATCAAGCAATATTTTCATGGGCGACTTTTGTGACGTTCATCAATAACTGCTGAGAAATTTGAAGAACAGCAAATACTTGTTCTGATTTCACAGTTGGAAAATCATCTAGAAATTCTGAAATCGGTTCTCCTTCCTCTAAATAATCAAAAAGGTTTTTTATAGGCACTCTTGTACCCATAAATACAGGAGTTCCTCCTAATATTTCTTGATCTATGTTGATGACCCTTTTCATTTGTTCTCTTTTACCTCTAATATACGCTTTCCAAATATTAGATGTTATTACATGTTACTGGTTATCCATTTATCTATTTTTCTTTGATGAGATAATTGAATTTTTCCCAATTGCCGCACTTTTGTGCCGATTGAGGTTCATACCATAAAATTCCATTAATTTTCCGTTTTGTTATACTGGAATTCTCAAAATTCCCAATATAGATCTCATCAGAAAAAGTCCACTGCATATTTGGTGGAGCTTCAAATTCATCGAAAGTTGCAAGTTCTTTTCTATTTTTAATAGAAGTAGAGTCAAGAATGGGATCGAGATCAATGAGTGTTTCTTTTTCAACAAAATTCTTCTCTACAGAGTCTACGGTTTCGGGAAGCGTATCCTTGGGACCTCCAAACGGCTCAAATTGACTCCAATCTAGGGAGTAAAGGACAGAATCAAATTCTCTGTCCTCTCTCACCATATTTATCATGCTTACAAGAGAATCATAACAATAAGATCCTCGAGATGAAATTTTGCCATCAAAATCGTAAGAAATCCATTCGTTGACTTTTTGCCCTAATAAATACTCTCCTTTACTTTTTAATTGACCATCCTCATAAAAGTATTCCCATAAACCATCCCTGATTAATATTTTATTAGTTGAATCCACTAGATAGGTACCCTCAGCCATAGGTTGACCGCTTGGGTAAACAGGTGGAGTAATTTGAGAGATTCCAGACTGGATCACACTAAAAATGGCTGTAAAAAGAATGATTCGTGCCAATGACCTTCTATTTATTTTATTCCCAGTAACTTCTATATAGTCGCCATAGTTCCTGATATATCCTGGCTATCCGCACCTTTTGAGGCAACATATTCCCTCCTGAGGGGGAATTCCTGTTGAGATTCGAATAGCAAATAGTTTAGGGATTTCATTGTGTTCACGCCAAATCTAATATCGCAATAAATTTCTAGCTAGCAAAGCTGTGAGAGGTGTTCTCGTGCGCCGGTGTTCTGTTGTTCTTGTATATATCAGGAACCTACAAGAACATGAGAATAAAAGAACAGCAGAACACTTTTTTATTCCAAGAGGCTCGCGAGCTTAGTTTTCACCCCTTCAAATCCCAAAGCCCTAAAAGCAGTATCCATCTTGGCTTTGATCTCTTCAGTGCATAGATTTCCGATACTGCCTTCATGCGTGTGATTGATCTCTTTTTCGGGCCTAAAATTGCCATTGTCTATGGCCTCCCCAATAATGCGATAGGCTTCACGGAAAGGCTTACCTTTTAACACTTCCCGATTTACCACTTCTACGCTAAATAGGTAGTCGTAAATGCGGTGATTGAGAATGTCGCTTTTGACTTCCAGGCGTTCTACCATATAGGCAGCTATCTCCAGACAGGTCTTGGTATCTTCGATGGCTGGAATGAGGGATTCTTTTGTGAGTTGGAGGTCGCGATGATAACCGGAAGGAAGGTTTCCGGTGATGTGGCTAATTTCAAAAGGCAGGGCCTGTAGTTTGTTACCTTTGGCACGCAACATTTCGAAGACATCTGGATTCTTCTTGTGGGGCATGATGCTGGAACCCGTAGTCAATTCCTTGGGGAGCCCCAGGAAGCCAAAATTCTGACTCATATAGAGGCAGACATCCATGGAAAGTTTAGAGAGGGTAGAACCTAATGAAGCAATCGCATAAGCCAATAATTTTTCCGTCTTGCCTCTACCCATTTGTGCATAAACTACATTGTAGGCGAGGGTCTCAAATCCCAGTAATTCTGTGGTCAAACTCCGATTTAGGGGAAAGGAGGATCCATATCCAGCCGCTGACCCTAAAGGGTTTTGATTTACGACCTTCCAGGCCGCTTCCAACATATATATATCATCAATTAGGGCTTCGGCATAGGAGCCAAACCAGAGGCCAAAGGAGGAGGGCATGGCTACTTGCAGATGGGTATAGCCGGGTAAAAGCACATCTTTGTATACCTCACTTTGTCTCTGAAGGCTTTGAAAGAGTTTCTTAGTAAGAGCACTGACTTCTTCAATGGCAGCACGAAAGTAGAGCTTTAGATCCAGCAATACCTGATCATTGCGAGAGCGTCCACTATGTACTTTCTTTCCTACCTCGCCCAGCTTTTTAGTCAACATCATCTCCACCTGCGAATGTACATCCTCGACCCCATCTTCAATCTGAAAATTTCCTTTTTCGATTTCCCGGTAGATGGATTTCAACTCTTTAGAAAGAATTGCCAGCTCTTCTTTCTTCAGCAGATCGATGCTCTCTAGCATCTGAATGTGGGCAAGGGTCCCCAATACATCGAAAGGAGCTAGAAATAGATCAAGCTCCCGATCTTTGCCTACCGTAAATGATTCTATGATTTCTTCTGTGGAGTATCCTTTGTCCCAAAGTTTCATATAAGTAGTTTATGTTTCTTATTTAACATTCAATTGCGTCTTTTAGTCAAAAGTGCAAGCGAATAATTGCTCGCACAAATATTATGTCATCTCTTCGCCCTTATTAAGTACTCGCAATGACAGCTTTGCTTGGTATCGCAGCTAAAGAGGATCCCCCTACAAGCTCATTCCAATATCCGCACTCAGTTTGAGGCTATCCTCGTTTTGATCTTCCCATTTTTCGTCCGAATCGGGTTCGTAATACCCTTCTAGTCGAGTAATAAGCTTTATATAGGTTTCGATCCCTGCTTCGATTTCAGAGATCAGTACAAATTCATCAGCTGTATGAGAACGTGCAGATTTGCCGGGACCAATTTTCATGCTAGGGAATGGGATCAAGGCCTGATCTGACAAGGTAGGAGATCCAAAATACTCCAATCCCAAAGATTTTCCTGCACGCACCAGGGGATGATTCAATTCGATACGGGATGAATTGAGGCGGAAAGAACGAGCTTTTACCATACAATTTACCTGCTCACTGATGATTTGGTAAGCTTCTTCATTGCTGTAAAATTCATTGGTGCGTACGTCCACTACAAATTTACAGGTATCCGGAACCACATTATGCTGAGTTCCTGCATTTATTTGGGTAACCGACATCTTAACCGGCCCCAATAATTTAGATACTTCTTCAAACTCAAAATTCTGGAACCACTCAATGTCGCTCAAGGATTTGTAAATAGAATTGATCCCTTCCTCTCTGGCAGCGTGCCCGGCCTTTCCCCTGACTGTACAATCCAAGACCATCAATCCTTTTTCCGCTATGGCCATTCGCATCTGAGTAGGCTCCCCTACAATCGCAACATCTACCCTGCCTAGTTCCTCCAAAATCGAAGCAATACCATTGGCACCAGATATTTCTTCTTCGGCTGTGGCAGCTATAACAATATTGAAGGGTAGATCAGGTCGCTCATAAAAATGGAGGAAAGTTGCCAAAAGAGAAACCAGACATCCTCCTGCATCATTACTCCCCAGCCCATATAGTTTATCTCCCTTAACCATGGCTTTGAAAGGATCATTGCTATAGCTGGCATTGGGTTTTACCGTATCGTGGTGAGAATTGAGGAGAAGGGTAGTTTGGCCTTCAATATAGACTTTGCTAAAGGCCCATACATTATTTCCTTTTCGATGTGTTTTAATTCCGGCTTCTTCCAGAAATTTTTCAATGAGGTTGGCGGTGACGTTTTCTTCCCGACTGATGGAAGGTGTTTCTATGAGCTTCTTCAAAAGCTCAATGGCGTTTTTGCTGAGTTTTTTGGGCCCTGTCATAACAAAGTACGGTCTATGAGAGGAAGATTTGTGTTCCTCTAAATGTGTTTGTGTTTAGTCCTGCGATAGCAGAAGCATGGCAAATATATACTCGATGTACCCCTGAAGCCAGCGCGGAAAATGCATTATCTAACTTGGGGATCATTCCTCCTACTATGACGCCTTCGTCCTTATATCTTTCATAGGCTTCTGGGTCCAGTAAGGGAATCAGACTATCCTGATCTTTGGGGTTCTTTAATACCCCACTCATTTCAAAACTGTATATAAGATGTACCTCAAAGTGGGCAGCCATACTTCGGGCTACCGTAGAGGCGATGGTATCTGCGTTGGTATTGAGCATCTGTCCTTGACCATCATGGGTTAAAGGAGCCATTACCGGGAGAATTCCCGCTTTCAAGAGATTGAAAAGTTGTTGGTCATTTACCTTGACAATATCTCCGGCAAAGCCGTAGTCTATTTCTTTTACGGGTCTTTTGATCGAGGTGATCACATCCAGATCTGCTCCGGTTAGTCCCAGCGCATTTTGTCCAAGGCTTTGCAATTGAGCGACCACCCCTTTATTCATCAAGCCTCCGTAAACCATCATCGCAACTTCCAGCATTGCTTCATCCGTAATCCGGCGACCGTCGATCATTTTGGCTTGCACTCCCAGTTTTTCTGCAATTTCTGTCCCAGTTTTTCCGCCTCCATGTACCAAAATTTTGGCTGCATCAAGTTGAGAAAAGGCCTGCAATAAGGAATTGCATTGGGCAGGATCGCTCAAAACCTTACCTCCGATTTTAAGGATATACAAGGGGTTTTTCATCAGCTCTTCTTGATTTTTACAATGCTTCTAACAGACTCGCCAATACCGTTTGTGCAGAAACTACTCTGTTGGCTGCCTGTTGGATTACCAATGAATTGGGTGAATCAATTACTTCATCTGCAACTACCACATTTCGTCTGACCGGTAAACAATGCATAAAATGAGCATCATTCGTCAGAGCCATTTTTGTAGCATCCACTACCCAGCTTCGGTCCTGACTGAGTATTTGTCCATAAGAGGAGTAAGAGGACCAGTTTTTCGTATATACAAAATCAGCTCCTTCAAAGGCTTTGTCTTGATCGTATTCGACCTGTACTCCTTCAGCAAATTTCTCCGCCAATTCATAACCCTCCGGATGCGTTACCACCAATTCATAATCGGTCTCTTTCATCCATTCTAAAAAAGAATTCCCAACTGCCTGAGGAAGTGCTCTTGGATGAGGTGCCCAGGTCAAAACGACTTTAGGTTTCTCTGTCTTTTTATGAGTTTCTATGCTGATAAGGTCTGCGAAAGATTGCAGCGGATGCAAAGTAGAAGATTCTAGCGATACAATGGGCACTCCAGCATACTGGATAAAGCTATTCAGGATTTGCTCTTTGTAGTCGGCTTCACGATCCTTTAGTCCGGGAAATGCTCTCACTCCCAGGATATCACAATAGGAGCCCATCACAGCAATTGCATCCTTGGCATGTTCAGCTTTGTCCTGATCCATGACGGTACCATCCTGAAATTCCAGTTTCCAGCCATCCGTTCCGATATTCATCACAATGCAATTCATGCCGAGATTGGCAGCTGCCTTTTGGGTACTCAAACGGGTACGTAGGCTGGAGTTGAAGAAAATCAATCCCAGCGTTTTATTTTTTCCCATTTCTGTCTGTTGAAAGGGATCCGCACTGACGGATTGCGCCTTTTTCAATAAGGCCTGTATATCTGTTACGTCTTTTCTTGAGGTGAAATGTTGCATAGTTAAGCAATTGCCGGATTTAGGACTTCTTGTAATGCATGGATAAACTCATCGGCCATTTCCTCTGTCATCGATAGTGGAGGAAGCAGGCGAAGGGTTTCTTTTTGAGCAGAGGAACCGGTAAAGATTTTGTGGTCCTTGAGGAGTTGTTGGCGAACGGGTTTTGCTTCGCTATTGAGCTGCATACCGAGCATTAAACCATGTCCTCTTATTTCCTTGATGCCGGGAATTCCCTCCAGTCTTTTCTTCAGATAATCTCCAAGCTTTGCAGCATGTTCGATTAGCTTCTCATCCTTAAGCACATCCAAAACTGCTATACCTGCGGCACATGCCAGATGATTTCCTCCGAAAGTAGTACCCAGCATCCCAAACCATGATTTGAATTTAGGAGCAATCATCACGCCTCCGATGGGGAAGCCATTTCCCATGCCTTTGGCGAGGGTGATAAGGTCTGCTTCTATGCCTGCATGTTGGTGGGCGAAAAACTTGCCACTGCGGCCATAACCAGATTGGATTTCATCCATAATCAGGACCGTTCCATATTGATCACAGAGGCTACGGGCTTTTTGGAGAAAGGAAGTAGAAGGTACAAATACACCCCCAACACCTTGCATGCCTTCAATGACCACTGCACATACATCTCCTTGGGAGAGACTTTCCTCTAAAGCTGCCTCATCATTAAATGCGATCCGAATCACATGATCTACAGGATTGACCGGAGCCTGAATTTTGGGGTTATCCGTTATGGCAACCGCCCCGGACGTTCTCCCGTGAAAAGCACCGGAGAGCATGATGATTTTTTTACGATCCGTATGGAAAGATGCCAGTTTTAACGCATTTTCCATTGCCTCTGCTCCGCTATTACAGAGAAAGAGCTCATAATCCGGATAGCCGGAAAGTTCTCCCAGTTTTGCTGCCAGTTCTTTCTGCAGGGAGTTCTGAACCGAATTGGAATAAAAGCCAATCAGGCCCAATTGTTCGGATACTTTTTGGACGTAATGCGGATGACTATGCCCGATAGAGATCACCGCATGGCCACCGTATAGGTCGAGAATTTTATTACCCTCCTGATCCCAGATATAGCAATCCTTTGCCTTTACGGGTTCGATGTCGAAGAGGGGATATACATTGAAGAGATTCATTGTTTTCGTTTTTTGTATAAAGTGCTTCCTAGAACCCCTCCGCTCGGGCAAAGCTCCCCTTTTTCGACGAAAAATGGGAGGGAGCAAGCATGGATACTTTGAATTGCAGTATGCGTATTGTTTCCATTTTTTATCAAAAAAGGACAACGGGGCATGAGCGGAAGGGTTAATGAAGCCATAATTAGAATACCAGCGCTTTCAATTGTAAGCCAAGTGTTTCTTCGAGGCCAAACATGAGGTTCATATTCTGAACCGCCTGGCCAGATGCTCCTTTGAGCAAATTGTCGATCATGCTAATGATGAGCAGTTTTTCTCCGTGCTTCTCCACATGAATCAAGGCCTTATTGGTATTAACTACCTGCTTGAGGTGTGGATTTTTGGGAGTAAGATGGGTGAAAGGATGAGAAGCATAGTACTTCTGGTACATTTCCTCTGCCTCCTCCAAACTCAGGTCCGATTTCAAATACATAGAAGCATAAATGCCTCTGGGATAATCTCCCCGCATCGGTAGAAAATTCAAGTCTTTGTCAAAGCCCTTCTGAAGTTGAGCCAGACTTTGGTGAATTTCCCCTAAATGCTGATGATTGAATGCCTTGTAAATGCTGAGGTTATTGTTGCGCCAGGAGAAATGCGTCGTGGCTACAGGATTTTGTCCAGCACCCGTCGATCCAGTGATGGCATGGATGTGAACTTCCTCATTCAATTTTCCACTTGCAGCCAAAGGAAGTAAACCCAATTGAATACAAGTGGCAAAGCAGCCGGGATTTGCCAGGCGAGAAGTTTCTTTGATCTCGTTTCGATTCAATTCCGGTAAGCCATAGATGAAATTATGTTCTGAGGATTTGAGGCGAAAGTCTCGACTGAGGTCGATGATCTTCACTTCCTCTCCAAAATTATGGGATTCCATAATGGGCTTGGCTTTCCCATGCCCCGAACAAATGAAAAGGACTTCCACATCTGTAGATAGCTCTTTCACAAACTCTAATTCAATTTCTCCTACCAAATCTTCATGGACTTCAAAAATCTTTTTGCCCGCCTGCGAATTACTTTGGGCAAAGACAATTTCCACTTCTGGATGGCGGATCAATATGCGTATGAGCTCTCCGGCTGTGTAGCCTGCGGCTCCGATGATTCCTGTTTTTATCATAGGTAATCGTGTTTTAGTGTTGTCGCGCAGAAGTGTTTTAGTAAATCGACAATTGAACTACAACACTTCAACACATTTCCTTTATTCCCCTCCCACCATCCGATGTATCTTACTACTATTCGCTAAAATCTTTGTAAAACCTTTTACATCCTCTCCGCTCCAGGCACGATTCATCTCTCCATAGGTACCGAATTTTGCCGACATCATGTCGTACTTGGATTCGATGCCGAGGGGCTGGAAGCGATAGGGAGAAAGTTCTACCTGTACTTTTCCGCTGACGCGTTCCTGGGTGTCTTCGAGAAAGGTTTCCACATTTCTCATGACGGGTTCCAGGTATTGACCTTCGTGGAGGAGCATGCCATACCAATTGGCCATTTGCTCTTTCCAATATTGCTGCCATTTGGTGAGGACATGCTTTTCGAGTAGGTGATGGGCTTTGATGATAATCATTGGAGCCGCTGCTTCAAAACCTACACGACCTTTGATCCCGATGATTGTATCACCTACATGGATGTCCCGACCTACCGCATAAGGTGCTGCCAAGGCATTGAGAGCCTCGATGGCATCCACGGCATGATCAAAGGATTGTCCATTCACTTTCGCCAGTTCTCCTTTCTCAAATTCTAATTCTACGACTTCTTTTCCGCTTTTATCCAATTGAGTAGGATAGGCGGATTCGGGTAAATAATCCCAGCTATTGAGGGTTTCCTTTCCTCCTACGCTCGTTCCCCAAAGGCCTTTATTGACCGAATACTGAGCTTTCTCCCAATTCATTTCTACTCCCCGTGCTTTGAGGTATTTGATTTCTGCTTCGCGAGAAAGCTTATTGTCCCGAATCGGTGTGATGACTTTGGTACCGGGCGAAAGGATGTCAAATACCATGTCGAACCGAACCTGGTCATTTCCTGCTCCTGTTGATCCGTGAGCAATGGCATCTGCTCCGATTTCATTTGCATAGTTTGCAATGGCAACAGCTTGAAAAACACGTTCAGCACTTACTGAAAGAGGATAAGTATTGTTTTTAAGAATATTGCCGTAGATCAGGAAACGGATGCACTTTTCGTAGTAATGTTTTACCTCATCCAATATCCTGAAGCTCTTTACGCCTAGTTCGTATGCCCTTCGCTCGATATCAGCCATTTCTTCGGAAGAAAATCCTCCGGTATTTACGATGGCTGCATGTACCTCAAGGCCTTTTTCCAGGCTCAGGTATTTCACACAATAGGAGGTGTCTAGGCCTCCGGAAAATGCTAATACTACTTTGTTGTTCATGATGAAAGGATGAATTACTAATTGATTCTTTGCCACTTTTTTACGGAAAAATTGGCGCAAAAACCGTCAAAATTCTAAATCCAGCGCATATGTCCACCCCTCTTACCGAATTTTGAGGACCAACGCCACCTGTATGTAGAATTTTATTCATTTTCTTATAAGACAGAATGATAACTAATTTGACTATGACTTGGTCCAGGCGAGCACTTTTACTGCCTTACCAAAGATGCGTTCTTTAATCTTTTGTAATAGGGGATTATTATTGCGCTTGCGAAGATGAGCTTTGTATTGTTGCCAGCGAAGGTTAAGGGATTCTTCTTCGATTTTTGGCTTCTTTTCGGTTTCCTTTTTCTCTTTTGAAGGGTCATAGAGCATGCCCGTACACAGGCAAAGTTTCCGTTGGTTTCGGGTCAGGACATCAAAATTTGGGCAGCTTTGACAGCCCGCCCAAAATTCTTCATCCTCCGTAAGTTCCGAGAAGGTAACTGGCTTATAGCCCAATTCTGAATTGATCTTCATGACCGGTAGACTTGTGGTAATTCCAAAAAGTTTGGCCTCGGGAAACTTCTTCCGGGAAAGCTCAAAGGCTTTTGCTTTGATTTTCTTGGCCAGACCATGCTTCCGATAATTGGGAGAAACGATAAGGCCGGAATTGGCTGCATATTTTCCATGTTCCCAGGTTTCGATATAACAAAAGCCTGCAAAATTACCGTCCTGCAACGCAATGATGGCTTTGCCTTCTTCCATTTTCCCCTTGACATAAGAAGGTTCTCTTTTGGCGATACCGGTCCCTCGTGCCTTCGCTGCCTCAGCAATGGTATCACAGATTACCTCCGAATAGGAGTAATGAGAGCTGTCGGCGACTAATATTTGAAATTCCATGGGTGGAAATTATTGGCGGAAGAAAAATTAGAAATAAATTGAATGTGAATAATTTAATGTTACCCTTCGAAAAATAGGGTATGGGCATAGGAAAATGATATATATGAGTAATTTAGGCCAGGCTGGCCCTACGGAAAGTCCTGCATGCCCTCCTAAAGGAAGGAGCAATATTTGGAAGGATGCGATATGTAGATATCGTTTTCAAGTGGGGCAAATATAGAAAAGGAATACCAATTCTCAATTTAATTACGAATTTTTTTGAAAATTTGTTAATCCAAATAGGTGAAAGTGTTTAATAATCGAATATGCGTGCAGTAATACAACGAGTGAGTCATTCGAAAGTGGTAGTAGAAGGAAGAACGACTGGAGAGATTGAGAAAGGGTTGTTGGTTTTATTGGGAGTAACTCATACAGATGAGCGGGCCGATATAGACTGGTTGATAAAGAAGATCACAAACCTGAGGATTTTTAATGACGAAAATGGGAAAATGAATCTTTCTGTCAAGGATGTTGGAGGGGATATTCTGGTAGTTTCTCAATTTACCTTGTATGCAGATTCGAAAAAGGGAAACCGCCCTTCTTACATCCGATCTGCCCCCCCGGATTTTTCCATTCCGATGTACGAGAGTTTTGTAGAATTGCTGGCCCTGAATTTTGAGGGGAAAGTAGCGACAGGGGAGTTTGGTGCTATGATGGAAGTCAGCTTGCTGAATGAGGGTCCTGTTACGATTATTTTGGATTCGAAAGAACCGGGCTGGTAAGTAGTTTAAGCTTGATATTTAAAGAATTATATGGATCTTTTTGCCACTTTTTAGAAAAGTGGTCCAAAATCGGAATGAAAAAAACGAGCCTGTCCACATTTCCGTCCGCTAAGTTTTCGTTACATCCCCAGGGCGCCTTTTTAATAATCTCATTGTTAGGCCTATTACTGAGAGTACTTTATGCCCTTTGGTTAGGGAATGATTTGCTTCTAGGAGATGCCTTTTATTATGTGGATACGGCGAAAGCTATTTTGGCTGGGGAAAGTTACCTGCCTGAATGGCCCCCCGCTTTGCCTTACTACCTTAGTCTTTTTGGTGCAATCTTGGGACAGAGTTTATGGAGCTGGATAAGTGCGATGCTGGTTCTATACCTCCTTTTTAATTGGATATGGAAAGAAATCGCTTCCCTTTTTGTAAAAAATAAATGGGTGAATGTTGGAGCAATACTATTTGCCATAATGCCGGCTTTCATCCATTATAGTGTGGCACCTCTTAGTCAGCTTCCTCTGGCGATAATTATTTTGGCTTTAGTAGGCTTACTGTATAAAAATGGAGCTACTTGGAAAATGGGAGCTTTGCTGGCAGTCGGGGTTTTGTTTCGTTCTGGGACCTTTAGCCTAATACCCCTTTTTCTTATTTACATACCTATTAAGAAAAGCTCTCGTGAATTCCTGCCATTCTTTCTGGGCTTTTTTATCTTCATAGGAATCTGGCAATACACATCCTGGAAAATGACGGATCGATTCGTCTGGATCAATGATTTTAATAGTTACAATGTGTATGTTGGAAATAATGCCTGGACACCGGATTATAAGACCTGGTGGCTAGGTTCGCATGATGAAAGAGGAAATGAATCCTTTGCCGAATACTACCAGCAATTAGATAGCATGAGAGCTTTACCTATAGAAAGGCAATCTTTAGCTTTCGGACTTGAGGCTACCGGATACATCGAAAGCCGTCCCTTTGTTTTTGTCAATAGAATGGCTAATCGCTTCCGTACTTTCTTTGCCTTTGATACTTATTCCGGAGCCCGATTATATTCCAGAAATCGGACAATAGGAATTATGACACTGTTAGTTGATGGGGTAATGTATTTCCTACTGGCCGTTGGATTCATTTTGGCAATCGGAAGAAGCCATGTTATGAAGCAAAATCAGATGAATTTTATCCTGATGTCCCTACTCTTCTTATTTATGCTTCCCTACCTATTGGCTTTCTCTCATCCGAGTTATCATTTACCATTTTTACCCATATTTGCGATTTTCGGTTTGAGTTTATGGGAGGAGAACGGAGCCAAATCAATTTTACAAAACCTATCCTACTTGCATTTCCTCGCGATTGGCTTTTTTATCTTTATACAACTAGAGTGGCTTTGGCATATGAAGGGCAGCTTGTGAAAAGGAATTTTTCTAACTTCGCAGGCATGAGATTAAAAGAAGCCCAAGAGACCGTAGACCAATGGGTCACAAGTATAGGAGTTCGCTATTTTTCCGAGCTCACCAATACCACCATTTTGATGGAAGAAGTGGGAGAAGTTGCCCGCATCATGGCCCGCAAATACGGGGATCAGTCCTTCAAAAATTCAGAGGAAGAGATTGATCTGGGCGATGAAATGGCTGATGTCCTGTTTGTCCTTATCTGCCTCGCCAACCAAACCGGCATCGACCTTGAAGAAGCCTTTCGTAAAAACATCGAAAAGAAAACCAAAAGAGATAAGGACAGGCATAAGAATAATGAGAAATTGAAATAGACGTCTTAGGGTGTTTGGGTATTAGAGTATCAGCATTCAAAAATGCTTTAGCTCTATCTGAAATAAACCCTAACACACTAACACTTACCAACGCAAACACTTATCTCCCATTATGATCCTCTACGAAGACAATCATCTCGTCGCAGTCAATAAGCCTTTCGGCATGCCTTCTCAGGGCGATGCTACAGGAGATGAAAGCGTATTTGATTGGGTGAAGGAATACATCCGTGTTACCTACAATAAGCCAGGAAATGTCTATACGGCCCTTTTGCATCGGCTGGATCGCCCCGCAGGAGGAGTGTTGTTGCTAGCAAAGACTTCAAAGGCAGCTGCCAGGATGTCTAAGCAGTTCCAGGAGAAAAAACCTCAAAAGAAATACTATGCTATCACTGAGCGAATTCCTGATCAGAAAAGTGGGGATTTAAAGCACTTCCTAAAGCAGATCAAAGGAAAGAACATCATGCGAGCCTTCCATAAGCCGGTACATGCAGCTAAGGAATCTGATCTCTCCTTCAAAGTCCTCAAAGAAAAAGAAGGTCGAGCATTGATTGAAGTACAGCTGAAAACAGGAAGAAAGCATCAGATACGGGTTCAGTTGGCGAGTATAGGAGCGGTAATTGTAGGAGATGTGAAATATGGTAAAAGCAAATTTCTTCCAGACCGCTCCATTGCTTTGTTGGCAAAGGAACTTAGCTTTGTGCATCCGACGACCAAAGAAGAGATAAAAATTGAGGCTCCTTTGCCGGATACGGAGCCCTGGAAAGTATTTAAGTAGGGATTATGGCGACAGATATTAATACATTTATAGAAGGGGGCATTCGTGCCGCAGAACACAAAGAGTGGGAAACTGCCTATCAGCAATTGAGCCGTGCGGTGCACCTGATTGAAACAGAAAACGGAGCGGGACTGATCGAAGAAGCCCAGGCAGAAATTTACTTTCAACGTGCTATTTCTCTGCTTTCGCAAAATGAGGCACGCACCCTCAATGACAAGGATTCCTTTCATCAGGTACTGACAGATTTGGAACAGGCGGTAGATCTCAATCCGGTAAATTCATCTTATCGAATCCATAAAGGACGTCTGTATATGCAGGCTTCTTTTATCGATTATAGCGAAAAAGCTCAGGAAGACTTTCAGTTTATTCTGGAAAAGGATTCTAAGCATGTAGAGGCTCTGAGGAGTATGGGGGAATTATTCTCTCGTACTGGAAAATTCACAGATGCCATCGACTATTTGACCCAAGCCCTCGAGCATAATGAAGATGCAGAAATCTACCTGTTGCGTGCAGTCTGTCAGTTTAAAAAATCTCCTCCGAATTTCACCGGTTCTTTAGTAGATTTGAGAAAGGCCCAGGATTTAGGCATCCACACAGCTGAACTCTTTCTCTGGAGGGCCCAGGGGTTACAAGAGCTTGGTCGAAAAGGAGAAGCAATCGCTACTTATAATGAGCTTATCGAAATGGATCCTGATAATCCTGATTATTATGTAGATCGGGGATTCCTTTACGATGCTGACAATCCCGACCTGGCAATGGAAGATTATAGCAAGGCACTGGAGCTGGAGCCTCATGCCTTGGCATATAACAATCGAGCAAACTATTATCGCCGGATTGGTCAATTTGAAGCTGCAATAGCAGATGCAAAAGATGCCCTCAAACTTGAGCAAAATATGGGGATTGCTTATGCAACACTGGCCGAAATCTATGCAGAAATCGGTGATGCTGAGAATTTGGCAAAATATATGAGACTCGCGATGAAGTACTTTTATGAAGACTCTGTCGAAGTTATGATGGAACCTGTTTTTGGCCCATATCTTGATGAAAGTTGGTTTCAGGAGATTTTGCAGTAAGCGTTAAATTTCCGTTTATTGGAATTTGTTTTCCTCCTTACATTGGCTGCCTCCCTTTTTATTTACTGGGAAAACAAAGCTACTATCTGATTTTGCGACATGTTAAAGTTACCTGTAGTACTGCTCAGCTTTGCTAATAATGACGACGGCCGACCCCTTGAAACCAAATCTGAAAGTTCTGCGCTGAAAGATGCCCTACTCCTGGTTGAGCATGAGGGCCTCGTGAATGTAGAACGAGAAGAAAGTGTCAATATGGAAGAGTTGCATAAACGGCTCATCAACTATTATGATGATCTGGTCATCTTTCATTTTGCAGGACATGCTGATAGTACGGATCTCTTATTGGAAGATGGAGAAGTAGCAGGAAAAGGCACTGCTAAGATGCTGGGGCAGGCACCACATTTACAATTGGTTTTTCTCAATGCATGTGAAACCCGAGAGCAGGCTGAGGCCTTTTTGGATCATGGGGTAAAAATCGTAATTGCTACCTCCTGGCCCATCAATGATACACGTGCTATCAAGTTTTCACGAGCATTTTATGAATCCCTTTCACGCAAAGATTCCATAGAAGATGCCTTTGAGCGAGCAAAAGCTTATATGGAAGTAGAGGCTGATAGTGGAGCTTTGAGGAGCTTGAATTTTGGGGATGAAGGCGAAGTAGAGGAAAGAACAGAATTGCCCTGGAGACTGTATTATCGAGAATCCAGGCATCTTTCCTGGAAGATAGATATAGATATCAAGATTTTCCTGAATCTGCGTTTGGGCTCTCAGCGCTTTCTCCAAAAATTACTTGCGGGACCTTTCATTCATCACCAAAACCTCATTGCCTCCCAGGAAGCAGATTTTGGCAAAGATGATACCTACGTGAGTGTAATCCTCAATCAGAAAGAAGAGCATTTGCTGCCTATTGCATTGGAAAATCTCTGGATGCGGGATAAGAGCCATACCTGGTTATATGGAGCTCCGGGTGCAGGCAAAACGGGCTCAGCTCTTCAACTTTGGAACCGCTACCTTCATTTTGGTCGAACCGCTAAAAACATCCCAGTACCCATTTTTGTGGATCTGGAAGAATACAAAGAAGGGGAGGAATCCTATATCATCAATTTCATTTCTAAATACTATTTGGAACTGGAAGGCTATTCAGAAGACAGCGAAAAGGAAGCTATCAATAAAATTCTGGGTACTACCCTGAGCTCAGGTATCCAAAATCAGATGCGAATACCTGCCGTCATTCTCTTTTTAGATGGGAGCCTCAATTTCGGCAACCATTTATACCAGGAGATCGAAAAACTTTCTCGTTATCCGGGCCTTCAGATTGTCTGTACGACCAGCAAACCCAATGCTGAAGAGATATTGCGCTTAGGCTTCCACAGTATGGAGATCAAACCTCTGGTTGAGGATGAAATAAAGGATCGTATCAAGGAGGATTTGGGTAGCTATCGACAGGAGATCCGTGAGCTGGTGACGAGTAATCGCCTATGGCTTTCCTTATTCTATGAATTCTATGATAAGATTCAGGCAGAAGAGAACCAGGAAGGCTATTTTTTCATTCAGGATTTTAACACAGAAGGAGAATTCCTTTGGAACTATTTTGAAGCCCGTCTTTTATCCCAAACCAATGGTATACAGGAAATCGGGCGCAAACGTTCCAGCCTAAATTTTTACCGCTTTTTTGTTCGGCATTTCATCCCATTGCTTGCTTATCGGATGCAGGTTGAGGAAAGGAATGAATTGACAGAAGATGAATTGATGCAGGAAATCAATGAAATCAGCCACCATTTCTACCAACCCTGGTTTCTCAAGGCCTTCCCCGAATATAGGAGAGACTTTAAGAACTTTCTTTTGCTGGCAGAAGATTGGGTAGCAGAATCAGAGCGATTGGCCGTCATCATTGATCTTTGTAAGGATTTCTCCATTTTCATCGAAGGTTTTAAAACCTATAGCGTTATTCAGCCCGGAAAGGAATTTGTTCATTTACAGAAAGTGAGAACGTATCGTTTTTCAAATAGTTATTTCGCCCAATTCCTTTCTGCAACTCATATCTGGCAAAATGCAAAAGCTTCTCTGATTCAGGGAACTTTGCCCGAAACTTTACGGGAAAATAAAATCAATCCTCCGGTTCGAAAAATGCTTGGGCATTTAGACCGAATCAGCAGAAATAGTGAAGAACAGGTGCTTATAAAAATCCTCGAAAGATGCAGAGGTGTTTTTGATCAGCTAACTTTAGGTGAAACCATTTGGAATATCCTAAATGTGTGGAATGATGTGAAAGGATATCTAATGGGAATTTCTTTAGTGAAACTGGATTTGCGTGGAATACAGTTGTCCAGATTATCTAAAGAATTGACTTATGAACCTTATTTCCTTTCCTCTGATCTCAGCATGTCTTTGGTGAATTGGCAGGATATCTTTTTTGATAAGGGAGGCTATGTGATAGACTTTGTATATAGTGGAAATGGAGATATAATCGTGACAGGTGAGTCGGATGGAACGATTCGCCTTTGGGATACGGAATACGATATTTGCTATAAAATTATTGAAGGACATGAAGTTCCTATCAGCAGTGTTTGTCTAACCAATGAAGGGCGATATATCATCAGTGCCGGAGCAGAAGGGAGCATAAAGTTTTGGGATCAGCATACAGAAGTTTGTTTACTGGAGCAAAAAATGGGACGTGTACAAGACGATGGCTCCCCTTCGGGAATCCTGGATCTTGCTTATCATCCTATTCCGGGTGAAGTAGAAACTAAATTCTGGCTGTTAAGTAGTTGCATACAGGATCACAGTATCAGTGTATGGAAGGTTGATTTAGAGCAACGGGAAGCCAACCTTCAGCATGAACTTGCCTTTCACCAGGATGCCATCAGGAGTGTAGATATGCATATCTTTGAGGATGGTTCTATTCGGATCATTGCTGGTTCCTGGGATAATACAGTATCTATTTGGGATGGCGTGGGAGGAAATTTACTGGGGGTTCTTGATATGCATGTGAGCCGTGTGCATTGTGTGAGTTTTAGTGAAGATGGGAAATATTTTGCGAGTGGCTCTAGTGACGATACGGTCATTGTTTGGAAAACCGAGGACCCCAATCATTACTACAGGAGGCTGAAAGGACATACAAGGGGAATAGATAGTCTGGAGTTTAAATTCAGGAAAGCTAAGAATAAGAAAGAAAAAGATCAGTTCCATTTGATCAGTGCGGCCAGCGATGATAAAATCATCATTTGGGATTTGTCGGAGATTAATTGGGGGAAAGATAGTCCAAACAATCTATCTACCAAGATGCTCAAACACCATATTTTGCCTCTGGGCTATGCCCGCGAAGTAAATTGTATACGTTTTGATCCGCAAAGCGAACAGTTTTCCTATGCGACTTCTGATGGCAGGTTGCGTATCTGGGATTTACGGGGAGATCGTTTTACCGAAAGAAATATTCTATACAATACTTACGAATTGCATGTTCAGGGGTGTCGATTCCGCGATCTTCATCCGCAAAGCAATCTATTTGAACGAGAGACTAGTTTTATGGATCAGCATGAAGGAGAGAAAGAAGTAACTAAGGAAATGTTGTTAAGGCAATATGGTGCCATTATTCGGGAAGAGGATGAGGAAATTTGGAACAAGATTGTGGTGAAGATGAGCTATGTGTAAATCCTTGTCATCCCGCCTGAAATGGAGGCAACTAAGTTTTGAGGCTAACAACTATAGTGATCTTGCATGAATTGCAATGGGAGCAGGTAGTTGCTTCGACTATCGCTCAGCATGACAACCTCTTCTATTAGGAAGTTGAATCAAACAAAAAAGACCGCTTTGCAAAAAGCGGCCTTATATATTTTAAACTAGTGGTGATCATTTAGATTTCTTGGGTGCCATAATCATGATCATACGGCGACCTTCCATTTTCGGATGCATTTCAATTTTGGCGAGTTCGTCGAGTTCTTCAGCGAACTTTGCTAACATATCGGCACCGCGATTTTTATATATAATGTTCCTGCCTCGGAACTGAACGTATGCTTTTAGTTTGTTCCCTTCAGAAAGGAATTTCTGTGCATGACGAAGTTTGAAATTGAAATCGTGATCGTCCGTATTGGGACCAAAACGGATTTCTTTCATTACGATTGTATGCTGCTTTGATTTTTGCGCTTTTTCTCTCTTCTTTTGCTCGTAGCGGAACTTTGAGTATTCAACGATGCGACATACTGGAGGCTGTGCCTTAGGTGCAACCTCTACAAGGTCTAGGCCTAATTCCATGGCCATTTGTAGAGCTTTAGATGTTTGGAAAACTCCATCTTCTACATCTCCCAACTCTTCCTTGTGTGCGTCCATACCAACTACCCTTATCTCAGGTACTCTAATCTCCGCATTGATTCTGTGTGGCCTAACATTTCTCCTCCTTGGCTGAGGTCTACTTGATCTTCTTTTTGCCAAATTGTTTTAAATTATGGTTCGTTTTATGGTGATAAATAATCGAGAATTTAATATAATCAAATTCAATAAAGTAGCAAAAGCCTGAAAAGCATTTTGTTACAGCATCCGAATATGCAATTTTTATGCTGATTCCTGCAAGCTATGACAAAATTTCAGTGATTTCTGCCTGAAAATGCTCAATAAACTTCTCTTCTGTCATACTTCCAAGGTCTCCATGTTTCCTTTTTCTAACAGAAACAGCCTTATTTTCTATCTCTTTTTCTCCCACGATTAACATATACGGAAACTTTTTAAGCTCAGCGTCTCTGATTTTTTTTCCAACTTTCTCATACCTTTCATCTACCTCAACCCTGATTCCCTGCTTCTGCAATCTATCTCTTAATTCAAAGCTATGATCGTTGAATTTCTCAGTAATGGGAAGAATAATCGCCTGTACTGGAGCCAACCAAAGCGGGAAATCCCCTGCGGTATGCTCAATCAATACGGCAACAAATCGCTCTAGGGAACCAAAAGGAGCACGGTGAATCATCACTGGACGATGCTTCTCATTATCTGCTCCGATATACTCTAATTCAAAACGATCTGGCAACTGATAGTCGACCTGTATGGTACCCAACTGCCATTCTCTTCTCAAAGCATCTCGTACCATGAAGTCCAGCTTCGGCCCATAGAAAGCCGCTTCCCCTGCCACCTGGACAGTTTCCAGTCCTTTTTCATTAGCCGCTTCTATGATGGCCTGCTCAGCCATGTCCCATTGCTCAGTATCTCCGAAATATTTTTCGGGTTTGTTGGGATCGCGCAATGAGATCTGTGCTTTATATTCCTTAAAATCCAGAACCTTGAAAATGTAGAGTACAATGTCTATTACTTTTTTGAACTCATCCTTCACCTGATCCGGGCGACAAAAAATATGCGCGTCATCCTGGGTGAATCCTCTTACCCGAGTTAATCCATGAAGTTCTCCACTTTGCTCATAACGATATACAGTTCCAAATTCCGCCAATCGATAAGGTAACTCACGATAGGAGCGAGGGCGTACCTTATAAATTTCACAGTGGTGAGGACAATTCATAGGCTTGAGCAAAAATTCTTCGCCTTCATGAGGAGTATGGATAGGTTGAAATGAATCAGCTCCATATTTCTCATAGTGCCCCGAAGTTACATAGAGGTCTTTTTTTCCAATATGAGGAGTAATTACTTGCTCATAACCGTCTTTCTCCTGTATATCTTTCAGAAAATCTACAAGGGTCTCACGTAGGCGAGTTCCTTTCGGTAACCAGAGCGGAAGTCCCATCCCAACAGTTTCAGAGAAGGTAAAAAGCTCTAGTTCTTTCCCAATTTTTCTGTGGTCCCGTTTTTTCGCCTCTTCCAGCATCTCGAGGTACTCATCCAGTTCTTTCTTTTTGGGGAAAGAAATGGCATACAAACGAGTGAGCTGTTTGTTCTTTTCGTCTCCTCTCCAGTAGGCTCCGGCAGTATTCAGAATTTTCACAGCTTTGATGACCTTGGAGTTGGGGATATGCCCCCCTTTACAGAGGTCTATAAAGTTTCCACTATGGTAAAAGGTAATGTCTCCATCCTCCAGGCCTTCGATCAACTCTACTTTATATTCATTTCCTTTCTCTTTGTAGTGGGCCAAAGCATCTGCTTTGCTCATAGGTACCCGATCAAAAGTCTCTCCACTTCTTGCCAATTCAAGGAAGCGTTTCTCTACTTTGGGGAAATCATCCTGATTAAATTCGTGATCACCAAAGTCAATATCATAGTAGAATCCTCTTTCAATAGGAGGTCCAAATCCGAGTTTAGCGCCAGGATAGAGTTCTTCAATTGCTTCTGCTAAAATATGAGCCGAAGAATGCCACATCGTTTCCTTGCCTTCTTGATCTCTCCATGTGAGGATCTGAATATATGCATCTTCCGTGATGGGGCGGCTCAGTTCGTAAATTTCTCCATTTACTTTGATCGATAGTGCCACCCGGGCAAGTCCTTCGCTGATATCCATGGCAATCTTCTCTCCGTTTATACCGGAGGGATACTCTTTTACCACGCCATCAGGCAATGTAATCTTAATGTTCTCGGCCATAATTTAGTCTTTGAGGGCGCAAAGATAAGAAGTGGGAGTGATTTCACCTAGGTTTTTTCCGTCATTTCGGGGATGCTGTGGGGGAAACTGAGTATTTAGGGAAATGGTATAGCTGATCTCGCTAAGATTCAATATAGGCTTGGATCAGTCATTCAATATGATGTGCGTATTATGGTCATTTTGAGGCTTGAATGTACGGAGGTCTATGAGCCGAGAAAGCCTGCCTTTGGGATAATGGAATACACGATCTCCTAGCGCTGCTAGTCAGGCGAAGTTCGAACTTCGAGATAACCCCTATTGTATCCCGAAAAGTTTTGATTCAATACCCTCCATTTAGGGTTAAATTTATGGGTCAATTTCTCTTTCTTTCTCATTGATCATTTTTTGGATCCCTTTTTCTCGCTGGATTGCATGTGAGGGTTCAGAGAATTCTTCATAAATAGATTAGGATATGGGTATTCCCTGTGTAAAGAGTTGATTTCCCTGAGTTGGTGGGCATGTAGCCGTAAAATATTTCTGTTAACCCAATAAAAAGTCTGTAATCCATTGGGAAAAGAGTGCTCGATGGGGATTCTTACCCAGGCTTTCCAGGCCTAGTCGCACAGTTTCTGCCCCCATCTTTTCTACTCGATCTTCCATAAGCTTTCTATCATAGGCCTTCGAAAATTCGGGATGACCCTGGATACCAAGCATATGCCCCTCCTTTTGTATGATTGAATATTCGACAGTAGGGCCAGTAGCTAATACTTCTGTGTCAGGTGGAAGTTTTTGAACCTGATCCTGACACATCATGAGGATATTGAGCGGATTTTCTTTCTCCTTCATCCATTTCTTTTCCTTTATCATTTCAAAGCTATGAACACCCACGCACCAGCCTTTGTCTGATTTCTCTACTTTACCTCCCGTAGATTCTGCAAGAAGTTGATGCCCAAAGCAAACTCCTACAAATTTTTTCTTGGCCTCATCGAGTTGGCTGACAAAATTCTTGAGTTGAATTATCCAATCAATTTCTTCGTAAACAGAAAATTTGGAACCTGTTGCCAAATAGCCGTCACAGGCATCTATGTCTTTCGGGAATTCTCCATCGCAGACGAAATAATCTGCTAATTCCAGCTCAGGGAGTAGTTTTCGGAACATCTGTGGATATCTGCCATTGATGTGGACATATTGATCCAATACATGATCACAGACGAGGAGACCGATTTTCTTTGCCATACAGGAAATATGCTAAAAAAGCTTTGTCTGCCGAAACAGACAAAGCATAAAAGATACACATTAAATAATTTTTTCTTATCCCGTTCCGATCAGATTTTTGAAGGATAGCTGTACTCTTTGACACAATCCTCTAGTGCTTTTGCAACTAGGAGGGTATAGGATTCTACTGCTTCTTCTTTTTTTCTGGCTTCAAGTACCGATATCACTAGATAAATTTCGTCCGGACTTAGGCTCACCTGTGCCAGAAAGGCTTTAACAGGAATCCCTTCCAATAAACCTTCGTAATATCTACCCAAAAGAATGGGAGAATAAGCCGAACAAATCCTGCGAGCGATAAGGCTGAGTTGCACTTCTGCATCTTCATAATTATTCGGCAAACATTCGGATCCTCCTTTTAGGCGTATGATCTGCAAATACAATTCGTCTTTGTGGATTTGGCCCAGTGATTTTCCACGGAGGGCTTGATTTACTTTGGGTCTTTTAGGACTAAAGGGGAATTCAAGGAATTCTTTTTTTCGGTTTTGGGAACTGGCTAATTGTCGAAAATCTTGCCGATTAGCCTCTCTCGAAGGCTCTTTGGGAGCTCCGTTCCTTTTTCTGTATTTCATTTCCTGTCTTTGTTTGTTGAAAGGCGTTTATCAGAATTTACTCATATGTCCTTGTATCATGTGCATGAGTACGAAGTCCAGCGCCTGGGTCCAGGCTGCCCCGATTTTGTCATTGTACAAATCTCCCATTTCTGCTTCAATGGTTTCGAGCATGGCTTCTTTTACTACCGGGTAATGTGTGGGCATGACTCCGTATTTTGCATGGTTTTTACCTAAACTTTTTAAGCCTAGTTTCAAATGTCCCGGACGACTCAGGCTGTACACAATTCCTCCCAGCATATGTGTTAGAAGCCGACCCTGAATGGTCATATTATTTTTAAACATTGATCGGACCTGAGGAGCCTTTTCGAAAACTCGTTCGTAGAAACTTTCAGCGAAACGTTCCTCGTTTTTGAGCAATACACTTAGAGAAGCCTGTACCTCCAAATTCATATCTGGTTTTCGGAAAGATTTGACTCCATATAGGCCGAGGCTGTCTTCTTTTCCTCTTAAGGTGGAGTCCATTTCCTCTCTCAACTCCAGCATGTCCTTTGGCAACTTTTTAAGAAAATCCTCAGAGATCAGGATTTTGGATTCAATTCCTTTGGTTTCTGATTGGATCCTGTTGGCGATATTGATGGGGTCGCCAATTACAGCAAATTGTCTGTGCTTTGGGTGTCCCATATGGCCGAGATAGGCCTTGCCATAGTGAATGCCTATCCCAATATCAAACTGGTTACCCAGGTCTTTCAATTCAAATTGATTGAGTCTCTCCAGCGCATACTGCATCCCCAAAGCAGCACGGATGGCATCTGTACAATTTTTCTCGACATCTCCACCAGCCGTACCAAATATTCCTACAATCTCATCACCAACATATTGATAAATAATGCCATTATTTACCAAAATTGGATCACCCAATAAGGTATAAAATCGATTGAGCATGTGAACCATATCAAAAACCAGATTCTGGCTGGTGATCTCGGTAAAGTTTCGCAAATCACAACAGAGAATAATAATTTCTCTTTCCTCTCCTCCCGAGTCCCCTATAAATTCCGTTTGCAATTGACTGATCTCGGCACTGGACCACACGAGTCTTTGAATCACTACATTGCCTTTGGGTTTGGCCTGGCAGGCAAGGCGGATGCCCGGATCCCATTTTCTTTTATGTGCAATTTCTTTTTCCAGAGCAGTTTTGGGGCTGAGATTGTTCATGCCATCCAATACCCGAACCCTACAGGTTGTACACTTTCCATTTCCTCCGCATTCGTGTACATGGGAGATTCTTTCTTCAATCGACACATCCAGGATACTATAATTGGGATCATAACAGGGAAAGGACTGATTCATTCCCACATAGGTAACTTTGGTGGCTTCTTTTCTTTTTTCCTGTTGAGGGCTATGTTCGTAACTATCCATAACAATAGATCTTATATGACTCAATATCCCCAAGACTCTGGATATAAGTTTGGCTAAATGATTACTTGGTAAGGTATTTTGAGTAGTTGGTACAGCTTCGGGCTAAAGAGGCCTTGCAGCCAAATTCTGCAAAGCCTCAGATATCACAGTATTAAGTTCTTTAGAATAATCTCAGGATCTCTTCTCGTTTCGATCTGGAGACTGGCACGGAGAGTTTATTGGTCATGAGCAGATAGCCACCTTCTGTTCGAACATATTCCTTGATGTGGTTGGTATTGACCAGGTGGCTGTGGTGAGAACGGAAAAAGTGATGCTCACCCAGGAGTTCTTCAAATTCCTTGAGGGTTTTGGAAATGAGTTTTTTTCTTCCATCTGCCAGGAACACGCGTGTATAATTACTATCTGCCTCACAGGCGATGATCTCATGTGGCTGAACAAATTCGATACTTTCCTTTGTAGCCAAAGCTATTTTTATAGGCGCTTCATTATCTTCCTTAATGTTGCTGAAGAGAACTTTGAGTTGTTCGGAACTTATCTGCTGCGCAGATTTTTGCTTGTGTTTCTCTATGGCCAATCCCAACTCCTGGGTTTGGATAGGCTTGAGCAAATAATCCAGGGCACTGAATTTGATAGCTTTGATTCCAAATTCATCATAAGCAGTGGTGAAAATGACATCAAAATTTACTTTCCCCAAATTCCTTAGCACCTCAAAACCATTCATCCGCGGCATCTCAATATCAATAAATAGAAGATTGATTTTCGCAGTCTGTAGGAAATTAAAAGCTTCTTCCGGATTGGTAAAGGTTGCCACAATTTCCACTTCCGGGCAAAACTTCTCGATTTTCCACTTAAGGGTTTCTACAGAGTGTTTTTCGTCGTCGAGTATTACGGATTTGATCATGAGCTTTTTATTTAATGTGCCAGTGTGTTTGTGTTTTTGGATGCTAGTGTTTGATAATTAACTTTAACACACTAACACTCACTAACTCCAACACTTCCTATATTGGAATCTCTAACACAACCTCCGTTCCTGCCGCTTTCCCATCCTCATCTAG
Organism: Bacteroidota bacterium; assembly: GCA_039819665.1. Lineage (GTDB taxonomy): Bacteria > Bacteroidota > Bacteroidia > J057 > J057 > JAWPMV01. The sequence goes on from JBCBRM010000012.1 coordinate 92,008, forward strand.
CAGGTCGTGTATGGTTACGCTTGCATTTAGATCGTGTAAAAAATTTATAGCTTCTATCTTGTCGTGGGTAATTTGCATACCCATGGACTTGTTTTTCTTTTTGTTGACGCCTTTAGATTTAAGTTCCAGGGCCTTTTTTCTACCAATCCCATTATCGGTGATCGTACCGATGATGAGTTCTTCTTTTTCGTCTAACTCTACCTTTACTTCAATTTTTCCGGGCCCATCTTTCTGCATCAGTCCATGCCAAATAGCATTTTCTACATAGGGCTGAAATAGCATAGGAGGTATCTGAATTAGTTCAGGATCGAGATTTTTACTTGCTTTGACTTCGTATTCGAATTTATTGTCAAAGCGAAGGCTCTCAATTTCAATATACAGTTTTAATGCATCCAAATCATCTTTCAGGGAGATGTAGTTAGATCTACTATTGTTGAGGATCAGGCGAATCAATCTGGAGAAACGGTTGAGGTATTCGGAGGCGAGGACTGATTTATTCTTGATGATAAAGTAGTCGATGGAATTGAGGCTGTTGAAAATGAAATGCGGATTCATTTGAGCTGTCAGTGCATTCATTTTTACTTCGGCCAATTTCTTTTCAAAACTGGTCCGCATTTGCTCCTTTTCTACCGCTCTTTTTACCCGATGGTGGTACCAAAGGATTGCCAGACATACGAGAAAGGTAATTCCAAAGGCCCGTGCAAAGTAGGTGTCATACCAAAATTTATCAATCTTTATGTTGGCGGTAGCTACCTGGGGATTCCAAATCCCATCCTTATTACTGACTTTCAATTTAAAGGTATAATCTCCTCCCTTTAAATTTGGGTAGGAAATGCTATTTCTATCTCCAAGGGTGCGCCATTCTTCATCTACTCCCTCCAACTTATGCTTATATTTTCGTTTGTTGGAGCTGGTCTGGTCGATGGCGGAAAAATCAAAACTCAGGTAATACTCTCCGGCTTCCAGGTAATGAGATTTCTTGAAGAAAAATGCAGAATCGCTCGCAATGGGTTCATCATTGATGTCAATATTTCTGATATAGGGAACGGGCATTCTTTCATCCTTGCTCAGATTTAGCGGATCAAAATAATGGATACCTTTCCGGGAGCCATATACCATTTGACCATTGGGCATCGTGGTCAATTTTTCGGCTACATGTACTTTCAATTCTCGATCTTTGAACACAAAGCCTTCCCCTTCATTATAAATCTTTGTGCTGTGATCTTCAGGAGTATATTTCAGAAGCCCAAAGGTAGTTAGCATAAAGTAGTTTCCTTTTTGATCGAAGGATGAGGTCGTAGCTGCGGCGAATCCCAATTCGCTCATACTCTCCAGATTCGGATACTTATCTTTGGGAATAAAATCCTTTAGGTTTAGTAGGTGAGTATGCTCAGGAGAAAGGTCCTCTACTGGAATTTTTGCCAATTTCATAGGCTCTGATAAAACATATACGGTATCTCCTAATTGAGAAATATCGCCTATTTCTGCATTGGAAAAATCCTGGACCAGATTAGGGAAATCTGTATGTCTTTTTACTTCATCCGTCTTGGGGTCGAAAACGATGAAACCCTCACAAACACCTGAAAACCATATCCTGCCTTTCTTATCCTGAAACATGCCCGCAGCCGTATGTGATTCTGGGCAAAATTCAGGGAAGTCGGGCCATGATTTATAGGAATTCTCATCCAGATTGAAATAGTACAATCCTCTCCGGTAAAGCATCCATAAGGCATTTTCTTCTCGATCTTTTATGATTTTTAACCCTCTACCTGCTTGCCTTAAGGAAAAAGGAAGTTTCAGAGGCTTGAGTAAGCCTGCCGATTTATCGAGATAATAGGTGTTGGAATTTGCGATTACAATGACTCGACCTGAATTATCAGTTTGTACGCCTGTTGCATCAAAGATCTGACCATCTCTTCCTATGGCTGGATATATGGTCCACTGCTTTTGCTTGAGGTCATATTCATACAAACCATCCCCTCCAAATACGGCCAGATAAACTTTCCTCCCCATGGGTTCGACATGAACCTCGGTAACTACATGATAAGCTTTTGGAAGATTTGATTTATAATAAGCGCTGATGCACTGATTTTGCATGGGATCGTAAACCGCAAGACCATTTGAGTTACTTGTCCAAATCCGATCAGAACTATCCTGAAATTCAATTCGAAAACTTTTGCCTGAACTGGGATCGGTTTGTATAAGTCCTTCAATGCGATCCTCTTTGGTATTATATGTCGCTATGCCTTCATTGGCGGAAAGACATAGGCGATTCTGGCTGTGAGAGAATATCTTATGACTCCGCCAGGTCTCAAAAATAGCAATACCTTTTACAAATTTTTCCTGCCTGGGATCAAATTTTAAATACTGATAAGGACTAGGTTTGGAGGTTCCGGCTCGTATAGATGCATATATGTAATGTGAAAAAGGATCCTGATAAAGGTAACCAACCGTCTTGCTATATGTTAGCTTCTCGAGATTGGGCCTGATTAGCTCAGCTGTGCCTTTGCTTATATCATACTTAAAAAAACCTCTTACAGCCCCTATCCAAAGTATATGATCTCTATCGGGGTCCTGAAGGATATGATGGATATTATTATAAATCCCGAATTCGATATGGCTGCTGTCCTTCATTATAAGATGGTAGTCCAATTCGCGGCTTTCCAGGTCAATGGTATAAAATCCTTTTCGAGTTCCCACCCAGAGCCTGTCATTTCTATCCAGATGTAGGGCATTTACATAATGTTCGAATTCTTTTTTAAGCTTTGTAACAGAGACTTGCTCTACTTTCTGAGATTGCAGGTCCATATTATACAGCCCCAGGTAACTTCCCAGCCAAATGACATCTCTTTTTTTATCTACCAGTAATTTTGAATAATAGGCCTGAGGAAGACCTTCTCGTTTAATGACTTCAACACGGGTCCCATCATATCGACTTAATCCATTGTTACTTCCAATCCAAATAAAGCCGTAGGAGTCCTCAACTACGCTTTTAATATAATTGTCAGGAAGGCCTTCATCAGTAGTGAGGGTAAAGCTGGGAGTATCCCAATTTACTTGTGCGTGTAGCGGGTGGATATACAATACTTCCAACAACAGCATAGCGAATATGCTCACTTTTTGTAGGATGTGGAAGCAATGATATTTCATGTTAGTGGACTTAAGACAAGGATGAAAGTTTTGATTTGTTGCGTTTTGGGGCTCGGGGGAAATTCAGGAAAATCCCTGCTATATGAGGGGGTAAATGAGTAGTTGGTAGCTTTTTTTGAGTAGTTGGTAAGGAAGATGTGGAAAACCTATGTGGACAAAGAATTACCAGAGGCTGTTTGAGGTCGCTGATTTTTTCTTAGCTTTGTTTATATGTCTAATTATGTTGTATCGGCTCGCAAGTATCGCCCAGATACGTTTGCATCAGTGGTGGGGCAGGCACATGTAACGCATACGCTTAAGAGCGCAATCCTTCTCGATCAGCTTGCGCATGCCTTTTTGTTTTCAGGACCTAGAGGGGTTGGAAAGACTACCTGCGCTCGGATTTTGGCTAAAGCTATCAATTGCGAGAACCTGCAACCAGACGGAGAACCTTGCAATGCTTGTGAATCCTGCCTGTCCTACAACCAGGGCAAAAGCATAAATATTCACGAGCTGGATGCTGCTTCAAATAATAGTGTAGACGATATTCGGAATCTGATCGAGCAGACACGCTACGTTCCTGCCAATGGAAAAAAGAGTGTCTATATAATTGATGAGGTTCACATGCTTTCTCAAGCAGCTTTCAATGCTTTTTTAAAGACATTGGAAGAGCCGCCCGAGCATGTCTTGTTCATTCTGGCTACAACAGAAAAACACAAGATTCTGCCAACCATCCTTTCCCGCGTTCAAAAATTTGATTTCAGAAGAATCAAGGTTGATGATATTGCCAAACATCTTGAGCGTATTTGTAAAGAAGAGGGAATCGAATACGAATTTGCAGCTTTACAACAAATAGCGTTGAAAGCTGATGGCGCTTTAAGAGATGGATTGAGCCTCTTTGATCAATTGGTCAGTTTCACGGGAAAAAAACTGAGCTTCGATGCTGTACTCGAAAATCTGAATATTCTGGATTATGATTATTATTTCCAGGCCGTTGAAAAGATAGCAGCAAAAGATCATAGCTCCCTCCTCCTCCTTTTGGAAGAGATCATGGAAAGAGGTTTCGAACCGAAGGATTTCATCGTTGGGCTGACCATACATTTCAGAAATTTGCTCGTTTGTCTCGATCCAAAAACAGTTTCTCTTTTGGAAACTTCTGAAAATGTGAAGGAAAGATATCAGGAACAAAGTGCAAGTATGTCTCCTGGTTTTTTGCTGAACGCTTTCAATCTTTGTTCAGAGTCTGAAAAAGAAGCTCGCTACGCGACCCACCCAAGACTCAAGGTCGAACTTGCTCTTATCAAGCTGGCACACCTCAGTGAAGCCATGCAAATTGTAGCGACACAGGAGCCTGTGGATAAAAAAAAAATCCTAAGCTAGAAAGCCCTGCTCCCGCTGCTAAAGTAGCACCAGGATCAGCTGAGGTTTCTCCGGAAAAAGTTGAAGAACCTAAGCCTGAAAAAGAAATTATAACTCCTGCTCCAATGGTGGAAGAGGCGGTTGTTAAAAGCGCTCCCAAAATCGTTTCAAAAAGGAAATCCAATGGTTCTCTAAAGTTAGGGGGGAATAGTTTTGAGGCGATTCAGAGTCAACTTAAAGAAAAAGCAGAGCTCAAAAAGCAGCTTTCCAGGCAGCAGGAGGTAGATATTGCGAAGGAAATTAATCCAGATATAGAAATTGACTTTGCTGCCTTCGAGTCACACCTGGCAGATTATGTCGAGAAGCTAAAAAGCCAAAATAAAATGAACCTGGCCTCTGCTATCCTCAATGGTAAGAATACTTTTACCCACAATAAATGGGTACTGGCAGTAGAGAATCACATATTCAAAGGATATATCGAGCAGGAACAATATTTACTTCCATATTTAAGGGAAAAACTGAACCAAAGTTCGATATTTATTGAGGTAATTGTGGATGAAAGTCTGCTGCCTCAGAAAGAAGAAATTCCCTACACAGAAGAGGGGAAATTGGAGGCGATGAACAAGAAAAATCCTTTGGTACAAAAATTGCAGAAAATATTTAAAACCAGAATTATTTACGAATAAAAGTATTATAGGTAAATAACTTTCGAAATTTGCGTTTTTGAATTTAAAGTGTTTTTTTTGAGAAATAATCCTGAAAAAGATTATTTCGTTCTCAATACAAAACTAATTTCTAGAAAAAGCAGAACGTAAACAATTTTTCCCTCTTTAATATAGAAAAAGTCGAAAAACTACTTCTACCTAGACTGCTTTTTTCAATTTTGTTAATCTTCGAACTTCCAATATGCTACCTATTAATTCCATAGAATTGTATATTTTGTTTCGAAGCTACATCAACCCATTGTTTAATACCCAATGACTATGCAAGAGAACCTCGACGCCAAAGCTGATAAGCTATCGCGCCTGGAAAAAAGTTTGTTCGAGCTTAGTGCTGTAATCAACAGACACCAGGAAATAGTTCAACGGCGGTTTAAAGTTACAGCAGTAGAGATTGACATCTTGAAACTGCTGAGTGATGAGGGCGACAAAAAAATGAAGGACATTGGAGACCGTGTTAGGGTAAAATTGAGTAACCTGACCAATATTATTGATCGCTTGGAAACGCAAAAGCTTGTAAAGCGCGTAAACTCAAAAACTGACAGACGATCTATTTATGTCCACATTACTACTAAGGGTAAAAAATTACTTGCAGACTATGCAGACTTCCTGAGAGAGCTCTCAACTAGAATGAAGCAAGTAATGCAAGACGATCAATTTGGTATTCTTGTGGAAGGATTGGAAAAAATTTCCAAAGTAAGCCTTCCCGAAGCTTAATACCTATTGCTCACAGCCTTTGCAGGCTAATTAGACTTATTCAAACAAAAGCACAGTTCTATTGAGAGCTGTGCTTTATTTGTTAGCCGCGGGTACTACCTCTATCGCCATTCTAAATCTCTGATTCCAATAAGGATCGGATAGTACATCCTTTCTCACACCATTGCTTACGGTTGCATGGATGAACTCTATTTCTCCGTTCTCCACTTTACTGACCATAGCTACATGATTGACGCCTTTCCCTTTGTAGGAATGGAAAAAGAGGAGGTCTCCGGGGCCAATCTCTGCAATGGACACTTTTCGCCCACTTTCGGCCATAGCATGTGAGGTTCGTGGTAATCTGATTCCAACCGATGCATAAGACTGGCAGATCAAGCCGGAGCAGTCAATTCCTTTTTCTGTATCTCCTGCATATAGATAAGGAGTACCTATAAAGGTATCAGCTGTATTGAGAATCTGCTTGAGGTCTTTGTGAATGACTTTGGGAGCAGTAGGAACTTTCGGTGAAACATCTACTTTCGGAGCTTCCGTTTCTTTTTTGACTTCAATCGCTGCCTTTACATCTGTCTTCCCAATGGGAGTAGGCTCATCATAATATACACGCGAGGTCTGACTTTGTGTCAGGATGTCATTCGAAGCATGAAGATCTGTGGATGCAATTGCACTTTGAGGTGCAGCTACTTCTTTTTTAGGAGAAGTATATTTCAGCAAATAACTATACTGCTGAACTTTCATTTGTGGAGAGCAAGAGACAAATAATGTAGCTAAACAAAGGATACCCAGCTTAGCTAATGCTTTGAAAGGGTTCATGGGGTTTGTCTGGTTACAACCTCTTTTTGCAAGGAACGTTCCAATGAATTATCCAAAAAGCGACAGTTTTAGTTAAATCATAACTTTTACCCAAACGGACAATTTTTCGGATTTGGCAAAAAAATGTTCGCCTTCGATCAATCTTATTAGAAGATACGGTCTTTTTGCTCGCTGATGTAGTGGATTTTGGGTGAAAGCTTACAAGAGTAAGAAAGTGCTCACGTGTTCTAGTGTTCATGTATTCTAGTGTGTTTTAGTGTTTTGGTGCAGTAGTTCTTCCAACCACAACACCAAAACACTACAACACCTCCTAATTACAACAAGAACACCAGAACACCCCAAAATTCTAGTATTAGAGTAGTTCCACATTCGGATCCCAATAAATCTTCTTAAAATCCTGCACTTGCATGTCGACGATCTTGACGCCTTCGGCTTCTAGGGATTTATCCATAGGGCGGTCTTTGGGGAAATTGTGAGCGCCACTCAATAGGCCATTTCGATTGACTACACGATGAGCCGGAACATCCATACCTTCAAAACTACCAGCCAGGGCATAACCAACCATTCGAGAGGCTTTATTTGCACCGAGGTAACGGGCGATGGCGCCATAGCTACTGACTCTTCCTTTGGGGATGAGCTTTACGACTTCATAGACGTCTTCGTAAAATTGTTTACGATCTATCTTTCCCGTTTTCTTTCGGTTCATGCCAGACGGTAAGTTTATGGATGAGCAACATGTTTAACCAAAACATAGCACCCACTTTGTCTACTTCCAGCAGCTCATTGAGCAAACTGTGGAAGAGGATAGTGCTGACACTCAGAAGGGCCAGCATCAGGAAGGACCGCATTTCGGGATCCTTGATACGAGGATACAGACGAGCGGCTTGTATAAGCATATAAACGCAGAAGGCAATAAATAGTAAACCACCGATAATCCCTTGTTCAGAAAAGGTTAGGAGAAAATAGTTGTGGGTGGTTGATTGCTCCGGATTATCACTCACATAAGTCCGGAACGCATCATCTGTATAACGTTTGTAAACCTGATTAAACGTGCTGGGTCCAGCTCCCAGGACAGGCATATCTGCAATCATATTTTTGGCAGCAACCCATCTATAGAAACGCTCCATACTTGAAATTTCTGTCCCGGTAAACGTAGCCGCTAAATGTCCGCTGATATCTCCTTCGTGCCAAACGGTTTTCTGATAGTTCGGGGCGAACTCGTAAAACTTATTATCATTGAGCAGCCAGCCAAGCACCAAAGTGGCTAACACCAGAAAAACGTAGATGAGTTTATCAAAGATCTTTCTTTTGATAGCCAGGTCAATGAGGGGTAATACACAAATTGCCGCCCAGGCACCTCTTTTATAGGTAATGATAGTGGCGAAACCGAGGAGAATGGTTCCAATGATAATGAGATACCACTCTACACTCTTGGGGCTATACCAGGTTCTCGCATACCAACACCAGGGAAGAAAGAGTACCAGGGTAGCAGAATAGACTACTCCATTTGGGAACATGGGGTAGGGAACCAGATTGGATTCCTCAAATGAAAATCCTACCAAACCATGACGTATGGTGATTCCCAAACTGACTAGAACCATAGGCACAAAGAACGCCCAGAAGATTCTCTTTATGGTTAAGGGGCCGGTTATGATTCTTTCTGCGATATATACAAATGCTGCCAGGTACCAAACCCGGGACAAAAGAAACTTTATGGAACGCAGTGGATACTCTGAGGTTATAGTTGTGAAGGCCGTCCAAAATAAGATCATAAAGATCAGTACATGGAAGGGGTAGAGTTTGCCTTTCAAGTTAAACTGCTTTCCCGAAGCCAAATTCACCAGAAAAATAAGGAGGAAAAGTAGCATAAGGGGCTCCGAAGCTACATCCATCGCTAAATCCCCCATCTCATAATGAAGAGAACAGGGGATCGAAAATATCATGAGGTAATAGAGAGGGCGATAATTATACACCACCTGTAAGAGTACAATAGCCCCCAATGGCACCGCCAGGAGAAACCAAATCTTGAAATGGAGAGTAATCCAAACGGTTCCCCAAAGTAAAAGCGCTATGGCTCCCAATCCGAGATTGTGCCAAACTTTTAAGGGTATTTTATCCAGTAATTTCTCCATTCAGCCCTTCGCAGTAAATGCTTTAGTATGCTTCTTTTTCATTCGGAAAGTCCTGCGATTTTACGTCACCAATATAAGAAGAAACCGCATCCTTAATCACGTCAAATAAATTTGCATAGCGGCGTAAAAATCTAGGGCTGAATTCCTTGTTTATTCCCAGCATATCGTGGAGCACCAATACCTGTCCATCGCAATTCGGACCTGCACCTATCCCTATTGTGGGTACTTTGAGTTTCGCACTGACTTGCCTGGCTAAATCCCTGGGGATTTTTTCAAGAACCACTCCAAAAGCTCCGGCCTTTTGCAGACTTTTTGCATCCGAAAGTAATTGCTTTGCCTCATCTTCCTCCTTTGCCCTAACGGTATACGTACCATATTTATAAATGGACTGTGGCATAAGACCCAAATGTCCCATTACAGGTATTCCTGCACTGACTATCCTCTTTACAGAATCAACAATGAATTCCCCGCCTTCCATTTTGATCGCATGCGCCCCTGACTCTTTCATAATCCGAATAGCACTTTTAAGGGCAGCCCGTGAGTCTCCTTGATAATGTCCAAACGGAAGGTCCACTACAACCAGTGCCCGATTTGCTCCTTTCACAACTGCACAGGCATGATCTATCATTTGATCAAGGGTAATAGGAAGGGTGGTCTCATGGCCATGAATAACATTAGAAGCTGAATCACCAACCAGTATAACATCTATTCCCGCCTCATCCACTATACGAGTCATGGAGAAATCATAGGAAGTGAGCATGGAAATCTTTTCGCCGCGTTCCTTCATCGCACGTAGCACATGAGTGGTGACGCGTTTAATTTCTTTTTTTGCTGTGGACATAAATCTAGTATTCGAGTTTCGCAGTCTTTTTAATCAGAATAGGAACAAAAGTAGAATAATAATTCCATTTCCAAGGCGTTTATAGATACCAAATTAAGGACTTGGTTACATTTAGATTGCTTTGTAGGCCTTTTTGCTTTGATTATCAGCCAAAAAGCCCTTATTTTCATATCTGAGATAGGTTTGTTGCCTATATAAAGCTGTGTATGAGTATCCCTACCGGTAAAAAAATTCTGGTTGTCGAGGACGATGAAGTTAACCTCATGATTGCCGAGCATATTCTTGGTAAAGAAGGCCATAATGTAAAATCTGCTATAAATGGTGAGCAGGCCATCAATTATGTCAAAGATGAGTCCTTTGACCTGATCCTAATGGACATAGAAATGCCTATAATGGGGGGATTGGAAGCAACGCCTATCATTCGGGAAATGCAAAATGGCAAAGCAATTCCTATCATAGCCCTTACCGCACACTCTATCCCCGAAAAATTGGAAGAGTTCATGCATGCCGGCATGAACGGCTACATCATCAAACCCTTTGATGGGACAAAGTTTCAGAAAGTATCTGAAAAATACTTTCAAGGCTGACAATCCCAGATAAAAAATATTTGGAGCTTATGACTACTACCAAATCTGGAACCATCTCCAACACTTTGTCTAGGGGTAAAATTTCTCTATATTTCGCCTTTAATAATACCCGCTTTAATTAATAAGCCTTGCAATGAAAAGACTGTATATACTGGGCCTGATTATGATGAGCTTGCTTGCTGTTCAAGCCCAGGAGTCAGCCAATTTTCTGATCGACACGGTTTACTTTGAATTTGACCGTTACGATCTGCCTCCGAATTCCGTTGCAGAACTGGATTCGATGATTTCTCAGTTTGGAACTTATCCCTCCTATTATATTGAGATATTTGGCCATACCGATAGTATAGGTTCTGATGCTTATAACCTTAAGCTCTCAGAGTTAAGAGCCCGTGCGGTCTCTCTGTACCTCACCGAAAAAGGAGTAGATCTTAATCGGATCACCTATGAAGGATTGGGAACTACCAAGCCGGTTGCCTCCAATCTATCTTTTTCCGGAAGAAGAAAGAACCGAAGAGCTGATATTGCTGTCGTATTTACGAGTGAGGTTTATAGCCCACCCGTCGTAGAACAAGCTCCCCAGGAAGAATTACCGCCCGTAGAAGTAGATCCTGCATCTATCACGGATACTATTTATGCCGATTACAATCCCGTACCTATCAAAGTAGGTCGAAGAAATTACATAATCTCTCCTAGAGGTCTTGTCGTGATTGTGCCTCCGGGGAGTTTTGTTACAGAAGATGATGAAGTAATGTGGCAAATGAAAGAGCTCTATGATCGCAGCGATATGTTGAAGTACAACATGCCTACTATCAATAAAAATGGGCCCCTTGAGGCCGCAGGTAGTTTCTCCATAAATGCCACTGCAGGGGGAAGAGCTGTCAGGGTTCAACCCAATGCTAATTTTGAGGTATTGTTGCCTACCACTCGGAGAGATAAGGAAATGGCTCTTTATGCGGGTAGTGGAGGTTCAAGAGGAGGTACGCGTCGTAGAGGTCGTTCCCGAAATGCTCCAGAAGGTGGAGAGCCCGGTTTCAATGCGGTGAAGAGCTGGCAGGAAATCGAAAACGAAGAAGTATTGTACAAGGGTACTCAAAAGTCCTATTCCTTTAATGTGCCTTCTATTGGCCGATATGCAATTGCTCGTCCCCTGTACTATTCACAAAATACAGAAAGGAAAGACAAAGGAATCGATGTTTTTGTAAAGTTTAAAGGAAAACGATTTGATCGTGGAACTACTGCTATGATCACTGGAGAAGTAGTGAAAACCTACATTCCTCTTCGCAAAAAAGATCTGAGAAATTATGAGGCTACCAAAGTAAAGTTTATTGATACAGAGACCAATATGATCCTCGTAGCGGTTCAATATGACAAAGATGGAACTCCCTACCTGATCAAAAGGGATTTCAAAGTAGGTAACCTCCTCAAGAAAAAAGGCAAAAGAAGTAAAAGGCTTCCTTATATAAAGCTGAAAGCTAAATTCCGCAAAGTCGATCAGGAGCGTCTGACCGAGCTGCTGGAAGAGCTGAATGTTTAAGGAAGTTTTATAGTGTTATAGTTCGGTGGTGTTGTAGTAAAGAAACTCAACAGCCGCACTATAACACTACAACATTATCGCACTTCCCTTACTCCACTTCCTCTATTCCCAATTCATGATTGAGAACTTCGCTGATCTGCTCTACCGAGATCTGTTTGGCGATAATATTCTTATCCTGATCCAGGACAAATACCCTTGGAGTAGAACGGATGTCATACATAGAATCAAAGCCTGAACGTCTTACGTGGTCCTGGGTATTGATCCCTCCTTCCAGTTTATATTCTTTGATCTTCTCTTTCCAAATTTCTACATCTCCATTGATACTAACAGTAAAGAGAGATACATCTTTATCCTTATAATCTGCCCAGACTTTGGCAAGCTTGGGCGTTTCTTTCTGACAATGTCCGCAGTCATAAGACCAGAAGTACAGGATGGTATATTTTCCAGGAGTGGAATGTAGATCTGTCCAGTTATCCGACGCATCTTTGATGCGGAAATTTGGAGCTTTTCGACCGAGGATGGTAGGGCTGATCGCAAGTGCACGTTCTGTAAGTTGAGAAACCTGTTCTTCATCGGCCCACCAGGCCCTTCCCTGCATATACACGCTTTCTACGATGTGCACATAAACAGCATCCATTCCCATGACTTTGGATTTGGCATATTTGTTTAAGGTGTTTACCGTAAAAAACTGGAATACATCATCATGAGCAGCGCTTTTATTCAGCACAATATCTACGGACTTTTTGATTGAATCAGGATGCTTGACGGTCAGATTTTCCAAAAAGGTATTTACCCGATTATACATGACCGGGGTTCTCAATAGACGATCATCAGAGAAGTCCAGGTTGTTGAAGTAATTGTCCCGATAATAGTAAAAAGCGGCATTGCGATCATCCTTGATCTCATCAGGAACAAGCGGATCAATCATGGCTTTCAATACTTTGGTATAGAGCATATCCGGATTCTTATCCATCAAATCTTTTCTCGCATCCTTCACCTTTTGATCAATACTTGTCAATTCTTTTTTCAGGCTGGCTACTTTAGGATCGTCTTCCCCCAACTCCTTAATTTGCTCGTTGATCTCATTGGCTCGCATACGATTTGAACCCAGGTAACGCATGTCTTTATAGAACAATTCATTGGCTTTTGATCCATTTACTTTCATGCTCATGACAAAATCTTCCTGCTTGGTCTCTACTGCGAAATGCTGATCTTTATCAACGATCAATTCAAAATATTGATTCTCAGGGGGTAGAACGATGAGGTATATTCCCCCATCTAAGGGCTCTTCTCCTTTAAAACGAATGATCCCTTCTTCAACCTTGACTGTATCTTTGATATACTGTTTTTCTCCAAAATAATAAGCCAGGTAAGCTTCCTCTGCCTGAAATCCTTCTACTTTGGCCTGAATATCATATCCCTTTTGAGCCTGAAGACTCATCAAACTGAGCAATACAAAAAGAGGAGTGAAGATGTACTTCATATGCTATATAAAAATCTTTATTAAATAATATCGTAATTCCTGAAAATCCCTAAGCGATCTTGCTATTTTTCAAATATACCAAAAACGGAGCTTCCACTTCCCGACATAGCTGCGTAAATAGCTCCCTGGCGGTAGAGATCTTCTTTGATTTCCCGAATCTCCGGATGCATATCAAATACTACAGATTCGAGATCATTGTCCAGATATTCTTTCCAGAGTTTTACGGGACCCGCCAGCGCAGGCCGTAGCTGTCTTCCGGGTTTGAGTTTGCGGATATCCAGCCCTTTATAGGCTGCTATAGTGGATGAGTGAATACCTGGTGTGATGAGTTCTATACGGTAGGGGAGTTCCAGGTGAAAGTTGGATAGCTTTGTGCCGATTCCCTCTGCAAATAAAGGTTTGTCATAGAGGAAAAAGGGCACATCTGCTCCAAGTCCGGCTGCAATTTCTTCCAAGACTGAATCTTCTATGTTCAGGTCAAATAATTTCCTAAGACCTTTGAGGGTAAATGCGGCATCGGATGAACCTCCTCCCAATCCTGCTCCTGCAGGGATATGTTTTTTTAGGTGAATCAGAACTCCCGGAAGATCAGGAACTCGCTCTTTGAGGGCATTATAGGCTTTTACCACAAGATTATCACTGGGGTCTCCCTCAAGTTCAATACCTTCAATATGAAAATCGCATCCCTCACTTTGTGTGGGGACAAGATTTAGCTCATCCTGAAAATGATAGATGGGATATAACAGGGTCTCCAGTAAATGATAGCCGTCGGGTCTTTTTCCCTGAATGATAAGCCCCAGGTTGATTTTTGCATGGGGCTTGAGTGAAAGGCTGGGCATGTTAAATCTCTTCGTATTCGATTTCCTCCGCTATTTCTTCTACACGTATGTCTTTCTTATCGTCGTATTTAGGAGCGCTTACTTTGACCTCATTGTCTACGTATACGTTTTGACGAAAGTCCCCCTTGCCATAATTTTTTTGATAAGCCTGGGCTTGCTTTTCGGCATCCTTCATTAGTTTTTTCATAACACGTTTCATTCCAAACGTGAGTATTCTTTTGCCAAATAAGCGTATGGTAAGGTTGATTGCGAGGATAATTCCTAGTGTCCAGAGTAAAAAGCTCATGGGTTTAAGTTGAAAAAATTAAGGCTCAAATCCAATGCTCAATTGCGCATTCCATTGCAGCATGTCTTCAAGCGTTTACTGCTTATACGGCGAAAAGTGGGCCTGGGATTAGATTACAGAAGAGTATTCTCGTGAAACTTCTTCATAATATCTTTCATAGTGGGGCACAATCTTTTCGATCGTAAAGTTATGGGCGTGCTCTTTGGCTGCTTGAGAAAACTTATTCCACTTATCCTCATCCTTCAAAAGGCTTATGGCATCCGCGGCCATTTTCTCTACATTCCCGACGGGACTGGTAAAGCCCGTTTTGCCATCTACCACCAATTCGGGTAGACCTCCTGCATTGGAGGAAATGACGGGAACTTCGCATGCCATAGCTTCAAGAGCAGCTAAACCAAAACTCTCACTTGATGAGGGCATAAGAAAAATATCTCCAATAGAGTAAATCTCTTCTACTTTGTTCTGATTCCCCAGAAAAACGATATCATCGCACATTCCGATTTGACGACATAATTCTTCCGCTTTGCTCCTTTCCGGCCCATCTCCTACCATCATAAGTCGTGAAGGTACTTCCTTTCTTACAATGGCAAAGGTTTTTACAACATCCTCAATGCGCTTTACCTTTCTGAAATTTGAGGTGTGAATGAGGATCTTTTCTCCATTTCCACTGATCATTTTGCGAAAATGATCTTTGTCCTGTCGCTGAAATCTTTTGACATCCACAAAGTTGGGTATTACCCGAATATCTTTACTTCCAATCTCAAAATTCTCTTGAGTAGCCTCGCGTAAAAATTCAGATACGGCAGTTACTCCATCGCTTTTAGAGATAGAAAAGCTAACCGTAGGTGCAAAGCTTTTATTTTTTCCTACCAGAGTAATATCGGTTCCGTGTAAGGTTGTTACTACTGGTACATGGAGATCATATTCTTTCAGGATTTGCTTGGCTGTAAACGCCACAGAGGCATGCGGGATGGCATAGTGTACATGAAATAGATCAATATCATTGTAGCGGGCTACATCGACCATTGTACTTGCCAGAGCCGACTCATAGGGAATAAACTCAAATAGAGGATAATCCTGAGTTCTGACTTCATGATAAAATATGTTTTCGGAGAAAAGGTCCAGGCGTATAGGTCTGCTATACGTGATAAAGTGGATCTTATGCCCTCTAAGTGCCAGGGATTTTCCAAGCTCCGTCGCAACAACTCCGCTTCCCCCATAAGTAGGATAACAAACTACTCCAATATTCATAATAAATCTATAGCTCTTATTACAACGCAGGCAAAGCTAAAGAGTTTGAACAAAAGAAAATAGTTTCAAACTTTTACTTGCAGATAAAATAAAGGCTGTCTCAGAGTTTTCTTTCCAAGACAGCCTCCAGTTAATATGTTTTAGCCTATCCGAAGATAAGGTAAGTCATGATTACGATAACCCCTACAGAGAGTAACAAGAGGTAATTGGATACCAAACCAGACTGCAGTCGTTTAAATACGTCTCCGATCGAAGATATCAGGTCAGCAGTTCCGTTTACGATGCCATCGACGATATTTTGATCAAACCAAAGGACGAGGTTGGTACCTGCCCAAACAAAAGGCTTGATGATAAATTTATTGTAAACTTCGTCGAAGTAGAATTTATTCTGCATGGCTGTATAGAATCCACCGAAGAAGTTTTTAACTTTTTGGTCTCCGGCCAAATCATGTCGTGTATAAAATCTAATGGCAAACATGACCATTCCAACTGCTATTACGATTGAAAAAGGAACCAGAAACCATTCCAGAGCTTCGTGATGGTGTATGTCATTGATTAGATCAGGCCTATTTGTTACCATACCTCCGGCGTCTCCCAGACCTGCATTGCTGGATAACCAGCTATCATTCAGTACGTGAGGTACATGAATGATATGTCCTATCAGAGGAGTAATACCGAGGAAACCACCTACGGTAGCCAATCCTGCCAATATCCAAAGTGGAATGGTCATAATGGATGGACTTTCGTGTGGGTGCTTTTCTTGTGGGAAACGTTCCTGTCCATTGAAAGTAAGGAAAGTAACCCTTGTCATGTAGAATGCTGTCAATGCAGCAGTAAATACAGCCACTCCCCAAATTACGAAGTAAAGGGTGTTTCCATATCCACTGAAGAAGAGGCTACTCAAAATCTCATCTTTGGAGAAGAATCCTGAAAATATAGGGATACCTGAGATAGCCAGGGTAGAAATCCAGAAGGTTCGACTAGTGGAAGGCATGTATTTTTTCAGACCTCCCATAGTTCGTATGTCTTGCGGATCTTCAACCGTATGCATATGCTCCATGGCATGTATCACTGATCCAGAGCCGAGGAAGAGACAGGCTTTGAAGAAAGCATGTGTCATCACATGGAAGATTGCTGTGGTAAATGCTCCTGCTCCCAGAGCCATGAACATAAAGCCCAGCTGGGAAACAGTAGAGTAGGCAAGCACAGCTTTGATATCATTTTGCGCGATGGCAATAAAGGCTGCCACGATAGCTGTAAGTGCTGCGACTACTACAATGATCAGTAGTACTTCTTCAGCTGCAAGGAAGATAGGGTGTACTCTTGTAATAAGGTAGATACCGGAGGTTACCATGGTAGCTGCGTGGATCAGGGCCGATACGGGAGTTGGACCTGCCATTGCATCTGGTAGCCAGACGAAGAGAGGTATCTGAGCAGATTTACCGGTTGCAGCGATGAAAATCAGTAAGCCAATCCAGAAAGCATTTTCTCCGAAATCAGCTACTACTATATCTGAAAAAGTGAGAGAGTTTATCTGATTAAAGATCATCAACATAGCGATGATCAAAGCAAAATCACCAATACGGTTTGCGACAAAAGCTTTTTGAGCGGCTTTCGCCTTATTCATATCCTCAAACCAGAATCCAATTAGAAGATAAGAACACAAGCCTACTCCTTCCCATCCCAGGAACATAACTACCATGTTATCCCCGAGGATCAGGTTGTTCATGGAAAAGATGAAGAGGTTGAGGTAGGCAAAAAACTTATAATAACCAGAGTCTCCATGCATATAGCCGATGGAGTAAATATGAATGAGCGAACCTACACCGGTTACGATCATGCCCATAAGGAGGGAAAGCTGATCTATTTGATAATCAAAATTGATCTGAAATCCACTCGTTGTCTGCATCCAGGTGAATAATTCGACCTTTACAGCCCCCTGAGCTGGGTCAAAGTTTAGGAATGCATGAAGGATCAGCAAAAATGGCAAAGCCACACAGGCCGTAGCTAACCAACCAATCAGGCTCTCCTGTTTGCGTAATCCGGGATTTAAGAACCCACCCAATCCGATCAGCACCGAGCCGATCATGGGCATGATTATGATTAAAGGGTACAGAGCTTCCATTCGGGGAGCGTTTAACGTCCAACAAGTGGCATGATTACCACTTGAATATATTTACATTGTTTATGTCGATGTCCAGTTTGTTCCGAAAGAGCGCAATGATCACTGATAGGCCCACCACGGCTTCTGCAGCCGCCACACACATCACAAAAAACACCAGCATCGAACCAGTTGCTCCTACGGCAGTATCTGGACTACTTACTTCCCACATTTTAGAGAAGGTAACCAAAGCCAGGTTTACCGAATTGAGCATCAATTCGATACACATGAACACTACAATTCCATTTTTCCTCGTCATAACACCGATGATACCCAAGGCAAACATCACCGCGCTAACAGCCAAATAAGAGTATGTAGTAGGGATCAGATTTTCCATGTTTAAAACTAATCAGTATAGGTGTGTTTCCTTGCTACTACTATCGCACCGATCAGAGCGGACAGAAGGATGACAGAGATGATCTCGAAAGGGAAAAGATAATTGGTCATGAGTTGTCGACCAATCGGCTCAACCGAGCCATATTTGAAATCTCCCAACACTGAGTCATCAAAGAAACTTCTAAATACATACATCATCTCTGCTACAAAGGCAATGCCGATGACAAATGCAGCTCCTCTTCTGGCGTCATATTTCAACACGCCTTTCTCATCCTGAAGATTCAGGAGCATGATTACAAACAGAAAGAGTACCATGATGGCACCCGCATATACGAGAATCTGAATCGCTGCAAGAAACTCGGCCCCTAAGGAAAGGTAAAGGCCGGCAATGCTGAAAAAGTTAAGAATTAGAGAGAGAGCAGCATAGACTGGATTTTTATTGATTAAAAGTCCGACTGCACCGGCTAATCCCAAGAGGGAAAAAATCCAGAAGAGTATAGTTTGTAAAATCGCTGCGTCCACTATATAGTAGGGTTTTTAATAGATAGCTAAAATTGAACATTTTATTCAAATAAGCAAAATATTAGGCTAAAGATTCAAGTAAGCGATCCAAATCTTCGGGGGAATCAATCGCAAAGCTAATTTTATTCGTTTCGGCGGTTCGAATCTTGTAACCATTTGCTAGCCAACGCAGCTGCTCAAGGGATTCTTTTTCCTCCAGTACGCTCTTTTTCATCTTTGGTACTTTCAACAATACTTCTCTTTCGAAAGCGTAAATCCCTATGTGCCTATAAAAATCATGATGATTTAGCCATTTTGTTTGTTCGCTTTCTTTCCGGATATATGGGATAGGGGAACGGCTGAAATATAGAGCATTTCCAAACTCATCACGTACTACTTTGGGCATATTGGGATTAATGAGTTCTTCGTAGGTACGAATCTTGTGGACCAAAGTAGCGATTTGAACTGCACTGTCAGAAGTCAAAACTTTACACAAAAGATCGATTTGTGAAGGATCGATAAAGGGTTCATCTCCCTGAATATTGACGAAATGACTGAATGAGTTATCCGATTCGGCTATCTC
The DNA here is from genome assembly GCA_039819665.1 of Bacteroidota bacterium. Lineage (GTDB taxonomy): Bacteria > Bacteroidota > Bacteroidia > J057 > J057 > JAWPMV01. Next base: position 111,276 of record JBCBRM010000012.1, read on the forward strand.
AACCATCCGTTCTGTTCCCGAACGATGATGATCAGCTGTCATGCGTACTTTTCCTCCAAAAGTTCCAACATGATCAAATATGCGTTGATCGTCCGTGGCTACAGTCACTTCGTCCAACAGTTCAGCTGCTCTGCACTGCTCATAAACCCGCTGGATCATACTTTTTCCTTTGATATTGATCAAAGGTTTACCGGGAAATCTACTGGAAGCATATCTGGCGGGAATCACACCCAGAATCTTCATAGGCTATTTTTTAACTAATATTCTTTTCGTCCGCACCTCTTCCCCATCTGAAAGCATGATGAAGTAGATGCCATCATTCCAATCTCCGATCGGAAATTCAAAGCTACCATTTCTTTCTCCTTCTCCAATAGTAGTGTTTTTGAGTTCCCTACCCTGGATGTCCACAATTCGTAAGTTCATAGCCGCCCTTTTGGGATTATCATAATTGATCAGGATGTTATAGCTGACAGGATTTGGAAAGCTCGTAAAACTAAAACCCCCTCTGGATTTGCTTAAATCCAGGTCTTCTCCCAGCACTAAAATCTGGTTGTCGAATTTATCAAAGGCTCGAACTCTATAGTGAAGTTTTAACCCCTCAAAGCTGCTTAATTCCTGGTCCCACAAACTAGCAAAGTTTGCAGGTAAACTCCCTTCATCCAATAAAGTGTGAGGGGCTCCATTTACAGATCGTTCAATCTGATAGTAAACACCTCCTTCTAGCTGTAAATTCCAGGTAATCAGGAGATCTTGCCCATATTCTTGTAGACTGAAAATGGAACTTTCGCCTGCGCAATCCCATTTTTCTACTTGCAGCCTCCCTATGCCTTCTGGTTTGTCTCCCCCTTTTTTGAGGATGAATTTGTCCACAATTGTACCATCTTCTCGCATCCACAGATTGAGATAATGTTTGCCAGCTTCATTGATGGTAATCTCCAGAGGCTTTCCATCGGCATAGGCTTCCCAGTTCCAGATTCCTGAGTATCCCATTCCATTTCCATTGGGGCTCATCAAAGGAGTACCGTTTAGGCCGACAAAGAAAGTACCATCATTATTGGGGTCTTTTAGGGTTCTAACAAATACCTGATAAGTTCCTGCCTCATCAAAATAAAGGGCATAATCCAGTCTGGGACCTCCCAATCCTCTGGCTCTGATTCCCAGATTTGGTGAAGCCATCATAGCTTTGCCCTCACTCGCATCTCCATTGTTGACTTCTGACCAGAAGTTCCACTGAGCATTATCTTTTCCTCCAAAAATAGAGGTAAAGTCTTCTGCTTCAATCACAAATTCGCCCTCATTTTCCTGGACACAGAGAGGAATAGGTCGGTTAGGAGATTCTTCACCGGGAGGGAAAAGATTACTTTTGGGTACAATTTGTTTTTCAAAACGTGGGCCTTTCCAGAATAATTGCGAGGATGCATTCCCTCCATTTTCGAAGTATTCCATTTTTATTGGAATACTTACCCCTGCACTCAGATCCACTTGTCCTTCCCATTCAGTTTCTCCCTGATTTACCCATTTATCGACAAGCAGCTTTCCATTTACCCAAAGTCTACATCCGTCATCTGTCAGGGTGTAAAAAGTATAGGTTCCTGAAGTGCTTACTTCTATACTTCCTTCCCAACGGACGGAGAAGGTATGCGCCAATATGCTTGGATCGGGAGATCCTCCTCCCCAGTCAAAGGCAATTTGCGGATCTATTCTCTGCAGAGTTTCATTCGTCAGGTTTTCATCGTTGAAATAGGTTCCTAATAAACCACGCCCCCCTAAATCGAGATTGTCTCCAGAAGTTGGGAAAAGATGATGACGGGGTATAGTTTCTTTGCTTAAACCGGGACCTTCCCAGGCAAGTCTGATATCAGCTGGACCTGAGAGATGACGATATTCTAATCGAACTTTGTATTTCTCTTCTGCATCCAGGTTTAGCTGAGCACTTTGTTCTTCCTGACTTCCTTGATCCCAGGTATCAATAAGCAGATCTCTCCCGATCCATAAGCGAACTTGCTCATCTGCTTGTACGAAGAAGGTGTAGGTGCCTGTTTGCATGCTAATAAGCTCGCCTTCCCAGCGGATAGAGAAGGTTTCTGGGGATGGAGGGATCTCAGTTCCATCTTCACTCCAGCTAAATTCTACTGCCGGATCAACCTGGGTGTAGGCTTGTACACTTAAATTATCATCTCTGAAGTAAGTGGCAAATAGACCAGTCCCTCCGGGATTTTCCCGATTACCCATGCCTGAGATCCAGGCAGTTAGTAAATCAACTCCTTCCTGATCTATTTCATTTTTGGCTAAAGGAGGCATAGCAATGCCCTCTTGTAGAGAATTTACCCGATGATAAAGAATGGAGGTATTGAGATCTCCGGGATTTATAACTCTTGCCCCATCAATCCCCAAGGGACTATTTACTCCACCGAAGATGAGATTTTGTCGTGATAAAGGCGTATTGATTCGGGCATCAAATTGGGCGCGATTGCTGGCCCCTGGTTGATGGCAGTATGAACAATTCAAGTCTAAGTAGGCCCGGGCCCTATCTTCCAAATCAACAGATGTATCATCATAGTTTGGAATCCGGGGAAGATTTTCGACTTCCAGTTCAGAAATATTTTCACTCAATAATCCAATATGACTCAAAGTGTAGAGCTGATTTGCGGTTTTTCCAGTTTGTGGATAGTTAATGGAGGAATTCAGGTACCTGGTTTTGGGGCCAAGTACAAATCCTGCATTGGATTGGTGGCAGGTAAGGCATTCACTACGACTTGGATAGTGCCACACCTGAGGAGAACCATTTACCATTATTTCTTCATCCAAACCTCCCAAGAGTAAATCTGCATCTGTTTGTGCATCATTCCACTTATAGGTGAGGTAATAAAACTTGCCATCGTCTGCATGAACTTCAAATCGAGTCTCTAAGCGTTTTCCATCTAATTCGAAGTGTTTGATAAAAACGCTTCCAAGCGGAAACTCCCAATTATTGTTCTTAAAGAATCCGATCTGTTCTTCTGGAGTGTCGGGATTACCATCATTGGGGATGGCCAACCAGCGATATTTGTCTGAGCCATCGGACCAGAAATCTTCAATCATGTCATAAGGAATGACGCCCGTTTCAGGTTCCAGGGTATTGAGGTCTTTAAAAGCTCCTGTCTGGGATAATAAAGCAGGTGCCGGAGGATTGGCATTGCGGGAAGTCAGGCGATATAGAGTCGTATTATCATTCTGACGCCCAATTAATATTTCTCCATCAGAATCTTCTCCAAAAGTCATAAGAGAACCCGTAGGCAGAAAATTCATCAGCAATTCCCAATCTCCTTCTGTATCCCGAGCATATACACGTTTACTTGTACAATCTCCGTAAATATATTTTCCATAGAGACTGGGATGCCGGTCTCCTCTATATACATAGCCTCCAATGACACACTCCACTTCGGATCGGTTGACCTGGGCAATAGGAGCAGTTAGTACGCCTCTTCCGATTTGATCGATACTACAACGGGGAATTGGGCCTACATTGGCTTCGTAAAGAGGCCAGCCAAAATTTGCTCCTCGTGCCAATACATCTATTTCTTCTTTGCTGGCATGACCTACATCTCCGATCCAAATTTCTCCTGTATTTCTATCGATGGACATCCGGTGGGGATTTCTAAGTCCGATCGCGTAAAATTCTTCAAATATGCTACTGTCCGCTTCAATCCAGGGATTATCATTTGGAACATAATATCCTACTCCACTTATTTCATCTAATGAACCGGCATGTTCCCCCAATTTTCTTTTAGGAGGATGACTGATTTGACCTCCCTGCTTATCTACATCAATACGGATTGCTCCTCCTTCGAAATTGTCGATGATATTCTGAGCACCATCAAATCTGGCCTGGTCTCCTATGGTCAGGTAAAGGAATCCATCATTTCCAAATAATAGACCACCCCCTCTGTGTGATCCATTCAGCTGACGAATGTTTAGCATGACTTGTTCTGTGCTCGGGTCAGCAGAATAGGTCCCATCAGTTACCGTAAAACGAGAAAGTCTCAAATAACTACCGTACCAAACTGCATTTTCAAAACAGGTAAAGCAAAGCTCATCGCAAACAAAGGGACCACTCCTTCCATCAGGACCTCTGACAGTATGATATACATAGACATAGTTTCTGTTTGGAGAGGCTGGGTCTCCAAAATCCGGGTGAAAAGCTATTCCCAGCATCCCGCCATCGTGAACCACACTAGTCAGGCTACGCAGATCAATCAGGGTTTCTTTGGTCGAAACATTGGCACTATCTCCAAAGCTTTCGATCAATCCATTTCGGGAAGCAACATACAATCTCCTTTCTCTAGGATGAGAAATCATGAAGATAGGTTCTTCAAAAGTCAGGTTTGGATAGGCAATTTCACTGTCCCAGGTCAAATCTGCTCCTCCTCCTGGAGTAAGGGCAGGCAGATTTCCATTGAGAAATTTTCCGATGGGTTCTGCCTGAGTCAAGCCTGGAGGAGGCATAAAGAGAGGCAAAGCCGCCAATGAAATTAAAAAGACCAATCCCAGGCTGAGATTGAAGGAAATCCTTTTGCCTGAAAAGAAAGAAGACAAAGCAAATTTGTTCATAGCTTAGAGCTGTTCAATGAAGAAATAATACCCTTATTGATTGCGGACTAGTATAGGAATTTAATCTCTGCAAAAATAGGACGAAGGAAAGAATATAGAAAGCTTTATATCAAAAGCCTCTCTCATCGCTTGTGAAATGAGAGAGGCTTTTGGTTTTTGAATAAATAAGAGTTTATCTCACAATGATTTTCCGGACTTTACTGAAGCTTGAGCTACTTACACGAAGGCTATAGATACCTCCCGGAAGATTACCCACTTCCAGACTTACTCGGTTTTCTGCTTCTTCTTTTGTCAGTTGCTGCTCGATTATCAGTCTACCTGTATTATCAAACATGGAAATAAAGACAGTTTCTTTGATCTCTACTCCCAGAAGTTCCATATGTAATACTTCCTGATCGAGTGGGTTAGGATAAACTTTTAACTCTGACAGTCCCGCTCCATCTAGTTGGGCACTTACCTGATCTGAGTAGGTGAATTGGCCATCCAGATCAACTTGTCTCAACCGGTAGGTATATAGTTTACCGGGGCGTACTTCCGTATCGAAAAATAGATAACTATGGCCATCATTGGTATCCCCTTTTCCTTGGACCCAAGCAATTTTTTCAAAACGCTCATTGATCTCATTGAATCGCTGAATTTCGAAGCCTTCATTATTCTGTTCCAAAGCGGTTTGCCAACTCAGAGAAATCGCTTCTCCAAAAGCAGATGCAGTGAAGCTAACCATTTCAACCGGGAAGATGCTAACCGGCCCAACATTGATGTTGACGAAATTGATACTGGAATTGCCTTGATTATCTGTCGTAGTAAGGGTAGCTCTGAATGTTCCCTGTACACCGTAGATATGACTCGGATTTGGACCTGTTCCTGAATTTCCATCCCCAAAATCCCAGCTATATGAAGTAATTGGATCATTTTCAGGATCGCTGGTTGCGCTAGCATCAAAACTCACAGTCAATGGACCATCACCAGAGATCGGAAAGGCTGAGAATACAGTTACTGGAGGTTGATTATCTGCGCAAACAGTCTCCAGACGGATATTTCCCCAATCGGCATGATCACAGGTGATACCATTCCCTCCATCACTTACTACCAATCTCAGCTGATTTACTCCCGTAACATCGATACTGATTGATATAGCATCATCAGCCTGAGTCATTGTCGGGCTGCTATAAGCAAGTGTTCCATCCGTATAAACTTCAAAACCTACCGAACCGGCATTACAGGTACCATCATCCACCCCAATATCAGATAAAAGGGTATTGTAAGCTCCTCCCAGATTATAAATGACTTCTGCATTTGCGTGTGTTCCCAGTCCCTTTTGATAGGTTTTCCCATTGATCGTAAGGGGTCCTCCGTCGCCTGAACCTGTTCCGCCATTGGTTATGTCTTTTTCTACAGGTCCCCAACCATTGGTTGGCGTACCCACCCAATTAAGGTCAGAAAGGAAAGTGGTAGCTGTTCCCTGACAGGCATTTGGGTCCAAATCTCCTATCCAGGCAGCCAAGACCTCAATATATTCGTCGTCAACGATACTTTTGGCTAATGGAGGCATGGCATCATTGCCTATACTATTGTCTCGGATATAGAGGATAGATTTGCCAGTTTCTCCTGGTTTTACTACAGCTGCATCCGGGATTCCATAAGAGCCTTGCAAAGCTCCATTGATCAGGCTTTGTGATCCGAGGGGGGTGGTGAACTGCGCATCAAAATTTGCATTAACGCCATTGGGTTGATGACAATGGGCACAGTTTCCATCCAGATAGGACCTTACTCTTTCCTCCAGACTAAAATTAGGATCGTTAATATTTCCGGTGTGAATATAGCCGGGTATATCGGGCTCATTTAAATTGATATCGAATATTCCAAGGTGATTCCAGGTACGGATCTGATTATCACTTACTCCTGATGGATATTCAAACTCTCCATTTAGTTGATGGGTATTTACTCCCAGCACTCCCCCTGCATTTTCATTGTGGCAGGTCATACAATCTGCTCTGCTTGGGAATTCCCATACACCATTGAAGGTGCTTCCATCGCTTTTTGCAATTGAATAAGGTTCCGTATCGGCTCCTGGTAGTAGTTCTGCATCTGTGCCGGCTGAGTTCCATTTATAGGTAACTCCATAAAGTCCTCCATTTTTATCACGAACCATGAAACGAGTTTCCAGTCTTTTGACTATGCTTGGATCGTTTTCGTTCAATGGCATTTCGAAGTGCTTGATGAATACCGTTCCTTCCGGAAATTGCCATTCTGAATTCTCCGCCCATACTACATCTTCAGCGGCAGTATTATAGGTGCCATTATTGGGAATAGCTACCCAACGTTTCTTTGCTGATCCGTCTGACCAAAGGGGGGCATTTACTTTATACGGAATAACTCCTGCAGCAGGTGTAAGATCCGTCAGGTCAGAGAAGGCCCCGGTTTGCGAAAGAAACTGGGGAGGCTCTGGGGTAATGTTGCTGGCATTTAGTTTATAAATTCTCCCCCCATCCTGATTGGTTCCATAGAGTTTAAGTACATAAATCTCTCCGGCTGCATCAGTAGCAAAAGCAGATATTCCTGCTTTACTTCCTGTTCCAAAGGCAGGAATGGTTACCAAATCTGATTTTGTGGTATTCCCATTTTGCTGGTTATGGTCCAGTGCCCAAACTCTTCTGGTAGTATGATCTCCAAAGATATATTTACCTCTCAGACTTGGCCATTTATTTCCTCTATACACAAACCCACCAATTACGCATGTTCCTTCTCCTCTGGCATAATCATGTACGGGGGGCTGATCAAATCCAATCAAACTTCCCGGCTTGGATTTGGGGCCATTTATAAGCCCTTCTTTGTAGGGCCATTGCAGATTGGAGCCTTTAGGTACCAAACTTACTTCTTCTCTCGAACCCTGGCCTACATCTCCCATCCAGATATCACCCGTCTGCGTATCCTGAGTCATCCTGTGCGGGCTTCTGAATCCTATTGCATAAAATTCTTCGAGTATAGTTCCATTTACGTCCTGCCAGGGATTGTCATTAGGGACAAAATATCCTTGACTAAAGCTATTGGGCCAACCACTAGGAGGAGTGGCTGGGTTTAAGGGTTGCCTTCTAATCGCATGACTTCGACTGGGATCTTTATCAACATCTATCCGTAAAGCCCCTGCAAGAAGTCCGACATTGATCTTTTGACCTGTATTGTACTGATCATTGGCCCCTCCTTCATCCCCACTAGAAATATAAAGGAACCCATCCATGCCAAAGAACATACCTCCTCCGTTGTGCCATTGATGCCTATCGTACTGTTTAATCATGATGAACTCCGAGTTTGCATCCAAAGTACTGGCTCCATCAGGCCAATTATATCTTGAAAGAACCACATATCCGAGGTTTCCATTATTCGTGGGGCCTTTTTGTCGAGACCATATGTAGATGTACCCGCGATTGGGGGAGCCTGACTGTCCAAATTCTGGGTGGATAGCCATACCCATTAAACCCGCATCTCCAGAAGTCAGGATCTTGGCTTCAATATTTAATACCGTAGTTTTGGTATTTGTGCTAGGCGTCTTGTCAAAGGTCCAAAGGCGACCTTTCTTTCCTGCCATGATAAACTTGTTGGTTCCCGGCAGTTCCAGTAACTGAATTGGATCTGTAAAAGTAAGGTTCGGGAAGGCTACCTCTGCCGTCCAGGAAGAAGAGCTTGATGGTGCTTCATCTGGAAAATTATTATTGAGATAAACGGCTATGGCAGAAGGGTTTGAAATCCCATAATTCATGATTTTCATAGGTAGGAAAGCGGTGGTTCCCAGCAGGAAAATCAACAGAAAAAACTTACCATAAGAAGCTGAAAGTTTTCGCGTAGTACTTGAGTATAGATGTTTCATCCGACGTATATATTCACAATGATCTTATCCTTCGAAAACAGAAATATGCAAAACGAGACTCAGGGAGTCCTGTCAGGCACTTTGCATGATTACTTGGGTTTTTTCATTGTGTCAGATCGACACGTCGGTGTTTTTGTTTAGAGAGTTAGAAAATTAGGCAAATTCGTACAAAATCAAGGAATATTTGTTCTGACGGGGAATTTTGCTGCCCGAATGGCAGCCAAATCTGTAAAGCTGACAGATTAGTGGGATTTGTATGATTTTTGTTCGTATAAAGTGTAGGAATTAAATATCCAAGTTTATTCATATTTCGTATATTTACTTTCCGAGAGAAAAATAGAAATCGTTTATAATGGAAAATCCTTTTAGTAGTACACAACAGAAAACCATAAGGGAACAGCAACTCAGCGATGAGCGAGTGAATGTTTTTATGCGACAGGTGTATGTGACGATGGCATTAGGACTTGTAATTACTGGTTTGACTGCATGGTTCGTTTCACAATCTCCTGCCCTTATCAATTTATTTTTAAGTGGAGGTATATTGACCTGGGTAGTCATGCTGGCTCCTCTGGGTATGGTGTTTTTTCTGGCGGCTCGCATCAATAAGATGAGCTTTCAGGCAGCAAGTACCACTTTCGCGATTTACTCCCTGGTGAATGGAATAAGCTTCGCTACCATATTCATGGTATATGAACTGGGAGCTATCTCGCGAGTATTCTTTATTACAGCAGGCACATTTGGTGCGATGGCTCTTATAGGGTTAACCACGAAAGTGGACCTGAGCAAAATGGGCTCCATTATGTATATGGCGCTTATCGGTCTGATCATAGCCATGGTAGTAAATATGTTTATGGGATCAAGTACCCTGGACTATATTATCTCTTGTGCGGGTGTATTGATTTTCTGTGGACTAACCGCCTATGACAACCAGATGTTGCTTAACGTAGCTCGTCAGGCTGCTCCTGGTACAGAGACCACAAATAAGATTGCTTTGATGGGGGCCTTGAACCTTTACCTTGACTTTATCAACCTCTTCCTCTTCCTACTTAGGTTCTTTGGCGGTGGAGATGACTGATGTAATAAATTAGGATGATTTGATCATTCCTGAAATGCCGAAAGTGTAAGCACTTTCGGCATTTTTCTTTCATATCCTATCTGATGAATGATTTTGAAGCTTGTGTGTGTATTTTTTATTGCAGCCTAGGTAACATTTTACTTAAAAAAGTGCATATTTTTTTCGTTTAATGGGGCTTCTATCCATTTAGCCTGTATTTTAGCTATTTCATCATGTAAGAGTGCTAATAGTAGTGATCCCCTTTTTCAGAAGAACTATGTAAGAATCCTACTCCCTGCGAATTTTTTCTTTCCCTCAAAAGGACAAATTTTACAAACAGTAAATATTATGGACAGCAGGGCGTAGTAGATAATCTTTGAAGGATTGATGGGGGCCTATTCATGGGGAGGGAAATCAAGAAGCTTAAGCGCTATTTTCCTATATTTATTTCTTAGTGAATCAAATACCATAAATAGTGAATTGCCATGAATATTCTATTAGTGGAGGACAATCCCGGTGATGTAAGATTGACGCAGGAAGCACTGAAAGAAGGGAATTTTAGTCAGGATTTGAGCTTACATGTAGTACCTGACGGAGTGGAAGCCATAGCGTACCTAAATAAAGAAGGGGAATATATAGACGCAGTACAACCGGACATTATTCTCCTGGATTTAAACTTACCCAAAAAACACGGTTCTGAAGTACTCGCTGAGATAAAGGCATCTTCTATCCTCAGGTCCATACCTGTGGTAGTATTGACCACTTCTCAGGCTACCCAGGACATTGAACTGGTTTATAACTTGCATGCAAATTGCTATATAGCTAAACCAGTAGACATCAATGAATTTATTGAAGTGATAAAGAGCATCGAAAACTTTTGGTTTAACATTGTTAAACTACCCTCATTTAATAAAGTATAGTGTCATTGCCTAGCTATCATATTCTCCTAATCGAAGACCTTGATGAAGATGTAGTCCTCTTTCGTGCATACATGGAAGACTCTGGAATTGAGAATTTCACACTACATCACAGGTACACCCTTGCTGAAGGACGAAAAGTTCCCCGTGAGCATCCGGTGGATATCATCATGCTTGACCTTCAACTTCCCGATTCCTTCGGCTTTTCAACTTTCGAAAAGATACATGGAGAGTTCCCGCATTTGCCAATAGTAGTGTTAACTGGAGGTATTGAATCCTCTCTGGGAATGCGATGTGTAAAAGCCGGTGCCCAGGACTTCCTTTCTAAAGGAGACCTGAGTGGATACCTGCTAGGGAGAGCTATTGGGTATGCGATTGAGAGAAACAATCTGAAAAGCAATCTGCAGGAAGCCCAAAATCTTGCTATGATGGGAAGTTGGACTGTTGATATGACGAGTAATGAAATGAGCCTTTCACAGCAGATGTATAATCTGTTCCAATTCAATAAGAACAGTGACAACAGTCATAGCTTCGCAGAATATATGGAATTGGTGCATCCTGAGGATCAGCAATTGGTTGCGACACATATTAAAGAATCTTTTGAGAGTGGGAGAGAGTTTGAAGTGGATCACCGATTTATCCTGCCAAATAAGGAGGTCAAATCTGTGATCATGAAGGCTCGGACCAAAACGGATGCGGAAGGTATTTCTTATGAACTAATCGGTACTACGCAGGATGTGACGCACAGGGTCCAGATGGACGCCTTGAAGAAAGAAACGGAATTGGCAATTCGCTCAGCCAAACTCAGACAAGAATTCCTGGCTAAAACCAGCCACGAAATTCGTACGCCTCTCAATCCTATCCTTGTATTAACAGACATTCTACTCAAAAGCAATCTAAGCCCGGAACAAAAGAAAGACCTGGATACCATCAAAGCTGCAGGAAATACATTATTAGCGGTGGTAAACGATATCCTGGACCTTTCAAAAATAGAAGCCGGTAAGATCGACTTTGTAAAACATAGCTTTAGTATACATGAGGTATTTGATTATGCCCGGGACATGCTGGAGCCAAATGCTCGTAAAAAAGGTTTGAAACTTCACATGGAAATTGATAGTGGAGTGCCTAAAAGCCTGATTGGAGATGATGTGAGATTGACTCAGATCATGTTGAACCTGATTGGCAATGCGATAAAATTCACTAATGAAGGAGAAATTCGGATACTGGCAAAAAAGGAATATGAAAAAGAAGGACAGCTAGGAGTCCGTTTTGAAGTATCGGATACGGGTATAGGTATCCCTAAGGATATGCTAAAAGTGATCTTCGAAAGCTTCCAGCAGATAGATAGCGATACCAACCGTCAATTGGGAGGTACCGGACTGGGCCTTACGATTGTGAAACAGTTGGTGAGATTGCAGGGAGGAAGTATAGCAGTTGAAAGCGAGCCTGGAAAAGGTTCAGTATTTAGCTTTGAACTGGAATTTGGATCAGAAGGAGAAGTACAGGAGAAAGAAGAGAAGATCGAGATTCTCAGAGATAAACTCAATGGATTCGAGTTATTACTCGTGGAGGACAACCCCCTTAATCAACTTGTTACTCAAAAACTCCTTTCGGATTGGGGAATAGAGCTTGAAATCGCCAGCAATGGTAGAGAAGCTATAGATCGTTTGAAAGAAAGAGGCTATGACCTTATCCTGATGGATGTACAAATGCCGGAGATGGACGGTTATGAAGCTACCCGATATATCCGAAAAAATATGGAAACTCCCTTCAATGAGATTCCCATCATTGCCCTGACAGCTAATGCATTCAGTGGAAGCGATGACGAATGTCTGAAGGCCGGTATGGATGATTATGTTTCCAAACCTATTGAAATTGCCAATTTATATTCTAAAATTGTCCAGTATGTGCGGAAGTGGCCAGAAGTAGCCGAGGAAGAAATCCCGGTTAACGGCCAGTACGCAGAAGCAGAACCCAAAGTCGAAGCTACTCCAGAGCCTGCGGTGGAGCATAAAAATGGATTTAATCATGCAGAAGAGGCTCCTCAGGAAGAAGCAGCTCTCGTACATAACAATGGGACTGCAAATGCGTTTGAAGAGAAAGTAGAAGCAGTGGAGGAGGTTAATGAAGAAAAATCTATGCCGACAAATTATGTAAACCTCGATTACCTCAGGTCAATCTCTGGCAATGATGAGAATATCATTCGCAAGGCGATCGAGAAATTTCTGGACACAACCCCCGAATTACTTAATCAAATGGGCGAGCAACTCAATGCCAGTGATGCACAGGCTTTGGGTAAAAGCGCGCACAAACTCAAAAGTTCTGTTGCGTTTATGGGAATCGAAGCGGTAAAGGAGACCTTATTAAAAATTGAAAATGTAGCTAAGACCCATGAGGGCATGAACGATCTCCCACATTTGGTTCAAAACACCCAGAATATCGTGGGCGATGCCATGGAGGAACTCAAAATGAAATTGTAACTTGCAGGATAGCGGCTATATTGCTAGCTTTTCGCATTGTTGTTTCGTTTTGGATCTATGGTTAAACAATTCTCCTATACAAGTCAGGCCGGGAATGAAATTCCTATCACTTTATATGGTGCCGAATCCTTTGGTGCCAATCCCTGTATAATTTATATCCATGGATTTAAAGGCTTTAAAGACTGGGGCTTCGTTCCCTTTGCCGGGGAGTATTTTGCCTCTAATAATGTAAGCTTTGTTGCCTTCAATTTTTCCCACAATGGGATAGGTTCAGATATGGAGACTTTTACTGAAAAGGATAAATTTCTTCAAAACAGCCTTAGCCTCGAACTGGATGAAGCACTGGAAATCATACATCTTTGTGCCCATACAGATTTCTTTGGCAAATACCTGAATCAACCCATCGGTCTGCTGGGACACAGCCGTGGTGGAGGAATTGCTGTTTTGGCAGCAGAAAGAGCACGTGAAATTAAATCTATTTGTACCTGGGCTTCTGTTTCCACTTTCGAAAGATTCAACAAGCAGGAAATACAAGAATGGAAAAGCCAGGGATATAAAGAAGTTGTGAACTCGCGTACAGGACAGGTGTTAAGAATGGGGGAAAATATGCTAAAAGACGTGGAGAAACATGTCAAAAAGAAGTTGCATGTCCTCAATGCAGTAAAACGGATGGAAAAACCAATTTTGATTTTGCATGGTCAGGCAGATGAAACCGTTCCCTATTTCGAAGCAGAACACCTCAATATTTACTCAAGTCCGGAGTATAGTAGTATGCGTTTAATTCCTGCTACAGGCCATACGTTTGGAGCAAAACATCCATTTGAAGGTAGCAATCCTGCGCTAGATACGGTGCTCGAACAAAGCCTTGCTTTTTTCCAGGAAAAGCTGGTCCCGTAAACTTGTAGGCTACGTTCGGGAAACTTAACTTGCATGATAAAGCATCCACTTTATCTCCTATGACTTTAAACCAAATCCTTTCTCAAATCAAGGAAAAGAAATTCGCTCCTGTATACTATTTACATGGAGAGGAGACTTGGTTTATTGATAAAATAATGGACGCTTTAGATGCAGACGGAGCCGTAATGACAGCTTCTGAAGCCTCTTTCAATCGCACCTTACTATATGGAGCCGAAACCCAGGCTGCCCAGATGGTTCAGGCCTGTCGGAGCTTTCCTGTCATGGCGCAATATCGCCTGGTACTGGTAAAAGAAGCTCAACGGGTGAATAAGGCTGAGTGGGAGAAAATGAAAGCCTATTTTGAAAACCCGGTTCCCTCTACGGTTTTAGTCCTCGCATTTCGAGACAGAAATGCAGGATTACCTAAAGCATCTGTGACAGCATTGGGGAAGAAAGGGGGAGTAAACTTTCATGCGAAAAAGCTCTACGAAAAAGATGTACAGCATTGGATAGCCGGGCAAATCAAGGATTCCGATTTTGAAGCTGATCCACAAATTCCTTTTATCCTGAGTGCAAATTTGGGGACTGATATTGCCCATATCGAAAATGAGCTCGAGAAAATGTTCATATTTCTGAAAGCGCACAATAAAAAGGAACTTAAACAAGACTTTGTTTACCAAATGATTCAGGTGGATAAGCGTTTCAATGTCTTTGAACTGGTACATGCCATTGCAGGAAGGGAAAATTACAAGGCGCATATGATTGTAGATCGCCTAACCCAAAATGAAAAAATCAATCCTCCCATCCTTACCATCAATGGGCTTTTCCGCTTCTTTCACAATCTGGCTTTAGTCCATCGCTTTCAATTGCGTACCACAGACTCCATAAAAAATCAGCTGAAGGTCAATTATTATCAGGCCAAAGACTATCAATTGGCCAGCCGAAATTTCAATTTGGCCCAGACCTACAGAAATATTTCTTTCCTCAAAGAGGTGGATCTGAGTATGAAAGGAATGCTTAGTACTCACCTAAGTTCACGTGAACTTGTAAAGACCTTAGTTTGGAAGATGCTGAATTGAGGGGTCCTAATTCATTGGCTTAACCGATAATACGCTCGAAGCTTTTCTCCCTATTTTTTTGCATGTTCCTTATCTTTCTTCTGAGCTAACTTCATAAACATGAGCCTTCTCAAATTCAAGCAAAAATTTCCTGCCTATTTATATCTCCTGATCATCAGCCTCATGCTACCCGGCTGTCCACCCTCTGATTTGACCCAGGCGACTCCTCGAGCTCCTAAAAAGAAACTCATCACCCAAGATCATATCTACGATGATGCGATTCATACAGTGCAGCTTTATAGAACGCAGTACGAAGAATCCTATCCGGTGATTTATAAAGATGCCGGAGGAAATTTAACCCTGGAGTTTGATGAATTTATGCCCGATACTCAGCGTGAGTCTGACTTTATGGTAGATTTGGTGCACTGTGATGTGGATTGGAGAGAAAGCTTTGTTCTGCCTATTTCTTTTTATGAAGGTTTTTCTCAGGATCGCATTGAAGACTACCGAAGAGCAGAGTTTACTCGCACCCCTTATGTTCATTATACCTATAGTTTTCCTCAGGAGAATGAGTACTTTAAAATGAGTGGAAACTATATTTTGAAAGTATACCGCTCAGGAAATCCCAATGACCTGGTTTTGACTCGCCGCTTTGTGGTTGCTGAACAAAGGATCGGAATACGACCTACCCGTATGCTTGCAGAGAAGTTTGAGCGACAACAATTGACCAGAATTGATTTTGAAATCAACACTGCCGGGTTGCAGATTTTTAGCCCTCAACAAGACCTGAAAATTCGCATAGTGCAGAATTTTAGATTGGATCAGCCCTATACGCCCGGAGTTCCTCGTTTTTCCCGCGACAATCGCCACGAATACCAGGTAGATTTGTTACGTGCTTTTGGGGGCGGGAATGAGTTTCGACAAGCTGATATTCGGAGTACCCGCTTCTACTCAAGAGATATGGAAGATGTAGAAGATCTGGATTCTGTGTATCGGGTATTTCTCTTTCCCGGTGACCCTTTTCTCCGAAATAATATCGGCAACAGAAGAGATAGAAACGGAGGATTTTTCATTGAGGTACAAGAATGGCCGGAAAATGATTATCAGGCAGATTATGTCTATACTTTTTTCAGTTTAAAAAGACAGGAAGCTTTTCCAGTTGGAGAGGAAGTATATGTTTTTGGTAAACTGACTGATTGGCAACTCAAGCCTCAATTTCGGATGAAATACAATGATGAGTTGGGCCAATATGAAGCTGATGTCCAGCTGAAACAGGGTGTTTATGATTATCAGTATCTGGTTGGTTCTGCTCAGGGGTGGAAAGAAACGGCTGTCGAAGGTAGGCTAGCTGCTCCGGAAAACTTTTATACCATCATGGTGTACTTTCGATCGCCTACAGATCGCAGCGAGCAGCTGATTGGGTATCTGCCGATTAATTATTCTGAGTAACCCCTCTGATGCAAGCCCGGTTCCCCTTAAAAATGGGAACAACCCTCAAAGCCAACATTTTATTTAGGAGTCATTCGCCATGTCCCTTTTTAAGGGGACGGGCGGCGAAAAGGGGTCCGGGTCACTCAGCCACAAAAGTCGTATCCGCGATCAGGTTCACCCAGTTATCCAGACTCACTCCCATCAAGGTGAAATTGTAGATTTCACCAGAAGTAAGGCTGGGAGCAGGGTCTATATCTCGGATATTTAGCACAACATTATCCAACTTATAAAACTGGAAGTTTTTTTCGAAAGTATAGGTGCCAGAAATCAGGTTTCCGCTTTCATCTGAGACTACATGAAAATAAATCTCATTTTCCGGAGTTCTACCGTTTGTCCAGCTAAAGATGGGTTCCAAGGGATTGCTCAGATTGATATTGAGCAACCGTGGGGCAAATTCAGAAGGTTTTGTTGCGTCCTTGAGTCGAATAGCATTGGAGATATGTACGCTATCCGGTGTGAAATAGACAACACGACTCCAGGTATCCTCTGTACTTGCCGGACGGATAAAGCGATGCAGATACCCATTGAAAACCGGAAGCCCATCCAGAGAGATTTCTTTAAAGGCCGTAAAATCATCAGGATTCGAGCTCAAATCTTCCGTCTCAAAATAGCGAAACTCGGTAGCACCCGCTATAGGATAAAAGAAAACAGATACAGGTAAAGCCGGATCATCCAGAAATCCTTCCTGCCCTCCTGCTGCACAGGCGATGAGGTTTTTGCTTTGAGAACGATCGGAATGAGTTTCCAGGAAACAACTAAGACTGTCTGATTCTCCGCAATTGATTTCCTCTTCACAGGAGGCTAAGAGTATAAGGGAGAAAATCAGAATAAATGTTGACTTAAATCTAATCATCTAACGGTAATCTGGGGAGAGGCAGATCGGATTCTTTCCACTTTATTCATGAAGGTCTTGATCCGTAAAAGATCTGGGGGATTTTCCCAATGGCCTTCCTGCTTAAAGTAAGAACCTACAATCATAGCATCACAATGTGGAGCAAAAGCTTCAACATTACTGATGCTGATGCCGGAACCTACTATAATAGGAACGTCCAACTCCTGTGTCAGCGTTGCTACATCCATGATATTTGCTTCTTCTCCGGTAGCATTGCCGGTGATGATAAGACCGTCAGACTGGAAGAAAGTGGCAGCTTTGGCGGTTTCAATGAGATCAACATCTTTGGTTATCTCATGGGAACTATGCTTTTTCTTTATGTCGGTGAAAATCTGGATGTGATCTGCACCAATCATTTTACGATAGCGCAACAGTTCGGCAGCATCTGATTGCATCATGCCTTCATCAGCCATATGACCAAATACAAAGCCTTCCGCCCGGATGAAATCCATTTCTGCTGCATAGGTCGCTGCCAGAGCTGCTTTATTGGCGCCAGCTAATATTTGCATACCACAGGGGATTTCGGAGAAGCTCTTTACTTCTCGGCCAATTATGGCCATCAGGGTGCTGATTTCATGCCCGACTTCCCGATTGAGGTATGGTCGGTCATGCATATTCTCAATCATGATCCCATCTACCCCCATACGCTGATAGAGCTCGGCTTCTGCCAGACAATCCATGATGATCTTCCCAGGCGAATATTTATTCGCTGGGGTACCAGGGAGTGCCGGTACATGAATCATAGCAATGATGGCAGGGCTATGTTTGAATAAGGGGTGTAGTCGAGGCATGTTTGTGTTAAGGTAAGACATAGACGCGTTCAGCGCGTACTATATCCGGGGTTCTTAGTACTGCAAAATATGTTCCCGGCTTCAGGTCGCCTATTGGAATTTGTAATTTTTGCGAACCTGGATAAATAAAGCCGGCTTTTCTCCTGACGATCTCCCCTTCAGAGGATTTCATCATAAATGCCATTGTCGTTTTCTCTGCCAGTACAAAATTCATCTCCAGGGTATCGCTTTGTTGCAATTTTGTTTTGCCAAATTCAACTAATCGGTAAAACACCCCTACCGTATCAGATTGTTGAACTTCCCCCAGGATATCCAGCAAAGAAAGCCTGTAATAGTTCCATCCGTATTCTGGCTCATTGTCTACCCAAAAGTAATTTCGCTCTTCTTGTCCATCTCCAATAGTGGGTACCCTGTCCAAAATCTGGAAGTCCTTCCTGTTTATTGAGCGATCTACAGTAAAGTCGGAAAACATAAATTCCAACTGTGTTTGCCAGGCAATCTCAACCGAATCCGCTACAACGAAGGCCTTGAAATGTGAAAGATCAATATAGGGAGCCTCAAGCTCATTGATATCTATACCAGACTTCTCTTCTGCATCGCGTCCTCTTTCTGCAATTTCCGGAGCATTATCCTCCCTCTGACATATACCAGTAACAAATTCCATGCGAAAAGGCTTTAGACTAAAGCCTCTATCATCTACTAAGGAGGCAGATAACTCTACAGCATAGATAGTTTCTGAACTTAGAAGGGATTTCGGTATTAACTGGACATATTGGTTGAGAACATCATAATTGATGTCATACTTGATCTTTCTCTCAGGATAGTCTACCTCAAACATTTTGAGGCTATTTTCGTCCAATGTAGCCGGATCAAGCTGTTTACTCTCTGCCGGGAAGTGTAAAGTGAAGGAAATAAATGTGTTACATGGAAGATTATCAGCACCATTTGAAGGGAAGCTTGAAGTAACAAATCCCCGCTCTTGAGCAGATAATCCCTGGCTGAATATGATCAACCAAAAAAATGTACAGCTTGTCAGGCTTATTTTCTTCATCCTGTTTATCTTCTTACAGATCTGATCTGGTAGCACAATAATCTATACGCCATTGTCCTGTTTTTTGTATATCTGCCAAATAAAAAGATCAGCCTGTAACCAAAATATTTTTTTTGACTCTAATTAAAGCAAAGATAATCAAAAGACAGGCTTTTTGGTTATAATGAGTGCGAATGGATGAAATGAAATTTTCAACGGAAAGCCTGTTAAGTTGAACCATTGTTTAGACAAAAAATATGAAAACCTGTTTCAAAGCCTTGTTCATTTGTGCCTTACTCAGCAGTCAGCTTTTTACAGCTTGTGTATACCGTAGCGGAGAAGATAATGTTGTACCTGGTGGATGTAATACACCCGCTACCGTTTCTTACCTCAATGATGTTTTACCCGTTCTTCAAAGTAGCTGTCTGGGTTGCCATGATGCTGCCGGCAATGCGGGTGGGATTGTATTCGATACCTACAATGGCCTGAAAACCATTGTGGATAATGGAAGTTTTCAGGGGGCAATCAATCATGATGCAGGTTGGGATCCTATGCCAAGGAATGCTTCGAAGCTGCCTGATTGTACCCTGGAGGCCATTCAGTCATGGATTGATGATGGAGCGCCGGAGAATTAGGAAGAGGCTGGTCCATTGATCCTTTCTGCAAATTTGTCGAAATTGGATGATTATCATTCATTTTCGGTACATGAAACACAGCCTTCGACTACAGCTGCTGACTTCCCCCTTATTTATTACTGGACTCATCATCTTGGTGCTCAATGATCATTGGGCAAAAATAGCCTTTGGCAACTTTTTTACCGGGAAAATCTCTGATTTTGCCGGTTTATTCATATTTCCCCTTTTTCTATTGACCTTCTTTCCACGATACAAAAAAGAGGTCTTCATTTTTGTGGCTTTCTTTTTCGTTTGGTGGAAAAGTACCCTTAGTCAAGGCATGATCGATTGGGTAAATTTTTTAGGTGTCGGTATTTCGAGAGTAGTTGATGCTGGGGATTTATGGGCCTTGCTGATGCTTCCTTTTGCCTGGCAATATGAAAAATATGCAAAGGGGATTCGAATAATACCCGCTTATATGATTGCTTGTATTGCCTTTATAAGTTTTTGTGCGACCTCTCTTCCCCCAGGGAAAATTGTTGAGTATGAAGAGATCAATAAGAGCTACGAATTTCCCTATTCTAAAACCTTTCTGGCAAAAAGGCTGAATAAAGAGGCCATCAAGTTGGTAAAGCTTTATAATCCAGAGTCCTTAAATTTTGATGCCCTTTCCAATAGCTTCATCACAACCAATGGCGACACTATCGCCCGTTTAATAGATGTAAGCCAGATACATGATGAACATCCCATTTATTTTCGAGGGGTATATGGAGAGATCGAGATCAGGGGGAATTCTGAACGATCCCAACTTACCTTGAAACGATTGGCCAAATACATACCCGCTCACAAAAATCAGAGTCAGGAGAATAAACTTATTTTCCTGTTCGAAAAGAAAGTTATAAAGAAATTGAGGAAGGTTGTCCCTGAATCCTATTACTGGTAGCTATGGAAAGAGCCCAATTCGTAGACGATTTACCGGCTAAATTTTTTTCATCATTATCCCCCCAAAAAATGAGGGCCCGGACCATAGTTTATGCTTCTTTGTTTGTTTTGGGCCTTTTCTTTTGGTTTTATGGGGAAAAAGGGAATTGGTACCACGATGAATTTGGTTTTTGGGGAAATGTGCTCTTTTATCTGTTGATGTGGAGATTATTTAGGGGAATCCGACTAAGGGTATTCAAGCTGGACAAGCATGTGTGGGTCTTGGATTTTCGGAAAAGCTCAGAGGAAGTACATTTCGTTTACCATAAAAGAGCTTTTCAACATCAGGAAGACAGCTTTCGTTTTGCCGAAACCACTTGTGTAATTCATAAAAGTGATATATCTCGCCTTTCCTTTCAAACGCCCGGTCTAAGATATGCTTACAAAACAGAAGGTTCAGCTATGTTGATTGTAAAGTATTTGGTCCTGATATTTTCTATAAGTCTAGGTACGCTCTTTGATCTTTTCTTAAGAGAAGGGCCCGTAGGGAAAACCCTGGCGCAATATCTTTATGGACCTACTGAAACGGCACTTGATCTCCGACCAACAGCTGTCTCCTTTGTAAAGGGAAAGAATAAAAAAAGCCTGATACTTCTACCTACTTATGGATGGAAACAGGAGACCCTCGAAGAAATCGTGGAAGTCTGTAAAGACTATAAAATTAAGGTCTTTGATAAAAGGCCACATCGGGAAAAACAAGAGAATGCCTTTATCTAGATTCCCAACTTCTTTCCGAAAAATGAGTCTTTTCACAAAGCAAATCTGAGAGCATATGAAACACATCATTTTCAAAAATCCGGAAAATCTTCGGATCAGAGCAGTAGCTTATTTATTTCTTTTTGTGTTGGGCCTGGCAGCAGCTGTTTATGTGGGATTGAACTTTGAAACGTATGATTCAAACGGGATGTTTTTAATTATCCCAGCCTACTTGTATCTCTTATTCAGATTGATCAGAGGAGCTTTATTAAGGACAATGGGGATGGAAAATCATGTGTATAAACTTCAAATCCATCCTGCAGACCGTATTGTCGAGGTATGGAGTTTTGGCAAATGGTTTGAGTGGAGTAAACAAAGCCTTGCTTTTGAGGATATCACTGCGGTAGTTCACAAAACGCGCTTTGATAGACTCAATTATCGTTTTCCTATTATCAGACATAATTTGAAGACCAAAGGCTTAAGGTTCGTATTAGGAAGACATTTCTTGAGGCCTATATTCTTAAGCATCCTCTTCTTGATATGCTTACCGATTACCTTGATGTGCCAATACCCTGTATTCGGCGCTATCATAGATGGAAATTTTCCCAGAGATTATGAATATGATGCCCGACCTACAGCAGTTTCTCTTGTGAAAGGTAAGAATGAATCCAGCCATATGATGCTTGCTAGTTATGGTTGGAAAGAAGAGGATACGAAGAAACTTTATAATACCTGTCAGCAATTAGGGATCAAGGTTTTTGATAAAAGGTCTCCTTTTGAGCAGAAGGACGGGGTCTTTCTCTAAGCTACCTGAACCTATATTTCGAATAATACCCCCCAACTTAGCAATAAAATATCTACTCTTTGGCTAAACTCTCCTATACTATTGGTATAGGAAGGTTCAGCTCCCACATAGTTCAAGCCAAACCTCAGCGCGAAATTATTTTCGAGATAATACTTGATACCTGCCCCCAGACCAAAGGCCAAACCATTGCCGGAATTTGATTCCCGATTTATAGTGATTCCTCCAATAATTATATCGGCCGCCGGAAACTCTAAAAACATAATTCCAACATTTCCTTCTAGTTCGGCATAAATGTCCTTTGTGATAGCCTGAGACGTCTTTATTGCGGCGAGGATGCTGCTTTTGTTCCAGGGGTTCAACTCTACGAAAGTGCTATTATTTCCTTCTGGCATATGTTGGGAAAATACAGTTCTGATTCCAACAGCCAGACGATCTGAAAATTTATATCCCCCATAAGCGGAAGCCTGAAAGCCGATTTTTGCAAAACCTGCACCTGCATCTTCTGTAGCTGAGAACTTTCCAAGGGGAAATGCCGCTCCCCCTTCAAGACCCAAATAGATTCCTTGGCTAAAGGTAGAAAAGGAGAAAAGCAGAGATAAGATGAGTAGTGGAAGTGTCTTTTTCATAATGTGAATCGATATACCCCAAAAAAGATTGAATAAAAACCCCTGCGAATTTAGCTAATCTGTCAGAACGAAAATAGCTGGGAATTATAGGTTATTTATACTATTACGAAACCTGCTCTGGATTTTCTCCGTTTAGTTACTGAAATTTGTACCTATGAAGTACGCAATACATATGCTTCGATTTAGCAACCCCTTGAGCCGATCTGGATTTCGGGGGCGTATTGCTATGTACTTATTCCATTAGCATATTTTCTGAAATCATTTTTACTCGGTTCAGGGGGATACCAGGAATCGGAAGAGATTCCCATTTTCTTTTTCACCATAAAAATCGAGTAAATCATGAATATTTCTATACTAAGCAAAGAGGCCTTGCTCAAGGCTCTCAAAGTCCGTGATCTTAGTAATCCTGCCGAAGGAGATCATGCCATTCAAATTCTCATTGAAAAGATCCACCAGACCCTGGAAAAGGCCTGGAATTGTAATAGCCATATATATCGGGAAAGTCCGATTGTATCGATAGAAGATAATTATGACAGACTGCTGTATCCGGCAGATGGGCCAGCTAGAGCCGCAAGATATACGCGATATGTATGTGATAACGCACTTTTACGAACCAGTACGTCTGCGATGATTCCCCGAGCCATGCGGAAACTATCCGATAAACTCCAGGGAGAAGACCTTATCCTGTGTCCAGGCCTTGTATATCGCCGTGATCAAATCGATAGATTGCATTTGGCAGAAATTCACCAAATGGATGTATGGAGAGTGACTGAAAAGTCCATGAATTCTGAAGATATGCGGGAGATGATCCAATTGGTGTTGGATGCAGTCCTTCAAGACTGTGAGTACCGACTGGAAGAAAGGGTTCATCCCTATACCCTGGACGGTTTGCAGATAGATGTCAAATACCAGGGGGAATGGGTAGAAGTAGGGGAATGTGGCCTAACGCATCCGGAGATACATAAAGATAATCTACCTAATGGGGATCAACTAAGCGGTTTGGCAATGGGCCTGGGTTTGGACCGAATCCTCATGCTGAGAAAAGGGATGAAGGATGTACGTCTAATTGCTTCTCCTAATCCTCGCATCTCTAAGCAAATGAAGGATCTGAATCCCTATCAGGAAGTTTCCTATATGCCAGCAGTGAGAAGAGACCTTTCTTTGGTACTTGATATAGAGACAGATGTTGAAACGCTTGGAGACAAGGTGCGCGAAAGTCTGGGGGATGAATCTTACCTGATTGAAAGCCTAGAGATATTGAATGAACATCCTTATTCAAAACTTCCTCTTCATGTGCAGGAAAAATTAGGTCTGAAGGAAGGCCAGAAAAATGCCCTGGTAAGGGTAGTGCTACGTTCGCTGCATCGGAGCCTGACGGATGAAGAATGCAATCTCTATCGAGATAAGGTCTATGAATGCCTGCACGAGGGTAAGTACTGGGAATGGGCAGGAAAAGAAGATAGATAAGGAGCAGGAATAATTGTACTAAGACTATTTACAAATCCTTTATCATTGCTTGGGCTGTCATACAGCCCAAGCAATTCCTTGAATACAAACAATTTTTCTTAATCAAAGGGATTATTTCTCCCGATCCTCGGGCTAATGACAGCTTTGCTGATAATTAGTTCGTCCCAATTACATTTGAACTTGATACTTATTTCCCTCCTTTTTTCTCCAGGGAAAAAATCCTAATTTCTTCCAAAAGAAATTCTACTCATGATTCCTGCTAACGAAACTTTCAATGGGACTTTCCCTTTCAAGCCCAACTTCTTTGAGGGTAGAGGCTTTAAAATGCATTACGTTGATGAAGGAGAAGGTGAAATCATCATTTGCCTTCATGGCCAACCAACCTGGGGCTATTTATATCGAAACTTTATTCCTAAGCTCTCCCAAAATTATAGAGTCATAGTACCTGATCATATGGGCTATGGGAAAAGCGAAACACCTGCAGGAGCCGAGTATAGTTTCAAAACACATGTAGAAAATCTTGCTGCCCTGATTGAGCATTTGGGTCTGGAGGATATCACCATCGTTTGCCAGGATTGGGGAGGACCTATTTCCGGAGCCTATACCCTAAGATATCCAGACAAGGTGAAACGTATCTTTATGATGAATACTATGATGGGCTATGGAGGAGCGGTTCGCGACATTCCCCCCTCAGATCCTAAACCACCTTCTTTGCAAGAATCTCCCTGGTTTCAGTGGGTCTTAAAAGTTCACGGAGAAGGAAAATATAGGGAAATTATGCAACACCTTGGAGATCATGTGGTATCCAATATGAAGAAGCTCTATTTCCACAACTCTTCGGTTGTTACACCCGATTGGATCAGGGCTTATTCCATGCCTTTTCAAACAAAAGAGGAAACCATAGCTGCCATTGAGTTTCCACTTGATGCAGCATTAGGAAGAATCAAGGACTATGTGATCGAGGGATTGAAAATGGGAAATCTGGAGAAGTTGCGGTCCAAGCCTGCTATGCTAGCGGAAGGAATGTTGGATCAAGCGATGTTACCTGCCATGGTAATAGAGGATTTCAGGAGACTGTTTCCAGGCAAACCCATTGTCGAGATCGAAGATGCTGGTCATTTCTGTCAGGAAGATGCACCTAAGACACTGGTGGCCTTGATCGAACTCTTTATGCAGATGACTTAAGCGTGCTGGGGTGTTTGTGTATAGGTGTGTTGGAGTTGACATTTTTGACAAAAAATAGATATACCTATGCATCCTCAGAAACTGTTTTTATGTGCTTTCATTATTTTTTTCCTCCTTTCCTGTCAAAAAAAGGCAGAGAAGACTGATCCGCATACAGAACAAATCTCTCTGCACTTAGATACGCTCTTGCAAGACGTAGAATTTGAATCTTTAGCTGTAGGAATCATTGCTGGAGCAAAAGAGTATCAGCTGTATCGTGGCAAACTCCTCAATGGAGAAAAGCCCAATAAAGAGAGTTTGTACGAAATAGCTTCTATCACCAAAACCTTCACCGGAACTTTGGCGGCGAGGGCAGTTTTAGATAAAAAATTGGAGCTGGATGCCGATATCAGGAATTATTTGCCAGGTGTTTTCCCCAATCTGGAATATGAGGGTACTCCCATTACCGTAAGAAATCTCCTGACACATCAGGGGGGGATTCCCCTAATGTTTCCGGATCAAGCAGAATTATTTGATAATCCCGATTTCAATACACTGCCCACAGCATTAAATAAATTGCAGAAAAATTTTAGCAAGGCAGATTTTTTTGATGAATTAGCAAAAGTGAGATTGGACACCTTGCCCGGGATAAATTTTGCCTATTCCAATGCAGGAGCTAATTTAATGGGATATATGCTGGAAGAGGTTTACCAGGAAGATTATGAAGACTTGCTGGAAGAATTTCTCTTCACTCCGCTAGGCATGGATAGATCAGCTGTTGGAGTAAAGGAAGGACTTGTTTCTTATTTGGTCGAAGGTCAGAATCACCATAAACTAAAAATGCCTTTTTCGGTTGAAAAAGATATGAGTGCAGAAGGAGGGATTGTGTCCGGAATAGAGGATTTGTTGAAATATGCCAGGTTTCAGTTGGAGGAAGAAAAAGAATGGGTACGATTGTGTCAGACGGATTTGTGGGAAGGTACCTATGGAGATTTTGGCGGGGGGTTCTTCTGGCAATTGAATAAAGATGGAGATAATCCGGATCGAGTCTTTCAGAATGGAGGGGCATTTGGTACAGCTACCTGGCTAAGCCTCTTGCCGAAAGAAGATATAGCACTAATTTTAATCACCAATGTTTCTGGCCCGGAAACTCATCGAAAAATAAGTGAACGGGTCGAGCCAATACTAGATATACTCATCCAAAATAGTCCTAAGAATGAATAAGCGAATTTTTGTTTGTCTCCTATCTCTATCTTTAAGCTTCCCTCTTTTTGGCCAAAAAAATAAAGTATTACCAGCTGTAAATACAGCAGGGGTGGCGGCTACTCATACAAATGTTGCCTACGGAAATCATGAACGCAATGTTTTGGATATCTGGTTGGCGGAAAGTGAGGAGCCTACTCCTCTGGTCGTTTATATCCATGGAGGGGGATTTATGAATGGAGATAAATCTCGTATTTATGAGTCAGAGGATATAGCCAAATTTCTAGCAGCAGGTATTTCTTTTGCCTCCATCAATTATAGATTTATGCTTCAACAGTCCGAACGCTTGCCTGGCTGTATGAAAGATAGTCGAAGAGCCATTCAGTTCCTTCGTGTGATGTCTGAAGAATGGAACATAGATAAAAGTAGAATAGGCGCTTATGGAGGATCCGCAGGTGCTGGAACTTCTTTATGGTTGGGCCTACATGATGAAATGGCTGATCCAAATAATGAGGATCCAGTTTTACAAGAATCTAGCCGTTTGTCCGTAGTCGGTGCTTTGGCCACTCAGGCGACATATGATTTCACCAAATGGCAGGGGTTGCTGAAAATGGATAGCGTAACTGAACAGGAGGCGCAGGTACTATTGCAACAGGGGGCTTTTGCTCTGGGATTTAAATCCGTGGAAGAAATGCAAAGTGAAGCAGGCAAGGAAATTCGGGCTGATGTAGACTTTCTGACCCTGATCAGTGAGGATGATCCTCCTGTTTTTGTATATAATGGTATGCGTGGAGGCGAAATAGATCCTTTGGATCGAGGCCATGTACAGCATCACCCTTACCATGCAATAGCCTTGAAGGAGGCCCTGGAAGAAATAAAGCATCCCAGTATGGTATATGCTCCGAAAATTGGAGTAGAGCCTTCCGAAGAGGAGCGTATGGACCTGGTGGATTTTTTTCTGAAATATCTTACAGAGTAGATGGGTTACTTTTTTCGCTCCAGTTTTTTTGCGGGATTTCCAATGTAAATGCCGGGCTCTGAAATGTGCTTTACTACTACGCCGCCCATGCCAATAGTAACATGGTCGCAGATTTTTATTCCCTGACGTGTTGCAGCATTGGTCCCAAAATAAACACAGTCTCCAAATTGGCAAAGGCCGCTGATGTTGGTTCCGGGAGCTGTAGTAAAATAATCCCCGATCTGGCAGTCGTGGCCTATGGTAGTATGGAGATTTAGCTGTGCGTGTTTACCAATCACAATATCAGTAGTGGCTATCGTTCCTGCTGTGATGATGCTTCCTTCCCCGATTTCTACCCACTCAGAAATAATTGCGGAGGGATGAATGAGGGTCGCAAAACGGGTTTCTTCAGGAAGCCCTTCTACTACCTTTTTCCGTACGGAGGGTTCGCCGATTCCTACCAGTACGTGGTATTCTAAGGGGTCAAATTGTTCATCGGGAATAACAGGAACACCGTGGATACTTTGGGTCTCCTGGTAAAACTCCTTAGTTTCCATAAAACAGGCAATCTCACGGATATTTTTTCCAGATGGACCTAAATTGTCGATTAAGCAGGTTAAAACTTCACGACCAAAACCACTGGCCCCAATGATTAATATTTTTTTATCGAAAATGATACTAGCCATACCAAATGTTTTTGCAATACTCTATTTTGAATTATGTATCTCGAATAAATTCCTGCCAGGCACGTGGATCGAGGTTCAAGAATTCTAGCGCATCATCCCCAGTAACGGTATTACTTTGTTTCACTATCCTGTCAAGAACTTTATCCAGTTCGTCGCCGGTTCGGATGTCATGTAGGAGGCGAGACGTGAATTCTGAGCTTCCTACCCAGCGATTGCTTATTAATCTACAGCAAAATAATTGATTCACAAGGCTATCCAGAAATACAGTAGAATGAGCGCTGGTTACCACCAGGGGATTGGATTGAAAAGCCTCCTTGATATTTTTTTCTTTGCTTATGCTAAATTCGTACCCAGCTAACAGATCTGTAAGTTGATCTTCACGGATATGTGCCAAGGGGTGCAACCTGATTTTGAGGTCGAAATGGTCTTGAAATTTGCTTGCTTTGAGAATCTCCCATTCTAACTGGCAGCATTCCCAGGTAGTCATGCACCAAAGTATGTGTTGAGGTTTGAGGGTTTGTTTTTCTTGTTTGCTTTCAATGAAAGCTGGATTACCTAATACCAAAACCCGAGGAGTTTCTATTGTCCCATTTTTCTCAAAAACATCTTTGTAATATTTTCCCCAGACGACAAAATTATGAGGTAAAGGATTTCCATTTTGAATCAATTTTTCTTCTTGACTTAAATTATAGACAGTATGTATTTCATTGAAATGACCATGCTGAATACCGGTTGCAATTATTCCTTCTTGGGACCTTGCAGCTGAGGCAATGGTTTTTCCTGTGGCATAGAATTCATCTTCAAAATATATTTGTGAAGGTCGCTTTTTGTCCCGGAAGAAATTCTTTAACCACCTATGAGCATAAATCAGGTGAATATTATATAGTAAGCTACGTGCTAATTCATCCTGAAGAAAAATACCTGAGAAGCTTAATTTGCCTAATTGAATATCAGGAGTTTTTACTTGTTTAAGTTTAATATAGGTCCAGATAATTTGGAAATTCAAGTTTATTAGTTGAAAAAAACCTGGCTTACTATCGATATAAGTCTTTGGGAGGTTAAAGGCTTTGAACGGAACTTTTAACCATTCGAGAAATGGAATTAAAACCAGTTTTTTCCCGGCATCCTCGTGCAAACTTTTTAAGGGCTCAAATAATTTATGGAGAGTATGTTTATCTGAAGAATGATTGCAAACAAAAAGAGTATATTCTTTGGGCAATTTGTTGGTATCAATGTGCTTTTTGAAAGTAATGAACAGTTTAAAATTTCCAAGACAAGCTTTGACTAATTTTAGGAAACTAACTCTTTCTTTCTCTTTATGGTAAACGATTTTAAGTTCAGCATCTATTCCAAAGGCTTTTATTGTTTCTACTAATCCAGATTGGAAATTTTTTACTTCTTTCGGTAGAAATATGGAAATCTTCGAGTATTTGCGGTTAAGTACCTCTTTTCCTTTATCCAGAATAGCAAGAAGCAAAAAAAAGTCCTTTGCCCAGAAAGTAATGGGGTGCTTTATTGCTGTTTCTGTCCACCAATAAATAGGGAAATCATCCACTTTGAGCTTAAGAAATTCCTTAGAATCAGCTGAATTTAGCAGTTCCTGAATGTAGTTTTTATATAATTCCAAACCATAAGGATATATCTCTTCTGATTTGCCAAAGTCATTTACATCCAGGACCTGGTTTCCAGAAATCTTTCCTTTCAGATCAAGAAAATCACCCTTTCCATCTACAAGCTTTAATTGGGAACTTAGGTTTATGGTCAGCGTAGACATGAGCGCCTATTGATAATTTAGCTTAAATGGATTGTTCCTTCTGTTTTTTCATTAACAAGAACTCTGCATAATCAAAATCATCTTGGACATCTACATCAACCGATCTGAAACGGTCCATAATGTATGCATAAGAGTTATCAGAGAAGTATTTGCCACTTTTAATGAGCTCATAAGAGAAAACGTAAATGGACCCGTTGGGATAATAGGATTTTCTATGCGCTTGACGATTAAGAAGCTGATTTTGAATTTGGACCTCTTCTAATTTTCCTTCATCATTGACATATTTATGCCAACCGATAGGATGGGCCTCTTCTACATAGGAAATAACAGAATCCGCCTTTTTTTCTTTAAATAACTCCACCGCTTCATCGATGTCATTAGCCGTTCTTAAGGGTGAGGTAGGTTGTAGAACCATAAAATTCGGGATATCAATTCCAGATTCCGACATAAGCCGATCCAAGGTGTAGATATAGGTATCAATTGCCTTGGCGGAATCCGTGGCTAATTCTTCAGGTCTCATAAATGGACAATCTGCCCCATAGGAGATTGCAATTTCAGCTATCTTAGGATCATCTGTCGAAATGATCAGCCGACTCAAGCTGGATGACTTCAGGGCAGCTTCTATCGTCCATGCTATTAGGGGTTTGCCCAATAGATTCTTGATGTTTTTTCCCGGTAATCCTTTAGAGCCTCCTCTTGCAGGTATGATTGCTAACATAAAACACTCTTATACGTCCTGTATATACAAAATCGCATCTTTCTCAATGGTTCGCTTAGCGGGCTTTCCGATAAGAAATTCTATATCCCCAGGTGCAAGACCTTCACC
Source organism: Bacteroidota bacterium (assembly GCA_039819665.1). Taxonomy (GTDB): domain Bacteria; phylum Bacteroidota; class Bacteroidia; order J057; family J057; genus JAWPMV01. The sequence goes on from JBCBRM010000012.1 coordinate 142,141, forward strand.
TGGTCTTTTGAAGTCCAGCATGTTTTCTTGAATGATCTCGCCTTCCTGTATATCCTGAGCTGCAACTATGCTTCTTCTAAAGGCCTTCTTCCTTTCATCGGGTTCTACAGATTGAATACGGAAACTACCCATAGCTGTCGAGATTCTTCTCGCGTTTTTACAAATTCCCTTCATATCTTCCTGGTCTGCTGATACCTTGTGATCCCAGCCTTCCATTTCTTTATCCAGGGTAAAATGTTTTTCGATTAAACAAACACCCAGGGCAATGGATGCCAGAGGAATAGCTGTTCCGATGGTATGGTCAGAAAACCCAATGGGATAGGGGAAAAGTCTTTGAAGGCTGAGGATGTTGTTAAGGTTGACTTGCTCGTCTTTAGGAGGATAGATGGAAACACAGTGCAGAATGACAATTTGTGTATTTCCTTCCCGCTCTATGACCTGTATGGCTTTATCGATTTCATGAAGATCACTCAGGCCGGTAGAAATAACTATAGGTTTTTGTTTTCGGGCGATATACTTCAGGAAGGGATAATTATTTAAGTCCATAGAAGCCACCTTGATAAAGGGTGCTTTCAACTCATCTACCAAAAAATCGACCTCTTTCATCGAGAAGGGAGTGGAGGCACAATCGATTCCCAACTCATCCGCATAAGCTTTCATTTGGAGCAATTGCTGTTCGGTAATGGCGAACCTCTCAACGATGTCCCTAAGATTTGTATCGGTACGATTACGATAGTCGTCTGACAGAAAAAAATTTTCTTTATATACCTTTTTAGAGAAAACAGAATCAGCTGTCCAGCTCTGAAATTTTACGCAATGAGCCCCGGCATCATATGCCTGCTTTATAAGCTTTTTCGCTAGCTCCATATCCCCATTATGATTTGCCCCTAATTCAGCGATAATGTAGGGCTCACAATAATTGAATACTTCTTTATTGGGGGTCAGATTTACTTTCATAGATCATATTTTGTTTAGTGGTTTTATCTCTTCCCACCATAGGGGAAATTCGATGCGTAAAGCTTCAAGTTTGTTTAGATATTGATGCCAATGGTTCTCTGAGTTCAGAAAAGATTTGAGATGTTCTATTTCCTGTAATTCGTTTTGGAAGATCCCATATTCCTTATTCAAGGTCTGGTAATGAAGGTATTTGATCTCAATTCCCTTAAGAATTTTTCCTTCATCGCTATTTTTAATTCCAATTTGATTTCCTGAATGTTGCCGATAATAAATGAAGGTATCCGAGCTAAAAATGGCTTTCTTCCCATTCAGTAACATCCGGGAAAATAGCATCCAATCTACCGCAGGGGAACCCTCGGGAAAGTCCAGTTTCTCAGGTAAAGCTTCCATGCGGATTGCAGTATTCCCTAGTCCCAGTATATTTTTATCTACAATGTCGGCATGGGTGATAAGCTGGTAATTGTGAAGGCGCGAACTTAGGTAGTATTCGGAAAGGGACTTTTTATGATTATTGACAAGATTCAGGTCATTGATAACTATATCATGTTCTTGCAGAAGTTCGATATTTGTAGATACCCTGTTTGGAGGAAAATAGTCATCGCTATCTCCAAACACGCAATATGAATAATGGGATTCTTTGAGAAATCTTAGGAGTTTTGATCGGATTTCTATGCTATTCCCGTTAACATCAATGAGCTGGAAATTGAAGGGGTAGCTTTTCAATAGCGAGGCTACTCCACTTGCCTGATCATTAAAAATCAGGAGGTCAAAGTTTGCTTGTTTCTGATTCGCCAGCGATTCCAGAAAATCCCCCAAAAATGGAAGATTATTAGGGAAAATTACCGTGACGAAGCAGGTGTTGGGTGCCATTCCTTATTGTTTGCCAGAGTTTAGGGGCTGCAATTTGCAAAAATATCCACAAACGAATAGTTCCTGAGATATAAGCAAAACAAAATGATTTGGGGGACTTTATTTAGACAGAAAAGCCAATAATATTACTAGTCGAAAAATCTTTGGACTCGCAATAATTATTAGGCCTTCGAAGCTTTAGAGGGCTTAATTTGAACTGGAAAATGAATTGGGACTTGGCTTTAGTTTAGCAGGGCGAATGATGCAGTATTTTTTCATGCGATCCCTTAAGGTACTCGGTTTTAATCCCAGAGCTTGTGCTGCTCCATTTTCTCCATTAATCTTCCATTTGTACTTATCAAGGATTTTGATAATATGGTCTTTCTCAATCTTCCATAGCTCCTCGGATGCAGGTTTCTTTTGTTCCAACGGAAGGTCTTTAGAGATACCAATAAACTGATCAATGGGAAGGTAGCCGTCTTTGGAAAGAATAAGTGCACGTTCAACCAGGTGTTCCATTTCGCGGACATTTCCTGGCCATTCATAAGCTTCGAATGCCTGTATAATGGAATCCGGAATGAAATCTATGTTTTTGCTAAACTTCTTGCTGTATTTTTTGATGAAAAAGAAGAAGAGGGGCAGGATATCATCGGTTCTTTCGCGCAGGGGAGGTACATGAATAGGGAAGACATGTAAGCGGTAATATAAGTCCTCACGGAATTTACCTTCTTTGATGGCTTTTTTAAGGTCGCGATTGGTAGCAGCTATGATGCGAACATTTAGTTTGATGGTCTGTGTCCCTCCTATTCTTTCGCATTCGCCTTCCTGAAGTACCCGCAGAAGCTTAGGTTGTAATTCTATCGGTAGTTCTCCAATTTCATCCAGAAAAATACTTCCATCCTGAGCCAATTCAAACTTGCCTATTTTCTTTTGGGTAGCTCCTGTAAATGCTCCTGCTTCGTGGCCAAATAATTCACTTTCTATAAGCTCTCGGGGTAAGGCAGCACAGTTGACTTTGACCAAGGGTTTCTTTTTTCTTGGGCTGAGATCATGGACTGCTCTAGCCAGCAATTCTTTGCCCGTTCCAGTTTCTCCTGAAATGAGAACCGTCGTGTCCAGAGGAGCTACATCCTCAATATTCTTGAGAATCTTTTTGAATTTTTCACTTTGGTGAATGATACTTTTGAAATCATATTCCAGATTAAGTTCCTCCTTTAGGTATCGGTTCTCCTGTTCCAGTTTGACTTTAAGAGACTCTACCTCTTTATAGGCCTCTTCAAGTTTCTGAGTAGAATTTATCCGGATTGTTACATCATGGGTAACTCTCAGGACATGGGTGCAGACTCCGTTTTTTATAATGGGAGTAATCCAGTTTTCTATGTATAAGGTGTGATTCCGGAAAATCAGTTCTTCAATAAACTCAACCGAATTTTTTGTTCGTATGCACTCTCCAATTTTGTCGAGCATTTCATACACCTTCTCATCCCGCATCTCCAACTTTGCTCCGAAAAAATAAGGCAGTAACATGCCAATATAATCTTCCCGTTCTGCATCTACGCCTATTTCCTGGTGACACTGAACGAAAGAAGCATTTACGGATTCAATTTCCATATGCTCACCGGTGACTTTTATCAGGCTCATGCAATCATTTGTGCTATCGTAAATGAGCCGCATTCGCTCATTACTTTCTGCAAGTCGCTCTTTATTTTTGTTGGCATTCTTTTTTATCCGGGATTCCTGAAGCTCCCTCCGAAGAATAGTAGGAAGCCTTACCAAATTGTTCTTCAGTACATAATCCTGTCCTCCTTCTTTCATCAATTCAATCGCTACCCTTTCGCCTATAGCTCCAGAGACAAGTACGAAAGGTATAATAGGGTCAAACTTTCGGAGGAGATGTAAAACGTCCATACCCGTAAAGCCTTGCATGGAGTAGTCCGAGATTACCAAATCCCAATCTCTATCCTCCAGGGCCCGAAGGAAATGATCTGCAGAGGAAACTCTTTTCCAATCGATGAGAAAGCCGTCTTGTTCAAGTTCAAAGACCATAAGTTCTGCATCATCTGCAGAATCCTCAACTAATAACAAGTTTATTTTTTTCCCCTGCTCCATGAGTGCATAAAAATTTATACCCTAAAATAAAAACAAGCACCTAATTCCGGTTGAGCTTCGGCCTGTATTTGGCCTCCGTGTTTATTGATGATTCTTTTTACTGTTGATAGTCCTATACCAGTCCCTTCAATATCTGGAGATGAATGCAATCTTTGAAAAGGAGTATAAAGGAGTTCTCTATATTTCATATTGAACCCTATTCCATTATCCTTTACATAAAACCACTCAATTCCGTTTATAACCTCCTTACCAAAGTTGATGAAAGCGTTTTCTTTTTTTGCAGAGAATTTCCATGCATTTCCGATCAGATTTTCTAATAATAATTTAGCAAGACCCGGTTCCATATTGGCGTATAGATCATCCTCGGTACTTAGTTTCACTATTCTATGGGGTTCTTTTTCAGTAAGTTCGTAAAAAATCTGGGCAGCTATTTCACCGAGATTTACTTTTTCTTTTTTCAGGTCGAGTTTATTGATCTTGGAAAGCATGAGTAGATCATTAATCAAAGAGGTCATTTGTTGACTTGAAGCCCGTATCCTACTCAGATAATGCATACCTTTTTCATCCAGAACTTCCGCATAGATCTTTTCCATTGCACGGGCGAAACCATCCATTCGCGTCAAAGGTGCACGGAGGTCATGAGAAACGGAATAGCTAAAGCTTTGAAGCTCTTTATTGGTTTCTTCCAGCTCGGCAGTCCGCATTTTTACCAGAGCTTCCAGTTGATCTTTATATAGGGATAGCTCCTTTTGATTCTCTTCGAGGGACTTTTCGTAAAGCTTTTGGCTAGTTATATCAATAAAAGAAACAAGTACTTTCTTGAGACTTTTCCTGTAAGGTTCAGGAACGCTAGCTTTTAGGTACATATATCTCCCTTCTCCATTGGGGGTTTTTAAAGGCATTTCTCCCTCAAAAGAAGTAGCTCCCTGACAAATGGCAATAGCTCCATTTTTAAAGAAAGCCCAACTTTCTGGGGTAAACCATTGCTTTGGAATTTCAGGAACCTCATGCTTATCACTTACTTTAAAATAGTCTTTATAAGCCTGATTGATCTGGATGGTCTTGATTTTATATGAAATTTGATCCCGCTTTTCTGGGTTTTGGTTTAGAAAACGGCTTATATCTTTAATGCCCGCTTTCTTCAATTTATCAAATTCAAGTTTAGCCTCAGAGAAATCCTCTTCCCACATGATAACCGAGGATTGATTGAATAAAAGCCTTGCCTCTTCCTCACTCTTCTTTAAGGCTTCCACCGCTTTTATATTCTCTGTTACATCTTCAAGGGTAACGAGCATATGATTTTCATCGACAGTAGCAGCCTTGACCTTTAAATATTTATCAATCTCTTTATAATAGTCAATGTATTCTTCGGTGGCGAGACTTTTGCCTGCGAGAATATCATCAAACCTTCTACAAGAATCGGTGTATAGTTGGGAAATAAGGATGTTGTTCACCATTTCCTGTGTAAGGCCTGTTATCTCCAGAAATGAGTGATTGATCTCTTCCAGTTGAGCATCAATTGCTTTCCCCGATTCATCATATATAAAGCGGAAATAGGCAAGCCCCTGAATCATTTCTGAAAAGAGAAGTTTAAACTTCCTTTCTTCATCTTCAAGCTTTTGCTCAATTTGTCGTCTTTTGCTCAGATCTTTGTAGGTGGCAAAGTAGTAGAGTAGTTCTCCGTTTTCATCCAGAACAGCAGAAGGACTGACGATTACCGGAAATGAATGCCCATCTTTATGGATGAATTCTACTAACTCATCTTTATAATCCTTCTCTGAAACTCTATTCAAGAGCTTGTCCAGAGTTTTTAATTTATCTTGGGGCCAGTACGGATAGGGATAGCCAGAACCGATGATTTCTTCTCTACTAAGGCCCAGCATTTGGCAGAAAGCAGGATTTGCTTCAAGATGAATAGCTTTTTCATCAAGCACAGAAAATCCATCCTGCATGGCAAGGATAAATTTTTCCATTTCCTCTTTGCTCTTTCTGATGTAATCCAGGTTCCTGATTTGAATATGGCTAACAGAAACCTCTGGGTCCAATTTGGGGAGAATTTTGATTTTTACAGCTAGTTCAGTCTGGTCCTTCTTTTTCAGGATTGCAGAAAATTCTTCTCCTTCTTCGAGCTTTTTAGTAAGTAAATCTCCCTGAGGATAGGCAAAAATGCCTCCCAATTCTTTCCCCTCTAATTCTTCAGCCTGGTATAGAAGGCTATGAAAAACATTGCTACCGATGTCAAGAATCTGAAGATTAGAAATAATAAGAGAAATGAGCCCCTGGTCCAACCAGGGAACGAGATCTATTGTTTCTGACCTTTGAATTGTATTAGCGAAGCTGTTTCGGTCTGATTTATCCATCTTATTGCATAGCGCTAGAACCAATATGATATATTGATTAAACCGGAGTACCATTAGCTACCTAATCTTATACAGAATAGGTATCAGCGTTTTAGATGGCTTTTCCCAATAAATATCTCAATCCTTTAGTGCCATCCAAGTATGTTCAATTTATTGAAAATACTCATTTTGATAGGCTTTTCTTCAGGAGTTTTTTATCAATCTTCCCTTGGAAATGAATCCCAGTGTTGATTCAATCTCAATACCTGTTGTTCAACACTTTCGTACTCCATGGATTTGTACATATAATCCATTACTCCCAATTCCATACAACGTTTTTTATCTCTGGGATCATGAGAGCCTGTTCGGATGATGACCGGAATATGTTGCGTTTTTGAATTTGCCTTAATCTCGCGCAGTATCTCTATCCCATCTATATCAGGCAATCTCAGATCGAGCAAAATCATTCCGGGAAAATCCTCATGTAAGGATTTTAGTTCTTTCAAGGCATCCTGACCCGAGTGCATAACTCGAACTCTGGCCGGGAAATTATGCATTTTCAAGGTTTGAAGGAGTAAATGCGTTTCTGCTTTTGAGTCTTCAATGACCAGTATGTAATCTGAATTACCGAGCATGATTGGGCTTAACTCAAAGATTTCAACCATAATATCGCGTCTTCTTCCTGCTGAAACACCTTGCAGGGGTATAGTTTGTCTACATAATTCGAAAAATGAGAGGCGAAAAACCAACCATTTAAAGAATTTGAAATGAAAGCCAGTGAGGACCTAAGGGCCTGCAATTTTGTCTCCGTTGCCAGAAAGAAAATTACCGTGGGATCCACAGTAGATTGCAAATCCCTTAAGTCCATAATAAAAGGCTGGGCTTTTTCATGGCACAAATTGAAAGTGGCTTCGATGTGGTCATGGGCATCTTTCATGCTGAAGGGTTTATCCGCAAAGCTATGTATGCGTGCCCAAATATGACCTTCTTCGCTCTTCCAACACTGACTAGAATTTAACTCTATCATAGATTTCTCTATTAGATAAATTCAATCGGTATGGGATTTTGTGGGAATGGGGGAGATGTTTAGATAGATCTTTGCCCCCTGTGTTCTCACGGAAAATTATTTAGCTTTTCCCATACGTCTTTTATATTTCCTTGATTTAAAAAGAGGAAAGGTTTCCGGTCGGGTTTTTGGCAGGGCGTTCGGACCGTGTTCAGGTATTCTAGGGAAAACAATTATTTGCTCATCTGCCTGTTTTTTCCCTGTCGGAATTGCCTTTCCTTCCTCGGTTGGATAATTGTCTTTTCCATTTCTCCGTGTAAACCGGAGTACCGAATTGCTTGGGTTTCAAAACTCCATGGCTGCATTCACAGTATTCTTATATTCTCGTGCCAGATAAAATGCAAGAGGGGTACCAAATTTCCCCCTTTTCTTTCAGAGAAACCTAATGGGCAGATAATAAGGTATTTACGTGAGAAAATAAGAAATAAGAAAGTATTTTGAAAATCGAAATAACGGAATACCGACACTTATTTAACTCTAAATAGAATTGCTCTCGATATTTCGAGGTTAGGCATCCGGGCGCTGGATATTGTGTTTTTTCATCCGGTCGCGAACGGTCGTAGGGGTTAGTCCCAGGATTTCTGCGGCCCCACCTTCACCATTGATTCGCCAATTAACCATATTGAGAATTTTGAGGATGTGATTTTTTTCTACCAGACTTAGTGTACTCATTTCAGGAAGGTTTGCTGCAGGCTCCTGTACCTGAGTGCCTATTGATTGATCAAAGTTCAAATGACCGTCCTGTGCCAAAATCAGCCCGCGTTCAATAAGGTTTTCGAGCTCTCTGACATTGCCTGGCCAGGCATAGCTTTCCAAAAGGCTTTTGGAGGAATTTGAGAGGGGATGGACGACTTTGTTAAATTTTTTCCCGTAGAGAGATAGAAAATAGTTTGCAAGAGGGACGATATCTGTCGGCCGTTCCCTCAAAGAAGGAATTTCAATAGGGAATACATGTAAACGATAATAAAGATCTTCTCTGAACTCCCCTTTTTCTATGGCCTGCTTTAAATTTCTATTGGTAGCCGCAATAATGCGTACATCCAGTTTAATGGTTTTGGTCCCTCCAATTCTCTCAAATTCACCTTCTTGTAGAACACGAAGAAGTTTTGCTTGCAGTTCATATGGGATTTCTCCAATCTCATCCAAAAAGATGGTTCCGTTTTGAGCAAGCTCAAACCGTCCGATCTTCTGCTTTTGCGCTCCAGTAAATGCCCCTTGCTCATGACCGAAGAGTTCGCTTTCTATGAGATCTCTAGGTAGGGCCGCACAGTTTACTTTTACAAGTGCTTTGGCCTTTCTTTGGCTGTTCTTATGGACTGCCCGGGCAATCAACTCTTTTCCTGTACCCGTTTCTCCCAGTACCAAGACGGTCGCATCTACTGGAGCAACCTGCTCGACTTTTTTTAGGACCTCTGCCATCTGAGGACTTTTGAAAACTATGTTCTCGAAGTTATTATTAAGTCGAATCTCGTTGATGAGGTATTTATTCTCTTGTTCCAGCTGTTTCTTGAGTTTTTCGACCTCTTTATAGGCGCTTTTTAACTTCTTTTCCCCTTCCAAGCGTTCAGTAATATCTCGTAGAACTGCTTGCAGATATACTTTTTCACTGAGTTGGATAACGGTAAGACCAACCTCTCCGGCAAAAATACTTCCATCCTTCCTCATGTGGTTCCATTGAAGTTGGTGGTAGCCATCCCTTGCAAGAATTTTATGTAACTCTATGGATAAATCTTCTGTGGACTCATGCTCATTTTGCATCGCAGGAGAAAGATGGAAAAGTTTTTTACTTAGAAATTCTTCCTTCGAACTATAGCCAAACATTTCTACCGCCTGGTTATTACATTCGATAAGGCTGAGATCAGACATATCGGTCAGATAAATTGCTTCTGTAGCCTTTTCGAAAAGTGAGCGGTATTTAACTTCACTTTTAACTAGTTCTGCTTCGGCGCGTTTGCGTGCTGAAACATCCCTTCCAATCGCCTGCATCTCAATAAATTCTCCTTTTTCATCAAAAAAGGCCCTATTGTACCATTCCAGCCATATTGCTTTGCCATTTGGGAGGGTTGACTTTGAGGTTCGGGTAAAACTGGGATTTTCGATGGAAAGGCTATCCATATCTTTCAAGAGAAGTGTGTACCTCTCCAAAGACATCATGGGAAAGAAACTATTCCCTATTAATTCTTCTCTGGTTTTTTGGTAAGCATGGCAATAGGCGTCATTGACAAATTGGAGGATTCCACCTGGCTTCCAACGTACGATAAAATCCGTCTGATCCTGAACCACCTGTCGAAACATCTTCTCACTTTTCTCAAGGGCCAACTCCGTTCTTTTCTGTTGGGTAATATCTATGATCACTCCAATAGTATACTGAATGACCCCAGACTCATCTTTTACTGCAGATACAGTCAGATGCCCCCATTTTATCTCTCCATTTTTGTGAAAGTAACGTTTCTCCAAGCTCGCAGTTTCCATCTCATTCCGAAGGATTCGCTTAAAGTTGGATACATCCACATGGATATCATCTGGATGCGTAAGCTCTCTGACGGTCATTTCGGATAGTTCTTGCCTACTGTAACCGAGAAAATTTACGAAGGCGTCATTTACAAAGTATAGTTTGCCTTCATTATTGGCTAGGGTAAGGGAAACATTGGAATATTCAAATATGTCTTTGAAGCGCTTCTCGCGTGTATATAGTTCAAATTGAGTTTTCTTTAGCTTACTGATATCAGCAACCATTGCGATGGCGTACTGGATTTTGCCGGTATCCGTCCTTACTGATGAAACCGTTAGATATCCCCATATGGCCTCTCCATTTTTATGGATATATCTTTTTTCCATAGAATAGGACTCAATCTCACCGGTCAACAACCTTTTATACTTCTCAACATCCTTTTCAACATCTTCGGGATGGGTAAACTCCATAAAAGGCATTTTACATAATTCCTCTTCAGATTACCCGATAAATCTTTTTAAGGCGGAATTGATAAAAAATGGAACCCCATTTTCTGCTACCAGGGCAATACCTACTTCAGAATTGTTAAAAATGGATTTAAATTTCTTCTCACTTTCCTTAAGCTTGAATTCAGTCTCTTTCCTTTCCCGCAGATCTGTAACAGTTGCAACTGCAAATTGGAGCTCACCTTCGCTATTTCTGACAGCTGTTCCCGTCATATAGGTCCAGATCAAATCTCCATTTTTATGGATGTAACGTTTTTCCATAAGGAAAGTATCAAGCTTCCCTTCAATCATTTCCTGAAATCTTTGTAGTCCTATTTTCAGGTCTTCTTCATAAATGTAATCCTGAAAACTCAGGCGGGTTATTTCCTTTTTATTATAGCCCAGTAATCTCGCAAAGGCATTATTCACAAGAAAAGTTTTTCCACTCGTATCTACCAGCGCTATTCCGATCTGACTATGTTCGAATATGGATTTGAAACGCTTTTCACTTTCATTGAGTTTCTGAAGAGCCTTCTTCCGCGTACTTATGTTTATTGCGGTAGCAACTGCATACTGAAATTTACCTTCCTGATCCCTAATTGCAATAGCAGAAGTGTCAGTCCAGATGATTTCTCCATCTTTACGGATATATCGTTTCTCCATGGAGAAGGAATTCAGTCTTCCTTCAACCAGGTCATTGAAGTTTTTAAAACACTCAGTTAAATCAGGAGGATAGGTAAACTCAGAAAAAGTCATGTCGAAAAGCTCCTCTCTTGTATAACCCAGCATATGCAGATAAGCTGCATTAGCCAAAAAACTTTTTCCATTTTGTTTCACCAGAGAAATACCAATATTGCTATTTTCGACGATAGATTTTAGTTGCTTTTCGCTATTCCTGACAGCTAACTGCGCAGCTTTTTGTTCTGTAACATCATGGCAAATACCAAGAATTCTGCTTTGCTGACTTTCTGGATCGAGGTAGAATTGCCCTTCCGTTTCTAAATATTTGATTTTCCCACTTGGAAGGATGATTCTGAGGCTGTATTTGAAATACCTTTCTGAGACTTTTGATTTTTTTACAGTCTTATCAAAAATGCTGATAAATTCTTCTTTCTCATCCGGGTGAATTACACTGAAGAAATATTGATGCAGGTCTATATCGGAGGTAGGTGGGAGCTCAAATATATCATACATCCCCTGGTCCCAGAATATTTCTTGTCCCGGCCCTAGTGAATCATAGGTGCCTATACTTGTAGCAGATATGACCAGACTCAGCCGATCTTCTGTATTCTTTAGTCTTGCTTTGGTAAAGACTTCTTCACTCATATCCTTGATCCCAACCAGACGCACAAAAGAATCTCCAATTTGAATGGTTTTTACCCGGGTTTGTACGGGAAAAATAGTTCCATCTTTTTTTATTGCTTTTCCTTGGAAATGTCCTTCTTCACCCGTTGCCATGGTTCTCATCAAAACCGCTTTGCTTTCCGGACTGGCGAGGGTTAATAATTCTTTCCCTATGAGCTCGTTATGCGAATATCCAAACAGCCCTACACAGGCATCATTGGCAAAAAGGATAATCCCATCTTTATGAATCATCAATCCTTCTTCATTTACCTGAAGTAAATAGCGGAGCTGTTCATCCGATTGAGCAAGGGTGAATTGTTCAATGAGAGGGAATCCTTGTTTCATCTAGTCAGTAATAAGCACTACGTTAACTTTTAAAAATACTAAAAAAGCGGGCAAGGTACTAATAAACAGCGGATGCAAAATTTTGCAACTTGTTTATTACGGAATTTTAGAAAATTTTGATAGTATATGCTTTTTTCCTTGGGCTGAAAATAACTGATTTAGGGAATGCAAATTTTATAAATCGGTCCAGAATTTTATTTAAAAATTAAGGCTCATTTGAAAGGCCTAGCTAATGAAACTCCTCAATCTTTCAATCATGTATCTCATTTTTATCCTGGATAAAAGTGACAATTTTAGCAAACTTTTGAGATAGGATACGTACATAATATAAGGGAGTAATTCCCATCTAATTCGGGTGTTATCCCTGTTGTTTTTTGTTAGAAAGAAGCCACATGGACGTAGAAATATTAGCCCGCATTCAGTTCGCATTCACCATTGCCTTCCATTATATTTATCCTCCCCTGAGTATTGGACTGGGCCTGCTCATGGTCATCTTTGAAGGCCAATATCTCCGTACAAAAAATAAGGAATATGAAACCCTGGCCCGTTTCTGGACGAGGATTTTTGCCCTGACCTTTGGGATAGGGGTAGCTACGGGTATCGTGATGGAGTTTGAGTTTGGCACCAATTGGGCTACCTATTCTAAATACGTAGGTGATGTGTTTGGAAGCGCTCTGGCAGCTGAGGGAATATTTGCCTTTGCTCTGGAAAGTGGCTTTTTAGGAGTACTCTTATTTGGGTGGAATCGAGTAAAACCCATTGTTCACTTCATTTCTACTCTGGGGGTATTCTTTGGCTCTATGTTTTCTGCAGTCTGGATTGTAATTGCTAACAGTTGGCAGCAAACGCCTGCCGGATATCACATCGTTGGAGAAGGAATGGACGCAAGGGCTGAGATTGTGGATTTCTGGGCCATGGTCTTCAACCCTTCCTCTGTTGATCGACTCACCCATGTTTGGATTGGAGCTTTTTTGGCTGGAGCCTTTCTGGTACTCAGTGTGCATGCCTACTATCTGTTGAAAGGAAGGCATGTCGAGATTTCAAAGAAAGCCTTTAGAATAGCCCTTGTGGTTGCTGCTTTTTTCTCACTCAGCCAGTTATTTACCGGTCATAGTTCTGCAGAAGGGGTAGCTAAAAATCAACCTGCTAAACTGGCTGCTATGGAAGGGCATTTTGAAGAAAGTGCACCTGCAGATATGTACATTTTGGGCTGGGTCGATAAGGAAAATGAAAAGGTAAGCGGGATAAAGGTTCCGAATGGACTTTCCTTTTTGTTGCATCAGGATTTTGAAGAAGAAGTTACCGGCCTAAAAGCTTTTCCGGAAGAAGATCGGCCGAGTCAGGTCAATGCCGTCTTCCAGTTTTATCACCTCATGGTAGCTATCGGGATGGCATTGATTGGCTTGAGTTTGCTGGGACTGTTTTATCTAAGAAAGGATCAGATTTTTGAGAAAAAATGGGTGTTACAACTCTTTGTCTGGGCGGTGATTCTGCCTCAGCTCGCCAATCAGTTTGGCTGGTTTGCTGCAGAGATGGGACGGCAACCCTGGGTAGTCTATGGCCTTCTGAGGACCTCTGATGCCCTTTCCCAGGCCGTTACAGCCAATCAGGTACTATTCTCCCTGATCATGTTTAGCATCATCTACAGCATTCTTTTGATGCTCTTTCTATATCTCCTCACTAAAAAGATCAAACACGGTCCCTATGAGGATGATGTACAGGTAAAAAGAAATCGTCAAAGTGATATAGCCAATACCTTAATCAAATAATCCATGGAAGCTGAAACACTATTAGGACTCGATTATCCTACCTTATGGTTCATGGTCGTAGGTGGTCTCTTTTCAGGCTATGCAGTTTTGGATGGCTTTGATTTTGGAGCAGGAGCCTGGCATTTGTTTTTCAAAAAAGAAAAGAGTCGACGCATCGCCCTTAATGCAGTAGGACCAGTCTGGGATGGAAATGAAGTATGGCTAGTGATTGGCGGAGGTGCTTTATTTGCAGGCTTTCCTCTGGTCTATGCGACCCTGCTTTCGGCCCTATACATCCCTTTTATGTTATTCCTTTTCTTCATCATCCTTCGGGCTATATCTATTGAGTTTCGGGGAAAAGAAGAGATGAAGTGGTGGAAAAAAAGCTGGGATATCAGCTATTCTGTGAGTAGCATTATGCTGGCTTTATTACTAGGGATTTTGATGGGGAATGTATTGCAAGGTATTCCTTTAGAGGAAAATCACAACATTTCTGTCCCACTAATCTCTGTCTTAAATCCGTTCTCATTACTCATCGGGATCACTACCCTTGCACTCTTTATGATGCATGGCGGTCTGTATTTGATGATGAAGACCGAGGGTAAGCTTTATGATAAAATCCATCGATTACTCAAACAGGCCATCATAGGTTTTGTGGTATTGTTTTCGATCTCTACCGTTTATGTATTGATCTATTTGCCACATCTTTCCGATAAATTCCAGGATAATCCTGCCTTCTTCCTGATTCCCCTTCTGGGCATACTGGGAATCGCCAACATTCCTCGACTGGTAAGCATGCAGAAATTCTTCAGAGCTTTCCTTTTCTCCGGCTTGTCTATCTGTCTTTTCATGATTGTTATTGCCATAGAACTGTATCCATCGATTTTGATTTCGTCCATAGATTCGGCTTACGATATCACAGTTTATGAAGCTGCTTCCTCTATCAAAACCCTCAAGATCATGATGGGCTTTGTAGCGATTGGAGGACCCTTAGTATTAGCCTATACGGTTTTTGTCTATCGGACCTTTAAGGGGAAGGTGGAGTTGGATGAAATGTCTTATTGATTTAAGTGAAACGTATTGGGGTGTTGGTGTGTTGGAGTTACTGTTTTCAAATTCACGCCAATACTCCAACACACCAACACGTTTTTAAATTTTTTTTTCACCCACGTAGGGTAGCCCCCCATCTTCCGGTTGTGCTGGGTAAATCGACACATTTATCCATCATAAAAAGCCGCGATGCGTGTTACACTTACTTTACTCTGTCTAGCTCTGATTTACTTGCCGCTCAGGGCGCAGGTCTACGAAGACTACCTCGGCAATGGACATATCCAAAACATTCGGGTAAGCAGCAGCGATGAATCCAATGCTTCCCGCGAAGGAATCCAGACCATCAATGGATTTCCGGAAGAGAATGAACGCATGCTCTCCGATGCTTCTCGCTTTCTGGCCCAGGCTACGTTGGGATCTAATTGGGAAGAGATCCAACGAACTAGTCATATGGGTTTTGAAGCCTGGTTGGAGGAGCAATTGAAATTGCCGGTTACACCGACCTTACCCAATGCTGAAAAAATCTACGATCTATTTATTGCACTTGAGGGAGAACCGGAAGAAGATGAAGAATTCTTGATTCCCTCTGTTATGTTCCGCCTAGGATGGTGGCAAACGATCATGACTGGGGAGGACCAATTGCGACAACGAATGGCCCTGGCCCTTTCTGAGATTTTCGTTGTCTCGGAACAACCAGATTTGCTTTCCCTTTCAGGCTATGGCCTGGCGGATTACTATGATATGTTGCTGAAAAATTCCTTTGGCAACTATCGGGACCTGCTCATGGATGTGACCTTGCATCCCTGCATGGGACATTACCTTTCCCACTACAATAATCCCAAAGCTGATCCCCTGCGAAATATCCATCCTGATGAGAACTACGCCCGTGAGATCATGCAGCTATTTTCTATCGGTTTGTATGAATTGAATATGGACGGTAGCCAAAAGTTGGATGCCGATGGACAGCCCATTCCCACCTATGACAACAAAGACATTAAGGAATTTGCTAAAATATTTACGGGATTAGGAGCGGCAAATTACCGTCCCCAACTCTACCTGATTGAGGAAGCTGATGAAATACCGGAGGAAACCTTTTTTGGGCTTCAGTTTTATGGGGCTGATCCGAAGGGACACATGAAAATGTTTGAAGGCCAGCACGAAAGAGGGCAAAAGAAATTATTGAGGGGAACTATCATTCCGGGGGGACAAAGTGGTATGCAAGATATCGAAGACGCCATCGATAACCTCTTTTATCACCCCAATGTAGGGCCATTTATCGCCCGTTTGTTGATACAGCGCTTAGTAAGCTCAAATCCCAGTCCCGATTACATCTTTCGGGTAGCCTCCGTTTTCAATGACAACGGGAAAGGTGTACGGGGGGATTTGGGTGCTGTATTAAAAGCCATCCTGACCGATGATGCAGCAAGAGATTGTGAAAATCGAATAGCAAATCTCAATCGTGCTCAATTGAGAGAACCGATCCTGAGATATACTCAATTTTGCCGGGCTTTGAATGTGGCTCCCATTGATGAATTTCCCATGTATTTCAATCCGGCTTATCGCTTCCAATATGTTTCGGGACAGTCCCCATTAAGCTCTCCCAGCGTGTTTAACTTTTTCCTACCAGATTACCAGCCAACAGGAGTCATTTCAGATCTCGATCTTTTTGGTCCGGAATTTCAAATTCACAACTCCAGTACAGCCATCCGATTTATCAATGAGGTTAATTACTGGACCTTTTACCAAAGTATCATGGTAGAAGGAGATCCCGGAGATGCTGCCGAATTTGGGGAAGAGTTTGAAATTGAGGAGGGAAGTGCTGAAATGGAAATTGATTACCTCTATGACCTGGCTGAAGACCCCCAGGGATTGCTCAATCACCTCAATATTCTCATTGCTCATGGACAGTTGAGCGAATCAACGCAAGAAATTATTCTGGATGCACTCGTCAGCTTAGAGGACGAAGAGCAACGTATAGCCATGGCCCTTTACCTCATTTTTATTTCACCTGACTACGCCATTTTAAATTGATCATGAAGAAGAAAAATAAGTCATATAGCCGCCGTAAGTTTTTAGGGACTGCGAGTTGTGCTGCTCTGGGTTCCGCAACCCTGCTCAATGGTCTGCTCAATTTGCAAATGAGCAGTGCACTGGCCGCGCCTTCTTACCATCTTTCTTTCCAGCCGGAAGAAGATTATAAGGCACTCATCTGCATCTTGCTCGCCGGAGGAAATGATTCCTACAATATGCTCGTCCCTACCGATACCGGCCCTTACAACGACTATGCAGCCACCCGATCCAATCAGACCCTTCCTCGGGAAAGTCTCTTGCCAATTGTAGCTGATGGATTGAATGAAAGCTATGGACTCCATCCTGCCATGCCGGAGCTCAAGCAACTCTTTGATCAGGGAAACCTGGCCTTCCTGGCAAATGTGGGAACACTTATCGAACCCATCCAAAACAAATTGGACGTGGATTCGGGAGTTGCCAAACTTCCTCTGGGCCTCTTTAGCCACGCAGATCAGGTGCAACAATGGCAAACTTCTATTCCCTACGAACGATCCAGTATAGGCTGGGCGGGAAGGATGGCCGACATTCTTCAGGCCTCCAGTAACAGCAGTGATATATCCATGAATATCTCTTTGTCTGGGAACAATGTCTTTCAGGCAGGAAATAATTCCATAGAGTTTACTATTTCGCCTTATGGAGATGGAAGTTCCGGAATAGAAGGCTATAACGAGCCTGAGATGATTAATCAGATTCGGACGCAGGCAGTCAAAGGTTTGCTCGAACAGCAATACCAGGATGTTTTTAAACAAACCTATGCGGACGTAATCCAAAATTCGCAGCAAAACCATGAGCTCTTCAAGGCTTCGGTTTCGGCGGTGAACCTCAACACCCTTTTCTCCCCCAACTTCCTTTCGCAGAGTTTCCAGATGATCGCTAAAACCATAGGAGCCCGTCAGGCCTTGGGGATGAGCCGTCAAACCTTTTTCGTAATTCTTCCCGGATTTGATAACCATGATGAACTTTTGAACAATCATCAGGGATTGCTTCGTCTCTTGAGTTTGGGAATGGGAGAATTGCAACAGGCATTGAATGAGTTGAATATCGCCGATAAGGTAACCACCTTCACCATCTCTGATTTCGCTCGCACCCTAACCTCCAATGGAAATGGTACGGACCATGCATGGGGTGGAATTTCTATGATGATGGGTGGTGCGGTAAAAGGCCGAAAGATGTATGGGGAGTATCCCAGTCTAGCCTTGCGATCCAATGTAGATGTAGGAGGAGGCGTTTTGGTGCCCAAGGTTTCCAGTGATGAGTATTTCACTGAACTGGCTCTATGGTTTGGGGTATCTCCTTCAGACCTTCCGCTGATCCTGCCCAATATTACCAATTTTTATTCCCCTAACTCACAAACTGCTCCAATAGGATTTTTGCTTTAAGCTTTAGAAACATGAGAAATTTATTCATAACGATTAGCTGCTTGTTCTGGTTCATTTTCATTCATTTGGAAAGTCAGGCACAGTGTAAAGATGCCGAGGTCTGGGATCAATCCTGGCTCTCCTGCCAGACTAGTCCTAACCCCAATCCTGACAGAGGAAGCGGGCATTGGATTCAATATGATTTTGGGGATATGTATAGCCTGAAATCCTTGCATGTCTGGAATGCAAATAAAGTAGAGGACCTGGATAAGGGGATTCAGGAAATGACGCTTGACTATTCGGAAGATGGAGAAAGCTGGACAGAATGGGGAAAGATCTTTTTGGATCAGGGCTCAGGCAAGTCTTATTATTCGGGAGAAAAGGCAGCTGATCTTGAATTCATTTCCGCTCGCTATGTCATTCTTTCGGTCAATAGCAATTGGGGGCATCCGGACTGCTCGAGTCTCAGCGAAGTATCCTTTGAACTCGGAAGTCCCCTTGAAGAGCTGGAATCCAAGATGGTCGTTTATCCCAATCCCGCGACCCTTTTCTCCGCTGTGAGGTATGAGAGTAAATATGAGGAAGAAGTCAATGTGGAGCTTTGGAATGGCTTGGGCCAAATGGTGTATCAGGATACAAGGGTAGTGAGAACGGGTATCCAGGAAATTGGGATTCCTTTCCTTCGCCAGCAAAATGGGATTTATGTATTGAAAGTGTATGGAGAAAATGGGCGCTTGATAGGGACAGATAAAGTGATAGTTAGCGTAGCTGCAGAATAATTTTTTACCTTTAAAAATCAGATGCAAGTCCAGCTTTTACCTATGGAATCCGTAGAAAGCCGATCGGTTTGTGAAGATGTGGTTTTTGATCAAATCTTCCAGGAACATGCAGAAAGTCTACGCAACTTTTGCTATTACAAAAGCGGAAGCCTTCTGGAGGCGGAAGATTTGGTACAGGAAGCCTATATCCGGCTTTGGAAGAACTGTGCAAAGGTTCCTTTCGCCAAAGCCAAAAGTTTCCTCTATAAGGTAGCGCAAAACCTATTTCTACATAAAGTGGAACATCAAAAAGTCGTCTTGAAATTTCTCCGCAGACAGGGGAAAAGACAAAATATAGAGAGCCCGGAATACCTGCAGGAAGAGAAAGAGTTTCTGGATAGACTGGAACAGGCAATTTCTTCCCTTTCCGAAAAACAGCGAGTGGTATTTCTCCTTAACCGCATCAATGGCAAATCCTATAAGGAAATCGCCGAGATACTGGATATAAGTGTGAAATCCGTCGAGAAACGTATGCACAGAGCTTTGCTTTCATTGAGAAAATTAAGTCCACAGATATGAGTAATTATCCGGATGATACCTTTTTGGCCCGTTGGCTGAATGGGGAACTGACAGAAGAAGAGCGAAAGGAGTTCGAGAAATCGGAGGATTATCGTGAACTTAACCGACTGCTGAAAGGTACTGAAATGCTGCAGAGTCCAAGTTTTGAGGGAAAGAGAGTATTGAGTAAAATCAAGCAAGAACGGACGAGGGAAATAGAAACTCCAGAGGCTAAGACCAGAAATTTAAGACCTTTATTTTATCTAGGGACTGCCGCTGCTGTGATTGCGATCTTGCTATACTTTTTCTATCCACAACAAGCGAATATGGTCAATAAGCCCATGCATTTGGCAACCTTGTCAGGAGAGATGGAGAGTAAGATTTTTCCAGACAATTCATGGATTCGGCTGAATGAAAATAGCGAGATTGTATTTGACGAAAAGAGTTGGTCGAGGGAAAGAAAAGTCGGCCTGGAAGGAGAAGCCTATTTCGAAGTAGAAAAAGGGGCTGAGTTTAGGGTAGAAACCAGTTTCGGTAAGGTTAGAGTGTTAGGCACCCGCTTTAATGTAAGCACGAGAAATAACCGACTGGAAGTAGTTTGTTTTGAGGGAAGCGTTGAGGTCAATAATTCAGATGAGAGCCAGAAACAGATATTGACGGCTGGGGAAAGTTTGCAAATTGAAGAAGATGGTTTAAAAAGTCTTGAAGCAACTTATTCTGAACAAGCTTACCCCGCCTGGTTGGAAGGTATTTACTCCGCACAGGACATCAGCATCAAAGAAGCATTAGCTGCTTTCGAACGCATTTATGGAGTAGAATTTGAAATAGAAAATCTGGATGTGAAAGAAATCGTAAGCATCAATTTTTATAAAAATGACAAAGAGAAGGCCCTGGTTCAATTGACGGGAGGATTTCAGGCGAAATATCAGGTTCTTTCTCCAAAAAGAATACGGATCTATCGAGAATAAAGAACAGGCTTAATGAGGCACTTTTTCCTGCTATGCACACTCTTGCTGGCGTCATGCTCTCTCTGGGGGTATGATGAGGAAAAACTTGTCATCAAAGAAAGCTACGAACAGCTTGCTCTGGAGGAGGTTTTTAAGGATTTACATAAGAAGTATCAGGTCTTTTTTTCTTATCGGAAAAAGCAGATTAGCGATATCAAGATTTCAGTTGATATTCCGGAGTCTTCCCTCTCAGTTGCCATGCAATTGATTCTAGAAGGGACGAGCCTGGACTATGAGATTTTGGATGAACGTTTTGTCCTGATCAAGCCTCAGGAATTGCAAGCGGAAGAAATCCCTTACATTTGCGGTTGGGTGATGGATTCTCTTTCTGAAGATGCCATTTCCTTTGCTAATCTTTCCATTCCCAGTGAAGGAAAAGGAGCTGTCAGTCAGAAGGATGGTTCTTTCTATATCAAAGGAAAAATCCCTTTCGAAGCCGAAGTCATTATCAGTTCTATTGGCTATGAGAAAAAAAGACTTTCTTTTGGAGAGCTCCGAAAAGGGCCTTGTGCACCCATTTTACTCCAGCCTCAAACCTTAAGCCTGAAAGGACTGGAAATTTCCGAATACCTGACCGATGGAATCAGTCAGGATCCTATTTCTATCAAGCTTAATCCAAGAAAAGTATCTTCCTTACCCGGTTTGACTGAACCAGATATCTTTCAAATGGCCCAGGTACTTCCCGGTGTAAATAGTCCAGATGAAACGGCGGCCGGGCTACATATACGTGGTGGAACGCCCGATCAAACTCTGGTAACAATTGAGGGAATGCCTTTATACCAAACGGGTCATTTCTTCGACATGATTTCTTCTGTCAATCCCTATGCAATTGATGAAGCAAGGGTGTCTAGAAGTGGCTTTGATGTTTCGAAAGCTGGCAGAGTTTCTGGCGCAATTGACCTCAGCCAGGGAAATGCTGTCCCTGAGAAATTGGGGCTTGGGCTTGCCTTCAATCTCACCCATATGGGCTTTGATTTGCAGGCCCCTTTACTCAAAAAGAAGATGGCTTTGCTTTTCTCCTCCAGAAGATCTAGCACAGATTTTTTCCCTACCCTTACGTTTAGCCGCTTACAGGATAGAGTTTTTCAGGGTACGCGTATAGGCTGGTTGAGGGATTTAGAAGATCAAACGGACTATTTCAGGGTAGACTTTGAACGTTTCGCCTTCAATGACTGGAACTTCAAGTGGCTCTACAATCTCAAAGACAAGCATCAGCTTTCCTTTTCCAGCTTCAGTGGGAGAAATCAGTTGAATTACCATGTTTCTATTGAACCTGAGGATGAGTTCCTGGCGGATGATCTGGAAATCCTGAATTCCGGTTTTGCTTTCAACTGGACCTATAAGGATAGCTTAAAGTATGTGGCAAATACCCGCATGAGTTTCTCGGAATACAATTCTCGCTATTCCTTTACCAAACAGGATTTTGAGCGGAGTTTTGATTTTGAGGTGTTTGGGAAGCGTAATAATGTAAAGGACAATCGTCTTACCAGTGATCATCAATGGTTTTTCGGAAGGAAACATAGCCTGAAAGCTGGCTTTATGCTCTCTTCCAAAGACGTAGCTTATGA
The DNA here is from genome assembly GCA_039819665.1 of Bacteroidota bacterium. Classification (GTDB taxonomy): domain Bacteria; phylum Bacteroidota; class Bacteroidia; order J057; family J057; genus JAWPMV01. Next base: position 164,204 of record JBCBRM010000012.1, read on the forward strand.
ACTCGATTTCAAGGCAGTATTTGGGGAGTTTCAGGATACACGGTTTTGGAATGGGGAAACCCAAACCTTCTACGGCAGCTATGTTTACAGTCCTAATGAGAAATTTTATTTGGAAGGAGGAGTTAGATTTAGTGGAAATTCTCTTTTCGAAAGAGCCTATACAGCTCCTCGATTGCAACTTAGTTACCAACTTACTTCTGGGTTGAAGTTCAGACTTCATACGGG
>JBCBRM010000013.1:0-147448 GCA_039819665.1 Bacteroidota bacterium
TGAACCTAATTTGGGGAAATTAGTTCAAAGTTTATCTTAAAGTAAAGGAAAGCTATGTCAAATTTTTCAGGCAAAACTGTATTTATTACCGGTGCCAGCAGAGGGATCGGAAAGGCCATCGCTGTCAAACTGGCTTCAGAAGGCGCAAACATTGTTGTAGCAGCTAAAACGGCTAGTCCGCATCCGAAGCTAAAAGGGACCATATATACAGCTGCAAAAGAAATCGAAGCAGCAGGTGGTAAAGCTTTGCCCTTGGTGGTAGATATTCGCCTGGAAGAATTAGTGGATGAGGCAATTCAGAGGACGATAGAGACTTTTGGTGGGATCGATATTCTTATCAACAATGCTAGTGCGATCATGCTCACGGGAACCTTGCAAACCCCTATGAAGCGCTTTGATCTCATGCATAGTGTAAATTATCGTGGGACTTTTATGTGTTCGCAGAAAGCCATTCCCCATTTACAGAAAGCCGATAATCCTCATATCCTCAATCTTTCTCCTCCTCTCAATATAGAAAAGAGATGGTTTGCTCCTCATTTGCCCTACACTTATGCTAAATATGGGATGAGTTTCTGCACCTATGCCATGTCAGAGGAATTCAAAAAAGCAGGAATTGCTGTAAATAGTCTTTGGCCCAGAACTGCCATTGCGACGGCAGCTGTAAATATGCTGGGAGGCGAACAAATGATGAATGCTTCGAGAAAAGTTGATATCATGGCCGATGCAGCTTATCATATCCTAAAAAGAAACAGCAGAGATTGTACAGGCAATTTTTTCATAGATGATGAGGTACTAAATGAAGAAGGGATCACGGATATGGAACAATACGCTGTGAAGCCAGGGACCAAGCTTGCACCGGATTTCTTTGTTTAAGATTTGACCAAAGCTGAAAGAGATACGAGAGCTTATTTCGGCACGTTAATGTGATACAAATTTTTCCCTAAGTTTGTGCCGAAAATTCCTGTAAATTCACGACGTGAAAAAGATCGCACTAGGTTTATGCATTCTTGCGCTGCTAGGTCTGACTGATATCTCAGCTCAGATCGGAGGGCGGCATGTTTATGATTTTCTTACCCTAAGTCCTTCTGCCCGGGTAGTTGCGTTAGGGGGGGTAAATATTTCGATCCCAGATGACGATGTGAACCTTGCCGCTCAGAATCCTGGTTTGCTCAATGATTCTATGCATCGACAGGCAACCCTTTCCTGGTCTAATTACCTAACCGACATCAAATATGGTTATGCAGCTTATGCTCACCATTTTGAGAAAATCGGAACGGTGCATATGGGGGTACAATTCTTAGATTATGGAACCTTTCAGGGTGCGGATGTCTTTGGAAATTTGACAGGAGAGTTTTCTGCTGGGGAATATGCCGTTTACATCGGAGCCGCTCGAAGTTGGGAGCGCTTTAGTTATGGAGCTAACCTGAAATTTATCAGTTCGACTTTGGGGCCTGGTTTTACCAGTGCAGGTGTAGCGCTGGATTTAGGAGGGAGTTATTATAGCAAAAGTCGATTGTTTTCTGCAGGCCTGGTCGTAAAAAATATCGGAACTCAGTTGAGTACCTATGTCGGAAACGCAAATAGAGAACCCTTACCTTTTGAAATCCAGGCAGGCATATCCAATAAGCTTAAGTATATGCCCTTGCGCTTTTCTATTACTGCCTCTAATCTGGATCAATTTGACCTGATTTATGAAGATCCTAATGCAGAACCGGTATTTGATTTGGCTGGAAATGAAATCCCACCTAAAGATCAAACGATAGACGGCATATTTCGTCACTTTGTATTTGGTGCCGAATTTTTGTTGGGTCGAAATCTTCGCTTACGTGGGGGCTACAATCATCTGAGAAGAAGAGAACTTGCCTCAGAAAATCGGGGAGGTTTGACCGGCTTTTCTATGGGAATTGGGATCCGGGTGAAAAGAATTGCCTTTGATTATGGCTTTAGCAGCTATGGAGTAAATTCTCGTTTTCAAGCCCATCAATTCAGTCTGGCTTACAATCTCAAAAAAGCAGAAGAAGGATAAATTGGACTTTAGGGATTTTTCTCCCATTTTTGTGGGGCAAAGCATAACCCGATGCTTAATACCTTATTTTTACTGCTAATCGCAGGTCTTGTAATTTTCTTGCTACTGTCTCCGAGAAAGGAAGTACCCTTTATCGTACTCCTGCACGCCTCGATTCAGTACATGATGACCTTGATTTTCTGGTTATTTGAAATGAATACCTACTATGCAGGTATTCTTTGGTGTTTTATACTCTTTAGCAGTTTGGTGTTGATTTGGGCGAGAGGCATGAATTATTCGCGTGAGATGCATCGGGTAGAAATGTTTTTTTCTGTAAGTCAGTGGGGAATACTTATTGCTGTTTTGGCATTTATTTCACTCAATTCTCCATATTACCACATGATTCCCTCCGCATCCTGGAGTTCTCAGATTCATCCCAGTCCGGTTTCTATTCATCCGGTTGCGAAATTGAGTGGGAATGTGTTGATGTTTACCAGCTTTTTTCAATTGATCCTGGGCTGGGGGAGACGCTGGAATTTGCGGAAATCTGTTGTTGAATTAGGACCTATTATTTTATATTTCGTGCTCATGGGTGTTTTACGTGTCTATGAGGATGACGCACAATTGTTTCCCTTTACTTAAAACCTGCAAAAAGAAATAAAATCTTCCATCTAAAGCGCTGACTAAAGCATGAGGAAATACAGAGTAAGAGAAGGATAATGATGATATTAAGGTATTGTATTTCAGCTTGTTGGAGCATTTGGTGGAATATTTTGATTAATTTGTACATTTAGCTTGATTATCTTTCAAAGGATAGAATCCTTCAGGCTAACATCTACAAATCAAAAAGTATTTACCTAGGTTAGTTAAAATCGTTCGGGATATTTCTCGTTCGGTACATTCAATATAGATTGAGGAATGTTTTGAGTTGGCTGCTTAATTCAACCCAGACAACACAGAATTTGGTAGGCACTCGACTAATCTCAAGGAAGTATATGTTAGGTACGTGGGTACCTGTTTGGCCTAAAAACATTGACGCATCAAAATTGAATACATTTATCCATATGCAATTAAAGCAGCTTGTTTTAGCACTGGTTCTCTTTGCATTTCTTTTGCCTGAGAATTCCCATGCTCAGCTGACAGCAGATTTCTCCGCGAATAATACGCGGGGATGTAGTCCATTCTCGCTGGTTGCTCAGTTTCAGAACTTATCTACTGGTAATCCGACCAGTTTTTTATGGCGCTTTGGAGATGCTGGTAATACTACCAGTACCCTGGCTACTCCAACTTTCGTTTACCAGGACCCCGGCTGTTATGATGTAACGCTAGTGGTAACAGATGCTGGGGGTGCTCAGGATTCCATCACAAGGACCTGTTTTATTGAAATTCTCCCTGCGCCTGTGGTGGATTTTACTGTGAGTCAAACTGAAGGTTGTATTCCTCTGGATATATGTTTTACAGATAATTCTACTTCCGCAGGTGGGGCTATAGTGGACTGGGAATGGACACTCTCAGATGGTCAACCAGGAGTAGGAGCAACTCCCTGTTTCAGCTTTAATGCTGCACCAGATACGATAGGTGTGATCTTGCGGGTGACCGATGCCAACGGCTGTTCCTCGACACAGATTTTTCAGGATATAATTGAATTGGCTGAACCTCCCGTTCTTGATTTTGACGTGGATGTGAATTCATCCTGTAATCCTCCTCTTACCGTAAATTATATAAATAATACTCAACTAAATGGGGGCATAAATCCTACATATACCTGGAATTTTCCTGGAGGTTCTACTAATACGGGTGCAAGTACGGCAACGGGACAGACTCCTCCTCCGGTTACTTATAATGCCGATGGTCAGTATGACGCTCAATTGATCGTTACTACAGCTAATGGTTGTGCAGATACCTTGATTAGAAATGCGATTGTGGGGATTGGTGGGGTAACAGCTGATTTCACCGCCAGTACTACAACCATCTGTTTAGGAGATACAATAACTTTTGAGAGTACTTCTCTGGGGGGCGTTAGCGATCTTGCATGGAACTTTGGGGAAACTGCCGGAGTAAATTCTACAGATCAAATTGTTCAATACGTTTATACTACACCCGGTACATATACGGTGACTCTAGAGGCTATTAATCCGGTTTGTGGAGATACCATAATTCAAGTGGATTTGATTACCGTTAATCAAAGCCCAACAGCGAGCTTTACCGTGGACAGAATGGAAGATTGCCAGCCGGGCATTCCTTTTACGTTCACAGATGCTTCTTCACCAGATGTGACTACCTGGAGTTGGGATTTTGGAGATGGCAACACTTCTACTCAGCAAAGTCCTTCACATGCCTATACCGCTTTTGGTACTTATGTGGTGTGTCTGACTGTTGAAAATGGCTTCTCTTGTCCAGATGTATTTTGTGATACGGTCACAGTCGCGCCTCCTGATGTCAATTTCCAGCGAAGTATTTCTGAAGGATGTGCACCGCTTACCGTAGATTTTACCGATATATCTACCTCGATTGATCCAATTGTTTCCTGGGAATGGGATTTTGGAAGTGCGACAAATGCAGTTCCTCCTACCTCAACGGATCAGAATCCAACTGGTGTACAATTCACAGCTACTGGAAACTATACTGTTCAGCTGATCATTACGACGGTGAATGGATGTACGGATACCTTAAACTTTGTCAATGCCATTATGGCTGGTGATGCTCCTGTAGTGGACTTTATAGTAGATAAGGATACCATTTGTATCAATGAAGATATCACCTTCAGAAGCCTGAATACAGACCCGGATTGGGAGTATTTCTGGGACTTCCAGTATGTTGAGCCTGGTAACTTTGTCATGCTGGATGACACAGCTACCACAGTATATCCCGATTCAGGAACGTTTGATGTCGCACTTGTCATCAATGATAATGGCTGTAGAGATACTTTGGTACAAGAAGACCTTGTATTTGTTTCTCCACCCAAGGCCCAGTTTGCCTTGAGTGATTCAGTGGTATGTACTGTACCTTCTACGATTCAAATAGCAGACTCTTCTATTGGACCAGCTGATATTTATACATGGTTCCTGAATGGATCATTGTACTCTAATCTTCAGAATCCGCCACCTTTAACGGTTACTACCCCCGGTGCTTACGTACTGACTCAGGCCATTGAGAACAGCCTGACGGGTTGTACAGATACCTTTAGTTCTGTGATCTTTGCAGGTGATCCGGTGGCAGACTTTACCCTGGATGTAAATGAAGGATGTAAACCCCTTACAGTTACGCCTAATCCCAATGTCCAGAATGTCAATGGCCTGCTATGGTTTTTTGACTATGACAATGGAGGTGGAGTTGTACCTGGTTCAGCCCCTCCGTTTACCTATCCGGATACGGGACTTTATACAGTAGCATTGATTGTTACTGATGCCTTTGGTTGTGCAGATACCATGATTCGAACGGATGACGTCACCGTCTATGGAACTTATCCAACGATTACCATAGATCCCGGTATAGGCTGTCCTCCTCTTGATGTAGATTTTACAGAGAATACAGCAATATTTTCTTTGAGTACTCCTACCCTTTATACCTGGGATTTTGGAGATGGCAATACTTCAAATCAGCAAAATCCAACCCATACTTATGTAAATAGGGGAGTATATGATGTAACATTAGCCGTTACAGAAGATCATGGATGTGTTGATTCTGTTACTATTCCGGGGGGAGTTGTCATTACACAACCTATACCCGATTTTACAGTTGTAGATTCAAGTACCTGTGCAGGGGCTCTCGTTCAGTTTACCAATACCACAGGCGGAGTGAATCCTACTTATGTTTGGGATTTCGGAGATGGTAATACCAGTACGGATCCTGACCCTACCCATGTATATGCTGATACGGGCTTTTATGAGGTGACACTTACTGCTACCGACCAAAATGGTTGTAGTGCAACTATAACCCGCACAAATGCAGTATATATAGAACCATTTTCTGCTGATTTTACGGCTGTTGATACCCTGGCCTTCTGTCCTATTCTCACCACTCAATTTACAGATGCTTCCTCAGGTAATATAAATGGGTGGCGATGGACCTTTGGAGACGGCTTTGGTTTCAGTACCCTACAAAATCCTCAGCATGTTTACTTCCTGGCTGGAGATTTTGATGTTACATTGATAGCTACCCACGAGGACGGTTGCCAGGATACTACAACGAAGAATAATTTCATCCAGATTGGTGGACCTCTCGCTCAATTTAGTATAGACAAGGATGAAGTTTGTTTGGGAGATACAGTAAACATCACAGTAATTACACAAGGTGCCATTGGTATTGTACCGGTTTCCTGGCAAGATGGAGGAGCGGACTTTGTCAATAACCTACCGGGAGGGTTTGACACAACGGTAGTTTCCCATGTGTACTTAAATCCGGGTACATTCTTCCCAACCGTTTCGGTAATTGATGGAACCTGTCAGGTTGACTTACCTGCTCAGGATAGTATCGTTGTCCACGCTCCACCCATAGCAGCTTTGTCTCCCGTAGACACGCTGGGTTGTGCTCCTCTGGATATAAATTATACAGATCTCTCAACAGAGGGGGATACAGCCATAGCCAGTTGGCAATGGTCATTCGGCAATGGCGATAGCTCAACTTTGCAAAATCCAACATATACCTATCTGGTAAATGGAAACTATGATGTGGATTTGATTGTAACCGATTTCTTTGGTTGTGTTGATTCTGTAAGTACGACTACCTCGGTTTTACCTGGAGTTATTGCAGACTTTACTACACCGGATACGTTGGGGTGTGCACCTGCCGCAGTTACTTTCACAGATCTTTCAACCTTTGGCCCGCCAACTTCTTATGTCTGGGCGTTCGGAGATGGTGATACCTTATTTGGCAATCCTAATCCAACCCATGTATATCAGAATGATGGTGTCTACGATGTAACCTTAATTGTTTCTGACGGACTGGGATGCGAAGATACCTTGACCAGGCCAGCATATATTCGCTTACAGCATCCGGAAGCAGTGGTTTATTCAGATATAAGCCAGGGATGTAATCCTCTTACGGTTACTTTCTTTGCAGATAGCTCTTCGTCTACCTATCCAATCACACAGTATGAATGGTGTCTGGTAGAAATAAATACCGGTCAGATTGTTTGTGCAACTACCCCTGCAGGTAGGGACAGTCTGGAAATTCCATTTTCAGAGCCTGGAAACTACATCATGACAGTTGCCATCACAGATTCTCTGGGATGTGCTGATACTTCCGCTGCTGTAACGATAGATGTAGATACCCGGATTGTTCCTCAGCCGATTGTTTTAGAGAATGTTACAGTCGTAGATGACAATACGGTAGATATTACCTGGATTCCGTATGCTGGAAATGATTTTGTCGCTTATGAAGTCCATAGGATAAATGGGCCACTTGCAGGTCCGATTGCGACTATAACTGATCAGAATATAACCAACTTTACAGAAACGAATCCTCTACTGGATGTGAGGAACAATTCCTTCTGTTATAAAATATTGATTCAGAATACCTGTCTGGAATATTCAGATATTGATGCTACAGAAGAACACTGTACCATTGATCTCGAAACTACGCCTCAGGTGGATGCAATTCAATTGAACTGGTCCTCTTATGTAGGATACATTGTAGGACAATATGAGATATATAGAGCGGTCAATTATGATCCGAATACTCTAGTATTGGTAGATGTTGTAGCTGGTAATACCCTGACTTATACAGATACAGCTCAGTTCTGTAGAGACTCTGTAACATATCGAGTACTGGCAATTGGTTTTGGTAATACCAATCAAAGAAGTTTCTCTGACTTGAGTGAGGAAGCACCTATTCATCCGCAACCTACCGAGTCAAGTGATATCATTACTGCCACTGTAGTAGATGATGACTATATTGATATTAGTTGGAATACCTATCTGGGTACCCAACCCGGAGATTATATCTTCCAGCGATCTACAGATGGGAATACATATATAACCATAGATACCCTTTCATTTGGGACCACGACTTATCAGGACACCAGTGTACTGGTAGATGAACAGTCCTACTATTATCGAATCTTTAATATCGACCAATGTGGGGATCTCTCTGCTCAAGGACTTTTTGGTAGAAGTATTCTTCTCGGAGTTTCCTTTGCAGCAGATGGAACAACCCCTGTTTTAAACTGGAATAACTACCAGAACTGGGCAGGAGGTGTGTTGAATTATGAGATTCAGATTTTTAATACGGTGAATGGGGTATTTGAAACCGTTGGTATTGTGCCTGGTAATCAAACTACTTTCGAAGATAATCTGACAGATTTGAATCAGGCAGAATATTGCTATAGAGTTGTGGCATTTGAAAGTGGGGGAAATGGAGCAACATCAACATCCAATGAGGATTGTGTGATTTTTGCACCTAAAGTATATGTACCTAGTGCCTTTACTCCAAATAATGACGGAAACAATGATATCTTCAGAGCCTTTGTTCCGAATTTGGGGAATGGAGAAATGCTGATCTATGACAGATGGGGAGAGCTCCTTTATCGTACCCTGGATCCAAATAATGAAGGATGGGATGGCACCTTTAAAGGACAGCCAGTTCAAGAAGGAGTTTATGTATTCCTGATTTCTGGGCAAGGAGTTGACGGAACCGATTTCAGAAGATCTGGAACAGTTACCTTATTTAGATAAGTAAGCGTACAAAAAAATAATATAAGCCTCGGTGATGAAAATCATCGAGGCTTTTTGCTTCTGGATTGATTTTTCCGTGAAGTTTATATTAGATAATTCTTATCTATCCCCAATTCCTTTCAAGAGATAAATACATTCCTTTCATGAAAAGGTAACAGAGACTTTACCTTAATTGACAAACACCTCCAAATATGATTTTAGGCCCTTTTTGAAAGAGTATTGAGTCTTTCTTTAAATGAAAATTTTGAGATATGTCGATCACTGAAAGTATGCAATAGCATTACAATCGCTTAATATTTCGCCTCTAGCTTTGCTTCGAATTACATCTATTTACTAATCGTAGAAATAAATGAATCAAACAATGAAGCTAGTTAAAACGCTAATTTTTGCGACCCTTATCAGCCTTGGGTTTTCCAGCGCTTTTGCACAGGGAGTAACAAAAGCAAATATCAGCGGAACCATCACTATCGAAAACAATGAGGGACTTGAGGGGGCAACAGTAATCGCCACTCATACTCCTTCCGGTACACGCTACGGAAGCATTACCAGACAAGGAGGCGCTTTCTACTTACCTAACCTGAGAGTAGGAGGACCCTATACAGTTAAAGTTACTTATATCGGGTATGAAGACGCTGTCTTCGAAGGGGTTTACCTTACTTTGGGACAGACAAGAAGAATCGATGTGAACATGAAAGAAGCGTCCAGTACTCTGGATGATGTTTTGATCACATCTTCTCGTTCAGATATTTTTGACGGAAACCGTACAGGACAAGAAACAGTAATCGATGAACAAACCATCAATTCCTTACCAACAATTTCTCGTTCTATTGCTGACTTTGCCCGTTACAACCCATTGGTAAATGTAGGGGAAAGTAATGACGGATTTTCATTTAGCATCGGAGGCCAGAACAACCGCTATAATGCGATCTACATTGACGGATCTGTAAATAATGACGTTTTCGGTCTTTCCGGTTCTGGTACGGACGGAGGACAAACCGGCGCAAGTGCGATTTCTTTGGACGCTATTGAGCAGTTCCAGGTGAGTGTTGCGCCTTTCGACGTAAGATTGAGTGGGTTTGCCGGTGGTGCTGTAAATGCGATTACCAGAAGTGGGACCAATCAGGTCGATGCTTCTGCTTATTACTTTCTCAGAAATGAAAGTCTTGCTGGAAAAACTCCTGGAGATTTACCAGATGATGATCGTTCAAGACTCAATGACTTCAGTGCCCAGACTTTTGGATTCAGAGTAGGTGCTCCAATCATCAAGGATAAGCTTTTCTTCTTTGCAAATGCTGAATTCCAAAGAGATGAGATTCCTGAGCCATTTGATTTCAACAACTATCTTGGGGATGCTACTCAAGGGGACCTGGATGCGCTTATCAACAAACTGAATGGATTTGGATATGATCCAGGTACTTTTACTGAGAATGCAACTACCCTTGATAAAAACTTCTTCCTGCTTCGTTTAGACTGGAATATCAATGAAAACCACAAATTGTCTCTTCGTCATTTTGTGAATGACATTGAAAACCTTGAAGCAAGAAACTCTACCCCAACCGGAATTCGTTTCCAAAATGGATCTGAGTACTTTCTTTCTACTACCAACAATACTGCATTGGAAATCAATAGTGTTTTTGGAAGCAGATTTTCAAATAAATTACAGGTGGGTCTGAAATTTGTAAGAGATGATCGCGATGTATTTGGAGATCCTTTCCCTTGGGTAAGAATTACCGATGGCGCTGGTCAAATCGAATTTGGAGGAGAGCGTTTCTCTTCTGCAAACAGACTGGATCAGGACGTGATCACAATTACTGATGACTTCCAAATCTTTTCTGGAAACCACAACATCACTATCGGTACTCAAAATGAGATTTTCTCAGTAGGTAACCTTTTCATCCGTGAAAACTTTGGAGCTTACCGTTACTTCGACGGGCTTAATGACTTCCTGAACGACTCTGTGGCTTCTCAGTTTGACCGTAGCTACTCGCAGGTTGACAATGTAGCTGGAGATGAGTCTAATGCAATTGCTTCTTTCAGCGGCTTTCAGTTGGGCTTCTATGTTCAGGACGAATGGCAAGCTACACAAAATTTCAAGTTGACTGCAGGTATCCGTTTTGACATCCCTGTTTTCACAGATGATGTTCCTGAAAACAACCAGTTTAACTCTGAGACTATTTCCAGTATCGAGGCTGTATATGGTGCAGATGCTTTGAGAGGTGCCAGAACTGGACAATTTATTGGGACTCAGGTTCAAATTGCTCCAAGAATTGGTTTCAACTGGAATGTTGGCGGACAATCAATGACTCAGGTTCGTGGAGGGGTTGGTATCTTCAACAGCCGTCAGCCATTGGTATGGTTCGGTGGAGCCTACAACAACTACGGATTCAATATTGGTGGTACTCGTTTGAGAAACCAGGTTGTATTCAACCCAGACGTTCAAAATCAGCCTCCTGGAGCTATCAATGTAGATAATCCTTCTCCTTCCGGTCAGATCGACCTTTTCGCAGAAGATTTCAAACTTCCTCAAGTACTTAAAGCTAACCTGGCTGTAGATCAAAAACTTCCAGGTGGTTTTATTGCTACTGCTGAAGCTCTGTTCACAGGAACACTCAATAACGTACGCTATGAGTCTCTAAACTTGAGACCAGCCATCGGTAACCTTACTGGAACGGGTGATAATCGCCCAATTTTCAACGTATTCGATCCAGTTGATCCGACTTACACCGGAATTTACCTGGCAAGCAATACCAACAAAGGATATGCATACAATATCGCTGTTTCTTTGAGCAAGCCATTCAACAGAGGATTCCTCGGAACTATCTCATACTCATATGGAGATTCTTATTCAATCAACGATGGAACCAGCTCTCAGAACAACTCTCAGTGGAGAAACTACCAAAACGTAGAAGGACGTAATCTGGAAAGAGATCCTGCACGTTCTACTTTCTCTCCTGGACACCGTGTATTCTCTTCCTTGACATATAGAAAAGAATATGCCGGCTTCGGTGCTACTGCCTTGACGCTAACTTATAATGGACAGTCCGGACAGACTTTCACTTACACAATTGATGACAATGGATTTGGAGGTATGGTAAATGATGGATCTTTCAATGACGAGAATCAGTTTTACGTACCGAACAACAGGAACGACATCATCCTTGTTGATATTGACGGTGGAGAAACTGCTGACCAGCAGTGGGCCAAATTAGATGCTTTCATCAATGGCGATTCTCACTTGAGTGAAATGCGCGGAGATTATGCTGATATCAACTCTTCAAGAGTTCCTTTTAACAGCATTTTTGATGTGAAACTGGTACAGGAATTTTTCCTGAAAATGAAGAATGGACAAAGAAACACCGTTCAGCTCTCTCTTGACATTTTCAACTTTGGAAACTTCCTGAACAAAAACTGGGGTAACATCTACTTCTCTCCGAACTTTGGCAACTTCAACCTGGTTCGCTTCAGAGGATTTGAAGACAATACCAATAACCCAACTTATACAGTTGATCCAAGAATCTTGGGGCTTGAAGATCCTGCTAATTATGAAAACGATGATCTTTTCGGTGGAAATAGAATTGACACTGGAAGATTACGTTCTTCTCGTTGGCAGATGCAGTTTGGGGTAAGATATACATTCAACTAAGCAGATTAGAATATACTCAATACTGTAACCAGAGCGGTGTAGGAGCGATCTTGCACCGCTTCTTGTTTTAGAAAGGGGATGCATAGATAAAATGCGTCCCCCTTTCTAATTTTTCATAAGTGCTTCTATTGCATACTAGATTAGATAGAAGTACAAATACAAGTGCAAATCCCAATAAAAGGCTCCTTTGAATTTGAGACTTGCACATTAACTTTAATCCTCACCCTCATTCAGCTGAACTATGTCTCTTCAATCCAAAAGAAAACCCCCACCAAATTGGCGGGGGCATTTTATCTCTATAAACCTGGATCAGGTCTTTCTTTTCTTCTTTCTTGCTGCGGGAAAAAGAATGTTGTTGAGGATCAAACGATATCCCGGAGAACTTGGATGAAGAGAAAGATCGGTAGGATCTTCTCCAACAAAGTGCTTATAATCTTCCGGATCATGCCCTCCGTAATAGGTCCACATACCTTTGCCCAAATTTCCATGTATGTAGCGAGCTTCATTATAGGCTTTCAACTCTCCCATAATCAGAACCTCACTTTTTAAGAGCCTTTTACTGAAAGCAGTGGTCTGACCCATAAAGCCTTTTACTGTGCGTGTATGGTTTTGGGTGAGCATAGTCGGAACCGGATCCCATTTTGCTGAAAAATCAAAAAGGGTAAAGTAATCCATATGCTCAGGAACTCTCCGACCCAGATTTGCATCGATATCAGAAAACTCATACTGATACGGGCTTCTAACTAAGGTGAAATCCTTAAAAGCAAGGCTTTTTTCATAATCCAACTTTTGTTGTGCTGCTGGATCCGCCCCATCTCCGTCAAACATGGCCTGACAGATATCCACCCCGTCGGCACTAAGTGCAATGTCATAGGTATCAGTCGCTGAGCACATCGCAAAAAGGAATCCACCATCCGTAAGATATTGTTTGATACGCTTGGTTACTTCCAGTTTCATCTCACTCACTTTGGTATACCCATATATTTTGGCAGTACTTTGTTGGGCTTTTACCTCATCCTGATACCATTTCTGATTTCTATAGGATCCATAAAATTTTCCAAACTGTCCGGTAAAATCTTCATGGTGGAGGTGCAGCCAATCAAAATCATTGAGCTTACCATCCAGTACATCCGGATCATATATTACTTCATAGGGAATCTCCGCATAGGTGAGTGCAAGGGTTACAGCATCATCCCAGGGTTGTTTGTTTTTGGGGGAATAAACGGCAATCTCTGGGGCTTTTTCCAGTTTCACCGCATCCATATTTACCTGATCCGAGGTAATATAGGCCAATATTTCTGTGTATCGGCTATCCGCAATTCTTTCGTAAGCAACTCCTCTTATCTGAAGTTCTTGTTCAAAAACACTGCTATGCTTGAAGGCAAAACTTCCTCCGCGATAATTTAGTAACCAATCTACCACTACTTGATATTCCAATACCCAATAAGCAATGCCATAGGCTTTGAGGTGTTCAGATTGTGCGTAGTCCATGGGAACCAGCAAATAATCTGCTCTAGAGGTAAGGGAAGAGAGGCAGAGTAAGGCAATGATCAGAAATTTCTTCATAATATCTGCTTATAGGAAAATTAAGGGTCTGGAATAGGACCGTGTGCGGATCTACGGGCTTTCTAAATCTATTTAACGAAGTGGTATAAAAATTACGAAAATTTCGCAGATTATATACGTTCTTTTAACGACAAATATATCTTTGGTGTTCGCATTTTCGTATTTTAGCATGATATGAATGGACTCCAATTCATCTGGGAAGGTTTTCGGATAGCTTTAAATGCTATCGGAGCCAACCGTATGCGCTCCTTTTTGACCATGCTGGGGGTGGCTACGGGGATTTTTGTAATCACCAGTATTCTCACCATGGTCAATACGTTACAGGAAACCACCACTAAAAGTATCGCCGAACTGGGAAACACGACCATGTTTGTGCACCATTTTCCCTGGGACGAAAGGGGAGAAGATTGGAAGAAGTTTTTCAACAGACCTAAAGTGAGTTACAGAGACTATCAGTTTCTCCAAAAATCTTTACGAGGAGTTGATGCCATTGCTTATCAGATAACCGCTGCTGGTCAGACTATTAAACAAAAAGGCCAATCCGCTAATGGGGTAGAGGTTTTGGGAATTACAGAAGAGGCAGCCAAAATTGGGAAGCTTGAACTGGAAGATGGAAGATATTTTTCAGGAGTAGAGTTTTTCTCTGGAGCTCCTGTTTGTGTGATTGGTTACTCGATTGCTGAAAATCTCTTTCCAGATATTAATCCCATCGGGAATTATGTACAGGTGAAAAGTAAGAGATTGAGGGTTGTTGGAATACTGGCGAAAAAAGGGAAATCTATTATTCCCGGTATGGCTAGTGATGATGAACGTGTACTTGTTCCCTGGCGCGTTATGCCTAGTATATTTAACCTTAATAGCCGTCGAATAGATAAGACCATTGTTATTCAGGCTTCTAATTACGACAACTTAGAGGTAGTTGAAAGTGACGCCATTGGTATTCTTCGAGCCGCCAGAGGGCTGAGTCCGAAAATAGAAAATAACTTTGCCATTAATAAGCAGGAGATGCTGATGAATCGCTTTGATAGCGCATTTGGTTATCTGGAAACAGGTGGCTGGGTGATCAGCGCTTTCTCTATTTTGATCGGGGTATTTAGTATAGGAATGATCATGTATATTTCTGTACGGGAAAGAACCAATGAGATTGGGGTACAAAAAGCCTTGGGATCGACTAAAAGCTTTATCCTCTATCAATTTGTGATGGAGGCCATTTTGATCTGTTTGATTGGGGGTATGATCGGATTGGGAATAGTTTTTGGCCTGGGTGCCTTGGTCGAAGTCGGCTTGAAAGCCCTGGAGATGGATATTGAAGTTATCACTGCCCAGTCAACCATTATGATAGCCATATCCCTTTCTGCCGGTATAGGCCTAACCGCAGGATTCATTCCTGCTTTGATCGCTGCCCTAATGGATCCGGTAGAGGCGATTCGGTTTAATTGAAACTTCCTGTACCCACCGCCTCAAGCCCAAACTCCCTTCTCCTATTAGGATTAAGGAGTGCGCGCGGAGCCATTCATTCATCCAAATTGCCGCATGCGTGCCCTCCATTTTAAGGGAGGGTTTGCTTTGCGCGGGTGGGTTAAGCACTTTTCTTTCATTTTTCCTCATTTTCTAAGCAGCAATCGCATAATAGGCTAATTATACCTCCCGATCTAAAGACTTTCCCTATATTTGCAACGGATCTTTTGAGTAATCCTTTATGAGACTTATAGAGCACTTAACACAAACCAAAAACCCTTCCGTAAGCATTGAGATCATTCCCCCAAAAAGAGGCCGAGACATACAGAAATTGCATGATGCGATAGAGTCGGTTCTCCCCTATAGTCCTCCTTTTATCGATGTGACAAGCCATGCCGCAGAAGTGGCCTGGGAAGAACAAAAGGATGGATCATTCAAACGGAAAGTCAAACGGAAAAGCCCGGGTACCTTTGGTTTATGTGCTGCAATAAAATATAAGTACAATCTCGAGCCAGTTCCTCATATTCTGTGTGGAGGGTTTACCAGAGAGGAAACAGAAGATGCCCTCATTGAGCTAAATTACCTGGGGATTGAAAATATTCTGGCAATTCGGGGAGATAAAACCAACCATCGTCCAGTTCCGACTGACCGTAGTACCAATCGCTATGCAGTAGATCTCGTCAAACAGGTTTCAGCTATGAATAAAGGCTGTTACATCGATGACCTCATTGATGCTGCTAAAACAAATTTCTGTATTGGAGTTGCTTGTTATCCCGAAAAGAATTTCGAATCCCCTAACAAGGATTTCGATATGCAGATTCTTCTAGATAAACAAGCTAGTGGTGCTCATTATGCCGTTACCCAGATGTTTTACGATACTCAGAAGTTTTTGGACTATGTAAAGGAGGCAAAAGCAGCGGGAGTTACCATGCCTATTATTCCCGGCATGAAGATCATGACTTCCAAAAAGCATCTGACACGTATCCCCAGTATCTTTCACATCGACATCCCCAATGAGCTTTGCGATAAAATGATGGCTGCCAAAACACGCGCCGAAGAAATTCAGGTGGGAGTTGATTGGGCTTACAAGCAATCTATAGAACTGCTAGAAGCTGGTCATAATTTCCTGCATTATTATATCATGCAAAATACCAACCCATTCCTGAAGCTTATGGATAAGATGAAGAAGAAGGTTTAAGAGGTGTTGTGGTGTTTTAGTTGGATTTGAAGTCCACGGGACTACAACACCACAACACTACAAAACCATAACACCTAATCCACCCACAAGAACACTTCCCAATGCCTTGGACAAACTACCATAGCCACAGCCATTATTGTGATGGTGTAGCCCCTCCTGAGGAGCATATTCAGGCTGCTATCGACAAGAAATTTCTGGCTTTTGGATGTAGCTCCCATGCCTATCTACCTTTTGATCAATCCTGGTCGATAAAGGAAGAACGTATTCCGGAGTATAAGGAAGAAATTCTGGGGTTAAAGAAAAAGTATGCTGATCAGATAGAAATATACTTTTCATTCGAAGTAGATTATATCCCAGGCATGATTGGGCCTACAGAAACGAAAAATAAATTTGACCTGGACTATACCGTGGGTTCTGTTCACTTTGTGGATGCCTGGGAGAGTGGCAAACCCTGGGGAATAGATGGGAAGCGGCAGGAATTTGTAGATGGCATTGAACTACTTTTCGGCCAAAGCCCTCAAAAAGCAGTAAGTCGATACTATGAGTTGATTCGACAAATGTTGGAAAAAGATTGCCCGGATATCCTGGGGCATATGGATAAGGTGAAAATGCACAACTCCAAGGGACCCATATTTGAGGAGACAGAAAAATGGTACCGCGATGCTGTTATGGCGACCCTGGAAACGGCAAAATCTACTGATGTCATTATTGAATTGAATACTCGCGGCCTGTACAAAAAGAAAACTACCGAAGCCTATCCCAGCAAATGGATACTGGAAGAAATCCACAAAATGGGAATTCCTCTGACGATCAATTCTGATTCCCATCATCCCCGCGAAATTGATGCATTTTTTTCGGATTCAGCCGAATTATTACGAGTAATCGGATTTAGTGAATTGCGAATATTGCTGGAAGGAGTATGGCAGGATAGGGCCTTCAATCAAGAGGGTTTCCTCAGATAGTCAATTAATTAGCTATAGCTGTTTATATACCCCTAGGTCCTGTGAATATTATTCAAATTTGTGTAATATGTAATTCAAGCTTTTAACAAACACATGCCCTAATTTTTTGACATGAAACTCACACACTACTTTTTACTGGCCATTTTATTTCTGGCTGGTCCCTTTGGTATAGCAAATGCTCAGGTCTCCATCATTGATCCCACCCAACAAAGCGATAGCAATGCCATCGAACGATTCTCTCAGGATTTTAAGTATTTCTACCAAATCCGAAATGACACAGATTCTGTTTTAGAGAATATCTACTTCATTACTTCTCCCTTTATAAGTAGTCAGAGTGGTGAAAGAGTCGCAATTAATTTATTAGCAGAAAAGGAGGCCAAAAAGAAAGCTAAAGTAGAGCCTGATAGTAGTGCACAAATGATTCCTGAAGTAAACCAAAGTTCTCTTAGGGAAAAATTCGGCTCTTATAGTTTAAAGCCAAAAGAACGTATGGGCATCCAGTTAAATGCTCAACTAAAAGAGCCGGGAACCTATTTCGGAGAACTCAGTATTTGGACAGATGGAACAGAGACGGTTCACAGCCTGAAGGTGATTCTGAAAAGTGATAGTTCCAAAGGCTTTACCTTGATCCAACCGGCTACTTCCAGAAATACAAATGGGATAATCGTTTCTAATAGTAAGCTTAATTTTTCTGTAGAAAATGATTCTCGATTTACCCAAAATCTTCAACTTCCCACCATCAAAAACATGGTAAAAGTTATCGCGGAGGATGAAGATATAGATCCCAAATATAAGGGTATTTCATTCAAAGGAACAGATGGGGAGAAACTACCAAAGGAAGGATTTAAACTGGCACCTGGAGAAAGTAAAAGAATCCTAATGGAAGTCGATGGCTTGACGGCTTCTGGTAAATACACAGGAACTTTGAGGCTTAGTTCTGAATTGGGAAGTACGGTAAAGGAAACAACTTTTACCTTATTGGTAAAGCATAGTTGGGTGATGGCAAGTCTTATGATTTTGCTGGGCGTAATTGCTTCTACTTATTTGAAAACTTATTTGTCTAAAGTCAGACCTCAACTGGAAGTAAATAAAGGGATAGGCAAGGTGGAGGAATCCTTGAAAGAACTAAAAACCAACTATAAAGGGGATGTAAGAACCCAAAAAATTATTTCTGTAATGAGCGCTGAGTTGGATGGAGCAAAAGAAGCCGCAGAAAATGGACAATCTGCAGAAGTAAAATCAAGCCTGAATTCATTAAAAAGAAAAATATCCTTGCTCCCTGAATGGAAGCAAGGAGCAGACTTGGCTCAAAGTGAAGACTTCCCCAAATATCTTCCTGAAGAAGCTAGTGCGAATCTTGCTAAAGTCGAAGAAACCCTGTTAAAAGATAAACCGACAACTGAAGAATTCAATGCAGCTTCCAGGTCCCTGGCAAGTGTAGAAAAGACTCTGAATAGATTAGGAGAGCAAATTCCTTTCCTCAAAAGATTGGAAAAGGTTGAAGATTCCTATGAAAAAGCCAAAGATGTCAAAGGAATAAACATAGATAAATTAGAGACGCTTAATTCGGAGACCCTATCAGATTTAAAGGAGCATATTAAACAAATGAAGCTTACGTCTGCAAGGGAGAAGTTAGAAAAAGCTGAGGCAGAGATTCAGATTTTGGTTATGGAGCCCATGATAAAGGATAGTCGGGCGAAGTTAGAAGAAAAGTATCAAGAAGTAAGTTCGGGGGATACAAAGGTCAAAAATGAAGAGCGCCCTGAGGCCCTTGTATTTATAAAAGACTTACAGGTTAAACTTCGCAAAATTGAAAAAGCAATCACCATTGGAAATCTTGAAGAAGCTCAGCAAATGATGGAAGCAGTTTCCGAAGGCATGGATAAAGTAGACAGGATGGGAGTAGATGCAAAAGAAAGAGGAGGATTGGAAATGGACGAGCTTAGTGCAAATACAGCTAGGGGAAATTTGATTTTAGGTAAGCTAGCAGCTCCAGTAGGCATAGAGAGAACGTTTGAAAAAATCATTCTCAAGCCGGGAAATTATAATCCGGAATCCATTGACAGAAGGATCAGAACAAATGATACTATTGTATCAATTATTATTTCTGTAGTGGCCCTTATTTTTGGGCTGTCTTTACTTTGGGCGAATGATCAAACCTGGGGAAGTGGAATGGATTATATGACTGCTCTTCTATGGGGATTGGGACTACACCAGGTAGGTAGTGGAGGGATTTTTGGAGGTTTAGGTTCTATTCAAAATCAGTTGATCAGTGGAGGAGCGCTAATCAATAATGCAGGACAGAGTGATCCCCCGGTTTCAGAAGATCCTTCAGAGGAAGAATAAATTTAAGAAAAAGCAGGATGCTTTTTCTTAAAAAATGCAAAGCTGTTTAACATAGGTTGCATTGTGAGGAAACCGAAGCAATCTCCTTGAGTCCAAGTGACTTTCAACGCTCAGGAGATTGCTTCGCCTAATATTCTGACTCAGGAAGGTAGCTATGCTGGAGGGCATGACTTTGGCTGTACAATTACATGGCTGCCCCCATATTAATTATTCATTGCTGCGTATTTATCAGCAATTTCTTTTAGCCTAGCATCAATTTCTTCTCTTGGCATCCATGTTCCTCTAACCATAACTCCCAGATTATCTCGAATGCTTGAGGGTTGGTCTAAAGGATTTGCAGAAGTCAAGACCAAGTCTGCCGAAGCTCCCTCTTTTATGACCCCATATTCTCCTTCTTGCTTAAAGTATTTCGCCGGATTTACAGTGCCCGATTTCAAGACTTCGTAAGGAGAAATTCCTGCGTCAATAATACTTTGGATTTCATGATGGATAGAAAATCCGGGTACATTGAAAACCTGTGGAGCATCAGATCCCAACAGAAAAAGGACATCTGCATCATGTAGACTTTTTAGGATATGATGCCGAACCGCTAGATATTTTTCATAGCGATCTTCACTGTAGGCCTGACTTGAGAGTATGCCGAACTTTCCCTTTTTCCAGGAGTCCATGGTGCGAGGGTTCATATATTTCATCTCGGGCTCTGCAGCCATTTCTTCAGGTGAGACAGGAGAGAGCCAGCGGGTGAAAAGCGTCTGTGTTGGTACTACGGCAACATTTTTTTCTGCGGTAAGTTGGGCAAGTTCATCCATCAAATTATTATCGACCAACTCCGTGAAATTGAAACCGAAAAATCCATTTGTATTGGGATTTACACCAGCAGATTCTGGTACGAGGCCTTCAAGATAACCATCCAGATGGTCTACTGAAGCATAGTCATTTTCCAGGGCATGACGGATACCCACATCAATCGATACATGACCGGCATATTTTATTCCAACTTCTTTGGCGGTAGCTACCACCTCATCAAATACTTCTTTTTTCAAGCCAGGATGAAGTTTCAGAAAATCATAGCCCGCTTCTTTCTGCGCACGAATATTTTCATCTGCCACTTCAATCGATGGAACCGTATTCCCATTTACTGAAGTTCCGGAGGTATAAATACGGGGGCTCAATATTTCTCCTGCTGCAACCTGTTCTTTTAACTTGAGATGATACGGGTTTCCCAGCATACCTCTTATCGTAGTAATACCATTTGCCAGGTAAAGGAAAAGGGTCTCAGTTACTAAGCCATCATCATCTCCTCTCGCGACAGGAATATGAGCATGCATCTCAGAAATACCCGGCATGAGGAATTTGCCTGAGGCATTTATGACCTTTGCACCTAAGGGAGCGCGGAGATTTTTGCCTATCTTATAAATTTTGCCTGCTTTTACCCATACATCCTGATCTTTTAATATGGTTTCACTATCCATAGGCAAAACGTTGACCCTGGTGAAAACTATGTCATTGCTACTACTTTCTTTAGGGGAAGAGCTAGTGGATTTTTTACTGAATATATTACAAGAGAAAAGTAAAAACACCACCATAAGGGAGAGCCAAAATTGTGGCAATAGTAGTTTTTTCATAATTTATTGTAGTAAGATTACACGCTTTTTCAAGATATTAACACGAATAGTAATTTCTGCTGTTAATTCTGTAGGGTTTGTCGCTTCTTTAATTTAAGTTTTTTCCAATAAGAGAAGTACTCAGGTATTAAAATGATATGCTATCTATGAGTTCTTTTCTACCATTGGTTGGAAAATTGCTTCATTTGGTCATAAGCCCTGGACTATATTTGGATCAATTTACAAACACGATACCGCATGACTAAAAATTTACCTTTTTCTACAATCGTACTTACAACTTTAATCTTACTGGGCTGCTTTTCACAAAGCTTTGCTCAAGACTGGATGTATGACTTCGGGATGAATTACTCACGTCCTCTGGGAGAGTTCCAGGAAGATGGATACAAAGACGGAGTGGGATTTCATTTTGGACTTTATTCAAATCCTATTCAGGCAGATAATGGCTTTGCCAACCTAAGACTGGGGATGAGAATGGATTTTGACTTTTCGGGAAGAAGTCAAAACGAACTTATTGCTCAGGCTCCTGAAACTAATTATATCGGTGCTATGCAGCTGGAAA
This sequence comes from Bacteroidota bacterium, assembly GCA_039819665.1. Taxonomy (GTDB): domain Bacteria; phylum Bacteroidota; class Bacteroidia; order J057; family J057; genus JAWPMV01. The sequence goes on from JBCBRM010000013.1 coordinate 22,037, forward strand.
ATTCTTCCTTAGGTATGCATGGTGTTTTTCGTTTAGAAAGTACCCGAAATTTCCCTGTTCAGCTATATGTTGAAGGATTGGTGGGAGCGCGTTCACTTTCTACGAGTGAAGATTTTGAAGAAAACTCCCAATGGGAAGAAGATCATTGTGAAGACTTTACAATCGAAAGAGATTGGAGTCTTTCATACGGGGCAGCAGCTGGAACCCTAATCAGGCTAAACGATCGGACCCGCCTCAATCTAAGAGCTTCCTACATGACAAGTACCCCTTCTACTTTCGTTGTGCTTTCAACAGCTCAGCAAGTAGAGGATAATTTATATACGTATGAACTTCGTACTTCACCTGCCACTCAATTCAGAATGGAGGCAGGAATAAGTGTCGATCTTGATATGGAATGTACGCCCTCCCGATCTTCATTGGTTGGACGTCAATAGGAATGCCATTGCTTTTAATTCAAAACAGATATAAGCAGGGTGTTACCTTATTTTTAGCTAATGGATACACGTTATCGAAAACCTTATATACTGGACTGTGAAACACATTACTTTCTGTCGATGAGGAATTCCTCATTGACAGAAAGGTTTTTTTAGGCCTCTATAAAGGCTTTAAGCTCTTGAAAAAGAGAGGGTTATGTTAAATAATTGTTAAGCAATACATCTGTAGGCAACCCATCTTGCACTTTTGGACGTTCTGATTATAAATTAAACTCAAGGAATAAGATTTATTTAATTTTTATTAAATATTCGCAGACAGTCCCCTGCATCACAAATTCGCTACCTGGAGAAGTTCTTAGATTAAAAATCAATAGAAAAGAAGGAGAGTTCTCTATTTGGACACTAAACGAGAAGGAGAACTGAAAAGAATTTTGCGATAAGATTGAAAACACAATAGAACCCTGATTATTGAGACGATTATTAATCGTCTCTTTTTGTTTTTAAGAATTATTCGCAGCTTCCGACATGATTAGGAAAAGCCTTGTTCTCGTATTTATTATTCTTATTTGGGGAAATTCGCTCATTGCTCAGCGAGTCGTTACGCTGGTATCCTGGAATATTCAGCATATGGGTAAGAGTAAAGATGATAGGGAAATAGAGGTAATGGCGCAAAGCCTTGAAGATGCGGATCTGGTAGCTATACAAGAAGTAGTAGCAGGTTATGGAGGTTCTCAGGCCATAGCGCGACTTGCAGAGGCACTCAATCGTAAAGGAGCACGTTGGGATTATCGCATCAGTGATCCGACAAGCAGTACTCCCCAAACTCGCGAAAAATATGCCTTCCTCTGGAAAAGCCGAAGGGTAAAATTGATAGGAAGGCCGGCATTAGAAAATAGTTTCGAAGAAGAAATCAATCGTGAACCTTATATGGCTCGCTTTCTGATTGAAGGAATAGAATTTAGCCTGATCAGTTTTCATGCTCGCCCCAAACAAAGCCAGCCTGAAAGAGAAATCAAATATTTCAAGTTTTACCCCAAAATCTATCCGGAAGATAAACTGATCTTTCTGGGAGATTTTAATGTGCCTCAGAAACATACAGTCTTTAATCCCCTGAAGAAAATGGGCTACCTCCCGGCATTAATCAATCAAAAAACCAGCCTTAAAAGAAAATTTGCAGATAACGGACAATACCTCGCTAATCCATTGGACAATATCTTTTTTCATCATGCAGAGCTTGAAATTATTGAAAGTGGGGTAATTGATTTTACCCAAAGCATGGAGGACCTAAGTGCTGCAAATGGAGTTTCCAATCATCTGCCGGTTTACTTGAGCTTTAGAGTAGTGAATTGAAGTTTTGAACTCCTCCGCGCGAGCAAATCTTTCCTTTTTCAAGGAAAAATGGGAGGAGTACATTTCCTTTCACACTTTGGCCAGTAGGGTACTCCTTTGGATGAATCATCCCGGGAGTGTGGGCCTAAGGCGGTGGGTTCCAGTGAGTCCCAAAAACAAAGGGGCCGACATAGTCGACCCCAGTATCCAAATTTCCTGGTAAATAGGATTACCAGAATGTTACATAAAGTAATGTTGTCAAAATTACAATACCTGTCGCAGCTGCCACAAAAATATTGTCCTTTTCTCTTACAATCTCACTGTGATCAATTCCTTTCGGATGATCCTCTCCTTTACCCTGAATCATCGAGATAGCTATTATCAATCCTACTGAAATCAGGAATACGATGCCCATACGATTCATAAATGGGATAGACGGGAGGAAGGAATTGATCCCGAAAGATAGGGGTACACTCAGTAAGGCTGAAGAAAGCGCAGCAGCAGGTGTAGATTTCTTCCAGAACAGTCCCATAATAAATACTGCCAGAACCCCCGGACTTACCAGACCGGTCCAGTTCTGGATACTTTGAAACACCTGGTCATCGCCACCGAGTAGGGGATAAGCAGCGACTCCTGCAACTGCCATTGATGCCAGTGCAACAAGTCGTCCCACCCTTACTAACTCCCCTTCTGAGGCATTTTTATTGATAAATGGCTTGTACAGGTCCATGGTGAAAATCGTGGAAGTACTATTCATCATGGAAGCCAAAGAAGAAACAATGGCTGCAGCCAAAGCTGCAAAAGCGAGCCCTTTTAGTCCAGTAGGGACAAAGTTGCCCAATAACCAAGGATAGGCTTCATCTGCCTTGGTGATATCTACTGCTGTAGGATCTTCCAGTTGCATGGCATACGCTACGATACCGGGAATCACAACGATGAGCGGCAATAAAAGCTTAAGGTAACCCGCAAAAGCTACTCCTCTTTGAGCCTCTTTGATGCTTTTTGCGGCAAGTGCTCGCTGGATGATATATTGATTACAACCCCAATAATAAAGGTTAGCGATCCACATACCTCCGATCAAAACACTCAGGCCCGGAAGGAGGTTATAGGCGTCTTCTGTCTCGCCTTTATCATTTTGGAAAAGAAGTTCTTCCTCGAAGAGAATCATATTGAATCGATCTCCTACATCTCCCATCAATTTGCCTAGTCCTCCATAAGCATCGAGGGCCAGGTAGGTTGTCACAAGGCCTCCTCCGATGAGAAAAACCACCTGGACCACATCTGTCCAGGCAACAGCTTTTAAGCCTCCATAGACGGAGTATACAATAGCAAATATGGCGAGGCCCGCCATGCCTATTCCTAGTCGAACTCCCATGATATTTTCCATAGCAAGTGCACCCAGGTAAAGTACCGAAGTGAGGTTTACAAAAATAAATACCGCCAACCAGAAGACAGCCAATAAAGTTCGTACCCGACTATCATATCTCTCTTCCAAAAATTGAGGCATGGTAAAGATGCCTTTCTGCAGGAAGATGGGTAAGAAAAACCAGGCTACAACCAGGAGTGTGATCGCAGCCATCCATTCGTAGGTAGCGATCGCAAGTCCCAGGCGAAAACCTGAGCCTGACATTCCAATAAATTGTTCGGCAGAAATGTTTGAAGCGATGAGGGAGGCACCGATGGCCCACCAGGGGAGTGATTTACTTGCAAGGAAATAGTCTTTGGAATCTTTTTCTTTGCCACTTTTTTCGCGGGAGACCCAAAGGCCTACCCCCACAATCAAGAGGGCATACAATCCAAAAACAATATAATCCAGCGTTTCGAATCCGGTATTGTTCATGTAGTAGATTTAGTAGTTCAGGCTTAAAGGTAAAAGGAATTTTTAAAATAGCCCTACTTAATTCCTACTCATTTTCTGAGAGGAAGAGATGAAGTGCTTCTAATTTGTCCGTATTTATCAGATCTACTCCAGCTTTACGCAGGGTTTCCCAGCATAGCTTTGTTTCCGGGGAAGCCCAAAGTCTCAGGAGTTTTCCTTCTTCATGGCAACGATGAGCAAGAGCCTTTAGAACTCCAAATTGTTCGGGCAAAATGGGTGCTTTTCCTTTCCATTTGATGATCTTGGAAAATCTTTGACTAATGACCGGCATAAATTCAGCTGAGTATCCTTTGCCTAGATCATTGGGTCTCCCATCTATGCCTATAAAAGGATTGACTTCAACCCTTACCAGTTCGATTGGGCGATTGCCGGAAAGGAAGATCAAGAGGGGAGGATGCTCTCCAAGGAGTAAGGGACGATAAGCGATCAGTTTTTCTTTGAGTATGTTATAGGTAGAAGCTGCTTCTGATTTAATATCAATCATGAGAAAGAAAGGGCGCTTCAGGTTTTCATAGATTCCATTTTTCCTTTCCTCGAAAATCTTCAGAAGAGGCTGGAGATAAAGTTCTTCAAGGGTAGGAGTTTCAGATATGTTCAGGGGTTTGTTGTGTTTGACATAGAGTTCTCCTTTTATTAGCCAAACATCAGCTTCTACACTGCTGAATCCTTGTTCGAGTGCGTCAAATAATGGTTGTTTGTGTTCATAATCATTATGGGCATGTGCTTCTGGATGTCCCGTTTTAGGAATTTTATATTGGGCAGAAAGAGGGTAGGAGAGTGGAAAAATCAGAAAAAAGAGTAGCCCTAAGCAAATATGTTGCTTTTGAAGATATTTGGGAAAATATATGCAGCTCAATGGGGGTAGATGATTGACTTTACTTTTTAATTCTAAATCTGCCTTTTGACTTTTTCTTTAATTGAAAATGTACTGGAATATTCACCCAGTACATGGTAGGCTTTCTATTATTATCAATGGCAGGTGTAAAGACGATTTTGTGAATATTTTTATTCACGGCATCAGATAAAAATCGATGGGGCGTACTCAAAATCTTGTGTTTGACATAATCACCTTCTTCATCCACAAGAATTCTAACATGTACGGTACCATCAATCCCCAGTTCCTGGGCTTTTCTGGGATAGCCAACCATGGCTTTTACTTCATCCAGGTTAATAGTCTGGGGAGGGATCATCACGGGGACTACTTCATCAATCAGAGGTGCATTACCTCTCGTATTTTGACTTTGAAGTGGCTGATAAGCCAGAATAAGTCCCCAAAACATAGTAAGAACGAGTAAGACTCTTTGCATGATTATAATAGTTTGGGTACTGTGTAGTTTTTTGTCCGAAATATAGAATGCTTACAAAGATAAGGTAAGCCTTCTCTATCAAAGTCCCAAACTATTTTGAGGTTCTATATTATTTATGCGTAAATACTCTTCGCCATTCGCAAATTATCAGCTGTTCGGTCTTTTTTGTTTACTTAAGCATGTATGCTAAGAGTTTGAATATTAAAGATTTGCCAGATCGAGAAATTCTTCGTGTGTAAAGCTCAATTGTGGGGAATAACTCAATGGGATATCAAAATAGAAGTTGCTCCCCACACCAAAATCGGAGCTTAGGCCAATTTCTCCCTCATGTTGTTCGACGATCATTTTACACGTTGCAAGTCCGATCCCAAAGCCTTCAATTTCAATATCACTATGGAGCCGGTTGAAAAGGAGGAAGATCTTATTTTGGTATTCTTCCTTGATTCCGATCCCATTATCTTTGACCCAAAATCTGAAGGAATTATTTCGTTTTTCTGACCAAATTTGAATTTCCGGCTTTACATCGGGCTTGGAAAATTTGAGGGCATTGCTAATCAGATTTTGAAACAACTGACGCATCTTGATCTTATCCGCTGTAATACTTTCGGTAAGTTCACCAATTTCAATACACGCTTCTTTTTCTTCAATAACCACCTGCATTTCTTCCAGGATATTTTCGAGTAAAGGCCGTAAAGATACTTGTTCCAGCTTTACCTTGCTGGTATTTACCCGTGAAAATGAAAGGATATCATTTACCAGCGTCATCATGTTTTTAGATGCCCGAATGATGAAATCCATATATTCCGTTTCCTCATTTCCCAAGATTCCATCGGTTCTTCGCTTGAGAAGTTGAGTAAAGCTGACGAGTGTACGAATGGGGGTTCTCAGGTCATGAGAAGCGAGATAGGCAAATTGTTCCAGGTGGCTATTGGACTCGATATACTTTTTCAGTTCAGCATTTTTCTCATTGAGGTCCTGCATTTGCTGCTTGATCAGCCGCTCTTTAGCCAATTTGTCTGTTTGGTCTCTTCCTACAAAAAGAAGCCCAATTTTTTCCTCATTTTTGTCCTGGAGAGCTGATTGGTAAACATCGAGATCAATCCTTTTTCCATCCAGACCTTTGAAAACTACAGCTTCAGTAAAGGCATTTCCTTCGAGCAAAAGAGGTATTTTCCCTGACCAACTTGTGTTGATGTGTTTTGGGAATTGACTGACCCAATCCGGGTGATTATAATCCATCTCCCCAAATATGCGATTCATGTATTCTGGAAAAGCTTTATTGAAGATCTGCCACTCATTATTTATTGCCATGACGAATACAGGATCCGGGAGAGTATTGATAATGGAGTTGAGTATCATCTCTCGCTCTTCCAGTGATTTTTGGGCTTTAACTTTTTCTGAAACATCCCTTCCAACGGTGAGTACACCCGTAATTTCATTATTGTCATCATAAATGGGCTTCATGATGATATCAAAGTATTTTTGTAGACCTTCCAGGGTTGTTATGGGTGTTGAATTACTGAAAATGGTTTCTCCCTTGAAAACCTCATGCTTTAAGCCTTCCCATTTCTCTTCATCAAGGTTAATGGAATCGTAGTCTGTAAATACTTTCCCCAAAAACTCTTCCTTCTTTTTTCCAAAAAGTTCCAGAGAATACTTATTCGCAAAAGTAATTCTCGAATCTATGTCTTTGGTTATGATAAATGCCGGGTTTACATCTGAAATGGTTTGGAGAAAGTTTTGATTTTTTTGAAGCTCTTCCCGTATGATATGTGCATGTGTACTGGAGTAGTACCTGATTGCTACTACTGCTATGGTACAAGCTATACCGGTTATTGCTTCAAGGCCAATGGAGTTTATATCTACATTTTTGCCCACTAACTGGAGAAAGTAGAGGTAGATAAAAAATGAAAGGAAAAGTAGAGAGAGATTGACGATATACTGTACAGGCTCCTCTGCCAAATAGTTGAGGGTTAAATAAATTGTAATTAGGGCTAAGAATCCTGTATAAAGTGGTCCCACCAAAGGAGGGAAGATGACTACGATGATATAACCCGTAGATGCAAAAAGCCAGAATATCTGTTTAATCCTGTCTTTATTGGCATAAAGGCCCAATCCTCCCAATAGGGAAAGGCAGCAAACTGCCACCAGAACCCCATTTATGCTATTCAATAATAATTGATAGAAAATTGAGATGATGGTTATGAGTACCATCATCAGGGAGGCTTGCTTAATAAACCTTAATTTTAATTCTGATTCTATTTCACTTAGCGCCTCGTCTAAAATGGCGTTACTAAACAATGGTTTTTGCCTAAAAGTGACCAGGACAAGAATAATAGTAAGTAGAAGGATAAATAGGATGAATCCATAAACCTTGCTAAGATTCATAATTTCATCTTCTTGCGAACTCTTCAATCTGTCTTGCAGATTCTTGGCCTGCTCTTCTTTAAAAGCCTGTCTTCCTTTCGCAAGACTATGTCTATATTCAGTAAGGGTTTTTTTTGCCTCTATCGCTAGACTTTGGTATTCATAGGCTTTTTCAAAATCCTTTGTTGCCAGGTAGAGATCCTGAAGACGATTGTAGGCAATGACCATTTTTTCAGGGCTGTTCAGGTATTTTGCTAGCTTTTTAGCCCGTAAAGCATACTGTATAGCTAACTCAGATTCGGTGAGCTCCTGATAAATTTTACTTAGGCTTTCATTGGCCTCTAATTCAAGGAGTTTTGCATTGGTTTTATCTGCCAGTTCTTTAGCCCTATTACCGGCTTTGATGGCTTCTGGATATCTTTTTGCCTGAAGCAGTACCTGGCTATAAACCACATAGGTTTCGCCTGCAATGAAAAAAAACCGGTTTTGCTCTTCGGAAATTTCTAAAGCTTTCTTAACATATAATTCTGCAGAATCTAGTTTATTTAATTGTAAATAAATATTCCCCAGATCTTTACAAACGTAGCCAATTATGGGTTCTATACTAGCCTCTTGAGTCCTTCGTAGGGCTTCTTTTTTGCGGACAAGCGCTTCCTCATACTTTTCTTGCTGAGTAAATAGCTTGGCAATAAGTCCCAAAACGCTAACTGCCATTCGTTCATTTTTTAGGCTATCGCTCAAGCTCACTACCTGATCAAACTGCTCATAAGCTTCGTCAAAGGCCCGTAGCTGTTGGAAGGCAAGGCCCATATTGTAATGAATCTTTACTAGAATAGAATCTCCACTCTCTTTTACTTTAGGAAGCTGTTTGTCAAAAATTCGTAGAGCATTTTGATAATTACCTGAAAGTATTTCTGTATTTCCAAGACGTTCATAAAAATAAAATCGGTCACTATCGCTTCCATGTTTTTCTGCAAGTTCAAGACCTGCTTGATAATGTTTTCGAGCTCTGGCCACATCCCGCAGTATATAAAATTCTCCGATATCCCTGTTTAGCCACATGCGGGCCAGTGGATCAGACTCTTTTGCGAGTTTCTCAAGTTTTTGGGAATAGGTAGTAGAGTCCTCTTCTAGATAAGGTTGCGCAATAGTGTGTGAGTAGCATATGATTAAAGCAAAAGCAAGGAGAACGATAGATCGCTTTCCTAATAGTTTCATGGAGAGTTATTCACGTATTCTTGAACACAGACTCACTTAGGGTTATGTCGTATTAGCCTAGGAAAACAATTTATGAAAATAATCGGAAAATTTCATGGGATGGGATTTAACGGTCATTTTGGTACTGAAACCGGATGTAAAATAGTGATTACTTATTCACCTTTGATTCTTCCAAATTGACTTTGCACCGATATAAATGCCTTATAATCTCCATTTTTGATCTCAAAATCAGTTGAAGTAAAGGATGGCCTGACTTAGATATGATGTAATAAAAGAGCATAAATTTGTCATCATTTTTTTCGCGTGAAAGTAGAGGATGATAATCTTACTCCTGCCTGTTTTCCTTGTGCATTACTATTCATTTGAAACCCTACGGACCCCTGAATTTTAATTTTCGAATAATTATACGATTGTCTTATCAGATATATAGAAATATATTAATTGTTAAAGCAAAATTTAACTAGCTGACTCTGAATTCTTTCAAGAATTATATCCTCAACTTCTTAGGCGTAGTTGACTTGAGCCCTTCACCTGCCTTTTGTGTCTTTATCATTAAGTTTTGCAAATACTCGCATTTAATTTGGTCAATCGCTCATCTCAAATATTACATAAGTTGGATTTTATTATTAATGTATTTTATAATGATCCGCCATATCCCCATATTTGTATTGTAACAAGAAGGAAACACAGCCGCTGAACGAAAGAAGCAACTGATGAAAACATGAAGAATAGGTTAATTTGGGTTGTGTTTTTGTTTGTGTTTTTAGTCCCCTCTCTCGAGGGGACTTTCTTTTTGTGGAAACGCTAAAAAGAAAGGGGATCGGAGCTATTGTTTACGGAATATGGTTTTGCCATTGTCTCCGTAACTGCTGCGCCAGTTAAGCTCAATACGGCCATCGCTTCGTAGGGCAGCTTCACCACTGAACTCATCGTCAAACTGGTCAATAAAAGTAGGGAAGTCGAGTTTACGGCAATTTTCGATAAGTCGGGCTTTCTCAGCCTTTGCAGCCCAGATTTCCTTAAATACACCTCCAGTAGCATCACTGATCTCAAATTCGAAATCGGATATAGCTGTTATTTCAATCGTAGAACTAATTTCACTAAACTTACCTCCCCCACCGGGACCAGAGGTACCAGAGCTGATGGCTATATAGCTTCCTGCCAATCCCGGCTCCGGACAAATACTGGGAAGAAGAAATTGTACGGTATGGGGTTCTTCTCCTTGATCGGACTCTTTCACTAGAAAATTGAGCTTAATATTGCTCCCACGATTCACCTCTTCCAGTTCTGTATCCTCAATCACTGATACTACCTCTCTAAGGGACATGGCTACTCGTGCAGGAAATTGACTTATCGTCCGAAATTCAAAACTTCTCCCATTTTCCATGGCTACCAGAATCTTTACATATTCTACCTGAGATCCTTCTCTGGGATTCTCTATGATTTCTACAAAATATTTGCTGTCATCGGGGGAGAAAAGTAGAAACTGGCCCTGGGGAGCAGGGATGGAAATAAGCTCCTCAGGGGAAATATTCTCAGGTCTGCAGGAAAAAAGAGAAAGTAAGAGGAATAGGATTCCCCATTTTCTCATATGTATAGATACTAACAACTGCATTTGTCCTGATATATGGAGCAAAGATACGATTTTTGGACAAGACCTAAAGCATATCGAACCTAAAGATCGTCCATTCACACCTTAGAAATACTGTGGAAAGCTTTTCTTCCATTATTTTAGATTTTCTGTATCTTTATATAAGGTTTTGGAGTAACTTCGCCCCCTTAAACAAAGAATGACGATTCATGAGTTGGTTTAAAAGAGTCAAGGATAACATTCTCACAAAAACTGAGGATAAGAATAACACGCCTGATGGGCTTTGGACCAAATGTCCAAATTGTAAGAAAGCCCTTCAGTCCAAGACACTGAGGAAGCATGCCTACGTATGCGAATATTGTGATCATCATCTCCGCATAGGTAGCCTTGAATATTTTGATATATTATTTGATGAGGGAAAATTCACCGAACTAGGTGAGAACATCGTCTCCGCTGACCCCCTCGAATTTACTGATACAAAAAATTATCCGGATCGTGTAAAGGCTGGGCAGGAAAAAACCGGCTTGAAAGATGCCTTGCGCACCGGATATGGTGAGATCAATGGAATGCCACTGGTAATCAGTGCCATGGATTTTCGCTTTATTGGTGGATCTATGGGAAGTGTGGTAGGGGAAAAGATTGCTATGGGTATTGATTATGCCCTGCAAAATAAATTGCCATTCCTGATTATTTCTAAAAGTGGCGGTGCCCGAATGATGGAAGGCGCGTTGAGTCTTATGCAAATGGCAAAGATCAGTGCCAAACTTTCTCTGCTAGGTCAGGCAGGTCTTCCTTTTATTTCCTTATTGACTGATCCTACTACAGGTGGAGTAACTGCAAGTTTTGCAATGCTAGGGGATCTTAATATCGCTGAGCCCAATGCACTTATCGGTTTTGCAGGTCCACGGGTAATCAAAGAAACCATAGGAAGGGATTTGCCAGAAGGCTTCCAGCGTTCCGAATTTCTGCTTGAGCATGGCTTCCTGGATTTTATTGTCCATCGCAAAGATCTCAAGGAAAAGCTCTATAGCGTAATTTCCATGCTTGTCCAAAGAGCTCCTCAGGAAATAAAATAAGTTCCCAAGAGGTATTGAAAATTATAAAAAGGAAAAGTCGCTGGCAGCATAATGCTTACAGCGACTCTCCCCGGACTACGCTTTGTCCTTAATTAAGCGTGGGCGGCCATCTTGGCAGCGATAACAGACTTGGGAACCAGTCCAACCTGTCTGTCAACCACTTCTCCTCCTTTGAAGAACAATAGGGTCGGAATGCTCATCACTTTGTACTTTTGAGCAACCATTTGGTTGTTATCAACATCAAGTTTTCCAACTACACCATTTTCTCCGAACTCACCAGCCAATTCCTCAATGATAGGGGCAATCGCGCGACAAGGTCCACACCAGGTAGCCCAAAAGTCCACTAGTACAGGCTTGTCAGAATTCAGAACAAGCTCTTCAAAGTTCGCATCCGTAATTTCAACTGGTTTTGACATATATATATAGTTAATGTATGAATCGTTTGAATTAATTTCCTCTCAATCTACGTAGATATATTGATTTCGTTATCAAAAATACATCTTTCCCTTCTTATTGACAATCTATACAAAGATAGTCACTTCTGAAAGCTAGATTTATCGGCTGAAAGACATTCTGAAATCGCTCCAAAAGCCTGACATTTTCAACCTAAATGTAACATCCTCAATAATTATCCCCGGATTGCCAAAGCGAGGCACAGGATTTGTTTTATTACCGATAACAATCAATTTCTTCCCACACTAAAGAGAACTCGTATGAAACCAATTAACAAAAACAATCAGGAGGGAATAAAAGAAAGGGACATTATTATTTGGCCCTTTTAAGAAGATTTTATTCCCAAATTACAGGCGCTTGTGCTATCTAGATGGTACAGGTGCCTTTTTTTGTTCGGGAATGGTCAAAATCCTGCAGATTGAGTTTTCAAGAACCGGAAATACAATACTTTAGACGATCTAGGTCGATTTCATGAATAAATAGTTAGATTGTAGCGAAAATCTAACATATAAAATGGATATGTCTGGCCTAAGAATTAGTAATAAGCATCTCTTTATATTCTTCATTATCATTTTGACAGGAGCTTCATCTCTTTCTGCCCAAAATTCTGCTTTGGGGGACTGGGAAGGGGTACTGGAAGTGCCGGGTGCCAAACTTCGGATTGTCTTTCATATTCAGGAAGTTGGCGATAGCTTGAAGGCTAGTTGGGACAGCCCGGATCAAGGGGCTTTTGGACTAAAGGTAGACGAAATCAGTCTGGAAGGTGGCGTATTAAAAATGACCATGAAGTCTGCTGTCGCCAAATACGAAGGAAGCTATCTGGCTGAGTCGGATATGTTGGAAGGAAAATTTATTCAGGGAGGAATGAATTTGGATTTGAATTTAAATCGCCAGACAGAGGGCGGCAAAAAACTGGCAGAAAAGCCTACAACTCCTATTGCTGGAGACTGGTATGGGAAACTTGAGACTCCCACCGGAAAATTGCGGATTGTCTTTCATATAAATGAATATGAAGATGGGGAGCTCTCAGCTAGTCTGGATAGCCCGGATCAGGGTGCCAAAGGAATAGCCGCCAGTTCTATCAAGTTTGAAGAGGGGGTTTTAAAATTGGAAATGATGGGCGGGGCAGCAAAATATGAGGGGAGCTATGTAGCTAATGGTGATAAGATTGAAGGTACTTTCAAACAAGGAGGGGGAGAACTACCACTTCTCATGGAAAGAGAGAAACCAGAAGGCCCCAAAAGACCGCAAACTCCTCAAGAGCCCTTCCCTTATAAAATTGAAGACGTAAAATACCCTAACCCTTCTGCAGATATAGAATTGGGGGCAACGCTGACCTTGCCCGAAGGAGAAGGGCCTCATCCGGTTGTAATTATGATTTCGGGTTCTGGGGCTCAGGATCGGGATGAAACTTTACTGGGACATAAACCTTTTTGGGTAATTGCAGACTATATGAGTCGAAGGGGATTAGCGGTTTTAAGGTTTGATGATCGGGGAGTGGGCGAATCAGGTGGAGATCCTTCAACAGCCACTTCTGCTGATTTTGCTACGGATGTAGAAGCAGGGGTCAAATACCTCCTAAGCCGTTCTGATATAAATCATTCACAGATAGGTCTTATGGGACATAGTGAGGGGGGAATGATTGCGCCTATTCTGGCTTCCCGATCTGAAGAAGTTGCCTTTATTGTGCTGTTGGCAGGACCCGGTATGCGAGGAGATGAACTACTCAGTTTACAACAGGAAGAAATTATGCTGGTTCAAGGTATGTCTCAGGAAACAGTGGAAAAGTGGATCAAAGTGAATAAAAATATCTACGAAATCCTTGAGGAAACAGAAGATGCGGATAGTTATAGTGGTGCAGTCAAAGAAAATGCAAAGGACTTATTAAAAGACCTGACAGAAGAGGAAATGACTATGCTTGATGTAAGCGTAGATAATTTATCCAACAAAGTTGCTCTCTTTGGCTTGCCCTGGTTCAGATATTTTCTGAATTATCAGCCTTCCGATTTTTTAGAAAAAGTTAGCTGCCCAGTCTTAGCAGTAAATGGAGATAAGGATTTACAAGTGATTAGTAAAAATAACCTGGAAGGAATTGAAACCGCTCTAAAAGCCGGAGGGAATAAGGACTATACAATCAAAGAATTTCCCAATCTCAACCACCTCTTTCAAAAAACAGAAACTGGTAATCCCACAGAATATGCGCAGTTGGAAGAAACATTCTCAGAAGAAGTGATGGAATATGTTCATAAGTGGATCATGGAGAGAGTCGAGAAATAAATTTCCCTTTTTGCAGGATAGCACTAACTTAGCCCCGGATTAATCTAAACTAACTACTACATGATTTTATCTAATCTCGATTGGGCCATTATAGCAGCCTTCTTTGCTGTATCCCTAATCACTGGCCTTTTGGTCTCCAAGAGAGCAGGTAGCAATACAACGGAATTTTTTCTCTCTGGAAGGAATATGCCCTGGTGGCTATTGGGCATATCAATGGTTGCTACTACCTTTTCTACAGATACGCCTAATCTGGTTGCAGATTTGGTTCGGCAAAACGGAGTTTCAGGCAACTGGGTCTGGTGGGCTTTCCTTCTCACAGGAATGTTAACCGTTTTTGTTTACGCAAAGCTCTGGCGGAGGTCGCAGGTCATGACAGACATTGAGTTTTATGAACTCCGGTATAGTGGACCTGCTGCACGCTTTCTACGGGGATTTCGGGCCTTATATCTGGGATTGATCTTTAATACATTGGTGATTGGTTCTGTTGCACTGGCAGCTGTAAAATTTGGAGAGGTGGTATTAGGAATACCCGGATGGCAAATATTGCTGGTAGCAGGCTCTATTACTCTTGTATATAGTGCCATGGGAGGATTAAAAGCTGTAATTATTACAGACTTTATCCTCTTCATCCTGGCTATGATTGGTTCTGTTTGGGCAGCGATCTATATACTGAATCTGGATCAGGTGGGTGGTCTTGATAGCCTGCTTGCTCAGCCAGCTGTCCAGGCAAAAATGGATATACTTCCAGACTTTAGCGATCATTCTATTTGGATCCCGCTTTTATTTGTGCCTCTTGCAGTTCAATGGTGGGCATCTTACTATCCCGGTGCTGAACCAGGGGGGGGGGGATACATTGCGCAGCGGATGTTTTCAGCTAAAGATGAACGCAATGCTATTGGAGCTACTTTGTTATTCAATATCGCGCATTATGCCTTAAGGCCCTGGCCCTGGATTCTGATTGCCCTGGCTTCTATTGTAGTTTTTCCTGAGGTAGCGGATATTCAATCAGCTTTTCCTAATCTATCCGAAGATAAATTAGGAAATGATGTAGCCTATCCGGCTATGTTGACCTTTTTACCATCGGGCCTATTGGGATTGGTTGCAGCCTCCTTGATCGCAGCTTTTATGTCTACTATGTCCACTCAGCTGAATTTAGGAGCCTCTTATCTCGTAAATGATTTCTACAAAAGATTTATAAAGCCGGAAGCAAGCGAAAAAGAGCTAGTTTGGGCAGGGCGTTTATTTACAGTGGTTTCGACTGTATTGGGACTTGCATTGGGGCTGATGTTGACCAATGCCGCCCAGGCCTTCGATCTTTTGTTGCTATTGGGAGCAGGAACCGGTGCGATCTATTTGCTTCGTTGGTTTTGGTGGAGAATCAATGCGTATACCGAGATTGTAGCAATGATTGCTTCTTTGGTAATAGCGGGCTACCTGACCTTTGTACATGATAAGCTCGGTTTATTCGAATTGGCTGGTTGGGAGAAAGTAATTTATGGAGCAATTTTGACCACTGCTACCTGGGTTGTCGCTACCTTCTATACCCCGCCGGATGATGATGAAACCCTAAGAACTTTTTATGCTAAAATTCGTCCCGGTGGACCTGGTTGGAATGCCGTAATTGAAAAGGCAGAAAAAGAGGGCGTTTCCATCAAGCGTCATCCCGGACAATTACCATTGGAAATACTTTCCATGTTTGTAGGAGTATTTACTGTATATGCTGCTCTTTTTGCTACCGGATTCTGGATTTATGGTGAAACCAGTAATGGAATACTTTTTACTTGTTTGACGATTTTAGGTGCTGCTTTACTCTTCAGAAACTTCAATCGAATCGAGGCAGATACGGAGGAGTAGAGTAAAGGGCTTTCGCTGCAAGGTGAGTTTTCACCATGGGTGTCAGCCTGAGCTTGCGAAGGGCCTAAGCTTTTACTTTCCGCCTTTCCATGCTCCTTTTGAGACAGTGGAAAATGGATGGCAAGAAGATTAGGTCTCTCGACGGGGCTCGAGATGACACGATTATCCATAAAAAAAGTTCCGCTAGAAGTAGCGGAGCTTTTTTTATCATGATTTTAGTTTTACCTACTCTCTTGCCACCTTCGGTAGATCGAAAGCAGGAAGCCAAATACCAAAATAAAAGTTCCGAGCCAAAGTAGATTAATAAATGGCTTTTGAATGGCTTTGATCGTGACATGATCTGAGTATGGATCGACATACTTGGCCTGAATAGTCAATCGGTCATTCTCCGGATCAACCCCAACAAAAGCGAGTTCCAATCCCAATTGTGGGATTTCATCTGCTTTCATGTCCGGAATTTTTCCATCGATAAGGAAGACTGGCTGGGCACCAAAGGTATCCTGCTCTGTATAAGCCACCAGATAAGCCGCCGCGGCAACTTCATATTGCTCCATGCCTGGCTGGTCACTGACATTGCGGACCTGCGCCAGCATGAGTTTGATATCTTCTCCAATCTCAGCTACTTCGCCTACCTTCATAGGAAGTGTATAGTATTTAGGTTGCAAAGATTTAGGATCCGGCAAACTGGAAGCATAGACATAAATATCTCGATCCCAGAAGATTTTTCTACTCGGGTGAGAGATTATGCTTTGCATTTCTTCATTGATTTCAGCTTCTGGCCAGAGTTGGAAAGCTTTATCAGCTTCGGGCTCGCGATTTTCATCCAATGGTTTAAATTCAATGCCATACTGAGTTCGGTTATTGATCAAACCAGGATTAAAAGCCTTGATATTTTTATTTAAGGTCTCTTCTACCAGGGCAAGGTCTATTACCCCTTGCATGAGTGGATCATTGCTAGCAGCTTCTGTAGGGTCAGAGGCAGGATGTATTCCTCCATTCTCATCTCTTTTTAGGAAAGGATTTCTTGGCTGAACGGTAGCAAATCTTTCGCCCGTAGCATCATCGAAACGCAATTTGAAATAACCCTGCATTTCCTCAATGATTTGAAGATTGGATACAGGAGGCACAGCTTCTTTGGTTCCGGTATAAGTAACATTGTATCCCAAAATAGGTGTTTCCACGAATTTGGGCAGCAGTACATTGTCTCGTTTTTCATCCTCACTCATCGGTGCTCCAGTTAAATCAGCTACCCGCAAATTTTTAGAAACTACAGAATCATAACCTGAGGAGAAGAGCATTCCCAGCAGCATCAAAGCAAACCCTATATGCACGATTGTTCCTCCCATAATTTTCAGGCCTTTTCTATTTTTCCTGACGAGGGAGAATAGCACATCCATATTGGCAAACAAGCCGAAGAGGGCCGTATATAACATCAATTCATCCGCAATAGAGAAGAAGCCATATTTAATATAGCCCATCATTTTTCCAAAGAAACCTGTTCCGGTTACGGAAGGATCTTTATAAGCAGCAAATATTTTATCATAAGCAAATTCCCAGCTTCCATTTTGACTTCTTGCAAACCAAATAGCTAGAATAACTGCACTACCTGTAAGCACTGCAATCAAAAAGGGTCTGAAGATTGCATCTGCAACGCTTTTCTTTCTTCCAATTTTCCACCATAAAAATTGACCTATGCCGGAGAAAACGCCAAACATGATCGCAAACCATATAGTCCACTTATAATAGAATAATTGAACATTAGGAGGAGGGGCTATATCAGTTCCGAAAATGGAATTAAATACCGGGATGGAAGTGGCCAGCGTTACTAGCAATCCTGAGAAGGCAAATACCAGGACACCCATAAAGAGCATAAATTCTGCGGACCATACTTTGCTTTCATCCTCTCTCTGGGGAATTTTTTTCCAACGATAGGCCATCATAGCTGCTACAAAACCCACATAGGCGAACATCAGGACCAATAGCTGTCCGGAAAGGCCCAGGTCGGTAAAGGTATGCACAGAGGTTTCTCCCAAAATCCCACTACGGGTCAGGAAGGTCGAATAAAGCACCAGGAGGAAAGTCCCGATGATCATCATCATGGTTAGCTTGAGGTAAGCTTTTGATTTGCGGTAGATAAGCATGGTATGTAGTCCTGCTACCCCACATAGCCAGGGAACCAGTGAAGAGTTTTCTACAGGGTCCCAATTCCAGTATCCTCCAAAATTGAGGGTTTCGTAGGCCCAGTAGCCACCCATGATAATTCCGACTCCCAGAATCATTACTGCGAAAGTCGTCCAGGGCATCGCAGGCTTTATCCATTCATTGTATTTCCCCTTGATGAGACCTGCCATTACGTAGGCAAAAGGCACGACAGTGGAGGCAAAGCCCAAAAAGAGGGTTGGAGGGTGAATAACCATCCAATAATTTTGGAGCAGGGGATTCAAACCATTTCCATTGCTCGGTACAAAGTCAGGTCTTGTTGTATAGATTTCTGCATCGGGGAAAGTATCTTTTAAGAGGATAAACGGACTTGATCCCAACTTTATCCCGAAGAAATAAGCTCCCAATAACATAGAAACCAGAATCACTTCAACTGAAGCGATAATAGCTATCACCGAGTTTCTCCATTCGCCTTTCTTCCGAAGTAAAATCCCTCCCAAAATCGAATGCCAGAAGCACCAAAGGAGGAAACTTCCTTCTTGCCCTTCCCAGAAGCAGGATATCATATAATAAACCGGAAGTTCATTGGAGGAATGTGACCACACATAATGGTATTCATAGTGGTGGTTGTAAATCAAGTAGAAGAGGGTGGCTATAATGCCCACTATGCTAAAGATATGCAAGGCAAAGGAGCCGACGCCCATGCGTTCCCAACTGGCTTTCTCAAGAGCTAATTGACGGCGTTCAGCCATAAAGAAGCTGATCATTGACACCAGTGCACTGGCAAAAGCCATACTGGTGAACATTTCTCCAAGCTTACCTACTGTAAAAAATTCCATAAATAAAACGTTGGCTACTTCTGCTTGTGTGTGAACTTAAAGCATTCCCGCCATTAGAGAGGAAAATATAATCTAGTATATGTATTGCCTAGAGGTTTTTTTCTCCGGCAGTTATATCCGTCTGCTCAAATTTGGAAGGACATTTCATAATGATTTTTTCAGCTACGAAATTCTCATCTTTATATCCTCCGACAACTACAACTTTCTCAGCTTGTTCGAAATTCTGAGGCTTGGGATCCTGATAATAAACCAGCTCTACATTATTTGTTGTATCCTGCATATAGAATTGGAACATATCTGTACCCGGATCATAAGAGGTCTGGTCTCTATTTACCCAGGAACCTACTACGTGCACCGTTTTATTGGAGGCTTTAGCAGTAGGAAAATCTGAATAGGTACTCGCATTGCTGGAAAGATTGACTCCCAGTGCGGTAATGAAGATAGCAAGTACGACCAGAATGACTATGGAACTTGTTTTCATAACTTAATTCTTTTCTAGTTCGTCTAGTTGTGCTTCCAATTCTTTTACTTTTTTTCCGGTAAAGTAAAGGTAGGCTATTACGCCTCCGAAAATGGTGAGCAAAATCACCAAAAGGGAATTTACTTTATCACTTACCATCAGCCATTCTTGCTGAATTTCAGACTGAAGCAAAAAATTGAATACAAAGGAAGTATTAAACATTGTTTTGATTCTTTTGATAGGAACGTTCGGCCAGCATTTCTTCTATTCTCATGCTCAAGGTTCCTGTACGATGGCGCAAATTATATAACCAGATCCCGAGGCAGATAAAGCCAATCAAGCCCGGGTATAAAATCATTCTAATTTCGGTTGTGATACCTCCTTTGAAAATGAAAGAACCTTTCCCTGCTGTCGGGTGTAATCCTTCAAGGACTCTAGGTACCACAAAGAAAAGAGGGATCAATGTGGAGGCGGCAAATATATTGTACACTGCGGATACTTTTGCCCGAGATTCATCTTCAGAAAAAGAAGAACGCAGCAAAAAATAAGCAGCATAAATCAAAAGGGAAACCAACGCACATACTTGTATTGGATCCCATCCCCACCAGGCCGCAAATTCATTTCCGGGAATATTCTCGTTCCAGGTTACTCTGGACCAAACGATACCCGTCAGTAATCCCAGAATATTAAAGAAAACCCCTACACGAGCAGCTTCTTTTGCTTTAATATCCAGATACAGAGGATTGAGATTGGTTTCGGCATCCGGATCAAGGGCCCTTAATAGTCGAACACTATGCCAGACAGAAATACCCATCAATACAAGCATAGCAAACCACATGGGAACGTGGTAAAAAATAGCTCTTGAACTTTGGCCCCAGATAGGATTGTAAGGCATTTCAACTACCAAACCGTAGATGATTGCATACAATAACAAGCCTATTGCGAGGAACTTATAGCTATTTTTTAATATGGGGTTATTTTTCATATCAGGAAGTGGCAGTTTTGCCGCTTTTATTCTGTTTTATTCAATTAACAAAGGTAGCCATTTTTCTGTTTAGGTTGACTTTGTTTACGCTTTCTTTTTTGTTGGTTTTTGGCGTTGTTTTCCATCTTTTTTAGAAAAAGAGGGAGTCAAAAATCGCAGCGCCAAAAAACAGCCGCACCCGCCGCCCCTTTTCCCGATTGGCGCTGCCGAGCCTGCACACGAGGGTAGTGGTGGGTTGGGTAGGTTCAGAATTCTAATCAACTCCAACACCTAAACACGCCAACACTTCCTCTATTTGTGCTCCGGAGCCCCGCTCCTGCATAGGGTGCGGGGGCCGAACTGTGTGTTGGCTTTGTAGTAGCTTGATTTTTGCTTCTTTTCATCTAAGTAAAAGAATAAGAACGAAAATCATACAGCCTAAATCTAAGTTCGCAAAAGAACATGTTAATCTCTCCAAACAAAAGGAAAGAGAATAACAGAAAGCACCCAAAGTACCACACTCATCCCTCCAATCATAAACAGCTGATCATAGCTGTTCTCAATCAGGAGCCCTCCTTCTTTTCCTTCTACTGCATATCGACTCAATCTAATTAGTATCAGCAAAACGGGTACCAGCAAAGGGAAACTGAGTACGGCTAAAAGCGTAGCTCTATTTTCAGCCTTGGCTGCTATGGCTGTTACCAGGGTAAGATTGGCGGAAAGAGTAGCACATCCCAATAGAACAATGCTAAGCATCAAGGGCCAGTCAGCAATCTTGATCCCACTTAAGAACCCGTAGGAATACAGACTGATCAGTGCAACCAGACACAGCAAAACCATATTGTAAACGAGTTTAGCTATGATGATCGCTGCAGGATTGGCGAGGGTGTATTGATAGAGTAATTGTCCTTGCCTTTCTCCCATGAAACTTTTAGCCACCGCATTGATAGCAACAAAGAGAATGATGATCCAGTAGACGATGTTCCAGGTCAACGGATTTAAGTTTCCTTTGAAGGCCAGGGAAATGACGACTACCATACAAAGAACGTAGAGCAAGAGACCATTGAAAGCATACTTTTGCTTCCATTCTATGAGCAATTCCTTGCTGATGAGATTCCTGATTTCTTGCAGCACGGGACAAAACTAATAAAAATCCCCTAAGGCTAGCCTACCAATTGTTAAGTCAAAGCTGCTGATTGTTCATTTAACGAGGTTTTTCTTCTCCAAATACCTGAGTTTAGGAGTATAACATAGATGTAAAAAGACTCTTATCCTGTTCCCGAGAGGATCTTTAAGCTTGTGTGTGATCCCAGTGGGGACAGGGTTCTTTTTTATCCTACAGCATAATGGTAAATTTAAACACAATGAAAACCCCTGGAATTTTTGTTATCCTTTTCGTAGGATCCCTTCAACTGGCTGCACAGGCTATACCGGATTTAGCAGAACTGAAAGTGGGCGATAGTTTACGCGTAAAGATCCTGATTCAAAAACAGCATCAGCAACTTAAGGATAATACGGCCTTATTTTATACCAAAGAAGAACAGGAAATTTTTGACTATTCGCTTGTATTGCTAGGAGAGGAAGCGGGAGTATATAAATTTCAAACTTCTATTTACAGATTTCGCAGCAAGTTTGATTTAGAATATGTAGCCGAAAGAGACAGAAATCGGGAGGAGCATCGCAGTTTTGATTCTTTCTTTGATGTGCCGGGATACCCTGATCGAAAGGAGTTGACGTTTCTTTACCAAAAATTTGAGCTAATTGTTTACCCACAAAAATTTAGTCATCGTATACTCTTTCCCAAAGAATCGGATCCAGGAGTATCCCAATTTGTATCTACTTCTCTCAATCCTCAGGGGATAAAAAATCATATAAATGCCATTTTTTATGTAAAAAGCCAGCCAATTGATAAGGGTAGTATCTCAGCACGACTCATAAATCCCAAACCTTTGGAAAGGGTCAGGATAAAAGGAAGAATTACTCAGCCTCTATCTAAGGAAGTTCTTTTTTCTGGAAAGCAAGGATTTGGAGTTCCATCTACCTTAAATCCTTTCGACCGAAGGATAAATTTGAATAGAAATGGTGAATTTGAACTCCAGTACGAAATTAAGGAAGGGCGCTTCATTTATTTTTTTCATCATCATCCAGCACTAAAGGAAAATAGTAATCTGGCCCAGATATCCTTCCCTTTATATATAGAGCCCGGAGATGAGGTCGAGATAGAAATTGATGGACAAGATGGAGATAAGCTGATTTTTAAGGGAAGAAGTGCGGAGAAATACCGAGCATTTCATCAATTTTCCATCAAATATCTGGGGACTAATACAGATTATTGGCAAAGAATACTTCCTTTTCCCGGTCTTAGTTACAGCCTGGAATCTAATGGAGGATTTTCTCACATCAGGCAAGATCAGGATCAATTAGAAAAATTATTTGATTCTATACTTACTTTCCTAGAGGGAAATAAGCATGCTTTTGGTAAGCGTTTATATCAGCGAATGAAAGCGGAGACAATTTATTCTTACGCTCGAAGAAAGATTGCTACCCATCGTCCATTTCCAGATAAGTCAAGTCTGAAATTGCAGGCAAATGAGGGCCTGACACTTTCAGATAATAAAGACTATTATTTAGATAGTATGGGACTGGAGTTAGAAGCTGTCATTCAATCGCATGCCTATACTGATTATCTATATGAACATCTGGCTGCGAATATTCAATTCTTGATAAGCAAAGATATAGTAAGGCTTCCGGGAAGGATGCAATCCTATCATTTTGCGCGTTTTGCTTATCGGGATTTTGCGCTTTTAAGTCTTCTGAAAAGAAACATCCTTTCGGATTTACGAGTAGCAGAGTCTTCCTTGAATTTTAAATCTCAGGAAGAACAGAATGGATTGGATGATATTCTAAATGAAGAACTAAACCTGATTATCAAAGACTTTCTGGCTATATGTTCTTATCAGCCTTATGTTGACGAAGTCCAGCAAGAACTTGATAGGATTATACGATTTAGAAAGGGGCAAATAGCTCCAGATATGAAATTGGCTGAGGGGGTTCGCCTATCTGATTATGCCGGACAAAAACTGGCCGTGATTATGTTTCGAGAGTTGTCAGAAAGAAAACTCAGTATGTTGCGAGATTTAAAAAAGCAGTACCCAGATATTCAGTTTTTATTTATCAATACCCTACCATTTCAGCGAGCATTTGTAGAAGAAACAGAAGGAAAGACATATCCTGGAGATTTATATTATTTACCGGCCTATGGAAGTAGTGAAGAGAGACCCTATCATTATTCCGGATTTCGCGGGTATAAATTTTTTCTTATAGATCAACACGGAGAACTATGGGGGAGTGAGCTTTCTCGATTACGTGAAAAGGCATTTAAGGTTGAATTAGAACAACTCTCGGCTTTTCAACCTAATGAGTTTATGCTTTCCTATCAAAAGAATAAGAAAACCATCATCCAAATCTTTTGGTGGATTTCAGGCCTTTTTAATCTCTATTTGCTTTATTTTCTTTTTTATCAACGGCCCAAAAGAAAAAGGGAAAAACTGAAAGCTGAAAGAATTGAAACTGAACTTCGTGCAATACGCTCCCAAATGAATCCCCACTTTCTTTTCAACTCTCTCAGCTCGGTCCAAAACCTTATCAATCAGGCTGATCCAGAAAGAGCGAACTATTACTTAAGTCGATTTTCTCAATTGGTCCGAAAAGTCCTCAATCATTCTGAGCAGGCAATGGTTCCTCTGGCAGATGAATTGAAAGTGGTAGATCTTTATTGTGAATTAGAGGCTTTGCGCTTTAAGTTTGAATACCAGATTGAGACTGATCCGGAAATAGATGTTCAGCTTACTGAGGTGCCAAGTATGTTGATTCAACCATATGTAGAAAATGCTGTTCGGCATGGGATTGCAATGCAGGCAGGGAGTGGAAGGATAAGGGTTTTGGTGAAAGAAGAAGATGGCTATATTAAGATTGAGGTGGAAGATAATGGTATGGGGATTCGAAAGCATATGCAGGAAGTGGCTGAGAAAAGTGAGAAATCAGGATTTGGTTTGCGTTTGTCTGAGGATAGAATTGAAAAGATCAATGAACGCTATAATTTAAATATTGGAGTAGCTATATATGATCGCCGAGATGAACCAGAAGTAAGTCATGGAACCCGGGTGATTATTAACATACCTCAGGAAAAATGAGTGAGAGAATTCAATCCATACTTGTAGATGATGAGGCCGGTAATCGAGCTAACCTTCTCAGCTTGCTCGAATCTTATTGTCCCCAGGTGGAAGTTATAGGAGAAGCTGATTCTGCCATCTCTGGCATGGACCTTATTCACCAACTTAAACCTCAACTTATATTTCTGGATATAGAGATGCCCAATGGTAACGGTTTTGACCTATTAAATAAACTGGATCGGATCGATTTTGAAGTCATTTTTGTTACTGCTTTCGACCAATATGCCCTCAAAGCCATCAAGTTTTGTGCCTTGGATTATATCCTGAAACCCATCGACATCCTTGATCTGAAAGCAGCAGTTCAAAAAGCGGAGACTCGTATCCTCGAGCATGAGCAGTCAGAAGCCTGGCAAGTATTTCTCGAAAACCAAAAGAGTACCTCAAATCCAAAAATAGCTCTTCCGACAGGCAATCAGGTCGATTATGTACCGATTGCCGAGATCATTCGTTGTCGGGGGGAGGGAAATTATACTCATTTTCACCTCAAAAGTGGAAAGCATTTGATGGTGTCCAAAACCCTCAAGGAATATGAAGAACTCCTGAGAGAGCATCGATTTCTCCGCGTCCATCAATCCCATCTGATCAATGTTCGTTTTGTGAAAAGCTATGTGAAAAGCGAAGGCGGATTTCTACGAATGGAGGATCAGTCGGAGATTCCGATTTCAAGGCAGAGGAAGGAGTTTGTTTTAGGGAAATTAAAATGAACGTGTTGGCGTATTGGTGTGTTGGTGTCGATCGATGATCAAACACCCGCACTCCAACACACCAACACGTTTTCTTTCTTCTTATTCTTCCCCCAAAAACGGATATCTATAATCCTTGGGAGGAACGAAAGTTTCTTTGATCGTACGGGGAGATACCCAACGCAGCAAGTTCATATAAGAACCGGCTTTATCATTGGTTCCTGAGGCGCGACCGCCGCCGAACGGCTGTTGTCCTACAACTGCACCGGTAGGTTTATCATTTATGTAGAAATTTCCGGCTGTATGCTGAAGTCTGCGAGCTGTTTTATCTATAGCAATTCGATCCTGAGCAAAGATGGCTCCGGTAAGGGCATAAGGACTGGTTGAATCCAAAATATCCAGAGTCGCTTCAAAATCAGCGTCCTCGTATTTATAAACTGTTACTACAGGGCCGAAAATCTCTTCACACATGGTCAGAAATTTAGGCACTTTCGCCAAAACCACTGTCGGCTGGATGAAGTATCCAGTAGTTTTGTCATATCCTCCGCCAATAACAATCTCTGCATCTGATGAAGCTTTTGCCTGATCGATGTATCCAGAAATCTTATCGAAAGCTCTCTCGTCGATTACCGCATTAATGAAATTTCGGAAATCTTTGGGATCTCCCATTTTGAAGCTGGAGACTTCTGTTTCTACCTTGCTGATGATTTGATCGTACAAAGAGGCTGGGATATATACCCGAGATGCAGCTGAGCATTTCTGGCCCTGGAATTCAAAGGCTCCTCTAGAAATGGCGGTAGCAGCAGCCTCTGCATCTGCGCTTGGGTGGATCATGATGTAATCTTTTCCACCTGTTTCACCTACTATGCGAGGGTAGCTTTTGTAGGTAGCGATGTTCGTGCCTATAGTTTTCCAAAGGTGTTGGAATACGCCTGTAGATCCAGTGAAGTGAAGACCTGCAAAATCAGGGTGATTGAAGACCACTTCTCCGGCTTCGGGCCCATCGGTATAAATGAGGTTGATTACTCCATCAGGTAAACCCGCTTCACGGAATAACTGCATCAACATGTCTGCAGAATAGATTTGGCTATCAGCTGGCTTCCACACACAGACATTACCCATCAAGGCAGCTGCAGCTGGTAGGTTTGCAGCAATGGAAGTAAAGTTGAAAGGGGTGATACAGAAAACAAAACCTTCGAGGGCGCGGTATTCCAGTCTGTTCCACATGCCGGGATTAGATCCGGGCTGGTCTGCATAGATTTGCTGCATATAGGCTACATTGAAACGAAAGAAATCCGCCAATTCAGCCACTGCATCAATTTCTGCCTGGTAAATATTTTTAGACTGTGCCAGCATAGTGGCAGCATTCATTTTAGCTCTGAAAGGACCACTGAGGAGATCGGCAGCTTTGAGGAATACAGAAGCTCGGTGTTCCCAGCTGGTATTTTCCCAGTCCTTTTTTGCAGCCAAAGCGGCATCGATGGCCTGCTTTACATGGCTGGAATTTCCTCGGGAATAATGCCCAATTACTTTTTTGTGATCATGAGGAGGACTCAAAGGATGCTTATCATCCGTTCTAACTTCTTTACCTCCGATAAACATAGGAATATCTCTAACCTGTCCGGAAAGTTCTGCCAGGACTTTTTTGACCTCAGCTTTCTCAGGACTGCCTGGAGCATAGCTCAAAACGGGCTCATTCTTGGGAAGGGGGACGTTGAAAAATGCTTTTTGCATGTATTTAAGTTGTAGTCTATTTGAAGAGAGTATAGGCTTCTTTCAGCCTGCAAATATACAGGGAATATCGGGGAAAAACATGTCTTCCCGAAGACTACTTAAACATCTGAGAATTTTAAACTTATCTGCTACGAGCCAAACGAAACCCAAGGCCGTTTGCCACATGTTCGATGGGGGAATAGATTCTATAGGAAACCCTTGAGCTAGGAGTCCCACTCATGAAGCCCCCTCCTTTAATCACATGGTTGCTACTATCGGGGGTGATCCAAGCAGAACCATTAGAAGGAGCACCTTGATAAGAGGAGTGAAAATGGTCCTGGCAGTATTCAAATACATTACCTGTCATATCATATAGACCAAAGCTATTCGGATTAAATTGGCCTACTGGAGCAAGGCTAGTGTATCTATCGTTGTAATTTTCGAAATAGTATTCATCATGCTCCCTCAATTCTGCGGATTCATCAGCGAAATTTCCTCTATTTTTTCCCTTAGGGCCTAAAGACCCCCAGCTAAATAAGGTATGTCGCCTTCCACTTCCTGCTGCGTAATCCCATTCTGCTTCTGTGGGTAATCTAGATTGGAAAATCGAGTTCCTATTTGGTAGGGTTATAAATGCTTGTATCTCTTCCCAACTTATTTTATCAATGGGATATGAGGGACACTACTTAGGAGCACGAGAGCCTACTCCCATCACTCGGGTCCATAGTTTACGGGCAATCTCATATTTCCCTAAATAAAAATCAGGAACTTCAGCGCTATAAGCCGGTATTTCAGCAGGATAATAGGAAGTGGAGCTACCCATCATAAAACTCCCACCTTTGATAAAGGCCATTTCAAATCCTAGAGGATCAGAATAGAAAGTTTATGCTTCAGGAAGCCTTGCATCCAGAAAAAAGGAATATAGGAGGGAATAAATTCCAATTAGTAAAAGGGGGAGGAATTGTGTCAACATGGAGTGAATTTAAAATGATTAGCCTCCGGGACTAGAAATCTTTACTTCTTCAGCCTTCTTCTTCTCTTTTTTCTCTTTCTTCTTTCTTTCTATCAGGTAAATCTTAAAGTCATCAAAGAAATTGCCTGGATTCCTTCTGACCTCCCGTAGAAGGGCATTTACATTTTCGGTAGTTGCTGTGAGACTATCGTAGAGTTGGGTATCATTGAGAAGCATCCCCAGAGTTCCTGAAGTGGTATCCAATTTGGCGATCATGTTTTCCACATGGGATACAGCAGAACTTGCATCTGACATTAGGTCTTTTACCTCACTAGAAGCCGTTACCAGAGAGTCAGTGGTACGGGTTACATTGGCGATGATGTTGTTGATATTGTCATTGTTATCCTCAACATTTCCCACAATACTTACTGCATCTCTGGCTACCCGATTAATTTCTTTTGCTAGGCTATCTACCTCATCTGTAATACTAGTCAGGTTTTCAGATGTCTCACGTATGTTGCTGAGAGTGGCGCGTAAAGTAGTTTGACTACTCTTATCGTCCAACAATGCCTGAGTCTGAGCAACTATCTCATTTAGTTTGACCGAAAGTTTAGCTACCTCAACCAGAATCTCTGCACCTTGCGAAGTAACCAAATCTTCTGCTTCGGCAAAGATGCCTCTGTCCTGAGTTCCTTTAATCAATTGTCCATCCTGTACCAATTCGCTGGTAGTTGGTAGGGAATCTGGAACCCAGATTTTTATAGCTTTTGAGCCCAGGAGGTCAGAACTGTAGATCATAGCCTCTGAGTTTGCAGGAATTTCGTACTCCTTGTCAAATTCCAATTTTGCGGTAGCCATGCCATCCTTGACATTGAGGTCAAGAGAGGTAATTCTTCCTACCTGAAAACCATTGATGGTGATGGGATTCCCCCTGCTCAAGCCTTCTACGTTGGCATATTTTGCATACAGGGTGAGAGGTGCTCCAAAATATTTGGATCCGGAAATGTACTGCAGGCCAAAAATAACCATGGCCAATGCTCCTACGACAAATATTCCAACTTTAGCCTCGTTGCTGAGATTCATAAGCGTTTGCTTGTCTAAACAGGCGCTAAAAATACAGAAAATTATCGAGAAGCAAGGTCTGATAATGATCCGGATTATATCACGCGGTATTTGATGTTAGCTTAATTTTCAAAACCGTGGACATAGACCTAAAATTCCAAAAGATCATTGGCCACCTCCTTTAAACGTTCTTTTGGCAAATATTGTATCTCCAGCTGTGGATGAAACGGAACAGGTGTATCCAAAGAAGCAACTCTTTTGACCGGACCATCCAAATGCTCAAAGCAGTTTTCGGAAATGCTGGCAGCTATTTCTCCTCCAAATCCTCCGGTATAGCTAGCCTCGTACAATACAATGCACTTGCCGGTTTTACGGACAGAAGCAAATACGGTTTCCTGGTCCCAGGGCATCAGAGAGCGAAGGTCAATAATTTCAATAGAGTCTTCAGATGTTTCTCGGAATTCTTTCGCCCAGTGAACTCCCATACCATACGTCACTATGGTGAGATCTTCCCCTTCTTCTACTATAAGAGCTTTTCCGATGGGTACATGATAATATCCTTCAGGTACTTCCTCATTTTGAGAGCGGTAAAGATATTTATGTTCGAAATAGATAACCGGATTGGGTTCGTCAATGGCAGATAGCAAAAGGCCTTTAGCATCCTCAGGATTGCTGGGATAAAGTACTTTCAAGCCAGGAACTTGAGTAAACCAGGCTTCATTGGTTTGAGAGTGGAAAGGTCCGGCACCAACGCCTCCGCCAGCTGGCATACGGATAACCACATCAGCCGCATGTCCCCAGCGATAGTGGTTTTTGGCGAGATTGTTTACGATTTGGTTAAAGGCACAGGAAACAAAGTCCGCGAACTGCATTTCGACCACACTCTTTTTCCCTTCAATGGATAAGCCTAAACCTATCCCAACAATGGCAGATTCACAAATAGGAGTATTGCGTACCCTGTGTTTTCCGAAATAGTCGATAAAGCCATCCGTAATTTTAAATACGCCACCATAATCAGCTATGTCCTGTCCCATGATAACCATTTCATCATGCCTTTCCATCGCCAATTTGAGGGCATTGCTGATGGCATCTACAAATCGCATTTCCCGGCTATTGGAGTAATCAGGGGCTATCCAATCTGTTTTGGCAGGAGCAAATATTTCACCGGTTTCTTTTCCAAGTTGTATGCTGATATCACTTTCCTCCATGGCTACCTGAACCGTTTGATTGATTTCCTGCTTGATTTCCTTTTGGATTTCAACGATTTGTGCACCCTCCAGGATTTCTTCAGTTAGGAGAAAGTCAGCGAAATTGCTAACAGGATCACGTTTGGCCCAGGCATCCATCATGCTTTGAGGAACGTATTTGGTCCCAGAAGCTTCTTCATGCCCTCTCATTCGGAAAGTCTTGCACTCAAGAATTACGGGCTTTCTATCCTC
Organism: Bacteroidota bacterium; assembly: GCA_039819665.1. GTDB lineage: Bacteria > Bacteroidota > Bacteroidia > J057 > J057 > JAWPMV01. Next base: position 52,326 of record JBCBRM010000013.1, read on the forward strand.
TCGCATCTGTTGGGCAATCTTTCTAACGGTGGAATAGACTTCCAGCACATTATTGCCGTCGATTGTATAGCCTTTAATCCCATAACCTTCTGCTCTTTGGGCGAGCCTTTCACATTTGTATTGTTCCCAAGTGGGAGTGGAAAGGCCATAGCCATTATTTTCAATCACAAAAATCACGGGGAGGTCCCAAACGGAAGCCACATTGATAGCTTCGTGAAAATCTCCTTCACTTGTTCCTCCGTCTCCTGAAAAGGCAACAGCAAGTTGGTTTTGGCGATTGAGATTACTCGCCAAAGCTAATCCATCAGCTACGGGAAGCATGGCCCCCAAGTGAGAGATCATACCGATCACTTTGTGTTCCAGGGAAGCAAAGTGGAAGGATCGATCACGACCTTGGGTAAAACCAGAAGCTTTCCCCAGCCACTGTCCCAAAAGTCTCCGCAAAGGAATTTTGCGAGTAGTGAAGACACCCAGATTTCTATGCAGGGGAAGAATATAATCTGAGCTTTGGAGCGCTTTAGTCAATCCCACAGCAATCCCTTCCTGCCCAATTCCTGAAAACCATTTGCTAATCTTGCCTTGTCTGAGAAGAATCAGCATCTTCTCCTCTACCAAACGGGGATAAAGCAGGTCCCTGTATAGGTCCAGCAACTGGGTATTGGTGAGGTCTCCTCGCTGGAATTTCATGGGCTTATCGATATAGGTGTTTTTCTCACTTGCAAGGGTAGATTCAGGGGATTGAGTTTGCTCCATTTTCAGATGATAAACATTGAGTAAGGGAATGTATGCAAGAAACATTCCCGAATTCCCATTTATTAAAGTTTAGCAAATTAGTGAAAAATAAGCGGGTGAAAGCAAATTCTCCTTTAATCGAGCTTGGCTTGGGCTTTGAGCAACATAAGTTTGTAAATAGCAGCTACTGTAAGAGAGTCGGTTATTCTCCCTGCTTCCACCTCTTCATACACATGTTGCAAAGTCATTTTTTTTACCCGAATATCCTCGTCTTCTTCAGGATGAGCTTCCCCTTCTGTTAGTCCTTTAGCCAAGTAGACAATTCCCCATTCATCAGTTACCGAATTGGAAATGTGCATTTCCAGCAATTTTTCGTAGTGCTCAGCCTGAAGCCCGGTCTCTTCCTGTAATTCTCTTTTGGCTGTATCTAGTGGATCTTCGTCCCAAAGTCCCCCTCCCTCGGGAATTTCCCAGCTGTATATATCGAGTGGATAGCGAAATTGGCCCACCATCCAAATATATCCATCCTCATAAGGAACAACTCCTACAGCTTGGTTTTTGAAATGAATGGTTCCATAAATTCCGGGTTTACCTGAAGGATTGAGTACCTGATCTTCCTGAACTTTTATCCAGGGATTATCATAAACGATCTTGCTGGAAAGCTTTTTCCAGGGATTTTTCATAAAGGCAATACGTTAATGGGATGAAAGGGAGTGAGGAATTTACACATACGCTTCCAGCAATTGCAGGAGATACTGGTCTTTTTGGGAACCGCTTTCTCTGAACCTTCTCAAAGCTATATCGAGAGGACTTTGATCCTCATCATCTTTATAGAGGGGATCTGCTTCAAAATCAAGGAGAAGACGAGCCATTTCAGGGCGACTGTTTGCTACCGCGAAATGAAGGGGACTTCTGCTCTGATATAGTCCGGGAGCAGGTAGGTTGGCATCGGCTCCTTTGCCTAGTAAATAGGTTAGGAGTTCCATATGGCCATTATAAACTGCCCAATGTAGAGACCCTAGCCCACCGCCTTCAGGACGCAAATTTATATCGACTCCTCTACGGATGAGTTCGTCAATAACTTCAACCGCCCCATAATAGCTTACCAAATGAATAGCTGAGCATCCTTGGGCATCCCCACTTTTGACTTTGGCGTCGACCTGTCCTCCTTCGCGAATCAATTTAATGCTCATCTCCTTCATCCCTTGATCACAGGCAACCAGCAAAGGCGTCCATCCCTGTTCCTGATCTACATGATTAGGATTCGCACCTTCCTTGATCAGCCATTCGGCTACTTCCTCATGACTTTTATTTAAGGCCAACATCAAGGGAGTCCAGGTGCGGGTAGAAGAAGTAGAGTCGATTTTCGCTCCGTACTCCAATAAAAGATTGGCAACTTCCCTTCTGCCGATCATGCAGGCCACTTGCATGGGGGTATTTCCAAAGTCATCTTCTTCCTCTACATTGGCTCCTGATCTCAGGAGAATGCGTAGGGCGTCGATGAGTCCTTCATGTACAGCAAGGTGCAGAAAGGTATGCCCGTAAGGATCCCTAGCGTCGGGATCTCCGCCAGCTTCGAGGTAACGAACGAGCATTTCATAATCTCCGTTAGTTAAACCTTCAAATACCTCCAATAATGATCTTTCCTGCATGTTTTTGCTTACAAAAGATATGGGAAGATATAAGAGTTGCCGACATTGTGCAAAAGAATCGAGGACTTTTCAGGCCAGATTATTACACAGGCAATTTTAGTATTTATTATTTACGAATATTCTCTTGAGAACGATGGTTTTTTGTGAAAAATAATTCTGTGCTCTTCCTTGTCCTATCGCCTATATGACGAAATGCAAGATTTATGCCTGTGCCATTTTTGGGCAATATGAAGCTTGTGTGAATACTTTCTAAGAATTCGCTCGAATTTTTTTCATATCTATTTTGCAGAATAAGAAAATGACGTACATTTGTGCCGGAGGAATGGCAGAGTGGTCGAATGCGGTGGTCTTGAAAACCATTGTACCGAGAGGTACCGGGGGTTCGAATCCCTCTTCCTCCGCAAAGCTTTTGAAGGCCGGAATCGAAAGATTTCGGCCTTTTTGCATTAGGCTCACGAGCGAATTGCATTTCAGCGAGTGGGTTGAATGCAAAAAGCCTGAGCGAAGCGCAGGCCTTTCAAAGCTTTGTGTTGAATTTCCCCCTTAGGGATCAGCTCAGCTAATCCCTCTCAAGAAACCTCTCCAACATCCCATTAAACTCCTCCGGCTTCTCCCAAAACATAGCATGGCTACTGATCGGAATCGTCTCAGCCCCAGGCACATGCTTATCCAACCAAACCTTACCCTGCCCAATCCAGTCTTCACGTAACATAAAAAGTAGAGGGAAACCCTGATCGAGTTCTTTAAGAACATCCGTATAATCAGCAATCATCCCATCTAAATATAGTTTAAATGTCGCATGATCTGGCGTCTGTTTCATTTCAGCCAGCATCCAGGCTTTGTCCGTCTCATCAACAGGCTCCTTGAGCATCCAATCAACAATGCCTTCAGGATCTCTTTCATCATTTAAAAAGCCTTTAACGCTGGATCGATAGTCATCGAAAGTCCCATATACCCATTCCGTGGAGGGATCTCCTATCCATTTGGGCGTTTCATCTATGCAGACAATCTTTGAGATTTTGTCATTACCAAATTCTTCTAGATATGCGAAGCTGGTCAGACAGCCGTTGGACCAGCCGACCAATATAACTTCTGACAAATCAAGGGAGAGTATCATTTCTCGCAGATCGAGTGCATGTTGTGCATAGGTATTACCTCTTTGCGTTTTATCTGATCTTCCTTGACTACGCGGATCGTAGGCGATGACCCGATATTTATCTTTGAAGTGGGCTTGTTGGTTTTTGAAGAAAGCGGAAGTCATGGTCCAGCCTGTAATGAAGATGATGGGCTTTCCCTTTCCTACATCTTCATAATAGAGCTTTATCTCAGCATTGGGAAGCTGGAGGTAAGAGCCTTGTGAGAAGACGTCATTAATGGAAATTAGTATAAAAGCTAAGCAAAAGATGTTACTCAAAATTTTCCTGAACATATTTGGGAATTGACTCTTTGTATTGGATTTGGAGATAATTGTGCCCCTTGATGGATTTGGCAAAACCTTCCGGGGTGATTTCAGGAAGATCAGGCCCGATCATGGTAGCAACTTCTCCCACGCGGATATCGCCTCTGCTGTTTAATAATAAGTTGCAATGACTGGCATTTACATTTATTACCGGATATAGACGACCCCCTACCAGAACTTTCGCCCCATTTTCAGAGCCGCTATCATATCCATCCGCCCAACCAATAGGAATGGTAGCAATCCATTCGTCTTTGGGGGCTGTGTAAAATCGAGAGAAACCTACGCTATCTCCTTTTCGGAGTTTTTCAACCCGAATTACCCTTGCTTTCAATTTAAAAGTGGGATGCAGGGTATAGGACTTTGAAGCAGAAGAATTGACTAATGGAAAAGAACCATGTAGAAGAATCCCAGGGCGAACCTGATCTAAATGAGCAGCCGGAATATCTAATAGGGAAGAGGAAGGGGCGGCATGCTGTGTGCCTGTTTCGATTCCATCCTTTTTTAAGTCTTTGATTAATTTGGCAAACCTCTTGAGCTGCTCTTTTGCGAAATCAGGAGGGGTTGTTAGGGTAGTGAAAATCCCAACAATTTGTAGCTTTCCGTCTTCAGCTACTTTCCGGACCAGATCTCGTGCCAAATAGTAGGGCATACCCATTCTTCCTAGACCGGTATCCACATATATTTCAACTTTGGCGATGGAGCTTGTGCCTTTTGATGCTTGCTGTATTTTTTTTAGTGAGTCATAAGAATGGACGCTTAGGCTAATTCCTGATTCAATCAGCGCTTTTCCCCGATTATCATTGAAATCGGCCATCAGTAATATGGGCTTTTTCACTCCGGCATTTCTTAGGGCCAGTGCTCTTTCTTCCTTTACCAGTGCAATGCCCGATATATGAGGACTTGTGTCCAGAATCTGCCCGACTTCCACATCTCCCAATCCGTAGGCGTTATTTTTTAATACTGCCAAAACAGGCTTGCCCTGAGCCATTTTACTAATTTCGGCTGCATTTTTTAGGTAAGCTTCTTTTGAGAGTTCTATCCAGGGATTGATGGGATTATGCTCAGAAATCTTTTTTTCGAAAGAGGAAAAACTCAACACTCCAGAAGCCAAGGATGCTTGGCTAAGTATTTTTATGAATGATCTTCTACCGTATGTCATTTCAAAGAGATTGGACGAAAGTCGATATTTATCTTTAGTTCAGACGTACTTTCTCAGGCTTTTCTCGAATACCGGAAATCAGCTGGTAAATAGAATCAAATTCCATCTGTTGGTTTTCTTTTTCCAATCGCCATTTCAACTGATCATTCTCTCCCCAGACCTTAACCCTTAAATCAGCTGTATCCTGAAGGGAAAAGCCCTCTCTTTCCAAAGCCCTTCGTGTCCAGGCTGCGGCTTCTCCCTCCCCAATCAATTGAACTGACTTTTTGCTGGATTGCTCTAACTGAAAGGCTCCGCTGAATCTATTGAAGGATACCCCTTCGCTTTTAAAGGCTTCTTCAAAAGCCCCATTTAAAACCAAATCTTCCGGAGCCCCTACTTGCAGATGCCCTCCCTTTGGCAGAAGCCAGATTCGATCGGCACTTCGTAAGGCCAGATCCATGTCATGAGTAGATAAGAGAATGGCTTTGTTGGCATCATGGGCCAACTTTCGCAGCAATTGCATGATTTCTACTCTGCGTGGAAGGTCCAAAAAGGCTGTTACCTCATCGAGAATCATCAATTCGGGTTCCTGGGCCAGCGCACGGGCAACCATAATCTTTTGGCGCTCCCCATCGCTGAGTTCTGAAAGTACTCTATCTGCCAACTCATTGGCTCCAGCCATTTCTATAGACCACTGAATTACCTCATGATCTTTGGAACTGAGTTTCCCGGTCCAGTTTATATGCGGATATCTACCAAGAGCTACTACCTCATAGGCCGTTAGCATGCCTGCTTGTACACGCTCTGTCAAAACAAGACTAAGCTTCTTGGCTAGTTGTCGAGCCGAAAGTTGCTGAATCAATTGTCCGCCTAAATGTACCTCTCCGCCCAAAGCTTTTTGAGCCCCGGAAATGGTACGCATGAGGGTTGATTTACCTGCGCCATTGGGACCGAGTAAACAGACCAATTCCCCCTTTTTCAACTCTACATTGATATCGCTGGCTACTAGTTTTCTGTCATTTTTTTGCTTGTAGCCGATGCTTAAGTCTCTTAGTTGAAGTATACTTTCCATATGAGTCGTAGCTTAAAATTCAAAGGCGCGCATGCGTTTGTTTCTCAGAATCACCCACATAACTACGGGCGCTCCTATAAGGGCATTGACAGCATTGAGGTGGAGGAAATGTCGCTCCCAGGGAAGATGAACAAATAAGTCTGCTGCAAGAGCGATAAGACTTCCCAAAAGCATGACAGCCGGAATCAGAATTTTATGGTCGGAGGTGTTAAATATTCCTCGGGCGAGGTGTGGAATGATCAATCCCAAAAATAAAATGGGTCCACAGTAAGCGGTAACAGGAGCCGCAAGTAAAACTGCGCTCGTAAGGGTAATGATGCGCGTATTTCGAATGGATATCCCAAGACTTCTCGCATAATTTTCTCCAAGCAATAAAGCATTGAGAGGCTTGGAAATGAGAAGTGCTGTAATAAGGCCTATGAGCGTAAGGGGAATAAAAATGGGAAAATGCTCCCAGTATACCCCTGCAAAACTGCCATCATTCCAGCCTGCATAAATCTTGGTTTGAGATTGGTTGGTGAAGTGTAAGATGGCGCTAATAAGTCCTTGTGCCAGGTATCCCAACATCAAGCCGAATATGAGCAGAGTGATCGTACTTACCTTTCTGGAAATCGCTACAATCAATAAAAGAACCAATAGGCAACCCAGCATAGCACCTGCAACAATACTCAGGTTACCGAGTACCGCGAAGTTTTCCAGAAAGCTTGATCCCACAACAGCTGCAGTGGTTACGACTAAAGCTACTCCCAATTGAGCTCCAGCAGTAAGTCCCAAAGCCCAGGGGCCTGCCAATGGATTTTTGAAGAGGGTTTGTAATTGCAAACCAGCAGTCCCCAAAGCGGCTCCTCCGATAGCTGCTGCAATGGTACGAGGCAGTCTCAATTCGTTGATAATCTTGGTCCAGGTATCATCAGCTCCTTCCAAACCCAACAAGGAAGAGACTACTCCGGAAATGGGAATGTAAACGGAACCAATTCCTAATTCCAATAGAAAAAACAGGACTACAAACGCAGCCAAAAATGGAAAGAGAAATATGCGTGAGTGACTGGATAGTTTCGGACGGGATTTCGTCTGAACAATCGGTGTTGATAAGGTATCGTTCATCCTAAATTTATTGTAGTTCTTTTTCCTTGGCGCCCTGGGTTTCTTTGTCGTAAAATCCCATAAATACGGGTTCGTAATCTTGCAGTAATTCGGGATGTACAAGCTTTATGAGGTCTGCTAGTACGGTATCCGGACGTACGATAGCTGTGGCATACCAATCTGAGGAATTGCTTTTCGGATCTACCCGAGTCAGGTTATGATAAAGTTTATCATTTTGCCAGGCTTTAAAGGAACTCATGATCGCATCCTGGGGTAAAGGACTGGCGTGTATGTCTCCTAGTAACCAATGGTCAATGTCTTTTCCTTTTGATAGCAACTCCTCCGTACTCAGGGTTTGCCTGCCATTTGCATTGGTTTTGGTATTGGAAAGTAAGACATTTTCCAATCCGGCATCTCGTAAATATTGTCCAGGAAAATCGCTTATGGACATGACCCATTTTTGTTTACTGCCATAATAGCCCCACATGGCGCTTTCTTTCTTTTCCAGGTTCGCAGTCAAACTTTTCAGGCTTTCGATTCGCTCTTTTATATCCTGGAAGACTTGATTGGCTTTTTCCTCTGCATTGAAAAAGAGCGAATAAAACTTGATCCATTCTGCTCTTGCCAGGTATTCTCCCTCTGCCCAGTCAAAAACAGCTGCGGTAGGGACACCCAATTGCCTGCATTTATCTAAGCTGCCTTTATGGTCCAAATTTGCCAGGGTCATGAGAAAGACTTCGGGATTTCTTTCCAGCAAAACTTCAATATTGGGTGGACCATGCCAGCTATAACTGATTTGTCCAAGCTCGCCCCTCATAGCTTTATTCCTCATTTCATCATCATAAGAATATAAGCCTCCAATGGCATTGATTTTATCCTCCAGCCCTAACTCGCGGAGATAGCTTTCGGAATGCTGAACATTTACCGCGGCAGTTTTTACAGGAATTTTAATAAGCGTGGCATTTGCAAGTTCGCCAGTTAGGGCTGGGGGGGAAGTGCCCTCTTGCAGCAGGACCAAAACATCCTGGCGCTTTTCTCCTTCAGCTTCTTTACCATTGGGAAAAAAGGTCGCATCGGTTTTGACTACTTTATAGTTCCCATGATAACTTACCTCAAAATGCTTTGCAAGTTGTGGTTCTACTTTATGTTCAAAATAGTCCTCACCAATAACCTCATCATTTGAGCTCATTTTCTCCTTACTTGCTTCCTTTTCCAAATTTGCCTTACAGGCGAAAAGCAGAGGAATCAGCAGTATCAGTATGTGGTGCTTTTTCATTTTACTTGAATTTTATCCATAAAGAAAAGCTCATGCTCTGGCAAAACCTCTGGATGAAAGAGTTTTATCAGGTCTTTGAGCAATATATCAGGCCTCATAGAAGCGGTTTGGTACCAATCATAAGCCCCATAATCTTTATAGCGACTGAAGTGGTGGTATAAATTTCGTTTTTCAAAAGCAGGGAAATCTTTCATATGGCTATCAGGTGGCCAGTTTTCTGTTGTAGATTGAAAGGAAATAATGAAATCTACTTCTTTGGCTTTCTCTAGGACAAATTCATCTGAAATCCGAATTCCCTCAGAGATTCCATTGGCTTGGGTTTCCGTAACAGCTGCATTTTTATTTGCAAAAGGATTAGTCGCACCTGCTGCCTCAATTAGCTGAGCGATAGCTCCATTTACTCTTAAGGTCCAGGCTCCACTTTTTCGATGCATACCCCACATAGCTCCCGGCATCTGATTTTTATCCTCTACCAATTTCTGTAGGGAATCGCAGCGGGCTTTTATTTCCTCAAAGAAATGGTTCGCTGCAGCTTCTTTATTGAGAAATAAAGCATCGTATTTTATCCATTCTAATTGGCCCAAATAGCTGGTTTCACTCCAGGAAAAATCCGGGGCTGCTTTCAGGCCCAATTCTCGGGTTTTGGAAATACCTTCTGATTGGGTAAGACTAGCAGCCGTAAGTAAGCTTAGGTCTGGCTTTATCACTAGTAAGGTTTCAAAATTAGGGCCCGTATGCCAGGAAGCTCCTATTTGGGACAATTCCCCCTCTACAAAGCGTTTCCGTAAATTAGGATCATAAACCCCTTCATGTCCCAGGCCTACAATTTTATCTGCTACTCCCAGCGTAATGAATCTCGTGGGCGCATCGTCTGCATTTCCTGCGATGGTTTCTACAGGTATTTCAATGATATGAGCACCTGCCAACTCTCCGTTTAAAGGTGGAGGATTGCTTCCCCTTTGGACGAGAACCATTTTATCGGAAAAGGCCCTGGACCAACTTAAAGAATCTGCATCCTGGCTAACGGCTCCGAAACCTACTTTCGCCTTTACCAACTTATAATTTCCATGATAAGAAACCGTGAAATTTTTGGCATGTTCTACCTCAACTTTATTCTTAAAGTAATCCTGTCTATCCTCATTTGAAAGAACTTCTGCTTCTCCCCTTTCTTTATTTGTAGATGTGGAACAAGCAGTAGCAATGAGGATTATTATGACACAGAATCTAAGGCCCATAAATTCCTTTCGTTTAGCAGTAGTTTTTTTCAATCAGCTCTCTTTCTTCAGTTTTACCCGGTCAAAAAATTTCAATTCATGATCCGGCAGTAATTCAGGATAAAAAATAAATACCAAATCTTCAATAACTAAGTCAGGCCTCACTTCCGGAGTCTCGTACCAGTCATAGGCATTATGCTCATGACGCGTCCGTTTTTGATAGTGATAGACCTGCCCATTTCGATAGGCTTTGAAACTGTTTAAATATGTTTCTGGAGGCCATTCCTCATCGGAGGTGCTATTCCCGATCCAAATATCAGCTTCACTGGCTAGGTCCAGCAATTTCTCATTATTCATGCCTACCTGGTGACTCGGTCCATCATCTTTTAGCACATTTATCCCACCTGCAAATTCCAAAAAAGAAGTATAAAAATCATTTCTGTGAACAGACCAGTCACTTTCCGCAGAAGGAAAATAGGTCATGAACACCTTTTTTTTAGGCGATTTCTGCGCTGCCATTGATCTCAACTCCATGCATCTATTGACAAGTCGATTGAATTGTTCTTCTGCTTCTTTTTCCTTGTTAAAAAACAGAGCCGTGAATTTTATCCATTCTGCCTTGCCTAAAATTGAAGGTTCTGCCCAGGCAAATTGGGGTATGGCATTAACCCCCAAGTCCCTTAATTTCTGCAAGGCCTCCAACCTATCATGATCATAGGAGTAAAGCATAAGCAGGTCAGGATTCAAGGCAAGGATCAGTTCTGCCAGAGGGACTTGATGAAAGCTGTATCCTATAGAAGCAATTTCTTTCTCTTCCCACCTTTTTCGTAAGTCCAGATCATAAATTCCCCCGCCTCCCATCGCAATAATATGGTCTTTCAGTCCGAGTGAACTTAGGCGAGTTATCTCTCCATCGTCATTAGCTGCGACAGTTTGCAGGGGAATCTTAATCATCCATGCATCTTTTAGCTCCTCAGGCAATTCAGGGATTGCCTGGCCTCGAGGATAAAAGACAATTTTCTGATCAAATTTTATGTCTCTTTGTTCGCTTTTAAAATGGATGTGCGCAACTTTATGAGTAGCAAAGTTTTCGACACTAAAATTTTGGGCATACTTGACGTCGATTTCCTGAGAAAAATCAACTGGCTCATCCGAAATTTGTGTCTGGAATTTTTTAGCTGATGCATCTTCAGACTTATACGGCTGACATTGTAGCAATGCAATTGCTATGAGAGCGTATAGATTTGTGCTTAGAAATTTACTGGGCATAGCATGTACTCTTTCCACTAAAAATACGCTTCGTTTTTATAGGTAATAGAAGTGCATTTTCTAGTTAGATACGTGAAAATAAGTCATCGTAAATTAGCGCATTCATATTGCATTAACAGGAAAAGTATCTATTTTTGCAACTGTGTTGCATATGTATTTATGGCATTTATCGAAAGGGGAGTATTTCATTCTCCTTTCAACAGGATTTTTAGGAGAATTTTTATAAAAAAGCAGGTGTATGCCCTCAGAAACGAATAATTTTTCAAAGCCGACCACTATCCTTACGGGATTTCTGGGTGCTGGAAAGACTACCTTCCTTAATCATTTGATAAGTAATAATCCTGATAAAAAGTATGCGATTATTGAAAATGAATATGGAGAGCAAAGTATAGATTCAGACCTGATATTAAGGGCGGAAGGAGATATCGTAGAGTTAAATAATGGATGCTTGTGCTGTACACTCAATGAGAATTTATATGAGATTCTAAATACACTTTTTGATAAACGAGAAGAGTACGATGAGGTGATAATAGAAGCGACTGGAGTGGCAAATCCAGTAGGCCTAGTAGAGCCCTTTATTATTCATCCAGCCATTAAGGAGTACTTTCCCATTTCCAATATCATCTGTATGATTGATGCCGAATTGATTGAAGAGCATTTAGCAGAAACTGAGGAAGCAATCGGCCAAATCACCTTTAGTGATGTCTTGCTTATCAATAAAACAGATTTAGTAGATGAGGCCCAAGTAGCTCATGTGAAAGCTATTTTGAGAGAGCTTAATCCGCTTGCTACTATTCTGGAAGGAAATAAAACTCAGTTCCCGGAAATAGCTGAAGGGGGAAATAGTGAAATGATTGCGGATAAGTTTAATCACAATCATAAGGAACATTCTCACCCGGATTCTGAAACCAGTTTTCCGGTCCGTAAGAAACATACCCATCATCATCACGAACACACCAAAGAGATAAATTCTTTTGTAATTGAATTTGATCGCCCCTTCAATTATCAGACGCTTTATCATCAACTAAATGCCTATCTTGTCTTCCAATCACAAGGACTGTACAGAATGAAAGGTTTGGTTTGGGTACAAGATTCCGATAAAGCCTACATTGTGCAATCCGTAGGTAAACGGCTGGATCTGACAGAATACCCGGGTGAATATTCAGGTGATAATAAGCAAAGCAGAATCGTATTTATTGGGAAAAACCTTCAAAAGAAGAGTTTTGAACGCCTATTAAATCGTTGTTTCGCTTAGCAGGCGTCGATCCGCCAATCTTTATTACAAAAGGTCAATGAATAATATCCAAACAGCATCAACTAAGTTTAATAAATCTTCAGACAGTTGGGGAGCGATCGCAAGTGCTTTATGCCTAGCTCATTGCGTGCTTACGCCCTTCCTTTTTATTGCGCATGCTCATTCGCATGCAGAGGGACATCATGAAGCGGGTCCGGTATGGTGGGGGATGATAGATTATATCTTTCTAGGCATTTCCTTTTTTGCCATTCAACATTCTGCAAAACACACAAACCTAAAATGGATGCCTGCTGCCCTTTATACAAGTTGGGCGCTCCTGGCTTTGTACATAGTCTGTGAAAAATATCACTTGCTACATCTAAGTCATGAACTGGTTTATGTACCTGCCTTAAGTTTGGTTTTCCTACATCTATATAACCAAAGGAATAGCCGTCGCAAGGAAGAGGATGAATGTTGTGAGCCCGAAGCAGAGATGTAGGCCCAATCCTGAAAGAAATATTTAGTACAAAACAATCTATTCCTATTACTACTGTAAAACCTTGTTCATATGATACACCTACATGAAGTAAACAAATCCTTCAAGGGCAAAACAGCCGTGCAGGAGCTGGATTTGCATGTTGAAAAAGGAGAGATTTTAGGCTTGTTAGGAGCGAATGGCGCGGGGAAATCTACTACCATCAATATGCTACTAGGTTTCCTGATGCCTGATTCCGGTAGCTTGAGTATTGATGAACTGGATGTGAGTAAGCATCCGGAAAAAACGAGAAAATTGACGGGGTATATTCCTGAAAATGTTTCTCTCTATCCCTATTTGAGTGGTATAGAAAACCTCGACTACTTTTGTCGATTGGCAGGATTTACCTATTCCAATGAAGAATTATCAGATTTTCTCAATACATGTGGTTTGCAAAGTGATGCGCACAATCAAAGAGTTTCTGATTATTCCAAAGGGATGAGGCAGAAGGTCGGAATAGCCATCGCCTACGCAAAAAAAGCAAAAGTTTATTTACTGGACGAACCTGCCAGTGGACTTGATCCTTTGGCCAGCAACGAACTATCCGCTTTACTTAAAAAGCTTGCTGACGAAGGAGCTGCTATCCTGATGGCGTCTCATGACATCTTCCGAGTAAGAGAGGTTTGCCATAGAATTGGTATCCTGAAAAATGGTCAACTGGTAAAGGAATTACGCACGGAGGAAGTAAGCGCCAACGAATTGGAGGAACTCTATTTACAGTTCATGCAAAATTAAATTCGCTATGTGGCAAATCATTAAAAACGAATGGCAGTTCCTCAGGCGAACCAAATTAATGGTTGGACTGAGTGTAGGTTTTGCAGTAGTCTTATTAGTGGCCATTATTATGGCCAATTATCAAGTCAATAAACAAGCGGAAGCCCATCAGGAAGCAAAGCACCATCTTAGGTCTCAATGGGAGAGCATCGAAGCTATGAATCCTCATAGTGCAGCCCATTACGGAACTTATGTATTTAAGCCTTCCAATATGCTAAGTAGCCTGGATGAAGGAGTAAATGGCATTACCGGAAATTTGATACGGGTAGAAGGGCACGTTCAGAATGAGATGATCCATTCTGAGGCTTCTCAAATGCAGGCCATCTCTCGTTTTGGTAAGCTAAAAAGCTCCTTGCTTCTTAAGTATATTATCCCACTTCTCCTGATATTTTTAGCCTTTAGTTCGGTTAGCACAGAAAAGCAGACTGGAAGACTTAGGTTGATTGTATTGCAAGGAGGAAATCCTGTCAAACTGGTCATAGGGAAAAGTCTGGCAGTTTGGCTTTATGGAATCATGTTATTGCTGGTTGTGATGGTTTCTTACAGCCTACTCAATCTACAAAGCATGGACAGCAATATTCTCCAAAGAGCCTCCTGGTTTTTTGCAGTATATGCCCTTTATTACTTCATCATCAGTGGATTAACAACCTTTTTGTCTGCCCGCTGGCAAAATCCTACGCTTGCACTCACTTCTATGCTGGGTATATGGATCATCTGGACCGTTTTTCTCCCAAATATCTTGATGAGTTCTGTAGAAAAATGGCATCCGCTTCCTAGTAGAAATGAATTTAAGGCAGCGATGAAAGAAGATCGATCCAAAGGAATTGACGGGCATAATCCGACTGATCAGCGGGCAAATGCATTAGAAGCAAAAGTGCTGGCTGAATATGGAGTAGACAGTGTTTCTCAATTGCCGATCAATTTCGATGGAATCAGAATGCAGGCAGATGAAGAATATGGAAATCAGGTGTGGGATAAGCATTTTGGAAATATCCGGTCGGTACTCGGAAAGCAAAAACGTAGTCTTCAACTAGGGGGCATCTTCAATCCCTTCATTTCTCTGGAGAATACCAGCAAAGGTTTTTCGGGTACGGATAATCTTCACCATCAGGAATTTCTCGTTGAGGTCGAAAACTACAGACGTGTATTTATAAAAGCCCTCAACGATGAGCATGCCTATGGAGGATCTGAAAATGGGGATTGGGGATGGAAAGCAGATAATGAATTCTATAAATCGGTTGAAGATTTTGCTCATAAGCCTACCGAATTAAACACCGTGTTCTCGCACTATATCCTGGATATAGCCCTCTTGTTTTTCTGGTCAGTATTGACTTTGGGACTCTTGTATTTTGGAACCAAAAAGATTCAACTCATATGAAATTCTCCACCATATTTCTCTATGAATGGAAGCATTTCATTCGTAGTCCGTTCAAACTAATTGCTATGTTACTTTTTATCATTGCAAGTATGTATGGCCTGCATAATGGGGCGGCTTTATTTGAAAAGCAATCCGCAGAGATCGCAAAAATTGAGGATAAGATTGTGGAGGAAAGGGAAAGCTGGCTGGCTTATTATGAAAAAGGAGAAAAAGGACCGGAAGATCGTCCCTGGGTAGATCTTTCAGAACCTTTTTGGGCGGTTTGGAATGCTCCCATATATCATTTTAAAAGTCCTTCGCCAGCATTAGTTTACAATATTGGTCAGGCAGAGCAATACGGATTTTACAAGGATGTAAACTTCGGCGACAGTACCTATGACGCTGATATGACAGAGGAAATAGCTAATCCCGAGCGTTTACAGTCGGGTACTCTGGATTTCTCTTTTGTTGCGCTTTATCTTTTGCCTTTACTACTCTTGATATTTCTGTATAATATAAAAGGAGCTGAGGCGGACAAAGGCTTTCTACCGCTCATATACTCTCAAACAGGAAAGGAACATATCTGGTTACTGGCTCGGGTTTCATTTTATGGGGTTGTTTTACTCTTGTCTATGCTAGTATTGATGCTTTATGGTGCCCAGCTTACAGGGGTATTTGCATCTGCAAGCGGATCATTTTTTCAGATATTCTATTGGCTTTCGCTTTATGTGGTCTTTTGGCTGGTCATATACACCCTTATCCTTCATTATGGGAATGGCAGCATAGGAAATACCCTCAAAATGCTAGGTGTTTGGCTGTTGTTTGCCTTTATCGTTCCTGCAACGGTTCATCAATGGATCAGCATAGAGGAGCCAGCAAGTTTGATGACAGAATTTATCGATGCAAAACGGGATGAAACAGATAAGTTGTGGGAAGAAGAGGAAGAGGTAATAGAGGCTCGAATAAGCGAACTTTACCCGGAAATTAAGGAGGCTGGAGAAGAGAATAAGAAGAGTATTCCCATAAATGAATCAGCAACTGCCCTTTCCAATGAGATGGTAAAAGAAAGTATTGCGCTTATCGAAAATCGGAATGAAAACAGGAATAAGCTCATAAGATTTACTTATTGGTTTAATCCAATGACTTTCATGCAAAACAAACTCAATGAACTTTCACATACCCACTATCAGGATTACAAAAACTATCGAGATGAGATTCAAGGTCTGATCGATAAGCAAATCAAGGTAATGGTTTTAGATGGATGGAAAGGAGTAGAGGTCGATAAGCAAAAATACCTTGAGTATGAGCAGATATTGAGGTAGGCTAAAGGAGAATTATTTTTTGGTACAAAGGCCTTACCAAAACTTATTGTCCAACATGGAGATAAGCGACATCCCTGCTGCCGCTCCTGAGATAAATAGGTTCCATTCTCTGTGCTTTACGCCTATCACATGTAGGAAGAGATAAGATATCCCTACAATGAAGGAAACGACCAGAAGTTGGCCCAATTCTATTCCGATATTAAATCCTAAAAGAGGGCTAACTATTTCAGAAGGATCCATGATTAAAGCCTTGAAATAGTTTGAGAAATCCATGCCATGGATGAAGCCGAAAAACAAAGCCATGGCATAGTTTCTCCCCATTTTTGAGTTTTTCTCAAGGGGATTTTTACTAACCACATTATGGATAGCAGTAATAAATATCGTAGCAGGGATCAGGAATTTGATGATGTTTGAAGGGATACTAAAGATATCCATGGAAGCAAGGATGAGGGTAAGGCTATGGCCAATAGTAAAAGCAGTTACCAGAATAAGGATGTTTCTCCATTGCTCAAGCCGATAAACTGCACAAAGGGCCACCAGAAAGAGGATATGATCATAGCCCGCCAGGTTAGAGATGTGTTCAAAGCCCAGCGTTATGTAAAAATTGAAGGGATTCATCTTAGAAGCTTAACTGGTGAGCGGGTGTTTCTTTATTGAGCATCATACTTTTCGATTCGCCATTGATATGGGCGTAAACGATGTTGTTCTGATCAAAGAAGAGATCTGTGAAAACTGCATTTTTGATTTCAAGGGATTTCAAAGGAGTATTTTGAGAATGCTCAAAGTAGACCCATAAGGCCGTATTATCCCCTTCTCCACTCAATCTTTTATGCTTAATTTTCAGTTCAACCAACTTCCCATTGGCCTTTACATGGAAAAATTGATTGAGGTATTCCAAGAGTAGCTTGTTAGCTTTTGGTGGCTCATTGGACTGACAGAAAGCAAGTTCCTTACTATACGGATCGAAAACGATGGCTTCATTGACATCAGTCAAAAATAACTTGAGGTTGATAGTAAGAAGTTGTGTGCCAGTTGAATACTCAATTTCGCATAAGGATAGTCTCAAGGGATGAAAATCATCCGTTGCTGTCTTTAGAGGCTGTCCCAAAAACATTAACACACACAATAAGATGGACATGGTCTTAGGATTTAGAGGTTGGGAAGCTTCAAAATATTAGCCCTATTTTGAAGCTTCCTGAGGTCTCTGGCTATGCAGCGGCCTGGATTTGCTCTGCAACAGCTTGAACTTCTTTAAAGACCCGGATCAGATTACCTCCCCAGATTTTTTCAATCTGCTCTTCGGTATACCCACGCTTTACAAGTTCAATGGTGATATTCATCACTTCGCTGGCATCGAAAACTCCTTCGATTCCACCGCCACCATCAAAATCGCAACCTATCCCAACATGATCGATTCCAGCTACTTTTACAATGTGGTCTATGTGATCTGCGACATGCTCAACAGTTGCTGGGGGAGCGGGGTATTTCTCATTGAGCTCTTGAAAGGATTTCCTCAATGCAGAACGTTCTTCAGTTGTCATTTCAGCAGGGGGCTTCATGCTCGCGCGAAGGGCAGCAACCGCTGAGTCTCTCACTGGATTCGGTGGAGCCGTTCTAAGGTAATCGGCCAGCATGGTAAGTTGTACAACCCCTCCATTTTCTGCCATGAGCTTGAGCATTTCGTCTGTCATATTACGATCATGCGGGGTAACTGCACGGGCATTAGAGTGACTCGCAATTATAGGTGCTTTTGACATGGCAATTGCATCATAAAATACACTATCATTTCCATGAGAAACATCCACCATAATACCAAGACGGTTCATCTCTTTGACCACTTCAGAACCAAACTCACTGATGCCCCCATGCTCCGGTCCCTCTGGATCCGTAGCGGAGTCAGCCAGATCATTGTTTGAGGAATGAACCAGGGTGATGTAACGTATTCCTTTATTGTAGTAAAGTTCTACATTGGAAAGGTCATCTCCGATAGGATATCCATTTTCAATCCCAATATAAATAGCTCTCTTTCCTTCTTTCTCGAGGGCATAGGCATCATCCGGATTGATAGCGAGGCCTACTATATCAGAATTCCTTGTTGTTGAAGTTACGACAGAATCTATCATCTGCAGACAGAGATCTTTTGCTCGTGTGTTGCCCTCATCATCACGAATATCCTGAGCTACGAAAGCCGCGAAAAAGATAGCATCCAGACCGCCTTCCTTCATACGAGGATAGTCTACTTTGGAGCCTGTTTCATTTGGGTCGTGTCGTTCTGACATATCAAAGCCTGGCTGGATCATGCGTAGGGGGGTATCAGCATGTGTATCGACCGTAAGGACACGGTCATGTATTTCCAGGGCTTTTTGTACGAGTTTTTCTTCTGGATTTGTGGTCTCTGTCTCAGATTGGCAGCCACTTAAAAGTAATATTAGTAGCATTAAGACAGGGTAGATGTAGCTGGGTTTATGAAGCATAGTTCTAAGCTAATTATAGTAGTTTGCGATCTTAAATTGTAGGTATGTGATTTACTACAATTTCCTGAATTTAAGAAAAATAGAAGCAAAGCTTTTAAGCTTTAAGGTAAAAATACATTCCTTAAGTTCTCTTTTGGGAACCGAATAGGAGAGTAGTGAAATTTAATAATTAGATAAAGAACCCTTCCTCTTATTAGAATGCCTTTATTCTATTTTGCTCGCAAGGAAAACCTTCAAAAATTCATCATGGAAAGAAAAAGCCACTACTTTATTTTAATTCTCTTTTTCAACTTAATATCTGTTTCAAATATTTTCGGGCAAGAAATTGTCGTTGACCCGTATTTACAAGACGCCACTCCAAACAGTATTCACATCATGTGGGAAACCACAGAAGGAGGAAAGAGTCTGGTATATTGGGGGCCAAGCAAAGCCCTTGAAAATCAAACCGAAAGAGTCTTTTCCATCGTAAATAATCGACCCTCTCAAATCCATAGGGTGAAATTGGAAAAGCTATCACCTTCTACCACTTATTTCTACAAAGTAAAAACCGGACAAAGCGAATCCGAGATTTACCATTTTACCACTCCTCCTTTATCAGAGGAAGAAAAATCCTTTCAGATGCTAGCCATGAGTGATATGCAGCGAGATGATGAGCGGCCTAATAAATTTAAGGAGATCGTAGAGGGAGGAGTACTCACTTACTTAAAGAATGAAAAAAATGGGGAAGATATTTTCCAGAACCTGGCTATGGTAATTATTCCGGGAGATCTCACTAAGGATGGCCCGGTTTATACAGATTGGACCAATGATTTTTTCCGACAATCAAAAAAATTACTGCCATATATACCTGTATATCCTGTCCTAGGGAATCATGAGAGGAATAGCGATTTTTATTTCAACTACTTTCACCTACCGGACAATGGCAGTCCGGGCTATATGGAGCATTGGTACTATAAGGATTATGGGAATGTGAGAATTATAGGGCTAAACTCTAATGATAATTATAGAATCCAGAAGCAGCTGGATTGGTTGGATGAGGTTTTAGCAGAAGCAGAAGAAAAAGAGGAAATTGATTTCGTATTTGCTCAGTTACATCATCCCAATAAATCTGAACTTTGGATAGATGGAGAAAGGGATTACACAGCTGAGGTAATTTTGAGGTTGGAGAGATTTTCAACAAAAACGGGAAAACCAACGATCCATTTTTATGGTCATACGCATGGTTATGCGAGAGGACAATCTAGAGATCATACACATTTATGGGTAAATGTGGCAACAGCTGGAGGCAAGATTGATGGTTGGGGCGAGTATGAGCAGAGCAACTATGATGAATTCTCGATAAGCACCAGTGACTATGGGTTTGTTTTGATGGAAGTAGATGCTGGCGATGACCCGAAGTTTAAATTGATGCGCTTGAGTCTGGGAGATGTTGAAAATCCAAAAGAAAATGAAGTAAGAGATGAAATCGAGGTCAAGCGCTACCATACAAAACCAGAGACGCCTCTCTGTATTTCGCCTATTAAAGAATCGAAAGTCGATATCACCAATCTCCTGTTGAAAGCGAGTGCATATAAAAGTTCAGATAATAGCGAACATGGAGCTACACACTGGCAAGTAGCCCGTACCTACAACTTCGCCAATCCAGAGGTAGACATTTGGAATCACCATGAAGATTGGTATGCTGGTGAAGATTTAAACAAAGGTATCGATCTTACTCAACAGAAAATTACTTCTCTGCAGAAAAAGACCACCTATTACTGGAGAGTCCGCTACCGAAGCAAAGGCCTGGTATGGAGCGAATGGTCAGAAATGCAAAAGTTTGTGCTTGAATAGTAATGCTTCAATGGAGGTTTATTCTGCACGGGCATCCTGAAGTAGGTAATAAAACTCATCAGGATTGTCATAATTCAGTTTTAGTCTCCCTCTGAATTTTTTGATGTCGTCCAGTTTAAACTTCCTTGCATCCTCCTTTAAAAAAACGCTCATTACAGAGGCCGGACCAGCTTGCCCACAGAAAAAACAGGCAGCATAGGGATTGGCAGACAAGGCTATTTCATTTAATCCCTCTATCATGGGAATGACATAGCCTTCTATGATAACCTCTTTGCCGTCTAAGGCTTTGACTCTATCACTGAAAAGGGGAGTATACATGGAAAGCTCCAGCTCAGGCATGTATTTTAAGTCGTATTTAATGTCCTGTAGGATTTGCCAATCTATCCTTACGGGTCCTTCTATGGAAGCAGGAGTATCTTCGATTTCTAAATTTGAGGAAGTGTAATCTTGAAGAAGTATTTCGGATAGAACTTCCGGAGTATTTTCAGCTCCATCCACTTGCGCTAACACAAATAGAGGAGATATGGCACTGATCAGTAAAAGTGTGACCAGTTTATACGCGAACATTTTATTCATCTTTTTAAGAGTAATTTCGGCTTCTAATAGAGAGTTATTACCAACTAGCAATCTGATCAGGGTAATCCTGGCTTACAAGTTAAGTAATTGTGTTTATAAAAGACACCTACTTACTTATACTCTATTACTTTTGTCTTAGTTCAAGTGGATTGTAGTTTATTTCCATTTAGGTAGTTTACGATTACCTTTTTCATTGCTTTCAGCTTCCTTATTATGGGGAAATGGCAGGTCTTCAATCATCCACTTTTGTATTTCTTTATCTTTTAAATAGTGGTCGAAATATTCTTTTAATCTAAGCTGAATATCAAGTCTATTACCTTCTTGCCGTAAACCATGCCCCTCGCCTTTATAGGAAAGAAAAACCACAGGTTTTTTCAAATAGCGAAGAATGCTATAAAAGCCGAAAGAATGTTCCCATTGGACTACCTTATCCGCTGTACCATGAAATAATAATAATGGGGTATTCATAGTATTGGCATTGAACACAGCTGATTCGGAAATAAACATTTCTATATTTGAGGTTGGGTCGGTTCCTAATCTTCCCTGGCCTGTCATGTAGTAATCCTGCTCATTACTCCCATCCCATACGATATCGAGATTGAAACCCTGAACCAGATTGCTTACCCCTGCTCCAGCAGCGATAGCCGCAAATTTGTTCTCCTGAGTTGAAATATACATTCCACAATGTCCTCCAAAGCTAAATCCTTCATAGCCAATCCGTTTTTCATCCACATAACCCAGTTCTATTACTTTATCAATGGCTGCTCCTATACATTCATGCATATCCGAATGCGGAGTTCCTACATTAAAATGGATATCAGGTTGAAGAAATAGGTAACCATCCGATACATACAGCATTTCAGGTACTGAAGAGCCAGAGAGATAAGGGGTAGCATAGCTATACAAATTATCAGATAGCTTTTCGTATGAATAAACAATCATCGGAAGCTTCTGTCCTTTTTGATAGGTATTAGGAATACTCAAGACAGCTTGCAGTGGCACTCCATCTTCATTTGTATAATCAATCAGAATTCGCTTTCCCCAATTATAATGTGCCTGTTGGGGATTAGTGTTTGTAATCTTTTCTGATTTTGAGAAATCCAGGGTACTCAAATAAGCCTCAGGATAGTTCAGGTAATCTCCAAATTTGTAAATAATGGCATCCGAATTTTTACTTTTTACAAAATCATTTCTCCATCTGGAGCTTGAAAAACTTCCTGCTTTGTAGATCAGCTTACGTAATTTCTCTCCTTTCAAACTGTAGTATCCAGCCTCTTTGGTTTTCGTGTTAAAGGCATAAAGAATATTAGATTCAGAAAGATCGATATAGCGTTTTTCTATCTCATCCTCAAATGCAAAGAGGGTGTTTTCAAAACGAAAACGAACGGGATTTTTAGATGTAATGGAAGCGGTTAAATTTTTAGCTTTGGAATTCTTGTCTAATGGCAACAGCCACATATCCATTTTATGGTTTACAATTACAGCATTTTGGTCTTTCACCCAGCCTACAAAGCCATAATCAGGAATGAAGCCATATTTATCATAATCTTTGTCAACAAAGGAAACTGCTAATCCTTCTGTTATATTTTTTTTAGAATCCTTATTGAAATCATATACCCAATAATCTTTTCCATCCCAAAGAATCATTTTCTCAGCATCAGGAGAAAGGGCTAAGCCTGAGCTAAAGCGTGATCGGTAAGCTTTTTCAATGAGTTTTTTCTTTCCACTTTTTAGATCGATGCGATATAGATCATTTTTGCTTATGTCCCAATCCGAAATGTAAGCACGATTATCAGTTCCAATCGCCCAATTATCTGCCCCATTACTATAGATAAGATTTTGAATCTCATCACTTGTCAATTGAACTACTGTATTTGTATTTCGGAAAAAAATAGCATCAAAAAACTCCTCCTCCTTATTTTCATTTTCCATGATGCGCTCGGAAAGTAGTTTTTGGTCTTTTCCATGCCAGATTTGAACAGTCGAATTTTCTTTTCTATAGTCCTCTTCTTCCTGTGGCTTGTCTTCTTCTCCAGAAACTTTGATTTTTATAAAGAAGCGATTCTCGTCATTACTCCAAAGAATCCCATCAGAGCCTCTTTCAGGACTCGCAGACGGAACCATATTTTCTGGCATGCCTTCAATCTCATTAACAGGATATTCAATCGATTTGCTGTTTTCTGAGTCAACTCCGCTTAAAACTAGAATACTCATTTGGTCATAATCAATCTTTCCATCAGTATCGGTATACTTAAAAGCAGCTAATTCGCTTTGGTCATTATTCCAGGAAAGGTTTGAGTAATTGAAATTAGCGGTCTCAAGTGCACGCGTAGTCCGGCTTTCGGGATTGTAGAGGTAGATTCCGTTGCCTCGCTTATCTTCGGAAACGATTGTATAAATTATATTAGCTGAATTCTTGTTGATCAAAAACTCACCAATATTTCCGATGTAATGTTCTCGCCGCTTGTCCAAATCATATATTAATAGGCTATTTTCATCTGTAGTGATAAAGAAATTTTTATCTTCTAAAAATCGATAGGAGGCATTGGATTGGTAGCGTTTCGTAAAATCCGAACTGAGGTGTTTTAGCTCAATGGCGCCTTGGTCTTCTTTGTTCTCAGATTTAGGGGATACTTTATACGCGATCCAATCTGATCCAGAAGAAAACCTGGGACTTTTTCCTTCAGGTATTGTATAGGTTACGCCCGCTGATGAGCTACAGATATAGAGGATATCTGTCTGATTATCTTCTTGAAAGTATTTCGCAAACTCCTGATCAGTGGAATCCTCCAGGGTTGAGTCTTCTAGACTCTCAGGCTTGTCAATCAGTCGGTAAAGTTTTGTGTACCAATTTCCATCATCCGATAAAGAGACTGAATGGGTCCTCCATTTTCTTACATCTTCTAGGGATAGGGCCTCTTTTTGGTTTTGTGCAATCAGCGTATTATTTCCTCCAAAAGAGAACAAAATAATTAGGCTTAGCAGGCTAACATATTTCATAGTAGTACATTGATCCTTATTCGTACGCGGGAAAAAATCCACACATGTGAAGTTAAGGTTTATGCCCAAAACTAAGGACTTATAGGGAGGTTAAATCTGTATCTTTTCCTTGAAAATCTGCAAGGAAGTTATAAATGGCTAATATTTAGTGCTGCTTACCTTTACCATCCATAATATCCCTTGGGAATCACTTCTTTCAGGCGTAGGTAAACAATACACTGGCCGCGGTGATGAATGATATGATTTTCCAGGGCATAAATCAAGCGCCAGACAGGAATGGTATCCCCTGCAAAATCGCAGCTGCGGAGCAGTACTTCTTCTGATAGGTCTTCAATCGTTTGAACAACGAAGTTGTACATGTTTTTCAATTCCTTGATCACATCTTCCTTAGGCATTTGCACTGGAAGTTTTACATTTTCATAAGGGTTTTCTACGTCTGCGCGTGTAGCCAGTTGCCCACAGGTGTACATAACGCAATGTCTCCATTGCTCCGCGAAAGACATGGCCTCAGGAGTATATTTAAAGGTGAAAAACTCCGGAGGCATCTGATCCACATTGGCCAAGGTCAAGATTTCAGATCGCTTCCAGGCATCCTTTAATTCCTTTCGGAGCAGTAGGGTAGATTTTGAATCTCCCTGTCCTTGTGCATCACCAAGTAGTGTACCGGTTTTAGCTGTCTTACTTTCTGCTTGGCAGCCCCAGATAGAAAGTAAACCCAGACTTAGAAAACCCTTAAGAAAATGCGTTCTTTTCATAACCGTTTAAATTTGGAATTAAGCTGGTGGATAAGCCCTTGGCACTGGCCAGGAATCCTCATATCCATTTCTCCATTTCTGGCTTGCTAACTCTTCCTCCGTTGCCAAACAAGCATCAAATTGTTCGGTAATGGCTTTCTCATCCATATCCTGCCCAATCAATACAAGTTCATTTTTACGATCCCCGAACTCTTTATCCCAGCCTTTTTCAATAATTGTCTGATTTTCTAAAAACGAATAAAATCGTATCCGCTTTGAATATGGCATACTACTCCACCAAACTCCTGCATTATCCGCTCTCAATGAACCTCCAGCCTGGCTCCAAATCATTGCCTGATCGGGTCTAGATGCTAGCCAAAACAAGCCTTTACTTCGAATGATGCTAGTTGGGAACATTTGTTGGACATAGGTCCAGAAACGTGTTGGGTCAAAAGGCTTCTTGCTCCTATACACAAAGGAACTAATCCCATACTCCTCCGTCTCAGGGGTATGTTCCTCCTTATTGAGTTCTTCTATCCAGCCAGCACTTTGCTCAGCTTCCTCGAAATTGAACAGACCCGTATTGAGAATTTTATTTGGAGAAACTTTGCTGAAAGTGGACTCAACAATTTTTGCAACCGGATTTAACTTTTTGATAGCAGCCTTTAATACACCCAATTGATCTTTATTCACCAGGTCAGTTTTATTGAGGATGATCACATTAGCAAACTCAACCTGATCTGTCAACAAGTTGGCAATGGTCCGTGTATCTCCATCCATATCTGTGAGTTCCCGATCCATCAGGGTTTCATAACTTCCCAAATCCTTGAAGAAGTTGAAGGCGTCCACAACGGTCACCATCGTATCAATATAGCTGAAACGCGAAAGATCTATTCCATTTTCTTCGTCTTGAAAAGAAAAAGTTTGGGCAACAGGAACCGGTTCGCTAATACCTGTACTTTCAATAAGCAGGTAATCGAAACGATCTTCTTTTGCCAGACGCTCAACCTCGATCATCAAATCTTCCCGAAGCGTACAGCAAATACAGCCATTACTCATCTCTACCAATTTCTCTTCCGTGCGAGAAAGGGTGTTTTCACTTTTCACCAATTCTGCATCTACATTTACTTCACTCATGTCATTTACGATGACAGCGACCTTCAGGCCCTCTTTGTTATGCAAGACATGATTAAGGAGAGTGGTTTTTCCTGCTCCCAAGAAGCCACTTAAAACGGTTACAGGGAGTTTTTTTGTTTTTTGCATTTTTAAAGATTTTTCTGAAATTTTTCAAGAATCAGTTTGCACAAGTCTGCTCAGTTTATGGATGAATAGAATCGTGCTCACTGATGCATTTGTTTAAAAGTTCTTCAAGGTCCGTACGTACCAGCTTCTTTCCGATAAATACCAGGACACTCTTTTTCTTTTCACCTACTTCCCAGGCTCGTTTTTCTTCTATTTCCAGCTGAGTTCCTACAGATTGTACGAGATATTGATTTTCACCGCCATCCAGCCATATCAGCCCTTTCATCCTGTATAAGTTGCCCGCCTGCAACATTAAGTATACTAAAAAGTGGCGATCAAAAACATTATAATCAAACGGTTGATCGAAATGAAAAGTATGTGAGATAATTTCCTCAGTATGTGTGTGGTGATGATGGCTATGGGGTTTGGCCACAGGGAATTCTGTTTCCTTCTCCTTATGAGCATGTCCATGATCCTGATGGAAAATCGCATCAAGTGGGGATTTTTGAGTATTGGGCTCGATGCTAGGATAGCTCTCCTTATTACCGAAGAATACATTCGCAAGAGGATTTTGTCGTTGCAATTTTTGCTTCAATTCCTCTAAATAATCTTGCTCTACTCTGTCTGTTTTATTGATAAGGAGCACATCACTGAAAGCTACCTGGTTTTTTGCCTCTTCAGTTTCTCGTAACTGCTTCTCAATCAATTCTGCATCCACCATACATATTATGGCCTTTAATGGGAAGTGTTTTTGGATGAGTGGATGTGTAAGAAATGGTTGCGCAAGACCTGTAGGATCTGCGACTCCGGTTGCCTCAATGATGAGTTCATCAAATTCATGTCTTCTTACATAGAGATCATTGATGATTTCATAGAGATTATCATTAAGGGTGCAGCATAAACAACCATTATTCAATTCTACAATTGTATCATCCGGATGAACCACCAACTCACTATCTATGCCTTGTTCGCCAAATTCATTCTCGATAATGGCATATCGGACATCACTGTTTTCCTTAATCAAGTGGTTGAGAAAAGTCGTTTTTCCAGCTCCTAGAAAACCTGTAAGTATGGTTACGGGTTTATGTGATTCTTTCATAAATAGGCCTAAATTTTGCAACGCTGTTGCAAAAATAATGTATTTGCTTGTGAATGCAACAATGTTGCAATAAGTTTGCGATATGGGAAGTCGGAAAAAAACAAAACCCCTCATGATTTTGCTTCAGACCTTTGAAGGAAGTAATGGAGCTCTCTCTTCGGTGGAGTTGGTAAATCAACTTCGGGAAAAAATGAACAAAACCACTGTATACCGCATTCTTCAAAGATTGGAGGAGGGGGGAGACATTCATTCTTTTATGGGAAAGGATGGATTGAAGTGGTATGCGAAATGTAAGGGAAATAAGAAAGGGCAAAAGATGGATGCCCATCCACACTTTCAGTGTAGTTATTGCGGAAAGGTACAATGTATGGATTTGGAAATTTCCGTTCCTACTATTCCTGGATACCAGATTGATGAGGCCGAACTTTTATTAATAGGTAGGTGTAAGAATTGTTTAGAAGAGCTCGCCTAACCTTCAATCAGATAAATCGATTTGTTGCTATTTCCCATACCAGAATGAAAATTAATGCTTTCCCTCTTCCCTTCTCATATGCAACAAAATTTCGGTAGCGGATATCCTATAAAAACAGAACATCCTTTTTCTTACTAAAAAATCATAGGATTTATTGAGAAGAAAAAGGATGTTCTTCGTCCAAAATAAGCTAATTGGGTTAGCTGTTTTCTGGTGGAGAATAAGGGATATGAGAACCATGAAGGATTATCTTTAACTGACCTTCACTGTTTTTTGTGTATCCGAATGAATACTCGACTTTTACTACATCACCACCATCTACCATAGTAAAGTAGTAGTTACCCATAGCTACAGCCATATTGCCGATGATGTTTACTCCTATATTTTCCCAACGTACATCGGACCAGGGCTTAATAGCAAATCCGTGATCTTCCGGATAGTCGCTGTTTCCTGCTACGAAATAGGAAAGAGCACCCGCAAAGTCGAGACGAAATTGTTTCTGCGATACTAAGGTTGGTTTAAACAATACACTTCCGTCCTGATAGTTGTAGAATTGTTTGATGTGCTCTTCTGCAACTGCACTGTAGTCGCCTCCATCTGTGAAGACTTTTCCAATTTTAACGATTCCTTCTCCCCAGGCTTTTTGGGCGTCCAGGATTTCTTGTTCTGAGATTTGTTGATGTTCCATATTTATCTGAAGAAAATTTATATGCTAAGATTTTAAGAGGTTCTAAATTTGCGAGTAGGTTAAACAAATGTATTAATTTCTTTAAGTCTTTTACCCTTATATTTTCGCAAGAAGGTTTTTTTGTACCCTTTTTTATTTTCAAACATGAATTAGCCCGGATTGTTAATTTAAACTGGGTATATCAATAGATATCAATTCCAAATATATATACTTAAAGATGTCTTTATGTCTGTGAAATATTTTTCCAGTTATTCGAATTGAGTTAGAAAACAAATCCCATATCCCTTTCTGTAATTTCTTGATATTGGCTGATAAATAGAATGACAGAAGTAGGCGCTTTGCCTTCAATGATTTCCTCACGTCCTCGCTTTGCCTTTTAGGTTGTCTGAATATATGGTGAATATTTTCTATGCCGGAAATGTCAGAAAAATCTTGAGTAGCTAATGTATACTAAATAGTCCGATTGTCATCTAATGGTGCAAAAACAATCTCCATTAGATGCTTTGAGATGATTTGGTTCTCCATCCTACTTTCTAAATAATTCTCAAATATAATGGAATTGCTCAAGGAACTATAAAGAAGAAAGCTTTTTAGACCTATTGTTTATTACGAGTTCAAGACAATCAGTCGGGCAAATGAAATACAATATATGCTTCACCAAACTTATACAATTAGCGTGAATTTCAATGGTTCTAATGAAAAAATTTTCTCCCAACAAACTGTCGACGAACTAGAGTGGGAGAAAATTCCTTAAGAATATCTGAAATTCAATAAGGAAGTAGAATGGGCTTCAAGTTTCTTTCCTTTACGTATCTCCATCCTGATTTGCGCTCTTTCTGCAGGTTTCAATTTCGAAAAAGCTAAATATTGGCCTATATTTTTAATTTCAACAAGAAAGTCCTACTTCGTGATACGTACTGATTACAGAGGATATTTAAGCTTGGGTAAATGTAGGCGGAAGGCTCTAACTCTTGAATTCTGAGAATAATTTGACGTAAATTTCCAAAAGCTTAGGTCTGCTTGAAATTGATCTATGATTTATTTTCTTTTCTCATTCTCAAACAACCCTCATACATGAGCCGAAACATACACTATGGATGTGGGCTCTCAGCACCTGATAGCTGGGAAAATTATGATATCTCGCCTTCCCTGAGGCTCAAGTCTATTCCTTTAGTTGGAAGTTTGGTAAAGGTTGAATGGCCCTCAAATGTGAAGTACGGAGACATTATCAAAGGAATAGCTCCTGATAATACGGTGGCTTTTGCGTATTGCTCCCATGTATTGGAACATTTATCTCTCCAGGACTGCCGACAGGCCATAAAGAATACACATAATATGCTGGCAAAAGGTGGGGTTTTTCGATTGGTAGTTCCGGATTTGAAGAAGCTGGTCGAATTGTATATGATTTCAGGAGATAGCATTTCCTTTATCAAGGATACCTTATTGGGAAAAGAGAGTCGCATGAGGGGAGTGAAAGGGATTATCCACCATATTTTTTCTAATAGAAATCATTTGTGGATGTGGGATTATGACACTCTTGCCAAAGAGCTGGAGCTGGCGGGATTCAAGGAAATTAGAAGAGCTAGCTTTAATGACTCAATGCATGACATATTCAAAGACGTTGAAGAAGCGCCCAGATTTGAAAATGCGGTTGCCATTGAGGCCGTTAAATGATTACCTTTTCTTTTACCTATCATAATTCTCAAAATAGATAGTCGCAATTCAATCTATAGATATTTCGCTAGTTTTAATAGAGTTCTATCCTCTTGAGAATCACCCTGTAAAATCTTCAAGATCATATAGGATGATGTGGAGATTATTTAGCTGAAGTTGAAATCATACGATAACATACCAGATAAAAACATATGTACTAGGAATAAACTCATATAGTTAATTCTCTTTAGCCAAAGCTTACTATTTTAACCAACCTACTAAAAATCGCAGAATAAAATCATGAGATATCTACTATGCTACTTTATACTTTTTTGTGCTTTTTCTCTATCAGCACAACAGGAAAAAAAAGATCCAACTTCTTCTGTAAGCATAAGCGGCGAACTGAAAAAATGGCACAAACTTACCCTTAGCTTTGAGGGCCCGGAAACGGATGAAATGCATACCTACAATCCCTTTCTTAATTATAGGTTGGATGTTCGGTTCCACTCTACAAATAAAACGTATATCGTGCCTGGTTACTTTTCAGCAGATGGAAATGCTGGGGAAACCTCGTCAACAAAGGGTAATATATGGAAAGTACATTTTGCCCCGGATGAAATAGGGGAGTGGAACTATGAAGTCTCCTTTAGGAAAGGAGGCAATGTTGCAGTATCTGATGAAATAGCCGCTGGAACTAGTGCTGGTTTTATGGATGGGCTGAAAGGTAGTTTTACCATTACTGAAACAGATAAAGCAGGTAGGGATTTTAGGGGAAGAGGACGATTGAAATTTGTCAATAAAACATATCTCCAATTTGCCGAAAGTAAGGAGTATTTCTTGAAAGCAGGCGTAGATGCCCCCGAAAACTTATTGGCCTACGCAGACTTTGACGGAGACTTTAAAAAGGATGGTCACAAAGACCACTTTGTGAAAAAATGGGAAGCTCACATTCCTGATTGGCGATCAGGCGACCCTAGCTGGCAGAATGGTAAAGGTAAAGGCTTGATTGGAGCAATCAACTATTTAGCATCAAAAGGCCTGAATGCCTTCTCTTTCCTTACGCTCAATATTGCCGGAGATGATCAAAATGTATTTCCCTATGTGCTGTATGACAATTATGAGCGCATGGATGTTTCTAAACTTGATCAATGGGAAATACTATTTGAACATGCAGATAAATTAGGCTTATTTCTCCATTTCAAAACCTCCGAAGTAGAAAATCAGGGCTTGCTTGACAATGGAGATCTAGGTCCTCAAAGGAAACTGTACTATCGAGAGCTGATAGCAAGGTTTGGCCATCATTTAGCCTTAAACTGGAATATTGGGGAAGAGAATGGGAAGTGGATGGGAAATGACATAACTCCCTGGCAAACGACTACACAAAGACTTGCCTGTGCCCAATTTTTCTATGACAATGATCCCTATCGACATCATGTGGTCATTCACAATGGTCAACAATTTTATGATCTCCTCGGTCCTGAATCCAAATATACAGGCTTGTCCATCCAGACCAATCGGGAGGACTTCGCCAATGTTCATGGAGCAGTCTTACGGTGGAGAAATTTATCAAAAGCAGCTAAAAAAGTGTGGGCAAATGCAGTTGACGAACCCGGAGATCATCGTTATTCACTCGTACCGGATAAGATCAATCCAGAGCACAATAATGCACGCCAAAATGCTCTTTGGGGAGCCTTGATGGCAGGTGCATGGGGGATTGAATGGTATTTTGGATATGAAAACGAACATTCTGATTTGACCTGCGAAGATTGGCGAAGTCGGGATAAAATGTGGGACCAATGTCGCTATGCCTTAGATTTTTTTATAGAGAATGAAATCCCATACTGGGAAATGGAACCCATGGATAAGTTGACAACCGCAGATGATTTTATTCTGGCAAAGGCTGAAAAGCAATTTGTCATTTACCAGAAAATGGGAGAGAAAGAGATAAGTTCTTTGGCAAATCTTTCTGGTGAATATATGCTTCGCTGGTTTAATCCAAGAAGTGGCGAATTTGCTGTAAAAGACCAAAAAGTTAGGGCTAAAGGAAGCCTGAAAATTGGGCTGCCGCCAAATGATACCCAAAAGGACTGGGTAGTCTGGATTCAAAAAATTGAAAATTAACCAAGGAAAATGAGACAGCTTTTTTATCTGATTCTGCTGACAGGAGTTATTTGTCCATGCTTCGCCCAAAACAATAAATTCAAAGCGGATTGGACCTCCTTATCAAAAGTTAATCAAACCCCTGACTGGTTCCAGGATGCTAAGTTTGGAATCTACACCCACTGGGGACCAATATCAGAAGCAATGGGAGAAGCTGATCCCAAGATGCGCTATCGGGGTTGGCATGGAATGATAATGTATCAGGATGGCAAAAAGGTGCCGACAGCAAATGGAAAAGCTAGTAACAACTATATCCATCATGTGAAAAAATATGGTGATCCTGCAAAGTTTGGCTACAAACATATAATCGAGCAATTTGATCCTTCTGCTTTTGATGCAAAGACTTGGGCAGAATTATTCGCCAAATCAGGAGCAAAGTTTGCCGGTCCGGTCGCTATGCATCACGATAATTTTGCGATGTGGGACAGTAAGGCTACAAGATGGAATTCCATAAATTATGGAGGTATCGATCCCTCTGCCGATTTGAAAAGAGAAATTGAAGCCCGAGGGATGAAATTTATGGCATCCTTTCACCATGCATTTACCTGGAAATATTTTGCACCTGCTCATGCCTATGGAGGGGTAGACGCAGAAGATTATGATTTGTATACCCGTCCACATGCCCTCGAATCTGACACGCCTGATGAAGAATTTCATCAACTATGGTGGGCAAAATTGAAAGAATACATCGACCTCTACCAACCAGACCTGCTTTGGTTTGATTGGTGGTTGGAGAATTTATCAGAGGAAAGCCGTCAGGAAGCTCTGGCATATTATTACAATAAAGGCTTGGAATGGGGCAAAGAAGTTGCAGTCTGTTATAAGGAAACTACCTTTCCAATCAGTACAGCTATTAAGGATTATGAGCGAGGGCGTCCCAACCAACCTAAAATGCCTACCTGGCTCACAGATACCTCACCTGGTACCTGGTTTTATCGCCCCAAAGCTCAGTTTAAAAGCCCGAATGAATTAATTGACATATTGGTAGACATCGTGGCAAAGAATGGAGTGATGCTCCTAAATGTTCCTCCTGATCCGGATGGAAGTATCCCGGAGGTTATGGAAGATCTTTTGACGGATATGGGGTCCTGGTTAGAAATCAATGGAGAAGCTATCTATGGTACCAGGCCCTGGACAGTATTCGGAGAAGGACCCACCCGTTTACCCGAAGGGGGGCACAAAGTAGAGAAATTAAACATTACCTATACCCAGCTGGACATACGATATACTCAAAAATCGGAAAATGAAATGTATGCCTTCGTGCTGGACAAGCCTACAAAGGAAATCATTATGAAAAGCTTAAGTACAGATATTGGGGCCCTGAATTCCAAAATTGTCAATATTGAATTGTTAGGGAGTGAAGAGAAAATTGAATGGACAAGAAATAGCAAAGGCCTGGTCATTCAAATCCCCAAGTCTTTCCCTACAGATTTTGCTCACGCTTTTAAAATCGATCTGGAAGGCTATAAGGAAACTGCCATTGATTGAGTGGAAAAACCAAGCTTAGCAGTCAGGCCTATTCACCAAAAGCCCTGCTTAGTGTGAGCAGGTATTCCGTCTTTTCCGGGAAGTCTTAGGATTATTTGATATGAACCTACTGGGCTTAATATACGATCTGTGCAGGATGCCTATCCCTATGTAGCAAAGTAAAAGAGGCAAAATATTGCCAAAATCAAGAACCTGAGCCCCAAAGACTTGGACTTTGCACTACTCCCTCCTTTCATATGAGGCATTATTCCCATAAATTAAGAATTGGAAAATGGATACTATTCGCCTTTATATTGTTCAATTCTTCTTTCTCCTTATCCTGATTACAGGATGGGAAAAAGTATATGGGCAAAACATAAACACTCAACCTTATCGATTTAAATCAATATCTGTAAACGATAACCTCTCCCATAGTAATGTAAATGCTATTGTACAGGATTCTTTAGGATATATATGGATCGGCACCAATAATGGCCTTAACCGATTTGACGGTTACGAAATCACAACCTTTAAATATGATCTACAAGAACCCACTTCTCCTCCAGGGAATCGGGTAAAGTCCATGGTGGTCGATAAATCTGGATTTATCTGGATGTATTTTGAAAACAAAGGCTTGTATAGTTTCGATCCAACAAGGCTGCTGTTTCAAAAAATTTCCCTCCCCAAACCCGAACATCCTGTCAACTTTATGCTAATTAATAAGCAGGGAGATATATGGATCAATCAAGTGGGGTTAGGACTATCTAGATTAAGCCTTAATCGAGAGGGCTCTTTAAAGGATATCCAAACCTATCCTAAAATGATAATATTGGCAGAGGAAAGAAGAACGGAGATCGGAGGAATTTTATCTTCAGAAGGCGAATTCTTTTTTTATACAAATAGGAAGGACATATGGGCCTTTGATAAAAAGCAGGATTCCTTTTATCGTTTATATAGTGCTAGCGATTTAGAATTAGCTGAATCAGAATTTATCAGAAGTTTATATAAAGATGAAAAATCATTTTGGATCGGAACCGACTTTAGACTTTTAGCAGTGTCCAAAGCTTCTGCCGGGATTCAGCTTAATACGATTCCCATTCATTCGTCTTCGATTTATATTTCTAATATATATAAAGATCAATTCCAACGGCTTTGGTGCTCCACCAGGTCGGGTCTGTTTATGCTTGACTTTGAGCATGCTGAGAAAGAGCATCCCCATGTTATTCGCTACACCAAAAGCAAGCAGAATCCGCAAAGCATATTGAGTAATCGAATTATCTGTTTCCTAGAAGATCGTTTTGGGGTAATTTGGATGGGGTCTCATTCGGGGGTAAACTATACCAATCTTAGAAGAAAAGCCTTTGTTCATATAGGACAGTATCTAGGAGAAACCAATTTATTCAGGGAAAACCATGTAGCGGCAATTTTTAAGCACCAGGATGGCAAGATTTGGATCGGCACAAATTCCGGGCTTTACATTTTTCCTTCAGATAATGAATCTTCGTCCAATTATTCGACAAATATAAAACCTTCCTATCCCATTCAATCCAACATCAATTTTATCTTTCAGGATCGTAAGAGCGAAATCTGGATAGGTACCAGTCTTGGGAGATTTGGCCGGGCGAAAGAGGTAAAAGGAAAGCTGGAGCTTGAATTCTGGGATGGAGGCGATCCTCACAATCACCTAAGCTCGGGCCAGGTCAAAGGTTTGTGCGAGGACTATCTGGGACGCTTGTGGGTGACTACGAGAAGCAATGGTTTGTTTGTGATTAGTAAGGATCGAAAGTCGCATTTTCATGTCAGGCATGATCCTGATAATCCAAATTCCCTTTCTACCAATAACCTCACCGTACCCTATTATGATCCTCAGGATAGCTGCATTTGGGTTTCTTCCAGAGATGGTGGCTTGAACAGGATTCACTTCGAAGCGAATAATTCTCTGCGCTTTCAGCATTTTACTTATAATCCCAACGACCCAAACAGCATCAGTAGCAATCATACCTGGCAGGTACTACGGTCTGAAAAAGGCCAGTTATGGATCGGGACCCTGGGAGGTGGTTTGAATGAGTTTATTGAGGAGTCGAATGGAAAGATTCGCTTTCGTAGGTATATCACGAAAGATGGACTGCTGGATAATGACATTGAATGCATAGCGGAAGATGATGAAGGAAATTTATGGTTGGCGGGAACAGGGATGACAAAATTCATCCCTGAAGAAGGAAGCTTTGAGCATTTTGATTATCAGGATGGCTTACAGAGTAATCATTTTTATGTAGGTGCTGTCCATAAGGATCGACAGGGCTTACTGTACTTTGGAGGAGTAAGTGGCATAAACATCTTTGATCCTGCAAGTATTCATTCCGATAGCACCCTTCCCAAGGTTTACATAACCGGAATAAAAGTTAATAATGAATCGGTAGAGGTGGGAAAGGAGTTTAAAGGACGCATGCTGCTTGAAAACCCGCTGAGCCAACCCAATTTCATCCAATTAAAAGCAGAGGAAACCGACATAGTTTTTGACTTCGTAGGGCTTCAATTTGCCTCACCTGAGGAGAACCAGTATGAATATCGATTAAAGGGCCTGAACGATCAATGGATTCAGACGAAATTTCCGAACCTCAGTGCCAATTATTCCAATATCCCTGAGGGGGATTATATCTTTCAGGTCAGGGCCTCAAATGGAGATGGGGTTTGGAATGAAGCTATTACTTCTTTACCCCTCAATATAGCCATCCCCTGGTACAAAACGCCTCTTGCCTTTGTTGTCTATGCACTTATTATTGCCCTGGCTCTGTACATATTTCAGAATATCACCAAAATCCAGGCAGTTCTGAAAAACGAGTTACTAATGGCTGAAAAAGAGCAGGAGCTAAATCAGGCTAAGCTTTCCTTTTTTACTCAACTTTCTCATGAGCTAAGAACTCCTCTCACTCTGATCAAAGGCCCCATAGATGAGTTGCTGCTAGAATCAGGTATAAAAAGAAATACCCATAATAAATTGGAGGTCATTCAAAAGAGTACCAACCGCTTACTAAGGCTCATAAACCAGCTTCTTGACTTTAGGAAGATGGAAACCAGTAATATGAACCTAAAGGTGGCTGATGGCGATTTTGTCAAATTTATTCGAGAGGTATTTATCATTTTCAGCCAAAGTAGTTCTGACAAAGCCATCGATTTTCAGTTTACCTCCATCAAGGACACTTCAAACCTGACCTTTGACCGGGATAAAATGGAGATTGTGCTAATGAATCTGCTTTCCAATGCCTTTAAGTTCACACAAGAAGGGCATATCAGTATTTCCGTTTCTTGTAAGGGCAGTGAATATGAACCAGCTATTTTTGATGATCAGGGCATGTTGATTGACAACTATTTGATAGTGGAGATCAGCGACAGCGGGATTGGTATGAGAAAGGAAGAGCTGGATAAAATTTTCAATCCCTATTATCAGGTAAAAAATTCTGCCTCTTTACAATCTATTGGTACTGGGATTGGCCTTTCATTAGTGAGTGGAATCGTTCGGCTGCATAAAGGAAATATTGAAGCCGAAAGTACCCCCGGAAGAGGCTCGGTATTTAGCATAAAATTACCCTTTGGTAAACAGCATTTTTCAGAAAATCAGCTTATCCCCAATTTCAAAAACAGTGAATACCTCGGACATTATCTGGAACAAAAAGAGGCAAGCCCTCACGGGTTTCTACATAAAGATGCCTACCTGAACCAACTGGAGGAAAAGAGTAAAAAATTTAAAATCCTGATTGTAGAAGATAATCCTGATTTACGATCCTATCTTTCAGAAGGTCTAAAAAGACATTTTTATATTTTGGAAGCAGTCAATGGTGAAGAAGGCTTTAAAATGGCTCTGGATGAAATGCCAGATTTGATTGTCAGTGATATCATGATGCCCGTATTGGATGGGATTAGCATGGTACAGAAAATTAAATCCCATGATTTGATTTCTTATATCCCAATCATTTTGCTTACTGCCAGGACCTCAAATGTATTTGAACAAAAAGGATTGATGACAGGCGCGGAAGATTATATAACCAAGCCTTTCGATTTAAAGCTGCTCATTTCAAAAATTTTCTCCTTCCTTAAGAATCGGGAGCTTTTAAGGGAATTCTATCGCAAGCAACTATTCTTTGAGCCTGTAAAAGAGCACCAACTTTCTCCGGATGAAAAATTGACGCATCAAGCCATCCAGTTGATTGAATCTCATTTGGATGATCCTGGCTTTAATGTGCAGAAACTTGCCCAATTACTGTCTCACAGCCAATCCAGCTTATACCGCAAAATCAAAGAAATTACAGATAAGTCTTTGGTTGAATTTATACGAGAAGTTAGGCTTCGAAAGGCAGCTCAGCTCCTAAATGAAGAGGAGCTGTCAATTACAGAGATCGCATATGCGGTTGGCTTCAATGATGTAAAATATTTCCGCAAACATTTTAAAAAGTTATACCTCCAAACTCCCTCCGAATACAGAGAAAAATCAAGCCGAAAACTGGTCTGAACGAATTTGTTCCCCTCCAAAACCGAAAATGTCCCCCCTGTATATAGCCATTTGCTAATATCTTAGCTAGGCAGATGGATCTATCCATTGCTCTAAAACCAATACGCATGTCAGAACAACCTAAAAGCAGATGGCTAATTCCCCAGATTGGATTGGCGTTCGTCATTATCTCCTTTCTGATGTGGCTGATTTATCTAAGTATTCACTGACAAGCAACATGTTTCTCGGATATTAAATCAAATTTTAGTTATGAAAATCAAACTACTACTGACACTTAGGTGGCTCTCCAGAGTTGCGCTCAATGAGGCAAGTCCAGGGGCTACGGCATCAAAACATAAGAAGCGCCTCTTTCATTCGGCTATTCTGATGCTTTTATGCCTTTTCCAAACGAGCCTATTCGCACAACAAACTGTAACTGGAACAGTAACCGACGAGACCAGCAATCCTCTTGTTGGGGTTTCTGTAATCGAAGTAGGAACTAACAATGGAGCACTTACAGGTGCTGAAGGAACCTTCGAACTAAAGGTTCAAGAAGGGGCCAGCCTGATTTTTTCGTATAATGGCTATCAATCTCAGACGATAGCTGTTCAAAATCAGCAGACCATCAATGTACAACTCAAGGAAGAGCTTTTACTTGATGAAGTAATCATTGTGGGATATGGAGAGCAACAAAAATCTAATTTAACAGGGGCCGTAGCAGCTATTAATAGTGAGGAATTAACTGTAGTACCGGTTGCAAATACAGCTAATCTACTGGCAGGAAGAGTACCGGGAGTCATGACCCGACAAAACTCAGGATTACCGGGATCAGAAAATACACAAATTAGAATCAGAGGGTATGCAGGTTCTCCTCTAGTTCTGGTAGATGGAATCCAAACGAGTTTAGATCGAATAGACCCCAATGACATTGAGTCGGTAACGGTACTAAAAGATGCCGCCGCCGCAGTTTACGGTGCACGTGCAGGTAATGGGGTGATCCTCGTTACAACAAAAAGAGGGCAGCAAGGTCCAGCAAAAATTACCTACAACGGAAGTTTTACCCTCATGTCTGCCTCTCGTTTATTCCAACAAGTAAATACGGATCAGTACATAGAATTGGTGAGAGAGTCTGATCTACTAGATGGAGCGGGAATTGATGCAACATTTACAGAAGAGGATGTTCAGAGATTTGCCAACAAAGAGCCAGGATATGAAGGAGGGGATTGGGTAAATGGATTGATCAAAAACAACGCGCCTATGCATCAGCATAATATTAGCGTTTCAGGGGGAAATGAGGATATAAGATATTTTACTTCTTTTGGATATGTTGACCAGGAAAGCTATTTCAGGTCTAGAGATTATGATTATGGGAGATATAATGCGAGATCCAATATTGATGCCCGAATCAATGATAATCTGAGTTTCAATCTTGACCTGTCTTATAGGTTTGAACAGACCGAAAGGGCAGCGAACAATATTGAGGGAATGATGACGGAACTGTCAACCACCGAGCCTGTTTTTCCTACTGAATTACCTGACCCTTCTATAGGTTCAGCTTTTTCCGGATTTTCACAAAGAAATCCTATTTCTTCCAGTAAAAGAGATAAAGCAGGTTTTTGGGACAGAGATGAAGATGTGATTCAGGGGCGACTCGGATTAACATACGATCTGCCATTTATTGATGGGCTTTCCGCAAAAGCAGAAGTGAGCTTAATCAGATATAATCGTGCGATCAAGCAATTTGCAAAGCCTACAGAACTGTATGAGTATCAACCTGAAACTGATACTTATTTGCTTCAGGCTACGCAGCGCGTTGCTTCCTCTATTTCAGAAAATCAATTTAGAAGGACTCAATTGTATCCATTGGTTTCTTTGACTTATGATAAGTCTTTTGGAGCCCATGATTTGAAAATCTTAGGACTTTACGAGCAGATCACCCGAAAATTCAGCCAATTTAGTGCAGGTAGACTGGACTTATTGTCTCTCAATATTCCCGAATTGTTTATTGGTTCTCAGAATAACCAAACCAATAATGGATTCTCTGGCTCTGATATCGGTAGAAAAAGTTATGTTGGAAGGCTAAACTATGTCTTTCAGAATAAGTACTTATTTGAAGCTACTTTTAGAGCGGACGGTAATGTGCTATTTTCTCCGCAAACCAGATGGGGATATTTTCCGAGTTTCTCTGCAGGCTGGGTCTTATCTGAAGAGCCATTCTTTGGTCTAAAATCAGGAGGCGCCCTGGATTTCCTGAAAATGAGAGTTTCTTATTCTCAGTTGGGAGACGATACGGCTAATGGACTGAATGGATTTGATTATCTGACAGGTTATTCTTTGCAAAGCCCTATCATTCTCGGCGATGGTACGGCCTTTCCAACCATACGGACCAGAGGGCTAGTGAATCCTCTCCTGACCTGGGAGGAAATGACGGTTTATAATCTTGGTTTTGAAGCAAGGTTCTGGAGTGGAAAGTTAAGCCTGGAAACAGAAATATTTTACCGGAAGCGTGAAGGAATCATCGCTCAGAATATCGAAGATGTGCCCTCTACTTTTGGTGCAGACTTACCCGTGGTGAATTTGAACAGCCAGGAAAACAGAGGGATAGAAATATCCGCGGTTTATCAGCAGAGATGGGGAGATTTCAGGTTAATACTTGCTCCTAATTTCTCCTTAGCCCAATCACAATGGTTGGAAGTTAAAAGTCAGGAAGATTTTGAGGATGAGGATCAAAAAAGATTATTTGAGTTGGACGGACGCAGAGTAAATAGATTTGTAGGATACTTATCTGATGGAATTTTTATGTCTCAAGCTGAGATTGAAAGCCATCCGGTAGATCAGGATGAGAATGGAAATTCGACCTTAAGACCCGGTGATATCAAATACATAGATAGGGATGGAGATGGAGTTCTTACCTTCAGAGATCAGGAGGAAATTGCATTTGCCCAGGGCATTCCAGAAATGGTTTATGGAATGGACTTAGGGATTGAGTACAAGAATTTTAGATTAAATGGTTTGATCCAAGGTGCCTCGATGTTTAGCATAAATATTAGCGGTACAGCCAGAACCATGTTTAGCAACCAATCTATTCCCTTGACTTATCAATATGACCTTAGGTGGCAACCTGACCTGAATGACCCCACAGTAAATGTGAATCCTAATGCTTCACTTCCTGCTGCTACTCAATCTCCTAGCTTCAACAATAGCCGTAATTCTGATTTCTGGGTGCGAGATGTTACCTATTTCAGGTTAAAGAATTTGAACCTTTCCTATTCTCTTCCTCGGGGAGTACTGAGCAAATTGAACATGGACCATGCAGAAGTCTATGTAGCAGGAGAGAACCTAATTCTACTGACGAACCTTGGAATTTATAAAAACTCATTTGACCCGGAATTCCAACCTGGATCTCCAACCCGTAGATTGCCTATTACCAGATCTTATGCGGTTGGAGTCAGAATTTCCTTATAAGTAGAATCAGAAAATTATCACAATTAAAAATACAAGATGAAAAAGCTATTTTTAGTTCTCATAGGATTGATGTTGACGATTTCTTGTGAGGACCCCTTTGAACTTATTCCTACGGATATCATCTCTGAATCCTTTGTATTTGAGGACAGAGGACTGGCCGATGCCTTTGTAGGTGACCTGTATAACAGAACCCAGTTCCACATGACTTCTGGTGGAACAAATATCAATATGGGCTTCATTAATTCCTGGGGTGGGGAGCATCGAAATTTTGCTCCCTGGCAGGCCGCTTTTGGCCAGGTTACCAATACCCCCTATAATGAAAGCGGCGCACGCTTATTGGACTATTGGCCTTATAACAATATCAGAGAAGCGAATATCTTCATTGAGAATATTGTAAAATCAGAAACGCTGGATCCAGAATATACTGCTGTCAGAGCGGCTGAGGCTCGTTTTATTCGGGCATGGGAGTATTTTGAAATGGCAAAGCGCTTTGGAGGAGTACCTTTAGTTACCCAGGCACAGGGACTGGATGCATCAGAATCAGATTTGTTTGTTGCCAGGAATAGTGAGAAAGAAATATATGATTTTATCGGTTCTGAGATGGATGCCATAGCGGAAATTTTGCCAAGCGTGGCAGATCAGGATGGAAGAGCTACGAGATGGGCGGCTTTGGCCCTTAAGAGTAGAGCAATGCTATATGCTGCAAGTGTAGCACGTAATGGAACCCAACAGCTTAATGGCCTGTTAGGATTTCCTGCCGGCGATGCTCAGGGGTATTTCCAACAATCTTTAGCAGCATCTAAGGAAATTATAGATAATGGTCCCTTTTCTCTCTATAGAAGAAATCCAGATAAAGTTCAAAATCTTATCGATCTCTTCTTGGATGAAAGCGATAATCCAGAGTCTATTTTTGTAGTAAAATATGACTTTGAAGCAGGTAAAAACCATGCCTTCGATGTTACAGGTACACCTGCTGGCTTTGGCTTTGCCTGGAATTCTAACTATCCCGTTTACCTGGAAAAAATGGAAATGTTTGATTTTACAGACGGCAGCTCAGGTAAACTTGATAGGGCCATGTATGATGGCAATACTCCATTGGACCCTGCTAGATTCTTTGGAGAAAGAGATCCACGATTCAGGGCTTGGGTATTCTATCCTGAAACCATGTTTAAAGGACAACCCGTCTATTTCCACACAAGTACCAGATATACAGATCCTGCAGACGGTCAACTTAAGACCACGACCAAGCAACCCGGATTCATCGTTCCTGGATCGAATGGATTTCCTGGCGCTGGGCATGCAAGACATGGGTACGCAGGGGGGAATAATCCTACCGGTCTCCTCCGTCGCAAGCATATAAATCCCACGACTGCTGATGGACAGCGTTCCAGCACAGATTGGATCATCATGCGCCTGGCTGAAGTCATGTTGAATTATGTTGAAGCTGCATACTATCTGGGAGATCCCAATGGTGATATGGCCACTATTCTTAATGATGAAATCAGAGAGCGTGCGGGTATGCCTGCTTTATCTGCAGGAGAGATTACTGAGGATAAAATTCGTCAGGAAAGACAGGTAGAATTGTCTTTCGAAGAACATGTATTCTGGGATTTGAGAAGATGGAGAATTGCTGTGGAGGAATTGGATAATAAGGCTCGTCATAAAACTACCTGGATCAAAGACTTTGACACAGGCATGTATTTTATGCAAATGGAGCATGGGGACAAAGGTAGAGTAAGGCTACACCCGGAGCGAAATTATTACTATGCACTAGGACTCGGGAGAATCGCCGATAATCCAAATCTGGTCGAAAATCCCGGTTATTAAGGTGTCAATGTTGAGCGCCTTAGGTTAAATAATGTGTGGGAGACCGTCAGGTCTCCCTTTATTCCTATATTATGTTCATGAAACTACCTACTTCTACACTTAGATTAATCCTGATCCTGGGATTAAGCATTTTTTACAGCTGTGAAGGGCAAAAGAATACAACTACAGCTAGCAAAAATGAGGATTCAAAAACTCCAAATATCATTATCATTTATGCAGATGATTTAGGTTATGGAGATATCGGCTCTTATGGAGGGGTTGATATGCCTAGTCCCAATATGGATAAACTGGCAGAGGGAGGCATGCGATTTACACAGGGATATGCATCTTCAGCGACTTGTTCGCCCAGTAGATTTGCCTTACTTACAGGCATTTATCCCTGGCGCAATGAAAGAGCCAAAATCCTCTCAGGTACAGCTCCCTTATTGATCGATCCAAATCAAATTACCCTCCCCAAAATGCTAGGAGAAGAGGGGTACCATACCGGTATTGTAGGTAAGTGGCATTTAGGACTTGGGAATGGGAAAGTAGACTGGAATGAGAAAATTGGCCCGGGCCCGAATGAGGTAGGCTTTGATTATGCTTACATAATGGCGGCTACCCAGGATCGAGTGCCGACAGTCTATATTGAAAATGGAGAAGTCGTAGGCTTAGAAGCAGATGATCCCATTTCTGTGAGTTATAAAGAGAATTTTGAGGGGGAGCCTACGGGAAAGGAAAATCCTGAACTCCTGAAAATGAAATGGCATCATGGCCATAATAGTAGTATTGTGAATGAGATCCCTAGAATTGGATTTATGAAAGGAGGAGATAAGGCG
Source organism: Bacteroidota bacterium (assembly GCA_039819665.1). Lineage (GTDB taxonomy): Bacteria > Bacteroidota > Bacteroidia > J057 > J057 > JAWPMV01. The sequence continues at coordinate 96,440 of JBCBRM010000013.1, forward strand.
AAATGGGTGGATGAAAATATGGCAGATACCTTTTTGGTGCGAGCTCAAAATTATATTCGAAGCCATAAAGATGATCCTTTCTTTCTTCTATATACCCTACAGCAACCCCATGTACCTCGTACTCCCCACTCCCGTTTTGTTGGAAAATCTGGGATGGGTCCCAGAGGAGATGTGATCGTCGAAGCAGATTGGTGTATTGGGGAATTGATCAAAACACTGGAAGAAGAAAAGCTTTTGGAAAATACCCTGATCATTTTGTCCAGCGATAATGGTCCGGTCTTGAATGATGGCTATTATGATGATGCGGTCGAAAAATTGGGGGAACACAAACCCTGGGGACCTTTGCGCGGAGGAAAGTACAGCCTCTTTGAAGCAGGTACTCGCGTTCCTTTCATCACGTACTGGAAAGGAAAAATTGAGGCTGGCACTTCAGATGCCATGATTTCCCAAATAGATTTATTCTCTTCGATTGCAGCTATGGTAGGAAGCGATCAAAGGACCCATGACAGCCAGGAATTGCTTCAGGCTTTACTCGGGAAAAGTCAGGAGGGTAGGGAAGAGCTTATCCTGGAGGCCACTACACGTACTGCTTATCGAAAAGGGAATTGGGCCTATATTCCTCCATATAAAGGTCCAGCTGTAAATAAATTTGTAAATATCGAACTGGGGAACTCTCAGGAGGAGCAGCTATACGACCTTTCGCAAGACATAGGCCAGCAAAATAACTTGGCAAGTAGCCATCCCGATAAACTACAAGAGATGAAGGCTGGGTTTGAAAAGATTAGAGGAAAAGGATTTGGTAAAACGGAACAACTGGAGTTAAAGTAAATTCTCAAATAATTTCGAATTACCTTGGGCGAAAACTGACTTTTAGTTCGTGGAAACCAACTTTTCGTTTGAATTCACCCCATTCTTCGATATTATCTGTATGATCCAGCACCTTAATTGCTGTAACTTTTTCTACCAAAACATCCAGTAAGGCAAGCATAATCTGGCGCGTATGAGTAGCGCCTAAACATCGGTGATGACTATAGCCAAAACTCAGATGAGGATTTTTCTTCCGATCCAGAATTACCTCATGAGGATTTTCAAAAATAGATTCATCCCGATTTGCAGAGGCCCAGCATAAAGAAATTCGGCTATCATGGGCGATTGTATGCTCACAGACTTCTGTTTCTTCTGTAACTACCCTTCCCATATGGGTAAGAGGGGCAAAGTAGCGGATCAGCTCTTCGACAGCTCTTTTTTTGATCTCTGGCTCAGCTATAAGTTTCTGTAAAGCCTCCGGATGATCAGCGAAATAAGCGATGGTATTTGTGATTGCATTAATAACTGTATCCCGCCCTCCGGCAAATGTAAGTATCATCACACCTTTGATCTCCTCTATTGTCAATTTCCTGCCTTGAAATTCCGCTCCGAGTAAAAGGGAATAAATATCATCGGAAGGGTTTGCCTTAGCTTTGGCAATCGCTTCATCCAAATAGTCGTAGAGCACATTTGCTTTTGATCCATCTAAGGGGGCATCATCACTACGAAAGACATGGGTTCCCCAGGAAATCCATTGCTCTGCCTCTTCATAGGGGCAATTCAGGAGTAAGGTCAAAGCTCGGGATTGAATGGGAAGAGAAAAATCATATATGATCTCTACGGATTCCTTTCTAGCCAACCCATCAAAGGTCTGAGTGATGATTTCCCGAAGTCTTTTTTGGTATTCTTCTCCCATGGGTCTTCTAAACCACTTTTCGACTAGAGACCTGTATTCTTTATGAAGCGGAGGATCTATTTCGAAAGGGATTTGACGGGTATCTCGAATATACACCTCTGAGGGAACCACGATCCTTCCGGGCTTTGCTCCAGATTGAAAGGTCTCCCAATTCATGGCACATTTGCGTATATCTTCGTGCCTAAGGATCATGGTTAGCGGATCATTCTGATCATCCATTTCTCCATAGCCTTTTTCTTTACGGGCTTGTTCAAAAGGGTCCGGGAATTCACTATTTTTCATAGGTTCAGTTTCTTTCCGTTTACTAATATGCTTTTTACTCAAAAACGATCACTCCCTTGGCATTTTTTCCTTGCAGCATATCCTCAAATCCTTTTGCCAATTCTGTCAATTTATATTCTCTGGTAATCATTTCATCCAGCTTTAAATCTCCTTTTTTATAGAGATTCATGAGTTTTGGGAAGTCAATCTGGGGTCGGCATTTTCCGTATAAGGGATTAATGTAAATTTTGTCCCATTCGAAGAGATTCATATCTATCGTAAGCTCTTCTTCTATTCCACTTACCTGCACTGCAGTACCTGCATTTCGGATCATTTTCAAAGGCGCAGCACCCAGTGCCGGTATAGCTGTACATTCAAAAGAATAGTCCGCACCTCTTCCTCCAAACATGGCTTTGACCTGATTGGCAACTTGATCCAAACCTGTATCTTCCTTATCCGCCAGGATCACATCCGTCGCCCCAAATTGTTTAGCTAATTCCAGTTTTGTAGGATTGATATCTACAGCTACGATGGAAGAAGCTCCTGATATTTCAGCTGCTTGAATGACATTTAAGCCAACCCCCCCACAGCCCAGAACGACTACTGAACTACCGGCCCTAACTTTTGCAGAATTCACCACTGATCCATATCCTGTCATCACTCCACAACTGACAATGCTCGCCGCAGAGAAGTTTAGATCCTCCTGATCAATGCGCACAACTGCAGAAGACTTTACCAATGCATATTCACTGAGAGTTCCCAGATTAAAGGATCTTTCGATGGGAGTTCCTTTCCATATGGACCCCTCAAGGTGTGCATGTCCCGGAGTAAATCCATTTGCTCCTGCTACAACCGGAGAATTATTTTCACAAATATGTTGATTTCCTTCCTGGCATTGGAAACAAGTCATGCAGGGGGTAGCCCAATTCAGAATAACCTTATCCCCTATACTCAATCCTTCGACCTTTTTTCCTATTTGCTCAATAACACCTGCTCCTTCATGCCCCATCACAATAGGTTTGCCCCAGGAAAGGGAATCATAATCTGTATGGCAGAGACCTGCAGCTTTTATTTTAACCAATACCTCATCATCTTCCGGAGGGGACAGCTGGATCTGATCTATAATAAAATCACCTGTTCCAGTAGCAATGGCACTTTGGGCGGAAATTTTCATCTTTTCATTATTTGGGGGCATAAAGCGATCTCATAATAAATTCATAAACCATGCGAAATTCTTCTAGGATTTAATCTAGTTCATTCAGTATTTTAACATAGAATGCTAGATCATCAATCATTTTTGTGTTAAATTTTTGACTAATTGAAAGCAGTTTTTGAAAAAGTACCGGAAGATCCCGCAAGTGAAATAACCGCCTTTCTATATGATAAATCAGAATTTGAGGCTCCCTGGCATTTTCATCCAGAGTGCGAACTGACATATATCCTGGAAGGCGAGGGCTTAAGGTATGTTGGGAATCATATTGCTCCTTTTGTTAAGGGAGAATTGGTATTGCTTAGAGGAAACCTTCCGCATTGTTGGATAAAAACAAAACCGGGAGGAAGGGCGAAGTCATGGGTCATCCAATGGGATGAGAACCTCATACCACCGATCATTGACATGCATAAAATAAAAAGATGCCTGAGTCTCGCATCCCAGGGATTGTATTTTTCTCCTATCACCATTAAAAAAGTATTGCCCATGATAGAATCTTTAATCTTTAAAGGGGAGAATCAATATATCAAGCTACTGGAAATCCTCGATCATTTATCCAGAGATGTAGAGAGAAAGCAATTGAGTAAGGTAAAGTACGGTAAGAAGGTTTCTATTGAATCTCAGGATAGAATGGGACTTATTTTTAGCTTTATTTCTGATAACTATAGCCGAAAAATCAGCCTGAAAGAATTGTCGGAATTGTGTCATTTGACGGAGCCATCTTTTTCTCGATTCTTTAGTACGAATTTCCAAAAGCCTTTTTCTTCCTATCTCAATGAATACAGGATCAGTCAAGCAAGCCGGATGTTGATAGAATCCCATGATCCAATCGCTCAAATTGCTTATCGATGTGGATACGAAAGTCTTTCTCTTTTCTATACCCAGTTTCGCAAATACAAGATGCTCTCGCCAAGGAAATATCGGAAAACCTTTAAACTAGGCTTCTCATAAATCAATTCCATAGTTTATCATACGTTCTTTGATTCTTTCTTTTTGTTTTTTTGCTAGTCCCTGACGGTAATAAACTTCCGGTTGATGATATACCCCTGTTTTCTTCATGATAGGATCTTCTATATCCTGACTTAAATCGCAATCAAAACGGGTAAGTATCGAATGTTTTCTTGTCGGCCCGCCAAGAAAGGTAAAGTGTGAGAGTCCCCAGCTTATTCCCCTCCCATTTTGGGTATTTGTAAATGCATCCGGAACAAAAGGTCCCGCAGCAGTTGGCGTCAAGGATACGATGGCTGCCATTTCAAAGTTGACCCCATCTTTTGCATACTGAATGGTTGAATGTTCATTACCATCTCTAATAATAATGGCTGCTATTCCCTCTTTGTAAGGAAAGAGAGTTGTTTCATGTCCCGAATTTAGGACTGGGTTAAGCGGGTGTTTTTCGAAAGGCCCAAGTGGGTTATCCGCGATTGCTAGTCCTTGCATCCGTACCAGGCGAGGATCTCCGTCAAAATCAGATTTATAGTAGAGGTAGATTTTATCCTTATATACAAGTGGGTAGGGATCATGGATGGAAAATTGATCCCATTCGCCTTCCGATCCATTAGGAATAACGATTTCTCCATGTGCTGTCCAGGGACCATTAGGAGAATCAGCATAAGAAACGGTAACCGGGCAATCATCTCCTCTTTTTCCACTGATTTCCATAAAGCCCTGGTAGTACAGGTAGTATTTGCCCTTCCATTTGAGAATATCTGTAGTAGAAACGGAACGCCAGCCTACTTCTGGTTTTGGAGGACGGGGAATAGCAACCCCTTGTTCTTCCCACGAGAAGCCATCCTGGCTACTTGCATACCAGATTTCCGCTAAATCCCAATCGCTAGAGGCAATGGTATCATTGGCTTTTTGCGCTCCTTGTGGAGGTGTGCTGGTTTGTCTTTTTGTATACCAGACATAATATTGCCCATTTTCAAACAGGATTTTTGAGGGATCTCTTCTGGATATGGTACCGTCGCCTCCATTGTAATCAAAGCCTTTTAGCTCTGTATATTTAAACTGGGTAAAGAACTCATTATGCTCAGGTCTCGGAGCTGGGAAGGCTGAATAATTTCGCTCCAGAGATGCACTTAGGGCCCTATCTGGTTTTTCTGTAGGTAGAATAAAGGGAAAAGCTGTTTCCTTTTTGGGTTTTTTAGAATCCCGATTACAGGAAGTAAGGATAAACAGGCTGAGTACAAAGCAAAGAAAGCGCATGGCTAATAAGATTATTTTTCCAAATATGGATGCAGTTTGTCCCAATTGAAATTAACTCCAATACCGGGGCTATCAGGTGCGACTGCTCGACAATTTTCAACAACTAAGGGTCTGTGGGTATATTCATCTATCGGGAAGCTATGAACTTCCAGCCAACCTGCATGTGATTGGGCGGAAACCAGGCTTACATGAAGCTCCTGCATGCCATGTGAGCAAACAGGGGTATCATACTTTTGAGCAAGTTCGGCAACTTGAAGCCAACCCGTAATTCCCCCGCAATTGGAGGCATCAGGCTGAATGAAGGAAAGATTGGCTTGTTCAAAAGCATAGCCAAATTCATGAATAGTATGGAGGTTTTCCCCCATAGCTAAAGGCATACCTGTCACATCAGCTATTTGGGCAAATCCCTGATAATCATCTGGAATAGTAGGTTCTTCAAACCAGTAAATATCATAGGGCTTACATGCATGAGCAGCCTTGATTGCCTGCTCCACAGACATAGAGTAATTGGCATCAACCATAAAGGTTACATTCGGTCCTATCAATTTCCGAACTGCGGCAATGCGTTCGATGTCTTCTTCCAGCTTATCTCTTCCGATCTTAATCTTTACCGCATTAAAACCTTTATCCAGATAGCCTTGAATATTTGCGAGGAGTTTGGGTAAGGGAAAGAGCAGGTCTATGCCTCCGCAATAGGCTTTGCAGCTTGTATCGCTTCCTCCCGCCATTTTCCAGAGCGGAAGCCCTTGTTTTTTCCCGCGTATGTCCCAAAGTGCAATATCTATAGTAGAAGCGGCAAAAGAGAGAATACCTCCCCGACCTACATAGTGCATGTGCCATTCTATAGCTTCATAAAGTTCCTCTACTTTCGTCCCATCCTTCCCGATCAGAAAAGGGGCTATATCGTGCTCAATCATGGCTTTGATGGCATGCCCGCCACGTCCTCCTGTGTAGGTATAACCTGTTCCTTCACTGCCATCATTCAACGTGATGGTGGTAGTTACCAATTGAAAATGGGTATGTTCTCCATGCTTGGCATCGGTCAAAACCTCTGCTAGTGGCACTTTGAACAATTGGCATTTTACTTCAGATATGAGACTCATGTTTGTCTACTTTTTTATCTACCCATCCAGCCACCATCAACTAGGATAATAGAACCATTCATGTAATTGGAAGCATTTGAAGCTAAGAATACGGTGGGGCCTTTGAAATCATCAGGATCGCCCCATCTTCCTGCTGGAATTCTGGCAAGGATTGAGCTAGCCCTTTCAGGATTATTTCTTAATGCTTCTGTATTATCTGTCGCAATATATCCTGGAGCAATAGCATTTACATTGATCCCATGTGCCGCCCACTCATTGGCAAAAGCCATTGTCATTTGGCCAATCGCTCCTTTGCTGGCTGCATATCCGGGAACCGTTATTCCTCCCTGAAAAGTGAGTAAGGAAGCCGTGAAAATGATTTTGCCAGATTTTCGGGCTACCATATCTTTTCCAAACTCCCGCGTCAAAATAAATTGGGCACTTTGGTTAACCTCTACTACTTTATCCCAATAGTCATCAGGATGGTCAACAGCAGGCATGCGGAGGATGGTGCCGGCATTATTAACCAAAATATCAATCGTAAAGCCATCTGATTTTACTTCTGCAATAAATCGATAGAGTGCTTCTCGATCCGAAAAATCACATTGGTATCCTTTAAAGTTTCGTCCACGGGCCAGGACTTCTTTTTCAATATCACTGCCGGAAAGTTCCAGAGAGGCAGAGACTCCAACAATATCCGCTCCTGCCTCAGCAAGCCCAATGGCCATTGCTTTTCCTATGCCTCTTTTGCAGCCGGTAACTAATGCTGTCTTTCCATCTAATTTGAATTGGTTTAAAATGCTCATCTTATGTGGGGTTTACTTCGATTAGATATTTCATGCCTGCGGGGTTTCTATCTATTTCTTCGAAGACAGACTGGATATCCGTCAAAGGACTTATCTGGGTGATCAGGGTGTCAAAAGGAATTGCGCCGGAGGCAGCTATTTGAATGGCTTCTTCATAATCTTCTTCTTCATACAGGCGCGCACCAAGCATCTCAATTTCAGACCAGAAAAACTTAAACAAATCAACCTTTCTCGGTCCTCCTCCATGAATAGCTACCATAACTATTCGGGCCCGAACATTGACAACCTCAGTCATACTTGCTACCGCAGCCTCAGATCCGGAAACTTCAAAGGCACAATCTATCATAGCTGTTTCTGTCAGTTCGCTTATTCGTTCAACCAAATTTTCTGCAACAGGATTAACAACCACAAAACCTAAATCTCTCAACATATTGATTCGAGTCTCATTGACCTCCGAAATGATGACATGTGCTCCTTTTTCCCGTAAGACATATGCGATGAGCGTTCCGATGGGACCTCCGCCCATGACAAGGCAGTTTTCCCCAACCTTTACCCGACCAATCTTAACATCATGACAGGCTACAGATAAGGGTTCTATAAATGCCCCATGCTTTAAAGAAAGCTGTTCGGGAAGTTTATGAAGGGTGTATGCAGGCAAGGTCCAGCTTTGTTGGAAAGCTCCGGCACTATCGATGCCGATAAATTTGAGGTTCTTTCCGACATGTTTGTGGCCTTTGTCAAAAGGATGGGGATCGCCAAATCTCAGGGGGCGAATGGCGACTCGGTCTCCAATTTTTACATTACTTACTCCTTCTCCGAGCTCAGCAACAACTGCAGAAGCTTCATGCCCCACAATCTGAGGTGGGCCAATCCTTTGATCCATGACTCCATGAAATATATGGACATCGGTTCCACATACTCCACAATAGGCAACTTCCAGTCTCACCTCTCCCGTACCCGGTTGTTGGACTGTACTTTCTCCAAGTTCAAACTTTCCTTTAGAAGAATAAAAGGCTGCTTGCATATGATTTTTCGATTAAAGTAGTTAAGATTCAGGTTTACAGATACACTACTTGTCCAATGGATTTTTACCTTCTAGAAGTTATGCGGATGTATAGACTTAAAGTGATCCGAAATATATTGATCGATAGCACCCTGACCAGAGAAGTAGTAGGAAAATATTCTACGACAAAATACGATTTAATACGATAGAATGGAGCGCTCCTTGTATCACTTTTTTACTTTTTAAGTTGATTCTATCAGGAGCAGATAGATGGGTGGGCATTTAAGGGGATTTGTGGTAATCGAGGAGATTAATTCTCTATGAATAATACTAGAAAGGAGGCCTTAATGCCCAGGCAATGTGTAAGAGGGAATTCTCATCCAGGCAATTGCTGGCGGTATTAAAAGTCACACCATTTACCTCCAGTTATAAGGAATACTGGCCTTTGATAGCCCGCATAATAACCATATCGAGAAATCCATTTTCAGTTTTGATATTTGCGAATGCCTCATCTCCAATATCTGTGTATTCCACGAATCCAGGAACCTGCTTAGCCAGATCAGACTCGCGATCGTACTCTTCTTTTGCATTTGCTACACTGAAGTTGTTGTAAATACGAATCGAGATTCGATCATCAAAGGTGTAGGTGTCGTTTTGATCTGCATTACAAATGTCAAACCTAAGATCGTTGTAATCAAAATGACTGGTCGTCAAGCCGCAAAAATCTGAAAAAGCAACCTCGGCCCAGTAATCAGTGCAATTGAGGCAATTGTCGGCACTTGGCAAAGAACCTGCTTCGCAGGCGGTGAACAGGACCAGGAGGGAGGTTAATAAATAAAGAGGATGTTTCATGATATATGATGTTGATTGTTGTTTCATCAACCTATCATGATTTTCTTTCTCTCGCCGGACTTTGTCAGGAAAGGACTATTTTTTCTCAGGAAAATAAATGAGTGCGTCTGGATGAAATTTAATACGAAGGTATTCAACCTTTATTCCAGACTGATTTTATCTATTTCCAGCTGAAAGGATTGGGCCTTTTTATTTCCAATCAAAAAGGCGATCTCTTCTATGATTTCTCCAGGGTAATTCTCCATGTCGAGAGTTCTTCCCCTAAAAGTCGGGTACATATCTGCGAAAGGAAGCTCAATTTCTTGCCATTCTCCGGTCGTTTGGAAATAGGTGATATAGGAATGATAATCTCTGCGGCTGGATTTTATCCTGAACTGAAAGCGGTTTCCATCTCCTTTTACCCGGATTTTTACTTTGCTGAATTTGCCCACATCCAGACTTGAACAGCGATACCTGACAGATGAAAAGCCTCCATTATTTTCCAGAGAAACCTCTCCATGAAAAACGGCATGCCCCTCTTTATTTATGGATAGGGAACCACTTGAGCGACCACCCATAACAACGTCATCTCTTACCACCCAATTTTTTAAGTCGCTATCAATGTTAAAGTCAAAGATTGTCATTTCTTGTATTAACATGAAGGGTATGATAAGGCAGAAAAGTTTGAAAATGATAGTTTTTATTGGGCAAATGCCTGAGCTAAGATTTTCAATCTTTAAAATGAGACTGCCAGACCATAGGCCTGGCAGTCTCTATATAAACTACTAACTACTACTTAGGCATAACTACAGTGTCGATCGCATGGATGATACCATTTGAAGCGTCAACATCAGTCATGATTACGGTTGAAACGTTTCCTTGCTCGTCTGTGAGTATAACTTTTCCGTCTTTTAAAGAAGCAATCAATTTTCCGCCCTGTACAGTTGGGATGGTGAAGCTTCCGTCATTTTTTTCGATAGCAGCCAGTACGTCAGCAGCTACGAACTTTCCTGCCACCACGTGATAAGTCAGGATCGCAGTCAAAGTTTCTTTGTTTTCTGGCTTCAGCAATCCAGCTACGGTTCCTTCAGGAAGTTTTTCGAAAGCAGTATTAACAGGAGCGAATACAGTGAATGGACCTTCTCCGTTCAATACTTCTACTAATTCAGCAGCTTTCACAGCAGCTACTAGGGTGCTGAAATTTTCATTGGATGCAGCAACTCCTACGATGCTTGGAGCTTCCTCAGTGGCCTGGCTGATTACGGCTTTTTTATTTTCGGGATCGTTGTTTTGTACCTCAGTTGCAAAGGCAGTTGAGAACAAAAATACGGATAGGGAAATCGCAGTTAAAAACTTGGTAATGTTCATTTTGATTTGGATTAGGATTGTTATACTGAGCAAACAGGCAGAAATAAAATTTTGTTTAATATTTTTTTAAAAAAGTTAAACAAAAATAACAAAACACCCTTTTAAAGTCATTTAGAAGGGTTTTTGATTAGGAGAAAATTTTAGAATTGTTAAAGAATAAGTAGGAAGCTCTCTTTGATTTTTATGAATTTTTAAGAGAAATACAGCCAAATACTTTCCCAATCTTTTGAATAATTGAAGCATCCTTCCTAAGTTGATTAAAAGCTACTATTCGCTGAGCCAGTAATAATGTTTAAGCAAGAAAGCGACGCGGAAATTTGGAAGGAGATTAAGCAAGATCACCAAGGAGCACTATCTGAACTTTTCTACAGATATAGTGACTTACTGCTTAGCTATTGTCTGACCATTACCCAGGATCGCGACTTGATCAAAGACTGCATCCAGGAACTTTTTCTGGATATCTGGAAACGGAGAGATAAACTGGCAGAAGTTGAAAAAGTAAAGTACTATTTACTAAGTGTTATAAGGCGCATTTTATTGAGAAGGCTAAAAGCTGACGAAAGGAAATTACAAATAGAACTGCCCCATCTTGAAACCAGTAGCCGTTCTGAGGAAAGCAAAACCATAGAGAAAGAATCCCTGCAAAATCAACAGCTCTACATGACCGAAAAAATCAATCTGCTTCCGGAAAGGCAGAAAGAGGTCATTTACCTTCGTTATTATCTGGGGATGAGCCATGATGAGATTTGCGAAATTATGGACATTCGTAAACAAGCCGCCTGGAATCTCCTTTCGCGTGCAATTAAGAAATTACGGGACATTATTGAGGACCCGAGAACCTCTGTTATCCTCTTAGGCATACTCGCCATTCCCCAATCCTAAATTTTTTTTCAATCAAGTGAGTAGGATTTGATTCTATAGGGTACTTGCTTTTGTATCTACCTAAAAAGATAAGAAAGCATTGACTTACATGAATCCCGATAAATATCAGTCTTTTTCCTATTCTGACTTTGCCGCAGATGAAATTTTCATTGAATGGGTCCTGAACCCGGAAGTGGAAGTTGAGAACTTTTGGAAGACTTTTATTCAACAACATCCCGAAAAGCTGGCGGAAATAGAATCTGCCAGAAAAATCATTCTTACTTCTCGTGAACTTATCTCTCTACCCAAATTTGATTCAGAGGAAAAAGATAAGCTTAATGAAAACATCCTCTCTGCTATTGCTACTGAACAGAGGCCTTTAAGGGAAATGAAAAGGAGAACGCCTGCCTGGATGAAATGGGCAGCTGTAATCTTATTGTTATCATCTATAGGTTCAATCCTCTACTTCAGCCAAAATCAGATCGCAAAGACAAGCTATATAACCAGTTATGGAGAAATAAAGAGCTTTAAATTGCCAGATGGATCTATGGTCAAGCTACATGCCAATTCACAATTGACCTTTGATAAAGAATGGAAAGAAGGAGCAGATCGGGAAGTTCGCTTGAAGGGAGAGGCTTATTTCGAAGTAGAAAAGAAGCTAAAAACGAATGCCAAGTTTAGTGTTTTGACCGAAGACCTGAAGGTCGAGGTTCTGGGAACAGAATTTAATGTAGATACCCGTGAAGAAAAGACAGAGGTGGTGCTAAATGAAGGAAGTATCCGATTGAAGCTGGAAGATGACGAGAAGCAAAGTATTCTCATGGAACCCGGCGATCTGGTCACTTTCTCCCAAAAGCATAAAGAGCTAAATCAAAGAAAAGTAGATGCTGGCATCAGAATAAGCTGGAAAGAAGGAATACAGCATTTTGACAAAGCACCTTTAGCCGAAGTAATCAATCAAATAGAGGAAATATATGGGATAAAAATCGACATCCAGGATCAAGAACTACTCAAGCGTAATCTAACTATCGGCATTCCAGTCGAAAATCTGGAAATCGCCTTAGCAACACTCGAAAGCATCCTTGGAAAAGGAATCGCACCTACTACTGAAAATCAATTCCGGATCAAATAAAAACGGCCGGGCGCAAATTGGCCTTTGCCCCGACCTGTGTTAATCAAAATAACTTAACTACTCAAAACTATGAGATTAGGACCACTACTAAAAATAAGCCTCGGAATTTTTTTATTCCTTCCGGGCTTATGCTACACCAGCCTGCAGGGGGCAGACGCTCCTCCAAAGGCTAGCGAGATCGCTCAGGAAATGTACCTGGTCGATGCGCTCAATGAATTAAGCGAAGAATTTCAGGTTATTTTTTCCTTCGATTCCGACCTGCTCGAAGGAGTAACCGTAGATTTTGAATTCCAGGAAACTCAATCACTCGAAAGCAACATTAATCGTCTCCTGGTAAAAACCCATTTCCGCTATAAGCATCTGGGGGATAAGTACTATGTCATCTATCAAAACGATAAGGCTGGAAACCGAAAACTGAAGAAAATGGCCCGTAAGGTCAAGCAGCTTCAGGATTTGGAAGAAAAAGGAGGAATCAGCCTTCATAGCTCCAGTTCAGGGTCTCGCGCCAAACTCAGCAATATTGCGCGTACCGTAAAGAAGATGGAAGAACTGCGCAAACAGATAAGCGGAACAGTCACTGACGAAGAGGGCATGCCTCTCATTGGAGCGACTGTTAAAGTAAAAGGCGCGGCTATTGGAACGAATACAGATGGTGAAGGGAAATTCTCTCTGGATGTTCCCGATGGTTCTACTTTGGTTATCTCTTACATTGGATATGAGACGAAGGAAGTAAAAGTTGGGAATGAAAGTACGATCGATATCATCCTTACTTCCGGGCTGAATCTGGAAGGAATTACCGTAACTGGTTCTAGAGGTAAGCCTCGTACGGACCTCGATAGCCCTGTGCCCATCGATGCGATTCAGGCCAGTGAGCTGTTCAAAACCGGTCAGCCTGATATTGCTCAGTCTATTCACTTTACTGTACCTTCTTTCAGTGCACAGAAGTTTGGTATCAACGACCTTGCTCCCCTGATTGACCCCGCTCAATTGAGAGGTTTAGGTTCAGACCAAACCCTGTTGTTGGTAAATGGAAAAAGACGCCATAAAGTGGCTTTTTTTAATGGGAATGATGGAGTTGGTAAAGGTCAGTTAGGTAATGACATCAACTCTATTCCATCCATGGCAGTAGAACGCGTAGAAATCCTGCGTGATGGTGCTGCTGCTCAATATGGTTCTGATGCGATTGCAGGGGTTGTAAGCATGCAGCTCAAGCAAAACCGTTCAGGCGGCTCATTCCAATCTTACATTGGTTCTACTTTTACCTCCCCTAAATATGACGACATCACCAATAGAGGAACGGAAGGGGAAAAGATCTACGGGGACGATCCTATTACAGATGGAAATACATTCTCTTCTTCTTTGAACTTTGGTTTGCCCTGGGGACAGGATGGGTTTATAAGTACGACCCTTAACTTCTCCCATATGGATCCCACCGACCGTTCTGGCTCCTATTCACATAGTTCCGGATGGTATGTTCCTGAGCAGTATGAACCTCTGGGCTTGACCGATGAGCAGCTTCAGGCACAAAATGGAATCGATCCCGACCGTGCAGTTTTAGGTACAGCCGAAAATACCAATGGTGGCTTATTCATCAATGCTGGTAAACCCATCAATGAGAACTGGGATTTCTATGGAATGGCTGGTTATACCAAAAAGCAAATCATCGGGGGTGTATTTACTCGTACACCTGCCAGAACAAGCCGTGCAGTATTAGACATCTTCCCGGATGGATACAATCCAGAAGTACCTTCTCGTTTGACGGACTGGCAAATCCTTTCCGGCATCAAAGGTAATCTTGGTGGAGGTTGGAATGCTGACTTCAGCATGGGATACAGTGGAAATGATGTTCAGTTGTTTGCCAGAAATACTGTCAACCCAAGTATGGGTTCCGCTTCTCCTACTCAGTTCTATACAGGAGGATTGCGCGTAACTCAAAGCATCATAAACGTTGACCTAACCAAAGCACTTTCTGATAATGTAAACCTCGCTATCGGTTCTGAATACCGTCGTGAAACCTATGAGCAGTCTGAAGGACAAAGAGAATCCTGGTTCCCGGGACCATTGAGTACAGAAGGACGCGATATAGGTTCCTCTGGTAGAGAAGGATTTACGCCTGCTTCAACCGGATTCTGGGACAGAAATAACCTGGGTATCTATGCCGAACTGGAAGCTGATATCACCGAAGACTTTCTGGTAACCGTAGCCGGTCGTTTTGAGGACTATTCTGATTTTGGTTCAGATTTCTCCTGGAAACTGGCAACTCGTTACAAAATTACCGATGCAATTTCTTTAAGAGGTTCACTCAACCGCTCTTTCAGGGCACCTGCCTTGGCCCAGACACATTACAGCAACTTCAGCCAGATTTCTTTCGACAGTGATGGATCATCCATTGTTTCTCCGACTCTGCCCATTAGAGACTCTCGCGTAGCAAGTGCTTTTGGAATTGAAAACCTGACACAGGAAACTTCTTTCGATATTGCCTTAGGTGCAACAGCGAAGTTTGGCGATTTGAAGATTACGCTTGATGCCTATCAGATCGCGGTTGATGACCGTATCTTTATTGCACAAGTTGCAGCTTCTGACTTCCCGGCTTTCAGTACTTCTGGTTTCGACGATATCAACTTCTTTACCAATGCGATTAATACCACTACCCAGGGACTTGACTTTGTAGCGACCTGGAGAAAAGTGGTAACGCCTACCAATTACTTCAATATCTCATTGGCCGTGAACTTCAACGAAACTACCATTGACGAATTGAACGTAACCGATCAATTGGCACCCCATATTTCTTTCGACAGAACCAATAATGGAAGTGATTTCTTCATCTATCTGGTTGAAGGAACACCTACACGCAAAATCATTCTGAGCCCATCTTACCGAATAGGACCGATTACTTTGCTGGCTCGTATCAGTAACTTCGGTGAGGTAAGTGAGCCAAGACTAAGATTTAATGCAGATTTGAATGAGTGGGATGACAATCCTCCTGGAGGTGGTGAGCCACAAAGACTTGGATCCAAATCCCTGGTAGACCTTTCTGCTACAGTTCATTTCTCCGACAAGCTATCTCTGACAGGTGGTGTAAACAACCTTTTTGATGTGTATCCGGATATGCTGAGAGAAGGACAGGTGAGAGGTGAAGTAATTTATTCAAGAAGGGTGAATCAGTTCGGTACCAACGGACGTTTCCTCAACCTGACCTTGAATTACAATTGGGACTAAATTTCATGTAACATTATATCATATCATTGAAAAGGGGAATTTGCTGTCTGGCAAATTCCCTTTTTTCTCCCAAAAGAATCAAACAGCCTAATGAGCAAGAAGAAAGTAGTAGTAGTTGGCAGTGGAAATGCAGCCTTATGCGCAGGAATTGCTGCACTGGAAAAAGGTGCGGAGGTATTGATGGTAGAAAAAGCCTCTGAAAAAGAAGCAGGTGGGAATAGCCGATACACAGCTGGTGCAATGCGCTTTGTGTACAATTCCAATGAAGACCTCATGCCTTTATTGTTGAATCCGGAAGACGAAAAACTGGAACATACCGAATTTGGGGCTTATCCTAAGGAGAAATTTCAGCAGGATCTCCTCAACTTCAATGGAGGAAATCCGCTTTCCATGCACCAGCATATCCTGATCGATCGAAGCTATGACACCTTAAGATGGATGGGGGAGCATAATATCCGCTTTGAGCCCATTTATTCCCGTCAAAGTTTCGAAAAAGATGGAAAATTTATCTTCTGGGGAGGATTAACCCTGGAGGCAAAGGGAGAAGGAGTTGGTTTGATTGAAGCAGAAATGGCTGCCTTTGAAAAATTGGGGGGCGAAATTCAGTACGTAACCGCTGCAGAGGAATTGATGCTTGATGGAGAGAAAGTCGTCGGAATTATTTGCCAGGGACCTCATGGAAAAATTGAGATTCCCGCTGATGCAGTAATTCTGGGATCGGGAGGCTTTGAAGCCAGTCCTGAACTACGGGAAAAATACATGGGTGGAAACTGGGGAAAATCGAAAGTAAGAGGCACACCCCACAATACGGGCAAAGGCCTCGAAATGGCATTGGCTGCGGGAGGTGTATTTCATGGAATCGAAGACGGCTGCCATGCGGTACCCATGGACCTGAATATGCCCAATTATGGCAACCTTGAGATTCCCTATATCGAAAGAAAACACTACCGAAAAATATGTTACTTCCTCGGCATCATGCTCAATGAAGAAGGAAATCGCTTTGTCGACGAAGGAGAAAATTTCCGAAACTATACCTACGCTCAATTTGGCCGTGCCATCCTGAATCAGCCGAATCAGTTTGCCTGGCAAATTTTCGATAAAAAGGTAGAGCATCTCCTATACAGCGAATATAGATTTTGGGACGCAAGTTTTGTGGAGGCAGATACTTTGGAAGAATTGGTGGGGAAACTGGAAGGGGTCGATCATGCAGAAGCCCTGAAAAGCATCAAGGAATACAATGCAGCTGTAGATAGGCAGGCAGAATTTGATCCGACTATCCTGGATGGAAAAAGTACCCAAGGCCTTTCGCTTAACAAAACAAATTGGGCCAATACGCTGGATACACCGCCTTACAAGGCCTATCCGGTAACTTGCGGAATTACCTTTACCTATGGAGGCATAAAGGTAAACGAGAATGCTGCTGTACTGAATAATGCCGATAAGCCCATCGAAGGCCTCTTCGCCTGTGGAGAAATGGTAGGCGGCGTATTTTATTATGGGTATCCCGGCGGATCGGGCTTGACTTCGGGAGCGGTATTCGGCAGATTAGCAGGGCATTCGGCAGCAGATCTATAGGAAAGTTGAAAAAATTACTACTACTCACATGGAAACTAAAGAGCTAAAGCAGATCATAGGACTTAGCATAGCATTTCTCGCGACCTATTTTCTATTTACTTTTCTGACTAAGCAAGAATCTCCGGCAAATTTGGAGGCCAAAGGCCAAAGCCTGGCTACTGCTTATTTTAAGGACAAAACCATCGAATGGGTAATTCCCTTCAAAGAAGGTGGTGGTGGAGATACCTGGGCGCGATTTAATGCCCCATTTTTCCAAAAACACATTCCCGGCAATCCCATCATCGTGGTCAACAACATTCCTGGTGGAGGATCGATCAAGGGCGCCAACCTTTTCGCAGATCGTGTAAAGCCTGACGGAATCATGATCCTTGGTACATCAGGGACAACCCAAATGCCCTATTTGCTGGATGATCCACGCGTACGCTACGATTACAAAAAGTACAAACCCATAATGGCTTATCCTACGGGCGGGGTGGTCTATTGCAATCCCAATATCGGTGTAAAATCTACTGCTGATCTGGCCAAAATCAAGGACATGCCCTTAAAATATGCCAGCCAGGGCCCTACATCTCTTGACATCGTTCCCATGTTCTCTTTTGATTTGCTGGGATTGGATGTTCAAGCAGTTTTTGGCTTTAGGGGAAGGGGTGCTGGAAGATTGGCTTTCGAAAGGGGAGAGGTGCTCATCGATTACCAAACCTCTTCGGCATATCTGAAAAATGTGCTTCCCCTGGTAGAAGCAGGAGATGCCGTTCCGCTTTTTAGTTTCGGTGCATTAGATGAAAATGGAAATCTGGTCAGAGATCCCAGTTTCCCCGACTTGCCTCATTTTGGGGAAGTATATGAAGACATGGGCTTTGAACGCTCCGGCATCAAATGGGATACCTGGTTTGCCTTTATGGCGGCAGGATTTGGGGGAATGAAGCTCTTGCTGACCCCAAATGAGACTCCAGATGAAATCGTAGCCGAATACCAAAAAGCCATTGCCGCGATGAAAAAGGACGAGGAATACCTCAGCTCCAAAGTAAAGGCCCTGGGTTTTTATGAGCAATCCATCGGTGAGAAGGCGAAAAAAATCTTTGACCTTGCCACCAATGTTGACGATGCCGAAACGGAATACATGAAGAATTGGCTCAGAGAAAAATACGATTTGAACATCTAATTCCCTCCCATGCTCGATTTAGTACTAGAAGCCTTCGCAACTTTGTTCTCCCCGGATCATTTCGCCTACCTGATGCTGGGAGTATTGCTGGGCCTTGTCATAGGTGTTTTTCCCGGCCTGGGAGGGATTGCAGGTTTGTCTTTGTTACTTCCTTTCCTCTACGGAATGGATGAAGTTTCGGCTCTCGCTACCTTAGTAGGATTGGTGGCAGTAATACCCACTTCGGCTACCTTTACCTCGGTCCTCATGGGGATACCCGGTTCCAGTTCCAGTCAGGCTACGGTCTTGGATGGATTTGCACTGGCGAAAAAAGGACAGGCATCCCGGGCTTTAGGAGCTGCCTTTTCATCCTCTTTATTTGGAGGCCTTTTCGGAGCCATTATTCTGACCTTTTTTGTCCAGATTGCCCGACCTGTTATCCTGATATTCGGTTCGGCTGAACTTTTTATGTTGGCACTCTTTGGCCTTTCCATGGTAGGATCGCTTTCGGGCAAAAGTTTGGTGAAAGGCATCGTCGCTTGTGGGTTCGGAATCCTGGTAGGAAGCATAGGAGCTGCACCTGCAACGGGTGAATTTCGTATGATCTTCGGTATCAATTACCTCTATGATGGCTTGCCGCTTGTCGTGATAGCCTTATCCATATTTGCTTTCCCAGAAATCTCTGAACTCTTCCGAAAAGAAAGTTCCATTGCAGAAGGGGCCGAACTTGGCAAGGGAGGCTGGTTGAGCGGAGTAAAGGACTTGATTAAAAATAAATGGTTGGCTTTGCGTTGTGCAGGTATAGGAACCATTGTAGGTGCTATACCGGGTATGGGAGGAAGTGTGGTTGACTGGATTGCTTACGGGCATGTCGTCCAGACTTCCAAAGACAAATCGGCTTTTGGCAAGGGAGATATACGAGGCGTAATTGCTCCAGAGTCTGCCAATAATGCCAAGGAAGGCGGGGCTTTGATGCCGACCCTTTTATTTGGTATTCCTGGATCGGGTTCTATGGCCGTTTTTCTGGGAGGTATGGTCCTGATCGGAATTGAGGCAGGACCTTCCATGGTTACGACAGATATTGATTTGACCTACACCATCATCTGGTCGCTTGCGATTGCTAATGTCCTGGGAGCTGGTTTGTCCCTCTTCCTCGCAGGTCCCATTTCTAAACTCACCCAGATCAAGTTTAGCCTTCTCGCTCCATTTATGATCATGGTCATCAGTTTTGCAGCTTTTCAGGCGACCAAAGACATGATGGACCTATGGATGCTCATGATCTTTGGGGTGATTGGCATTTTTATGAAACGCTTTGGCTGGTCCCGACCGGCTTTTCTAATTGGTTTTGTATTGGCTACTCAGGCAGAAAGCTACCTGAATATGTCGGTGCAGTTCTATAGCTGGGAAATGTTCCTGAGACCCGGAGTTATCATCATCATGGTATTATCGTTGATCTCCATTTATTTCAGCAGAAAGGGTACGGTTGATGAAAATGCCGAACTCATGGAAAGAGAGCGAAAAAAGAATTTGAGTCTTTCCCCCCAATTGATCTTTGCGGTGGTGGTATTGCTCTTTATTCTCGTCGCTATTTTTGATGGAAATCAGCAATCCTTTTTAGGGGGGGTATTCCCTTTGGTTATTGCTTATGTCATACTTCCTTTTGCCCTTTACCTCATCTGGCTATTTGCAAAAGGAAAGCGAGACAATGCTGCAGTCTTTGATGCAGAACAAGTGGTTCCCGAAGGAACATTTAAAGCAAGCTGGTATGAACCTATAGTATGGATAGGAGCGCTCTACCTTTTGAGTACGCTGATCGGCTTCCTCCCGGCAATCATTTTATTCTTTGTTGCCTTCTTTACCCTGAAAGCCAAAACCAATCCGACCAAAACCGCTTTGCTTACTTTGGGCGGTGTCAGTCTCCTGATAGTATTTGGTTATTTCCTTAATCTCGAATTCCCACAAGGCCTTTTAATCAATTAATATGCTCAAACATATTCCCTGTATATACATGCGTGCCGGAACTTCCCGCGGTCCCTTTCTGGATTTGAGGGACCTCCCATCGGATACTGCCGAACGAGCCGAAGCTCTTCTGAAGATCATGGGATCACCCGATAAAAGGCAGATCGATGGAATTGGTGGGGCGACGACGGTTACCAGCAAGGTCGTTATGGTTCAACCTTCAGAGCGAGCAGGTATTGATGTCGACTATCTTTTCGCCCAGGTCTTTATAGAAAAGCCCATCGTGGATACCAAACCGACCTGTGGCAATATGATGACGGGAGTTGGTCCTTTTGCCATTGAAAAAGGCTGGGTAAAAGCTACACATCCTGAGACCCGTATCAAGGTCTACAACTTCAATACAGACTCACACATTGAGATCGTTGTGCAAACCCCACATGGAGAAATCAACTATGTAGACGGGGATTTCTCTATAGATGGTGTTCCGGGAAGTGGAGCTCCTGTTTTGATGAACCTGAGTGGAATTGCGGGAGGGGCAACTGGAAAACTATTCCCCACGGGAAATAGAGTAGATACCATCAATGGGCTGGAAGTCTCATTGGTAGATGCCGGCAATATGATGATGCTTTTAAGAGCCCGTGATTTAGGATTGACGGGATTGGAGGATAAAGCCTTTTTTCAGGAGAATAAGGAGTTGATGCAAAGGATAGAAGCGACTCGAATCGAAGCAGGACGAATTTCTGGCCTGGGAGATGTTTCCGAAAGCGTAATCCCCAAAGTTGGCATCCTTTCCCCCCCACGAAATGGAGGCAATATAAAATCCCAATACCTCACGCCGCATAGCCTTCATCCTGCCCATGCTGTGAGTGGGGCTGTCTGCATAGGTACTGCTGCCAAAGCGGAAGGCACGATCGCAGCTGAAATTGCTCAAACGAATGGAGAAAATTCAGAACAGATCGTAGTAGAACATCCTTCGGGCCTTATTCCTGTCCAAATTGAAGTCGGAGGCGAAGGAAAGGATTTTAATGTAGTGAAAGCGGGAACTTTGCGTACCTGTCGAAAATTGATGGAAGGTCAGCTTTTTTATTGAGTTATGCGTATTGCCATCCCGGACGATTACCAAAACGTAATCCAAAGCCTGGATTGTTTTCAGTTGCTACAGGGACATGAGCTGACAATCGTCCACGAATACCATTCCGATCCCTGGGAGTTGACTGAAAAGTTAGCTGATCCAGAGGTGCTAGTTTTAACCCGAACCCGAACCAAAGTAAATGATAGACTACTGAGACAGCTTCCTAATCTCAAACTCATTTCCCAAACTGGAAAGAACGCAGGTCATATCGATGAGCGGGCTTGCCATAGACATGGTGTTGCAATAGTAGAAGGGCGGGGAAATCCCATTGCAACCGCCGAACTGACATGGGCACTCATCATGAATGGTATGCGCTTGATTCCTCAGGCAATTGAAGGGATGAAAGCTGGTAATTGGCAGGTGAATATGGGGCGTAGGATTTATGAAAAACGACTAGGGATATGGGGATTTGGAAAGATTGGTAAGCGTATCGCCACCTATGCAAAAACTTTTGGAGCAGAAGTAATGGTATGGGGAAGTGAGGCTTCTCGTGCAAGTGCCATTGAGATGGGCTATCTGGCAGCAGAATCAAAAAAGGAATTCTTCAGTAGCTGTGACATTATCAGTCTACATTTACGATTGAAGGAAAGCACAAAAGGAATTGTAAAAGGAGCTGATCTGCTTTCCATGAAAAGTGATGCTCTGCTAGTGAATACAGCGCGTGCAGCTCTGATAGAGGAAGGTGCGCTCCTGGCAGCTTTGATGGCGGGAAGACCTGGTTTTGCAGCTTTGGATGTGTATGAACATGAACCCATTTTTGATCCTTATCATCCTTTGCTCCAAATGGATAACGTAATCTGCACCCCTCACCTCGGATATGTAGAGCGATCGGGCTACGAACTGTATTTCTCTATCGCTTTTCAAAATGTCCTGGACTATTTTGCTAATAATTCGATGAATGGCTAAAGGATCTCGCCTATTTGTCTTGCACCAGATAGCTGAAGAAAGGAATCTTTTATAGATTTCATATGTCCCTTTTCAGAAGAGAATGTGGATCGCTAAAACAATTGTTGGAAAAAACTTTTATCTATATCCAGAGGCAGCTACTTCAAGCTGTACAATTTGTTTTATATTCAATTAAAACGAGAAAGGAATCCTTTCTGAAGACAATTCAGCATAGATGAAATTTGATATAAAAGATACGTTCAATAAAGAACTTCCAGCTGACCCTGATCGCAACAATACGCGGAGGCAAGTGAAGGAAGCTTGTTACTCTTTTGTGACGCCTCGCGTTCCAGGTGAAGCTAAAGTGCTGCATGTTTCGGAGGAGATGATGAAAGAACTAGGCTTACATCAGGAAGATATAGCATCAGAGGAGTTTCGGGATGTTTTTAGTGGGGCGAAAGTATTGGAAGGAACAGATCCTTATTCGATGTGCTATGGTGGGCATCAGTTTGGGAATTGGGCCGGGCAGTTGGGAGACGGAAGAGCCATCAATTTGATGGAGATTGTTCATAATGGAAAGCGCTGGGCCTTGCAATTGAAAGGTGCAGGGGAAACCCCTTATTCCCGAACGGCTGATGGTCTTGCCGTATTGAGATCTTCTATCCGGGAGCATCTGGCAAGTGAGGCTATGCATCATCTGGGTGTACCTACTACTCGATCTTTGAGTCTGAGTTTGTCAGGAGATCAGGTCTTGAGAGATATGTTGTACGATGGAAATGCTGCCTACGAAAAAGGAGCTATAGTCTGTCGGGCTGCTCCCTCATTTATTCGCTTTGGAAACTTCCAGATTTTCGCCAGCCGCAATGATCACGAAAACCTGAAAAAGCTGACCGATTATACCATTAAACACTTCTTCCCTGAAATAACTTCAACAGGAGCAGAAGCTTACATTGAATTTTTCAATATTGTTCTAGATAAGACCCTGGAAATGGTTCTGCATTGGCAAAGAGTAGGTTTTGTTCACGGAGTCATGAATACGGATAATATGTCCATTCTGGGATTGAGTATAGATTATGGCCCCTATGGATTTCTGGATAATTATGATCACGACTGGACGCCCAATACCACTGACGCCCAAGGGCGCAGATATCGGTATATAAATCAACCCGGTATAGCTCAATGGAACCTCTTCCAACTTGCCAATGCATTATTTCCCATCATGGGAGATCCCAAGCCTCTGGAAGCCGCTTTAAAGCGCTATGCAGATGAGTATGCAGATAAATACATCCACATGATGCGCGCCAAGCTGGGCTTAAGCGCTGAGCTTGAGGGCGATAAAGGTTTGATAGACTCCCTGGAAAAGTGCCTGGAGTTGACAGAAACCGATATGACCATCTTTTTCCGTCTATTGGCAGGCGTATCCTCAAAGATTACTTCTTACAAAGCTCTTGAAAAGCTTCAAGAAGCATTTTATAAACCGGAGGAATTGGAACGCAAAGTAGAAGAGGAATGGATGGCCTGGTTTGAGTCTTACCTTGGCCGTTTGAAAAAAGAGGATACTTCAGATGAAGAAAGAAGGGCTAGCATGAATCAGGTAAACCCCAAATACATTCTGCGAAATTATATGGCGCAATTGGCCATAGATGCTGCGGATGATGGCGACTATTCCCTGATCGAGGAATTGTATCAGCTCTTGAAGAAGCCATATGCCGAGCAGCCCGAAAATGAAAAGTGGTTCATCAAAAGACCCGATTGGGCCAGGCATAAGGTTGGTTGTTCGATGCTATCTTGTAGTTCTTAAGCCCCAAATTATGGATACAGCTAAAAAAGCAGAATTGGAGGCCCTCTTCATGCAAGCTGGCAAAGCTCATCATCAGGCCTACATCGAAACCGACGGAGATGACCCGGAATGGCCCCTGTGGTACTCAGAGTATTTGAAAGATTCCCTACCCACATTATTGGGAGTGGAAATGACGCAGAGTCGCATCGTTTATGAATTGATGCATCTGGATGATACCGCTGATGTGAGTGGGGAACATTGGACGCAGGTATATGCAGAGAAGTTGTTAGAGAAGTATGGGTAATGCAAAGTGAAAAATAAATTTCAATCTTAGCTCCTTGAGCCCTTCCCCTGCAATCCCTCTTTCCCTTTTTTTGCAAAAATGGAAACAACTCACCCATCCTTTTCGATTAAAGGCATGCGCGCTCATTTCCATTAATCGAGCATTAAGGGAAATGGGGCTTGCAGTCAAAGGGTTCAAAAAGAACAAATCCTGATGTGCTTTAGCTATAGTAAGCTTATTCTTTCAAAATCAGCTCAATCGCCTTTTCCAAAAGCTCATCTCTCCCTTCGCGAATGCCTTTAATTGTAGGCTTTATTTCCACATCCGGTACGATACCTATTCGCTGGGTTTCTGTTCCATCAGGATAATAAACTCCAATTCCAGAGATCATCGTACTCATGCCTCCGGGCAAATTAATATTAGAGACATTTCCATCCGCCGCTGCTGTTGTACTCCCCACAATAATACTGTTAGGAGAAGCACGAAAAGCCATAGACGTATATTCTGCCTGGCTCTGGCTAATTTCGTTTAGCAGCACGATCACTTTTCCTTTGAAATGCTTCTTACTTGAAGGGATTCTTAACTCGTTTCCAAAAGTGAATTCGCCAGGCTTGTTAATGTTCCCACTAGTAAATTTGACAAAAGGAGTAGATTTCTCCAGAAAATAGGTGCCCAATTTAAAGGGGACAAAAGTGCTCGGATAATTTCGAATGTCAATGATGATTCCTTTGCAATCGATAAACTCTTTCTTAATCTTATTAATGTCCTCTTCTTTGATAATTCCCAGGGTTACATAGCCGATATTATTATCTAGCATCTTGTAAGACTTCTCGCCTTTCCCTCTAAAGATCATCTGTAGATTCAAGTCCTTACCTTCATAAGTTGGTAGTTTAAGCGTAGTTTCTTCCGAATCATGTAGATAAGTGATCTCAATTTCTTCCTCATTAGAACGCAGAATATCACGAGCAATATCCCTCATTCTAGTGGGTTCATTGGAGGCTGGGAAATACTTTCGCATTTCTTCTACCCTATCTTCTACCTTCTTCCCATTTATCTGAGTAATTATATCTCCCTGCTTGAGTTTGGTTTTAGCTGCGAAATCCGACTGGAAAAAATCACAAACAATCAATTTTCCTTCGATGAAACGGGTATAAACAGGGGTATAGCGAACACCTTTCCATTCATTGATTTTGTTTGATCCTCCCCAAAGATTGGCATGTGTATCTTGTATATCCCCAATGATCTGAACCATGGCGAATTCGTATTCCAATTCGTCTTTGGCTTCTAAAAATGCGGGTAAATAAGCTTTGAGTTGAGCGCCCCAGTTTTTATCCATCAGGTGTTTATAGGGAAAGAAATAGTGGATGGCATTCCAATAGCGATAAAGTGCCAATAAGCGAAATCCCTGATCTGGATTAGGCATGTTCGAGTATCCCGCTTCGTGTCTGAATTGAGGATTCCCAACACCCGGGGCCATGCCAATATAATAATGCTGGCCCTGGTGCCTGTTTTGAAGGATGAATAATAACCGCTCTTTCAATCTTTGATTCATTTTTCCCTCCTTTAGCCAGGAATGGTCTGCTTGCAGAAAGGCATCCTCTTTATATTCCTTGCATCTTGCGCAACTTGTTATTTCTCCATAGCTTTCGATCCATGCCAGCATGAGCACTTCTCTTGATTCTCTTTTGTCAGCTTCAAGGTATTTGGGTAAAAATCGAAAAAGCTCGTAATCCCAATTGTAGTCTCCTCTTCCAATTGCTGGATGATGATATTTCAGGAAGCCCCAGACTTTTCCCAAAAATTCCAGATCCGTCAAAAGAGCTTCGTCCAAATTCCCAATACTTATACCCGATCCTCCATGAAAAGCAGAATCTTTTTCGGCAGCGGACAAACTTTTGGCTGGAGCATTTTCCAGTTTTTTCCCGTCAAGCGAAACCTCCAAATCGTCTAGCCATACTTTCCCTTTCCCAACTAATAATGCACCAAAGACAATTTGTTGGGTTTCTTCCGTGTCGTATTTCAATTCAATCTCATATTTCTTCCAATCCGTTGTTCCTATGATGCCTCTCCCGGCCATATTATCAAAAGCAACTCGTGGATCTAGCCTTAACCAAAGGCCCGCATATCCCTCACTTACATTTTCTGTTTTCAGATAGCCTGTTAGTTTAATCTTCTTCCCTTTAAATTTCGCCGGCACCGTGTAAGCAAAGGCTTGAAATCCAAGATCATCATTTTTGTTTTCGATGGATGCCGAATACTTTCCTCCATGAAAAACCTCGCTGTCGATGGCGTTTTCATAGGAGCCATTTCCGAAATTATTCCATTTCAGGGCTTTGCCGTCTTTTACTTGTTCGAAATCCAGGTTGTCCTGGGCAAAAATAGAAGTACTACAAAACAGGATGAGTAGTAGGATTGATGTTCTCATGTTAGCGTGTTTTAGGTTAAAATTAGATGGGTACTAATCTTAGTCACTTCAATTTAGGAATAAAGAAAATAAGATTCCCCTTTTCCAATTTGCGAAACAATCTTTCCTCATGAATATATACCATGACAATTGCCTTTTTCGTTCGGAATTAAAGTGCTAAGTTTCGACCTTTAGAAACAAACACAGAAGACGGAAATTACACCCTTGTACATGCGGCTGATCTTTCTTGCCAGGCACTTGCTCTTCTCCCCCCGCTTCTTACTGCTAATTTTTGCTTTGGGAACTATTCCTCTTAGCCAGGCACAAGTGGAGCTAAACGTAAAGCTGGCGCCCGGCAATTCTTCTTTGCAACAATTCTTTGACAGCGATAAAGGCAATCAAAATTTGGCTAAATCCCTACCGCCTGCTTTGCTGCAGACTTACTCCTTTCTTCAAAAAATCAGATCGGCGAGAAGTATTCAATCAAGTACAACCAAAAGTATTCAGGGAAATTCAGACGTATCCAGGCTATTTACCCTGGAGTTTGATGGTACTAGCAGCCTCATTTCTCAATTGCAATCCAGTGGAGCATTTGAATTTGTTGAGGAGAACAGAAGCATGCAATTGGATTTTTCACCAGAAGAAATCATCCCAACAGATGATTCGCTGGGAGCACAATGGTACCATCCTTTTATTCAATCATATGCTGCCTGGGAGTACACAAAAGGTAGTCCCAATATTAAAATCGGGGTCATTGATACCGGACTTGATTATGAACATCCGGAATTTGAAGGCAAATACATTGTTAATTCGCTAGAAGACGCAAATGGAAATGGGACTTTCGAACCCTGGTCAGTAAGTGAGATCAGGAATGGGAAAACCGGAGATTTTGACGGACTGGACAATGATAATAACGGATTTGTTGATGATGTCTCAGGCTATGACTTTACAGACCAGCCTCGCAATCCGGTTGGAGGAGATTATCTCTTCCCCGATCCAGATCCTACAGATGACAACAATCACGGAACCATGGTTTCGGGAGTTATCTTCGCCAGACATGACAATACCTATGGAGGTGCTGGCCTAGCTCCTGATTGTAAACTATTGCCCATCCGTGCATTCGGTCCTTCTGGAGCTGGTGAAGATGATGATATCGCACGATCCATCATTTATGCTGCCGATCAGGGGGTACAAATCCTCAACTTCAGCTTTGGAGATATATATCCCTCGCTTATGGTGCATGAAGCCATCAAATATGCCTACAGCAAGGGCATCGTAATGGTCAGTTCTGCTGGAAATGCAAGAGGAGATGATTTGCATTATCCTTCGGGTTTCAATGAAGTGATTTCTGTTTCGGCTTCTACCGCCGATTTGGAAAGTGGGAGAGAATTTCTTTTTCCTTTGAGTAGCTATGGGGTAACAGTTGATATGACCGCGCCGGGGGCTGGAATTTTTGTTCCCATACCTCTAGATTCCACCAAAACCATAAATGAGGCTTTTACTCGTACGCAGGGAACCAGTTTTTCTGCGCCTATGGTGGCTTCAGCGGTAGCTTTATTATTTGCTAAAGATGGCATCCGAACCCCTCAACAGATTCGAGGGATTCTGGCATCTTCCGCAGATGATCTTTCTGATCCGGGTTGGGATCATTTTACAGGTGCAGGGAGGTTAAATCTGCTACGCGCTTTGCAGGTAGTTGGTGCTTCTCATGTAGAACTCCTTTCGCCCGAAAATGACAGAGGAAGTGATAAGGACTTAGTTCATATCATTGGGACTGTACTTGATCCTGAATTTGAGCGTTACCATGTCGAATATCAGGAAGGGATAGAAGATGAAAATCCCTGGGTACCTATTCTTGCAGATCAGGTGTATCAAACGGATTTGGATACCCTTGCGAGCTGGGATTTGACGGGTTTGCCCGAAGGAGAATATACCCTCAGACTTAGAGTTGAAAAGACAAATGGGTTTACCAATGAGGATCGCATCCGTTTTATCCGGGACAAAAGTGCCCCTCAAATTGAAATCAAGCGGGCATCGCAAGCCTGGGACAATGACGAAAGGAAGGCACTCATTATCTTTCGCAGTTCTGATCAGGGGTATCATACCCTCAATTATCGTTTGCAGGGAACAACGATTTATAAACAGGAGACCTTTGACCGTACGACCCGAAACGGGGATTTCCTTTTGGGAAATGGGATACTCACTCCCGGCACCTACGAATTCTTTATAGAAAGCCGCAATCTGGCAGGACTGACAGGCCAAAGTGAAAATGGGACGTTCACTTTTCAGCCGGAATTCATCAAGCAATCTGGATTCAATGAGCTGGATTTCAAATTGCCGAATGGACGCTTTCTGCCCAAAACCTACGATACCGACAATGACCAGCTCAAGGAAGTGGTCATGAATGTATATGATGAGAGATTATCTTTTGGGAAATTAAAAATCTTTGAGTTTACGGGAAATGAGTTTGTCGAAAAAGATTCACTTAATGATTTTCGCCGCATTTTGATTCCCAAAGGGGTAGAGGATACAGATGGAGATGGATTATATGAACTTTTGTGCTCGGTCAATGATTCGACTTATTTATTGGAGCAGGTAACAGAAGGGGGAAGGTTCCAGACGCAAATTTGGTCCAATGAAGGGCAGCGGAAATTCTCTGCAAATTTCGGAGATACAGATGGAGACGGAAAGTTGGATATCCTCATGCGAAACGCCAAGGACTTTTTTGTATTCAAAGGAGTTGTTGGAAATTTTACTGAGGTAGCTACTCTGGAAAACACTACCCAGGATACAGAAGGCCCTGGATTTACGCAAGCTTTAGTGGAGGATTTTGATAAGGATGGAAATACCGAAATACTGTTCGGCGACAATGATGCTGACTTTTTAATCTATGAACATAGAGGGGGTGATAATTACGTCAGAGCTCTGGTAGATACCAGTTCGATAGCCAATGAAAATGCTGAGGTGTATTTTGAAAAAGGCGACTTTGACAATGATGGAATAGTTGAATTTTTCATTGGTATTCATACTTCAGATCTGGAGAATGCTGATAAAGAATTTGATACTCCCCACTGGGTGCTCCGTATTTTTAAAGCTACCAGATTCAATCGATATGAGGTTGTTTGGGAGGATGTGATTTATGATATCGATTCCAAAACCTATAATGCCCTTTCAGTGGGCAATCTGGATACAGATCCTGAATTAGAAATCGTTTTCTCCACTTTCCCCAAGACCTATATTATGGACATTGTAGGGGGGGAGTATAAAATGGATGCTTTCATTTTTGGATCAGTAGGAACGCATCACATCATCGGCGATTTTAATGAAAATGGGATCAATGAATTAGGAATCGGTATTTCAGATTCGACCTACTTTTTCGAGAAGGATTACCTCTACACTGGTCCGGCGCCTGTTTATTCTTTGCAAGGTGAAGTATTGGGGCCAGATCGTGTCCAACTCAACTGGCAGAACGTTCCGGGAGCAAATGCCTATGAATTATGGCGGGTTCCGGATTGGCCCAATAGTTCGATCGCCTCGGTATTCAGTCCTATAAATACGAATTCAGTCTTAGATCAAAACCTTGATCCTGATGTACCCATTCTTTACGTCTTGCGAAGCATCGGAGCTACAGATACCAGTGGATTTGGTCGGGCGATTTTGGTGACGCCACATGAACGACCGTTTGTAGATAGTTTGGTAGCTATTGGAGAAAATCAGGTCGCCATCTATTTCTCCCAGGCAGTCACAGATCGAAATGAAGATAAATCCAAATTCCTCCTCAATAGAGATACTTCCCCTATATCCATTACGCATGCTGGAGACAAAGCCAATCGCATCATTTTAGGCTTTCGAGATGAATTTAATGAGGGGCAAAATACACTCGTCATAGACTCTACCTTTAGAGACCGTGGGCAAGCTCGTATTCAAGGCAATCGGAACCTGAGTTTTCGCTACGAAAGACGGGTGGAGAAAAGCCTTTTCCTCAGCAATTGGGAATCGACCGGAGATAAAACGGCCCTTTTGACCTTTAACCTGCCTCCAACGGAAGCATCCGCACTGGACAGTAGTAATTATCGCATCGAGCCAGTGGGAAGCATCAAATCGGTAGAGTGGGGGAATGAAGAAAAAACAGCTGTCCTGGTTACTATTTCAGAAGCCCGTTTTGGAGCCTTAGGCTATCCCATCTCCCTGGTAGTATCTGATGTGTGTACCGCAGAAGGCATTTGTAGCAATGATGAAGGCAATACGGCTACCTTCTCCAGCAATAAAGAAGACTTATCTGAAGTATTTGTTTATCCCAATCCCGCCCGAAATCACGAATTCTTTGAGGGTGTTCGTTTCGCCAACCTCACCCAACAAGCCTACATCGAAATCTATACAGTCTCTGGCCGCTTTGTAAATAAGCTGGAAGAAACCGATGGTGATGGCGGTATTGAATGGGACCTGCGTGATAAAGGAAAACAAAGGGTGAAACCCGGTGTCTATGTCTATCGTGTATATACCGAAATTGATGGAGTAGAGGAGTTTGTGGGGAAGTTGTCGGTGGTGGAGTAAAGAGGTGCTGAAGTGTTTTGGTGTTGTATTGCTGTAGTTTTAGGAGTAGACCCCTACCTCAATACTTCAACACTAAAACACCATAACATATCTCCCCTTATTACATTTTTCTTGAGCAAGTAAACTAAGTCTTGAAGGGCGGAAATTTTTCGACCTATTTACCAAGTCAAAAATCAAGAATGATGAAACCTATTCAGTTAAGTATTACAATTCTCCTTACAAGCTTATTTTTCTTTTCAACCTATTCTGCCAAAGCTCAGGTTGATCCTTCGGCCTATGCCAATGGCTTTATGGCGGAACTCATCGTGGACGGAGCCAATCGAGTCATGGATATAAGACCTGCACCATCCGGGGTTTTTACAGATACTATGATGTTAAAGAAACATTTCATCATGTCTATTCAGGTGAGGCAAGAGGGGATTGTAATGAAGCCCGTGGGTAGAAAGGGGCCAAAGAAGCTCGTTTTTGGAAAAGGAGTGATGATCTCGAAACAAGCTTTACGGATTCCTCCCAAATTCTGGAAATACGCTCGACCCAACTTTAATCTTAAAGCAGGACCAGCTATTTATATGCCTCGGGTAAAAGGCTATAAAGTAATGCCTGCTGGATAAGGAGCGGCATACAAAAAAAGCCTGGGCCTGATTCAGGCCCGGGCTTTTTTTAGAAATAATCTTACAGATTGTCCAAAACAGCTACCACATTTCTTACAGCAGCTTCAGACTGTCTCAGTAGCGCCATTTCGTCATCATTCAGATCAAGTTCGATGATTTTCTCGATTCCGTTTCTTCCTAGTATTACGGGTACACCTAAGTAAAGATCATTTACCCCATATTCTCCGGTCAGGTAGGAACAAACTGGGAAGATTCTCTTAGAATCTTTCATGATAGCTTCTACCATTTGAGCTGCTGCAGCTCCAGGTGCATACCATCCGGAAGTACCGAGAAGTTTTACAATTTCTCCGCCTCCTTTTTTGGTTCTTTCGATGATCGCATTGATTCTTTCTTCAGAAACCAATTCAGTAACAGGAATACCAGCAACAGTAGTGTAGCGAGGAAGTGGAACCATGGTGTCACCATGACCCCCCATAAGTACTGCCTGAATATCTTTAGGGGAAACGTTCAGTTCCAAAGCGAGGAATGAACGGTAGCGAGCAGTATCCAGTACACCAGCCATACCCATCACACGATGAGAAGGGAAGTTGGCAGTCAGGTAAGCCTGATAAGTCATCACATCCAAAGGATTGGAAACAACGATGATGATACAATCGGGTGAATGCTTGATTACGTTTTCAGTAACTGTTTTTACAATTCCAGCATTGGTTGCAATCAGGTCATCACGGCTCATACCCGGACGACGAGGAATACCAGAAGTGATAACGACTACATCAGAACCGGCAGTTTTGCTGTAATCATTGGTTGAGCCCGTGATGCGGGTGTCGAAATAATTTACAGGAGAAGTCTCCCATTGGTCGAGGGCTTTACCTTCGGCAAAGTTCTCTTTGATGTCCAGCATGACAACTTCGTTGCATACTTCGGCTCTTGCGACGCATTCTGCGCAGGTTGCCCCTACGTTTCCAGCACCGACGACAGTAACTTTTGACATGAGATTATTGTTTTTCTGAGGATATCTTGAGTTGAAATTTGGCCCGCAAGCTACAACATATCAGGGACATAGACCAATTACGCAGCAGCATTTTGCTTCCCAAAAAAGTTGCAAGTTTGCCCAATACCCTACATGAAGCAGATCGCAAGAGAATGTGTAGTCTGTTTTATACAATTCAGGCATGGGATTTGTGTAACAATTGGGATAGCTATTGGGGATACTATGCGCTTTCTGATGAATAATTTAACCTGAATCAGAATATTCTTACCCTCAATTTCGTTCTTTAGTCTGAGTATGGTTTTCATATCGAAAGCTTTTATTTAGATTTATTTATCGTCATACCCAAGATACATAGATGAGAATGAGGTATTTAATTCAATATATTCCAGTAATTGTTTTGCTCTTTTGCCTCCCTGCCTTAGCCACTGGTCAAATCTCTAAAGAAGAGAAAAAGTTTTGGGCCGAGAAGGCAAAAATGTACAAAAAGAACCCTATCGCATTAAAGGCTGAGTTCGACAATTACCAGGAGCAGATCAAGGATCTGAAGAAAAGAAACAAAGAAATGCAAACCCAGATCTCCGAAGGTGGAGGTTCTGAACTGGTAGACAGCCTGCGTTGGGCCTTGATCCAGATGGAAGGGGAAATGCAATCTTTGCGTAAAAGAAATGAGCAATTGCTCGCTGAATACAAATCACAAAAGACCGTGATCAGCGAAGGCATCACTACCGGTCTTGTCTATCGGGTTCAAATCGGAGCTTATGTTTTCCATGAGATGAAAGCGGCCCCGGTTGATGGAAATGACTTTGTGGCGGAAAGAGCTGATGGATTCAACAAATACATGATAGGTATGTTCCGTACCTATGATGAGTGTAATGAATTCAAAGGTGAACTGGTAACTCTCGGAATTGAGAATCCTTGGATCGTGCCCTACATTGACGGAGTACGTGTTACCATCGACGAAGCAAATACCTACCTTCGCGAGCAAGGCTCAACAGCCAACTTTATGAATAACTGATCCGAATAGGATAAATCATATATAGTTTCGCGGTTTCATTAATTTGAAACCGCGATTTTTTTCGTTGGACAAGGAGTGGAATTTGCGTATATTTAAGTAAGGCTACAGAAAATACCCAGAATTTTGTGTTCAAACTACAAAAAGCCCGAAAGGGAAGCGTTTGAATCCGGTGAAATAGAACTGTGACACCTCATCTAATTATTTAGTACGTTAAGATATTCACTCATGCCTTTCATTAAACTCGATAGCAATTTCCAGGGAGTAAACCTTGGAGCATGGAGGATTGAGGAGGACGAAATGTTCTTCCTTGAGAGGGTGAAGCTGTACGAAAATGAATGGAAGCGTTTATCTGAGATTTCCCATGCAGAGAAACGTCTCGAATGGCTTTCCAGTCGCTTGTGTATGAAAGAATTGTTGAAAATCGCCAATGATCAACGGATCGAATCCCTCAACAATCACTACGGCAAACCTTATCTTTCCAATGATAAACACCACATTAGCTACAGCCACTCTTCCAAATATGCAGCTGCTATTGCTTCTCTTGACTCTGAAGTAGGTATAGATATAGAATACAGAAAGCGTAAAAAGCCCAGAAATTTACGTACGCGCTTCCTTTTTATGAATGAGGCTGAATTGTCCTTTTACGAGGTAAATTCGAGTATGGAGCTTTTTTTGCTTATCTGGAGTACCAAGGAGACCATTTATAAGATGCACGGGCAAGGAGTTGCCTTTAAAGACAACATATTCCTGGATTTTGGCAATTTTTCCCAAAAAGATAACGGAATCCTACCTGTCATCGTAAAAAAGGACAATTGGACCAAAAGCTATGAGATTAGCTACGACATACATGATGAGTTTATCCTTACTTATACTCGCGAGCGCCTGTACGAAGGAGTTCAGCCATGAGGTAAGTTTTTTAAGTGGGGAAGAACTGAAGAAACTGGTGGCGGAATCGGATAAACCCTATGTTTTGTTGAATTTCTACAATACCGCATGTAAGCCTTGCGTTAAAGAGATTCCGGATTTGGCTCAATTGCACGATCATCCTCACAAACATTTAAATGTACATTTTGTCGCTTTAGATGAGGATAATGATGCAAAGAAAGAATTGAAGCATTTCTGGCAACAATTGGCAATAGAAACCCCCATATATTGTGTAAACAACGAATCATTAAATCAGTTTTTACGAGAACACAGGCTTTCTTCCACAACAAGTACGCCCCCAATGAGCCTGATTCTGTCCCGCGATGGACGTCTGATCGAAAGTATTAGCACCGTGACTGATGCAAAAGAAGTCAGTCTAATAATACATAAAGACGAAAGTTTCGGGGATTAATGTTCAACCAAACCATTTTTTTATGACTAAACTTGTTTATACTACTTTTCTGGCATTTTTGCTTAGCACAGTACTGCTTTCAGTACCTGCGCTTGCTCAGAAGGTAGACTCCGTAACCGAGTTTGCGCTTACGGATGGAGAAAAGGTAGTCAAGCTCTCTGATTTTAACGATCAGAAACTGGTCGCAGTCGTATTTACCAGCTCACATTGTAGTTGGGCAAAAAAATATGAAGAGCGTCTCAAAGAACTTCACCATACCTATGCTGATAAGGGGCTGGCAATCATTGCTGTAAACAGCAACAATGCCGCAATGAACGAAATGGACGATCCCAGTGTGATGAGGACCGTTACTGTTTTCCCTTTTCCTTATCTAAAAGATGAGGATCAGTCAGTTGCAAAGATGTTTCAGGCGAAAAAGAACCCAGAAGTATTTTTGCTTAAACCTGCTGGGGCAGGTTTCAAGGTCGTATATAGTGGGAAAATCGACGACAATCCCCTTGACGCCAAACTTGTAAAGCAGAATTTTCTACATGACGCCATTGATAGTTTGCTTCAAGGATCAAATCCTGCGATCGAGCATAGCCCGGCAAGTGGCTGCCTGATCAAAACCATGGATGAGGCTCCTAGTAGATAGATTACAAGACATATAAGCTCATTTGAGTAAAATTATACTGCGCCTGCAAAGATTCTTTGCAGGCGCTTTAGCTTGTGGAGTTCTATACCATCCCTCCCCATTCATCAAAGCAAGGAGGACATAGCTTTATTACCTGCTTATGAATTTTCCCCTGATTTGACGTTTTAAGCATCTTTTTATGTAATTTCACCAGCTCAAACCAAAAATGTTGAAAACAATTACACACGAATAAAATGAAAGTAACAATCTCAAGGCTGCTCATGGCGGCTTTACTCGTATTTTTCTATGCATGTGGTGGTAGCGATTCTGGTTCTCACTCACATGAAGAAGGAACCAGCCACGAAAATCATGAAGGACATGATGAGGCGGGCGAAGAAGGAAAAGGTGAAGCAGCAGGAGAGGGAATGAGTGAGAGTAAATCCATGGTTAAAGGAGATATCAAAGTTACCCCTTTAAGTGGCTCTCCGGACTTCCCTAAAGCTAAACTGGCCCTGAAAGGTAAAGTAGAAGCAGGAGATGATGGTACGCATACCTTCAATTTTGATGTCAAAGACTATGAATTAGGGGCTCAAACCCAAAAGCCTGCGCCTTTGGCAAACTCAGGTAAAGGACAGCACATCCACTTCATTGTTGACAATGGGCCTTATTCAGCTCATTATGAGCCTACAGTTACCAGCGAAAAGCTTCAGGAGCCTGGAAACCATGTAGTATTGGCTTTCCTTTCTCGCTCTTATCATGAGAGTGTGAAAAATAATAAGTCTTTTGTGGTAACTCAGGTTCAAACGGGTGATACAGATGCTGCTGAGGCTGACCTTTCAGCTATGCACATGTTTTACAGCCGTCCTAAGGGAACCTACAAAGGAGAAGATACAAAGAAGCTTCTTCTCGACTTCTTCCTCTTAAACGTAGACGAAGGCCTTTCAGAAGAAGGCTATAAGGTGCACACCTTTATTAACGGAGAAGAATTTCTCCTTACTTCCTGGGAGCCTTACGTAATTGAAGGTTTACCTATGGGAGAGGTTGAAATCAAAATGACCCTGGTTGATGGAAAGGGTGATATGGTTCCCGGACCTTTCAATACAGTTACCAGAACGGTTACCCTGGCACCTGCCGATCCTTCGTAAACACGAAACATTTTATATAATCAGCCGGATTTGTACCTTTGGTGCAAATCCGGATTTTTTATGTATAAATCTCTGCTGCGACCGATCTTTTTCTCCCTGGATGCTGAAAAAGCCCACCACCTAACCTTTAGCCTCTTAAAATTTTCTTTATCGCTTCCTTTGGTTCGAGATCTGTTTAGAATCAATACCGAACTCAGTCTTAAAAGTCTGGAAGTCAAAGAATTTGGCCTGACGTTTAAAAATCCGTTAGGATTAGCGGCTGGTTTTGATAAGGATGCCTATATCGGTGATAAATGGAAGTATATGGGATTTGGCTTTGTAGAGTTTGGGACAGTGACCCCAAGACCTCAAATAGGCAATCCCAAGCCACGCCTCTTCCGTTTACGAAGAGATCGTGCTGTCATCAATCGTATGGGTTTCAACAATGCCGGTGCAGATGCCATGCTAAAAAAACTCAAACGGATGAAGAAGGGGGATATGGTCATTGGGATGAACATTGGCAAAAATAAAGATACCCCCAATGAAAAAGCCGTAGATGATTATGTGTACTGCTTTGAATTGCTCTTTGACTATGTAGACTACTTTGTGGTAAACGTTAGTTCACCAAATACACCTGGATTACGTAGTTTGCAGGAGAAGGAACCCCTGACTCAGTTATTATTGACGCTACAGGATCTGAATAAGAAAAAGGAACAACCCAAGCCTTTACTTCTGAAAATTGCTCCTGACCTTACAGAATCTCAGTTGGATGATATCGTAGAAGTTGCAGAGAAGGCCCAGCTATCAGGATTAATAGCAACCAATACTACCATATCCCGGGAGGATCTTGATACGCCCAAAGCCGATGTAGAGGCTATGGGAGCCGGAGGACTCAGCGGATTACCCCTGACTCACACTTCCTGGGAGATCATGAATTATATCCACAAAAAGACAGACGGTAAACTCCCCTTGATTGGAGTAGGAGGTATCATGGAACCCCTGGATGCGAAAATGCGCATGCAGGGAGGAGCTTCACTGGTCCAGGTCTATAGTGGATATGTGTATGAAGGACCCGGCTTTGTAAAGCGTATTTTGAAGGCACTGGCCTTTCCGAAATAACTAATAAAAACAAAGGGGAGTAGACCGATTATCACTTTCCCATTTATCTTTATTTTATTTGATGACATAGAGTCGCATAAGCAAAAGAATTGTTTAAATTGCAACAATGTTGCATTTGTGCGATTGAATGCAGCTAAGCAAAAAAAAAACAACGCTTAGGCTCTCTATTAATTTAAAAGGTTTCAGCATGAAGACTACGGCATCAGTTCAAAATTGGGCAATCGGAACAACTCCAGATGTTCTGGAGAATATTCATCAAAAAGATATTAATATAGCCGTTTACGAAAGAGATCTCACCGAGTTTGAAGCTGAAATAGAACATTTGCTTGAACAGAATATAGAATTAAAGCTGAGTGGGGATGCTGCGACGATTCATGAGGAACTCAAAAAAGCGATTGATCCTAATACAAGCCCACAAATCACTCAGGATATCCTGGATCTTGTAGATTTATTTAAAGGTATTAGTGGGTCAGAAAAGATTCGGTTGCTACTGGCGACAATAAATGTCAACATGTGTAGAAAATTTCATACGGATGTAAATGATATTCGTATGCTTTGTACCTACAGCGGTCCGGGTACCCTGTGGCTTACCGAAGATAACATAAACCGAAATGGATTAGGTACCCCTGAAGGGAATGCCAGCATCGTTATTGACGAAGGCAAAATTCAGCAGGCCAAAACGGGTGCTGCAATTCTCCTAAAGGGAGCCATATATCCCAAAGAAGGAACTAAAGCAGTTGTTCATCGCAGTCCTACCATTGAAGAAAGCGGAGAAAGAAGATTGTTGCTGCGCGTTGATACGGGTAAATTCAGATACTTTTAAGGCTTTGGTTAAAGAATTATCTCTCTTTAAACAGTATTTTTGAAAAATTTCCAAGCAATTTAACCCCCCTTGGTACTCTCCTGAACCTTTCTTATCCCTGCATAGGTTTTCTAAAGAGCTGAAAGAACTCTCAAGGAAGTATGTGCCTCCTGAAGGTTCTTTATGTTTTGTTTTTGCAGAAGATGAAGCTGTGGCATGGTATGGAATCCGTAAGTGGGAAGGGGAAATCTGCGAGCTGAAAAGAATGTATATCCGCAAAGCTTATCGAGGACAGGGATTGGGAAAGAGACTCCTTATAAAATCCATTGGAAAGGCTCAGGAATTGGGGTATAGGAAAATAAGATTAGATACTCTGCCTTGAATGAAGGCCGCTATTGAATTGTATAAAAACCAGAGATTTGAGAAAATTGAAACATATCGGTTCAATCCCATCAAAGGAACAAAGTATTTTGAGAATGTACTGATTAACAGTAAGGCTTAACTTTAACCAGAATTATAAGAATAAAGTGGATGGAAATTTCTACCTGGATTCGTTAGCTAGGTGTGGAGGTGTTTAGGGTAAAGGTTGCCGATTTAGAATAATTGCGCTTCAGCTACTTACAGATAGAAACCCGACAATAATTTATCATGAAACCCAGAAATATCATCTTATTATTCGCCCTTTTGATTATTATCGGTTTGGCTTTGTGGGGATGGATGCTAAGCCTCACCTGGGGGCAATCAAATCCCAATGAGCTACTCGTAGATATGGGAAAAACAGGGGCCTCTCTTTCATTAATTACGGTCATTGGAGGCCTGGTACAATTTCTCCTGAAAAACCGCGAGTTGCGAAATCAGAAAAAGGTAGAGAAAATCACTTTCTACCGAAATGTCCTGAATGATTTAAAAGAGGTATATGATAAAGTAGAAAGAGCTCGACTACTCATTGAAGCCCATCGTACCGCAAAAACCTATGGAGAGCAAATGCGAGAATTGATCGGAGGAGTGGTAAATCTTCACAATATAAAGCGAGCCCTCAATCCTGAGTTTCCTCAGCTGGATGAAGAACTCCGGCCATCTATAAATGCCATGAATAATTTCATCAAAAACCTCCTCAATGAATATCGCGACAACTATAAACACATAGCTGTCCTTCAGCAAATAGATGAGGAAAAGAAAAAGAATCTTATTGAGACAGAAGGAGCTGAGGAAAAACCCGACATCAGCGAATCAGACATTCCTTCATATGCCTGGGAGCGAATCAAAGATTTGGAAGCTTTGAAGGTTCTAAGGGATGATTTGGAGTATGATGAATACAAAAATCTGTTTTTGTCCCACCTGGATAGTGCCTCTGCAGTTTTGAGAAGCCGTATACCGGTTGAAGAGGAATAATTTCAAGAGTATTTTTTTGATATGATTACGGGTAAAGT
Source organism: Bacteroidota bacterium (assembly GCA_039819665.1). Lineage (GTDB taxonomy): Bacteria > Bacteroidota > Bacteroidia > J057 > J057 > JAWPMV01. The sequence continues at coordinate 136,895 of JBCBRM010000013.1, forward strand.
TGAAAGAAAGGGATACCAAGAAATAAACACTCCATTTGAAGATTGAAAACTTTGGCACTCTACTACCTCTCCATAAAAAAGTATTAGGTTTCCTCAACCTAAGGAAATAGTCCTTAATTTCCCCACATGAAAAAAATAGGAATTCTGGGAGGTATAGGCCCCGAATCAAGTATCGAATACTACCGCCTGATCATCAAGGGTTTCAGAGAGAGAGTATCGGGTAATGAATACCCGGAGATATTGATTCATAGCATCAATATGAGGGAAATGCTTTCCTACGTTTTTGAGGAAAAATGGGAAGTTTTGGTTGAATTTTTGAAAGATCGTATTGCTGTTTTGGAGAAATCCGGCCTTGATTATGTGGCTATGGCATCAAATACACCACATGTGGTTTTTGATCAGCTGGCATCGAGGGTAGCGGTAGGAATGATCAGTATTGTAGAAGAAAGTTGTAAACGAGTACAGAACTCCGACCTACAAAAAGTGGGCTTATTAGGAACGAAATCAACCATGTCCAAAGGCTTTTACCAGGATGTTGCTAAGAAAAGGGACATAGAAATCTTCATTCCAGCTGAAAAGGAGCAAGATCGTGTGCATGAAATCTATATGCAGGAATTGGTCTTCAATCATATCATACCGGAAAGTAAGGCTGAATTGATGGAGATCGTTAATGAGATGAGGCTGAATGAAGGGATCGAAGGGCTGATATTGGGAGGAACCGAACTTCCACTGATGCTGAAACAAGAAGATTTTGAAGGAATCAAAGTCTTTAACACAACCCAAATACATGTAGATGCGATCTTAGATAAGATGTTAGCTTAATTTTAGCAGGAAGACCAATAGATATATGGATCAAACAAAAATCTCAGATATACCCGCAGCCTTCCCTCAATTAGAAGCCAAATGCAAAGAAATCGGTTTTACGATGCCTTCGGATATCTACATTGGAACTTTGTTAAAAAGTTTGATTGCCTCAAAGACGCAGGCAAATGTACTGGAACTGGGAACGGGAATCGGTCTTTCCCTTGCCTGGATGATAGAGGGACTAGAAAGTTCTTCCAAGCTGATCAGCATAGACAATGATCCTGCTTTAATTGAAATTGCGCTAGAATATTTTGGGAAGGATGCTCGGGTTCAAATCTTATGTGAGGATGGGAGTCTATGGATCAGAAATTATCAGGGAGAGAAGTTTGATCTGGTATTTGCAGATGCATGGCCAGGTAAGTATAGTGAGCTGGAGGAGATCCTGGCCTTGATAAAGCCCGGAGGCTTCTACATCATTGATGATATGAATCCTCAGCCTAATTGGCCAGATGGGCATCAGGAGAAGGCAGAAGCTTTAGTTGCTTATTTGGAGACCCGTAAGGATTTCAGCCTGACAAAAATGAACTGGTCTACAGGGGTGATCTTGATGACTAGAAAAGGATAATTGATTTCTTGCGAAATAGGAATGATTCTTGGTTTAGTGGAAATGGATTTATTGCAGAATGAGAGCCTTTAACGCAAATATTTGCAGAAGCTCCAGAACAAGAATCGCAGATCAAATGGAAGCAAAACAGAAACTCGAACTCCTGCATTCGGAGTATTTACATATTCAGCGGACCATGGAGGATTTTGACAGCAGAGCCCTTACCCTTAAGATTTGGGCAAGTTGTTTCTCAATTTTCTTATTAGGGCTGGTTTTGTATGTACAAAAGGAATTACTCTTCATGCTCCCACCGCTGACCACTATTATTTTCTGGCTTATCGAAACCCAATGGAAGACCTTTCAATATGCACACTATGAACGGGCCGGAAAAATTGAAGCATTTTTCGCAGGAAAGGGAAATGATATTCACCCCATGCAGATTGGAACAGATTGGTATAAAAGCTGGAAAGCAGGAGGATTTTTACGTTTCATAAAAACCGCCTTACGCGCTCATGTTATTTTACCACACGGGATTCTTTTGTTCATCAGTATTCTTCCCTACATCCAAAGATAGTTAGAGGAGATTTTCCTAAAATTACCTAAACGAAGAAAAATACGGACGGAGTTAAAGTGATCAGAATTGCTTAATTTTTCCTGAAACAAATTAAGTACACATGAAGTCTTTGCTCTCTTTTCTTCTTGCGATTTCCTTTTCCTCAATAGCATCCATTGCACAGGTTAAAATCATTCTTGATACAGATCATTCAGCTGATCCTGATGATGTAGGCTGTAAGGCTATGCTACACAATATGGCTTCTTTAGGTGGATGTGAGATTTTGGCTATGATCAATTCCTCTCACTATAAGCAATCCTCACTCAGCATCAATGCCATCAATCACTTATTGGGACCATGCACAATTTCTTTGGATTGCTGAAATCAGAGGGAGATCTGTTTAACCCTATGAGTGGAAAGGAATTGGTTTGGCAAAAAGTAAAGGTAGGCCTTACTATGGAAGGGGATTTTATTGAGGAGAAAGGCTATGGCCGAACCAACTGGGGCGAGCGGAGCAACTTTTCAGCTATACAGAATGGGCCTGCCTCAAAGAAAGTAGAAACCAAATAATACCTCAGAAAATAGCAAGGATATATCCAGAAAACCCGGGATAAGGAACTAATTGCCAAATAAAGCGAATCTACTTGGATTGATTTTCCCTGATGGAATATTTTAATTCGCACCATTCCTTTACCCTAAGCTACCAACACAAACATGCCTGCCATACATATCAAAGAAGTAGGTCCGCAGCAACTGGATAAATTTCTCATTTATCTTGATGATCACCTAAAAGAAAATGGGAAGGAAGGTCCTCTGTTTCAGCCCTTATCCTCCTCACAACTTCTAGATGGAAGTATTCTGAGAAGAAAATTTGAGGGGAGTCTAGGAAAAAAAGTAGGCGAAAGAGGCTGGAGGAAACTTTGGCTGGCTATGAAAGAAGATGGAAAAATCGCAGGACATATAGATATCCGCGGACGTATGGAGCCCAATGCAGGACACCGGGTTTTATTGGGGATGGGAGTCGATAAAGGACATAGGAGAATGAATATTGGGCAAGATATGCTCAGCTTTGTCATAGCTTATTGTCAAAAGCATCCAGATATAGCCTGGTTAGATTTGGAGGTGCTGGCAGAAAATCTTCCGGCAAAGAAACTCTATTTTAAACTGAATTTTCAGGAACTCTCTACAGTAGATGATATGTTTCGGATTGAAGGTGAATCCTATGCATATACTTCTATGACCCTGCGGGTCGACTCAAGTGTTTAAGTCTATAAAAGGGCCTCAAAAAATCTATCCATGAAAAGAATATTTTACTCTGTTCTACTTCTGCTTTTTCTCCCGAACTACCCAACACTCTCTGCTCAAAGTATATTCGATAAGGCAGAAGCATGGCTCAAGGAAAATCATTTGCAAATTACCTATGCACATCAATTGGCCTGGTTTAAAGAAAGCCATATTACCTTTGTCCAGCCAGAATATGGAAGGGATATCATTTTCGAAAATGTAAAGGCCAGGGATAATCCCCAGAGTTTTTCAATAGCGAGAGGGGAAATAGGAACCTCCCAATTCAGGGTAAATATCGGGCTTGAGTTATCGAGAAAGTATTCAGTTTTTTTCTCGGGTACCCATCTAAATTACATTGTCCTGACAGATAATGAGTATTACCGAAACGGAATTTGGAATGGGGAAAGAGTTAGTGGAAGAGTCAGACTGGAAGATTATTTCGCCAAGCTTGAGCATTCGAATGGACTTAATACCTACAATCTCGGCTTGAAAAGAAATTTCTGGATTAGTACGGATAGCACTCGAAACCTTCAATGGGCACTTTCAGTTATGCCTCAAGTTGGTGCAGTTTTTACAGGTACACAAGCAGGAGTCTATAATTCACAACGAGTCTATGAGCATTATGACCCCGGAAATATTATAGCCGGATATAATTACGCACTTGATTTTGCTTCCAGCTGGATTTTTTTAAACCACCTGGAGCTTGCTGTAAATCTCAATTACTTTCAAATGTTGATTCGCAGAGCGAAACTTTCAGAAGACAGTTATGTAAGACAAAAACTCAGAGGATTCCAATATGGCCTGGGATTGGGCTATCGATTTTAAGCCTGGCTTGAGTTCTAATATTCCAGCTTCAACTGTAGCAGTTTATTAGTCCGGGTGTCTAATCCACAAAAATTTTTATGAACCTAATCACCATAACTTTTATGATCCTGTGGCTAATCCTTCTTCATAGTTTTAGCTATAGACAAAACTCTGCAGACATCCGGACAGATCAAAATACTGTCCTGGCGGCAGTTCTATAAATGACCCCTTATGGAGATGGTAATAGTAAATAGATAGGACAAAAATTAAGGGTGTTTATCTCAAAAAAAGACACCGAAGGGAACAAAATTTTTCTGGTAACGGAAGAAAATATCAACTACAAAGTTCCTTTTGGCTGGCGATTTTCTTCATTCAGTGATCTTGTACTTTTCTATGATTTGGGTTGTCATTCTTTTTGTTAAAATTGTGGATTGAATGACTCCAAAATGGATGAGCATAAATATGTAATAAACTTGCTTCCCTACCACCTTGCGATTAAAGATTTTGATTACAATGCAGTAGTTGATTGGGCGACAGATAGGGTCTCGAAAGGACATGAAACGGAAGGTATACTCATGTTGGCTACTTTCTCGAAACCGGTTTCAACCTACGAAATCAAACCTTATATCAGGGCCTATTTACGGGAGCAAAAGCTTGAAGAAGTTGAGGGGGAGCTAGCTTTTTTTGCCTTGATTCGTTATTACATGTACGAAATACTAGATGGGAGAGAAATCCGAAAAGTAATAAAAGGCCTCTATGACTTGTATTTTCATGAAGAACAGTTTGGACAGGGCAAAGACTTAGGGCTCGTAGAATTTTATCTCTTACAACATGCATGGGATGATCTGCAATTTGCGCAGCTTACCTATTATTATGAAAATGCGACATTAGAAAACATCTCGTCAATTTGCAAAGAGAAAGCCCAGGAGTGGTTGGAGAAATATGGAGAAAAATAATCTCCTTAACTTGTACTTTTGGCTTGCACTTGTACCTGTTTCAGACTAAAGGAGAGGTCTGAAAAGCTGATTAAACAATACTGCTAAATGAAAGAAAAAATCTATATCCTTAGCCTTTGGGCAGTCTGCCTCCTTTTTGCCTCCATATTTATCATAGTCGTCGTGCCTCCGATTATTGAAAATCCTGATATCATAGGAGCTTTCTCTGCGGGCTTTGTCAATCCCTACTCGAGTGGCTATTCGGCGGACGTTATTTGCTGCTGGTTGATCCTTTGTATCTGGGTGATCTATGAATCGGCCAAGGTCAAATATGGCTGGCTTTGCCTTATTCTGGGCTTTGTTCCGGGAGTTGCGGTAGGCTTTGGCTTGTATTTGATATTGAGACATAGGCAACTATCAAGTGGTTGAGATATATACAAACTCTATAATGTTCGAGCTGTCCAATGGCCCATGATGATTAGAAAAGCACTACAAAGCGATATCTTCCGAATTATGGAAATCTGGTTGGACTTTATGCATTACCTCCGTGGGATCAATTCCGATTATTATGCCCTTTCAGCTTCTCAAGCTGCTTTCTCGGATTTTTTAGAGGAAAGTCTAGCGTTGGAAGAAAGAAGAATTTTTGTTGCAGAACAGAAAGGAGTACTTCTGGGTTTTTTGTGAGCTTTTATCGACCCTATGCCTGAGTGGTCCTGTGAAGAGAAAATCGGCCTAATCCGGTATTTGGTAGTCAAACAAGGCTCTAGGAAAAAAGGTATTGGACAGCAACTATTTGCTCAAATACTCAAATGGTTCAGAGAAGAAGAAAAAGTCGCGTAGAATTAGATGTTTTGGAAGGAATTCCCGCGGGTGATTTTTTGGAGAAGCAAGGATTTCGGAAATTGATGGACAGAAAATTCTTATTGATATAATGAACGATTTACAACTCACAACAAACCCAGCAGTCGAAGAAGTATTCGACAAATACCCCAAAGCGATTCGACCCAAAATTGAAAAGCTACGTAGCCTGATCCTGGAAGCTGCAAAAGAATTAGAAGCTGTCAACAAACTGGAAGAAACCCTTAAATGGGGAGAACCCAGTTACCTGACCAAAACCGGAAGTACCATACGCATCGATTGGAAGGAAAAGGCCCCCGATCAATATGCCATGTATTTCAAATGTACCAGCAAATTGGTTCCCAGCTTTCGTACTGCTTACGAAGAAGTATTTTCCTTTGAAGGCAACCGCGCCATCGTCTTCCAAATGGAAGACACAGTACCGGAAAAAGAATTGAAGGAGTGTATCAAAGCCGGACTAACGTACCATAAGGTGAAACATCTGCCTTTATTGGGGCTGTAGTGGATATGAGAGTATAAACCGAAATCCAGTAATGGAAATACTCCAATCAATATTCTTCCCTCTTATCGAGCGCTGGCAACTCCGAAACCATCAGGGCCAATCTCGTCCCTCTAACTTTTCGCATCCTAAACGAAATGATGCTTTCTACAAAAAGTTAGAAGCTGCCTTACTCCCGTATTTTAAAGAGAAATCGTTTGAAAAAATCAGGAAACGAAAATTCATAAAAGAAGAAAAGGGTCTTATCCACTTTTATGAACTGGGGCTTAGTAAAAAATGTAATAGTCTAGTCATAGATTTTGGTTGGATTGATCCAGCTAAACACTCTATAGAAAAACTAAAAAGGAAACACACTTTTTCCTCATTTGCCCGTAAACATAATAGACTATCTCCAGAATTTTGGGAATATGACTATCAATACCCTGTCAGGAAGTCGGACGACAGAGATGAGAAAATTATTTCAGAAATAAAAGCATTACTGGAATCCGGCTTTCACCAAAAATTCTGGGAGGAAGTGTAGAGGATGACTTTGGGCATCCCTAACCCCTCCAGGCTAGCCCGGTTCCCCGTTCTTGTACAAGCAATGGGAGGGAGCAATTCCTAACTAATCTATGCCACAGCGGGAACTCCAGTGAATCATAGCATCAAGGGAGTGATGGCCTGCGGCGGTGGGTTCCCTAACAAAATACTATCTTTAGTATTCTACATCCTGGGTTATGACCGAACTACGCCTAATCCTGAGCTGTTTATTGTGCTCCCTTTTTTTCTTTTTCTCCCTTCCTTTATTCGCTCAGCATTCATTTTGCCATTGCTTGATTGAGTATAGTATTTCGGAGAAAAAAGTGCTCCGACAAATTGACTTAGTGGTACCCGATTTTGTCGAAAATATTCCACTTGAAGAGTATCCTTTTGAAGCTGCTCATCATGGAATTGGTTTAGCAAAAAAGTGGCGCATACATAAGCCTTGCAGGAACGATTTCCAATTATGTAGCCATTTACACTTTCCCCGAAGTCGAAAAAGTCAAGATTCTGGAAACAGGCAAAGAACCCCGCTGGATTACAGATAGTTTTGAGGGAGACCTTTTTTTGTCAATACGAGAAAATCTGATAAAGTATACAGTAGCAAGCTGTATCTTCGAACTCAAATTCTGATACATGAAGCCTGTTTTATTTCTAATCCTTAGTTTTCTGTTGGTATGGAGTCCTGTTTTAGGACAAACGGATAGCGTTCGCCTCTTTGTTTTTGGGCATAGCCTCATCGATCATAGACCTCCGACTATCCCCACGCCAAGTGATGAAACGACCATTCTGCATTGGATGCAGGAAATCGCGGCTGAAGCAGGCTATGGTTTTGCTGCAGGCGGACAGTATGGGTTTTTACCCCAGCATGACAATCTCCCTCCCATTTCCCAATGGGGCTATGACCAGGTTCCCGGGGTATGGGATATGGATATAGAACCCTTTTCAGCAGCAGAAATTAATACTGTGATGCTGACTGTAGCAAATTTCATCCAGTATCAGCCTTCACATCTTCCGCATCCCTTAGACAATAGTACTACTGTCTTACAATCTACTGAGACCATTTTTGATTGGGTCGATCAGCAGGAAGATAGTGTCCGCTTTTATATCTATGTCAACTGGCCGGAAATGGATCTGCAAAACGCCTTCCCTCCTAATCTCCCACAGGCATCTGAGGTCCTTGATTTTCATAACCAGACTACTGGCAGCTTTTTGGATTGGTGGACGGAGTATCAGGATAGTATGCTAGTTTCCCGTCCCCAGTTTCAGGTTCGACTGATTCCGGTAGGCCCTATCATTTCAAAAATCCTGAGAGATCAAATCCCTGGGCAAATTCCTTTTGACGAACTTTATGAGGATTCTGATCCGCATGGCAGGGCCAGTTTGTATTTTCTGGCGAGCATGATCAGTTATATGGCGATTTATCAGGAAGAAATACCAGCATCCTATATGGCCGGTTCTATTGTACATCCCGTGATACGAGATAATCTCGAGATCATACGCGAATTTATGTGGGCAGAGCTCAATAATTTTCAGGCTCCGAATGGAGAAAGCAGGGTCTTCTTTGAGGAGACAGCTGCTAGTATTAATAGTAATCCTTTCCCCGAAAATGATATTCATGTTTTTCCCAATCCAGCTTTGCATTCCATGCGTTTAGAGGGCATATGGAAAGGATTGGAGTTAGAAATATTGGATATGCAGGGAAGAATTCTACTGAATAAAAAAATTGATTCCGCTAAGCTTGAAATCGATGTGGGAGATTTCTCCGCAGGCATGTATCTTATCCGCTTTTATGATTCTGGAACCAATACTTTTCTGACCAGAAAGTGGATAAAGAACTAGGAAGGAATTTCTCATATAGATTGGGTAAATTAGGATAGCCTAATTCTATTGAGATGAAGTTTTTTTGTTCTATTCTACTTTGTTTACTCATCCTTTCCTGTTCTACCAAAGTACCTCAACTTCCGGATAAGTCTATGTCCAAAGTTGAACGGATGGAAAAGTACCTGAGTGACTTTGAAAAAGCAGGTTTCTCAGGTTCAGTTTTGGTAGCCGAAAAAGGGGAAATTCTTTTGCGGAAAGGGTATGGAGAGAGTGATCAGGGGAAAGGGGTCCCGAATAAGCCAGAGACAATTTTTGATATGGGGTCGATCTCCAAGCAGTTTACTGCTGCTGCTATTCTTAAGTTGGAGATGCAAGGCAGGCTAAAAGTCGAGGATAAGGCTTCGAAATTTTTGCCGGAACTGGATGGGCAAAGAAAAGACATTACGATCCACCAACTTCTGACACATACAGCAGGTCTACCAGATGCACTTGGATCAGATGAAGAATTGATTTCCCGCAAAGATTATTTCCAAAGACTTAACGGGCGAAACTTATTGCAGGCAGCAGGCGAAAAGCATCTGTATTCCAATATCGGCTATACCTTATTGGCTTTGATCATTGAGGAGCAAGGGGGGATGAGATACGAAGACTTTCTTCGGAAAGAACTCTTTCTTCCATCCAGAATGGAACAAACAGGATATATCCTCCCTGAGTGGAAAACGGATGAAATGGCACATGGCTATCGCAATAATACTGATACAGGCTTACCGACTGAGCAAAATTGGGATAAAGACGGACCGGGCCTACACCTAAAAGGAAATGGAGGCTTGCTTTCTAATGTAGATGATATGTACAAATGGCACCTGGCTTTATCTGGAGAAAAGATTCTTTCAGAAGCGGCAAAAAAGAAGTTTTATACCCGCCATACCCCCGAAGAAGGAGGCCGTACTTTTTATGGATATGGTTGGGCCATCTTTCCGACGCGATGGGATTCAGAACTCATCACACACAATGGAGGTAATGGCATCTTCTTCGCAGATTTCCTAAGATTCATCGAAGAAGATGTTTGTATTATTTTTTTCACCAATGCAGGAAATCGAGACGTGGAAAGAATCGCATTTCGGCTAGCAAGGGTGATGTTTGAGGAAAAATACTAATCTGCGATACCCAAATCAGTGATGCGAAAGGCTTCTGGATTATCTTTATCTGGCTTTATCGTAACACTATGTCCGCTGCCCTCACCTCGATAGTAATAGGAAATCTCAGCAATTATTCCTTCTACTCTTTTTGCACTCATCTCATCACTCCAGGCATATTCCGCTTTATCAGGGTTTTCAAATTTATCTTCTGACTTATTACTAGTCGGAGGAAAGTACAGTTTGGGAGGAATCCTAAATAGTTGTTTGGCAACCAGAAAAGCATCTTCCCATTCACATTCGTGGAGGATAATCGCCTCTTCAAACTGGAAATAGCCATCATAATCACGTTCGGTTTTTTCATAATAAACCAGATGACCATCGCTCCTTAATTTATCTACGTATTTACGAGCTTCCATATTTTTTTCTGGAGCCCGGTATTTGTTGAGATAGCCTTCAAAAGCATATCCAGTATAGCCACCGTAACTTAATTTAGCCATTCCGCCTGTAAGCCCATCAACTACTAGCGATTGGTCTTCAGCATGATGAATCAGTTCGACTTTTGCCCCATACGGGATTTTGATCAATTTATTGTAGCTGAGCTCTGGGCCGTCCCGCATATTTAAGCCATTAGGGGCATATACATACAGATACTTCACTTCATCCTCTCCCTGCTTTTTCTTACTGGCTTTAGGCCTGATAATCAGGAAGCTTCGCTAATCCGACAGGGAGAG
>JBCBRM010000014.1:0-72647 GCA_039819665.1 Bacteroidota bacterium
GTTAAAAACATCCCCCTTCAGGATTCGGTACAAATTCCAGATTACCCTGCAATTCAGATGAGGGGGATGTTTTTAACTCAGAAAACAAGAAAACAGATCATGACTAAAAGAATATATATCCTTTGGATACTCTCAGGACTCCTTGCATTTCTGGGTGCCTGTGAAGAGAAAACCTATGAGTTTGGGGAGCCTTTCTCCAAAATAGAGGGAATCGATGGCAGCTTTATCCTGACTTCGGTTATCCAATCGGATGAAAGAAGTACTGCCCTCGATAATACCCGAGACATCTCCGAATTTTTTATCGGAAGTGAGCCGGCTGTGATCAGTTTTAACGGATCCGATTTTACCTATACTCTGGAAGCAGGAACAGCTCCAAATTTCCTTGGGGGAAGTGGAGGTAACTGGAAATTCGATGACAATGAATTTCCTACGGAAATTCAGTTGGGTAGCGGAAGCCCTATCATCCTCTCCCTCAATCGGACGATTCGCGAGATCGACAATACCCTGGAATTTCGTCTGACTCGCTTTTGTAGCGGGGAAGCCGGAGTGAGTTACAATTATGTATTTACCAGACAATAGAAAGGAATCATGAAACTTAGATATATTTTATTTATCGGCATTCTCTTTACCGGATTGCAGGGATTTGGACAAAAAATATGGACTGTACCTGCGGAGTTCAATGCCAATGATGAGATCAAACTATTTATTGATATCAAAGCCTGTGAATGTCAGAGATTACTTGGTACTTCGGATTCAGTCTTTCTTTGGACGTGGCAACCTAGTGCGGATGCAGATCGAGAGCCTCAATTTCAAAATGGGCAGTGGACGGCTTCCAATCCAACGATGTATATGACTCCAGAAGGTAATGATGTGTACAGTATGACCATGATACCTTCAGAGTTTTACAATGTAGATGCTGCTACTCTTTTTGCCAATGATATCTCCTGCCTAGCAAAACTCAAAGATGGAACGGGTGCTGGTGGAGGTGCTTGTGATGAAGATAAGACCGAGGATTTAATGTTAGCCATAGAACCTCCGGCAGTAGGACCTCAAAAAGTCTTTTCTTTTCCGGCTACTTATTCCAAAGATAGTTTGGCCATTACTCCCGAAGATGTCTATACCCTCGTATACAACAATAACCTGGAGGAGAAAGCTAGCATGCAAAATGCTACCGAACTTTATGTATATGCACAGGCCGTAACCGTAGGCGGACAAACCATTCGCGTGAGTACCCTAAGAAATGTGGATGATAATCCGGCACTTCGCATGAAAAACAATGGAGATGGAACCTTCGAATGGACCATCATCCCTAACCGTCTCTATAATGTTCCTGGCGGTGATCAACTGGATATCCTGCGACTACAAATCATCAAGCCCAATCTGGTCAATAGTGCAGATGCCGTGGATGGGCAATTCGAATTTAGATTTAACTGCAAAGATTAACACTCGTTTTTAACTCAAAATATTTTAAACCAATAACCTTAACCAATTAGATTATGAAGACTAGATTTTTACTATTGTTCGCGCTACTGATGAGCACAGCCATCGGTCTTCAAGCGCAGATCAATGTTACCCTGCAGGTGGATATGGCCGAGCAGGCTGTATTGAGCTCTGTGAATGATACCATTTCTGTAGCAGGTAGCTTCCAAGCAGCGGCGGGTTTTCCTGCTGACTGGACTCCCGGGGTAGTTTTACTGACGGATACCACTGCTGGAGATAGTATTTATACCGTTACCTTTAATTTGCCCGCAGGTTCTTATGAGTACAAATTCCTGAATGGACCCGCCTGGGGAACTGATGAAAGTGCACCTAATGATTGTTCTCCTTCTAATAATGGAAACCGTGGATTGGACTTGACGGGATTCGCCGGAACAGATACCATTCTTCCTGTAGTTTGCTTTGCCAAATGTGGTGATTGCGAAAATGTGTCTATTCCTGATACTGTTGAAGTAACTTTCTTTATTGACATGAGTAATGAAGATATAGCAGACACTGTTTCAATAGCGGGTAACTTCCAGGCTCCGGCTGGCTTTCCTTCGAATTTTGCTCCGGGAGAGACTGTGATGACTGATACTATGGGAGGAGTTGCTGATAGTATTTATGAATTAAAAGTTACTTTGCCTGAAGGTACTTATAAATACAAAGTCATAAATGGTACTGAATGGGGATTTGCGGAAAACGTACCTAATGATTGTAATGTGGGAGGTGACAGAGAAATGGTAATTGTAAATGATGGAAGCATGATGCAAACAATTGGACCTTTCTGCTTTGCAGAATGTGAAGCAAATTGCCCTGCGATTCTGCCTCCGATTATGGTTACCTTTCGTGTAGATATGAACAATGAAATCCTCTCTGACAGTGGGGTATTTGCTGCAGGTAATATGCAAGATCCCAGCTGGTTAAAAAACCGCGATAAAATGACCGATCCTGATGGAGATGGTATTTATGAATTTACATATGAAATCCTGAGAGGTGAGTATGAATTCAAATTCTTCAATGGAGCCAATGGTGATCCCGGTTCTGATGAATTTTCTGAAACTGGAGACTTCTTTAATCTCGGTTGTGGAAACGGTGGATTTGGTAACAACAGATGGGTAGATATCAGCAATGCAGTAGGTGATACCGTACTTCCCGTTTGGCAGTACAATACCTGTGACAGAAGCTTTGCTACTTCTATTGACAATGACCTGAAAACTGAAGTTGGCTTCAAAGCTTTCCCAAATCCAGCGAATACTGTACTGAATTTGTCTGTCGATTTGAAGAGAATCGAGCAAATCGAAATGCTGGACATGAGCGGAAGAACTATCCGCAGACAAGGAAACATCAACAATACAACTTATCAGCTTGAGCGCGGAAGCCTGGCTCCCGGCCTCTATATCCTGAAAGTTCGCATTGATGGTAATGATATCACCCAAAAAGTGATGTTCGAATAAACGCGTTAACATTGTTGCACTTAAAAAGGCTTCCCGAGAGGGAAGCCTTTTTTACGTGTTGGGGTTTTTGCGTGTTAGTGTGTTGGAGTTGATCTTTGATTTCACGCCAATACTCCAACACACCAATACGTTAATCTTCAATTAAACTCCTCACCATCTCCTTCGCCTCACCCTCCCCAGAAACTGCCAACTCAATTCCTTCGGCATGAGGCTGAATCTTCAGTTCGTACCGAAAAAAGGGACAGCACTTCTTTTCGGCTAGCATATAATCGGTCAGTTTGATGAGGAAATTTTCTTCGAAAGCAAATCGGAATAGAAAACCCTTTTCCAATTCCTCATAAGAAATCAATTGACTAAATACTTCCTTCTGGAGGGCTTGTTTTCTTTCGATCAGTTCGGCCCCATTTAATTTGCAGACCAATAATTGACTATCCATTGTATGTGAATTAGGAGGTGAATCATTACTTTGGGCAGAGGCGACAGAGAGGCCCAGCCAAAGGAAGACGTAGGAAAAATTCAAAATTCTTTTCATGTCTTTGTATTTTTAGGTAAAGCTACAGCATGGAGTATACTCCAGAGTCAAGCAAAAAATCAGATTTTTTATGCGTATAGGAGAAGTTTCGAAATTGACCGGTTTCTCAGCCGATACCTTGAGGTGGTATGAAAAGATTGGATTGCTCAAGCGAAAGCCCAGAGCTTTGGGGGAAAGCAACTACCGTGTATATGATCAGGCAATGATAGAGCGACTCTTTGCGATTCGACAATTAAAGGGCTTTGGATTTACGCTGAAAGAAATCGAGGAACTATTTGCCATGGATGAGGATAGCGGTTTGCAATGTTCCTCTTTGACTGAACTCATGGAGCGGAAAAGGAAAGCTTTACAGGAAAAAATAAAGGAATTGCAAAAAATGGAGGCTAAGCTCAAATATGTAGCTCAGACTTGTCAGGGGAATTGCAAAGAAATGCTGGAAATATAAATGTATATGATTCAAGAGATTTATCAGAAAGCCATGAAATTTGCCGGGGAAAAACATGCCCAACAAAAGGTACCCGGATCACCTGCCAACTACCTTTTACACATCGCAAATGTATCAATGGAAGTATTGCAAGCCCATGCAGCTAAGCCAGATTTTGATCTGGAGCTTGCGGTTCAGGCAGCTATACTTCATGATACGATAGAAGATACCGATACCACTTTTGAAGAAGTCGAGGAGAAATTTGGAGAAAAGGTCGCAAAATCTGTTTCGGCACTAAGTAAAGACAAAAAGCTACCTTCTAAAAAAGAGCAGATGGAAGATAGCCTGAAGCGATTGAATGCATCTGATAAAGAAGCAGGCATCGTAAAGCTGGCAGACCGAATTACCAATCTGCAAGGACCTCCCTATCACTGGTCCAAAGAAAAAGCCACCAACTATCGCGAGGAAGCAAAACTTATCCTGAGCAGTCTCAAGGGGAAGAATGAGTATCTGGAAAGTCGGCTTGCAGCAAAAATTGAAGCTTATAAGGAGTATGTGTAGGTAGTTTTGGGAGAAATTATAAGGAAAAAACAAGCAGGCTCACAATGAAAAGCGACCTTGAGTAAGGTTCAAAATTGTAACAACGAACTACTCTGAGTGTTTGTCCTCAATAAGAGCTATGCTCGCATGACTCACCCATGTCTGCATCTGAAATTGATGCGCAAATTCGACAGCTGTTACCTCTTCAAATATGCGCATTTCCTCTAAATGCCGTTGTCCCATATAGCGCAATTGCTTTCTGATCGTGGCTCTGATATCAGGATTGCCTCCTGCCTTTAATAAGGCTTTTGCCTTGCTACTATCTGAGAAAGTATAAGAAACGGTCGTATGAAAAAGGGCTGTATGGCCACCGTAACCGTCCCTATTTACAGCTCCTCGAAAATTTGGGTCAGCACCTTCATTCAACATCCAATTCAATATCTCCCTTTCATCATACTCTACTGCCATATGTAAAAGCCCTGAACCGTCCAGTGGAGCCAAATGCAGACCATCTCCCGCGCTTATCCCCCAGAATGAAGGATAAATATCTTCCTCTGAATACTGTGCGCTAAATAGCTCAGAATTAGCCCTGAAGTGTTTTTTTAAGGCGTCTAAATCTCCTCTATGTAATGCCATAGGAGCCGTATTCCCAAGCAAAAATCCTTGCCTTTCTATTACCTTCAAACAGCGATGTTTCTCTATCGGATTTCTGCTATAGGTCGAAAGCAGCATGGCAATACTGGCTTTGGCAATTTTAGGAAAATCTTTCAACTGAAAATGCTGAAGGGCAAAATCCATAACTTTCGAATTTAGTACCTCACTTCCGGGCAGCACTTCCATCTTTTCAAAACGAGCCCCTTGTTTTAGCAAGTATTTGGCCATATCTTCATTCAACTCATACACCAAATATCCCAACGCATCTTGCACATCCCCCTGGGTCATATCGTGGACTAAGCGTAGCATCTCTACTGACTTCCCGTGCCTGACAGCTCTCCCTAATAAATCTTTGCGTTTCAACAGATGCGGATAGACTTCCAACAATTCTTTGACTTCTGTCCGCCTATCTGTGGCAAAATATCCCAGGACTTGCCGAAATCGGTCTACATGTTCTACAGCTTCTAATAATGACTTCCAGTTTTGCTGCCCATACTGACGAGCTATCACCATTTGAGCATCCGTAAGTTTGGGATCGGACAAGGGAAGATTTGGATGGAAAGCAGTAAATAGTTCTTCTGCCTGAGCAACTCCTGATCGATACTGTTTGACCAGTTCTTTAGCCTGTTTTTTAAATTGATCTGGATGGGCATGATGCGGAATATGTCTTTCTTTAGCCATAATACTGGACTTCTGCCTGCTTCGCCCTACAGGCCATTTGCTAAATAAAAGAGGGTGGTCTCAGACCTTTCCGCGATGAGGAGTGTCCCCGGGCACTTTTATCAAAGTTAAAAAATCGAGTTCAAGTGTTCAAGTGTTCAAGTGTTCTCGTGTTCATGTTGTTTGTATTTAAAATTCACCAGAACACCAGAACACCAGAACACCAGAACACCAGAACACCAGAACACATTTTCTTTCCCCTTTGTGATTTTTTCCTATACTTCTTAGACTAATAGAATAAACGATCTGATTGAATGGATCAGGAAAGAAAATTTGTACAAATAATTCGAGAGAATGAAGGTCTTATCTACAAGGTCTCGAGCATCTATGCTCAGGCCAGGGAGGATCGCCTTGATTTGTACCAGGAGATCGTTTTGCAGCTCTGGAAGGCATGGAAGAAATATAGAGGAGAGGCGAAAGTAAGTACCTGGATGTATCGGGTTGCCATGAATACGGGCATCACCTATATCCGCAAGCAAAAGAGGAGAGCTAGGCAGGTTGAGCTTGATAACCAATTGCTTAATCGGGCAGAGAATCTTGATCCTGCCCTGGAGGAACGAATGAATCTTTTGTATCGGCATATAGAGAGTCTGGGAAAGCTGGATAAAGGCTTGATTCTCCTGTATCTGGAGGATCGAAACTATGAAGAGATTGCTGAGATTACGGGTTTATCAAAAAGTAATGTCGGTACAAGGCTTTCCCGCATAAAACAGAAACTCAAAAACCAAATGCTAAAACAGACTTAGTTATGGATTTGGATCAAATGAAAAATACCTGGAAAGAAATGAGTGAAGAAAGAATGAAACACTCCCTATTATCTGAAGAACAGATTCGAAGAATGACACATGAGAAATCAAGTTCAAGCTTGTATACGCTTATTCTATCTGAGTCGATCGGTGCGATGATGGCACTTGCCATGATTATTTATCTGACATTAAACTTCTACAAATTAGAAGGCTGGTTAGAACAGGCGGCGGGATATGGTACCCTAACCATTCTGATCATCTCGGTTTTTATGGGGGGCAAACTTATCCGGGAAATGTATAGCATCAATATTCAAAGAAATACCTATAGCACAACCCTGCAGAATTTTCAAAGACTCAAAAAGAGCCTGAGGTTTTACAAACGCTTCAGCATTTCTATCAGTTTTCTAGTCCCTTTTCTCATTCTACCTGTAGTTGCGAGGATTTGGTTTAACAAAAGCCTTCTGGAAGACTGGGCAGATTACCGAGAAAATCTGTTGGTAGCATTTATTGTACTGCCTGTAATCCTATACCTGATCATGCGCTTCTATAAAAAGAATGTAACGGAGGTGGGTAAGGCGCTTAAGGAAATGAATGAAGAATAAAAAAAAAGATTTATGAACACAGTATTGAATTGGAAAAAAGGAGCTTTATCCTGTCGCTATAAGCTGATGGAAAATGGAAATTGCATAGGCTTTTTGAAGGGGCGATCTTTTGGGCAATCTGCCGAGGGAGAAGTCTTTGGCAATCGGTATGGGTTCAACACCTACGGAATATTTCGGAAAGAAACAGAAATATTGGATGGGAAAGATGGAGCTGTCATCGGCAAGATAAAGTTTGATTGCTGGATGCCGAAAGCTCAAATAAAGCTGGGGGATAAAACCTATTTCTGGAAGTTTAAAAATATTTGGGAGACTCGCTGGGAAATCTATGATGAAACAGCTACCCAAATTAGCTTTTGCGGACATTCGATGAAAGGCAAAGCGGTTTCTGCTGATACGGAAGAGGTATTGAATCTGGCAGGCTTGTTTATTTCTAATTTCTATTGGGAAATGTCGGGGGTATTCATTGCATTGATCGCTCCTATGACCTTTATGATCTGAGGAAATTTTTTCCATGAAGTATGGTATTCTGCAAGTTATTAGTAGTAGATAACATGAGCCTTATTTTCTTAAAAGGTCATGAAAAACTTGCAAAATACCATAAATTGGGGATTTTTCTTGTCCTTCCTGTTATTTATTTCTTGTTCTCCTCTGACAAAAGAAACTGATACTTCAGCTTCCGGGGAGATGCAAAAAGAAGCAACTAAATCTTATGCCCTTTTTGATGGAAAGAGCTTTGAAGGATGGGAAGGACCCGATGAATTCTTCCGTATTGAGGACGCTACCATCATCGCGGGAAGCCTGGAAAGAGAAATCCCTACTAATCTCTTTATGTGTACGGAAAAGAAATTTGAAGATTTTGACTTGAGTCTTAAGGTCAAATTTCAACCCTATAAAAACAATGGTGGAATTCAGATTCGCAGCGAACGTATTCCTGATGATCATGAGGTGATTGGCTACCAGGTGGACGTGGGCTATGCAGGAGAAAAGCCGGTTTGGGCTTCGATTTATGATGAATCTCGTAGGAATAAATTTATTGCGGAAGCTGATGCAGATCGGATAGCAGCTCTTTTGAAAAAAGATGATTTCAATGATTACAGAATCCTTTGTGAGGGTCCCCATCTAAAAGTCTGGTTTAATGGGGAACAAGTGATTGATTATGTAGAAGAAGAGGAGGGGATTGCGCGTAAAGGAAAAATTTGTGTGCAAATACATGGAGGATCACCTGCTGAAGCTAGTTATAAGGATATTGTGATTGAGGAGTTGTGATTTATAGTAAACCAAAGGTGTCAACCCGAATTAAACACAAGTGCCACCCCGACCGAAGTGGAGGGGCCTAAGGCTTTTTCCACCGCCTTTCCAATCTCCATTAAGAGCTGTGGAAAAACGGTGGTGAGGATAATGAAGTCCCTCTACGGGGCTTATAATGATACGTTTAGATTAAGTTGCGCTAAGCATTCGTTTTCTTTTTCTCCGGCACATTTTTCATACTCATTGGCTGGCCCGTAGTTTCCAGCACATTCAACCATAAATCTCCTTCCAGGTCGATCTTCTTTCGCTCTGCTGTAACCAGATCAATGGGTAAGTATACAAACTTATTATTTCGTCTTCCCACCACAAATCCCGTCTTTCCTGCCATGGCTCCATGCACGGCATTTAATCCCAGCTTATTGCAGAAAATACTGTCGCTAGGGGTCGCTGGGGCACTTCTAATGATATAACTGGGATCAATGTACTTTACATTGATCTCCATTTCCAGTTCCTTAAAATAAGCCAGAATCTCTTCTTTGAGGAAGATTCCAATATCCTTGTGAAGGGTATTCCCAGACTTATCTTTTTCTCTATCCTGATCTTCAAAGAGAAATTGCCCGGCACCTTCTGCAACCACAATTACACAATGATGCTTGCTCTCCAATCTCTTTCTAACGATCTCCAATAAACCTTTCTCTCCATGCAGGTCAAACTCCATTTCCGGGACTAAAACAAAATTTACTTCCGGCATAGCCAATGCAGCATTCGCTGCGATAAATCCTGAATCCCTACCCATGAGTTTGATAATAGCTACTCCATTAAAGGCCCCCTTCGCTTCATTGTGGGCATCGCGGATAATCGGACTGGCAATGGTAAAAGAAGTCTCAAAGCCGAAGGTCTTCTCTATATGATTGATGTCATTATCAATGGTTTTTGGGACACCAGCAACGGTGATTTTTAATCCTCTTTTTTCAATCTCTTCACAGATTTTCTTTGCCCCGGTAAGTGTTCCATCTCCACCAATGGTGAACAAAATATTGATCCCATGCCGCTCCAGACAATCAACGATAACACTTACATCCTGCTTCCCTCTGGAAGAACCCAATAAAGTCCCTCCAAATTGGTGAATATCAGTAACCGCATCCGGATTGAGTTCCATAAAAGGGAATCCAAATTCGGGGATAAAGCCTTTGTAACCATACTGTACACCATAGATTTTTCGAACTCCATACCGATAGTAAAGACCCATCACGAGGCTTCGGATGACATTATTGATGCCCGGACACAGTCCCCCACAGGTTACAATGGCCACAGTGGTTTTTGAGGGATCGAAATAGATCTTTTCTCTGGGACCTGCACGCTCCATAAAAAGAGGTTCTTTACTCTTTCCATTGCCTTTACTTTTTCTATCGTCCCAAACTACATCAAAGAGTACTTTTTCGCTTTCTTCTATGAAATTGGAGATTCTATCCCCCTGCTTTTTTGATAAAGTAATGGGAGATTTGACCTTGCATGGGCCCAGGGTTTTGACATGAAAGTCTTGAGGTAGCATAGTTTTAATATTCAGGTAAGCGGGGCGAAGCTCTGATTAAATATAAGGAAAAGCTTATTTACTCAATGTTAAATCCTCATTTAATTCTCCTTTTCTTATATTTCTATTCATATTGAATAGTATGAAAACTACTGTCTGCATCCTCATTTTATTGCTTGGCTATTCCCTTTTTGCTCAGCCAGATCAAGAGCACGAGCTCGTTCTAGAACTGAAGCAGGGGAAAATCAAAGGTTCTTATGATTCCGGCATTCATATCTTCAAAGGGATTCCATTTGCCCAGCCACCCATAGGCGAACTTCGTTGGAAAGCCCCTCAGGATCCCTTAGCTTGGGAGGGGATAAAAGAGCTTACTTCATTTGGTCCAAGGGCCATGCAGCGCCCTTTTTTCGATGACATGAATTTTCGATCGGATGGGATGAGCGAGGATTGTTTGTATTTGAATGTTTGGACACCTGCCCAAAAAGGAGATGAGAAGCTAGCAGTTCTGGTTTATTTCTATGGAGGAGGTTTGCTTACTGGAGATGGCTCAGAATATAGATATGATGGGGAAAGTATGGCCCGCAAAGGTATCATTTCTATTACGGTAAATTATCGGCTCAATGTTTTTGGATTCCTTTCGCATCCTGAACTTAGTGAGGAAACAGCCTACGGAGGTTCGGGTAATTATGGGTTTATGGATCAGTGGAAAGCCCTGGAGTGGATCCATGAAAATATAGAGTTGTTTGGAGGTGATCCTGCCAAAATTACCATAGCCGGAGAATCTGCGGGCTCTGTTTCCGTTTGTGCACAAATGGCTTCCCCTTTATCCAAAGATCTTTTGGCTGGAGCAATCGGTTCTAGTGGTTCGATCATGGGCACATTAGGAGCGGTTGAGTTGGAAAAAGGAGAAAAAGTCGGGATGCAGTTTCAGGAGAAAATAGGGGTGGCTTCCCTTTCAGATTTGCGTGCTTTGTCTGCTGAGGATATTTTAGCGGCAACTACTCAATTTAGCCCGCTAGCTTTTGCGCCTACTATTGATGGATATTTCTTTCCCAAAGCTGTAAATGAAATCTTCAAAGCAGGAGAGCAAGCGCAAATACCCTTATTTCTAGGGTGGAATTCTCAGGAAGGTTACTATCCTTCTGTTTTTCAGGGGAAAGAAGTTAATGTTAAAAATTATAAGGCTGCTTTGGAGAAGATGTTTCCCGGCAAAGGTGAAGAGGCGTATCTAGCTTATTTTGCCAATAATGAGGAAGATCTGAAACAAGTAGCTTCGGATCTTGCAGGAGATAATTTTACAGGATTTAGTACCTGGAAATGGGGCGAAATGCATGCAAAAAGCGGGAAGCCTGTATTTCAGTATTTTTATAAGCACCCTCGGCCTGCTTTGGATGAGAATTCTCCCAAAGGAGCGGTTCATTCTGCTGAGATCGAATATGCTATGGGTAATCTGCCGACCAATAAAGTATATGCCTGGACAGATGATGATTACCAGGTTTCCTCCATTTTTCAGAACTATTATTTCAACTTCGTGTCATTCGGTGATCCCAATGGTCTGGGACTACCGATCTGGCCTGCAAAGAATAAGGGGGATACTCCTTATGTATTGCAAATTGATGCAAAAACGAAAGTTGAGCAAGAGAAATGGCGGGAACGATACCTCTTCCTGGATAAAATTTTTAAGAAATAAGGAGCAGAATGTGTGATTTTTTATCCCTTTGATCAATAATAAAGAGTAGCCTTTATGCGCTAATCAACTTCTTGCTGAAAAATAGGGGCTGTAAATCACATTCCCAATAGACACCTTATACACTAATTATGAGATATATCAGGTAGGGGTAGATTTAGCGATTGATTGGCTTATCCGAAAACTTAAATAAGCTTAGCTTAGGATTGCCTCAGCTTCAATTTCCACAAAATATTCCTCCCCAATAATATCAGCTCCTAATAAGGTGTTTGCGGGTTGGATATGGCGAAAACGATCTCCATGCACTCGTGAGATCACCTCCCAGTCTTCCATATTCTGGATATAAACACGAGTTCTGACTACATCTTCCAGTCTTCCTCCGAAAGACTGAATGGCACCTTCTATTTTGTCCAATACAAAATGTGTTTGGGCAGCGGGATCATTTCCTCCGATGACTTCTTTTCCGTGTGTAGCTGTTGTCCCAGATACCAATATGCGATTTCCTTTTTTTGTAGCTCGGCTAAAACCTGCAAGATCTTCCCATATCGTTCCACTAAGAACTTTGCTTCTATTTCCCTCAAGTCCTATGACTTCATATGGGGCGGGAAATGATTCTAAATGATGACTTAAATCACCAGAAGCAGTAAGGAAAGGAGGTTTACGGTACTCATCTCCACAATCACCTGGAATAGACCGCTGACTTTTCAAATGGCTATTTATTTTTCGTAAGTCTTCCTCATCAAAATCGACTTGCCATATCTTTCGGTTTGCCTCCAGGTATTTATCTCTGCCCAAACGAACTCCCACTATCACTGCGGCTACTGCTTTTTGTCGAAGGATATAAGCACTGGCAATCTGAGGAATACTATAGCCATGCTTTTGGGCAATTTCGTTTAAGATGCTGAGCAGCACCTGAAAGTTGTCCCATCCTCCAGCTTCCTCGATAAACCTTCGATACTTCATTTGGGACCAGGTTTCCAAATGCACAATACCAGGATCAGTTTTCCCTAGCCATTTTTCTGCAAAAAATCCTCCCGCCAAGGTCCCAAATGCTAACAATTGCACTCCATGTTTCTCACAAACCTGGCTCATAGCTCCGGCTGCCCTTTGGTCCAATAATGAAAAGCATACCTGATTGGATACAACCTTGATTCCCGTTTCGAGGACCATGTTGAGATGGGCTGCATCGAAATTGGTCAGTCCCAAATGTCGAATAAGGCCCTCTTCTCGCAATTCCTCTAGGTAAAAAAGATCATCCAGCCAGGCAGGATCGGCATAGTTCCAGGCGTGGTATTGAAGGAGGTCAAGGCTTTCACTTTTCATACGAGTCAAGGACCGCTCGATAGCTTGCCTGACTTTTTCTTTAGAAGAAGGGCCCGGTTCCGGTACCCATTTCGTAAAGAGCTGAACATCGGCTTTATTCCCCAACTCCTTTCTGAATAATCCCGAAATCAATTCAGCAGAGCCATAATGATCTGCCATGTCAAAGCTACTCATATCCTGATCCAGATATTTATACATGGAAGATGCCGCTTTTTCCAGATCAATTTCTTTCCCGTCCCTTTCCATATCTGCGATTTGCCATAGTCCATTGACAATTGGTGAGATAGATAAGCCGGGAGCCAGTTCGATTTTTGGTAGAGACATTAAATGTATGGTTATTCTTTGGGCAGGTTTCGGAATTTCTCTTCGATATTTTCTCCAGCTTCTTTCATTTTCCTGATTTTAAAAAAATAAATGAAAGAAGCCAATCCCATCACAATAAGCCAGGCGTAGGTAGAATGAAAATACCAGGCATCTAGTTCTGAATTTATATCCTTTCTAATGTGGACGAAGAGGAATAAAGACAGCATTAGAACTCCCCCAGTGGCAATAAGTTTTTGTATCCTCCTCGAGCTTAATTTATCCATTCCTCTGGCAATTTCAGGATTGCGTTTAGGCAGGCTCAAGACCGTAGCGCACATCAGGAGGAAATTTACAAGCATGGACGTAACCATGATGTCTATGCCGAGGAAGAAATCTCCAGCCCAGTGGCTACCTATGATGCCTATGCTTGCCATAATGCCACTCAAAATCAACGAATTAATGGGGGTCTGATTTTTAGGGTGAATGCGTGAAACGGATTTTGGGAAAATACCATCTTCAGACCAGGCAAACATTAGGCGAGAGACCGAGAGTAACATAGCAGGTAAATCATTGATCAGGGCGATAGCTGCTCCTCCGATAATAAGCACAGACCATCCTGGGCTAAGTAAATAAGACAGGAGTCCCGGTGCACTGATGTCTTTGTTCATCGCTTCTTCTGCGACAAATGACCAAGGGACTGCTTGATACACAGCTGCGGTAAAAAGGAAATAATAGCTGCCCACGCCAAGTATGGCAATGGCGATCGCTAAGGGGAGATTCCTGGACGGATTCTTGGCTTCCCCGCCAGCCTGAGCTATGCTGTCAAAACCAATAAAAGAGGAAAATAGGAGAGCAGCTGCTGTCAAAAAGGTTGGGAAGTTAAAGTTTGCTAACTGCCCAGAGATTGTCCTCCCTTCATGTTCGAGGAGTTCTCTGGCGAAATCCTCATGGGAGAAATGTAAGGCCGCAAAGATCACCATCGCACCTAATGCAAACATGAGAATCATCAAAGGAATGAGGGTCCTTTCATAAGACTTTAATCCTCGAATATTGATGCCAACAAATGTCCAGAGTAAAACGAGTGCCAGCACAAGTCTTACCGCCGGAATCTCCAGGCTTCCTGCTAATCCGCTCAATTCCATTGCAGCAGCAGTATCTCTCAGAAAGGGAACAATGATATAGGAAATGACCCCAATTGCTATAGAAAGTCCGAACCATTGGGAAAAGCTGGCAACAAAGCCCAAATAGGGATGTAAACCCCGACTGGCAAATATGTAACTTCCTCCGGCTCTCGGCATGGAAGAGGCCAGTAAGGCATATGCAAAAGCAGCTAAAAGAGCGGGTAGTGCTGCAAATAAAAAAGCATAAAGTACATAGGGGCCAATTCCCGGTACATTACGCTGGATCATGAAGGGTACTACATAAACAGAAGCACCCAGCATAGAACAGATACCCGTAGCAGCAAGCCCTGTCAGTCCCAATCTCCGACTGAGTCCTTTAGTAGAATTTGTAGTCATAGATCTCTTATTCCTAAATAGACCGGTAATATAAGCGAAAAAAATCGGCTGCTATTGTCGGATTGGGAGAAATTTAAGGATTGGTAACAACTATCCTGTCGAGAACTTCCTCGGTCTCATTTTTGAGTCGAATAAGGTAGACCCCACTACTTGTGACATTCAGTTCTACCTCGGCAAAGGGACCTTTTATTTGACCTTCAAAAACGACTCTCCCCTGTAAATCCATGAGCTCGAGGGTATAACTTTGGTCTATGGGCATCTCGAAGGAAAGTATACCTGACTGAACCGGATTGGGATAATATCTGAGTTCACTTTCAGGGGGGGAAAAGGCTTGTTCCTGCTGACAGGGACCATAATATGTAAGGTTTGTATTAGTGATAAACCAATCTTCGGTATTAGGATTCCAAATGCCTCGGTAAAAATGGACCAGGGATTCACTACCCGTATCAGACCAGCCGATAATACCAAGTCCTTTCCATTTGGAAAGCTCCGTGTCCCAACTAAAAGTCAGATACCTGTCTATAACGCCTTGCCCATTATATGGGGTTTCTGTCCTTCTATTGGGGAGGAACATCTGCGACTCCCTCTCCCATCTCCACCTTTCTTGTGCTATCTGCCGATCCTCAAAATCGTATTCATAATTTAGTCTGTTGCCCCCCCAGATAAAACCAGACTCATCATAATTATAGGTAATGGCTTTCAACAGATTTCCTTCAGGCGAATATTCATTTTGACTTTCCCAAATTAGGTATACCGCAGTATCTCCCCAACTTAAGCCATAGGAAAGGCGCTGGATTTCTCTCGAATCCGCATCATAATTGAGCACCGCTCTATCCTCCAATACCCAGACAGAAGAATCGCTATTCCAGTAGGAAGTCTCAGAGAAAACCAATTTGTTTTCTGGATTATACCGCTGTTCTCTTTTTCGAGAGGGTTCTAAATCTAAGCTTCCTGGAAAACTGCTGAAGCTCATATAGCTTAGCTCACTTCCCTCTGCATTATAGGTGTATTCTTCTTCCGATCTATAGTTTCCAAAGGGAGTGGCAGTACTAACTTTGATAATCTGCCCTGCTACATTATAGGTGTTTCTTTTAACAGTAGTATTGGTCCACTCCTGATCAAATATATCCCAACTAAAGTATCTCTCAACCATTCTTCTACCCTGGCTATCTAACTCATAACTAGTCCTACTATTGGGTTCCCAGACATTTCTTTCAGGGGACCAGTTTGCATTGGATACTTCTATTTGATATCCATTTTCGTCATAAACGGATTCTTCCTTATATCCATTCCATATTCCCTCATCTTTTCTGAATTCTTTATTTTGAAAGAGGGTTACATTTTTCGATTTATCAAGCTCCTGAATATATTCTTTCTGCAACATCCACCGATGATTCAAAATATCCCATTCATAATTTTCTCGAATTAAGTGGCGGGGATCTTCATAATTGACTTCCTTACTGGAATTTATCCATTTCTTGTCAGCGCTATTGAAGTTAGAATAAACGGTAAAACTTCCTTTCCCATTATCATCTCTTTTACTTTCTACCCTGCTTTTGGGGCTCCAGATTCGATCAAATGGATCCCAGGTCGAGTACGTACATATTGAAAAATTGTAACAGCTATTTGTCCCTTCAAAATTATTGTACACACATACCTCTTTACTAAAAATGGTGGAGTCTGTTGCTGACTGAAACTGATAACTAAGCACAGAGTCTTTTCGAAGCAGTTGCCCATTAAGGTCAAAAGAAAATAAGAGGAGTAGTATACCTAAGATGTAGGCATATCTATGTTGTGTAGGTAGAGTTTTCATGTCTAGGCTTGTTTTGAAGAATATTAGCTAGGGATGATTAATGACAACTTTCTTTTGCAATTTCTTTTTAAGGAAGCTAAATGTGAGGATATAAACCCCATTTTGTAGGTCTCCTACATCGATTTGCGTAAGGTTGCTCTCCGATTGTCCCTGGAGTACTCTTCTTCCATCTACACTCGTCAATTCATATGTAAAAGGACGGAAATCGGAAAGGAGGTTTAGATAATTATCTGTAACTGGATTAGGGAAAAGCCTGAATTCGTCTGTGTCCTGCTCTACGAGATTCTCCTCTGCGCATACCCCCCAATTATAAATTTTGCTTTCCGAAATCGTAAACTCATTCAGGTTTATGTCCCAGGTATAGGTTCCTACTCTTTTGTAATTGCCTGAGCCCACATAACTATAAGTGTTTTTTCTTTGTCCCTGCCAACTCTCCAAAAGAGGGTCCCATCTGTAATTTTCGCTTAGGATGGTTTGCCCACTGGGGTTAAAGGCGCGGTCATACCTATTTTGTAAAACAAATTCTCTGGTTTCGTTGGAGTAGTCTGAGTAAATGTCGCTAATATTTCTACCCTGAGAGTCAAAAGTAACCTGATATCTGAAACCGTAATAGCGATTGTCGAAGGTGCTGAAATAAAGGGATTTCCTGTCATTTACCCTGTCCTGCTCATCATAAGCCGTTTCTTCCCTCGCAACAAGGATGAAGTCATTTGAGTCAGGCACCCATTGGAACGCCTCAAAGAGAGAATCCTGTCCCTCAGCATTTAGTTCAAAAGCATTAAATGCATCCAATACCCACATATCATTTTCCCATCTGAATACCTCTTCACCTATTTGTCTCCCATTCTCAAAGCTTGTCTCTCTCCGTTGTTCAAAAGTCATGGGAGCGAGAGCATTTGGGCGACTGGAAGTAGTAATGGCAGAAATATTCCCTAGAGAATCATATTCATATTCAGTAAGGCGATCCACAAAATCTCTAAAATTCTGAACGACAATTGATATTCTATTTCCAGATACATCGTAATTGGTTTGATAGAAAGACTCCAACTCCCAATCTTCGATATCATTTCTCCAGTAATAGCCAGTTTCTGTTAGCCGCCTTCCAAAAGTCGTATAGGTAAATTCAAATCGAGTACTTTGAACCCAATCCTTTTTTGTATCGTCCCAAATATCTCCCTGGCTTTCTACCCTTTGACCCAGATTATTGTTTTTACTCAATTCTCTTCTTCCGGAGGTAGTTCTATCATTAAAATCTGTCCGCTTCAATTCAAAATAATACTCTCTGTCTGTTGAATAATTGCTGAAATAATCAACAGCGACCCATTCTTTATTATCAAGGTCATAGATATATCTATAGCTGCTATAGTTATTATTGGGCGAAAAATATACCTCCTTGTATGCAGGAGTCCATACCCTTTTTGCATTGTCCCAGTTGAAGCTTATCGAAGCTCGGGTATTTTTTTCGTCATCCCTCCTCAAATCCTCTTTTCTAACGGGCTCCCATTTATTAAAGGAGAAATTCCAACTATACTCAATACAGGAACTAAAATTAAAACAGGCGGCATCCCCTTTGTAGGTTGAGTAACTACACAATCTTTTTTGAATAGGTATAGAATCAGTCGGGGAAAGAATGGAATAGGTATAGGTACTATCCAGGCGTACTGTTTGTGCTTGGGCGTTGGAAAAAAAGCTAATAGACGTAAGTATAACAAGAATCCAAATCGCCGAAATTGGGTAACAGTTTTTCATGGAATGGTTCTTTAGGTTAGAGGTAGTCGATGTTTAGAACAAGAATATTAGCCAAATGCTATATGTAAAAATACAATAAGTCTTCGAATTTTATGACAAATTTATGGGAAAGGACTGATTTTCAACCATATTAGACGTAAAACCTAATGTAGAATAAACAATGCCTGCGATTAAATTTAGTTGCCACAAGTTTATTTCTCAATTGCCTGATGCCATTTCCGGGCAAATAGCAGACATAGAGAAATGGAAAGACTTTAAAGGTCATGGCTTTCTACCCGGAATTGCAGATGCTTATTTTGATCCTAAAACTTCTGATATGGTAGGTTCGAAGATTCGAGTAAAAAATACGGATGGATCACTGCATATAGAGGAAATTCTCATATGGGAGGCAGATGCCGAAATCCTGATGAGGCTTCATGAGTTTTCTCCTCCCCTTAATCGAATAGCCAGCCATTTCATGGAACACTGGCATTTGGAAAGAGTTGCGGGAGGAACTATGGTTGAGAGGGCTTTTGAACTTTATCCTAAGTCTATTTTCACTCAACCTTTTCTCTGGATTATTTCTCTTTTTTTCAGAAAGGCGATTGATAAGCATTTGGATGAAATGGCTGGGAATACAAAATAAAAAAGGGCCACTTTGAGGCAGCCCTTTTTCTAGTATTCAAAGCTTAGCAGTTACAGCAAGCATTTTGAACGAGGTTTGGATTTCTGTCAATTTCCCTTTGAGGAATAGGCCAAATATCGTGACAAGGTTGATAACCTTGAATTTCAGCCTGCGCTCTACCTGTTCTTCTCAAATCGAGATATCTGTGGGCTCCTTCGAAGGAAAGCTCGATTAATCTCTCTTGGAGAATCAGGTCCATATAATTGCTTGCATCTAAGGTCACATCTGCCAATCCGGCTCTTGATCTTACCTGGTTGATCCAGCTGCTAGCTTCTGTAAAGTTCCCGAGTCTTGCCTGTGCTTCTGCTGCAATCAATACCAATTCTGCGTGACGGCTTATGATCAATGGGTCTGTCCCTGTTCCCGAAATACCTGAGGCGAAGTCATCGTATTTCAAAACGAATGGTACCAGAGCAGTATCAGAAAGCCCACAAGCAGACATTACCTCACCTACTTCCAAAACAGAAGCTGCTTTACGCAAATCACCCTCCTCGTAAGAAGCGAGGAATTTTGGAGAAGGTTCTACATCATGGCGTCCACCACATTCAGCAGGACTGTACCAGAAGTTCAGCACATTACCATCAGTCGCAGTAAATCCAATTCCATAAATCTGGTCAGCCAGATATGGGAAGGCATTCAGGTCGAAACCTGTACCCAAGACGGTAGTCGCTGAAGAAAGTGCATTGTTCCAATCTTCCTGGTAGAGATAAACACGTGAAAGCAAAGCTGTTGCAGCTGAACTGGTTACGGTAAGTACATCACCGTCTCCGAGATTTTGCTCAGCAAACTGCAAATCTGCAATTATCTGATCATAAATTATAGACTGAGGATCATTAGGAACATTGATCACATCAGGAGCAACAGAACGCGTAGGTGACAGGATAAGAGGTACATCTCCATAATAATTAATCAGATAAAAGTAACTAAGTGCGCGCAGGAATCTTGCCTGGGCAACAGAGCTATTCTTATCCGCATCAGAAAAAGATTCATCCTGGACAGCAGGAATCAATTCAATTACGTTATTGGCGCGGTTGATTACGTCATAAAAATCGGAGAATACGCCAGCATTAGTCCCATTGGAAGTTTGTACGTTGAGGGTAGCAAACTCAAAACGAGAAGGGAAAGTTCCTGTAAAGATCGCTTCGTCAGAATAAATCTGCGCTAAAGCCAGGAATCCGTCAAACAATACCGTTCCATCTTGAAGGCCGTCATAAACACCATTAAGCAGGGCATCTGCGGTCTTTTTGTCATTGATCCCGGCAGAAACAGGGATTGAGTTCTGAGGTCTTACGTCCTCCAGGTCTATTGCATCACAGGCAGTGGCTATGAGAGCGATCGCAATTACCTGAAGATATATAAATAAATTCTTCATTGTTTGTAATTTTTTAGTGCTTAAAAGCCAATGTTAATTCCTCCTACAATGCTTCTTGCCTGAGGATAAGTAAGGAAGTCTGTACCAGGAGCAGTATTGGTTTCTCCGAATGTACTTACTTCAGGATCATACCAGGAATAATTGGTCCAGGTAACCAGGTTCTGACCGGTTACGTACACACGTAGCTTTTGCAAGCCAATGCTGTTCAATACACTTCGTGGGAAGGTGTAAGAAAGCGTAGCAACTTTCAAGCGTAAGTAAGATCCGTCTTCAACGAAACGAGTAGAATTTCTACGGTTGTTGTTGGGGTCTCCAACTACGGCTCTAGGATAATCTGCATCATCGCCTTCTTGTTGCCATCTTCCGTCCCATGCGCGCTGAGTTACAGAGAAAACAGAGTGCATCCCTTCCGCAAACTCAAGGTTGTTGTTGTAGATGTCATTACCCCAGGAGAACTGCCAGAATGTATTCAACTCAATTCCTTTGAAGGAGAAAATATTGGTTAAGCCACCCGTCCATGAAGGAAGTCCCTGGCCAATAAAGGTTCTGTCAGCATCTGTAATTCTTCCATCGGGAGGAAGGTCGTCAGCAGTACCAAGAATTCCATCCTCACCAGCTCCACCACTAATATCCTGGAATCTGAAATCTCCAGGAGCGGCACCTGGCTGATAGGGAGTCGTATCATCACCATCCAAAGCAGCATCTGCTGCAATTTGCTCATCATTTTGGTAAATATCATCTACTACATATCCAAAGAAAGCACCAATCGGGTGTCCTTCCGCCAGACGAGTAGCAAAACCTACATCAATAGGCTGGCTTTCGAAAAGCTCCAGAATCTCATTTTCATTGAATCCAGCAATCAGGCTAATGTCCCACTGGAAATCCTTGGTAGAAACCGGAACAAAGTTAAGGCTGATATCAAATCCTGTGTTTCTTACTTTACCGATGTTCTCAGTTACACTGGCAAAACCAGTCGTAGTCGGAATCGGCTTATTTAGGAGCAAATCATCAGTGTCTTTGATGTAGTACTCCAGACTACCGCCGATGCGTGAATCCAGAATGCCAAAATCAATACCGATATTGGTTTGCGTAGTGGTTTCCCATCTCAAGTCAGGATTACCCAATTGAGTAGTGATAATACCCGGAAGATCAAGATAGTTTGCTCCTGCTCCGAAAAGCTGAAGGGCTGTAAAGTTTCCGATACCGTTGTTACCGGTTTGCCCCCAACCTACGCGAACTTTCAACAGATCAAATCCTCTTCCTACCATCCAGTCTTCATTGGAGATTTTCCATCCGGCAGAAACTCCGGGGAAGTATCCAAATTTGTTGTTTACAAAACGAGAAGATCCGTCCGTACGGAATACACCGGTCAGGAAGAAACGATCTGCGAAAGAATAGTCAATATTTGCAAAGTAAGACTGGAGTCTATCACCCGAGAAACTACCGGTGATGGTTGTTGGAGAAGCACCAGAAGAAAGACCTGTAAAATCATCCGTTGGGAAATCATTCACTTCTGCAAAGAGGCGATCGATTCTATCTTCCTGGAACTCTGCACCGATATTGAAATCAAGCGTACTTGCTCCAAAATTGGTATTGTAGTTCAGGGTATAGTTGTTTACCCAGCGGAAGTCAGTTACTTCACTATTGGTTCCTGTTCCTGTATTGGAAGACTGAAGAATAGAGGGCTCGTAAACGGTTTCTCTCAAACTCAAAGCATCGATACCCAAGCCAACTTTCAGAGAAAGTCCGTCAATAAATTCATACTTGGCAAAGGCATTTCCATTCAAACGGTGAGAAATGATCTTGTTGTCATAATTCTCAATGTTGTTTACCGGATTTTCCCAGCCCAAACCTGAGGCGAAAGATCCATCTTCATTTCTTACAGGTACAGTAGAAGGCCATAAAATGGCAATCGAAACAATCCCAAAGATGTTATTGTCATTTCTTACCCGGTCATTTACGGAGTTGTTGTACCCCATATTCATGCCTATGCTCAATTTGTCATTGGCTTGATGATCCAGGTTCAGACGTGCGCTGTAGCGTTGGAAGCGAGAGCTTTCGATAATCCCCTCATTGTCATGATAGGATAAACCCGCATAAAAACGTGTTTTGGCATCTCCACCACTAAAACTAAGGCTATAATCTTCGATAGTTCCATTGTTGAAGATCAGGTCCTGCCAGTAGGTATCTCCCTGGAATCCACCCAGGAAGAAGTTTCTATCTCCATAGATTTCGCCTAAATAATCCCTGTAGCCAGCTGAGTCCAGAACCGGAATTAACTTGATCGGATCTTGAGAACCGTAGGAAGCATTAAATTCTACCTTGGTTCTACCGGCTTTACCAGATTTGGTAGTGATCAATACAACTCCATTGGCTCCACGAGAACCGTAGATGGCCGCAGTCGAAGCGTCTTTCAATACGTTGATAGATTCAATGTCATTAGGGTTGAGGTCAGCCAGGGCATTAAGGTCCTGTCCACCTACTCCTATTTGTGAAAAGTTTCCGGAGATCAAAGGGACTCCATCAATTACATAAAGAGGTTGATTCGTAGCAGAGATAGAGGTAGAGCCACGAACCCGTACATCTACACTTGCACCAGGAGTACCAGAAGACTGGGTTACAATTACTCCAGCTGCTCTTCCTCGGAGTGCAGTTTGAAGTCCTACTCCGGGTACATCCTGAATCACTTCAGAATTTACAGTAGAAATAGCACCGGTCACATCGCCCGATCTTTTGGTACCATAAGCGGTTACCACTACTTCATCTACTCCCAGATAGTCTTCAACCAGCGTGATTGTGTAGTTAGTGTTGCCGTCGAGTTTGATCTCTTGTGTTTTGTAACCTACATAGGTTACTACTAATGCTGTGGCTCCTTCAGGCACAGTTAGCTTGAAGTTACCCTCATTGTCAGTAGAGGTACCAAAGGTCGTTCCTTTTACCACAATTGAGGCAAAACTGAGCGGTCCATCAGCATCTCTGACAGAGCCTGTAATGGTCTGACTCCATAAAAAGGAGCAGCAGATAACCATCAGACTCAATAGCGTTGATAGTCGTTTCATAACGTTAGATTAGAATTGAAAACATGTGTGAAAGAACGTGTGCTATCCTTCTCGGATATGATCATGGTTTTCTTTAAGAAGTCATGGTTTGCACTTGTGTTTTTGGTTAGTGAATGTGTGTATAATTCTTGGTGTTTAAACTTTGGTTAGGTATCCTTAACTGTCCTTAGTAACGAAAAGTTTGAAGGAAGGTCTACTTCGCACATTGAAAAAATTTGATTTTGTAGAGTAGATTTGCCTCAAAATCAAAGAGTTTGGAATGCAATAGCAGATTTTTTCTGATTTATTTCTATCACTTTTCTTTCAATTTTTTAAATAATTTTAGATAATCGTAGCTACTTTCCTCTTTAACATCCAGAAATATGCGTGTACTTTCATTTGGCGAAATCCTATGGGATATCATAGAGCACAAATACTATATTGGAGGAGCTCCTTTCAACTTTGCATCGCACATTAGCCGATGTGGAGCTGATACATATATGGTATCGAGGTTGGGAAAAGATATTTGGGGTGAAAAGGCGTATGAGGAGGCCAAGAAATTGGGCATACATCCTGACTTCATTCAATGGGATGCAGATAAGCCTACAGGAACGGTAGATGTCTTTCTCAATAATGGTCAGCCCTCTTATATCATCAATCCTAAGGTAGCCTATGACTATCTGGATTTTGAAGAATTGATCGAAGCAGGTCTCCAAAATAAATCCTTCGATATGTTTGGCTTTGGGTCTCTGGCTCAAAGGAATGAAACTTCCCGCAAGTGCCTGTATCGCATTCTGGAAAGCCTAAGTTTTGAGCATATCTTTTACGATGTGAATTTGAGGAAAGATTGTTTTTCAGCTGAGATTGTAAATGAATCCCTGAAATATAGTACCATTCTAAAACTGAATGATGATGAGGTACCCATCATTTCTGAATTTGCTTTCTCCAAAAAAATGGGGATAGAAGATTTTTGTGAAAAGGTTTCAGCTGAAAGGGGACAGAATATCATCATCGTTACAGCTGGAGGAGATGGTTGCTTCATTTACCACGAGGACAAACTCCACAAAGTCCCGGGAAAGAAAGTAGAGGTAGTTGATACGGTGGGAGCAGGAGATTCTTTTAGTGCGGCTTTCCTTGCGATCTATTTTAAAAAGAGAGATCCCATTTATGCTGCTTCTGTAGCAAACCAGCTAGGAGCTTTTGTTGCCTCTTCTCATGGACCCATCCCCGAATATTCAAATGAGTTGAAAAAAGTACTTGAGATAGACCAAGCCTGATTGAGGAAAAATCAGGCATTCTGCTTACCTTAAGCTAAATATTAACTACTACTGGCGGATGGCATATAAAGTTGCTGTCTTCCCCAATTTTAGATTTCATGAAAAAAGAGATTGGTGGAAATCCCTTTCCCTTA
This sequence comes from Bacteroidota bacterium, assembly GCA_039819665.1. GTDB lineage: Bacteria > Bacteroidota > Bacteroidia > J057 > J057 > JAWPMV01. The sequence goes on from JBCBRM010000014.1 coordinate 24,808, forward strand.
AATCTGAAACTTATCTCCCAGATAAGTTCAATATCGTCTAAGTATTTTCCTCATATTCTTTCAATTAACGGCTTTATTGATTTGACATATGAAGCTTACTAATACACATAGGAAATACCTGACTGGAGCATTTTTACTTTTGCTTATATCCCTGCTTATCACTTTCTGGCCCAGTAGAGGACCTCAGCTTGATCTACCCAAGACGGTTGACTTCAATTATCACATCCGGCCCTTGCTTTCCCAAAACTGCTTTGTCTGCCACGGACCAGACTCCAGTTCGCGCGAGGCAGGTTTGAGGCTGGATAACATTGAGGGTGCTACTGCTTTATTGGAAAGTGGGAACTATGCGATAGTTCCAGGGGATGCAGATGCGGGAAGTTTGATCGAACGCATCCGATCTGAAAATCCTGAAATGCGGATGCCCCCTCCCGAGGCTAAAAAGATTATGAGCGAACGCGAGATTGCTTTATTGGAGAAGTGGATCGATCAAGGGGCAGAGTGGAAACCTCACTGGGCCTTTATTCCCCCAGAATTGCCAAATATGCCCAAAAATCTAAGGGAAACAACTGTATCACATAAAATCGATCATTTTATTGAGGAAGAACTTACAAGAAGAAAACTGATAAAAAGCGATAAGGCCAGTAAGAATTCTCTGATTAGGCGTGCTTCCTATATCCTGACAGGATTACCTCCTGCTCCAGAGGCCGTAGATGCATTTCTTGCAGATTCTTCAGATTTGGCCTTCGCAAAAGTAGTAGATCAATACCTGGCTTCTCCTCATTTTGGGGAAAGATGGGCCAGGCATTGGATGGATTTGGTACGTTATGGAGAAGCTATGGGGCATGAGTTTGACATCGAAATCAGCCATGCATGGGAGTATAGGGATTACTTGATTCGCGCTTTCAATACAGATGTTCCTTTTGATCTCTTTGTGAAAGAACATTTAGCAGGAGATATGCTGAATGAGCCTCGTTATCATCCGGCTGAAGGATACAATGAATCCATTTTTGGAACGGGATATTTTTATCTGGGTGAAGGCAAACACAGCCCGGTAGATACCAAACAGGAAGAAGCGGATAAGATCGACAATATGATCGATGTAACGTCCAAGACTTTTCAGGCGCTGACAGTAGCTTGTTCCCGTTGCCATGACCACAAATTTGATCCCATTCCTACTACCGACTATTATGCTATGTATGGTATGATTGAAAGTGCCAGATTGGGACCTCATCCTGCCAGAAGTGGAAAGGAAAAAGTCGAAACTTTTAGTAAACTCAAAGAAGTCAAGCAATTGATTCGGGTAGAGGTGGCAAAAGATTGGGGGATCGCCTTGGAGAAAATGTCAGAGGAATCTGTTTTTCAATTGGCCCGCTTTTTTGAAGAAGGTGAAAATGAAAGCGTACGTCCTGTAAGAGATAAAACAGCTGAGGGTTATAAACTGATTGCGGATTTTCGTACAGGTAGCTGGGATGGATGGTTCAGTTCAGGTTTTGCTTTTGGGGAAAGGCCCCTAATGGGGGAACCTGTATTTGATCCACAAAGTGGTGCCTTGATCGAGATGCAGAAAGGCTTTGCTTCAAGCCGTGCTTATGGAACAGGGGTACATGGGGTACTTCGTTCTCCCACCTTTATCCTCGAACATGACAGCATAGCCATAAGAGCGTCAGGAAAAGGTGGACAAATCCGCCTGATTGTCGATAACTTTCAGGTCATTCGAAATCCTCTCTACGGAAATCTGGAAATCACGCTTGATGATGAGGAATTCAAAACGTATTACATAGACCTGGATTTGGTGAAAGGGAAAAAAGCCTTTTTCCAGTTTACCCCCGGCAACTACAATGTACATGGTAGCAATGTCTATCACCAGGATAAAGAAAGCTATGTCGAGGTAGAATATGCCTATCAATTTACAGGAGGTGAGCCTGAAATGAATATCCCTGAAATTAAGGCGAAAGAAAATGTTGGGCTGGATGAGGAAAAGAAGATCCTGGCCAAGTGGATAGCGGATGATTTGAGCCGGCAAGATTTTGCTCAACTCAATTCGATCATCAAGAAAACTACTTCAAGTGGGCCTGCTCCCAAACTTAATCAGCTACTTTCACTGAGAGATAGTCTGCAAGCAGCCCTATATGATTCTACGCATTTTATAGGAATGACCGAAGGAGATGCAGTTTTTAGTGCTGTCTTTATACGGGGGAATATTAATCAACAATCGGAAGAAAAGGTTCCTCATCAATTCCTAAGTGCTGTACCAAATGATATGGGAGACTTTCCTCAAACGGGAAGTGGGCGTCTTGCATGGGCTGAAGCAGTCATGGATGAGGGGAATCCCCTCACGGCCCGGGTCATAGTAAATCGTCTTTGGCATCATGTATTTGGCAGAGGAATTGTTGAGACGGTAGACAATTTTGGATTGCAGGGGAAATTGCCCAGCCATCCAGAACTGCTGGATTTTCTTGCGATAAAGATGCAAGAGGAAAACTGGTCGATAAAGAGAATGCTCAGGCATATGCTTTTGACAGAAGCCTTCCAACGATCAACTACTGCTATACCTGAAAGTCAGGAGAAAGATCCCACAGATATTTATCTGCATCATTTTCCCATCAGGAGGCTGGAAGGAGAGGCAATTAGGGATGGGATGCTGGCTACAGCAGATTGTATGGATTCTACCCTTTATGGAGAACCTATTCCCATTCATTTAACTCCTTTTATGACGGGTAGGGGAAAGCCCCGTATTTCTGGTCCACTAGATGGAATGGGTAGGAGAAGTATCTACACGGCTGTTCGAAGAAATTTCCTCTCGCCCATGATGCAGGTCTTTGATGCACCTATTCCCTTTTCCACTTTCGGCAAAAGACTTACCACAAATGTTCCTGCCCAATCCCTGACTTTGCTCAATGATCCCTTTGTGCAGGACCAGGCCTCCAATTTCGCCCTCAATATGCTCACACAGGGACCAGAGAATATGGAAGATCGAATTGTTTTCATTTATGCGCGAGCTTTTAGTCGACAGCCCACAGATAAAGAAATCAAAAATGCGATCAACTTTCTGGAAATGCAGGCCAAAGACCATCTATGTAGCCTGGAAGAAATGAAAAATGATACGCGCCTTTGGGCCGATTACTGCCATACCATTTTTAACCTCAAAGAATTTATCCACTTGCTATGAAAAATACTCACAAAACTAACAGACGGATGAGTCGGCGAGAAATGCTCAGCCGAATCAGCAATGGTTTTGGATCTGTGGCGCTACTGGGGCTGATGGGATCTGTACCTTTTGGGGGAAATTTGATGGCGAAGGCAGCTGCGTTGTCAGGACCGGGAGATAAGGCTCCTCATTTCACTCCCAAAGCCAAAAGTATCATTTTCCTGTACATGGATGGAGGAGTATCCCAGGTGGATGCTCTCGATTACAAACCCAGGCTGATCAAAGAAGCCGGTGAAAATCCCTTTGATAAATTCACAGTCGATGCCACGCAATTCAATAATTACGGCAATCTGATGCCTCCGCAGTGGGACTTCAAACAAAGGGGAGAATCGGGCATGTGGATGAGTGAGCTATTTCCCCATATCGCTACTTGTGTGGATGATATTGCCATGATCAATAGCATGTTTGCTGAATTTCCGGAGCATACCAATGCGAACTACTTTCTGCATACAGGTATTGGTATCCAGGGACGTCCGAGTATGGGAGCATGGATTACCTATGGATTAGGGAGCGAAAGCGAAAATCTACCAGGCTATGTGGTTCTGGATGGAGGCCTAACTCCTCCTGGCGGTCTGGACAATTTTAAAAATGGCTTTCTTCCTGCGACCTATCAGGCTTCTGTGCTCAAAGCATCTAAAGAACCTTTGGCCAATATTCTTCCTCATGAATACGACAAACAGCTTCAGCTCAATAAGTTGAAGTATATGGATCAAATGGATCAAAGCCTTCTGGGGAAATTGGGTCATGCAGATCAGCTAGAGTCAACTATAGCTAATTATGAGCTGGCCTACAAAATGCAAGCTTCTATTCCGGAGCTGGCTGATCTTTCGGGAGAAAGTAAAGCCACCAAAAAGTTATACGGCCTGGAATCAGATGATCCCAATACAGTGAGTTATGGAACTCAATGTTTGCTTGCCCGAAGACTGGTAGAACGAGGTGTTCGATTTATTGAACTCACCTGTCCCAATGTCTATGCAGATCGTTGGGATCAGCATAATAATCTAAAAGATGGCCATAGCCGAAATGCACATGCCGTTGATCAACCCATAGCGGGCCTTATTAAAGATTTGAAGGTGCGTGGATTGTTTGAGGAAACCCTGATTGTATTTGCGGGAGAATTTGGACGAACCCCTTATTCTCAAGGGACTGGTGGTGGCCGGGATCACAATCCCTCAGCTTTTAGCATTTGGATGGCAGGTGCAGGTATCAAAGGAGGAACGGTTTATGGAAAAACGGATGATTACGGATATCGAGTGGTTGAAAATCCTACTTCTATTCATGATATGCATGCCACGATGCTTCATTTATTAGGAATTGATCACGTTCGGCAGACCTATAGATTTAGTGGTCGGGACATTCGACTGACGGATGTACATGGGCATGTGATCTACGATATTTTAGCCTAAAATTTTATAAAACACAGAATTCCGGAGCTTGCCGATTTAGGCAGTCATCCGGAATTCAACAATGTCCTGATTTTTATTTGAATAGAGCTTTTTCAAATCCTTGTGAGATACAGGCAAGACTTGTCGTTGCGTACTCCTTGACCTCCGTTTTTATGCATAGACGCTCTTTCATATGTAAAAAGAGATTTACCCTTTCTTCTTCTTCTCCCACCTCAATCTCATTTGGGAGAAAGCCAACAGTTCTTGCCAGTTCATAAAGTTTGAGGTCCGTCCGATGATGTAAAAACCAGTTTCCAAAAATCTCCATATAGTCTCGTGTGGGATTATGCTCTTCATTAAAGTTGCCGATTACTATCTCACCTCCGGGAAGTAAGAGCCCCTTTAGTTTACTGAGGATTTTGAGGAAATTCTGATCATCAAAATAATCAAATAAGCCTGCCGACCAGATCAGGTCATATTTATCGGAGCTTTCAAATTTGAATATATTCTTGCGAATAAATTCGATTTGATCGAGGTGGCTATGGTTCAGGGTTCGGGCATATTCAATCGCATGAGGATCCATTTCCACGCAAGTAGTTGTGAGGAGCTCTTTGTTTTCGAGACTTTGATAGAGTTCGAAAAGATCTCTTGCTGGACCACTTGCAATGTTCAGCAATTTGAGGGATTTTCCCGCTTCCAATTTTCTTTTCAGCAATCTTTTGAAATAGGTCTTTCGGTTTCGAACGGCTTTGGCACTAGCGGTCTGATGAAAGTACTCATCCCATACCCGAAATTGCTTATTCTCGCTTTTGTGGAAGGTGTAGATTTTGTCAATGATGAGGAAATCTCCTGCATAACCATAAGGTCTACGTAAGGCATGACCGTTAATGGTTTCCTGTAAAAACTCTTCTCCAAAGGCCTGGCAGATTTCAGGGAGATCCTCTTTTTTCAAATTCCCTTGTTTATGTTCATCTGTAGCTAGTTGGATCAATTGGTCAATCAGTGGGAAATGCTCCTGATTCAGTTCTTTTTGTGTAAGTAAATGGTGAATTTCCTGTGTCAGTTTGTTCTGGATGTTCATAATGTGTGAAATTTGATGGTAAAAGGCAGATGCCGGCACAACAAACGAAGGCCGGCATCTTAACTGCTTGGTAGCTATTTAAAAAATTGAGCTATCTGTGCTTGCTTGTTTGTTGAAACAAAGCACGGGATTTCTGCTCATCATCTTTGACATAGATCTCACCTATGATGACACAAGAGTAACAAAGAAAATGAAGAGTGTTTGGCTCTTTCGTCTCGATATGCTAGCCTAACACCTAAGACACAAATCCTGACAGATATGTATCATACTGCGCTTGAACGGAAAAAATCCAGCCTTCGGAGCAGGGCCTCAACATAATAATAATCGGCATAGACAATGGGTACTTCGATCTCTTCTTCAATAGGCATATTACCTGTACTTTTGTCTAAAAAGAAAGGTAATCTCGAAGCCTGGTATGTATTGCCTTCTAAACTTAGCAATACCTGATCTCCCCATACGAGGTATTCATTTCGTCGCTTGCTATAGGTGGCCAATTCAAATAAAGCTGATGCAGCTATTACTCCTGCAGATACATCTCTGGGCGCTTTGGGAATATCTGGAGCATCAAAATCCCAGTAGGGGATGAAGTCTTTGGGCAGATTGGGATGATTAAAGAAAAAGTCAGCAATGCCTTCTGCTTGTCTAAGATAGCTGCTATCGCGTGTATACCTGTACGCCATCGTCATCCCATAAAGTGCCCAGGCCTGACCTCTTGCCCAGGAAGATTCATCCGAGAATCCCTGATTCGTTTCTTTCCCCAGTACCTCTCCATTCAAACTGTCCAAATTGATAAGATGGTAACTGCTGAAATTTTTTCGAAAATGATGTTGGAGGCTGGTTTTTAGGTGGCTGTTTGCTATGTGGTAAAAACCGGACTCATTGCTCAAACGAGAGGCTTCGAAGAGCAATTCGAGGTTCATAAGGTTGTCGATGATAAGTGGATACTGATAATGCCCAGGATTATAGTCCCAGCTTTTTATGGCTTGTATGCGGGTATCAAATCTTTTGCTAAGACTTCTCGCTGCCTGTATTAACGTTGACCTGTATTCTTGCTCTTTGCTGATTTTCCAGGCCTGACCGTAGCTGGAGTTTATTTTGAAACCGATATCATGACTGTCTGTATTAAGGGCTTGCTTTTGGAGAAAGGAAGTATAAGCTTTGGCTCCAATCATTAATGGCTCTTTACTCGAGTATCCATACAACTGCCAGAGAATGCCAGGATAAAATCCGCTACACCAGTCCGCCTCATCGGCAAATCTCAAGGTCCAGAATCCTGTCCGCGATCTATAAATTTTCTCGCGTATGGGTGGGTACTGCTCATAGGTTTCAAGGCTTTTCTGAACGAGGATATCCAGACGTCGCTGGAGGAGTTCTTTTGTGATGCTTTCAGGCCTATGATCTTCCATTTGACAGGAGGGTAAGGTAGCAAATAAGAACAAGTAGCCAGCTATGATTCGGAATGTGTTCATATCTATGGCAAGATATGCATAAGAGATGTGCTTAAATCATCTATTGTTTTCATTGGTAACCTTTTGTGTCTGAAAAAGCACTTTAGAGTAAAAAACACACAATTTTAACCTATAACCTGCGTGATCTTGGCTTACCGTAATATTCTCCTGATCCTTGCCTGCATACTATGTCTGATAAATACATCCTGCCGTTCGGTATTGAATATCCAGGACGTAGTACCTACTGCCAGCTTTCAAGGCGTAAAAGTCCAGCAATTTCCTCCAAAGTTGAGTTTGGAAGAAACAGACTTGAAACTGGGCCTGACTTTCGCCTATAAAAATCCCTATAAAAAGAGCCTTCCCATTCCTCAACATAGCTTTAGCTTTAAGTTAAATGGGAAAGACCTGCCAGGTATGCCACTATCTCAGGAAGGATTTACTTTAGCTGCAGAAGATAGTATCCATATAACCTATGTAGCTACTTTTGACTTGAATCCTCAAGGTAAGCTGAAACGATATCAGGTGTTGGGGAAAGATAATCGCCTGGAGTTTTATTCCTCTTTTACAGTGAATTTGGTGGAATATGTAGGCTCACTGGCCAATTCCTTTGATATTCCCTTGCCAGATGAAAGCAAGGGGAGTGAGCTGGCGAAAAATTATCTGGATAAAAAACTGGGAAGCAGAACCCTGGAACTCTCCCACGGGATGAACTTTCGCCTGCCTACTTTACCTCAAATAAAACCCTCAACCAATCCCATGAAGGTCGAATTTATTGGTCAGATGGAAACGGTTGATCTCAAATTGCTGAAAGATGGTTTGAGTCCTATGGTTAACAGCCTGATTGAGGTGAACAATAGCAATGTGCTGAGCGATCCCTTTGTGTCGATGATGAAGGATAGCATAGATGTCTTTGGGATTGGGAGGGTAAATGTTGCCTCATATTTAATGACGACTATCCTTACCCCTTTCTTTGGCGTTGAGGCAAATCGGAAATGGAATGATTTTATCAACAAGCTGGAACCAGAGGAAGATGTGCCCATGCTCAATCATCTGGTATTGACTTATGTGGATCCCAATTCTCCCATTCAGTCTCATTGGGAGAATTTTGTGGAAAGTTGGGGCGATTTGGATACTATGCCAGATCAAATTGAATTTCCGGGTCCGAGGGTAACAGGCATGGAAGTGAGCATTCCTTTTGTATTCAAAAATACGAATGAATTTCCCATAGAAGCGCCCCTCTTTTTTGCTGATGCCGAATTTAATGCCTTTACCCCCATCAGTTTTGAAATGGGAGCGCAAGGGAGAGATCGAACGATAGCTGCAGGGGAGGAAAAAGAGTTGTGGGTAAAGCTGAGACTCAACTGGAACATGAATGAGGCTTCGGATGGGATCTTTCAACTGCTTCAGGGCGATCAATTCACCACCCGCTTAAAAGGGGAAACCCAAATCGATATGGGCTATGGTCCGATGAGTGTCAAAATTGACTTGCGTAATATGAAATTGCAGTGGGGCAACTAAAAAGAGCAAAGCCCTTGGGATATCCCTTGGGCTTTGCATAATTAGCGCCTCGCTATTAAAAAATTCTTGTGTTCTTCTTGCTACTTTAGTCTCAGAGTTACTCCTACATTGAGATTTCCATATAGAGAGCGTCCTGCCTCTGCGAAAACTGCCAGATTTTGGTTGAAGTAATATCTTCCTCCGACCGTTACTCCTGAGGTCCCGCGATTGTTGTAAAGGCCTCTGTAGATATCTCCATCTGGTCCAGAGTAGGAAGTGGTTTGATATCCTAGTAAAATACCTATGTAGAGGTCGAGTTTTTCTGAGCTGAGGTCCATTTCCAGAATCTCTTCCAGGAGGGCGTTGTAATGAAAGTCACCTCTCACACCTACAGAAATGAAGGTGTATCTGTACTTGTTGGCTCCACTGCCGAAGCTGTAGTTTACAAAGCCTGCATAAGGGCCTACTCCCACGTACTCAAGGATGCCAAACTCAGCAGAAGCTACCAGGGGTATCCCTGTTCCAGATCCGTAGAAGCCTACGTTTCCGAGGTTAAGGCCAGGGCTGATACTCAGCAATCCTTTTTCAAAACTCTGGGCCTGTGTTGTTTGGGGCGTTCCTATGACTGCTAAAATCAGTGCTGTAAGGACTATAATCAGTTGATTTTTCATGACTTATATATGTTTATGTGTGTTTGATGATTAGTTACAAATATGTCCATCTGTGTTGTTGGAGAAGGTATTATTGGTCTCGGTCAAGGTCCCTCCAGAGCTAATTCTGATACCACATCCGTCATTATCTGCTATGAATGAGTTGGAAACTGTCATTTGTCCACCCTTGACAAGGAGGCCTGCAGGTCCATTGCAGCAGTAGACATAGTTTATTCCGGCGTTTCTGATTTCTACATAGTCCAGGATATTACTATTGCTGTTTGTCTCAGAATGAATTCCTCGCCAGTATCCTTTTTGATCAGTTCGCCCCCGGAATTTAATATACTCTGTTACACTACCTTCCGCGTTTAGTACTCCTTCATCGTAGATTCCCAGACCTGCACTACTTCCAAAAGCGATGTCAACCCCTGCTGCCAGACTAAGCGGTTTGGTGATGTCAATCACAACATTAGTTTCTACTGAGTAAGGAACATCAGTTTTGAGGAGATCAACACTAGCAGTGGTTCCTGCTCGATAAAGTAGAATGTAATCTTCATCATTTCCTGTGTAGCTTGAACCCGTTCCGTCAAGTTCTCCTGCCTGATCTATGGTTAGATATAGGGGTTCAAGGTCATGCGTACTGATGCTGTTATTTTCATATTCCCTAAAGGAGAAGTTCTTTTTAGTTGCAATCCCATATCCTGCTCCATCAGTGATGCTACTATTTTTGATCGTTGTCTGTCCATCTTTCAGGAAGATACTTGCGATGGTGTTACAGCAGTAAACATAGTTGCTTCCTGCATTTGACATATTCAGGTAGTTAATATTGTTGCCCAGGGTGTTGGTCTCGATGTGAATTCCTCTCCAAAAGCCTCTGACGTTTGATTTTCCTTTCAATATCACGGGGTCATCATTGGTGCCATCAATGGTCAGTGATCCATTATCGAATACTCCGATTCCGCTATTTTCATTCATGTAGATTTCTACTCCAGCTTCCAGGGTAAGATTCTCAGTTACATCTGTAACTCCGGTTTCCATTTCATAAGGAATATTGAGTTTTTTCAGACGACTATCTTCATTAACAGAGGCCTTTCTTAAGAATGCGAAGTCTTTGTCATTACCCGAAAAGTCGGAAGCTGTTCCGTCAAGTTGTTGAGCCTCTATGATAGTCATAGACAGCGGGAATTCATTGTGGTTAGAGATGGTGTTACTTTCAAATTCGCGGAGCTCGGCTTCATTGGTCGTATATAGGCCGATTCCATCTCCATTTGTGATTCGGGTATTTTTCATGCTGATGCTGGCACCTTTAAGGAATACACTTGCAACAGTATTACAGCAGTAAACATAATTTGCTCCTGCATCCGAGATTTGTACATATTCCATCTGATTGCTTGAGAAGTCTGTTTCTATATGAATGCCTCTCCACCAACCTCTGTTAGCCGTACTTCCTTTGATGATAATGGGCTCAGAAGCCGTACCCAAAAGATTGAAACTTCCATTATCATATACTCCAAACCCAGAGTTTTCTCCCATTTGAATGACGGTACCCGGCTCTATTGTTAGAGCGGCGGTTACATCTACCACACAGTTTGTAGGAACTACATAATCAACTGCTGATGAACCATTTCTAAGAGTCATAGGCTCTGTAATGCTACAATCAAGTGTAAGGGAGCTTCCTGAGGGGCCCGGATCTGTATAGGATTCCTTACGCACCCACTTCTGGATATTCCCGGATCCACTGGAATTCACGCTAATATTAATGGTGTCGCTTACGAGCTCCATACTTGCATCGTAGTAAAGGCCATCACTTCCCAATTCCTGGTGTGTGAAATTGGTTCCGCTTCCGCTAATATCTTTCCATTTGATAGCGCCAATGTCAAAACTGCCGCGTGCCACGATGACTGTACCTTCAGTCCCTGTAGCAATAAGCTCCATGCCGTCATTGGCTGGATTATTACTTCTTACTCGTACCCAGTTTCCATGGATCTCTTCGCAACCTTCGCCACCACCTGGGTTAATAGGAATTTCCTCACATGAGAAGAAAAACATGCTGAGGATTGATAGAATAACTAATAGTTTGCTGTTGTATTTCATGTCGATTAAAGGATTATAGATTGTTTTACATGATAAAGATGTAGCCTATAATCGCTCTAAACTGACATTTGTCAGGAAAGGGAAGGTTTTTGTCAGGGAAATAGGTCAATGGTGTCAGGGAAGGAAGAGAGGGAAAAAACGTGCTGGTGTGTTGGCGTACGGGCGTGTATAGACTAAGTGAAATTCCAACACCAACACTCCAACACCCCAATACGTGTTCTTACAGCCTATTCAGCCTATCGTAAAAGGATTCCTTATAGGTTTTTCCCAGGGGTATCTCATGCGACCCGATTTGCAGGGTCTGATTGAGTTGGTGAATGGACTCCAGGTGGAGGGGATTGATGAGGAAGGATTTGTGTACCCGGATATATGGAGAAGGATTGAGCTTTCTTTGGATTTCGGGCAAGGTACCGCGGATGTGGGCCTGCCGCTCCAGGGTCACGATTTTGCAGTAGCGATTACCATCCACTTCAATATAAAGGACTTCTTCTGGATGAATCTTGACCAGCTTGGGGCCGATTTTTACAAAGAAGAAATTTCTAAAAAGAATATCTGATTCCCATTGCTGGCTTTCTTTGGCTTCCTCATCCGTACTTTGTAATGCCAATTCAATACTGCTTTGCAAAGCCAGTTTCTCTACCGGTTTGGTCAGATAAGCATAAGGATGGGTTAGACTCGCTTTTTTGAAGGTTTGAGTATCGGAAAAAGAAGTGATGTAAATAATAGGGGTTGGCAGGTTTTGGTTGATTTTGTGGCCAAGGTCAATGCCTGATTCTTCACCGGATAAATGAATATCCAACAACACGATGTCAGGTTTCTTTTCCTTGACAACCGGCAGCATTCCTTCGGCTTTATCCTCCAAACCCACCAGATCATATCCCAGATCTTCAAGGGTTATCCTCAGGTTTTCCTGGTGAAAGAAATCATCTTCCAGGGCAAAAACGCGGACAGATTCCCTACTCATGTTGACAATTTCGCAAAATCAGGGGCAATCGGCAAATGTATACTAAAGCGAGAACCTTTGCCTGCTTCACTCTCGATTTTAAGTTCGCCTTTCCAGTGATCCAGCAATTGATGAATAATCTGAAAACCGAGGCCCGTTCCTTTTTCACCAGCTGTACCTCTTTCCGAACTCAGTTTGGATTCAGTAAGGAGCTGCTGGACTTGCTCCGGACTCATGCCTTTACCTGTATCCTCAAGGCTAATCTCCATATAGCGATCTTGCTGACTAGCGCTTAATTCTATCTTTCCTTTTTCTGTAAACTTGATAGCATTCCCAACGAGGTTATTTAGAACCACACTCAAACCATTCTTATCTCCCTTCCATTTGAGCTCCTCTGGTATGCTAAGGACCAATTCGTTTCCTTTCGCCTGTGCATGTGCTTCATATCTGTCAAGAATTTCTTTCCCTAATCCCTGTAATTTGATATCACTGGCCTGGGCTTCATACACACCCAGTTGCTGCAAGGACCAATTCAGGAGGTTGTCGAGTAGTTGTTTGAGCTGATTTGATTGTTGGTTGATGCGTTGACTAATGGCTCCCAATTTGGAGAAATCCTCCTTTTGGACATAATGATCAAATATTTTTCCCACACTTTGGAAACCGGTAATTGGTCCACGCAAATCATGAGCAATCATGGCAAACAGCCGATCCTTACTTTCATTCAATACACTCAATTTTTCCCTTTGAGCTTTGATCTCAGTATTTCGAGTTCTCAATTGCATGAGTAGGGTGAAAACGATCCCTCCGGCAATCAACAGTAAAGCAACTATGCCTATGAGAGAATTTCTTTCTGTCTCGGTTTGCTGTAGCTCCAAATTTTGGATTTCCTGCTCTTGTTCCAATTGGGTGATTTGAGCCTCCTTCTGAACGGTCTCAAAACGAGTCTGCATTTCTGCTGTTTGCTTATTATAGCTTCTGCGTTGAAATGAATCAGCCCAAATCTTGTAGTTCTGCTGATTTTGGAATGCAGCTGCCCAATTACCCAAGGCCGAATCGCAGGCTTTCAATCCCTCATATCCATCTCGTAATAAATCAGCTTCATTTGAGGTGTTTCCCAATTCAATGGCATCTCGGAAATAATTTTTTGCATCCAGATATTGTCCATTTCTTCGGTGTGCATCGGCCAGTTTTAATAAGAGGAAGTCCTCTACAGCCGACTCTTCCATAGTACTTGCAACTTTTTCAGCTTTCTTCAACTCTTTTAGTGCCGCATTATACTCACCTTGATGAGTCAAAAATTCTCCATAATAGGAGCGAACCAAAACTTCAAATCTGGGAGAAGGAATTACCTTCAGTGCATTCTCTGCAGCTTTAAAGTAAATCCTTGCGGAGTCTTTACGTCCCAGGCTAGCCTGTATGCGAGCCATATCCACAAAAGCAGATACATAGTTGATAGAAGGTTTGGATTTTTCGATTTCCAGGGCACCTCGTGCAAAAGGTTCAGCCGCTTCATATTCACCTCTGTTGAAATAGTAGGCAAATAGCAAAGCCTTGGATACACGAGATACCTGCACATAATTGGTTTGTTTGGAAAGCTCATTTGCCTTTAATCCATAATAAATCAGAGAATCCCCGTAGCCTAGATCTCCATAATATTCTGCCAGATTGTAAAGCAGGATTCCTTCATATACGGGAGCAGGATTTTGCTTATATATTTCACGGGCCAGTTGCAGATAGTGGGCGACAGAATCCGATTTTTGAAATTTTAGGATATAGGCTTTCTGGGTATAGTTGAATGCAAGATCATGCTGATCTCCATTTTTTATGCTTTGTTCGATGGCCAGGTTTCTATATTCCAGACTTTTGTTGAGGTCAGAGAGAATAGAGAGGTAGGCGAAAGAATTGTAGGAATGATTGATCAGCTTGCCCAAATTATTTTTTTTGGCATAATCCAGGGCTCCTTTTACAAAGCCTTCTGCTTCCTGCATTTTTTGTATTGCCAGAAAGCCACGAGATAGGGCCAGACCCACCATATGAATTTCTACTGAATCACCTGCTACTTTTGCCAATTCTAGTGCTTGTGTGCCATCCTGAATCAATTGGGCAATATTCTGAACCATGAGTCCTCTCGACCAGGAGAGCTGCCGATACGCCTTGGCCTGAGCGAGCGTATCCTTTGATTTCTCAGCCAGAGAAAGAGCGATTTCTGAATATTTTCGAACAGAATCTGTCGAGAAAGGCCGTAGTTTTTGAGCCAGTGTCAAGCTATGATCCAAACTGTCGGCTGGGGTGTTTACCGTAGATATATTTTGTCGAAAGCCCTCTATTTCAGGGGTTTGAGCTAGAGAGAGTAGGGAAAAAGTAGTAAATGAGAGTAATAAGCAGATAATCCTGATCGCACGCATAGGACAAAATTAATCAATTCTGAGAGAAATAAAGGACGAGGATGGATTATACCTTGTTTTTTAAACGATTGAGGTCGTAAATTTCCATAAAAATCACTACATGAAAATTCATATTCTAGCCTTTACCCTTCTATTGGGAAGCAGCCTTTTCGCCCAAAATACATCCTTGACTGCCAGCTACTATAATAAGATCAAATCGGAAGGCGATTTGGCAAAACTTCAGTTTTTTTTCAGCCAAATGCCCAAAGGGGGAGATGTGCATCATCACTTCGGAGGCGCTTTATATGTGGAGTCTTATCTCGAGTGGATGGAGGAAAAAGGCTATTATATCAATACGGAGAGCCTCAAAGCCTCCAAAGAAAATTGTATGCCCTGTATTTCGGTCGAGCAATTGCTTGGAGACTCAGATATGAGCGAAAAAGTAATTGAGCGCTGGTCGATACAGGACTATGAACATACTTTCGCCTATCAATTACCTCCTGATCAACACTTTTTCAATTCCTTCAGCTACTTCGGGAATCGGGAGTTTAGGGATTATAAAGAAGGTCTCCACATGCTCAAAGAGAGAGCCCTTAAAGAAAATGTGCAGTATATAGAAACAATGGCTTTGACGATCAGGATTCCTGTTAGTTTTGGGGAATATGACGAGAGACTTTGGCACGCTCAGGATCAGAGAGACACTTCTGGCTTGTTTAGCTTATTGGGTGAAATTGATGCTAAGATGCAGGGGGAGGAACTAAATAAGACCGTAGCTACTTATATCAAGACTTTGCAAGATTATCATGAAGGTCTGGATCAGGAAGATTTCTCCTTACGCTATCAATCCTATATCACTCGTTTTAGAAATCCCTCCGATATATTTAGCAGTCTGTATGCTTCTTTTATGTCCGCTAATGAGGATCCTCTGATTGTTGGGGTGAATATTGTTGCTCCGGAACATGGTCGAGTGTCTATGCGAGATTATTGGCTGCATATGCAGATGTTCCGTTATATCTCCCGCAAATTTCCTGAAGTGAATATGAGTCTGCATGCCGGAGAATTAGCATTGGGAATGGTGAAACCTGAAGATCTGGGCTATCATATTCATGATGCATTATTTGTTGCAGGCGCTCACCGAATTGGGCATGGGATCGATATGCCTTTCGAATCGGAAGCAGTGAAAAGCCTGAGGTATATGGCAGCAAATAAGATTCCGGTAGAAGTGAATCTTACGAGCAATGAATTCATCCTGGGAGTATCGGGACCCGAGCACCCAATCAACTTATATCATGAGTTCGGGGTGCCTATCATCATTTCAACGGATGATCCCGGCGTATCGAGAAATAACCTAAGTAGTGAATACACCAAGCTTGGGAGTCGCTACGATTTCAACTACCAGGAGATTAAGGGTTTTGTGTACAATAGTATTCACCTCTCTTTTATGAGCGAAGAAGACAAGGAAAGCAGCCTACGGCTTCTTGATGGGAAGTTTGAGGAATTTGAGGCTATGATAGCTTTACACTTTAAGAATCTGAGAAAGAAATAAAACTTATTCGCAGCCTTCCTTCTGTACGGTATAAGAAAGGTTGACAATCTTCCATCCCTCCTTACTCTTTGTCAGGGTAAATGCGTCAGTCCCACAATGGCTGAATGTATCGTCTATGTAAAACTTATAGCGGGTCCAAACCATGGCCAGATTGTGATCAATAAAAACTTTTGGCTCGATGGCTTCTTCCCTCCACTTAGCCTTGGCCTCTCCCAAACTAGCAAGATAAGTGGCGAAGCTTCTGGCTTCAGGATCACTTTCCTGAGAAGGACTGATCATACGGAAGGAATGCCCCTCTGTATGCAGTAGACTTTTCGCCAGTTCCACATCTTTATCCTCCATGCTTGAGAAAAACTGGTCTACAATAGTCAATATTTTTTCCTCTTCGCTTGTCTGGGCAAAAGAAATGAACGGTAGGAGATAAAGAAATAGTAGGAAGTACATTCTCATAAGGCCAGGGATAAAGGATCAAGAAAGAGGAGACTTAGCAGGAGAATATTCAGGCCTACGAGGAAAAATCCACTGGAAGGGACCTTAAACTTTTCTGCCCGAAATAAGAGAAAAGATAAAAGCAAAGAAGCAGGTGCCAGTAAAAGAAAGAGTCCTCCCAAAAGATTGGCAAAAACCCCATAAAGCGTGTGCTCAATCTTCAGCATATATCCGACCATCAAATAGGCGATGCAAAATATGAGGCTTGCTGTGCAGGCCCAGGCAATGGTTCTTTGACTGCTGAGATTCATGCTGATTCCTTTTTTGCAATATATTCACTGAATAGTAAATATCAATCTTGGGATTTGGGAAAAGGAGTTTTCTGTTGGGGTATTTGAGGGCTTTTCCAGCTTTTTAGAAAAGGTGGAGCCAAAATCGTAGAGCCCGAAGCCAGCCACACTCGCTGCCCCTTTTCCCGAAGAGCTCTGCAGGGCCAACTCAACTGGGTAGTTGCATCATGAGATGTCAGAAATAGAAAAAGGACTTTAGCAAAGCCACGTTTTTACCCATTATCCGTAGAAAAGCTTTGCTAAAAATCCTTTTGGGGGTATTAAAGTGTTTTAGTGTTATGGTGCGGGAGTTGAAAAATACCTACAACACTACAACACTACAACACGAGAGCACTCTAGTACTTCCTTATGCCATATTCCTCCTTCTCATGGCCTTCCCACCACCGGAATAGACTTCTGAATGTAGATCATTGATATTTCGGATGGTAGTCCTGCGGCGGTTGAAGTCAAGAATACGAGCTTCGCGAAATTTGTTAAGAACAGTTGTTACAGTTTGGCGGGAAGTTCCAGTAAAGCTGGCAATCTCCTGATGCGTCAGGTAGTTCTTTAAAACTACTGCACCGTCAAGGGTAGTTCTACCACTTTTGCTGGCTTGTTCGATGACAAACTCAGCAATGCGCGCACGAGCATCTTTGAATAAAAGAGACTCCATTCTTTTCTGGCTATACATCACCCGCCATCCCAGTAACTGATGAATGTATTTTCCGAATCCTTCACTATCTCTCATCATTTCCATGACTTGATCCGT
This sequence comes from Bacteroidota bacterium, assembly GCA_039819665.1. GTDB lineage: Bacteria > Bacteroidota > Bacteroidia > J057 > J057 > JAWPMV01. The sequence continues at coordinate 42,571 of JBCBRM010000014.1, forward strand.
GGAGATTACACAAATTTCGCAGTCTTCGGCAGCCTGGGCATAGTCAACTCTTTTTCCTGGGCCATATACAGCTGATTCCCCAAAGATTTCTCCTTTATGCAATAGAGCTTTGATCACTTCCTGTCCCTCATCTGTATATCCTATGATCTTTACTGCTCCTTTCTGGATGAAATATAGTTTGTCTGCATTATCATTGTTGAAATAAATGAAGTCGCGCTTCCCAAAACTTTTTCTGGTACTAAGTTTTTGTCCTGCTTCTGAATTTAAATAGGCGCAAAAGCACTCCTGAAGATTCAACTTGTCTGAATACCATATTTGATGTTGAGAGTTCATTTTGTTTTGATTTAATGGTTTAAGGCGGCAAAAATCTATGCCTGACACGTAGAGGTGGTATGAATTTTTTGGATCTGTTTGTAGGTGTGGAATTGCAATCTTTTAGTTCGCAAGCACATAATCTCTTGTAAGAGGTAACCTATGGGAGATTCAGGGAAACTATCTTTAGCTCTTTCGCTTGTCTGTTTCTTACCTGACAGATTTTTCAAGTTCCTTTGCCTTACTTGCATCAAGATATGTGGTCGTTTGAACATGCTAAAAGTGTATTGCGTTCTGTTGATTAATTCACATTACAAGATTAGCCTTCAATTATCACAAAGGATTCACATGGATGTCATCTTTTTATTCCAATTGAAATCTGTCTTTAGAAAATTTTAACAAGTAAAATCCGAGAGGAAATACCCCCTCGGATTTATGTATTATATTGAAAGCCAGTTTATTATTCTATCTTTTTGTCTATTTACATTTCCGTCTTTTATCTGACCTTTCCTTAATTATCACAAAAGTATTGCGAACTATAGAGTGGATGGGAGCTTATTATCGAAGCTGATCGGGAAAATTCATCAAGTCTTGGCTTTATAATCCTCAATAATTTCACTTCTTCGGGCCAAACGTTGATTGACTTCCTTTTCACTTACACTTGAATTTGGATCATGCTTGGCTCCCCAAACCCAGAATTCAATAATGAGGGGGATAAGGTCCTTGCCTTTTTCTTCCAGAGAATAATACTTCATGGTTTTATTATGCTCATAAGGAGAACTTTTGATAATCCCATAAGTCTCCAGCATTTTTAGTCTGTCAGATAAGACATTTGTTGCTATCCCTTCTCCGGCATGCAGAAAGTCTTTATAAAAGTGCTTATCCGCCAGAGCAATATCCCGCAATATCAACAAGGTCCACTTATCCCCCAGCAAATCCAGGAAATAGCTTATTGGGCAATCAGACCTCTTCTCTATTTTTCTCATAAGGGTAAATATATTTATTCTTCCTCAGGATTGCCCCACATCCTTTCCTCTTTTACTCCTTGTTAAGGGTACGAAATGCCAATTTAGGAGCCAGTCGGCTAATGATTTTTAAGCTATTTATCGGACTTACCAGAATCTCATTTTTATTCTTTTTGAGTCCCTTGATGGTCAGCTCCGCAAATTTTTCCGGACTGATTTTCTTCATGCCTTCTGAACCCGGGTTATTGACATTCATGCGCGTATCAACTACCGGAGGACTTAGTAGTACGACTTTTGCATTGCTTTCTTTCAATTGATGTCGCAGAGATTCTGTCCATGAATTGATAGCTGCTTTAGAGGCAGAATAAATCATGGCCGCGGTCATCGGAACAAAGCCCAGACCGGAAGTAAGGTTGACAATAACAGGCTCTTTACTTTTGAGGAGTTCTTTTAGAAAAATATTAGTGACAAGTACTGGCCCCTTGAGGTTTATATCAATTTCTTCCAATTGCTTTTCCAATGGATAGTCTTCCAGGATATTGAACCTGCGAAAGACGGCTGCATTATTGATCAACATATCCACTCCTCCCAGAAATTCCCGACTCTTTTGGAGCAATTTTTCGACATCCGCTCTTACGCTTACGTCGCATTGGGCAATTTTGAGTTGTGGAGTTTCATCTTTTGCCATTTGGAGCGCAGCTAGATTTCGGGCACAAACGAGCACTTGCGCACCCTCCGCTATCAGTTTTCTGGCTAGTTCAAGACCAATACCAATTGAACCACCAGTTATTAAGACTTTTTTAGCTCTAAGATTCATTGTTTTAGGATTAAAGGATTAACAATTAACTGCCCTCCAAATTTTTATCAGGCATATTTTTTCTAAATACTCACTTGTAAATAACAAGTAAATTTAGATACTTGCAAAAAACAAGTGAATATATTTTATAATTATGACAGCATTGGATTTAGTTAAAGAGAAACTGGCGTACAATCAGTGGGCTAATCACCAGATGATTGAATGGCTTCGGCAACAAAAGCCTGAGATCTATGAGAAAAAGGTGGCATCCAGTTTTCCCTCGATCAATAAGCTTACCCAGCATATTATGGAAGCTGAGAAGTATTATTTTTCTATTCTGCTGGAGGAAAAGAAAGAATACCAGGAAGAAATGAGTACAGAAGCGGTTTTCGAAGAATTACTTGAGATTGATGACCAAATGGTGAAATGGCTATCACAGCAAGCTCCTGAAGGGATGGGGAAAATCATACATCTCAAGAGGTCTCCGTTTTTGGAAACCTATTCTACAGCAACAATTCTCACTCATACAGTAAATCATAGTACCTATCACAGGGGACAGCTTCTTGCGCTGAGACAACAATTAGGGATGTCTGCAGCACCTAAATTGGATTATTATCGTTTTTTCATCAACTGAATTTGATGTTGACTTGAGACCCTGAAGATTGATAAAAAAAGGGGGCAAATCTATAAACTCCTCTCCACTCAATTCTTGCCAAATGAGTGAATCAAATGAAAAACTATAGCCAGCTGATTCCGAATCCTTATTCGTATTGCTTTCCTGTTATAAACATATACAGGCCTATACAGTCCCTGTATGTTTATTGATTTTCGGGAGTAAGCCGTATTATCGGGCAATCAAAGCTAAATTTCTTCGATTCTAGGAACAAAGATTCCACTTTAGCTATGGAAAACATAAAAGGTTAAGCGACAGGAATTGATAATATTGTATATTATCAGCCTGATGAGGATATATGTTCTTATATCTTCTAGTTTACCTTAACATTATATAATGAATAGCGGTACAGTTAAGTTTTTTAATGAAGAAAAAGGATTCGGATTTATTAAGCCTGATGATGGAGGAAGAGATATTTTTGTTCACAAAAACGGTTTAGCCGGAATTTCCATCACAGAAGGCGACAAAGTGACCTACGACACGGAGGAAGGAAGAAAAGGATTAAATGCAGTCAATGTATCTTTGGTACGAGACTAGCATTTACGGATGATATTTAAACTGGCCTGTCAATTCATTGACAGGCCAGTCGTTTTTTAGGGCTCTCCCTTTAGCTAGACGCTGAGATTTCCTCCGGTTATTCAACTTGCTTTAGCTCAGAATTGCTCTACTAAATCCAAAAGCGCGGGGAGCAAAAGTAGCGTCTAGTCCCATGCCCAATGCCGCTTGTTTCAATTCTTCAGGTACTTCTCCACAGAACAGAAAGGGGCCGGGGATGGCTATCTCGAGTAATTGAGGGAAATGTCCAGCAGCTGTGGTTCCCAGGTGTTGTCCTAAAGCTGCTCCATCTTTGAAGAGATCGTAAACGATCAGGGTATTGGAGCTATCATCAAAATAGCAGTCAACCTGAAGGGCATGAGGCTCAGTTTCCTGCATTTGTTTTGCTACATCCTGGTAAATAGTTTTCAACTCTTCTGATTTGCCAGCTTTTGCGGTCCATTTGTAAACTACGGTGATTGATTGATTTTCCATTATGATTGAGTTTTTTGATTTCGGTATGACACAAAGGTATGGCCTATTTATACAGTTGGTAGGTGTCATTAATGACATTTTTAGGGGTTGGTTTTGCCAATGATTGAAATTAACTTGCAAAAAAAATGAAATGAGGCATTTGAGCATACTTATACCCGAAGGAACCCTGATACTCGATACTATCGTGGGAAGCCTGAATCTCTTCCATATGGCCAATAGCTATGCAAAGCGAATCGGGAAGTACGAGGAGAATTACTTTCATATAGACCTGGTAGCGGAAAAGATGGAGCCTATTTCCTGCCACAGGTATTTTCAAGTACAGCCAACCGCTACGTTAGAAGAAATCGATCAAACCGATTTGATCGTTATCACCTCCATTACGGGAGATATTGAGGGGGCCCTGGAGAAGAACGGAGATTTGATAAACTGGATTAGAGATCAAAGGGTAAAAAATGATGCGGAAGTAGTGAGTTTATGCAGGAGCGCTTTTATTCTGGCGGAAACAGGTTTGCTAAATGGGAAATCCTGCGCTACTCATTGGGTTGTTCACCAGCAATTCCAAAGAAAGTATCCCAAAATTGAGCTTTTGCCGGAAAAAATCATTAGTGAGGACAAAGGCATCTATTCGAGTGGTGGAGCCTATTCTTTCCTCAATATGATCCTTTACCTGATTGAAAAATATTATGGAAGGGAAACAGCTATCTGGTGTTCCAAAATGGGGGAGATTGAATTTGATCGCATCAACCAAAACCAATTTGTCATATTCAATGGGCAAAAAGAACATGGAGATGAAGTTATCAAGGAGGTACAGGAATACATGGAGAAAAACTATGAGTCCAAATTGAGCATTGAAGCGCTTGCTGAAAAATTTGCCATCAGCGGCAGGACCTTTATTCGCCGTTTTAAAAAAGCCACCCTCAATACCCCTTTGGAATACATGCAAAGGGTGAAAGTCGAAGTGGCGAAAAAGAGTTTTGAATCTACAGCCATGCACATCAATCAGGTGATGTATAGTGTCGGGTATAATGATGAAAAGGCTTTCCGGAAAATCTTTAAAAAATATACAGGCCTTTCTCCCTTGGAATATCGCAAGAAGTATAATCGTGAGATGGCTTTTTCCTAAGAATGCTTTGCTTGGCCTTTGTCAAGATTTTACTTTTGAGGAAAATATGTAAATCATGAAAACACTCATCGCTATTCTCCTACTCATATCTTCCCTAAGTCTTTCTGCCCAAAAGATTGATTACTCCTTTCCCGAAGGCTATGAAAATGAGATTTCAAAGAAAGACTATAAGTTTCTGGTCAGGGAATCGGTCAAAGCTATTTCCAAATACTATGAGATTGCTTCTGTAAAAGAGGGAGCTGTAGAATTGGAAGAAGGGCAGGATTTTGCCATCCTTAATTTGCACAACCTGATATTGAGGTGTGCGGAAGAAAAAAAAGAGAATTGGCCTAGCTTGATAAAGGATCACTTTGAAAGCATGTATCAATCTGTGGAAAGCCAGAAACAACTGGATGTAAGCAAATTCGAAACCGTGGCTGATTATCTCAGCATCAGGATTTATCCGGAAAGCTTCATTAATCAAAATGGAGGAGCTGGAAATATGATTGTCAAGACTCATTTGGAAGGGACCCTATCACTCTTGATGTTGGATTTGCCTTCTGCCTTTACCCCGGTTCAAAAAGATGTCTTTAAGCTCTGGGATAAGAGCGTGGATGAGGTATTTGAGATTGCCCAGAGAAATATCAACAAACAGGAATCCGTAAAAGCTACAGAGTCTTTCGAAGTCAAAAACAGTACGATTGATGTCCATTTTTTGGAGAACGAGGATTATGGAGCGAGTCTGGGCCTTGATTTGGAAAATAATGCACCGGAATTTTTAGGCGAATGGGGAGCAGTTGTTGCCATGCCTAATAAAGGGATAATCAATGTGTGCAAGGTATCGAAGGAGAATCCGGTCGATTTTGTCCTATTTATCCAAAAATTTCAGGGAGCAGTAGAGCAATTTTACCAGCAGCACTCTCAGCCCGTTTCGACAGATTTCTTTTGGTACTATCAAGGGGAGTTTACAAAAAATATGGTCAAGAATGTTAAGGGAGATCTACAAGTTATTTCTCCTCAAGGGCTTACTGAATTGATGGTAGAAGAGGAGTAAACGGCTGAGTTAAGAAGGACCAATTTTTTCTGGTAAACGATTAAACCTTTCTCTGTATTGGCTGTCTAAAACTTATTATTTCTAAAGAATCTATTGATGAAAAAAATATTTCTTTCCCTTTTTTTAATTTCCCTCTTCGCTTCTTGTACTAATGAAAATAATCCCACTCCTCAAAATGAAGTCCCAATCATTCAAGCCATGGCAACTTATAATGTCCTGGTTGAAAAGGACATAGTCTATGGCGAAGGCTTGAGTCATGAAACTATTAATAGTGCGACAACGACTAGCTTTCCACTAAAACTAGATATTTACCTCCCGGATAATGAAGTTAAAAGCCGACCCGCTTTTCTCTTTATTCATGGAGGTGGTTTTACAGGAGGAAGTAAAGAACAGGCACAAATCATTGATTGGGCCAATTTTTATGCTTCCAGAGGCTGGGTGTTCATATCCGTTGATTATCGACTGCGTGATGATAAAGGCACTATTCCACAAGAATGGTTGGATTATTCCTCAAATCTGCTCAATGAACAAGTATCTCAATTTCTGGCCATCTATCCTGCCCAACGAGATGCGAAAGCTGCTCTCCGTTGGCTGATGGCTAATGCAGATATGTATAACATAAATACAGATTACCTGACTGTAGGAGGCGGTTCTGCCGGAGCGATTACGGCAATCACGGCGGGAATTTCAGATGCAGAAGACTTCAGGGATGAAATCAGCCTTAGCCAGGATCCAAGCCTAAGTAGCACCAATCTGGATCAGACGTATCAAGTCAAGACCATCGTCGATCTTTGGGGTTCTGCAGTCGCATTGGAGAGCCACGAAGCTATCTTTGGCAGCCAACAATTTGATGCAAATGATCCTCCCTTGTTTATTGTGCACGGTACCGAAGATCCAACCGTGCCCTTTAGCGCTGCTGAGGATTTAAAAGCTATCTATGAATCCAATGGAATCCCATTGGCCTATTATCCTATACAAGGTGGAGGACACGGAGTCTGGGGGGCTAGAGTTGAGAATAAAACCTTGGAAGAGCTGGCATTTGATTTTATCGTGGCTCAGCAGGATTTGACAGTAGAATAATTATGAAAAGCTGGGAAAGGGTTATATTGTAGCAGAAAGCACATATAGCCTTTTCCTATGTTTTGGAACAAAAAAGCTAAATGTCCGATAACCAATGAAGATAGAATTTGGGTCGAAAATACCCTCAATTGGTTTCAGATAAATTTCCTTGATCTACGAACTCAACCCACCTTTACACCCACCCGCAAATATTTCCCTCACAAATTTGAAGGGGTGGAAGAGGATGCAGAATTTCTTCTTGAACAAATCGGAGATTATTACCAACTAAATACTCGATTTATTGGGCTGGATTTTCATGATGAAAGTACCTTGGATTTAGGTCCTGGACTTATGACCCGCCAGGACAAAGGAGCAGCGGGTTACTTTAGAGGTGCAGGATATAGCTACTCGATTTCGATAGAAGTAAATCAGCTCAAAGACATTAATTCATTGATCGCTACCATAGCGCACGAATTGAGCCATTACCTTATCATGATCGAAAAAGGCTATCACTTTGAAGAAACTAAAAATGAATTGCTGACAGATATGGCGGTAATTGTGTATGGTTTCGGTATCTTTTTGGGGAATTCGAAATTCAAATTCAAGCAATGGTCATCGGGTGATGGTTATGGGGGATGGAAAATGTCAAGTCAGGGATACTTACCACAAGAAGTCATTGCCTATGCGATGGCTGAGATTCAAAGGAGGAAAGGAGACTTAGAACCGGAATGGGTAAAGTTTATGGATAAATCCTTTGCCAAATTATTTGCCAAGAGTACCAAATATCTAAAGTCCCTTCCTAGAGGCCCAAGAAAATTGGAAGACTAAGGATCAATGCCTCAAAGCGCATGGAAGAAATAAAGGATTACATCGATCGAAGTGTTCTCTGTTGGTTGGCAACTTCATCTGCGGAAAATTTCCCTAATGTTTCTCCCAAAGAAATTTTCGCTTTTTATGGCTCAGATAAAATCATTATCGCCAATATTGCTTCCCCGCAAAGCATCCGCAACATCAGAGAAAATCCTCAGGTATGTGTGAGTTTAATTGATATCCTGGTCCAGAAAGGAGTTCAAATCAAAGGCAGAGCGGATATCGTGAAAAAGGCGCAGGCTGCTTTCCCCGAAATGGAAAAGGTGCTGCTTAAGATGACTGGAGGAAAGTTTCCATTTTCGAGCATTATTCTCATCAGTATAGATAAGGTAAAGCCGATCATTGCTCCGAAGTACATCCTATACCCTGAGACTACAGAAGAGGAGCAAATCGCAAGCGCAAAACAAGCGTATAAGGTATAAGCGAAGAAACAAAGCCTTAAAGAATTTTATGAAACATACTGAAGATTCGTCGTCCAATCCTCTCCCAGAAAAGTTGGTTCTCAAATTTTTTGATCGAGTCTGGCACGAGCCCCATGATCTGGATACCATAGACGAATTGATGACGGAAGATTATGTGATCACAACAGCGGGTAAAAGAGTAGAAGGTAGAGCAGCCTTTAAAGCCTGGGTGGGTAAATTTCAACAGCAACTCCTGGACGCAAAAACCGAAAGCGTGGATATCTTCAGTAATGCGCAAGGAGACAAAGTCGTTTCCCGTTGGATATGTTCAGGAAAAAACAACGGACTATTTGGACTTGAGGCAGATGATCGATTTATTTCCTTTAGTGGAATGGCCATTTGGAGCATTCGAGATCAACGACTAGCTGAATGTTGGGTAGAAAGGAGTGGATATGAATTGTATCAGGACTTGGTCTCTGACAGCCATGAGTCTGATTTTGTCTGAATAACATATACCTTAGGCTAAAAACCATGAGAATAGAATTACCCTTTAATGAAACTGTATTTTTCAGGCGAAATCGCTTCTATTTTGACATCACCTGGGCTGCATTTCTAAAATCTAATCGACAGCGGTTGATTTGGGTTGCTTTGGCTGCATTCTTTGGGGGATTGCTTATTTATGATGGTAATTCTCTGGGGTGGCTAGTCCTTGGAGTTGGGATTCAGATTCTTATCAATTTTAGTAACGGACTGAATCAGCACAAGCATGCAAAAAAGCTTTATGAGTCTAAGCTTGAAAAATATGTAGAAGAATATAGTGGAGGAAAATCCGATTCCTATTGCGAGCTACAGGAAGATTATTTTCTCATAGTATATCCGCAGTTTGAGTCAAAAATAAAATGGTCCTATTTTGAAGGCTATCGGATAATTGAAGATACCTTGTTTTTAGATATGGATATTGCTAATGGGCATAGCTTTCTCGTCAGTCGTTCTGAAATAGAGGAATATGAATGGCTTGCTCTGAGAGAAAAGCTAGGCAGCGAATTGGATGATCTTTTGCCGAGCTCCGAATAGACTGTTATCTTAAATACATTTCAAACAATGGCAGATTGGAAAATTACAAACTCTTTGTTTACCTATAGTAATCGGCCTGCCGTATGGAATTTCATGACCGATATGTCGAATCAGGTCAGAATGGAATCGGCAGTTAAAGCAATCGAATTGGACGGGTCATTCGTAACAGGCACGCGGGGTAGAACCATTATGGAAGCATACACCCAGGAGTGGGTTTTGGATGAGGTAGTAGAAAAAGAAGAGTTTACCATAGTCGGGCAAACGGAGGGGCAGGATTTTAGCCTGAGCTTTTGCTGGAAGATGGAGGACGAAAGTGGCGGGACGCGTCTGACTCAAATTATTTCTGCTAAAGGAGCTGATCTGGAAAATTTCAGAGAAATCCTACAGGGTATGGAAGAACATGTGCCAAGACGCTTGGCTGAATTAGCAGGAGAACTAGACCATATGAAGGAATAGGAATATCCTTATAGAAACAAAATATAAACGAGTATATGATTAAGCATTTATCCTTCTGCCTATGTAGTATGATCCTCCTCTATATGATAAGCTGCCAGGAGCCCAAGCCTACAGCACCTACTTTCGAAGAAGAAAAAGCAGCCATTTTAGCCACCATCAATAATGAAACCAAAGCTGCTTTCCAGCGAGATTATGAAAGTTGGCAGTCCAAATGGGTACATGCCCCTTATGTGGTCAAGACCTATATAGAGTTTCCTGATAGTAGTTTTTCTGAAAGTTTGGGCTGGGAGAAAATCAATCATTTCGTCAAAACCTATATTGAAGAACATCCCGAAGCCGATCCCTTGCCCGAATTGCTCGCTGATATAGATGTGCGTTTATACGGAAGCGGAGCCTGGGTGAGTTTTGAAGTGGATGATGAAGTGAGAGGCTTAAAACGAGAGACCCGACTCATGGAGAAAGTTGAGGGGAAATGGAAAATAGCGGGTATGCATACGACCATTTACGGTACACAAAAACCTGATTAAACTTAAAGCTCCAAGTCAGGGATATTTCTCCTCCTAAGCCTTGACATAAGATAATTCCCAAAAGGGGAAATCTTTTTTGCATAGTTTTTAACCAAATGATTAAACACTTTGGTTAAAGACTAGTAATTCATTATTCTGATATAAACATTACGCATATGAAGCCAAAATTCAACCTAATCTATTTCTCCCTGTTTTTTCTCCTGACTGCCTTTTCTTTATCACAAGAATCCATAAGTGGAAAATGGTTTTCTCCAGACCTTAGCAATTCTACCATTGAAATCTATAAAGCAGAAGATGGCTTTCAATATGGGAAGATCGTTGAAAGTGATGAAAAAGACTGGATCGGAGAAACTGTCCTGAAGAAGCTGGCCTATGATCAAAAAGCGAAAAGCTGGAAAGGGGAAGTTTATAGCCTGGTTCGGAAAATGACGATCGATGTAGAAGTCACTACAACTAATGAAAGTAAACTAAAGCTGGTAGGCTCCAGGTTTTTCTTTACCAAGACCTTCTACTGGTCAAAAAAATAGGTGTAAGCCCCTGTAAATGATAAAGTCTACTGTACAAAATTTCATTTATTATCCTCATCTTTAGCTTTCAAAGGCTGAACGATATATGGAAGAGAAATTCGTAGCATATTTTTCACGTATTCAGCCCCTTTCTCCAGAGGAAAAAGAAGCGATCATAAAAGATCTGGATATACGGAAGGTAGAAAAGGGGACTGTTTTCCTTAAGGAGGGGCAGACACCCTTATACAATTATTTTGTATTGGAAGGATGCGTCCGAAAATACTATTTGAGAGATGGCTACGAACAAAGCAGTCAATTTTTTACAGAAGATGAATGGATTCTTCCGGCAATAGGTTCGATGGATCCCATTATATCAAATTACCATTTAGCATGTGTTGAAGATTCCTGGCTTATCTTCGGCAATGATAAAGAGGGAAATGAGCTACTAAAGACTTTTCCAAAGTTTCAGGAATTGGCTATGCAGATTTTGGAAAAAGAAGTATTGAAGCAGCAAGAAAAATTGTTGAAGTATCAAAACAGCAATCCCGAAGAACGCTACCTGGATTTGTTGAAAGATCGGCCTCAGCTCATCAATAGAATTCCGCAATATCAGCTATCCAGTTATCTGGGCGTAAAACCGGAATCCCTGAGCAGGATCAGAAAACGGATAGCTGATAAAGAGAAATCTTAAGTGGAGATCCTTACATCAATGCTTGATGCGTGGCTTCCATTTGATCGCATCCCAGGTAATGTAAGCGGTGGTACCAATCTCTATTGCGGAGAATAGTACATAATATGGCTCAGGTCCGTCGCCAACAAATAGGGTGGCTGCCTGAGCAAGGGTGGCGATTGAACCAGAGATAATTTGCACCCATCGTAGGGTACGCTCATTCTTTATTACCAAAGGCAGGAATACATTGGCTAAGGGTAATTGCATGTAAGCGGCCGCACCTGTCAGAAATCCGGGGGTAATATTGATTCCATTCACTACTCCGGTCTGGTACTGATTCAATAAATTTGCATCCATCAGACCCACAAGGTCAGCATATAGATAATTCAGGGAAGTGAAAGCCCAAAGGCTAGCATATTTGAGACGTCTGTTTGTCAACATACTGTTTTTGGTTTTAGGGTTGAGGCGTAATTTGTTTCTTAAACTTGAAGGGAAGGAAAGCGAAAGTCCGCTTTCTTTAACCTGTATAGATTTTGAGGAAATGGGAGTTGCTTCAAAGTGGAAACTTGTCGAAGCAAGACTGGGCCTTTCCAAAGACCGATACAAGGGATGTAGATGGGCAATCCTTTGGGCGAAGAGGAGATTGCTCAAGCCGATAAAAAGCAGGCAAATGAAAAGTGATTTCTTCATATGTAACAATTAAAAATTTAGGTTTGCTACAATGATGCTGCTAGATTTGCTGGCTTTTATTGACTTTGGTTAAGAAAGGAAATGAATTATTCAATTGACGCTATAGAGAAGAAAGAATATCCCTTTGTCGTGGATCTATGGGAAGCTTCTGTAAGAGCTACTCACCATTTTCTTAAAGAAGAAGATATTCTCTATTTCAAACCTTTAATCCTGAATACCTATCTGGATGCTGTTAAATTAAGCTGCATTCGAGATGGGGATGGAAATATTCTGGGGTTCCAGGGAGTAGCAGAAGAAAACCTCGAAATGCTTTTCATTCATCCGGATCAGAGAAGGAAAGGTATTGGAAAGGCCTTGCTAGAACATGCAGTAAAAAAGCTCGGGATCACGAAAGTAGACGTTAATGAGCAGAATGAACAAGCTCTGGGTTTTTACCAGCACCATGGATTCGAAGTGATTTCCCGTTCAGAGCTGGATTCCTCTGGCAAAGCCTATCCCATTTTACATATGGAATTGAAGGCATAATTATCCCCTTAAAATCTTGGTAAATACCAAGAATTAAGTGAATTCGAAGTCAGAATTTTGTCGAGAATATTATTGATAAACAAACAATCAAAAAATGAAATTGACAACATTCGCATTTCTGATTCTGCCCTTCTTTTTGGGAAATGTTGCCTTTGGGCAAGGCAAGAAAAAGCTCTCCAATGTCCAAATCGTAGAGAAGTTTTTCGAGGGGATGAATGATCCCTCCAAAATTCAGGCATCCCTGGATTTACTGACGGATGACTATGCTTTTAAAAACCCCCTGGTCCAACTCAAATCTAAAGGAGAGTTCATTGCTTTGGCGGGAGAAATAGGGAAGGCAGTAACCGGAGTCAAGCTCAAATACATCGCTGAAAATGATCAGAATGAAGTCGTGGTTCTCTACGAATTCACCTCCTCCCTTCCTGGTATGGAATCCAATTTTGCGACAGAGTGGTTCTGGCTAAAAGATAGTAAAATCATCGCCTCCCACATGATTTACGATACCACCGAATGGCGAAAAGTCTATACCCAAATGGAGAAATAAGAATTGAGTATTCTGAAGCCAGCATGGTCCTCTTTGAGGGTCGTGCTTGTTTTGGGACCCTCTGCCTCAAAGCCCATATAGGAATTAAGTGTCAGCTTATTAGGGTGTTAGAGTTGGTATCGTGCAATAAACTCAGGCGCGATGGCCTTGCAGATCCCATCGGGAGCTGGGGTGGCGTTGTGGCTGGCTTTGGGCTCTACGATTTTTGATTCCATCCTTTTCTAAAAAAGATGGAAATACCTTTTAATTAATCCTCCCTAAATCCCACTAAAAAAGGCTTAACGTATAAAAGCAAAATCCTATTTTATTTTCACGTAAATTTAGGATCGTCAATACCTTAGTCTAGCTACATGCCAGAAATAAAAATCAAAGAGTTTGTTCAGGCTTTGAGCCTGGCAGCAGAAAAGCATAAATTCCAGAGAAGAGCAGGTTATGATGCTCTACCCTATATCAATCATCTCATCAAGGTTTCCCAGATTTTGATAGAGGTTGCGGATGAAAAGGATCGAAATATTCTTCTGGCAGGCTTGCTTCATGACATACTTGAAGATACAGATATCACCAGGGAGGAACTTATAGCAGACTTTGGAGAAGAGGTAGCCAGTATCGTGGAGGAATTGACAGATGATATGAGCCTGGATTACGAAAAGCGTAAGCAACTTCAGCTTGAGGGGGCTAAGCAATTATCTGAGGCGGCTCGGAAGATTCGCATCACAGATAAAAGCACCAATCTAAAAGATATATTCGAATATCCCCTCAATTGGTCCCTGGAGGAAAAACAAGCCTATCAGGAAATGGCTGCAAAAATTGTCGACCAGCTTAGGGGAACTGATGAGGCATTAGAACAATATTTTGATGATAGCCTGAACTATGTTCAGAAGCTTGCCAGCGAAGTTGGAGAAGAAAATAAGGCCACTAAGCTGGATAAAATGATTGCCAAAATTGAGCGATTGATAAAAGCTTGTAAAAAGGCCGAGGAAAAGGCATTTGATCCTCTTTCAGAAATACATCCTCGATATACGGAAAGTGCCAGAAACCTCATTTACTATCGAGAGTTTAGGCAATATGACTTACGCAAGTTGCAGGAGTCTTTAGGCAGTTTTGGCCTATCCCGTTTGGCAAAAGCACAGGCCCATATTCTAGCCGGTTTAAAAAATACCCGAACAATTCTAAAAGCTTTGAGGGATGGTAGGCCGATAAGAGAAGATAAATTGGAATTGAGTTTCAAAAAAGGGAGTAAGCTCCTGCGATCCAATGCAAAAAAATTATTGGGTAAGGCGGTAAGAGGTCGAAGTACGCGAATCATGGTTACCATGCCTACAGAAGCGGCAACTAACTATGAGTTGGTACATAAAATGGTAAAAGAAGGGATGGATGTCGCTCGTATCAATTGTGCACATGACAATGAAGAAGTTTGGGGTAAAATCATTGAAAATGTTCGCAAGGCAGCCGAAAGCCAGAAGAAAGTTTGTAAGATCGCCATGGACCTCGCGGGGCCAAAAATTCGAACCGGTCAATTGAAGAGCGGTCCCCAGGTGCGGAAATACCGGCCCATTAAAGATGAGCATGGCAAGATTGATCAAGCCCTGGAAATCTGGATTGGACCGAAAGCTAAAAAGAAGCTGGCCCATCTACCTATTAGGCAGGAAGATGTAGCATTTTTTAAAGATGCAGAGGAGATTTCCTTTTTAGATACCCGTGGGAAAAAGAGAAAGTTCCGCATAGATAAGTGGACAGAAGAGGGAATTAAGGCTTTCCTGGATAAAACCGCATTTCTGGAAACCGGCTCTCAGTTATTTAGACTTGCAAAAAGAGAGGGAGATAGTATTTCTGTTGGAGAAATGCCTTACAAGGAAGGAGCTATTATTCTTCAGACAGGAGATCAATTACGTTTGGAAAAAGAAAGCCTTCCGGGCTCCCCGGCCCTTTTAAATAAAAAAGGTGCACTAATTAAACCCGCGCATATTTCCTGTACGGCTCCCGCTGTTTTTGACCAGGTGAAAGTGGGTGAAAAAATACTATTTGATGATGGCAAAATTGAGGGATTGATCGAGGAGGTTCATCCAGATCACTTATGGATAAAGATCACCTATGCGGCCGAAGGAGGAGGGAAACTCAAAGAGGATAAGGGAATCAACTTGCCCGATAGTAATCTCAATATCAAAGGACTTACCGATAAGGATAGAAAAGATCTTCCCTTTGTTGCTACTCATGCTGATATTGTAAATTTCTCTTTTGTCAACAGCCCCGAAGATGTGCAGGAATTGATCGACGCACTGACAGAATTGGAAGCGATAGAGCGCATGGGGATAATTCTCAAGATAGAAACCCAGCAAGCCTTCAATCAATTAACAGAAATTCTCATGGCTGCTATGCAGGTGTATCCGGTTGGAGTAATGATTGCAAGGGGAGATCTTGCCATAGAAACGGGCTGGTACAATATAGGAAGAGTACAGGAAGAAATTCTTTCTTTCTGCCAGGCCGCTCATATCAGCGATATCTGGGCAACTCAGGTGCTTGAGGGTTTGGCAAAAAAAGGCATCCCCTCAAGAGCAGAAATTACAGATGCGGTCATGGCACAACGAGCGGATTGTGTTATGCTAAACAAAGGTCCCTATATCTTGAAAGCGATCCGTCTGCTAAACAACATTCTGACGGAAATGGAGGCTTATGGAGAAAAGAATACGCCATTTACTCCCAAATTAGCAAAAGCAAGTACTTAAGGCTTTCAAAACTTAAACAGCAAAAAGATGAAAGGTAAACTGATCCAGGAACTTCAGAAATGTAACTCCTCTTTTACCGAAGAAGATATTGAATTGGGGCTCACATCCTTTGAAGAAATAAATTGTAAAGCCAATACCATCATAAGTGAGGCGGGCTCTGTCTGTGAATACCTCTTTTTTGCAGAAAATTCCATTATTCGCTGTTACTACAAGGATGAGGAAGAGCAGGAACACACCCTCTGGATGAAACCCGAACAAACTTTTGTTACAGAATACAAAAGCTTTGTCCATGAGGAAGCTTCTCAGTTCTCATTGCAATTCTATGAGGAGACACAGGTCTACAGAATTTCGAGAAAGAACCTTTTGCAGCTATTTCAGGAAAATAAGAACTGGGCTTTATTTGGGGTCTATCTTACCGAGAAGGTACACATTACCCTAATAGATGTATTTGTAAACCTCCTCGCCAATGATGCTACGCGGAATTATCAGTACATTGAATATATGTTCCCTCGCTTTATTCAGGTAGCACCTTTGAAAGATATTGCATCCATGCTCCAGATTTCGCAGGTAAGCCTTTCCAGAATTCGGGCTGGGACTCAGTTGAAAAAGTGATTTTTTAACATATGTAAAATCATCTTCATGCAGACTTCTCTTAGCTTTAGCTTTCAAAAAGAAAGTTCTGACATGAAACAGTTAATATTAATTTTTCTTCTTATGAGCACCATATCCGGAGTTGCACAAAACGGTAAAGCAAGCACAATTAAAAAAACCTTTAATCGAACTACTTCCATCAGTCAAACGATAGATGCAGATGCCTCGACCATTTGGGCCTTATTGACGAATGCGCAGGATTTCCCTAATTGGAACTCTACCGTAGTTTCCATTGAAGGGAACATCCAAAAAGGGGAGAAGATCAAACTAAAAAGTACCCTGGACGAGAGTCGGACCTTCAAATTGAAAGTGAAGGAATTTGTGCCCCAGCAAAAATTGGTATGGGGAGATGCAATGGGCGAAAGGACCTATACCCTCCAAAGCGAAGGTAGCAGTACACGTTTCACTATGACTGAAAAAATCGGAGGTTTCATGTTCCCCTTATTCGCGAACAAAATCCCTTCTTTCGATGAATCCTTTGAACAGTTTACCGCTGACCTGAAAAAAATGGCCGAAGCGTCTAAATAATCAGGAGTTCTGGATCGAAAAACCAGATGCTAATTTGCTAGAATCTCATTTGTAATAGAGGGGAAGCCTTCCCCTCTGATTTCCACCTTATCCCCGGCTTTAAGAAAAGCGGATAAATCTCCTCCTTGTTTCACGGATAGCTTTCGGTACCGATCAAATCCAAGAAGATTGCTCAGGCGTACAAGTGCTCTGGGGGTAGCAATGGCGACACCTCCTGGGGTTCCGGTCAGTACCATGTCTCCTGCTAGAAGAGGATCATTCGGATACTTTTGATTTATAAACCTAAGCATTTCCAGAGGCGTGAAGATCATATTATCTGTTGTCTGTGATTGCCTTTGTTCTCCATTTACATAGGTTTCTATACGGATACAAGGGATAGAATTAGCCGTCGGCGAATTGGGCACCCAAACTTCATCACTTATTGGTAGAAAGGCTGGAAAGCTCTTGGAAACTCCCCAATATTCATATTTGAGAGGACTTCCTTCCCCCAGTAGAGCCAGACTTCGAGCCGAAAGATCATTGGAGATAAAAAAGCCCAGCTTAGGAACAAAAGTATCATCTTTTAATTGGTCAGCTTGAATAGACTCCAGCAGGACAAAGCCCAGTTCTACTTCATAATCGAGCATAGGATCAAGGGCTTCGAAATCGGCAGATACTTTCTCTTCAACTTCTGTTTCCAGTTCTTGTACACCTTCAATCATTTCCTCATGCGTAGGAAGTTTTACGGGATCACCATCGCTTGCAAGACTGCTCAATTTCTTCCGAAAAATAGGAGGGATTGCATCGGGATCAAATTCAGAAGCGGTTTCGATCAAATGCTGGCTATAGGTCAAGCCCATACCATAAATGTTTCGAGCTGCAGGAAGGCTATCTGTTGAAATAAAGCTGCCTTCACTCATTTCCAAACAAGTAAAATTTGCCGGTTGAGGAATCTCAGATAAAGGCCGTAACAGGTAATAGGCCAGTAATCCGATTAGGAAAAACAGGGATGAGATAATTATTTTTCGGGCTTTCATACAGAAGGAATTAATTGAGAAAATACAGACTTAATATCTATGTCCAGACTTTTGGGGCGCCAGGCGATTTGGCCGTCCGGGCGAATCAAAAGGAGTGGAACGTTATCTATGGGATAAAAACTTGTTACAAGAGGAGGAATGGATGCCTGATTTATGTTAGACTCCACATTTCTTAGCTGGATAAAGGAAAGAATCTCCGGGGCAATATTTACTTTTTCTTTCTGCCACCACTTTTCCCCCTTTCCATTACATAACAGGGTGAAAGAAGTAGGCGAAAGCCATGCATGAGAGCTGATCTTTTCACTTCCTGACGTAATCCAGTAATGAGGAAAACGTACTCCCGGCTCAATGGAGGGCACATATTCGCTCACACCTTGTTGAGGAATGTTTGTATCAGCATCAGGGATAATTGCACCTTCCTCATATACATATCCCAGATCAAGGCCTATCCGATCAAAGTGTTCAATTTGATCTTTGATGGAATCTTTTACTTTTTGGTGAAGTGGAGGTTTATGGGGAATGGAAAGAATCTTCTTTGAAAGACTCTCATACACCTTAGCCAATAAAGTATTGATCCACTTTTTGGGAAGAAATTTTAGGGGAAAGCTATTCAGGAGAATCGCCTGCCATTTGATTGCTTTAGGGTTCAGGCCCATAGAATCCGGTACCTCCCAGATTTTGTAGTAATTGCGTAGGCTTTCCTCACTATTTTGCTCAATGACTGGCCTTCTTTCTTTCTCATAGGTAGCTAATAACTCATTTCCTGCCAGGCCTTTCAGTACATAGGCCATTTTCCAACAAAGATTCTGTACGTCTCCTATGCCTGAATTCATCCCTAATCCGCCGGTTGGAGGAAAACGATGGGCTGCATCCCCGACTAGAAAAGCACGGCCCATCCTAAAGCAGTCGGCAATTTGACAGGTCATTCTCCAAAGGCTAATGGAGGAAATCTCAAGAGGAATATCCTCATCCCCAAGAGCTGTCAGGATTCTTTGTTTCAGTACTTCTTCCGGATAGTCTTCTATGCTTTCATAAGGAGGAAAAATGGGAAAATGATAGACCCACCTCTTTTCGATGTGATGGGCAATGAAAGTACCGGGAGCTGCAGGATGCATGATCCAGAAAAGTTTGGCGCTTTTGCGGAGGTGCTCCCGTAGATTATGCTCAAAATAGACGCTGATAAAATCATCTATCTTTTCATCCCCAATCATCTTTATCCCCAAAAATTGTCTACTTCTGCTATTGGCTCCATCAGCGCAAATGAGGTATTTACTCTTGATTGAAAAGCGACATTCATCCTTTCGATTTAGAATTTGGCTTACCACCCCCGTGCCATCTTCTTCCCTACTTTCCCATTGATGCCCTATCAGGAGTTGGCTATGTTTACAATTGGACAGTTTCTTTCGCATGAGTTTTTCTAACTCCGTTTGCGAAAGATTAAGATATGGCTCAGCAGAGGCTAGGTGCTCTTTATACTTTTCATCATTTCCCCCAGACCAAAGATCAATTTCCCCAAGTTCGGTATTGATGGTATGTCCAAAAAGCACACGGGAAGCATCGCGATAGGAGGAAGCCTCTTCTTGCAATTCATCCAGACTAAATCCCATCTGACAGAGAATCTCTATCGAACGAGCACTCAATTCATGTGCCTTGGGATGCTGAGATATCTCAAACCGGCGTTCAAGTACAATGCTGGATATCCCAAAAAGGTCAAGATAAATAGCGCTGAGCATACCTGCAGGTCCTCCGCCTATGATTAAAACATCTGTTGAGACTTGCTCGGTCATCTTAGGCAGGATTCGATTCTGAATCAGTATATGTTGGCTCCACTTTTGTTTTAATCCAAACAAATGCAGCTATCAAAACCATGGATAGTACGGAGAAGACAAATATATTTTCATCTATCCCTAAAATATGCGTGTGGTAGCGATCATCTACAATTTGCCCCTCGTAAAAAGGTACAAAGAGAATTCCGGCCCAGAATCCTATCAAATGGGTTGCCTGCCAAAGTGCGGATAAATACAGATGGGATAGCTTAAAAGGCTTCCTGATCCAGATAAAATAGATATTCACAAGCCCGGAGAAAAACATATAACCTAGTAGCCAGGCTAGATGAACTCGGGCATGTCCTACCCATTCTTCATTCATCAAGTGTGAGGCGCCTGTATCTTTGAAAATAGGGCCGAAAAATTCGAATACTCCAATAGTGAGGAGAATCTTTGCGATTAGTAGGTTCCTTTTCATATTTCTTTGGTCAATGTTTTAGGCCATTCCAAACGAATGATTTAATGGTATCCTTTCGATCATTGAGAAATGCATGCATCCCTTCCTGATCTCTGTTCTCTTTAAATTGAATGAGGGGCGCACCCAGATAAGGCATAGCAACCATGCCGTAGATATTGAGGAGCAGATTTTCCCCATCGATACCAGACTGGATTTCTCCTTTTTGTCTGGCCTTTTCCAAAAGCTCATCAAATAGTCGGGGCAATTGCTCATCCTTTACAATTTGTAAGCCGGTGATGATCTCGGGGCTTGAGTTGAGGATGTTGACGACGAAAGTAGCCAGACCGGGCTTTTCATGTAGGGCAGCTGCCAATAAGTCTATGAGACGATCTATCAGATCCTTGAGATCTGGTTCCCCTTCAAATAATTTTTGTGCATGCTGAATAAAGAAGCCAAAGCTGTTTAGCAATACCTCATGGAATAATTCTTCCTTGGTGCTGTAATAATAATGCAGCATCGTCCGGCTCACCTTGGCCCTTTCCGCGATCAAGGTGGTCCGAGCTCCTTTGAATCCATTTTCATGAAATACCGTCTCTGCAGCTGAGAGAATTTTGGCCTTGGTTTTTTGATTCAGTTTTGTCATTAAACAAAATTGTTTAAACAAAAATGTTTAATTCTTTCCAAAGAACCTAATTTCTATCATTTTTATTAAATATTGGGGATATCCATCTCAGCTATTCAAGGGATTTCGCAGGTTATTTCTCCGAATTTGTTTCTATTTGAAGCAAATCTGACATGGATCTGTTGTGAACGTGCAATAAGTTGATTATCAGAGGTTAAGAGAAATGTTCCGAACAATAGGTAAAGGATTTTTTAGCACGAGAGAACAATAGGAACAGAATTAAGAACAATAGGTAAAGAGCTCTGGGCTTTTAGTCATCAAATTTGTAGAAAGCTTCCAAAACAGGAAGAGTCTTACAAAGAACAAGATGAAAAAGGCATCTAAGAACCGAATATTCAAAGCCAGGATTTTCTGCCTTAAAGTCGGAAATGAAGTGTTTTTCTCTGCTTCAGAGTTTTACAAAGCCTACCTATTACTTTTCAAAAAATCAGGATTGAATCCGAAGAAGTATCCTCCAGCCAAAGACCTGATTTCTCTAATAGCTGCCATTTCTCCCCTGCAGCTCCCACTACAATCCCAACTCAAATTTTTAAAGAAGAAGAATGCCTTCATGTCTCATACGATGAAGGTAAGCCAATCTCAAAACCACAATTATCCAAGATTAAAAATTTAGTTTTCCATTTAAGCAATACAAGAATGAAACATTGTACATCAGCAGTCTCGCAACGTCTATTATTTATTATTTGTCTGAGTATCGTGACTTTTTTCCCTCTTGGACTTCAAGCCCAGCTGGCGAAATCCTGGCAAGGAATCATAGATAATCAATGGGAAAGGTCTGCCAATTGGTTTGGTGGCTTACCTGGACCTAATGATCCTGTCTTAATTGGTCCAGTACCTTCAGGTAACTATCCGGAGATCACTGATACCAGAAGTGTGAAATCTGTAATCGTCATGGGGGGAGCCAGTTTAGAAATAGAAGTTGGGGGAAGATTAAATATCGACGGAGCTAGTGGAGACGGCCTGGCCGTAAGTGGTAGCTTCACCAATAAAGGGGACCTCTACATCAATAATGTAGGGGGGAATGGAATCAATATGAACAATAGTTCCAGTAATGTTGTGCTTAGATCCAAGACCTATATTGGAAATAGTGGAAGCATTGGGGATCATGGAATCTATGTGGGCCAGGGAAACTTGAGAATTGAAGATTTTAATGACGCCTCTTTTACAGGGGTAACTCTACTTAATATTGACAATGTCGCCGGAATCGGAATTTATAATTACGAGGGAAGTGTGAGGGTAGATGAAGTAAATGCTGGATTATTTTCTTCACGAACTAATATTAACATCGGAAATGCAGGTTCGACCTCTATTGGATTTGGAGCCATTCTAAATTCATCAAACTTTCAACTAATAGATGGTACGATTAACCTCAAAGATGCAGGAAATTCCTATGCTGGACTTACGAATCGATTTATTTCTGGAGGAACGCCCCTATTCAGAATCCAAAGTCTAGCTACTTTAAACATAGGTATTAGCACAAATAAATTACCTGACATGGGCCTTCAAAATGAGGCTGAAATGATTGTGAATGGGAATCTAAATATTGAGAATACAAGTAGTCATGGTTTTTATAATCGGGTAAAGACTACTGTGGGAGGCAGTGCTGTTATTACTATCGTGAATACAGATGGGGAAGGGATTTACAATTACGATGATTTTACCAATAACGGAACGATTAACCTGGGAGCCACTTCCAAGCCGATTGATCTGAATGGAATTAGAAATGAAAAGCTGAGTGGAACGACTGATGATGTTGATTTTAATAATAATGGTAACATCAATATCAAGAATGTTCTGGATAACGGAATTAGGAACATGCAAACAGCTGATTTTACCAATACCGGAAGCCTGGATTTAGGTGAAATCGTAATTGGTCTTATAGGTATTTTGAATGAAGATAACGGTTCCGCCTTTATTAATGATGGAGGCACCATTCGGGTAGATAATACTGGTAGTCAGGGAGGAGCTTTATTTACAGAAAAAACAGCTATTGTGGTCGAAAATGCTTCAAATTTCACAAATCAAGGAGGAGGCATTATCGAGATTGGACAAAGAGATGGAAATATATTGGGCTTAGGTGTATTTGTATTGGACAATAATTCCGTCTTCACGAATTTAAATGGCCAAATCAAAATTGATCAAGTTGCTTCTTCTGGAATTGCTATTGAATCAGGATCTGCCCAGTTTAATAATCGAGAAAATGGAGAACTGCTCATCGGTCAAGGTCCCGGGAATGTAGGGAGAGATGGAATCAGTATGGGCAGTACAACCGTTGGATTGGAAAATGAAGGGATCATAAAAATTGATGAATGTGGTGACAATGGGATATTTATGAAAGGTACTTTTTTAAATCAAGGACCAGCTAAAATCTGGATAGGTCAGAATGCAGGGAATATTACAGAAATCGGACTATTTATTAATGCTGGAGCCTCTTTTACAAATAAAGGGAATTCAGAGTTATTGATTGATAACGTGGGTGAAGAGGGAATTTACCTAAATCTATTCAATCCTTCCTTTCTTAATCAGGATAATTCGAAAACAATAATAGGGAAAAATGGGCCGATTGGCGGTGTGACACATGCAGCTATTAAAGCCAATTCTAGTACAATAAGTAATCAAGACTGTGCCGAGCTGAAAATTTATGACTTCATTGACCAGGCGAATGGAAGCTTATTAAATGAAGGCTTCCTTATGATCAATACGGCTAATGCACATACAACAACAGGAAGCTTTATAAATAATGGAGTACTGCAGTTTGGAGTAGTAAATCCTATTTCTGCTTTGGTCAATAATGACCTCTTAATTTATAATACAAGTACAGGAATTTGTACCCTGAGTCCAGTATTTGTAGAAGGCGGAACTAATAACTTCAATCTTGTGGGGAGCAATAGCTATTTGGATGAAAACCTCACCAATGTTGCAGCAAACTATGAGGGAGCTACCAATAGCTTTAATCTTATCAACTACCCCGAGAGCCAAACCAATCTTTATTTTGAGGTAGCGGGTAATAGCTGCACCTTTCTGATCGATATGGAATATGATCCCGTTTACCCAGCGATCCCCAACCCCGGTAAACTTACCTGGATAGGAGGAAACTCCTCAGCTTGGGAAGATGGGTGTAACTGGCTGCCGATCAAGGTTCCTACTACCGATGATGATCTCATCATTCCTACATCGACTACTTATCCTGTAATAGCAGATGGAATTGTTGCTCAGGGAAAGTCTTTGATTATGAGAACAGATACTAAACTTACGATCGATTATGGAGGATCTCTGGCCTTAGATGGTGCTAGCGGAATAGGTGCTAATATTGATGGGAAATTAACCAATAATGGTACTTTTTCAGTCGATAATACGGTAGGACATGGAATTATTCTGGCTTCAAGGTCAGCAGACTTTCTAAGTAGAGGCGATGTATTTATTGGTCAGAATGGGTCCATAGGAGGTGCAGGAATAAGGCTGCTAGGGCAGGGAAATTTTACCATAAATGATAATGGTACCGGTACAACAGATCTGGAACCTACGCTACTGATCGATAATACCAACTCTCATGCTATTAGTTCAAGCTTCGGGCAATTAGTGTTCAAAGGCACAACTTTGTCCACACCTGTTCAGATCATTGTTCGAATAGGAGCCCTGGGGCCAAACTCGATAAATGGCTCGGGAGTACATCTGGCCACCAGTGCCTATACAGAAATCCGGGGAACGGAAATGTACATCGATAATGCCCTTAATGGATTACAGAATAATTCAGGCATCATTTTCTATGATTTTAACTCTTATCTGGAAGTGGGAGGTAGCGGGAATACGATTCCAGGAGTGGGTGTCAGCAATGATGATGTTTTCAACCATAAGAATGGAATCATTAAAGTATCTAATACGACTTCCTCTGCCTTGAAAGATACTGATAGATTTAATACCAATGGGGGGGGAACCCTACAAATAGATGGGGAAATATCAGGTGTTACGAACATAAGGGGATCCCTGCTTCCCGGATCTTCTCCGGGTATAATTACAACAACTAATGATCTAAGTATAGCAAATGCTACCCTTGAAATTGAAATAGACGGAACTATGCAGGGCGTAGATTATGATTGGCTGGATGTAGGGGGAATTGCGACTTTAGGCGGGACCCTTAAACCTGTCATCAATTATATTCCAACTACGGGAGATCGCATTGTCTTCCTTACTGCAACAAGCATCACCAATACCTTTAGTACAATTGATCCAGTTCTTCCAGCCGGATGGGGGCTTGATTACTCTATCCCGGGCGAAATAGCCTTAGTTTTTGACCCCAGCATCTTCCCAGTAGAATTGCTGGAGTTTGATGCGAAAATTCTAGGAGAATCTACCTTCCTTAATTGGGCCACCGCATCAGAACTCAATAATGACGGATTTGAGATTGAACACAGAACAGAAGGGAGTATTTGGGGGAAAGTCGGCTTTGTTTTCGGCGTGGGGAATTCAGATCAAGTAAACACCTATGAATTCAGACACCTTGATCCACAAATGGGCAAAAATTATTACCGATTAAAGCAAATAGATTTTGATGGCAAGTATGAATATTCAAAAGTTCTCGAAATCAACTTTACACCTTCCGCTCAAGGAATGAGCCTTTATCCAAATCCTGCTTCCGATCAGGTAAATATCGATGTATTTCGGTCCTTTACAATTGGGAAACTTCAGGTGTTTGACCTGAAAGGGCAACTCATCTATCAGACTGCTTTAGAGAAAAATCAGATGAGCAGTAGACTGCAAACACAGAATTGGGCCTCCGGCGCTTATCAAGTAATTCTTCACATAGATAACAGTCTCTACACAAGTAAATTTATGCTCTCTAGGTAAAGGTTAAACTAAAATGAGAGTTAATACGCGCGATCGCAGGGGAAGCTTGGCTTTCTCTGCGATTTTTTTAGAGCCCATCTGTCACTCTAAGCGGAAGGGTCTAAAAAAAGTAAAAACAAGGAACAAGGATTGAAAAAGGAAGATGGAGATAAGAAATTTATGCCCAAGCCCTGAGCAGGAACTCCCTCATTAAAGCAGAATAAGACTTCTTCAATCGTAATTCCTTGTTCTTTATTCTTCATTCAATCTGAGGTCCCTAAGCGCTGCTTGGGATGACACATTTGTATTAAGCACAGCTGTCACCCTGGACCGAAGCGGAAGGGTCTCAATCTCTTGTCTTAAGATGTGTTAATCCTTTTTGGGGCTTGCAACGGAGTTGCCTTGACGCTGCTCCGGGATGTCAGTTTTTTCAATTGAGAAGACTAATTAATTTAGCCCTATCCATGAAATAAGCTTCCTTTCTCCGCCATCTCCACCAAAGTCTTCGCAGGACTGAATCGAGCTCCATACTTGGCCTCCAGAGATTTCATCGTATCCACCACTTCTTTGATTCCCCAATGGTCCATTGCACGGAAAGGACCACCTGTGAAAGGAGGAAATCCAATGCCAAATACAGCACCTAAATCTCCATCTTTCGGTTCGGAAATGATGCCTTCTTCCAAACAAAGTACTGCTTCATTGAGCATCAACATCAAGGCACGATCCTGAATCTCTTTGCGATCCAGACTTTGCTTGCCGTTTCCTTTGAAATAGTTGTATGCTGCTGGATCAACGCCTTGCTTTTTGCCTTTCTCATTGTACTTGAAAAAGCCTTGCTTATTCTTTCGTCCTAATCTACCATCCGCTACCATCTTGATGACCGATTCTGAAATTTCGAAACCGGGTCGATCTTTAATGAACGCACGGGAAGATTCCGTTACATGCGCAGCGATGTCCAGACCTACCTGATCCAGAACCGTAATTGGCCCCACCGGGAAGCCTTTCTTTTTAAGGCCTCTATCTACTTCCTCAATGGCTATTCCTTCTTCCAGCATGAGCAAACACTCATTGGTATAGGGAGCCAGGATTCGGTTTACGTAGAATAAAGGGCCGTCATTAACGACTATACAGGTTTTTCCTTGCTTCAGGCCGATCGCATAGCAGGTAGCGAGCACATCTTCGGCTGTTTTATCCGTTTTCACAATTTCCAGCAGAGGCATTTTAGGAACCGGGGAGAAGTAGTGCATGCCGATTACATGCTCGGGTTTTTTTGCATGAGCAGCCATTTCTACTACAGATAGAGAAGAAGTATTGGTAGCAATGATTACGTCTTCTTTGCCATGCTTCTGGATATCATCAATGATAATTTTCTTTAAAGACATCTTCTCCAATACCGCCTCAATCACTATATCCGCATGTTCAAAATTATTGTAAGTCAATTGACCACTCAGGCGATTCATCTGAATCTCCCCTTCATTCTTGCTAATCGATTTGAACTTTACTCGTTTTTTGATGCCCTTCCAGATTTGCTTGAAGGCATCATTGATCATTTCTTGCTTGATGTCTTTGAGTAAGACATTGATTCCATTTTTGACGGTGATTTCTGCTATACCCGCTCCCATAAATCCTGCCCCGATCATGGCAAGGGTATCAACTTCTCTCGCGCCTTTGTAGGGATTTTTCTTATTATCGGTAGTAAGGAAAAAGAGTGAACGCAAAGCAGCACTTTCAGGAGTCAGCATCAAGCGTTCAAAATGCTCCAACTCTTTTTCGTAGCCGGCCTTGATTCCTTTCTTATACCCCGTTTCCACACAATCAATAATGGCAGGAATAGCCGGATAGTTTCCCTGCGATTGCTTCAGGGCCATTTTCTTTGCCTGGCTGAAAAGGATACCTCTACCTAGTGAGCTTTCGAGGATTTTTTCGGTTAAAGAAAGTTTGGACTTGCGCACAATAGGCTTTTTCGCATAGCGTTTCGCCATCTTTATCGCAGCCTGCAAAAGTTTCCCTTCATCTGTCAACTCATCTACTAATCCCCACTTTTTGGCGCGATAGGGATCGATGTTTTTTCCCGTAAGTGCCAAATCCAGTCCTTTCTGGATACCAATCAATCGAGGCAATCTTTGGGTTCCACCGCCTCCGGGCAAAATTCCCAACTGAACTTCAGGTACTCCCAGTTTGGTTCTCGAAGAACGGCTGGCAATACGCGCATGGCACGCCAAAGCCATTTCCAATCCCAATCCCAAACAGGCGCCATTGATGGCAGCGATGGTCGGCTTATGGTAATTTTCTATCCAATCCAGGGATTTGTGGCCTTCTGCCTGGAAAGGTCGGAAGTCTCCTCCTTTCTCGATAGAGAAAGCTTTGATATCGGCACCTGCTACAAAATCCGGCTTGCGACTGATCAATACATGAGCCTTTACCTCATTTAATCCTTCCAGCTTGCCACGTAACTGCCCGAATATCTGTATAACCTCCGGAGAGACAATATTCATCGATTCCAGTTGATGGTCCAACCAGATGATCGCAACTTCTTCCTGGATTTCTAGGGTGATAAAATCTTCAAATTTCATGTGGTGTTCTGTTTAAAGCAAGGACTAGATGCGTTTGAGGATCATGGCATGACCGTGAGCCCCCGCAGCACAAGCCGCCAAAAGCCCATAGCTTCCTCCTTCTTTTTGTAATCTATTGGAAGTAGTCGTAACAAGTCTGGCTCCTGTAGCTCCGAAGGGATGGCCAATGGATAAGGAGCCTCCCCAGAGATTAAATTTGTCCATAGGAACTAGCCCTACGGCTTCTTCCCGCTCCAGATTTTCTTTGGCAAATTCATCATCTGCCAGCGCTTTGATGTTGGATAGGATTTGTCCTGCAAAAGCTTCATGAAATTCGATGACATCAAAATCCTCAAAGCTCATTTTATTCCTTTTCAAAAGTTTGGAAACGGCATAGGTAGGACCTAGCAATAGCTCATCGTCCAGACTCTGACCGGTAAAGACAAAATCCACGACCTCTGCTTTAGGCGTAAAGCCCAATTCTTTGGCTTTTTCCTCGGACATCAATAGGCAAGCTGCGGCCCCATCTGTAAGGAAAGATGAATTGGCAGCAGTCAGAGTTCCAAATTTTTTATCAAAAGCAGGCCTTAGTTTAGCGACCTTTTCGATGGTGCTGTTTCCTCTGATTCCATTGTCTCGATCGATAGCTTTGAATTTGGGGGGAAGTTGAACTTCGACCATTTCTTCCGGTAAGTGCCCATCCTCATGCGCCTTGGCAGCTAATTGATGCGAACGAACGGCGAATTCATCTTGCTCTTCTCTGCTTACTTTAAAGCGCGCGGCCATGATATCACAATCCTGTCCCATAACACGATTGGTGGTGTACTCCGCCACCTGCGGTCTTTCGGGCACAAAATCAGAAAGCCTCAAAGAAGTAAGGAACTTCAGATTGTCGCCAAGGGTTTTGATGCGTTGTGCTTTGAATAGCTTCTTACGCATTTTCCGAGGAAACTGGATAGGGGTATCCGAAGTATGGTCAATGCCTCCTGCAATTACTATATCTGCCTGGCCAGTCATGATTTCCATGACACCATCTGAGATAGCCCTATTGGCAGAGATACAGGCTTGTGATACAGTTCGGCAGGGAGTAGTATTGGGAATACCTGCAGTGAGTGCAGCTTCTCGAGCCACATTGGGGGTTTTGACATTAGATATGACATTCCCCATGATGACCTTATCGACTATTTCCGGTTCCAGTCCTGTTTTGGTGAGTAGTCCTTTGATAGCGAAGCCTCCGAGTTGGTAACTCAGCAGGTCCATATAATCGGTCCCCGAACGCAAAAATGGCGTACGGCATCCGTCTATGACAACAACTTTTTTCATGCTGATTTATGTGGATTATTTGGGAATTTAAAAAAAAGTAGGTGGACTTGCTAAACCACAGGTGTCACCCTGAGCTTGCGAAGGGCCTAAGGCTTTTTTCTCTTCCTTGCCCAGACACAATATAGGTACAGGAAAAAGGTGGCAGTGGAATGAGGTTCCTCGACGGGGCTCGGAATGACACGCTTTGTTTGTGCTTACCTAAGCTGTCATCCCGGCCTTAATGCTAGAGCCGGGATCTCTGGCAAAAGGAAGGTAGCTAGAGGTCCCGGACAGCTAATAGCTTCCGGGATGACAGGAATTAT
>JBCBRM010000014.1:72656-145361 GCA_039819665.1 Bacteroidota bacterium
AAGAGCCGGGATCTCTGGCAAAAGGAAGGTAGCTAGAGGTCCCGGACAGCTAATAGCTTCCGGGATGACAGGAATTATGCATTGAATTTTAGACCTCACAATCCGTGTCACCCTGAGCTTGCGAAGGGCCTAAGGCATTTCCCTCCTCCTTTCCCAAACTCAATATAGGTATAGGAAAAAAGGTGGCATAGGATTGAGGTTCCTCGACGGGCTCGGAATGACACAGATTGTTTATGCTTACCTAAGCTGTCATCCCGGCCTTCATTCAAGAGCCGGGATCTCTGGCAAAAGGAAGGTAGCTAGAGGTCCCGGACAGCTAATAGCTTCCGGGATGACAGGAATTATGCACTGAATTTTAGACCTCACAATCCGTGTCACCCTGAGCTTGCGAAGGGCCTAAGGCATTTCCCTCCTCCTTTCCCAAACTCAATATAGGTATAGGAAAAAAGGTGGCATAGGATTGAGGTTCCTCGACGGGGCTCGGAATGACACGAATTGTAATGGCTCGGAATGACAGGCTTTGTTTGAGTTTAGCTCCTTTCCCCAATAAAAATAATAGAAGCAGGCAATCCCGTTTTAGGATGGATCGGCTCACGAATATCGACTAGCTGAAACCCATTTCCTGTATAAAGCTCCTTCCAGGAATCGACCGTCCGAAAATACCAGGGTGCGGGCCGACAAAAATCCTCAGAAAAACCTGCCCAGGAACTCTTTCGTCAGCCATCTACATATTCCTCATCTCCACAGGCAGTTTCAGGATGGAGAGTTTGCACTATAAATTTCCCTCCTGCTGAAAGGAAGCTTGAAATATGGGTGAAAATATGATCCACAGATTCTTTACCGATCAAGGAAAAATTGCAGCAAATCAGCTCATATTTTTGCTGGGGCGAAAAGGAATTCAAGTCTTCAAAAGCTAGTAGTTCATAGCTTCCAACCTGATCCTTTTTTCTTGCAATTTCCAATAAATCCGGGATCACATCTGTCCCCAAGGTCTTGATACCTCGCTTGCTCATTTCCCGTGTAAGCCATCCTTCTCCACAGCCCAAATCCCAAAAACTCTGTGGCTTCTGATCCAGAATGGCATCTATGATGGCCTGATTGGTGAGTAGCTTTCGACTTTCAATACGCTGATTTTCGATAGCTTCATTCCAGGGCCGTGCATTCAATTCCCAGGATTTAATGATTTCCTTATCGGACAATTCGTGCATGTTTTAAATTAGCGAAAAGAAAAAAGCCGGGAAAGCATAGACTTTCCGGCTTTTGGCACAAGGCCGAGTAACTTGAAATTAAGATCAGGGGATCAAGTAGCTAGTTGCTTCATAAAACGCTTATATCCGTAGAGGACAAAGAGCGGCAAGAAAGCAAAGCTGAAAATTGATACACCCATAAATTTACAGAGGCCAGAGAGCAAATTTCCCGTAGCGGGATCATTTAAGGCGACTCCAAACAAGAAGTCAAAGCCAAAACTGAAGGCAAATAAGGCCAGAGCTAGATAAGCCGAAATAAAAATACCTTTAATCATAATACAGGTTCTTTTTATAGTGAGATAATAAAGGGTATCCGATTGTATAGTTGCGATTTCTTCTGGGCTAAAATCTTTCCTAGCTTCTTCAAAAGCCTCTTCAAAGGCCTTCCCTTCTTTCAACAAATCCTCTACCTCGCAACATAAGTGATCTAAGACATCATCCTGAACATCCTCATAAGACAATCCATGCTGAATCAGGTAGTCTCGCATGTGGGCTATTTCGTAGTCTTTTAGGTTATGCATATCAGGCAATTTTAGGATTGAGGATAAGTTGAAGGGTTTGCACAAAATCTGAAAACTCATTCAGACTGGCTTCTACTTGTGGAGTCCCTTTTTGAGAAATGGAATAATACTTCCTTATCCTTCCGCCTACTTCCCGGGATTCTGTCTCCAATACGCCATCTTTTTTGAGTGAGTGAAGGATGGGATAAAGTGAACCTTCCTTGATATGAATTTTGCCCTGAGAAAGGGCTTTTACCGCCTGAACAATTTCATATCCATACATACTGTCTTTCTCCGAAAGCATCTTCAGAATGATGGGTTTGATCGTTCCTTTTATCAGTTCTTTGGAGTACATATCTTATGCCTTTTGCTCAAATATATATAAAATTATAATGCATCAATAAACAATGTATTGTTTTTTACGATTGAAAACTACCCAGGTTTTGATTTTTAGTGATTTATTTCAACCTCATTCATATTGCCACAGTCCTTATTTTACATGATTGATCGAAAGCATGAATCAAAATTCTCAGAGCGATTTCAAATGATCCCGGCTTTTGGATTATGAAATTTTTGCTCGTATTTTGCGTTTATAACGTATCGCGCCTTCCTATTAAACCAGCTATTCGGGCTGGAACCCTTTTGTTTTTCTTTCGATCGATAACCTGTTAGTCAGTAAACTGGCACAGGATCAATTTATGTTTTAACCGCTTTATTACAACACCTTATCAACACATAAACAAGATGAAAAAAGTATTATTACTCCTGGGAATCTTCCTGTTTGTACAATTTGATGCTTCTGCTCAAATCAATCGACTCAAACGTAAATTGGAAGAAAGGTTGGCCAAGAAGGCTGCCGACAAGATCGAGGAAAAGATTGATGAACGCATAGCAGAGGAGGAAGCCAAAAATGGGAAGGATAAATCCAAGAAGAAGAGGAGATCTATTTTTGATATGAGTGATATCGGGGGGATGAGTACCGAGAAACCAGAAGATTTGGAAGATGCTTATGCCTTCAACTTTCAAGTGGATTGGAAGATAAATTCTTCAGATTCTGAGGAGCCTGTAGATATGACACAATTGTATTCTACCGAGAAAAACTATATCGGTATGATCATGAAGCAATCGGGCAGAAAGAAGGATAATGAGATGGAGGAATTCAATTCTGTTCTGGATGTAGATAAGAGTTATTATGTCATGATGATGCCTGAGGACAAACAGGCTATGCTTTTCAGTTTCCAGAATTTTGAAGAGCAGATGATTAAAGAGATGGAAAAGCAGGCCGAAGAGCAAGGAGATGATGCTCCTAATTTTAAAATCACCAAAACTAGTGAGACCAAGAATATTGCAGGATATCCCTGTGTGAAATATGTCTATGAAGCGGAGGAAGGTTCTGGTGAATATTGGGTAACGGATGAGATTAAGTATGAAAGCTTCAATATGTTCAACTACTTCAAAACTCTTAGTCAACAAAGAGGAGCGACCCAGACTAAAGATTATCAATTGGCTATGAAAGGCTTTGTTATGCAGGTTAAGTCCGTAGATAATAATGGTACGGAAACAGATATGGTGGTGACGAATGTAGATGAAAATGCCGATGTCGATCTGACCCTGGAAGGATATTCTTTCATGGATATGAGAGCAATGCAAGGACGCTGGAGTGGTAAGCAAGAATAAGGATCAATTGCATATAAAATTACCAGGGGCAGATGATTATCTGCCCCTTTGTTGTATACAAAAAGCACGTGTCATTCCGAGCCCCGTCGAGGAACCTCATTCTCCTCTCCACCTTTTGCCCTCTATCTCAAAAGAAGGATGGAAAGGTTCAAGAGTTAAGTTGTAGACCCTTCGACGGGGCTCAGGGTGACACAGTTGTGATGGCTCGGGGCTGACAAGGATTTTATTGATTAGTAGATTCACATCCCCAATCTCCCTAGCAAATTCTTCTTATAAGTACGACTGAGTTTCAGCTTTTCCCCCTCTTTCAACTTCACGTAATACTCGCCATTAAAATAGGGCTCGAGCTCCTTGATAAAATCCAGGTTGATGATGCTGGACTTATGGATGCGGATAAAGTTATGGTGCGAAAGTTTGACCTCCATCTTCTTCATACTTTCCCGCACCAAAAAGAATCGATCTGCTGTGTGGACTTTTACATAATAATCAAAAGCCTCTATCCAGCGAATCTCTGAGAATTCGATGAAATGAATCTTTCCTCCAGACTTGATCAACATTCGCTGTTCAGCTGAGCCCAAAGAGCTGAGGATCATCTGATCCTTTTCACCTGACTGCCTTTCTCTATAGCCATTTATCAAAGCGTGATAATTTTCATCCACAGCAGAAGTGCTCTCCTGATGAAGGCGCACTTTGGCATGTTTCAGGCAATCATAAAAGCGCTCATCGGTAAAAGGCTTGAGAAGGTAATCAATGGCATGAATTTGAAAAGCCTGAACGGCATATTGATCGTAAGCAGTAACGAAGACCACTTTAGGCATGCGATCTTCAGGCAAGCTGCTTAATACTTCAAAACCATTGATTTGGGGCATTTGTATATCGAGGAATACCAGATCAGGTCGTAGCTGATTGATTTGCTGAATAGCTTCCAGCCCATTTTTACACTTGGCAATAAGATCCACTTCTTCATCCCGGCTCAAAAGAAGTTCTAATCCTTCCCGAGCTTCAGATTCATCATCAACTATGAGTGTGCGAATGAAACTCATAAAGCTTTAGTTGTATGGGCAGAAATAGGACGAGCCGGGATAACCAAGTGCGTAGAAACTCCGCTCAAAGACAAATTGAATACCGAAAAAGAAAATTCCTCTCCATACAGTTGTTTCAGGCGCGTACAGGTATTTGTCAGGCCGATCCCTTTCTGTTCTTTCATTACCCAATCATCTGGTAAGGTTGGTCCGCTATTGTCTATCCAGACATGAAATTCATTTTCTATCACCTCACTCTTTACCCGCAATATGGCATCTTCCAGGCTTTGGGAAATCCCGTGTTTGAAGGCATTTTCCAAAATCGGTTGAAGGAGTAGAGAGGGGAATGTCAAATCATTACTAGCTGGATCTATTTCAAAATGGACGCTTAATCGATCCTGAAATCTTACTTCTTCTATCTCCAGATATTTTTTTACGAGCTTTACTTCTTCTTCGAAAGACACAAATTGCTCTCCCTCTCGAGCGAGACTTTCCCTCAATAAATCACTCAAGCCAGAAATCATTTGCACGGCTTTGGGACCCTTATCACTGCGTACCATCATAGAAATGGTATTGAGGGCATTGAAAAGGAAATGAGGTTGAAGCTGCATCTTAAGGGTTTGCAGTTGGGACTGATTTAGACGTGATTCCAGTTCCAGAGAAAGGATGGTTTGATTTTTATACCTGGCATAGAAATTTAAAGCAAAGAGACCAATCATGACCAGCCAGTATACGATCACGCCATTGAGCGAGAAACTGAGAAATTGCTGAATATTATGAATGAATGCCTCTCCAAAAGCCATTTTGGGTTCACGGATCAAACGTGAAATGCCCATCGTCAGTAAGAGGGAAAGTGAGAGATTGACAAGGCCAAAAATTAAGCTCAATGGCAGATGGATGCTTAGAAAGGGTTTCAGTTCCATCCGATGGGTACGGAGAAAGAGGCCATAGATCGCAAAAGAAAGGATCCACATACTCAGGTAATCCATACTCGTCCATAAAATCTCATCCCCCCACATAAACTCATTGCCAGCCCGCATCATATAGTAGGCCTGTTTCAAAATGGCTAGTAAGGTCAGGATTACCCAAACTGCCAGATTGATCCAGAAGAGCTTTTGTTTACTTATGAAGAGACTGGTTTTCTGCATAGATGATATAGAAAGATAGAACTTTTATATGAAAATAAGCGTGATGCGAATGGGATTCGCACCACGTCTTGTATAAAAAGAAGGAGATATCTTATTAGTACGTCATTTAGACCCTTCTTCTTCCTTCATGGCCTGGATTCTCGCTTCAAGACCCGGTTTCCATTGTGCTGGGGCACTCTCCAAGGCCAATTTGTAATGCTTCATGGCTTTTTCTTTTTCTCCAGTTACACGCAAACCTGCTCCCATTCCGGCATGTGAGATCCAGGAGTCAGGATCCTGATCGTAAACCTTCTTAAAGAATTCATAAGCCTCCTGGTTTTTGTTTTGCTGGATAAGTGCTGATCCAAACTGGTATTTTGTAAAAGGTTGAGCATCATGATCAAGTGCAGCTAACATGTTTTCCTTGGCTTCCTCATCCTTGTTGAGTGCATACAACAACAGAGATTTTGTCTGTAGGGTCTGGAAGTTAGCTTGTCCGATGAAAGGAGCAGAAATACCTTGCTCAATCCATGCAAGGGCTTCTTCCAAATTTATATTGTTAGTCAGGCAGTAGTTGGCTGCAGAATTAAAACCTTGCCAGGAGAAACCAGCTGTTGAGCGTAATTCATTGCGCATATTTGCCAAATAGAGCTCTGTCATATTGGGAACCTCTATGCTCATCGGAAGGCTTTTCTTTTCCCATTGAAGTTCTACTGTAGTACTCGCTGTACCTCTTTCTGTGAATTCATAGGTGAGCCATTCTGTAAAATCATTCTCTTTTGGAGTAGCTGTAACCCTAAGTGCATCTTCTCCCTCATCATAGTAGAAACTTCCCCAGGATTCCGAATTATTGGAGAAAATCCAGGTCCAGTCGCCAGATTCTTTTGCAATCACATGTAATCCATAAGTTCCCGCTGCGAGGTCCTTTCCCCCGATTTTTACGTCATGGCTAAAGGTAATGGTCGTATTCTGATTAGCTCCGGCTCTCCAGGGGGCAGAGGTTGAGGTCCCAAATCCCAAATTGTTCAATCCATAAGGAACCAATTGTCCCCAGATTTGTCCTTCTCTTCCATTTACTCCCGGGCTGCTATAATCGATCGTAACAGAAACAAGTCCCATTTGCTGAGTTACAGAACTTTGCTGGCTTGATCCCGGAGGTAAAGTTACGCTCCCTTGTCCAAATGTCGGACTAAATTCCGCTGAAAGGCTTAGGAGGAGAAATAGAGAAAATCCGAGTTTAAGAAGTTTCATAGTAATTAGATTTTGGTGTATATGAATACTCTTTTCTTTAACGGAGCTTAGGTAGGATAATCTCCATTTATCAGGCTGATACCAAATAATTGCAGGGAAACGAAGGGATTCTGCAGGAAAGGGTCGAACAATCTATTTGTGATCTTCCCTTGGTTCTACAAAATCCCCCGATCGGGTGACGAGAAAAAACTTTCATACATGCTTATTGTCAATGATTACCAACTGCTCATTTATGGCAGATGTGTTCCTGTACTTTTCATTTCAATAACATGAGAATAATTTTTCTATCATTCGTTTTTTTTCTATTTACAAGTTTTCAACTATCAGCTCAGCTCTGGACCCTCGATCAGAAAATGGGAAGCTCGGATCATGAGGCTGGAGATAATTTGGGAATATCAATAGCTGTGTCAGATAGCTTTATGATCGCCGGGGCCTGGTTGGAAGATCATGATGAAGACGGAAATAACCGGGTAGTAGATGCAGGTGCTGCCTATTTCTATAAGTTGAATCCTTCTGGTCAATGGGTAGTAATACAAAAAGTAGTTGCTCCCAATAGGGCACGATCAGATTATTTTGGCTATTCGGTTGGCATTGATGGTGATTTGGCAGTAGTCGGTTGTCACAATAAGGATACGGATATCGGGCCAAATGTAGGTAAAGTTTATATCTACCGAAGGGATAATGGAGACCAGTGGGTACTGGAAGATACACTCAAAGCCAATGATCCTTCAAATGGAGATGTATTTGGGAAATCTGTAGCTATCTCAGGAGACTATGCCTTGATTGGTTCACCGCAAAATCAAACAGACGAAAATGGGGCCAATAGCCTTGCCGAAGCCGGAGCTGCCTATCTCTTTAAAAGAGACGCAAATCAAAGTTGGTCTCAAATAGCCAAACTGGTCCCGGAGGATAGGGCTATTGGAGATGTTTTTGGGGCTAGTGTGGCGTTGGATGGATTTTCATTTTTGATCTGTGCCCTGGAAAAAGATGAAAGCGATATCAATCTGAGGACAGGTCTGGTGTATGGGACTCGTTTTGAAACAACCGCAGCCTTTGAACAAGTCGTGAATAGTGATTTGCAAAGAATATTTGCCTCCCGGGTAGGCGTTAGGGATCTTTTTGGAAATGGATTGACTATATCTGGGGATTGGGCATTTCTAGGTGCAGCTGCTGGAGAGTCAGATAATAGTGGATTTGGAAGGCCTAATGGACATGGATATTTCTTCAAATGGGAAAATGCTTCCTGGATAGAAAAGCAAGTAGTTTATCCTCCTGATCCGGATAATAGCGGCTCATTTGGTTTTGCTGCTGATATGGAAGGGGGAGTTGCGGTAGTTGGGGCTGCTACTACTACCAGCGATGCAATGAATGCCAACCCGGTAGCAGGTGCTGGGGCAGCTCATATTTATGAATTGCAGCCTGATGATATCTGGTTGGAAGTGGAAAAAATATCAGGTTCTGAAAGAAACTTTCTGGACAACTACGGAGCTGCTGTTGGAATTTCCGGAGACCGTATTTGGGTAGGAGCCTGGGACGCAGATACAGTAAATGGGATGAGCCTGTCAGGAGGAGGAGCCCTCTATAGTTATGAGAGAGCATGGGCTTTGTCCACTCAAGAGGAATTGCAGCTTAGGCAGCTAGAAGTTCAATGGGAAAATGAAGGGGAAAGACTGTTAATCCAAAATACCAGTGGAAAGGTGGAGAAATTGAAGGCGAATATGATTAGCCTGGATGGTCGTCAAATTTGGTCTGCAGAAATAGAAATCGTGGATCGATGGGAGAAAAAAATCGAAGATTTACCAGCAGGCTTGTACTTATTCCATTTACAAAAAGAAGGTTTTCTGCCCCTACATTTGAAATTGATTAAAAGGTAGTATTTTAAGTGAATTTCAAAGGCCCATGAATCCCAACCTTAGCGGGCTAATTCTTTCCTGAGTTTTGCCATGGCTTCTGAGCGGGCATGTACCTCCAGCTTTTCGTAGATTCTTTTTACATGGGTTTTAACTGTATTCAGGCTGATATGGTGTTTTTGGGAAAGTTGCCGATTGGTCTTTCCTTCAAATATATCCTGTAGCACCTCGACTTCCTTAGGGGTAAATTCCGTAAAGAGTTTTCGGTTGATGGTCTGTGGATTCCAATTGGCTGGTTGCCACCTTTGGGCATAATTATACAAACCAATTTCGATGCTGCTAAAGAGATCCTGTTCATTGAAAGGCTTGACAATGTATCCCATCGGATGGGTGGGCTTTGCCCGGTCCAATACAGAACTACTGGAATAGGAAGTGAGAAAGATAAAGGGAATCTGATATTCCTTCTGGATGTGTTGGGCAATCGAAATTCCGTCTTCTCCTTTCCCCAAATTGATATCTAGCAGAACTAAATCAGGCAGCTCTTTCTCCAATTCCTCATAGGCCTCCACAGCCTGATAAGCTACTCCCGTAACCCAATAATCAAGACTTGTTAAATGTTCGCTGATATCCTGAGCAATAAAAACATCGTCTTCTACGACCAGTATTTTAATGCGGTTCATAAGGCTTTTAGGAAAGAAGAGGTTAAGATAGTTGATATGGTGATTGGGGTTCGGGTAAGATTATCTTTACCCGGGTACCTTGCTCAGAAATGACTTCAAAATTAGCCTTCATTTTTTGGACAAACGCCCGAATCAGTTTAAAGCCCATAGATTTACTTTCTTGAGGATTGAAATCTTTGGGAAGTCCTACTCCGTCGTCAGCAACTTCAATTTTTAATCCTTCCTTGCTTTTTCCGATGAACAAACTGATGTTGCCTTCCTCTCGACCTTTAAAGGCATATTTGAGAGAATTTGAAATCAACTCATTCAGGATAAGTCCAACTGGAATTAAGGTGTCTACATCTATGGATAGTTCTTCTACTTTTCGGTTGATATGAATTTTGCTATCCTGAATTTTGTAGGAATCCAGCAGATTATCTGTAAGTTTTTCTATGTATTGAGGGAGATTTACTCCAATTAGATTTTCTTCCTGATATAAGTTTTGATGGATAAGCCCCATAGCCTTTACCCGGTTTCTCCCTTCCTCAATTGCATCCAAAGCCACGGGATCTTCTATCGAACGGGATTGTAAACTCAAAAGAGAGGAAACAACCTGTAAATTATTCTTTACCCGGTGATGGATTTCTTTTAAAAGATTTTCCCGATCCCTTAATGCTTCTTCCAAATGTAAATTTTGTGTTTGGAGTAAGGCTCGATTTCTCTTTTGTATCCGGTAGCTCCTCCATAGTAAAAGTAGAATAATCAGACCAGAAATAATCCCCCCAAAACTTATATTTCGCTGGAATCTCTGGCGATCCAGTTCTGCATTTAAGGCGAGTTCCTGTTTTTGTTGTTCTAATTCAAGGAATTCCTTTTCCTTATCGAACGCATACTGCATCTCCAGTCGGGTCAGTTTGCGAGTTTCCTCATCATTTCTCAAACTATCCTCTAGTTCAATTGCCTTGTCATAGTATTCAAAACCTTTAGGATTGTTTGTCTTCTCATAGAGTCTTGCTAGTGACTGATAAGCTAGTAATCGCGTTTCGGGTTCTCCCCCCTGACTGGAAAGTCTGAGTCCCCTTTGTATAAATTCTTGTGCTTTTCTTTTTTGATCGGTATCTACAAAGGCTCTGCCCAATTGAACTGCAGCTCTGGCTTCCTGAGCTTTCACCGCTTTAACTACGGCAAAATCCAGGGCCTTTTGTAGATAGGGAATGCCTTTCGCCAAATCATTTTCCTCACGATAGATACCTCCTAAATTGATATATACATCGATCATTCCTAAGGTGTCTTTCAAATTCTTCCGGATCATCAAAGACTGTTCATTAAAATGAATGGCGGAATCAATCTTTGGTACTGATAAATAAAGCTTCGCCAGGTTATTGTAAACAATTGCCTGCCCTATGCGATCTTCATGTTTCTTTTTAATAGATAAAGATCGATGGAAATGATGCTTTGCTGTTTCATTATCCTCCATCAGGAAAAATATATTCCCAAGATTCGCATGTGCAAAGGAGGTATAGTATTCATGACCAGCTCTTTCAAAGCTTCTCAAGGCCCACAGGTATATATCTGCTGCTTGCGAATAATTGGCCTTTCTTTCATAAACGATCCCCAGATTATTGAATACAATTGCAGAATCCATAGCTGTCCCCCCTTCGCTATACAATTTCAGACTCTTCTCATAGAAAAAAATGGCTGAATCCAAATCTCCTCTAGCATCGAAAATAGTTGCCAAATTGGTGTATTGTTTTCCGATATCTACCTTCTTGCCGATGATTATGTATAGGGCGAGTGCTTCACGCCTTATTTCTTCTGATTTATCCAGATTTCCCAAAATCTCGTGGCAGCTTCCCATTCTGGACAAAGCTCCTGCCAGGCCAAAGGTATCTTTGACACTCTCGGCAATTTTGTATGCTGCTTTTCCATATTCAATACCTTTTGCCGGATCGATAAACTGAAGCTGTTCAGCTAACTGGATTAGACTTTCCATCCTAACCGACTCTTTTGCTTCAGATGCCAGAACCTTTTTTAGGCTATCTATAATCTCTGGTTGTGATTTTAAAGAGGAAAAACCACCAAAGAATAGGAGGAGGAGAAGTAAGGAATGAGGTAGGTGCATAGCTATGAATAAGTTAAAAATTTTTAGCATTCTTCTAAGCCTGGCACGATTCATTAGCTGTCAATTAGTACACTTTTTTCCCCTAAACGTAATTCTTCCCGCTTTTACTGCAGAGCTATCTTCCTAGGTTGACAAAAGTCACTCCTCTATCTGCGCTCTCTCATTCTTGAATTTCTTTTTCACTTATATGTTTGAGTAAAGAGATCAAGATGAAAAAAATATCCATACATATCGGTTTAGTATTGCTTCTGTTTGGGCTTCTATTTACTGCCTTTCGATTTGAAGAAAGCCCCATGGGAGCACTGGAGGAATATGTGGAAAAGATTGAAGGGATTTGGGTAAATGAGCATAGAGATACTGACATGGGAGAGCCTGATGTGATGTGGATCGAAATAAAAAGGGAATGGATCTATAGAAATCAGGTGCGGATAAAAATCAGTGAATATTGTAAGCCAGGTTTTGCTGAGTACCTCCTATTCGAATTGGTAGAAAACAATCTCATTTATGTAGGGGCAATGGATAAGGATGAAAATTTTTGTCTCCTCTACCTGGATTATGCGGAAATCAGCTATGAAGTAGAAGAGGGACAGACTGTCCTTTACTATGAATCCTGTGAGGCTGAGATGCAAAACCACCTTCACAGGAAATTGATAAGAATTAACGAATCAACCTTCAACACAAGCTCTATATTATGAATGCATTTAAAAGAATTCTTCTCGGAATGGATCTCTCCAATACAGATCTTTACTTATTGGATTATTTGAAGGTCTTTGCCGGGATTCAAAAACCAGAAAAGGTGTATTGCACCCATGTGGTAAAAGAATTGGACCTCCCCAGTTTTGTCATGGATGAGCTGGGTGAAATGAAAGCTGCTCCCCTAGATGAAAGATTGAAAAAAAGTCTGGAAGAGGAAGTTAAGCTGAAACTGAAACCTGGCGAATTTGAAGTGGATTGTAACGTGTTGGAAGGAAAGACGGGAGAACAATTATTGCATTGGGCTGAAGTGAAAGGAGTTGGTCTGGCCATGTTGGGACGAAAAATCCCCACTCAGGGGTCTGGGGTTGCTGCAAGGAGATTCCTAAGAAAGAGCCCATGCTCTGTACTGTTTATCCCGCACAAAAAAAGGCAGAGAATTTCTCGTATTGCGTTGGCTACCGATTTTTCTCCTACCTCCACCTATGCCTTGAGACAGGTGTTGGATTGGGCAGAAAAACTACCGGGAAGTGTTCAAATTAGCCTGATTCATGTGTATGATGTGCCCTCAGGGGTAAGGGCCCAATTGGGAAGCCGGCCAGACATCATCTTAAAAAGGATACGGGAAACACACATTGAATTTTTTACTCATTATCTGGATGTTTTAGGTTATGCGGATAAAGGAATAGAATTGAAGTTGGTTGAAAATATGCATGTAAACCCCGGCCACTATGTATATGAAGCTGCAAAAGAAGTAAAGGCTGACCTCCTGGTAATGGGAGCCTTTGGACACTCTTTCTTCGGCAATTTGATCCTGGGAAGCGTCAGTGAAAAAGTTCTGGAACTGAATCTGGATATTCCGATGATGATTCTCCGACCTCAGCATGCAGAGGTAGAAAAACTTCCATCCTTTAGTATCAAAAAATTTAAAAAAATCGATTATGTCTAAGCTTATAAAAAATATCCTCGTCCCTACAGACTTTAGCACTCATTCAGAGTATGCCTTACAAGCAGCCATAAAGTTTGCCCGAAAGATCAGTGGTCAGATTTATCTCTACCATCGCATTCATCTCCATCCGGATTGGAACATCTTTACCGATGAGGAAAAAGAATGCCGCCCCAACCTCCTAAAAAAAGAGCAGGCCATGATGGAGGAATTCAACAAGGTAATAGAGCGAAATATGCACTCAGGAATACGTATCAACTCTATTTATTCCTCTGGAGACCTCATGGACAGAGCAGAGCAGTTGGTAGACAAGTTCGATATCGATTTGGTGGTGATGGGTTCTGAAGGAGCTGACGGATTAAAAGAAATGTTTTTGGGATCCAATGCACAAAAGGTGAGCAATATTGTCGATGTCCCTGTCCTCATCATCAAACATCCTATTGGAGATTTTTATCTGAAAGATGTGGTTTTTGCTTCAGATTTCAATGAAGATGCGAAAAAGCCATTTACAGAATTGATTCGTTTGATTCAGAATTTCGGCTCTACCATCCATCTTCTTTATATAGCGTCAGTCAAGGAATTTGTGGTGCAGGAAGATACCCTCGAGAAAATGAAAGAGTTCGAAAAACTTTGTTGGGCGCTTCCTTGCGAGATTCATGGCAAAGCGGATCAATCTGTAGAAATGGGCGTGCAGCACTATATGACCA
This sequence comes from Bacteroidota bacterium, assembly GCA_039819665.1. Classification (GTDB taxonomy): domain Bacteria; phylum Bacteroidota; class Bacteroidia; order J057; family J057; genus JAWPMV01. The sequence goes on from JBCBRM010000014.1 coordinate 86,458, forward strand.
ACTCAAGAGCGGATCTCTTATGTGTGGTTCATCACCAAAAAGGGCCTTTCGAGAAGATATTCAGAGGTAGCGTATCTGGAAAACTTATCAATCATCTTGAATGCCCCGTCTTATCCTTACCCGCTGATGAACGGGAATTTGAGAAAAAGTGATCGATACTGTTTTTTGGAAGCCATGTGAAGGAGTCAGCCGCCCGGTTGGCTCCACTTTTTTTTCCGGAATGACAAAAGTCACTCCCTAAGGCTAGCCTTGTCATCCCCTTTGGTTCTATTGAACCCTAGTTTTACCTAAACAACAGCAATAAAAATATCATGTCAAGAATTCTCGTCGCCGTCGATTTCTCCCTTGCTTCTCATAAGGCGTTGGAATATGCCCTGAAAATGATGAATAAAAAGGAGGACAAACTGATGGTTTTCCATGTTTATTCTCTCCCTATTCCCGATCCCGAAATGCCTGTGCAGTTATTGTCTCAACTAGGGGATTCCTATCGGGAAATTGCGGAAACTCATATCCAAAAACTTTTGGAGCGTATTCAGTTGGAACATGGGGGTGACCTGGATGTGGAGGCTAAGACGGTGCCAGGTATGCCCGTGGAGGCTATTTTGGATCAAAGTGAAAGCATGGATGCTGATCTAATTGTAATGGGAATGAGGGGAAAGAATAAGGCCTTGCGAAAAATTTTGGGTACAACCGCAACCCGGGTTATCCAAAACACACAGAGTCCGGTAGTGGTCGTTCCTGAAAGTGCATCTTATGCGCCCGTGAAAAAGATCGCATATGCCTCAAATCTTGAAGAAGAAGATATTCTTGCCTTAGATAAAGTGATCAATCTAGCTAATGGTCTGGATGCTCAGGTTCATTGCGTCCATATCCAAAGAGAAGGAGAGCAATTAGATATATATAAGAAAAGCTTACTGGAAGAAGCCTATCAATATGACCTCGTCAATAGCCCGATTCGAGTTGATGTAGTAGCTAATGATGATATAATAGCAGGATTGAATGCTTATGTGAAATATAAGGAGATTGACTTGATCGTAATGCTTACACATCACAGAGGCATATTCAATCGAATTATTGCTGGAAGCAGAACCTGGGATATGGCTTTTCAAAGCAAAGTTCCCCTCTGGGTTTTTCAGGCAGACAGCCGAAAACTAAAGAATGTCTCTAAAAAAACGAGGGTAAAAGCGGAATAATATCGCTACTTCCTTATCTTAATCAATAAAGCAAGAGAAGTTTATGTCAGAGCATTCACGTGATCCTTTAAACGCAATTAGTGTTGATATTGACCTTGTGCTCAAGGCACTATTCGATCATTCATTGGAAGGTATTCTGGTGTTTGATAAGGATTCTCGGATTGTTATGGCAAATGCTCGGACCGGGGAAATCTTTGAATATGAGCCAGATGAAATGCTGGGGATGAGTGTTGATAAATTGATTCCAGGTCAGTACCGCAAAGGCCATCGGGCTCAGGTTGATACCTTTTGGCAATCACCCGGTCCTCGCAGAAAAAACTCGGTAAAGAGACTAAAAGGTCTGACCCGCTCAGGAACAGAATTGCCGCTGGATATAAGCCTGAATCCAATTAAAATTGATGCAGGTATTTATGTTATAGCTCATATTGTTGATCAGACGGAGCAAGGAGAAATCCAGAATTCGCTGGACGATAATGAAAACCTCCTTTCTGCCCTGATTGAAAATGCTGTTGATGGAGTTATTACCATAAGTCCCAGAGGAATTGTTGGTTCCTTGAACCCTGCTGCGGCTCGCTTATTTGGCTATGATCCGGAAGAGGTAGTAGGGAAAAATATAAATATGCTGATGCCGGAACCTCATCGCTCTTCGCACGATGGATATTTAGATAACTATCATAGGACCGGTACAGCAAAAATTGTAGGGATCGGTCGGGAGGTAGAAGGAAGGAGAAAGGATGGAAGTTTATTTCCCTTTTATCTTTCTGTAAGTAAAGTGGAAACTCATGCAGGACATTTTTATGCTGGGATCGTCCATGACCTTTCAGAACAAAAGGAATTTGAGAATGAACTGAAAAAGTACTCTGAGGAACTAGAGCAGCGGGTTGATGCGCGAACTAGTGCTTTGGCGCAGGCCATCAATGGGCTTAAAAAGGAAATACAGGAACGTAAAACCATCGAAGAAGCTCTGAGATTGAGTGAAGCTGAAACACAGGAAGCCTTGAAGAAAGAGCGAGAATTGAATGAGCTTAAGTCCCGCTTTGTCTCTATGGCATCTCATGAATTCCGGACTCCTCTGGCAACGATTCTTTCTTCTATGAACCTCCTGGAAAAATATCAGGATACAGAATTTGCCGATAGAAGGGATAAGCATATCAACCGGATAAAATCCAATGTTAAGAATCTGACAGCTATCCTGAATGATTTCCTTTCCTTAAGCAAACTGGAGGAGGGAAGGATACAAGTAGAAATTCAGCCTTTTGATATCCGGGCTCTGGCGCGAGAAGTTTGTGAGGATATCGAGACTCAGGCTAAAGACGGTCAGACCATAAATTACCAACATGAGGGCTTGGAAGAACTCATTGAGTTGGATCCCAAGCTCACCCAGAACATCTTAATCAATTTGCTGTCTAATGCGGTAAAATACTCAGCCGAAAACACGCAGATACAATTACTAAGCAAGTTAAGTAAAGACAGGCTCATCCTTAAAGTCATCGACAGAGGAATGGGGATCCCTGAAGATGAAATGCAACATCTTTTCGAACGCTTCTTTCGGGCGAAAAATGCAGGAAATATCCAGGGAACCGGTCTGGGACTTAGCATTGTAAAAAGGCACGTAGAATTAATGAATGGAGAGATCGAGGCAAAGAGTAAATTAAATCAGGGGACTGAATTCTCCATCAGCTTCCCCAGAAAGGAAAAAGCTAATGAATAAGATACTTCTGATTGAAGACAATCCGGATATGCGCGAAAATACCGCGGAAATTCTGGAGCTTGCAGGTTATGATGTAATGACTGCAGAACATGGGAAAAGAGGTGTTCAACTTGCCAATGAAGTGGATCCTGAGCTCATCATTTGTGATATCATGATGCCGGAGCTGGATGGTTACGGTGTACTGCATATGTTGAGTCGGAATCCTAAAACGGCAGGTATTCCCTTTATTTTTCTTACCGCAAAAGCGGAAAAAGCGGATTTTAGGAAAGGCATGAACCTAGGTGCAGATGATTACCTCACCAAACCTTTCGAAGATGTGGAGCTGCTGGATGCCATTGAGATGCGGAAGAAGAAAGTAGAAAGTATTAGTTCCCTAAATGTGGAAAATGAAGCTGAGCTTACACATTTTGTGGATGAGGTCCGGGCGAAAGGGGCATTAGAAATGTTGGCGGAAAATCGCGAAAAGAGGTTCTATAAACCCAAAGACCTGATATTTGAAGAGGGCCATAATTCCTACTACCTCTACTTCATCAACTCTGGTAGAATAAAAACCTATAAAACCAATGAGGATGCCAAGGAATATATAGAGGGATTATACAAAGCTGGCGACTTCATTGGCTATAATGCTTTGTTGAAAGATTCCTCTTACGTGGATTCTGCTATGGCGCTAGAAGAAAGTGAACTTATTTTGATTCCAAAAGAAGACTTCCTGGCTTTGATGTACAACAATCGTGATGTCTCTCATAAATTTATCCGCCTGCTTTCCCGGGATTTAGCGGAAAAAGAAGAACAACTCCTCCATCTGGCTTATGATACGGTTCGAAAGCGGGTCGCGGATGCACTAATGCGACTTTATGACAAGTATCAGGAGCAGGAAGCAGAGGAATTTAAGATTTCATTATCTCGAGACAATCTGGCCAGTATAGTGGGTACTTCTAAGGAATGCGTTATCCGAGTCCTTTCCGAATTCAAATCTGAAGGTTTACTTAATACCCGTCAAAGTGAAATTGAGATATTGAAGCCAGAGGAGATAAGAGGCATCAGGTTTTAACACAACCATATTTGGCACCCCGAACCAAAATATCCGTGTCGCCCCGATGGAGCCCAGTCTAGGGGGCTAATCCTTTTCCCACCGCCGTTCTATATTCACATGAAGGCTGGGGAAAAGGATAAAGCTCGAATAAAGAGGTCCTTCGCTTTTGTTTAGGATAAGATAACCTTCCAAGACCTTTCTCCCACAAATTCCCCTCCCCATCTTCACTCCATGCATCCTATTTCCTTGATAAAGCGTCTATTAAGATGCTTTCTGTTATTTATATATGGAAAAAGCTCAAACACCTCCATTTATTTGGCTTTAAGCCAGAAGTTTAGCTCTTTATAAATTCTCTCCTTAGATCACACACCACACTTAGGCGGATTTCTTTAATCTCCTCGTAGAAATCTATCTGTATTTAGCTACGCTACACCAAACCCTACAAGCATATCTATATGTCAAAATTAAAAGTTGGGGTCATAGACCTCATTAGCAAAGGACCCAATAAATCCCTTTGGGCTCGCGTAATGCACGCAAATTTCGCAAGTATTATGCCCCAGGTTATTGCTACCTGGTGTGATCAAAGGGGGCATGAGGTCGAGCTCATTTGTTTTACAGGTCTAGAAGATCTCGAAAAGGAGATTCCAACAGATGTAGATCTCGTTTTTATCTGTGGATTTACACAAGCAGCTTTTTTGGCTTATTCACTTAGTAATCTTCTTCAATCCAAGGGAATAGTTACTGTATTAGGAGGACCTCATGCCCGATGTTATCCGGAAGATGCGCTCAAGTACTTTGATTATGTAGTAGGATTTACAAATGAAGAAGTGCTTGATGAGATTTTGGATAATTGTGTGCCTCAGGGAAAGGAGGGAACCTATTTGGCAGCAAAAAGTCAACCTCGCAGTTTACCCAGTTTGAGGGATCGGTGGAAATTTGTAGAGCAAACCCTTCGGAAAGCTCCTTTGCTCAAATTTGTGAACATGATTGGTAGTATGGGATGTCCCTATACCTGTTCCTTTTGTATTGATTCTGTGGTAAAGTATCAGCCATTGGACTTTGAAATCATGAAGGCTGATCTCAAATTCTTGTTAGGAAAATTTAAAGAACCTATCGTAGGCTGGCATGATCCCAATTTTGGAGTTCGTTTCGATGACTATATGGAAGCAATCGCCTCGGTAGCTCCAAATGGAAAAATCAGACATATAGCCGAAAGTAGTCTTTCGATCTTGAAAGAAGATCACCTAAAAGTACTGAAGAAAAATGGCTTTGTAGGCATGTTGCCCGGAATAGAATCCTGGTATGATATGGGAAATAAATCTCGGACCGCCCGTCGTGAAGGAGAAGAAAAATTGCATAGGGTTTCAGAGCATGTAAATATGATCTTTGAATACATCCCCTATGTTCAGACCAATTTTGTCCTGGGACTGGATAGTGATGAAGGAGATGAACCTTTTGAATTGACTAAGCGCTTTGTTGATATGTCTCCTGCAGCTTTTCCCGGATATTCACTACTGACTTCTTTTGGAGAAGCAGCTCCCTTGAACCTTGAATATCAAGAAGAAAATCGGGTCTTGCCTTTTCCCTTTCACTTTCTAAATAATCACCATGCCATGAACCTCAAACCCAAGAATTATGAATGGGTTGATTTTTATGATAAAGTGATCGATTTAACGGAATATACCTTTTCCAAAAGAGCCATATATCGCCGCTTTACACATACCAAAGTTTGGACCGCTAAATACCTCAATGTCATTCGGGCGATTTCAAATGAAGGATATGGAAGGATTAAATATTTCAAGAAAGTACGGAGAAATCTGATTGAAGACTCGTCTTTTAGAGATTTCTTTGAAGGAGAAAGTCAGGTTCTGCCTCAATTTTATATAGATATGGTGAAAAAAGATTTGGGAGGCCTTTGGAAATGGTTGCCAGAAGGTGCTTTATATCACAATCCAAATGCTTATCTTGAAAAAAGCCAAAAACAAATAGCCTAATACTAATCACAGTAAGGCATAAGTCCTCGCCCGTAGGTGAGGGCTTTTTTTGTTGATGAATGCAGGTCATGTCAAGACTTGGTAGCAGGATGGGATTGTGCTGAGAAATTCTGTTTTCTAGTTCCTATAAAAATAAAGTTCATAACTTTCAATATATTCTGAAACTTTCTTATGTTTTTTATCGTTTAGCCAGATATAAACAACAGACACATGAAAAAACGAATCGTCATAGCAGGTGGAACCGGTTTTCTCGGAAGAGCACTCCAATCATATTTCACGGAGCAAGGCTTTGAAGTTTTTATTCTGACTAGAAATCCCCTCGGCCCTAATGAAGTCTATTGGGATGGAGAAAGTTTTGGAGAATGGTGCTATCTCCTGGAAGGTGCCTATGCACTCATCAATCTGGCAGGTAAAAGTGTAAACTGTCGTTATACCGAAAAGAATAAAGCCCTGATCAGAAGTAGTCGCCTCAACAGTACGCATGTGTTGGGCAAGGCATTGCAGGTTTTCCATCCTGCCCCCAAATATTGGATCAATTCCTCTACAGCTACCATATACGAACACACAGAAGGCGATGCTCCCCACAATACGGAACATCTGGGAAGAATAGCGGATGACTTCTCGGTCCTTGTTGCCAAGGATTGGGAAGCCGCTTTTGACAGCTACCAACTTCCCGAAACGAAGAAATTGACGTTGAGAACTGCCATTGTTTTTGGAAATGAAGGAGGAGCCTATCCGGTTATGAGAGATTTAGGACGAAAGGGATTATGTTCACCACAAGGAAGTGGCAAACAATGGATTAGCTGGATTCATATTGAAGACTTTTGTCGAGCAGTAGATTTTTTGATGGAGGAGGAAAAGGAGGGGACGTTTAACTTATGTGCACCCAATTATCTTCGAAATGAAGATTTTTTTCGCCTGCTAAAAAAGAAATTAAAGCCTCCCTTTAGCATTCCCCAACCTGAATGGCTTCTAAAATTAGGCGCCCTCTTTATGGGAACAGAAGCTGAATTGATCCTGAAAAGCCGAAAAGTATATCCGGAAAAGTTGCTGATGGCAGATTTTCGATTCAAATATGAGGATATGGAAAGTTGTCTGGAAGAGCTGCTTTCTGATAAAATTCAAGAAAAAGAAAAAAAAATCTCTGAGCTACCCAACCTTTAGAGATATCAGATACGTGATGGGAGTAACGCGCGGAAATAAACTTTTATTAAGACTCCTATCTAATGAAAAAGTACCTGTTAACTCTTTTTATATATGCTCTGATGTGGCCGGGAGCGCTTCTCGCCCAGCAGGCAGCTATCATATCGGGAACTGCAAGCCAAAATGGCTTTCCCTTGCCGGGACTACCAATCAACCTTGAAGCCATTGGAAACCCCAATTACTCTATAACCACTTACACAGATTCATTGGGCTTTTATGAGGACACGGTTCTCCTGAACAATGCCCAACTGATTATCGTAACTAGTCCCTGTTCTTTCGATACACTTGCTGTAAATCCTAATCAACTTGCCTATACCGTAGATATAGATTGTAGTACGGGTTTAGGTAGCTGTGTAGCGGATTTTTTCTTCCGACCGGAACCAAATAACTCAGTATTTTTTACCCCAGTAGTAGCGGGTAATGTTTCCTACAACTGGGATTTTGGGGATGGAAATAATTCCACTTCTCCAAATCCAACTCATTATTACAATAGCCCAGGACAATACACGGTTTGCCTGACTGTTGTGGATAGTTCGGCGGGATGCTCAGATTCAGCATGTTTGGTGGTTAATGTTGGGAATGTAGGAAATAACTGTAATGCTAATTTCAGCTATACCAATCTTCAAGCTAATACCTATGAATTTGTAGGAGACTCAAGTTTGGGACCTGATGCTGTCTTTATTTGGGAAATTGGGGCAGGCACAGTCTTAACGGGTAGAAGTATTACGGTAAATCTTCCAAATGGATTCAATCAAGTCTGTTTGAATGTTCAGGATACTACTGGGGGAGTTTTCTGTACAGATAGATCATGTGAATTCATCCAGGTAGGCAGTAGTGGAAATTGCGCCGCTGGATATGCCTTTTATAACCTGCAGGGAGATACCTACCAATTTCTGGATAGCTCTTTTGTGGGGCCCAATGCAATATACAATTGGGACTTTGGGAATGGAATGACTTCGAACCAGCAAAATCCTGTAGCTACTTTGCCAGCGGGTATTTATCAGGTTTGCCTCACGGTTATAGATTCTGTAGGATCAGGGGTTTGTACCGATACATATTGCAGCACATTGACTTTGGGAAATAATAATACCTGTACTGCGGACTTCAACATTTTTCCAACTCCAGCCGGAGGATTTGCATTCTCTGCTTTCCATCAATCAAACACAGCTATTTACACCTGGGACCTGGGAGATGGCACTACTGCTAGTGGTCCTACTGCAAACAATTCCTATCGGACAGGAACCTATACCATTTGTCTGACCATTGATGATACTGCCAACAATTGCTTTGACTCATTTTGCCAGGTGATTAACGTAGGGCAGCAGCCTCTCTGTTCTGCCTTTTTCTTTCCATTGGATTTGGGCAATAATGAATTCCTGTTCTTTTCGGATAGTGCACAGGCCAGCAGCTTTATTTGGGACTTTGGAACCGGTGATTCAGCCTTAGGCCCCAATCCCCAGTATACCTTTCCAACTCCGGGCCTTTATACCGTCTGCCTGTACGTAAGCGACAGTAGCGGTTGTTCGGATACTTTCTGCGAGCAAATTCAGGTAGGTAGAAACAACGGAAATAACAATTGCATAGCAGATTTCGATTTCCTTCCGCTTCCCAATGGAGATGTGCAATTCCTGAACCTTTCGTATGACGGTACTGCCAGTGGACAAAATTTCAGCAGCTTCTGGGACTTTGGTGATGGCACTACTTCCAATGCCTTGAATCCAGTCCATACGTATCAGACGCCTCCTGATAGTTTCTGGGTATGTCTGAATATCAATTCTGCAAATTGCGCTGATACCATTTGTAAAATCGTATTCCCACTACCGGATTCAACCAACTTCCCGGGATGCGATGCTGCTTTCTCCGCTCATAATACAGGTGCTGGTGTTGTCGCTTTCAACAGCCTTTGTCCTTCGCCAAACCTGACCTACACCTGGAGCTTTGGAGATGGAAATACTGATAACAGTGCTGCACCCGTACATACCTATGCAAATCCCGGAGTTTACTATGTATGTCTGACGGTAATGGATAGCCTGATCAACTGCAATGCGACCTTCTGCGACAGCGTATATGTCGGAAACAACACTGGAGGCCCCGGGCAGTGTGCTGTAATCTCTGACTTTACTTATCAGGATCTTGGAAACGGAACCTTCGATTTCATCGAACTGACCAGCGCCTTTGGTATCCCAGGCACAGGTGCAGGACTAAGCTTCTTTTGGGACTTTGGAGATAGCACAAGCTCCACCCAGCCAAATCCTCAACATACCTTCCTGGGACCCGGACCATATCTGGTATGTTTGACTGTTTCTGACAGCAGTGGCCAATGTGTAGCTACCACCTGCCATGTGATCGGCACAACCAATCCTAATTCCGGATTCCATGTAAGCGGGGCAGTATTTGCTGACAGTCAATTGATCAACAATGGAGTCGTCTACCTGATCAGACATGATACTACAGCAAATGGAGGTAGCTTGACAGCCGTGGATTCCACCTACCTCAGCCAGAGTTTCTTCACCTTCTTCAACGTTCAGCCGGGAACCTATCTGGTGAAATCAGCCTTGTTACCTGCATCTCCCTTCTACCAAAACTACATGCCAACTTACCTGGGTGATGTCATGCAGTGGAACAATGCGAGCAGTGTTGTAGTAACCAACCAAAACCTCTTTGTACCTCCGATTTCCCTGATACCGGGAAACAATCCCGGAGGGCCCGGTTTCATAGGTGGATTGATCAGTCAGGGAGCCAATAAGAACCTAGACGGTATGCCGGGAGTCTCTATTCTCTTGATGACTGCCCAGGAAGATGCTGTGATCCATGCGGTGAGTGGCTCGGGCGGTAACTACGAATTCAAAAACCTGGCCTTGGGTACCTATCATGTCTACGTAGAAATTGCGGGTAAGCTTTCGGAGAAATGGGTGGTAGATCTGACTTCACAAAATGCCAGATTTGAAGATGCCGATTTCCAGGTGCTGGAAGCAGAAGTGCTAGCAGTAGGTGCGACCAGTATTCCTGAGTTCAGCTTTGGTGAGTTGCTCAATGTATACCCGAATCCAACGAAGGGAAATCTGAACCTTGAGTTGAAGATGGAAAGCCAGAAGGATATCAAAATATCGGTTACAACTTTAGTTGGTCAAAAATTGATCGAGCGCGAAATAGAGCAAGTTATTGGTGAAAGAAGAATCGAGCTTGATTTGGATGGATTACTCGAGGGTACCTATTTATTGAGGATAGAGGCAGATGGAGAAAGCATGAATAGACTCATCATCAAACGATAAAAATGTAAAGTAAGTAGAATGATCAACAAATCATATTTGTAGCCTTGAGGTTAGGCGGGACAAGTTCCCGTCTAATCCTTTTTTTAATTTTTAGCTTTTCTGTTTATTAAATAAGGGGAAAGCAAGCAAAATAAGTCTTGGTTAAAAGGAAGCTTTGACACATTAATGAATCCTGATCCGAAATTATTAAAGGCCTGCAAGCGCGGAGACAGGAGAGCACAAGAGCAATTATATCGCATGTGCTTTCCTGCTTTGATGGGGATTTGCATGCGATATTTTCGGAACGAATCAGAGGCAATCACCGCCCTCAATGAATCTTTTCTCAAAATCCTTAACAACTATCACAAGCGAAGTACCTCCACGCCCTTTCTGGCCTGGATTCGCAGGATCGCCATTAATACAGCGATAGATAAATTTCGACAAGAAAAAAGCTATAAAACGCATATTCAAGCCGGTTATGAGTATGGCCTGGATGAGCAGAAAGAAGCTGCTTTCCAAATCAATGAGGCTGAACTCAGACTTGATGCAGAGGCAATAGAAAAGATGATACAAGAACTCCCGCCTATGAGCAAACAGGTGTTTAATCTCTTTGCGATAGATGGCTATAGCCATCAGGAGATAGGCGATTTGTTGGGGATCTCAGCTGGGACCTCCAAATGGCACGTGTCCTTTGCCCGAAAGGAGTTAAAACAAAAACTCATTCGGGAAGGACTAATTATTCAAAAGGCAGACATGCTATGAAAGAAAAGCATCCCATAGATAGTTTCTTCAAAGAGAAGCTCGCCAATCAGCAGTATCCTATGAAAGAGGAATACTGGTCAGCGGCAGCTGATCTGATTGAAGCTCACGGTGGAAGAAAGAGAAAACGTTTTCTTTGGCTCTTTCTCTTAATTGGCTTGCTCATTACTGGCTCGACCATTGGATATAATTTCTCTACTAATTCAGAAGAGGAGCTATTGGCTCTAAGAGAACTTACCTCTACAACTGAGTATAAGACAGATGAATATGTTCCCACGCTTGCAGGAGTTGAGCTGGAGAAAGGAGGAATAGCGGTCAAAGAAGTAGAATCGAAACCTTTCCTTTCTACTGAAAACTCCCCTGAATCTCGTCTAAAGATGCTGGGGAATGCTTCACCTCTAGCAAATGCTGATATCCAGGCTGAAAGGGAGGTAGAGGAGAAGAGGAGCGCGGATCAGGAAAAAATAAATCCGGAATATGCCAATCGTGTGCTGGATGCGCTAGGTCTTGAGAAGCCAGCACTTGAAGATCAAAAGGTAGATAGAGGAGTAGGGCAAAGGACAAAAGAAAAAGAGCAAGTAATTGATTACAAAGCGAGAGTATTGGACGAAAGAGCCTTTGAGTTGGAAGAACAAAAGCAGTCAAATCCTTCTTTCCACTACCCAGGCAGAGCCTCTCGCCGTAAACATCAATTTGGTCTGGATGTAGGATATGCGGTGAACAAAGGAATCAAAGATCCGACTTCATCCGGACAAAGTCTGGGAATGAGCCCCGTCATAGGCATAAGTTACCGTCAGCGTTTCAATGCGAATCTTGAATTCATCTCAGGTTTACGGTATACCCAAATGCCTTCGCTGGCAGGAGACTCGACCTTTACCAGTACTGACTTTAGCTTTGGTGCACAGGTAGAAGGAATCAATATAAAAGCCTTGTCTTTACATCAGGCTGAAATTCCTGTACAATTGGCTTGGTATGTTAGCCCTCGATCGAAAATTATCGGAGGAGTCTATTTTCGCTACCTCATCAATGTGCAATCAGAAGTATCCCAATTCGAATCCAATCCCTTTGAAAGTACGCCCGGACCCATAAATCGTGCCTGGGGATACAAGCAAGGTTTCTCTGATCTGGATTATGGTTTACAGCTGGGCTACTTCTATCATTTGAGTGAGGGTTTGCAAATAGGCTTGGAAACCCAATTCGGATTGAAAGATATCAGAGACAATGCTTTCTATCGAATCAACAGTTTCGACCGCAACTTGAATGCACGAATTATTTTACGCTATCATTTCCTGAATTAAGTATGAGCATGAAAAATCATATACAGTATATACTTCTTTCAGTCGTCTGCCTTTGTGTATCGGCCTCTTGCGAAGAAACTCCTTTGCCAGAGGAAATGATGGGAGAAGTAGTTTTTTTCGCTAAAGGAAGTACGTCAATAGAAGAACTGGATATTGAAGCTGGTATTAATGACTATTATATGTCTAGTTCTCACGCCCTAAATAATCGGGATGTCCTGGTTTATCGAGCCGAGTTTCAGAGACCTTCCTGTTTTGATTGTGGAGAGGTATTGCGTATTGAAATCAATAATAATGAAGCTCTTGCAGATGGAGAAAGTCCGGATGTAGAAGAAGCCCTGAAAACCGGGACTTATGAATATAGCAATATTCGGGATGTGAGCGATATCTATATCGTAGATTTTACTTCTGAAAATAGTTCGGGTTCTACAGTTGATAGTAGCCAATGGGATTTTGGAGATGGATCAGTAAGTATGAATGAAGACCCTCGACATGAATACGTAAATCCTATGGATATAAATCCGGAAGTTTGTCTGCGGACCGTAGATGCCAATGGTTGCGTAAGCCTTATTTGTAATCAGGTTATCCTTGACAGTGCTTCCTGTAATGTGGATTTTGACTATGATTGGGATCCAAATACCGGCTTTGTCAATTTCTTCGATCAGTCGGAAGGGCAATACCCTTTGAGGCATCGATGGGACTTTGGAGATGGCTTTGGAGCAAGTCTCGGCAATCCTGCATATTTCTTTGGGAGGACAGGAGATTATACCGTTTGCCTGACGGTTACAGATGCGACCGGTTGTAAAAGAACCCTTTGTAAAAATATCGGGACCGATCCTTCCAGCTGCAATAGCAATTTTTCCTATGAAATTAACCAGATATCAGGTCCTACCTCGCCTCAGTACAATCGGGTTATGATTCAATGGACGGATAAAAATGGCAAGGTTTTTCGATCAGATAAAAATGATCAGCGCAGCCTGAGTCGTTTTGAAATCCTGGAATCGGAAGCCTATGATAAAAATGAACGAGGCGAAAACACAAGAAAGTTACTCATAGAAGCGGTCGCGACCCTTTGGGCTGAAGATGGGGAAAGCATCGAGTTGACACTTGAAGAAGCCTCTATAGCCGTTTCCCATCCCTAAAATGGAAACAGGGATCCATTGGGGATGAAAGCTAAAATCCGGATATTGAAGAATATTCGGATTTTTTAATACTGCTATGAATTCTTCCCTTACACCATTAGCTATTTGTATTCTCCTCTCTTTTTCATTTCCATCTACCCCTGACCAAGCCAAACTTCCGGCAAAGCCAAATTTTATTATTCTTTTAGCTGATGATCTGGGGTACGGGGATTTGGGTGTTTATGGAGGCGCTGCTTTTACCCCAAATCTGGATAGTCTGGCAGCAGCTGGAATGCGATTGACAAACTTTTATGCAGCTGCTTCTAATTGTTCTCCCTCGAGGGCAGGTCTGCTTAGTGGGCGATCTCCTTCAAAAATTGGTATCTATAACTACCTACCTGGGGAGCACCCTATGCACCTCAGGTCAGAAATAGTCAGTCTGGCAGAGATGAGCAAGCAAAAGGGATATCAAACGGGCTTATTTGGGAAATGGCACCTGAGTAATGTAGTAAAGGAAGCTGATTCACAGCAGCCTTCTCCTCATGAACAAGGGTTTGATCACTATTTTGCTACCAAAAATAATGCGGCACCCTCTCACTTGAATCCGATTAATTTTGTGAAAAATGGAGTGAAAGTTGGAAAGCAAGAGGGCTACTCTTGTGATATCGTAGTTCAGGAAGCTTTGACTTGGTTGGGTGAAAAGAATCAGGACAGTCCTTTCTTTATTTATTTGCCTTTTCATGAACCGCATAAAAAAGTTGCTTCTCCTCCTGATCTGGTGAAAAAATATATAGGTGAATATGATCAGCAACACGCAAAATATCTCGCCAATATCGAGAATATGGACCAGGCAATCGGGAATCTCTTTAAGGGCTTAAGAGATAACGGACTTGATAAGAACACCTTTATTCTCTTCGCTTCTGATAATGGCTCTTACCGAAATGGATCGAATGGGAATCTTTTGGGAGGAAAGAGTTTTGTATATGAAGGAGGGATCAGGGTTCCCGGGATCATAAGTTGGGATAAGGTGATTGAGCCTGGACAAGAAATTACAGAAGTAGCGGGTCTGGTAGATTTCATGCCCACCCTATGTGATCTTATTGAGGTGGAGCATCCTGAATCAGATGAATTAGCCGGAACCAGTTTGAAGCCGCTTTTGATGGGGGAAAGTTTAAATCGAGAAAAACCACTCAGCTGGTTTTTCTATAGGACGATTCCGGAAATGGCGATGCGGATCGATGAGTTTAGCATTATGGCTGCTAGTCCTGACACCAGTTTACATACACATCCTTTCAGTATGCCGGATATGGAGCATATAAAAAATCTGGAGTTGGTAGATTTTGAGTTGTATAATCTGGCGGACGACCCTTCACAAACCAAAAACCTGATTGGGAAGGATGTCGAACTTTCAAACAAGCTTCAAAAACAGCTACTTTATAGGTTTAAAGAAATTAAGCAAGAAGGTTATGAATGGAAGGTCCTACCCGAAGTTGGGAAGAAACCCTTAAAGAAAAGAAGTGCATGGCGAAAGCTCAGACCTGAAGGCTTTAGCAATTAAGAATTTTTTAAAAATCTGTCATCTAGAGGCTTGAAAGGGACTGGCTACGGCTGCTGAGAGGCCCTGTATTCTATCCTTTTAAAAAGTATTCAACTCTCCAAACACAACGCATCTCAAAGAAAGCATGCAATTTTCCCTCCCCTTTGAAAAAAACTCCCAAGCATCCCTATCTTTGCAGTTATGTTAAAACAGAAGATCGATAGAGGAGAAGCATTGTTCTTTGCAGGCATAGCAGCTGTGGCCTTTATCCTCTTTTTGGGGGCACCTCCTCTTTTTGATTGGGATGAAATAAATTTCGCAGAATCTGCCCGTGAAATGATCGTTACCGGCGATTACTTTCAGGTCCAGATCAATTATCAACCTTTTTGGGAAAAACCTCCCTTATTCTTTTGGCTGCAGGTATTGTCGATGAGGCTATTTGGCGTCAATGAATTTGCAGCACGTTTCCCCAATGCCCTCATCGGAATCATTACCATTGTTGCCCTCTACTACCATGGCACTAAACTCAAGGATAGATTATTTGGTAAGCTGCTGACAGGCTTTTATCTGGCTACCCTTTTACCCGTCGCCTATTTTAAATCAGGCATCATAGACCCAACTTTCAATTTCCTGATCTTTCTGGGGCTCATACAGATTTTCTACTATGAACAAGTAAAAAAGATGGATCCCGAGAATGAGGATAATAAGCAAAGACCCTGGGGAGCTGGATTTTGGATTGGATTGGCTACCCTGACTAAAGGACCTGTGGCTTTGTTGGTCGCTGGTCTCGCTTATGGAGTGTATAAAGCGATATTCGATAAATTCCGTATTCCAGTCCTTGCCAGCTTCAAGTTTTTCGGCGCCTGGCTGATCCTTGTTCTAGGATGGTATGGATTAGAAACATTTGTCCATGGACCCAGTTTTGTAACCGAATTTATAGAGTATCAAATTGAGCTTTTTAGCCAGGATGTAGCAGGACATGCTCAGCCCTTTTATTACCATTTTCTGGTTTTTTGTTTGGGCTGTTTTCCTATGTCTGCTTTTGCCTTTAGGGGAATGTTTACTAAGCAGGAAAATGAATCTGACAAAGACCTCTGGGCATTTATGCTGGTTTGGTTTTGGGTCGTTATGATTCTCTTTTCGGTTGTTACCACCAAGATTGTTCATTATTCCTCTCTCTTATACTTTCCCGGTTCTTTTCTGGCAGCTTTTGCTTTACTCAGCTTTATTAAGGGTGAACAAAAGCCCAAATGGGATACCTATTTGTTGATGGGCTTGGGAATAATACTTTGGGGGCTGATTCCAAGCCTGATAAATTGGATCGAACGCAATCTGGATGGCTGGGCCGCAGATGCCGATGAATTTACAGCAGCACTCATGCGTGCGGATGTTTCTTGGTCCGGATGGGAATGGCTGATCGGTGCCTTTTTTCTATTAGGTGCATTATTTGGCCTGAGTCTTTTGATCCGGGAAAAATACATGACCTTCCTTTGGACACAGGTATTGGTCAGTCTATTATTTATCAACCTCTTCTATAAACTTGTAGTTCCCAAAGTGAGTCTTTACTCCCAAGGAGCCCCACAGGAATTCTTTGAGGAGCGTGCCGGAGAAGATGCGTACTATATTACTGCTGGATACAAAAGCTATTTGCCTTATTTCTATGGAGAGGTAAAACCCATCACAAGAGAAGAAGCACATGAAAAGGAGTGGTTGATCAGTGGTCCTGTTGATAAAACGGTTTACTTATCTGTCAAAAAGTCGCGAATTAACAATGCCTTCCATGAGAGATTCCGTAATTTCGAGCTTCTGTACAGTAAGGGCGGATTTTCTTTTTACAGAAGAAAGCCAAGTACTCCTTTGCGAGCGAAAAAATAATTTCTGCATGAAAAAATATTGCGGATGAATTAATAATTTTACAAGAGTTGCGACCCATTAGGTTTACGGGTCTTTCCAATTATAATACATGAGTTCCTCCCCAGACACAAGTCCTTCCAATGAACGCGACGAAGTCCTCCAGCGATTTCAGTTCAGACGTATCATTTGGCCCGTGCTCATTGGTGTCCTTGTTCTGATCTATACCATTTACCGCATTTCTAAAGAAGAGGTCAGTATTTCAGATCTCATGACCCATACGACGGCTGGAAATGTAGCTGCGTGGATGTTGGCAGGTTTTGCCTGCATGGTTATGCGTGATTTGGGTTATATCATAAGACTCTACCTTTTATGCGACGGGAAATTGAGTTTCAGAGCAGCCTTTGAAGTTACTCTACTCTGGGAGTTTGTTTCCGCCCTATCTCCATCGGTTGTAGGTGGTTCTCCTGTGGCTATATGGATGTTAATGAAGGAAAAAATTTCCGTAGGAAGAGGAACTGCCATTATTTTCATCACCATTTTTCTGGATGAGATTTTTTATTTGCTCATGCTGCCTACCGTCCTTTTAAGTGTCGGATCAGAAATTGTATTCAAGCCTGTCATTGAAGGAAGTGGGGCCATCGGAGCGGGTTTTTATACCAGCTTTTGGATCGCTTATGTAGTCATATTCCTGTATACAGTTTTTCTCGCCTTCGCCATATTCATTCGCCCACAGGGAACCAATAAAGTATTTAAACGACTTTTCAAGACCCGTTTACTCAAAAGGTGGGAAGAAAGGGGCTACAAAATGGCGGACGACCTCGAAATGGCCTCCAAAGAATTTCGCCATAAAGGAATTGTCTATTGGTTGAAAGCAGGTGCTGCGACCATTATGTCCTGGACAGGGAGATATCTGGTGCTAAACTGTGTGCTTTCTGCTTTTACCAATTTGAGTCTATATGAGCATACCGTAGCTTTCGCCCGACAAGCCATTATGTTTGTTTTGATGCTGGTTTCTCCTACTCCCGGAAGTGCTGGAATCGCAGAAACAGCTTTTGAAGTACTCTTCTCTGAATTTACGCCCGTCGGACTGGCTTTGGCACTCGCTATAGTTTGGCGCTTTATTACCTATTATCCCTATGTCTTTATTGGGATTCCCCTATTACCGAGATGGGTGTCGAGGGTTTTTAAGTAAAACGTATCAGGGTTTTTGGGGCTTAGTGTGTTAGGCTTAAGCTTTGTTAGCCAGACGACGAATTCTTTGTGTAGAAAAAAGTCATTTTTAAAAACCTCAATCTGCACGTAAATTTGCGACCCAATTACGAACGAAACGCTAGGATATATTATGCCCGCATACGCAAAGGATGACCTCGTTTTTAACAGCAATGAAGACCAGAACCTCGAACTCCTGAGAAAGCTCAATGGTAAGCTTCAGAAGATCGCTCAAGGAGGAGGAGAACGATCTATTGCCAAGCATAAGGCCAAGGGAAAGATGACAGCTCGTGAGCGTATTCAGGCATTGTTGGATGAGAAGGATTCATTTCTGGAAATAGGGGCATTAGCTGCAGATGGGATGTACGGAGAATATGGCGGCTGTCCTTCAGCCGGAGTGGTTACAGGAATTGGTAGAGTTTCCGGAAAACTTTGTATGATCGTAGCCAATGATGCCACCGTAAAAGCCGGAGCCTGGTTTCCTATGGCGGGCAAAAAAAACCTGAGAGCTCAGGAAATTTCAATTGAGAACCGCCTTCCTATTATTTATTTGGTTGATAGCGCAGGAGTATTCTTACCCATGCAGGATGAAATTTTTCCGGATAAGGAAAACTTTGGAAGAATTTTCCGAAACAATGCGGTCATGAGTAGCATGGGCATTCCTCAAATTGCTGCTATTATGGGACCTTGTGTTGCTGGTGGAGCATATTTACCAATTATGAGTGATGAAGCCTTGATTGTAGATGGAACAGGCTCTGTTTTTCTGGCAGGCCCTTTTTTGGTGAAATCAGCCATTGGGGAAGAGGTAGATATAGAGACACTTGGAGGAGCAAGTACACATAGCGAAATCTCCGGGGTTACGGATTATAAAATGCCAGATGATGCTACTTGTCTGGAAACCATCCGTTCACTGATAGCAAAGCAAGGAGAAAAACCAAGGGCTGGCTTTAATCGGGTAAAGCCCGTTTCCCCTAAATACCCTGAAAAAGAATTGCTGGGTATCCTGCCTTCTGATCGGGCGAAGCCTTATGAAATGCGAGAATTGATAGAGCGAATTGTCGACAGGGATAGTTTGGACGAATATAAGACAGACTATGGTCAGTCAATTATTTGTACCTATGCGCGCATTGATGGATGGGCAGTCGGTATCGTAGCCAATCAGCGAAAAGTACTCAAGTCTGCGAAAGGAGAGATGAAGTTTGGGGGAGTGATCTATTCTGATTCTGCGGATAAGGCCGCACGCTTCATCATGAACTGCAATCAGAAATTGATACCCCTTGTTTTTCTGCAGGACGTAACGGGCTTCATGGTGGGCTCGCGTTCTGAGCATGGAGGCATTATAAAAGATGGTGCAAAGATGGTCAATGCAGTTTCTAATTCTGTAGTTCCCAAGTTTACCTTCATAGTTGGGAATTCTTATGGAGCAGGAAATTATGCGATGTGTGGAAAAGCCTACGATCCTCGCCTGATTTTTGCATGGCCTTCAGCAAGGATCGCAGTGATGGGAGGTGCACAGGCTGCTAAAACTTTATTACAAATTGAGAAAGCATCTGCCAAGAAAAAAGGGGAAGAAATTTCAGCAGAAAAAGAAGCTGAAATGCTCAAAGTGATTACAGATAAGTACGATGCACAAACTTCTCCCTACTATGGTGCAGCCAGATTATGGGTTGATGGGATTATCGACCCTAGACATACGCGAGAGATCATTTCGACCGGAATAGAGATGGCAAGTCTTAATCCTGACATTCCTTCATTTAATCCGGGAGTAATTCAAACTTGATCTGTGATTTTACGTTTAACACTTTAAGGGTTAATCTGGTTAATTAATTTAGATAGCCCTCTTGTTCATGAAGAAAATTGCCAGGGTCCAACCCATTAATTTTGCAGTGAAGAAATGAAGGAAACGGAATTTAAGGCACTCATAAGCTTACTAGAAGACGACGATCCGACTATCGGAAAGCATATAGAGGGGAAATTGTTGTCTATGGGGGAAGGTGTTATCCCTCGGCTCGAAGCAGCCTGGGAGGAAGAAGCAGATTCAGATATTCAGCAAAGACTGGAAGACATTATATACCTGATCCAAAGCAAAGGAACTATTGAAGAATTGCAGGCATGGATGGAAGAAGATGATCCTTCCCTTCTAAAAGCTTGGTTCCTTACTTCCCAATACCAGTATCCGGAACTCGATTATGAAGAGTTTCGCCACCATATCAGCCGCCTCAGTAATCGCATCTGGTTGCGGATTCGGACGCAAATGAATATCCCCGAAAAACTCGTATTGGTTAAGAACATGCTATTCAAAGATGAAGCTTATGTTCCCAATAGAAAGCGGGTATATGATATTCAAAATTATTTGATCAATGGTTTCTTCGAAACCAAAAAAGGAGGCCCAATCTCATTGGGGATTCTGTACCTGATCTTATGCGAAGAGCTGGAGATCCCGATCAATGGAATCATCCTTCCCGGATATTTTGTGCTCCGCTATAAGGACGATAAAAATGAATTTTTCGTAGATGTCTTCAATAAAGGAGCATTCTTTAAGAGGGAAGACCTGAAGCGTTTTCTCAAGGAAGTGAATGCGGAAGACTCCAGTAAATATTATGAGCCCAGTACCAAAAAGGATATCATCCTGAATTTGATCAAGACGCTGGCTGAAATTTCTAAAAGAAAGAAAAAGACAGAGCAGGCAGAAGCCTGGAATAGTCTGTTGAGAAATCTTCAAATGGATTAGATTTAGGCCTGCTTTTGAGCTGGTGAAAGAAAATTTACCGCTCATAACATCTACCTTGTTTCTCTTGTAGAATAAGGAGATATTGACCTGCCGAATCAGGATAAGGACATTTGCATGAAGAACTCCCTGCTTATTGTTTCCTTGCTGCTATTTTCCCCCTTTGTTTTTGCGCAAATTGGTTTTGGCGATTCCACCCATTTGTTGCCTAGTGCCCCCAATTATAGTGGTGTATGTATAGGCATCGCTGATATGAATTCAGATCGTAAAGATGATATTATTCACCTTCAAAATGGTACCATCCTCTATATAGAGTATCAGAATAAAAAGAATGAAGAGTTTATCAGTGAGCGCATTGATACAGTCGCTGAGGAAAGTCAGTGGGCGCTATGTATTGGAGATGTAGATAACAATGGTTTCAATGATATCATGGTTGGGGGGCAATATGATGGTTTGAAGTTATATAAGGGAAATGTATCCAAATCATTTGAAAAATCTCTCCTTCCCCTGGACTTGCTAGGACTTTTTGTACAAGGAACAAATTTCACAGACATAAATAATGACGGTTGGCTGGATGTTTTTTCCTGCCATGATGAAGCCGATAATCAAAAATTCCGCAATCTCGGAAACGGCAATTTTATTCATGACAATAGCTTAATCAATACGGTTACGGCTAGCCCCAGCGATAATTCCGGCAATTACTCTTCCATTTGGACCGACTATGACAATGATGGGGATTTGGATATGTACCTTTCCAAATGCCGGCAAGGGGTAACTTCAGACACTGATCCACGCAGGGTAAATATGCTCCTTCAAAATGATGGGAATAATAATTTCACAGAAGTAGCCGCAGAAGCAGGTCTAGCGATTGGAGCACAGAGTTGGGCTGCGGACTTTGCCGATATCGATAATGATGGAGATCTCGATGTATTTGTGATCAATCATTTTGAAGATAGTCAGCTACTTGAAAATAATGGAGATGGTACTTTTAGTAATATCAGCTTGAATTCAGGCTTTTTCCCTACACTGCGGGGAGTATTTGGTGTACAGGCAATCTTTCGTGATTTCGATAATGACGGCTTTGTCGATCTTCTTTTTTCGGGAAATCAACACCATATATTCCTCAACAATGGAGATAAAAGTTTCACCCCTCAGGACAATCCTTTTACGGATACACAAATCGAATCATTTGCAATAGGGGATTTAAATCAGGATGGTTTTCTGGATGTATATGCGGGTTATGCCTATTTTTTTACTGACCCCAGTCAAAATCCAGATAAACTTTTCCTCAATGATGGGAATAACAATCACTTCCTAAATGTGATCCTGGAAGGAGATAGCAGTAACCGAAGTGCTGTGGGAGCTCGTCTTTCCCTTTATGGTTCCTGGGGCGTGCAGATCCGGGAAGTAAGATCAGGAGAAGGATACGGCATTATGAACAGCCTCACCCAGCATTTTGGATTGGGGCAGGCAACAAGTATCGATTCTTTGGTGATACAATGGCCTACAGGAGTAAAGGATAAAGTTACTTTTCCTGCCATTGATCAGAGCTTGCGGGTACTTGAAAACTCGACCAAGCCTATCAGCTATGACTTTTTCGTGGTCCAGGAAAGTTTAGGAAATGCCAATGTTATCTGGCAAACCTTTGATGAGAAGGATATCAATTTTTTTACGATTCAGAGAAGTCGCGATAGGATTAGCTGGGAGAATCTTATAGACATTGCTGCCAAAGGGACTCCCAATAATCGAGCGAACTACTTCTTTTTGGATAAAGCCTCCCTTTCTGGAACCAGTTATTACCGTTTGAAACAGACCAATGAAAATGGGAATTTCTACTTCTCAGAATCTCGAGAAATTGCGCTCGATCCCCGAGAGAATGCCTGGACCCTGGCACCAAACCCTGCTGAAGGATTCACAGAGGCCTTTTCGCTTAATGGAGAACTATCTGATTTTCGCTGGGAATTGATGAGTCCGGATAGTCGAATACTGGATGCAGGAGATGTTGGAGAAGCTGTTGATCGAATAGGTGTCGATTTGTCAGGTTTGACCCCCGGTTATTATTTCCTGAGGCTTTATGCACTGGATGAGAGTTGGGCGCAGACGTTGGTTCTTGTGAAGCCTTAAGGCATTAGTTTTTATTCCTATCCAAGTTTTCTACCATTAGGACTCATTTTTCAAAATGGATAAAGACCTTTTGAATTGTTTTTCCACCTTTTTTAATAAAGGTGAAGCCAAAAATCGCAGAGCCCAAAGCCAGCCACACAAGCCGCCCCAGCTCCCGATGGGCTCTGCAGGGCCATCGCACTTGAGTGGTGGATTAGGGTATTTCAGAAATTCTTTCGCTAATACCCCAACACACTAATACCCTAACACGCCGACACTTCCCTTTGCGCGACGGGGCCTAAATAATACAAAGACAAAAAAGAAAAAACCGAACCCTATTCAGGGTCCGGCTTCTCATTTGGTTCAATTCTATTTATTCTTATCCCTGAACTCCCAAAGACTGTAGCGTCTGCAGGTTCAGGTTTCCTTGAGGTAGTTCTTTATCTTTTTGGTACTGACGAAGAGCCGCCTGAGTTTGAACTCCCATTACGCCATCAACTGGACCGGGATTATATCCTTTCCCTTGAAGTGCACGTTGAACGTCTCTTACGATTGCTGTGGTTGTTTTCGCAGCACAAAGGATTTCTGTCCACTCAGTATAACCCCCTTTAGATACCAATCTTTTTTCCTTAGAAGTTTTGTAAACCGCAGGGATTACAACTTCACGCTTCTGAGCAGGAGTAACTAATACACGCTTAGTTACTGTTTTGTACTCAGCTGGAATTTCCTCAGTTCTTACCGTAGCAGGAGTTTTGAGGACACGCTTGGTGATCGTTTTGTATTCTGCAGGAATATCAACGGTCGAAGTTTCAGCTGCTTTTACCAGGACTTGCTTTTGAACCGTGCGGTAAACAGCAGGCTTTTCTTCCCAGCAAAGGATGTAACAATCTTCGGGATTGTCAGAAAAACAGTTTTGGTCTTTCTTTTTGCGAACCCACTCACCACGTGGAGCTTCTACCATTTCACGATTTGAAGCGGTGCGATATACGGCAGGAACTTCTACTACTTTGGTTGAGGCTTCTTTTACAACTACCTGTTCCGTTACGGTTTCATATACAGCTGGAACAGGAATTTGGCGAGTCGAGGCTTCCTTCACCAATACTCTTTCCGTGCGAGTCTCATACACAGCAGGAATGATCTCATATTTTGAAGATGCTTCCTTTACCAATTCTTGTTTGTCAACGTACTCGTAGCGATCAGGCATTTTACATTTGGCAAAACACTTACCAAATTCAGGAGTCGGAGGAAGATCGTCAAATGGAATCTCCTCACTTGAGTTTTGCGCGAAAGAATAGTTCATGACGCCCAAAACCATGATCAAGGTGTAAAAATATTTCACTGCTTTCATAAATGAATAATGCGTTAGTGATTTTTGGATTTGATGATATATAATTGAGATATTAAATACTTGCTAATACAGTCCTCGTCCGTCTCCCGTAGGAGCTTGGATAACCTTGGACTCATGAGCAAGGGCGTTAGTCTGGAAATAAGCTGTGATTTGCCTTTAAGACATGAATTCTTGAATGAAGTCACAAGGCAAACCAGAAAAGTGACTTTTAGCGAATTTTATCTCTTATATATACACACAAAAAAATCTGCAATTCCTGTTATATTGCAACGAATTAGAAGCTTTTTTATGAAAAATATCAATATCAGCCTGATAATCACCGCAATTCTTTTGCCAAGCTTGCTTTTTGTAGGCTGTAAAGGCAAATCTCCTGAAGACCTTCCCAAGTATAAAAAGCGCTTTCGCACACAGATCGCCAGCTTCGAAAATCAAAAAGAGAAAGCTGACGAAAGGGTGGAAGATGGGGTTAGTACCTTGACCGGAATCCAAAAAGCACTCGAAAATGCAAAAAATGTAGATGCCGAATTTAAGAAAGTATACGGAAAATGGGAGAAGGTGAATAAAGAGGTAGAAGATCTTAATAAAGAATATGAAAAACTGAAGTCTGATGCGGAAAACCTTTTCGCAGCTATGGAAAGGCAAACTGCCAGCCTCAATGACGAAAAGGCAAAGACTGAATTAAGTAGAGGGATAAAAACCAATAAAGATACTTACAATCAAACTTTAGCAAAGACCTCTGAAGCTATTGGGGAGCTTAGAACGCTACATGATGAAGCCAAAGATGTAATTAAAGCTTTGGAAGTAGCAGTGGCTCTGGGAGAGATTTCCGGAGTTAATGAAGGCCTAAAAAATATCCAGGATAAGGTTACAGTGATCATGGCTGACCTCAACGAAAGTATCAAAGAGAGTAAAGAAATGTATGAGCAAAAAATGGGAGGTGCCTAAAAAAACTTCCATTTTTTCCATTTTTCAGGGCAGAAGGATCGATCAAAGATTCCTCTGCCCTTAGTTTTTTCTCACGCTTGCTAGAGAAAGATAGACGCATATTCAAGGCAGGCGAACAATTGCTGTGTGTGGAACCGTAATTGAAGAGACCATTGTGAAGACAAACTCCCAATGTTTAACTCAAATACTTAATTATGAAATTATCGAAGCTTTTATACTTAGCCATTATTCCCCTCCTTATCTCGCCTTCCTTGAATGCAAGTAAGGACAGTCATGTAGAAACCAATGTTCAATCTGTTTTTTTTGAAGAAGTTTATGAGCATGGGAAAGATAGGAAGCTCTCTCGGGCATTGAGGGAATGTGAATCTGCCAATAGATATCTTGAAAAAGAGATGTATGTTATGGAAGATGAATTGGCCAGAGCTAAAAGGAGGATGAAGCGTATGCAAGCTAGAATCCGGGATTATGAGACGCAGCTTGAATATTACCAGAAAAGAGCTCCACGCCGTCCAAGAGCTGCCGGTTATGGAGATGGTAGAAACAGAAGCCGAAACGGATATAAGTACAGAAATTATTAGCATCCATCCCTGAATTTGTGCCCAAAGCATCACTTTCGCTAACTTGAAGTATGAAAATCCTTCTGGTAGCAGCTACACCACCTGAGACAGCACAAATTCGAGAGCAATTAGGGATCGAAATGAAGCAGACTCATATTGGGTCTGCTCGTTTCGATCCTTATTTTATTGAAGTCCTTCATACCGGGATTGGGATGGTAAATACCGCTTTTCAACTAGGGAAATACTTTAGCCATACAAAACCAGATATCGCTATAAATCTGGGGATAGCCGGTAGTTTTAGTCGAGATTTTGCCCTGGGAGAAGTTCTTGAAGTTGTAGAAGATCAGTTTAGCGAATTGGGAGCCGAAGATGGAGAGGGCTTTTTGGATCTGGAAACTATGGGCTTTCCGCTATTTGAAAAGGAGGGCAGAACCTACTACCATTCCCTTCGCAATCCCCATGTTTCCCCTTTCGATTTGAAAAAAGTATCAGGTACAACTGTCAATACCGTTCATGGGAATGAGCAATCCATTTCAAAACTCCTGAAGCGTGTAGAGGTGGTCGTAGAAAGCATGGAAGGAGCTGCCTTTTTTCAGGCATGTTTACAGGAAGATGTAAAATTTTATGCGCTTAGGAGCATTTCTAACTATGTAGAACGAAGAGATCGTTCGAAATGGAATATCCCCCTTGCCTTATCTACGGTACAGAACTTGCTCTTTCAGAAGCTCAGGGAATCGATTCTTTAATTGGTTTATTCAGACAAATCGTATAGATTAGTAAAAAAACGACAACTTTTTATAAAGCAATGGCTTCCAATAAAAATTCCTCCAACATGAGAAACAGATTGATTCTTGTGGTCGCCGGTATGTTGGTTTTATCAGCACTTGCGTATTTTTCGATAAAATATTTTTCAGAGAAAAGTGAGAATGAGAAGAAGGAGAATCGAATCGCAGAGTTGAGTACAGAGATCCTTGATCTGGAAGAGGGCATCTTTGAGCTCAAAAATGATCTGGAAGAGAAAGACATGGACTTGGCGGAGAAGGAAAAGAAGATAGACAAGAATAAAGCACAAATTAAAGACCTTTTGGCCAGATTAAATACGGCTAAGCAAAAGGATAAGACTCAAACGGATAAGATCAGGGGCTACGAAACCCGCCTTAGAGAGCTGGAAGGTTTATTAGAAAATTACGAAAATCAAATCGCATTTCTCAAGGACCAAAATATGCTCCTGACAGGGCAGGTTGATAGCTTGCAGGTAACTCAAATTAGGATGCAGGAGGAATATCTCACCCTCAAAGCCAGCAATGACGATAATTTGGCACAGTTGGAAGAGACAGTGAAAAAAGCTTCTGTCTTAAAAGCCGCCAATTACCAATACTACAGCATCAGCAAAAAAGGGAAGGCAAAGCTGGAAACAGAATTCAGAAGACGTTCCCTCAAAGATTTGCGTGTATGCGTTACTATTCTGGAAAATCTCGTTGCAGAATCTGGAACAAAGGATGTATATCTGGTTTTGGAAAATCCGGACGGCAGTCCTTTGACCAATTTCGGAGATGGCTTTAGCGGAACCTTTATGGCTGAAGGAAGAGAAATCTCCTACAGTGCAAAAAGCCTCATCGATTATAACAAAAGCGCCACCTTAAGTTGCATAGACTTCAGTCCCGAAGCCAATATCAAATGGCAAAAAGGTGTCCAAAATGTCTACGTCTACACAGACGGCAGAATGATTGGAAAGAGTAGTTTCGTAGTGAAGTAAGTAGGGAGAATATGTTGTCGTGAGTGTTATAGTGTTATTGTCGAATTGTTAATGCTCTAAGCAACTATAACACTACAACACTTTAACACTGCTGCATGTATTACAACTTAATTTCTTCCCCCTGCGAATTATAGTACTTAACCACAGTAAAAGGCATAGAATGATCTTCTTTTATTTTGATCCATTTCCAGTAGGTATGGAACCAGGAAAAGATGATACTCTTTAAGCCACCTTTTTTAAGGTAAGCAGCTACATAAGGATTTACCTTGATCATCAACTTCGATTCTTTATTCTGGCGGATGAGGAAGTCGATATTATTGGAAATCTCATCTGCAATCAGGATAGAGGCCTGGATTTTCCCCGTTCCATTACAGCTGGGGCATACTTCAGAGGTTTGAATATCAATCTGAGGCCTGACCCGCTGGCGGGTGATTTGCACCAATCCAAATTTGCTAATAGGCAAAATGGAATGCTTGGCACGATCCGCTTTCATAACCTTTTTCAGGTGATCATTGAGGATTTTGCGGTTTTCTGACTTTTTCAAATCAATGAAATCCACCACAATAATCCCACCCATATCTCGCAACCTCAACTGGCGTGCAATCTCATTGGCCGCCTCCATATTGGTTTTGAGAGCTGTTTCTTCCAGGGTAGCATTATTGAGATTCTTACTTCCACTATTCACATCAATGACGTGCATAGCTTCTGTATGCTCAATCACCAGATAAGCTCCATTGGGCATCGAAGCGATTTTTCCAAAGGAAGCTTTGATCTGTTTCTCAATCCCCAATGACTGGAAAAGCGGAATTTTCCGCTTGTGCATTTTGAGCACCTTTAGGAAATCGGGTTGATGATCCTTTAGATAGCCGGAAATGTCATTGTAGGCTTGCTTGTCATCGGTATAAATAGCATCAAAACCCTGACTCAACATATCCCTCAAAATGCTGGTGGTGCGATTGTTTTCGCTCAGTACTTTCATAGGAGCCTTTCCTTTTCCCAAGGAACGAGCCATGTCCCACCATTTACTCAGGATATCAGAGATGTCCTTGCTCAGGGTTGCAGCATCCTTACCATCTGCAGCCGTCCGTACAATTACTCCAAAGTTTTGAGGACAGAGGCTTTCAGCTAAGACTTTTAGCCTGCGACGCTCTTCGGCACTCCTAACTTTTTTGGATACGGAAATTACTTTAGAGAAAGGAACCAGCACAACGTACTGGCCAGGAAGGGATAGTTCACTGGAAAGTCGAGGACCTTTAGTAGAAATAGGCTCCTTGACTACCTGTACCAATACTTCCTGATTGGGTTTTAGTACCTCGCCCATTTTGCCGTGTTTATTAATATCCGGCAGGGTCTTAAGGTTGACCAAATGGTCTATCTTCCCATTCCTGCTGGAACGGGCTGATTTAATAAATTTTAAAAGTGATCTGACCTGAGGCCCCAGGTCGAAATAGTGTAAAAAAGCGTCTCGAGGATGGCCTACATCTACAAATGCAGCATTTAATCCCGGAACGATTTTCCGTACTTTTCCCAGTACAAGGTCTCCTACAGCAAAGCCTTCATCTAACTTCTCGTGGTGAAGCTCGACGATTTTTTTGTCCTGTAAAATACCAATTCTAAGGCCGTCATCACTCTTGCTGACGATTAGTTCATTCACTTGCTTTCGATTGTTGCTTACTTCCCCTTAGGGGATAAAGAAGCTGAAGAAGGTCTGGCTGGTACCGAGGTGTAGCAAGCAGGTGATAGACAAAATGTTTAGCTGGCTCAACGGAGCCAGCTCTGAATCGCATTGATAAGTAAGAACAAAAAAATCTATTTGTTCTTCTTCTTATGACGGTTTTTTCTCAGACGTTTCTTACGCTTATGCGTAGCGATTTTGTGTCTTTTTCTTTTTTTTCCACAAGGCATAAAAGTATCCTCTTATTATTTTATAATGATCTCTTAAGCGAGTTTGCCAGATTCACCATCTGCGCATTGGCATTTCGATTGATGATTTCATCCAGCAGGCGTCTCGCCTTTTCTTTTTCTCCAATTTGTGCGGAAGCATAAGCCAGCTGATAGCGAGCATTGTCATTATCTTCTTCGAGGGTCAGTACCTTTTCAAAGCGTTGAACTGCCCGGGCAAATTGACCGGTTTGTAAAGAAAACAGTCCCAGTTGATAGCTGGCATCCACATTATCCGGATTGATTTCAAGAATCTTTCGGATTGTAAGAATTCCCTGCATACTGTTCTGTCCTTTTTGGGATTCGATGAGAGCCATACCCAAATCCATCAAGACTTCCTGGTTTTCGGGCTCCACAAGGGATGCTATTCTCAGCATATCTACCCTGCGATCTGCATGCCTTCTAAAGAGACTGGTGTCTCGCTGCACCTTTTCCATTTTCACCGCCTCTCTGCTTAGATCGGCTATATTCCGCAAATTTGATAAAGAACTGTCAGATTCTATCCGCTGTATGGCATAATCAGAAGCCAAAGCGAACTTTTTTCTGGCTTGCAAATTTACAACAATTGTATCTAAATATGGTAATTTTTCTTTGCCTTTTCTCAAATTCAAAGAATCCACCCAGGGCTGTATGATAGAATCTTTCTCTAATTCAGCCGATGCAGCCACCTGTGTGGCATTTCCTCCGGCACTTACAGCCAGTTCATCTTTATTATTCAGATTTGTCTTGTCGGCAAAGAATACCCCTGTAAAAACAAGTAATCCCAGTATGATAACTACAATCTGTAAGCTAGAGTTTGAAATTCCTTGAGGGCGTTTTGCTTCTTCGCTCATGTATCTAGATTATCCCAGGCAGGCTTATCTATATGGAAGAGTTCTTAACCTTCTCTACAAAGACCTTTGCTGGTTTAAAGCTGGGTACATTATGAGCAGGAATTACGATGGACTTATTCTGAGAGATAATTCGACCAATTTTTTCTTTACGGTGCTTCACAATAAAGCTGCCAAATCCTCTTACATAGACATTTTCTCCACTAGCGAGGGCATGCTTCACCACAGTAAAAAATCCCTCCAGGGATGCAGATACATCTGCCTTGTCTATACCCGTCTTCTGAGAGATCTCAACAATTACGTCTGCCTTAGTCACGTTTATCTAAATTACTTGTTCCGAAATACTTAGCTTAAAAAGCTGATTGGCAAATTTAGCACAATCGTTTAAATCACAAAACTTTTATACTAAAAACCCTATGAATTTTTCTTGCCAATAATGCTTTTTCTTTTTGTCCTACAAATGAACGACAATTTTGTTGCGAAAATCCCAACAAAATCACTGTTTAGATCTTAATAGAAGAGAAAAATTAACCCAAGATAATATTGGAACTCGGAAAAAAAGTAATTGATTGGTACAAGGAACAAGGGCGAAAAATGGCCTGGAGAGACACCTTTGATCCTTATAAAATCTGGATAGCAGAGATCATTTTGCAGCAAACCAGAATTGCTCAGGGGGAGGCTTATTTTTATCGTTTTATCGAACGTTTTCCTAATGTAGAAACATTGGCTGATGCTGAGCAAGATGAAGTACTAAAGTACTGGGAGGGTCTTGGTTATTACAGTCGTGCCAGAAACCTTCATGCTGCGGCCCATCAATTGAAGAATAATTTTGACGGGAAGTTTCCTGAAGATCATGAAACCTTACTTTCCCTTAAAGGAGTAGGGCCTTATACTTCTAGAGCCATTGCTTCATTTGCTTTCGGTGAAAGGGTTGCTGTACTGGATGGAAATGTTTTGAGGGTATTGAGTAGGGTGCTAGGCGATTTTTCTCCGATTGACCAGCAAAAGTCTCGGAAAAATTATCAAAAGATCATTGATAGCTGGGTAAAGGACATAGACTCTCGCTCATTCAACCATGGAATGATGGACATTGGTTCTGTCATTTGTACCCCTTCTAAACCCGGCTGCCTCATTTGTCCACTCCAGGATCATTGCAAAGCCTTTCAGGAAGGCATCACGCATTTGCTTCCTGTTAAAGCAGGTAAACTCAAACGAAAAATTCGACACTTTAATTTTCTCCTCATTTATAATGAAGCAGGAGAGCTACTCGTTAGACAAAGGCCTGAAAATGTTTTTTGGGGGGGACTCTGGGAAATCCCTAATGAAGAAATTAAAGCAGAGGAATGGATGAAAAAGAAAAGAGGAGTGGATAGCTATTTGGGAGAATTGAAACACGTTTTTACGCATTTTGATATGCTGATTCATGTCTTCAAACTTTCACAGGAAAGCCTGGAGGAAGAGGCTCTGGGTCAATTCATTCCTATAGAGAAAATTCCTATATTTGCTTTTTCACGCGCAGTTTTAAACATATTTGATCGTTATATCTGATGGCAAAATACGGCCTTAATAAAGTTACCCTAATTGGAAATTTGGGAAGGGATCCAGAGCTGAAATACCTGGATCAAGGAGTGGCTTTGACCAATTTGTGGATGGCCTGCACAGAGTCTTATCGGGACAAAAATGGACAAAATGTTGACCGTACGGAATGGGTAAGTGTTAACCTTTGGCGTTCTCAGGCAGAGATTGCCGCCAAATACTGCCGGAAAGGGTCTACCGTTTGCATCGAAGGTCGACTGACTTCTCGTTCCTGGGAAACTCCTCAGGGCGAAAAGAGAAGGGTTATGGAAGTTGAGGGCAGAAGAATAATATTGCTCGACAGCCGCCCTGCTGATCCTGCAACTGCCATTCCTGTTGTGGAAACACAAAGCTCCACTCCACCAACAAATAATCCCGTTAGTAACAATCCTACCACTTCACCAGTCTCACCTGGTACGGTTTCTGAAAAAGCTACCGATGCCGACAACGAGCTAGACGATTTGCCGTTCTAATAATTACTCCAACTGTTAACTTAATCCCCTCCACGTGGATCCTGATCCTGAGCTTAGTCAAACCTCTATCCTCCTCCTGGAGCAATTGGTCTGGTGGCCGGATCTGACTCTGCAGTTTTTTCTGTTTGTTGTACTTATCCTCATTTCTTTTCTAGCATCAGGTTCTGAAATCGCTTTTTTCTCTCTGACGAAAAAGGATTTGGACAAATTGGAGGAAGAGGACACGCCCTCAGGGAGACGGATATTGCGGCTACTTTCCCATCCGGATAAGATCAGTGCCTCAAAAAAACTATTGGCGACTATTTTGATCACCAATAACTTCATGAATGTTGCGGCTATTCTGGTGGCTTCTCAGATCCTCAAGGAGTTTCAGCAAGTGTATTTATGGAATGATACAGTCAATTTTCTTCTCAAGGTAGTCCTGATTACCAGCATTCTGCTATTTTTTGGGGAAATTATTCCCAAGGTTTATGCCTCCAAATACAGCAAAACCCTGGTTCATTTACTGGCGGGACCTTTTCAAGGACTCAAATATTTCCTTTCCCCTTTCTCTCGTCTTCTGATAAAAGGAACGCGTTTCATTGACAACCGAATCAAACTAAAAGAGACGCATACTTCTCTGGAGGACCTTAAGCATGCGATCGAATTGACGACCGATGATGTAGCGGATAAAGAAGAAAAAGGCATCCTGAAAAGCATTGTCAATTTCAGTAATATCCCGGTAAAAAGTATCATGAGAGCAAGGGTAGACGTTATTGCTTTTGAGATTAATGAGCCCCTGGATGAAATCCTGAGTTTAATCAATATCAATACCTATTCCCGTCTACCGGTTTATGAGGAAAGCCTGGATAACATCAAAGGCATTCTCCATATCAAGGACCTTTTGCCCTATTTAAAAGAGGATAGCAAAAAACTGGAACTCAAAGATATCCTACGCGAAGTCTATTATGTACCAGAAAGCAAAAAGATTGATGATTTGTTGGAGGACTTTAAGAGTAATCACCTACATATGGCTGTGATTGTGGATGAGTTTGGGGGAACGGCAGGGATTGTGACCCTGGAAGATGTAATTGAGGAGATTTTCGGGGAAATCAATGACGAATTCGATAGCATGGATTGGGTGTATACGAAAAAATCGGATGACACCTACATCTTTGAAGGCCGCATTTCTTTAATAGATGTACGAAAGATTCTCAACCTGGACGACCAGATTTTTGAGGATGCTAGGGGGGATAGTGATAGCCTGGGTGGTCTTATATTGGAACTTCATGGTAAGATTCCTGAAAAAGGCGACTTGATCAGCTACCAGAATTTCGACTTTATTATCGAAGCCATTAGCAGAAATCGGATTTCTCAGATCAAAATGGTCATCAAAGAGGAAGAAGAACTGGAAGAAAAATCATGAATAAAAGCACCCAACTTATACCAGGCCTAGTATTTATTTTGCTTGGACTTTCCTTTTTCATTACTTCTTGCGAAGAGCCCATCAATCAGCCGCGGAAATACGGCTTTCCTCGAATGGATCTTCCCGAAGGATTTGGCTACAAAACCTTTAGTAATGAAAGTTGCCCTTTTACCTTCGACTACCCAGACTATGGAGAGATTAGTAGGGATATGGGTGATTCTTGTTGGGTTGATATCAGCTTCCCAACCTATAATTTGACCTGGCATTTCACTTACCGCAACACAGAAGAAAGTAAAAAGAGTCGTGGCCAGCATTTCGAAGAATATAGAAGACTCATTTATAAACATTCCTCTAAAGCCTCTCAGATTGAAGCCAATCCGATGGAAGCTCCCGCAGGTAAAGGGACTTTATTTGAAATTTATGGCGAAGTCGGCACCCCTCAGCAAATTTTCCTCTACGACCAACAAGAAGAAGACATCATGATGATGTCCTTCTATTACCAAACTGCAACAGAAAATGATTCCCTCGCTCCTCTCACTGTTTACATGAAAGAAGAGGTGCAAAAGATGTTGAATACGTTTAAGTGGAAGTAAAGACGTGTTGGTGTTGGCTATTTATCCACACTGGTACCCTAATACGTATATACCCTAGCACTTGCTACCTAGGGTAGCAAAGGATTTGAAATTTCTGGTAGTTTGTCAATATCCACCTCTGCGATATCTCCGATAGAAGTTTGAAGCTCGTTAATAAACTCAAAGTCTACCAAAGCATCCACTGTCAGTACAATCAGTACCAGCGAGATCAAGATGACTAATATGTTTCGTAGACGTTTCATGGTCAGATTAGATCATTCGTTTGTTGTAATAGTGTATAAAAGATAATTGAGCGTTGTTTGTGTTTGTTATTAAGACAATTTAATTGCCGTTTTCCATACTTCTCCTCAAAGAAAAAGAAAATAAATATTATTCTCTCTAAGGGTTTTCCGGTAATTATTTCTCTTAAGACGATTTGCGAAGGCAAATTGCTGCAAGGAAGTATAAAAAATATCACAAAAGTATAATCAAGTGTAATAATTCTATACTCTCTAAACGATATAGAAACCCATTAATATCTAAAATGGTTTAAATATGCTGTTTTTTGCATATAAAAAATGTAAGCCTTTTGTGATATTCGATCATGCTTTTGTGATCTTCTTGTGATCTCATAAATCGAAATTCGTCTTGAAACTTAACACATAAGCATTTAAGATGAATAGACGAATTCTACCAACTGTATTTCTTCTGAACTTATTGCTCTTAACCAACCTCTCATGGGGTCAGACCTGTGATGGAGGAACGGTTAGTACCGCTTCTGGAAACGCAACTGCCTACACCTGTCCGGGTGATGGAAATGCTGATGCCATTGATTTCGCTGTAAGTGGAAACTCTGCCGACAATTTTATTTATGTAGTAACTGATGCCAACGGTATCATCTTAGGATTGCCACCTGCCAACACGGTGGATTTCGAAGGGGCTGGTACAGGAACTTGCCTGGTTTGGGGCCTTTCTTATACGGGAAACCTTACTGCTCAAATGGGAGACAATGCCTTGACTACAACTCTGAGTGATGGCTGCTTTGATCTTTCTGACAATTCTGTTTCTATCCAAAGAGACAATCCTGATGGAGGTCATGTAACTACCGTTGATGGTGCTACGACAGCTTACACTTGTCCGGGTGATGGGAATGCTGATGAAATTTCTTTTGCAGTAACAGGCAATTCTAATTCCAACTTCCAGTGGGTCGTTACGGATGATCAGGGTACTATTCTAGGACTTCCTCCTGGCAATACCGTAAACTTCGAAGGAGCTGGAGTAGGAAATTGCCTTGTATGGGGACTGGCTTATACGGGCCATCTTACAGCTCAAATGGGAGACAATGCTTTGCAAATCGCCTTGAGTGATGATTGCTTTGATTTGTCTGATGTACCTGTTAGCGTACAAAGAGACGTTCCAGATGGTGGTGTAGTAACGACTGTTGATGGTGCAACTACTGCCTATACTTGTCCGGGGGATGGGAATGCTGATGAAATTTCTTTTGCAGTAACAGGCAACTCTAATTCCAACTTCCAGTGGGTCGTTACGGATGATCAGGGAACAATCCTTGGACTTCCTCCTGGTAATACCGTTAACTTTGAAGGTGCTGGAGTAGGAAACTGCCTTGTATGGGGACTGGCTTATACGGGCCATCTTACGGCTCAGATGGGAGATAATGCATTGACTACCGCTTTGAGTGATGATTGCTTTGATCTCTCTGATGTGCCTGTTAGTGTACAAAGAGATGTTCCAGATGGTGGTGTGGTAACTACCGTTGATGGTGCGACTACTGCCTATACTTGTCCGGGTGATGGAAATGCAGATGAGATTTCATTCGCAGTAACAGGCAACTCTAATTCCAATTTCCAATGGGTCGTTACGGATGATCAGGGAACTATCCTCGGATTACCTCCTGGCAATACCGTAAACTTTGAAGGTGCTGGAGTAGGAAACTGCCTTGTATGGGGACTGGCTTATACCGGAAACCTCACTGCCCAAATGGGAGACAATGCCTTACAAATTGCGTTGAGTGATGATTGCTTTGATCTTTCTGATGTACCGGTAAGCGTACAAAGAGACAATCCTGATGGAGGTCATGTGGCAACTGTTGATGGCGACTCAAGGGTATATACGTGTCCGGGTGATGGCATTGCAGACGAAATCTCTTTTGCAGTAAGTGGACAGTCTAACTCTAACTTCCAGTGGGTGGTAACTGATGATCAAGGTACTATTCTTGGGCTTCCTCCTGGCAATACCGTAAACTTCGAAGGAGCGGGTGTAGGTAATTGCCTCGTATGGGGACTTTCTTATACAGGTAACCTTACTGCCCAAATGGGTGACAATGCATTACAAATTGCCCTAAGCGATGACTGCTTTGACCTCTCCGACAACTATGTAGAAGTAGTAAGAAGTTCAAATTGTGTAAATGGCTTTACCCTGATCAATGCGCGTACAGATACAGACATACAGCCCATCAATGATGGAGATGTGATAGTATTGAACCAACTTCCGACTAACAGAATCAATATTAGAGCTGATGTATTTGGAAGCGGCATTGGTAGCGTAATATTCAAATTGAATGGACACAGAGTTCGCACAGAAAACTTTGCGCCTTACGCACTTGCAGGAGACAGAAATGGCGATTATTTCCACATTCCGGTTGTACTTCCTGGTACTTACACCCTCATGGCGACTCCTTACAGCCAAAGAAATGGGAGAGGTGCAATGGGATCTCCCTATATGGTAACTTTCACCATCGTGAGATCCATGAATAGAGTTACCGGCTTCACCTTGATTGATGCAGATACGGATCAGGACATAGGTCCATTGAACGATGGAGATGTTGTGGATCCAGCTGCTCTAGGAGTGAGAAGATTGAGCGTAAGAGCAAATACAAATCCTGGGGTAGTGGGAAGTGTAGTATTTGGAATTAATGGAAGACATCGCACGGAGAATTTTGCTCCTTATGCGTTGGGAGGGGACAGAAATGGGAATTATTATCCAGTAAACTTCCGTCCAGGTAGTGTTACGATTTCAGCAACTCCCTATGGAAAAAGAAATGCCATGGGTGATGTAGGTCCTACAGAAACAATCACCTTTACCTATATCCGTCCAAGTGGGTACAAGGAATTCTCTCAAGAAGTTTCGATGAACATTTATCCTAATCCAGGCCAAGGTAAAATCAACCTGGAGATCACAGAAGTAGAAGCAGGAACTGTACAAATCGATGTATTGAGTCTTCAGGGAGCACGTGTTCACAGCGAAAGTCTTGAAAGCAATGGGGGGCCATTTCTCCATAAACTCAATCTGGAACAACTACCTGCTGGGACATATCTTCTCAATTTGAAAGCTGGCGGACAAGTTTTCAGAGAAAAGATCATTAAACAGTAGTTCTTTTATGAAACGACACTCAGTTTCATAATCTTTTATAATTCAGATGAACCCTCTGGCCTTGGTCAGAGGGTTTGCTTTTGATGCCGGAAAAGATCAAGTACAAGGATCACATCCAATCTCAATTCAAATTTGTGTTTGCGCTTGAGATCTGCACTTGAACTTTATCTTTAATTATTTCTGAAAAGAATACAGGGCTTCTAAGTACCATTTACTGCTAATTCTTATCCACAGCTTGTGGATATGATCTTCTCCTTCACCCATAAATCTTTTGTACTTTTAGGGTTGATGTAAAAGAATTAGACGTAGATCATGCCGGATTTCGTACACTTACATAATCACACCGAATTTTCTCTTCTAGATGGCGCTGCCAAGATCAATGACATGGTGGCTAAAGCCGCAGATAATGGGATGTCTCATGTCGCTATCACCGACCACGGTAATATGTATGGGATTCCCAAATTTGTTTTGGCATCCAGAAAGAAAGGAATCAAACCCATTGTAGGTTGTGAGTTTTATATTGTAGCGGGCGATGCCACAGAGCGGATCAAAGGGACTAAGCGCTACCACCAGATCATGTGGGCCAAAAATAAAACGGGCTATGATAATCTGGTAAAACTATGTTCTTACGGATATACGGATGGCTATTATTACAAGCCGAGGATTGATAAAAAAATTCTGGCCCAACATGTTGATGGACTGATCGCTTCTACTTGCTGTCTTGCTGGTGAAGTAAATAGAACTCTCATAGATAAAGGCGAAGAAGAGGCAGAAAAGAAACTGATAGAATATATCGATCTCTTTGGCAAGGAGAATTACTATGTAGAAATTCAGCGCCATACCCTGGGCGATATGGATATATGCAATGAGTGGTTGATTCGTATGGCGAAAAAACATGAGCTCATTGTAATCGCTACCAATGATGTTCATTATGTAAATGAGGAAGACAGCGAGGCTCATGATCTTCTCTTGGCCCTGCAGACACAATCTGACTATAGCGACCCCAATCGGTTTCGCTTTACAGATGATAAAGGCCGTTTGAATCCTCGTTTTTATTTCAAGACACAGGATGAAATGCTGGAACTTTTCCAGGATATTCCAGAGTCTTTGGATAATACCCTTCACCTCGCGGACCGCTGTAACTTTGAGCTCAACCTGGCTGGAGATATGATTCTCCCTCAGTACCAGGTTCCCGAGCAATACAAGGATATGGATGACTTTCTGGCTGCAATGGTCTGGGAACGTGCCCCTAAACGCTATCCTGAGATTACCACAGAAATTCGGGAGCGGATTGAACATGAACTTAAGATCATGAAGAAGATGGGGTATGCAGGATATTTCCTCATTGTCCAATCTTTTACGACAGAAGCCAGAAATCGTGGGGTATATGTCGGGCCGGGTCGAGGATCTGCTGCAGGATCTGTGGTGGCATACGTATTGGGGATCATAGACATAGACCCTCTTAAGTATGACCTGCTTTTTGAAAGATTTCTGAATCCGGAACGTGTATCACCTCCGGATATTGATATTGACTTTGATGATGAAGGTCGTCAGGAAGTGATTGATTATGTGGTGGGGGAATATGGCAGAAAGTCCGTTTCACAGGTAATTACCTACGGAACCATGGGAGCTAAGACGGCTCTTAGAGATGTGGGCCGTACCCTGAATATTTCCTTGCAGGAAGTAAACCGTATCGCTAAGCTGGTTCCAGACCGCCCGGGTATCAACTTTAAAAAGGCTCTTGATCCTGATAATAATCCAGATCACTATGAGGAGTTAGGCAAACTCTTTGAGAGTAAAGATCCCCTCATCAATAAGATGATGCGTTTCGCCAAAACCCTCGAAGGTACAGCCAGACATACTGGAGTGCATGCATGTGCAGTAATTATAGCTCCGGGGGATGTCTCTAATTATGCTCCTGTCGCAACTGCCAAGGATAACACCCTGATCACTCAATATGATGGGCCGATGGCAGAGATGTGTGGATTATTGAAAATGGACTTCCTCGGATTGAGGACCCTTTCCATCCTCAAAACAGCCATCAAACTCACAAAAGAAAATCATGGCGTCGTGATCGATCCCGATACGATTGACCTCACAGACACCAAAACCTACGAATTATATCAACGAGGCGATACAGTAGCTACCTTCCAGTTCGAGTCAGACGGTATGCGCAAATACCTTCGCCAACTCAAACCCACCAATATAGAGGACCTCATTGCGATGAACGCTCTCTATCGTCCAGGTCCGATGGATAATATCCCTTCTTTCGTCAACCGAAAACATGGACGGGAACCCATCCACTATCCACACGACATGCTTGAGCCCATCCTGCAAAATACCTATGGCATTATGGTCTATCAGGAGCAGATTATGCAGGTAGCGAGAACCATGGGCGGATATACCATGGGAGGGGCAGATTTGCTGAGACGTGCGATGGGTAAAAAGAAGATGGAGATTATGGCCAAAGAGAAGGTCAACTTCATCAAAGGAGCTGAGGAAAAAGGCGTAGATAAGAAAGTTTCGGAAGAGGTATTTGCCCTGATGGAGAAATTTGCCTCTTATGGTTTCAACAAAAGCCATAGTGCAGCTTACTCCGTGCTGGCGTTTAAAACGGCCTTTATGAAGGCCCATTACCCTGCCGAATACATGGCTGCCGTTTTAACCCACAACATCAACGATATCAAAAAGATTACCTTCTTCATTGAAGAATGTAGAAGGATGGGTATAGATGTTTTGCCACCGGATATAAATGAGTCCCAGGCTTTATTTAGTGTAGATAAGCAGGGACAAATACGATTTGGGATGGCAGCGATAAAAGGAGTCGGGCATGCTGTCGTCGAATCCATTATTGCCCAGAGAGATAAAGATGGACCTTTTAGTAGTCTATTTGACCTCACTACGCGTATGCCGGCAAGATCTATAAATAGAAAAACCCTGGAATCTCTGGCTTATGCAGGTGCCCTTGATGGTTTTGGTTTGCAGCGTTGGCAATTCTTCCTTTCGCCCACAGAAAAAGAAAACGGACATTTATTGGATCGTGCTTTGAGTTATGGGGTGAAAGTCCAGATGGAGAGAAACTCTCCGCAGGTAAGCCTATTTGGTGATGTCAATGGTACCGGTAGTTCGCATCAGGAACCGCCGATTCCCATGGGAACTAATAAAGATGGAAAAATCCTTGAAGCATGGTCTGAACTGGATAAACTCAATTATGAGAAAGAGGTGATTGGATTTTTCCTTTCCGGCCATCCTTTGGATAAATATAAATGGCAGCTCGATGCTTTCACCAATACAAAATTTTCAGAACTTGAGGAGGGTAGTAATCGAAAAGATATCAAATGTGCCGGTATCGTTACTAGTGTAAGAGAAAGGGTCTCTCGTCGAGGCAATAGATTTCTCTCCTTTACGATAGAAGATTTTTCAGACTCCTATGAAATTGCGTTATTTGGAGAACATTACGAGAAATATCGGGGCCTGATTCGTCAAGATGAGATGTTATTTATCTGGGCGGGCTTCCAACCGAGACGCTATGATCCGACGCTCACGGATTTCAGAATCAAGGAAATGCGACTTTTGAGTAACGAATTATTTGATAAAATGATTCGCCATCTTTGCGTTGAGATACATAATAGCGAGCTTACGGAAGAATTGCTGGAAGAACTTCAGAGATTATTCAATGAGCACAAAGGAAGCAAGGACCTGAAATTTAAATTGAAAGATGAATCTATTGCCGCTAATATTCAGATGATTAGCTCTGAATGGCAAATAGATCCTAACGGGGAATTAGTCAATCAGTTGAGTGAACTAGGGCTTACATATAGTCTGACCTAAGAAGATTACTCAATTAACAAGTAAATAATCTAACCTGAAAAAAGCTTTGTTTCAAAGCGGTTTTAAGGTCTCATATATTTTATACTTCTGCTACCTCTCATATCAAGCAACATGCCCGAATTAAGCCAAGACCAAGCCGTACCCATCAGAAAAGGAGAAGAACTGGACGTAAAGAAACTGGAAGGCTATCTCCAGGAAAAACTCGGCTCAACGGGTGCCTTAGAGGTCCAGCAATTTCCCGGTGGATATTCCAATCTTACTTATCTACTCAAAATGGGGGATCGGGAAATGGTCTTGCGTAGACCCCCTTTCGGTGCCAATATTAAAAGTGGCCATGATATGTCCCGCGAGTATAAGATACTTTCCAAACTGCAAGGACATTATGATAAAGTTCCAGCAGCTTTAGCTTTTGATGAAGCAGGAGAATTATTGGGTGCTCCATTTTATGTAATGGAAAGGGTAAACGGTATCATCATTCGCCCGAAAATGTCCAAAGAAGATGCTCCGGACGAAGCTCAAATGAAAAAGATTTCTACGGCATTGGTGGATACTTTCGTTGAACTTCATGATGTGGATTACAATGCAGCGGGATTGGATGATTTGGGAAGACCTGAGGGCTATAATGAAAGGCAAATCACAGGATGGATCAAGCGTTATAACAATGCCCAGACTGACGAGATACCAGAAATGGAAAAGACTGCATCCTGGTTGATGAAAAATATTCCTGCTGAAAGCAAACATGCCCTCATTCATAACGACTTCAAATACGACAATATGATCCTTGATCCTCATGACTTGGGGAAAGTAAAAGCCATCCTCGATTGGGAAATGGCAACACTAGGTGATCCCCTCATGGATTTGGGAACTTCTATTGGGTACTGGGTTAACCAGGATGATCCCGACTTCATGAAGCAATTGCAACTCAGCCCGACTACCCTTCCCGGTAATCCTTCCCGAGGGGAATTTGTCAATCTGTATGCCGAGAAGAGCGGGCTGGAAGTAGGTGATTTTGTTTTTTATTTCGTGTACGGCCTGTTCAAAATTGCTGTAATTGTTCAGCAGATTTATTACCGCTACAAGAAAGGGCATACCCAGGATG
Source organism: Bacteroidota bacterium (assembly GCA_039819665.1). Lineage (GTDB taxonomy): Bacteria > Bacteroidota > Bacteroidia > J057 > J057 > JAWPMV01. The sequence continues at coordinate 129,171 of JBCBRM010000014.1, forward strand.
AGCGTTTTGCCTCTTTGGGAATGGCTGTAAAAGGTTGCGGTATGGTTGCTCAACAAGCCATACAACGTAAGAAGATTGACAATTTGTTTTAAATCCCACTTTTTCTGTCAGAAGGAGCTCGATTTTTGTATCCTTAATCCCTGAAATATGTCTATTTTGTGATCACTATCACAGAAAGGGAAGGACTGTTTCTATATTTTTAGTAAAACTTTAGACAGTTAAAGAAGGTACAAACTGAATGACTCATATAGGGGCAAGATTGATTTCAAAACATTCTCCAAAATTCAACATTTTGGTCCTTCTTCTCCTTATTCCCTTTTTTAGCATTGGACAATCCCAAATTCTTTCTCTCGAAATAGAAGGCCTCAAAAAGACCAAACCGGCTTACCTCAAATATTTTATTGATACCGAAGAAGGTGCTGAACTGGATTCAGCTCGACTCCAGCAGGATATGCAGAGGCTTAAGAACCTAAATTCCATTGCCAATGCCTGGAGTACGATTGATACCCTTGTAAATGGCTATGAGGTCAAAGTACATCTGGTGGAGGCCTTGACCTTCTTTCCCATTGTCAATTTTGGGGGAGTGGAAGGGAATTTCTGGTACCAGTTGGGATTTACTGATACAAACTGGTTGGGGAGGGGAAAGCAACTTTCCCTTTATTACCAAAACAACGACCGTAGAAGTAATTTCAACATCTATTATAGAGACCCTTTCCTGAATGGAAGTAAGTGGGGCTATTCTGTTGGAGCTTTTCGATTTGCCTCCGTCGAACCGCTTTTCTTTGGCGATGATGTGGTTTTTTACGACTATACAAACTGGAGTTTCGGCGCAACAGGTATTTACAATATAGATCGTACCCAATATATCGAAGCAGGCCTAACCTATTTTATTGAAGATTACGAAAAGAACTCCCGCCACAGAGAAGAAATTACACCGGGGCCAGATGCCTTACGTGAACCCAAAACCCTCGCCAAATTCTTTTATCAGAGAAATAAGATCAATTATCACTTCTTCTATCGAGGAGGAACTCAGTTTACCGCCAATTTTCAGACGGTTTATTCCTTTGAGACCCATAGCTGGTTCAATATTTTTCTGGGTGATTATCGCTTGTATAGAAGGGTGCGCCAAAAAGGAAACTTTGCTTTGCGTTTCAGGGTCGGTATAGCGACCAATAGAAACAGTCCCTTTGCGCCTTTTGTGGTCGATAGTTATGTAAATATTAGAGGCTCCGGAAACAGGATTGATAGAGGTACTGGGCAATTGATCCTCAATCTTGAATACTTGCACGCCTTTTATGAGCGGGAAAAGTTTGCTGCACAAATTGTAGGTTTTTCAGATATAGGTACCTGGAGAAATCCTGGAGGAACTTTCGCGGATTTATGGGACCCGGATAACTTTCGCCACTTTGCAGGAGGAGGTATTCGACTGATTTACAAAAAGGCCTATAATGCCATTTTGAGAGTCGATTATGGAATCGATATTTACAATACCCAACAGAGAGGTTTTGTATTAGGAATTGGCCAATATTTTTAAGCTGATGAAAGAACCTGAAAATCTGCCACCCATAGGTGATCGTCAAATCCTGATTGATCTGGTAACAAAGAAAATGCCCTTTGGGAAATATAGCGGTCGGCTACTATGTGATTTACCCGTGCATTATTTGGAGTGGTTTCAGCGGAAAGGTTTTCCAGAAGGGAAATTAGGGATGCAGCTTTCAACCTTATATGAAATCAAAATCAATGGTCTGAGCGAGATTCTTTATAAGCTTAAAGCTATAATTAGAAGGACTTGATCTCAATAATTTATCTTCTTTCGATTCTTTTTCACTTCGCTTCTTCTTTTTTTATTTTTTTTGATCTTTTCTTTGGCGGCTCTGCTCATTTTGGTAGGAATGCGTTTCTTCTTCTTTTTAGTTGCTTTTTCAATGAGTTCATGAAGTCGTTTTACGGCCTCTTCTCGATTTCTACTTTGACTTCTATGGGAGGCTACCAGAAGCATTAATACCCCATCTTTCCCAATTCGCTTATCACTATAATTCTTAAGCTTATGTTTTTGGTAAGCATTGAGGCTGTTGCTCTTTTCTATATCAAAGCTCAGCCTTACAGCAGAGGAAACCTTATTTACATGCTGCCCACCCGGCCCGGAAGCGAGCTGGAATTTTATCTCATATTCATTGGCTGGGATAGATATGTTTTCTGGTTTTGGCATAGATGACTCAATTACGCAAATAAACAGAATTTGTTATTCTTTATGCCTTTGATTGGCTCATACTCAAGGAAAGAATTATCTTCATAAGAAAATATCCCAATAGATGCTTGCTTTATCTCTTCCTATCAGTATAATTCAACCACAAAAGGATCTGGAAGAAAATAAAGGCGTTTGGGAAAACAGGAGTAAAAGCCAAGCCACATCCTCTGATGGCATTGATACCTCCTGTACATAACACATTGATTAACCCTATTCACTATTCACAGATGAGATATTTACTACTACTATTATTGGTTCTGGGGCAGTTTCCCCTTTTCGCTCAGACTTCTTCTCTTCAAAACAGTCCTGCATTGAGTCAGGCTAGAAATCCGGAGGCCGAAGGTATGTCTTCCGAACGTCTGGCAAGATTGGATAAGATGTTTGAAGAGGCGATAGAAAAGCAGGAGATTCCTGGTGCCGTTGCTCTGATAGCCAGAAATGGAAAGATTGTTTACCATAAATCCTTTGGAATGGTGGACAATGAAGCGGGTAGAAAAACTCAGAATGATGACATTTTCCGCATTGCCTCTCAATCAAAAGCCATTACTTCAACGGCTGTCATGATGCTGTGGGAAGAGGGGCATTTTCGACTGGATGATCCCATTTCCAAATGGATTCCCGAGTTTAAAAATCCTAAGGTCCTCAAAAACTACAATTACACCAATAAGAGCTATACAACTGAAGCTGCCAAAAGTGAGATTACCATTCGTCAGTTACTCAATCATACCTCAGGATTGGGATACGGAGTTATTGATGCCGACGAAAGATTTAAACTCATATATGAAAAAGCAGGCATCACAGATCTATATACTACGGAAGATATTAGTATAGAGGAAAGTGTAAAAAAACTGGCTAAGCTTCCTCTCCATCATCATCCGGGAGAGAAATTTGTTTACAGCGAAGGCCTGGATGTTCTGGGCTATTTCATTGAGATTGTATCAGGCATGACCTTCGCCGAATTTCTAGAAACCAGGCTCTTCAAACCTCTGGGAATGAACGACACCTACTTTTATCTCCCCGATAGCAAGGCGGATCGTTTGGTAAAGGTGCAACATAAGCGAGAGGGCAAGTGGAGAAGTTTTCCAGTTACTTTTTATGATCCGGCCTATCCAATCAAAGGAGCCAAAAGCTTCTATTCAGGAGGGGCTGGTCTTAGCAGTACTGCAAAAGACTATGCGACCTTTCTTCAGATGTACCTAAATGGAGGCGAGTTGAATGGTGTCCGTATTCTCAGCAGAACAACCGTCAATTCAATTATGGGAAACTCTTTAGGGGAACAGAGTATGTGGGGAGGGAATGGATCCCATTATGGACTGGCTTTCGGAGTGATTACCAAAGTAGGCGAAACCCAAGCAGGAAATGGAAGTGAAGGCACCTTTAGCTGGGGAGGATATTTCAATACCCAATACTTTGCTGACCCCAAAGAAAAAATTATAGGAGTGCTCATGAAGCAAACCCAACAAACCCTGGATAATACTGGTTGGAAGTTCAGGCAAATGGTATTTACGGCGGTGGATGATTGAGATTCCTGGAAATCAGCCCCTCGGTCCCTTTCTCTTGCAAGAGAGGGGGAATGCTTAGTAAGCAGTGGGTGAATCAAATCTTCGATATCATATTTCCAATACATAAAAACATATCTGATGAAAGCTATTCTAATCACGCTAGTTATTTCATTACTCTTTCCCTGGAGCCTTTTTAGTCAGAGAACACAGAAACCTGTCCTTCATGCCAAGCATTGGATGGCTATCACGGGAAAACCTTTAGGTGCCAGTGCAGGAGCAAAAATTTTCAATGATGGAGGAAATGCAGTTGATGCTGCCTGCGCTATGCTAGGGGCTACAGCAACTATGTGGGATGTTTTGAGTTGGGGGGGCGAAACTCAGGCCCTGATCTATAATCCCAAAACCAAAAAGGTAATCGGGATCAATGCGCTGGGGGTAGCCCCTACAGGAGCGACTCCCGAGTTTTTCCTGGAAAAGGATATGAAGTATCCTCCTTCCTTTGGGCCCTTAGCCGCAGTTACTCCCGGAACTCCCGGAGGGCTCATGACGATGTTGGCTGAATATGGGACTATGAGCCTCAAAGATGTACTCGCGCCGGCTATGCAAATGGCAGAAGGGTATCCCATAGAAGCGCAGACTGCGGATAATATTGAACGAAATAAGGAACGTATCAAAGAGTGGCCTTATTCTAAAAAGGTCTTTCTCACACATTTAGGAGAAGAAAGAGAAGCTCCCCATGTAGGAGAGATATTCGTTCAAAAAGACCTGCTCAATACTTTGCAAAAACTGGTAGATGCAGAAGCTGCTGCCCTGAAAGTAGGAAAGTCTCGTAAAGAAGCGATTTATGCCGCATATGAACGCTTTTATAAAGGAGATATAGCCGATGAATTGGTGAGAGGAACCCAGGAACAAGGCGGCTTGATCACAAAAGAAGACCTGGCCAATTGGAAGGTGTACATTGAAGAACCTGATATGACGACCTACAAAGGGATTGAAGTGTATAAACTTACTTCCTGGGTGCAGGGGCCTGTTTTGCTACAGGCTCTAAATATGGTCGAGCAATTAGACATGAATTGTATGGACTACAATACGGCCCGCTATGTTCATGCCTTATATCAGGTGATGAATATGAGCTTTGCCGATCGGGACTTTTATTATGGCGATCCCTATTACGGACCAGAAGAACCCATGAAAGGGTTGCTTTCAAAAGAGTATGCAAAGGAGAGAGTGGAGCAAATCAATTGGGAGAAAAATGAAAAAGATATCAAACCTGGTGATCCTTATAAGTTTCAGGAAGGTGAAAATCCCTACCTCGATTATCTCAAAGATTGGAATAAAGACATTACAGAAGCGGGACCTATCCGTTTTCAGGAAGACCAGGAATTTCCTGAGGATGAATCTTTCTATTATGGTACAACTTCGATTCAAGCAGCGGATGAAGAAGGTTGGGTAGTTTCGATTACGCCTAGTGGAGGCTGGGTGCCAGCTACCATAGCCGGAAATACAGGAGTAGGGCTAAGTCAACGCATGCAAAGTTTTGTCCTAAAGAAAGAAGAAAACCCCTATAATGTAGTTGAACCCGGTAAAAGACCTCGTGCTACCTTGACACCTAGCATGGCTTTGAAAGATGGCAAACCCTATATTTCCTTTGCTGTACAGGGAGGAGACAGCCAGGACCAGAACCAACTACAATTCTTCCTGAATATGGTTGAGTTCGGCATGAATGTACAGGAAGCCGTAGAAGCCGCCAACATCAATAGTTTTCAAATGCGAGGATCATTCGGAGCCCATCCCATTAGACCCGGGGTGATGCTCATCCACGAATCTACGCCTCCCTGGACCCGCAAAAGGCTGCGGGAAATGGGCTACAAACTTGAAGTTCAGCCCAGAACTTCCGGCCCGATTAATGCGATCTTTTTCGATTGGCTCAATGGCTCAATGTGGGGAGGTTCCAGTAATTACGGTGAGGACTATGGAATAGGGTGGTAAAAATTGAAATCTGGTTTATATAAAAAAACTGGGGGTAGCCAATAAGCTACCCCCAGTTTTTTATTTCGAATAAGCCAAAATGGCTATACACTTTCTCATTAATGAAAATGGCATTCTATAGGCTTATTCGTTATAATCAATCGACTTGGATCCATTACCTTCTTCTTACCTTTTAAAATATTGGTTGGAGTAGGAATAAAAAGTCCAAAGTCTATGACCAAACGTACTCTCTCTCTTTGCCCGTAGGTAAATACACGTTCAGTACCCCCATAATCCATCAGATTGTCTTTAGAAAAATCATTTCCGAGGCAGTCTTCCGTAACATTCAGGAAGGCTCCATTTGGATTACGATAGGCATAAGTATCAGTAACATAATCGCCTTCGAGGCTGCAACCTACTTCAAACATATGATGTAATCCAAGAAGGTGCCCCAATTCGTGAGCAAGTGTACCTACTGACATTCCTCCGCCCGCAGCATTGAGGAATACACGATTGTAAATGGGATCACTAGGCTCTGTATCTACAGAAGGAGCTCCCGGTAGATCGACTCCCAATAAGGTTGCCAACTGTGCATTACCAGCAAAGGACCAGCCATTCCCTGCTCCAACAAAAACATTGATATACTTATTGGGGTTCCAGTAATTTTCTCTGGCCAGCTGTTGCATACGACCCAGAGTTATTGTTCCATTTCCTTCCTGAATCACGTGGATACCTGGGCCAGAAAGACTCTCTCCAGCGGGGGCTGAAGATGCCAATGAGAATTTTACAAAGGTATTTACTTTATTGGCATTATCTCCAGCTCTGATCACATCATCTGGCGTGATACCTGTATTGGAAAACAGACGATTGGTCCCGGATATAAGTGAGGGAACTAATGACCTGAAATTATCCGTATTGATAAAGTGAAATACGATAGGAAGCTCTACTTCATCAAACTGTTTTCTCTCACGGACAAATATGGTTTCAGTATTACTTGTGAGGTTTCCGAGCTTAAAGGTAAAATCGTATTCTCCCGCTTGACTAAACTGAAAACCTTCTTTTTTATCCTGAGCTGCTCCGGCCAGTAAAAGCTTGATATCCTCATTTTGAGTTAACTCAAATTCTTTCCCATCGATCACAACCAACTGACGAAAATCACCAGAGACTGACCATTCATTAGTAGTAAGGTAGTTTACACCATTATGCTGAAGTTTTAGACGTTCAACGTCGCTTTCATCAAAAGCTTCAACACGCAGGATGTTTGAGATAACTCCATTAGGCAAGACCCCTTTGATGGTATATCGTCCTTTATTGGAAGGAGCGAAGGTATTGTCAGGGAGGGTGTCATTATTGGCGATATAAGTTACCGGCACATAACGAAGGGTATCAAAGAAAGTAGTTAATACTTCACTGCTAAGTACAATCGGCGCATCATTGGCAACATAGAAATCCTTGTCCGCATAAATATTGAGGTAGCGGGCTGAAAGATTCTCGTAGATATCTTCCATTCCTCGAGGATTTTGATTGTTGCAGGCAGCCAGTAGTAAAAGCGAGACGACTAGACTAAAATATTTTTTCATCTTTAGAACATATAAGATACTGTCAGGGAACTTCCTTTAGACTTGATTACTGCAGGTCCGATGAAGGCTTCGGCGACATTGTTTAGGGAATTGTAGAGATTTAGGTTGAGAATGTAGCGCTGGTAACGAAGGCCCAGTTGAAGTTGCAAGCCGTAGTTAAGGCTGCTGAAAAGATCTTCTTCAAAAAACACATCATCCGTTGAAGAGCTGATATCCTCGCTCAGGTTTAAAGCAGCATATCCGCCTATTCCTGCCGATAATTTGAACTTGTCAACATCCACAGTGTAAATGGCTGGAATAGCAGCCAGACGAAGGGCATTGAAGCTTACTTTGGTTTCAACGCTTTGGACATCATCAGCAAAGGTTTCATTAGCACCATAAATGCTGTATCCCAGATACAGGCGAGACTCAAAGTTTGACTTTTGAATAACAGGAAAATCGATTCCTGCTTCAAAGCCAAATAGAGAACCTGAGTCAAATGGTAGGGAAGGAAAACCTGTGCGATAGAATGTAGACTGGGTTAGACCGGCATAGGCACCAATCTTGGATACTTTTTCTTCTTTCTGGTCTTGTGCAAAAGTTAGGGATACCAAAGAGAGGAAAAGTAACGTTAGGATTACTTTTTTCATTCTTCGAAGATAATTGCTAGTTAGTTTTTGATGCAAAAAATAGTATGAATATTCGCCCTAAAAAGGACAGTCCATAATAAAAATTGGGTTTTAGAGGGGAGTGCTTCTTTATCACCTTTATGTAGAGACAATGTTCAGTCTAAATACCCGAACACTTGTTAGCCTAAATTTACGACCTTTGGTAGTTCTTTTCAATTTTTTGTAAATAAAGGATTCATTTTCGGAAATACTAGCTAAAAAAATAGCCCCTTCTTTGTCGAAAGGGCTTATATCTTCTTAGGTTAAATGGCGTTTATACAATTGCTTTATTCCTTTTCTAATTCTCTGATCTCTTCAAGGAGGATTTCTGTATTACCCATCTTCCTTCTGTAAAATCGCTCATACCATATTCCGACTGATATTCCGACTAGCGCACATAGTAAGAAAGTGGCTACCATGAGTTGGCCATTTTCATATAAGTCAATTTTGAAGCCCGTCCAAAGAATGATGGGCCAAATAGTGAGGATAAGTATCGCTCCCAATAAGATTTCCCATCTGCCCATCTGTGTGCGGTAGTCCTGTAATGCATAAAAGTGCTTTTGAAGTTCTAGTACAGAGGTTCCTCTTTCATCCAGCTGCTTCATTTTTCTCATCCGAACGATAGCAAAGTATATCAGCATAGAGGCACATGCCGCTGCAATAATTCCTGGTAAACTAAACTTGATCTCCTCTATGAGAGAGACCGAGAGAAGCAGAAGATAGATGACAAAAAAAGCGGTCAGGATACTACTTATCAGCTCAGAAAAATAGGGGGCTTGCAACTCTTTCTTTGCTTTTTCCAATTTAGCTTCCCGAAGCATAGCTTCATTTAACTTAAGGTTCTGCTCTAGTTTTTTATTGTGCTGAGCCCAAAGGCTTTCCATTTTTTCTAAATCCATGATCTTGGTTTAAATACTTTTTACTCGATCTTTCAATTTCTTTTTGATCCTGCTGATTTTGCTGGATACATTGGTTTCTGAGATACCCAGTATTTCAGCAATCTCCTTTTGTTTGATCCCATCCAGATACAAGAGAATCAACGCCTTATCATTGGCACTCAGTTGATTGATAAATATGTACAATAAGGCCAGTTGTTCTTCATAGGCTTCATCTTTCTCTTCTGCAGCTATGGAAAAAAGGGAAGAATCCAGATAACTTCTTTTCAATTTGTGTCGAGAATGGGTTCGGTAAAACATAATGGCGGTATTCAGAGCTACCTTATACATCCAGGTTGAAAGCTTAACCCGCCCATCAAATCCCTCCATAGATTTCCACAGCTGTAAAAGGATTTCCTGCTCAAGATCTTTCCTATCCGTTGGATCCGAACAGTAGGAATGGCAGACCTTATAAATCAGGCTTTGGTGCTGCTTAATGATTTTTATGAAGGCTTCTTTTTCCAAATTTTGAGATTGATTCTTTTACTTTATTATTAGAGAAATTAGAGATTTCCTCACAGGGAAAGTTGATTTTTTTTCTTTCGGGGAAAATTTAGCTTGCATTATGGGAAGAAAAGTTGCCCTTATCGGTATTGGAAATCTTGCTCACAGCCTTTTGCCAGGCCTCAAAGCTGCAGGTTGCGAAATCCTGCAATTGATCTCCAGAAATCAGGAGAAACTGAAAAGTTATCAGGAGAAATATCAGGTTGCTCATATTAGTAAACATTTCAACGAACTCCATCCGGAAGCTGAGCTGGTTTTCCTTTGTTTGCCCGATTCACTCATCCAGCCGGCAGCAGAAAAACTGGCAGAAACGGGACGGAAGGATTGTCTTTTTCTCCACACTTCTGGTAGCATTCCCTTGAAGACTTTGGAGGTATTAGGCGAAAGAATAGGCGTATTTTATCCCATGCAAATATTTACAAAAGACCGCATTACCCCTTTTGAGGACTTGCCTTTATTTTTGGAGGGGAATGAGGACGTATATCCCATCATAGATGAGCTGGCGAAAGCGATTTCCAACAAGGTTTATCCTCTTGATTCAGAGGATCGTCTCCGCCTGCATATGGGAGCCGTTATGGTCTGCAATTTCACTAATTACCTATATCGCATGGCTGAGGAAAATATGCCGCAGAAAGAAGGGGTTCATTTCAATCTCTACGAGCCTCTGATTCGCGAACATATCGACAAGGTATTTAATTTCGGTCCCCAGAACACACAAACAGGTCCGGCCATTCGCAAAGATCTTCCCACTATTCTTCAGCATTTACATTTATTGGAAGAAAAAGAGTTGCAGCAGGATTTGTATTGGGAGATGAGTAAGATGATTAGGCCAGATTTGGAAATTTAGTTTTTCTCCTTTTAGATGGAAAAGAAGCAAAAAATCAAGCAGCTGCAAAACCTCGCGCAGTCCGGCCCTCGCACCCGATGCAGCAGCCTGGCCCCGTCTCGTATGGGGAGAACGTGTTGGTGTGTTTGAGTGTTAGGGGGTTGGAGCTAGGTTTTCCTAGCCAAATCCTTAATCGATTCCTATTACCGTAGCCGCTTATTGCTATCGGCGGCAGTCGGCCCGAATCTACCCTGCCCCTACCCAGGCGCGTAGGGCTGGCAGCGCCAATCGGGAAAAGGGGTGGCTATGTGTTGCTGGTTCTTGGCGCTGCGATTTTAGCTCCACCTTTTCTAAAAAGGTGGATAAAAGCCCTAAAAACCTGCCAAATTCCGATCCTTCCTAACAACAAACTTACCAAAGTCCGCCAACTCAGATGCCCCATTTAGTTTCTCCACAATCATATCGCCTACTTTCGCCCGGAAATGCACCTGCTCAAACCAATACTGGCGGTCATCGATGATCGGACGCGCTTCGCTGAAATCCCAATAGTCAGTAATTTCTGCAACTTTTGCCTTGTATTCATCAAATTTATTGGTCTTGACATCTGCCAGCTTTTTATGATAGACAGGTAAATAAACGACTTGCAGCTCAATCCCTTGTTCCTCGCAAAATTGCTTGATTTCCTTGATCGCGTAGAGAGATTCATCCATGCGAGGGAGTTTGAGCGGCCAGTCGAGATCAAATTTCCAGTCTGTCAGGTGGAGGTCCATGTTTTCCTCCACATAAGTTTCTCTTTCGGTTTTAAAGGGTATGCCTGTACCCTGTATGTCGTAGGTAACCAGAAAAGGTTTATCCTTATTTATAGGGTACCAGGCTTTCTTTAGGACGCCAAAATTTGGCATGCGTAACAAATATTTTGCCTGAAATTCTGTCCTTTTCGCCCAGGAATCCGAATAAGGTTTGCGTAAAAAGGAACTATTCTGGTCATGGGTGCGGGTATAGCTAAATTCATCCAGACAGATGACAACATTTTTGATCTTGTATCCCGTATTTGCCAATTGCTTCATATCCTCCATCCATTCGAAAGGCAAGCCCATGGAATAAGTCATATTGTAGTACTTGCCGTCTCGCATATTTCGGCTATCAATATTTCCGACTTTCGAGGAGCCGAAAATGAAGGAATCGAAATCCCGTTTTTCCTCACTTAGCCATTTCATCTTTACAAAGCGCTGATTGGGCTCTATGACCTGTTGGCTAAAGTCCTCTCTAAATATTCCAAAGGGATCAACCACGTAAATTATCACAGGCATCAGCAGCAATGGAAGAGTAAATAGCAATATGGATTTGAGAAACGCTTTCATTAAAATTGGAAATAGATAAAGGATTGTGGACTGGCGCCATAGTTGAAAATGAGATAGATCACGGTATAGTAGATTAGCCAGCGTCCGAGCCTTGGTAAGAAATTTATCTCGAGGATGTATTTTTGATTCCGCTGCAGCCATTCAAAAACAAAGAAAGCCAATACCCAGGGCATAAATTTGGCCTGGGCCAAAGGATCGGGTAGGGCAAAGAGGTCTGCACTAAACATCGCACCGATGTACTGGACTGCATGTCCGAGATTTTCAGCCCGAAAGAATATATCTGTCAAAACAACAAAGGCAAAAGTGATACAGCCCGTAATGCTTGTCCAAATCAGCGGATGAAATTTCTTTTTCAGCTTCCGCCGCTTCTTTTTTGTCAGGGTCTCGTAGGCCAATGCAAGCGCGTGTAGGAAGCCCCACATGACAAAGGTATAATTTGCTCCATGCCAGAGTCCACTGGTTGTAAAGGTTAGCAGGATCGCGAAGAGAATTCCATAGGTTCCCCAATTTCTTCTTTTTAAAGCAATGGGAGTATAGATATAGTCTATAAACCAGGTATTGAGAGAGATGTGCCAACGTCTCCAGAATTCGGAGATGGAGATAGAGAAATAGGGTAGCTTAAAATTATCAAGTAGTTTAAAACCCAGCAATCGAGCAGTACCTATAGCTATGTCTGAATACCCACTAAAATCTCCATATACCTGCACCGCAAAATAGATGCCTCCCAGTAATAATACACTTCCTGACAATTCTTCGCTGGAACCAAAAATCTGATTAGCATAAATTGCACAATTATCGGCGATGACGATTTTTTTGAATAGGCCCCAGAGTATCTGTTTCAAAGCTCCCCGTGAAGCTTCATAGTCAAACTTTCTCCTTTTGGAGAATTGAGGTAGCAAATTGGAGGCTCTTTCGATAGGTCCGGCTACCAATTGGGGGAAAAAACTCACGAAGGTGAAAAAGGCGATGGGATCTTTGGAGGGTTCCAACTTTCGCCTATAAATATCAAGGGTGTAAGAAAGGGTCTGGAAGGTATAAAAACTGATTCCTACCGGAAGGATCAATTGTAAGGTGCTGTAATGCAGGTTTAATCCGAAAACGGAAAAAGCATCGATAAAGGACTCTACGAAAAAGTTGAAATACTTGAAGAGTCCCAACATGCCCAGATTCAAGCCCAAGCTAATGTATAAGAAGATTTTCCTTCTTTTCTCCTCTTCTGTCTTCCCCAATTGCAGGCCCACCCAATAGTCGGTGATACTGCTTAAGGCAATCAATCCCAGAAAGCGCCAATCCCACCAACCGTAAAAGGTGTAACTGGCAATGAGCAAAAGAATATTCTGGCTCTGTATACTTCGACTTCCTTCAAATGGGGCGGAGACCGTTCCCGATAGCTCCTGCCCACCATCAACTACTGCAAGCCGCTTTCCTGTCAACCAGAGTCTGATATCTTTCCAGGTAAACCAATAGAGTAAAAAGACTATTGGAAAGAATATGGCAAAGGTTAGTGAATTGAATAACATAAATTCAGTTTGGCTGAATATTCATACCAGACTCAAATTTATTTTATTAATCGAAATTTACAATTCAATAATTATACAATTTAATACATAGAAAAAAGGCCACCTTTGCAGGCAGCCTTCTACGTTTGGCGTGTGTCAGTGATTAATCTATCGAATTAATAATTTTTCAATTTTACTAAATCCAGCACTCTGTACTTTGACGGTGTACAAACCAGCGCTCAGCCTACTCATGCCTAGTTCGATACTTCCCTGTGATTCTTCTTTGTCAATTGATTGGCTTAGAATTTTGCGACCCATTTTGTCAAAAATAGAAATATCGACTTTACTTTTGAGCTCTACCCCTAAAATATCTATCAACAGGGTTTCCTGATCGAGGGGGTTTGGATAGAGAACTAAAGCAGGATTTGCATAGGGATCGAGTTCGGCCGTTACCTGATCCGAATAGCTAAACTGCCCGTCATAATCTATTTGCTTGAGGCGGTAGGTGTAGGTAAATCCGGCTTTCACATCTCTGTCTACAAAGCGGTAATTATGCCCTTGCTCGGTGTCTCCTAATCCATCTACCCAGCCGATTTTTTCAAAGCTTTGCGTTTGATCTGAAAATCTTTCTACTTCAAAGCCCTGATTATTTTGTTCCAGAGCAGTTTCCCAGTTCAATTGGATGTCATTATTAAAGCTGCGAGCATTAAAGCTGAGCATTTCTACCGGGAAGATGCCCGGAGGTAAGTCGAAGGCTTCTGTCCCATCAGAACGGCTTAAACTACTTCCTTGTGATGCGCTAAATCCTAGTCCTCTTCTTGCAAAGGCCTGCCAAATGAGGGCTTCGTTCGCCCCTCCATAATTGGCCTGATCAGCCGCAAGAATTGCATCGCGCATATCAACAAATCCGGGAGAACAGGGCTGAAGTTTCAGGCCATCGATTACCAATTGAATAGCGATATTATTTCCTCCTGTACCGGTGTAAAGATCTGTGTCATATCCATACTGATCGATAAGATCCCAATAGAGGTCATATAGCATTACTGCGAAAACAGAGCCTACCCCATGTGGAACGGAAAGACTGGGATCAGCAATATCCCCATAAGTATGAGGATTTACACTCATATCGGTAGAATAAGGATAGGTTCTGATTCCATCGCCGGTAACAGCTTCTTCCAGGGCATATGTTCCAATTCCTCGTGGGCTTGTCCGTGTATGTGTAGGAAGGTGTGTCAATACTAATCCAAACCAATCTGACCAACCCTCTCCAGCTTGCTCATCATTCTGGAGACAAGAACTATTACCAGCTCCTCCGGTAAGACGAATGGAAATCCCGTGTCCGTACTCATGGGTGATTATTCCACTGTCAAAATCTCCATCGATAAAATCACTGGCAGGTTTCATGGTTGCATTTACGGTATTCCCATTGTTAATCTCAGTTCTCATGAGGTTCCCATCCGCCTCACTAACCATAACAGCAGGAATACTCACGAAAAATAGACCTAATATACCTGTATTTGGAGAAGTAGGAGCCCCAGCCCCATCTTTAATAATAATTACGCCAGCTGCACCCTCGTCTTGTGCATTTATCACTTGCGTATAGTATGTACAACTTGCACTTTCGTCTATCAAGACAATTTTTCCATTCATAGCGCCGCCATTAACAGCGCTGCCGCATAGCTCAGATCCACTTGCGCTGCCGTCATCTGCCAGTACAACATCCGAGGTGATATTATAAAGCCCAGGAGCATTAATATCTGGTACGCTGGTATAGGTTCCGGCAATTCCGCCTGGGCTATTTACAACTACCTCACCTTCGTTAGAACCTCCCCACAGGAACATTTGCATTCTTCCACTTCCTCCATCCGTAGGTGTAGCAAAATTGGCATTATTCAAACCACTTCCATCCTGTGCATCGGCAAATACCTGGTCGCCGGCAACTCCTCCTTTACCATAATTGTTTACCTGAAAATTTCCACTCGCTTCATCAAATCCGTATTGATAGAAAACATCGTGAATGATATTATTCCAATAGAAAAGATTGGTAATAACTGCACTTTCATTGGGCACTGGGCTATTGGTGGTAATGTCCTGATTGAAATCCAGGTTGAAATCAAATTCAAGGCTAGCTCCTCCATCTGGTCTAAAACCTCCAGAGTTATTAGCATCCCTATCCTCTTGTGTATAAACATTATTTCCTTGTGTTGTCGTAAATTCAGCTCCATCTGAACCATCTGTATCATGCCAGCCAAAAGGAGAAGCTGTCAGATCGGCAGGATTTACTTCCAGGCTTCTTCCTCCGTGATTGGGGCTTTCGATGCCCAGTGGATATACCCGGTATGAATCAGGCGCATGTATTTTCTCAACTTGCATGGGAGCGGCATGCATAAGAGACTGCGCACCGAAGTGAAGACTGTGATTGATTTTAGAGTGGACATGAGCATCAAAGCTACAATGCAATACCTGATCGCGACTACTTAAAATGGTTCCTGTCTCTGCATCCACTTGAATGGCCCACCATTTACTGGCATCCTTCAAATATATCTGAACATTCCAGGCAAGCCTGGTCCCGCCATTGCTATTTACATAAATCTGTTTTGCACTAATGGGCTCAAGGGCTATTTCTCCCTTTTGAAAAAAACTTTCTAGTCCGGGTGCTGTTGAGGCAGAAATAAGTTGTGGATCGCCCAGGGGAATTTCAAGTTGCGTGGCAGCATTACTTACTGCCTGAGATGCACCTATCTGATCGTTACCACTTACAACGTCTTTTAGATTTGGGGTAAAGCTGCTCCCCATATTCAAGACATTTCCATGCTCATAAATGTTGATGTTAAGGATAGCCGATTCGACTTCAGTTCCCTGATATGTTTGCTTCCAGTAAATATGATGCAAACCCGAACGCTCAGAGTATAAATGGTTTTGAAGTACCCAGTTATCAAGGTCAGATGCTTGTAGTCCTAGTTTGTCAAGATTTTCTCTTATGTAAGCTTCTGCTTGTTCTTCTATGTTTTGAGCTGATAGTTGGTTAAGAGTAGAGAGAGTAAGGAGTAAAAGTAGAGTAGGAAAAAGCGTTCGGGTTTGCATCATATTTACTGGAAGCAAACATATCAGGGAACTGAAG
>JBCBRM010000015.1:0-143755 GCA_039819665.1 Bacteroidota bacterium
GCCATTCGCGGTCCTTGATTTGTTCGAATGAAGAGCTTTTGAGTGAAAGTTTATGTTGAGGCATATAATTCTCTTTGGGACTCACCCCCGGCTTGAAGGTCTTCTGCGCCACCCCCACTCTTAAACATTTTAAGAGAGAGGGATTGAGGGGGTGAGTATATTATTTCCAGCCCGATTTATCAATCAATTCTGCGACCAAAGCTGTCCAGCCCGTCTGGTGGCTGGCACCTACTCCTCGGCCGTTGTCTCCGTGGAAATATTCGAAGAAAAGAATGAGCTCCTGGAAATGAGGATCGGAGTGATATATATCATGCAAAGCATTTACAGGCCTTTTCCCATCCTGATCTTTCTGAAAAATGCTGATAAGTCTTCGTGAAATATCATCCGCGATTTGATCAAGGGTTTTATAATCTTCTGATCCTACCGGAAATTCTATAATCAATCTATCCCCAAAATATCTATGAAAATGTCTTAAAGACTCAATTAGCATATAGTTCATCGGGAACCAAATAGGACCGCGCCAATTGGAATTTCCTCCGAAAAGATGGGTGTCTGATTCTGCTGGGGTATAGGTAATGCTATGATCTGCCCCGTCTATCATAAGGGAATAGGTATGATCCTTATGATAATGCGAAATGGACCTAATCCCCCGATCTGAAAGAAATTCTTCTTTACTAAATAAGGCTTCGAGAAGCTTGAGTAAGCGATCTCTACTCACCATGGCCAATAAAATGTCTTCTGTCCGTTTATTTTCCTCAGAAACGCAGAAGGTACTATTCTCCTCATTGTAATGTTGAAACCACCGCAAACGCTTCATGAAATCAGGTGCTTGTTCTTGCTCCTCTTTGGTAATGACAGAAGTTGCGAATAGGGGAGAAAGCCCAACTAATGATCGAACCCTGATTTTTTCATATCGATCACCCGGCAAGTGTAGAAGATCGTAATAAAATCCTTCTTCCTCGTTCCAAAGTCCGGTATGAGCCGGGCCGAAATCATTAAGAGCTTCTGCAATGTAAACAAAGTGTTCGAAGAATTTGGTAGCCACATCCTCAAATGAATCATCTACTTGGGTAATTTCCAGAGCGATTTGCATCATGTTGAGGGAATAGGTCGCCATCCAGGCAGTACCATCTGCCTGTTCCAAATGGCCTCCCTGTGGCAACTCATTGCTTCGATCAAATACTCCAATATTATCCAGTCCCAGGAAGCCTCCTTCAAATACATTATTTCCTTCTGAGTCTTTACGATTGACCCACCAGGTGAAATTGAGCATGAGTTTTTGGAAAACCCTTTTGAGAAATTTGATGTCTCCTTTCCCTGTACGCTCCTTTTCCATTTTATAAATCTTCAAAGCTGCCCAAGCCTGAACAGGAGGATTTACATCTCCAAAGGCCCATTCGTAAGCGGGGATTTGGCCATTGGGTGCCATATACCATTCACGCATGATCAGTATTAATTGATCTTTGGCAAAATCGGGATCAATCATGGCAATAGGCACGCAATGGAAAGCTAAGTCCCAGGCTGCATACCAGGGGTATTCCCATTTATCAGGCATGGAAAGAATGTCCTCATTATTGAGGTAGCGCCAATTACTATTCCGCCCATTTTTCCTTTTTTCTGGGGGAGAAGGTTGACCAGGATCTCCATCTAACCATTGGGGGATATCTATATAATAGTATTGCTTGGTCCACATCAAGCCTGCAAAGGCTTGCCTTTGGATATTGGCTAAATCAGCATCAGCATTTTTAGGAAGGAATTGTTGGTAGAATTCATCCGTTTCCTGGATTCTACTTTTGAAAGTATTTTCGAAAGATGCTTTGAGTGGATTACCTCTATGCTTTTTTCGGGAAAGTCTGAGGTGAATAGAAATTTCACTTTCACCCGCTACCTCAAATTTATATAACGGGGCAAATTTACTACCACTTTTTTGGTCCTTAAGGAACTCAGCATCTCCTTCTACCACTGCGCGATGAAAGGCATCTTTCACAAAAGGATGTTCATTCTCTAAGCCAAATATCCGTTCCTGATTAGTTTCATTTTCGGTAAATAGTAGGCTGTCCGTTTTTTCTACATAAAAGAAATAATCTCCAAGCCTTTCATGGCTGACATTCAACAAATCATACTCTTTCGTCCCTTTTGCCAAAGATATACTCGGCTTGTTTTCTGTCAATCCAAAAGACCAGCGATTGCGGAACCATAGGGTAGGGAGGAGCTGAATCGGAGCTGAATCCTTAGCTCTATTAGCAATTGTAATTTTTATACAAATGTCTTCTTCAGCCGCCTTAGCGTACTCAGTATATACATCAAAATACTTTCCCTCATCAAAAATGCCGGTGTCCAATATTTCATATTCCAATTCCTGTTTGGATCTTGCGCCATTGGTATTTACTAAATCGGCATAGGGAAAAGCTGTCTGTGGATATTTATACAGATGCTTCATATAGGAATGGCTAGGAGAGCTATCCAGATAATAATAAAGCTCCTTCACATCCTCTCCATGATTTCCCTCAGGACCCGTTAGTCCAAAAAGACGTTCTTTTAGGATGGGGTCCTTTTCATTCCATAAAGCAATGGCAAAACAAAGCTGTTGATATTTATCCGAAATGCCGGCAATCCCATCTTCACCCCATCTGTAAGTTCGTGAACGGGCATGATCGTGAGGGAAATAATCCCATGCAGATCCATTTTCGCTATAATCTTCCCTGACAGTACCCCATTGCCTTTCACTAAGATAAGGCCCCCACTTTAGCCAGTGTTCTTTCTTCTCATAATTTAATTTGAGTCTTTGCTCTTCCTTTAGCATGATTGATCTGTTAAAATGTGTTACTGTTGAATGTTTGTATTAGGATTATGATGAAAATTTCCAGTCTTAGCCACCTGTTGCAAATCCCGGATAGAGAGTCATTCCTCCATCGACAAATAAGGTAATTCCTTGTACATATTCAGACTCATCCGAAGCTAGCCAAACAGCTGCTTTTGCAATATCAATTGGATTTCCAACTCGATTATAAGGAATTAGCTCTAGTAATTTAGCTTCAGCTGCTGGTGTGGACCAGGCCGCTGTATTTATGGGTGTTTTTATAGCACCAGGTCCTATGCTATTTACCCGAATTTTATGGGGGGCGACTTCTTGGGCTAAACTTTGCATCAGGAGCATAACTCCCCCTTTGGATGCTGCATAATTTGCGTGCCCTGCCCAGGGTATTACTTCATGTACAGAACTCATACAAACGATTTTCCCAGCAGAACAGGAAATGTTTTCGTCTATGCCCTGTTTCATAAATAGTTTCACTGCCTCACGTGCACAGAGAAACTGCCCAGTCAAATTGACATCAATCACTTTTTGCCATTGCTGGAGGCTCATTTCCCAAAAAGCAGCATCTCTTTGAAGCCCGGCATTATTGACTAAAATATCCAGTCGGCCATAGCTTGAAATAAGGCTTTCAAACATAGAAATAACTTCATCTTCATTAGAAACATCTGCCTTTATATGCATGCCTTTTCCCCCTTCTTCTTTGATTTGGGCAACTACCTCATCGGCAGCTTCTTCATTAAACACCCAGTTTACGATGACTGTGGCACCCTCACGGGCAAGTTCAAGGGCAACTGCTTTACCAATTCCAGAATTTGCACCAGTTACGAGCGCAATTTGATTTTTAAGTCGATTGTAAGGACCTTTTTGAAGCATGGGAATAATGAGTTTTCGGTTTGTTGAATGAATTTTTGCATAAATAGGGGATGAATGCAGAATTAGCTGTCTCAATTATGACAGAGAGAGAATGATTTCTGTCTTGAAAAGGTCGGCTATTTGTCCTTCCTTTAATTTACTACATTATCTTGCCTAAAAATGTCTATGAAAACAAGATTACTACCTATCCTTTTCCTATCTGTATGCCTAATATTAATCCTATTTGAAAAAGCACCAAAGGAAGATGCTTCATGGGAGTTAAGGAAACCGATTCATAGGGTGAAGAAAAAGGAAAAAGGAAAGAAATTTGATTCCCCGGACGAATACAGCAAATTATTTGATGAGCTCCGCACCAAAGAAGGAGATGATCGCCCGACCTACTCTTACAATTATAAGCAAGAGGCCCTGCAAAGAGCTTACAGAAATGGCCCTATATTGAGCCGTCGAGCTGTCACTTTTATCGAAAGGGGACCTGCCAATGTACCGGGCAGGACTCGCTCGATACTTCCAGACCCTGCTGATCCTTTGAATATATGGTTGGCGGCTTCAGTTAGCGGAGGAATTTGGAAAACCACCAATGCTGGACAGAATTGGATTCACATAACTCCCGATTTACCTAATCTTCAATTCAGTACCATGGCGCAGTCTCCTGCAGATCCAAATATAGTTTATGCAGGTACCGGTGAAAGAGGACTCGGAGGAGCAAATGGAGATGGAGACGGTATTTTCAAATCCACAGATCGCGGAAATACCTGGACTCAATTAAGTGTAGGAGCTGAAGATCCCTATTTTCAGAATATTACTCGGTTAATCGTCTCTCCTGATGATGCGAATTTAGTACTTGCTTCAGGAGGAACAGAATTTTTTGGCTCTACCCCTGCCGGTCAAAATTCGGGAATTTTTCGAACTACGGATGGTGGTATGAACTGGACCCGTACTTTCTCTGAAGATTTTACCATCAGTCAAATCATCGCTGCCCCCTCCAATTTCAATCGCCAATACCTAAGCATTGTAGGCAGAGGTATTTATCGATCGGATGATGGGGGACAAAGCTGGCAAGAAGTAAATAATGGAATGCCAAATGCTGTAAATCGATTGGAATTAGCCGTGGGAAGGAATAATCCTGATTGGGTATTTGCTTCTCTTGAACGTTGGCAAAAAGATGCTAATGGCAATGACATCAGAAAAGGAGTTGTTTATTATAGCCTGGATGGGGGAAATCAATGGCAGGAAGCTAGGTCTGTAAATGGAGGACTGGACCCTGATTTACTTGGAGGACAAGGGTGGTATGATAATACCATTATGGTGAGTCCCATGACTGATTCGATTCTTTTTGTTGGGGGAGTGGATTTATGGAAGATAAATCTTCTTCCAGATGCGAATGGAGGTTTTGAGAAGAATGTGGGGGTAATTGTAGATAGCTATTTCAGAGCAAGTGGACAGGATAGGGGAAAGAATAGCTGGTTTAGAGGAGGTGTTCATCCAGATCAACATTTTCTAACTTACTTGCCTGGAGACAATCCTGATGAATTTAGAATACTTCTTGGGGATGACGGTGGGATATACGTTACAAATTCTGGTACAGATCCCGGATTTGTAGATGGTGGTTGGAATATGGTCGGAAATACCTATAATACGACTCAGTTTTATGGAGCGGATAAACGACCTAATCGCAGGCAATATGCAGGTGGCGCTCAAGACAATGGAACCTGGGCTTTTTCGGGAGCTTTGATAGGAAATGATAATGCCGAAGCGGACTTTACAAGTCCCTATCGTTTTGTAATAGGGGGTGATGGATTTGAAGTTGCCTGGAATAAAGCTGATCCCACAAAACTCTTGGGAGGCTCACAGTTCAACAATTTTGTCCTGGTGGATATCGCTAGTGGAAATAGTGAAAGCGCTACCCAGGGGCTGGATGATGTGGGGGGCGGAAATGCCCCTTTTGTTACTCGTATCGCCAATGAAGCTACTGATCCTGATCTCGTATATACAGGAGGACCTTCTGGTTTATGGCGAAGTGATGACTTTGGCAAAAATTGGTCCTTAACTCCGATCAATAATGATTGGTTTGGATCACCCGATGTAGCTGTTTCACTGGCAAATCCCCAAATCGTTTGGATAAGTACAGGTATGTCGGGTAGCCGGGATACTTATGTTTCTACGGATGGAGGAAATACCTTAAGAAGGGCTCAGGATTTCGCGGATGTTGGCAGAGTTAGCGGATTTTATACAGACCCTTTAGATCCCAATACAGCTTATCTACTATTTTCACCTAAAGGAGTTCCAAAAATCCTCCGAACCAAGGACCTGGGTAGAAGTTGGGAAGACCTATCCGGATTTCAGGAAGGCATAGATCGAGGCTTTCCTGATGTATCAGTATTTTCTTTACAGGTGATGCCCCATACTCCTACTACCATTTGGGCAGGAACAGATATTGGCATATTTGAAACAACCGACGATGGTCAAAGCTGGAAGATCATAGATGATTTCCCAAAAACTATCATTTGGGACATGAAATGGGTGGACGATGAAATTGTGATTGCTACTCACGGTCGTGGCATTTGGACTGCCACTATAGATGAGCTGCGAAATGTACCTTTGCCCGATCCTGTTTTAGGTCCTAAAGTGCTTTGCCTGACCAGTGATATACTTGAGTCCAAGGGTTTGGTACTGGAAGCAGAGTTAAGGCAGGCCTATGACTCCACCCAAATATTGATAAATGGAATTAGAGAGGAGAGCATTGCGGCTAATGCTATTCCGGAGGTCATCAAACGTACATATGTTGATGATAGAGACATTGATATCAATATTCGACTAATTGGTTATAAAAATGGGAATGCTTATTCTTCAGGGAAAGTAGTTCTAAGAAAAGAAGATCGCATTGACTTTATCTTACCTATAGCCACCTATGAAAGTAACTTTGATCGAGCTACTGACTTTGCCTTGAGTGATTCTTTCCAAATTGGAAATCTGACTGGCTTTAGCGGAAATGTTTTGCATACCAATCATCCTTATACCTCAGGAGTAGATCTTACGGGTGGGGTAGAAAATTATACAGCTACTTTACGCTTTCCGATTGTAGTTTCTGCTAAAGATCCGATTTTGAGGTACAAAGATGTCGCCATTGTAGAAATGGGAGAGCAAGGCTCTGTTTTTGGGCAGAGTTCTTTTTATGATTATGTCGTGGTAGAGGGAAGTAAAGACCTGAAAAACTGGTTGCCGCTGGAAGATGGCTATGATGCAAGTTTTGACGGACGTTGGTCGAATGCTTATCTGAATGGCTGGGATGGAACGCCGGAGATGTTTTTGGGACATGCCATTGACCTAAGCAATACCTTTGAACCGGGTGATACCATTGCCATTCGCTTCAGGCTATTTACAGATCCTCTGGCAACAGGCTGGGGATGGGCCATAGACGATCTGGAAATACAAAATGAAGCCGGTGGAATCAAATTCAATGAGCTTAAACAAAATATCGCCCTCTTCCCCAATCCGACAGAAGGTCCTGTCCGAATGCTCCTGGAATCATCGGGCTTTGTTCGCTATGATTATCAGCTTATGGATGCTTCCGGACGAAAAGTTTTGGAAGGTGATTTTAGCCTAAATGGAATAGGGGTGATAGACCTTGATTTTAGCCAGCTTGCAGGAGGGATATATTTCCTCCGAATTATGGATGAAGGGAATGAGATTGATGTAAAGAAAGTGGTCAGGCGCTAATTCTCCGCATAGTGGATACGGTGAATGAGCAATTCTTCCAGACTCTTCAGATGGCGATTGGCTTCTTCAAGCATATTTTCATCATCTACGAGTTCTTTTATTTCTTTCGCTTTCGCCAGCATATCCTCAAAGCGCATTAATAGTTGTAATAAATCCCCAAAGCCTCCGACATATGGGGCATGACACTGCTTCGCTTCGATTCATTTATTAAACGTTACGGATACCACATCATCCTGGAAATTGACAAGGTGGAAATTCCCGAGGGCCTGCATTTGCTCCAGGGGCCAAATGGTTCCGGCAAAAGTACCCTGCTTAAAGTTTTATCAGGCTTGATTCCTTTCGAAGGAAAAATCAGCCTGATGAATGAAGTCGATCTGCAAAAAGATCGCAAAGAACATAGAAGGCGGGTGAGTTATTGTGAAGCAGAACCCCTCTTCCCGGAATTCCTTACAGGTAGCTATTTAGTTGAAATGTTTATGAAGCTGAAATCCGGGACGCAGGAAGAACTGGACGAAATCAAATCCGCTTTGGGGATAACCGATTACCTAGAACATAAAATTGGTTCCTATTCGTCCGGGATGAAAAAGAAGTTGGCCTTGTTGCTGGCATTTTTGGGAAGTCCTTCCCTTATCTTATTGGACGAACCTCTCAATACCCTGGATCAGGTTTCACAAGAAGCCTTAAAGCGACTCATTTTATTATATGGGGAGAAAGGCTCGAGCATTATCCTCGCGACTCATCAGGATATCTCAGAACTCGATTTGCCCATAGAATTGTTTTTCCGAATTCACGACCAAAAATTATTGCAGTATGAAAGCAGTATATGAGGTTCTGATCCAACAATTCTATCGGAGAAATTTCCTCCTATTTTTTCTCTGTCTGAGTTTGCTGGCTTTTGTTTTTCGTCCGCCGACACTTTTGATTAGTCCCTTTTTTATTGAGGGAATGATTACAGATCTCCTCTTCTTTGGAGTAGTTTCTGCTTTGATCGGGCTCTACTATATAAAGAGTTTCGCGGACACCTGGCGAAATATTAGATTAGCTGAAAATCGATTCCTCTACCTTCTCGGTGCCTTGCCCAATGATGAACTGTTTTTGGTGATGGTGAAAGTTTTACTAGGCGTAATGGGACCGGGGATCCTTTATATGTTGGTGATTGGGGGCTACAGTATTTATTACTCTAGTTGGCATATTTGGGCGATATTGGGGGTACATGCTTTTTTGATATCCGGAGCTGCCTGGGGCTTGATGAAACTGATTCAACGACCCAATGAAAAAGAAATCAAAAGTGGTTGGCAGTATTTTCTGGAAAGCAAACTCAAAAAGAGTTTAAGTTTTATTCAGATTCAGATGATATGGTTTCGGAAAAGGAGGCAGGTGATCATATTAAAAGGAATCAGCCTGGCTCTTTTGGGGTTGATGGCCTGGAGCGAAATAGATGATCCCTTTGCTCCCAAGGCCCTTGATATACTTTTCTTGTGTATCGCTTCTCTCCAATGTGTGTATGCCTATCAATTGAGGCGGGCGGAAGATGAATCTATCTTTATTCTCCGAAACCTTCCCATCCCTCGTTACAAGAGATACTTTTCTTATATCATCACAGGCTTATTGATCTATTTGCCAGAATTCATTTTTTGGAACAGCTTTCTCCCAACAGATACCAGCCTGGTTCAATCCTTGAGTTTTTATGCAGTGGGGATGGGCGTATGGATGCTGGGAATCGCTCTCCTCTACTATAAGCCCATGCCATTGCCAGAATTCATCCAATGGATATTCGGAATGTTCATGACCCTCTTTGTCCTTATTCTTTTTGGTCTGGGAGCGAAATTGACAGGAGTCTTGGTCGTTCTATTTTCCAGCTGGATCTTTTTTGAGGAGTATTATAAGTGGAATGGATTCAAGGAGGCTTAATCATTGGATAAATCCGGGATTACGGCTTGCCTTTATTTTAGCCATCATTACCTGTTCTACAACTTTTACACGCGTCATAGCTTCCTCCGCTACTGTACCTTCGAAGGTACTGTACAAGGCTTCAGTAAATAGCTTTTTCCATCTGGCGAAGTGTTCTGGCTCAAGCGGGGTCTGTTTATCAATCATGATATGTTTCCAGATCAGTCCTCCTGGATAATTACCTACATGAAGCAGAATACCCGACCAGAATTCAACCATAATTGGCGTGTGATAATCCCAAAACTCTGGACCTAATCGGTGAAAAATGGGTCCAATTAATTCATCCTTTTTTACTTTTTCATAGAAATTATGCACCAATAATTCGATGTCTTCTCTGCTGCTAATGTCTCGGAGAGTTTCTGCCATACCCCAAAGGTAGGGAAAATGAGGATTTGTAGGAATGACTTAATTCATTTAGACAATCCGGATAAAAATCCTGTCATTCCGGTCTTAACCCAAGTGCCGTGATCTCTTGCCAGCCCTTTTTAGCTAGAGATCACGTATATCTAATAGATTCCGGGATGTCAGGACTGTGAGAAGAAGTGTTCACCTGTACAAGAATTCTAAAAAAACAACTACAATACTAAAACACTACAAAACGATTTCGCTCAGAAAAATGAAGAACCAGGAAAAAGGATTGGAAAAGGGATGAGTGTGTTGTAGTTCAGAGGTTTTACCCACATCCCAACCCCTCTTTATTAAACCAGGTAATCGAAACTAAACGCTTCCTTTCGTACTTTAGGAAAAAGCCTTTGCTATGAAAAAACTGTCGGCAAATCCCTATCTAAGTCTGGAAGAACGAAAAACGCTACTGAAAAAGAATGATTTTCGTGCATTGATGGGCATTTTGTATTACTGGCTCATCATCGTAGGTGCGTTTGTATTGGTTTACTTCTTCCCCAATCCTCTGATGATTTTAGTTTCCCTCTTTTTGTTAGGCGGTCAACAGCTTGCATGCTCCATTCTCATGCATGATGCTTCTCATAAATCGGTATTTACCCATAAAAAGGTAAATGATTTTGTGGGGAATTGGTTAGGAGCATATCCGGTCATGCACCATGTTCAGGATTACCGACCTTATCACTGGAAACACCATGTGAGTACAGGCACAGAGGAAGATCCGGATCTGTTATTGACTCGTGGCTATCCCACCAGTCGTAAATCTATGATGCGTAAATTCTTTCGGGATTTGAGTGGACAAACGGGAATCAAAGCCTATTTGGGACTATTCTCTATGCATCTTGGATATATGGAGTACAATTTGGGAGGAAAGGCTGTATGGGTTTCCCAGAAGGATAGAAGCTGGTCCGATTTCTTTAGCGTCTTTTTCAAAAAATTGAGCGGCCCTATTCTTGCTCAAATGATTCTCTTTGGCTTGCTTTGGGCTTTTGCTTCGCCTTGGCTATATCTTTTATGGATAGGTGCACTTCTAAGCACCTTCCAATTTAGCCTGCGGGTGCGATCCATGGCGGAGCACTCCATGACCGATCAGTCTGATCCTATTAAAAATACCCGTACTACCTACGCCAATTTTTTCGAGCGCCTTCTCTTCGCTCCCTACAATGTGAACTATCATGTAGAGCATCATATGCTCATGACGGTACCTTTCTACAACCTTCCCCGTATGCACAAGCTTTTGAAGGAAAGAGGCTTCTATGAAGAAGGAACCTTGGAGGACAATTATCTGAATGTATTGAAGTTGGCGGTGCAGGAGTAGTATTGCTTACATATAATATGTCATCCCGGAATCTATTAGATGTCCGGGATCTCTTGTTAATGAGTGTTGGCTAGAGATCCCGGCTCTTACATTAAGGCCGGGATGACATATTTTGAGTTGAAAAATGCCTGTCATCTCGAGGCTGGCTGGTATTAAGGCTCTTGTGTGCCGAGAGATCTTGTATTCAGAAGCTTTTGATAATACATGATCTCTCAGCCCGTCTGCCTTCTCGCCTTCAAGCTTCGAGATGACTATTGTATTGAGGTTTCAGTTCCCCAAACACAAGAGTTTAATTTTTTTTCACAAAAGCGGTGATGTATCCAAAGGCCCTCACGTCTAAAGAAATACATTACGGAAAATCATTTGCAATAGTGTGCAATGCAATTCAAAAAAATGTCGATGCTGGGTATTATCGACTGTTATCCACAATTATGTGAGCGAAAGGACTGTTAAACGAGACAGTCCTTTTTTTTAATGCATATTTCAAACCTTGGAAGGTATATATTATCTTTAAGGTATGAGCCTTCCGACTCGAGAAGACAGAAAACTCACCCATTGTACCAACTGTGAAACTCAATTACAGGAGGGGGAAAATTTTTGTCCGGCATGTGGGCAAAAGAATCTTGACAGGAAGGTCCCTCTTTGGGTGTTTCTAGGCGATTTTATCCGGGATGAGCTCAAAATTGATAATCGTCTTTTCAGAACTCTCCGACATTTATCCATAAATCCTGGTTTCCTCACAAATGAGTTTATTGCAGGCAAAAGGAAAAGCTATATTCAGCCTCCTCAACTGTTTTTGCTGATGGGTTTCCTTTGCTTCTTTATCATTTCCATCCAGATTGATCCTGAAATCAAAAAGATTGATAAGTCTGATTTTAATATAGGCTTGGTTGACGGATTGGGGGTGGATAGTACCAGTAACAATGTTTTTTTGGATTTCATAAGAGAAAGAGCTGATGAAGCAGAGGAGAATCCCGCCGCCTTTATCAGCAATTCCCTACAAAAACTTCCC
This sequence comes from Bacteroidota bacterium, assembly GCA_039819665.1. Classification (GTDB taxonomy): domain Bacteria; phylum Bacteroidota; class Bacteroidia; order J057; family J057; genus JAWPMV01. The sequence goes on from JBCBRM010000015.1 coordinate 12,085, forward strand.
ATTGTTCTACTCATTGTGCTCCCCATATTTGCCCTTTTTCAGCACTTGATTTATATCCGACATAAGATGTTTTTTGTGGAGCATTTTGTTTTTCTGCTTCACGTTCATGCATTCCTTTTCCTTCTGTTTTTCTTTGCATCTTTCTTTATGATGTTCATGAATAATGTCCAATTTTTCATTTACATCCCCTTTATCCATTTCCTGTATCTTCTATTTGCTTTTAGAAAAGTTTACAATCAAGGTCTGACGAAGACTTTCTTCAAACTATCTTTCTTGTTTTTCATCTACATAGCCCTAGTACCTGGTTTATGGATCTTTTTTGGTGCAATAGCAGGCATTTTGGGATAATCCAATTTTCTTAGCTTGGTTTTATCAGCAATCCTCTAAAAAAGGCCTACATTTATGCTATGAACTACGCTGCTCCCTTTAGAAAAGACCTTAGCTTACCTTTGATTGCCGCTCCCATGTTTCTCATCTCCGGTCCCAAACTGGTGATAGAGACTTGTAAAAATGGAGTTGTGGGAACTTTCCCAGCACTCAATCAAAGAACTACCGAGGGTTTTGACCAGTGGCTCACCGAGATTGAGCAAGAACTGGATGGCTACCAACAAGCTAGTGGTAAGCCTGCGGCTCCTTACGGAGTTAACCTCATTGTTCACCGAACTAATCCTCGATTACAGGCAGATCTGGAAGTTTGTATAAAACATAAGGTACCTGTCATCATTACTTCCCTGGGGGCCGCCTCCGATTTGATTGATGAAGTGCATAGCTATGGAGGACTAGTCTTTCATGATGTAATCAATCGAAGGCATGCAGAAAAAGCTGCTGCCGCAGGCGTGGATGGATTGATACTTGTTTGCGCAGGAGCTGGAGGACATGCCGGTTTATTGAATCCTATGCCTTTTGTGCAGGAAATCAGGAGCTTTTATGATAAAAATATCATTCTCAGTGGCTGCATGAGCAATGGAAGAGACATTGCTTCTGCTATGCAAATGGGCGCTGATTTCGCTTATATGGGTACTCGCTTTATCAATGTAGAGGAAAGCCGTGCCGAGGAAGGATATCAGCAAATGATCATGGATAGTGGAACTACCGACATTGTATATACTGCTGCAATTTCAGGAGTAAACGCCAATTTCCTCCGAAAAAGTCTGGAAGCTATGGGTATCACTGAGGAGATGTGGAAGCTGAAAGGCAAAATTGATTTTGGGAAAGAACTAGATGCAGCTCAGGCTGAAGCTAAAGCCTGGAAGACCATTTGGTCAGCGGGTCAGGGAGTTGCTACCATAGATGATGTAAAACCGGTTGCCGAACTCATTTCTCAAATGCAGAGAGAGTTTCAGGCGGCTATCGAAGAACAACAACAATTACTAAACATATTCGCCTCCTGATTTCAGGAATGCACAGGCCAAAACTTATAACTACAAGCCGATGAATTTTGACTACTCAGATAAGGTAAAGGGATTGATGGAGAAGCTCAATAGCTTCATGGACACACATATCTATCCGATCGAAAAAGAATATGGAGAATGGATTGAGCATCCAGACAACCTTTGGAAAATCCATCCTGCTATGGAAGGTTTGAAAGAAGCTGCTAAAGCAGAAGGTCTATGGAACCTCTTCTTGCCTAAAGGCTATGGAGATTTGAGCCCGGGTCTGACCAATTTGGAATATGCTCCCTTGGCCGAGATCATGGGAAAGGTGATGTGGTCTTCTGAAGTATTTAACTGTGCAGCTCCTGATACGGGAAATATGGAGGTATTGGCCAAATATGGGACACCTGCTCAGCAAGAACGTTGGTTGAAGCCTTTGATGAATGGTAAGATACGCTCTGCTTTCCTGATGACAGAACCTAGAGTAGCTTCTTCTGATGCTACCAATATTGAAACCAGTATTAAACTGGAAGGGGATGAGTATGTAATCAATGGCCGTAAGTGGTGGTCTTCTGGAGCTATGGACCCTCGTTGCGAAATTTTTATTGTGATGGGGAAAACCGATCCAGAAGCTGATCGATATTCACAACAAAGCATGATTCTGGTTCCGGCTAATACCCCTGGAGTAGATATTATGCGTGCCTTGCCTGTATTTGGTTCGGTAGATTCTCCGCATGGACATGCAGAGATAGATTTAAAAGATGTACGCGTTCCCAAAGAGAATATCCTCCTAGGTGAGGGGAGAGGCTTTGAAATTGCGCAGGGGCGTTTGGGACCGGGTCGTATTCATCATTGTATGCGTTTGATCGGAATGGCTCAGAGATCTATGGAGTTGATGTGTGTAAGAGTATCCGAAAGAATAGCCTTTGGGCGTGCGATCAGAGATTTTAGTAGCATTCGGCAGGATATTGCGAAAAGTAGATGTGAAATCGAGCAAGCAAGACTGCTTACTCTTTCGGCTGCAGATGCTATGGACAAATATGGTAGCAAAGGCGCTAAGGACCTCATTGCTATGATCAAGATCGTAGCCCCTCGTATGACACAAGAAGTCGTAGATAGAGCTATGCAGGCTCACGGAGGCATGGGAGTCAGCAGAGATACGCCACTTTCCGGGTATTTTGCTGCAGCGCGGACTATCCGTTTGGCAGACGGACCGGACGAAGTACATATGTACCAGCTCGGCAAAAATACAGTTAAAAAAGTGATGCAATAAGTATAGACAGCCTATTCCAGAATCCAGGGATAGGCTGCTTTAAATCCTTTTCTCCAGGTCATATGTTCATGCCCCAGATCTGGAAAGATTTCTAATTTTATTTGATCCCCTGACATCCCATCCTGAAGAAGGATATTCCGCATTTTTTCAGCATTTGTTACCATATTACCTTCCTCTTCCCCTACATTCATATAAATTTTTAAAGCTGAAAGAGAATCTAGTTCCTTGTGGATGTCAAATATCTTTTCATTCACCCAAAAAGAAGGAGAAAAGACAAAAGCCTTTCCAAATTTCTCTGGAAACTTCATTAAGGTATAGTAAGCCATTATCCCTCCTAAAGAGGCTCCCCCAATAGCATTATGCTCAGGCTCAGGTTTTGTTCTATAGCTGCTATCCACCCATGCTTTCAAATCAGTAGATACCCATTCTGCATGCTTATCGCCACTAATTTCCTTTTCATCCGGATACACCAGGCTTGGATAAGGTTTGTATTCTGTCATGCGGTCTTCTGAGTTATCAATGCCAATAACTATGGCTTCTTGTCCGCCTATATTTGAAATACTATCCAGAACTTCATCCAATTGCCACTCGGGACCCTTAAGCACCTTCTCATCGAAAAGAGAACCCGCATCAAAAAAATACAGGACAGGATAAGAAATGCTATCTTCTTCATATTTTTTAGGTAAGTAAACCCTCAGCGTCCTCTTTTCGTTGAGATAATCAATGTAAACGGTATCTGTTAATACTTGAACCTGAGCTGAGGCCGTGTGTTGCAAAGTTGCCAGATATTTTTCTCGTTCACTTTTTTCGTATATACGCTTTGCTATACTAAAGAGAATAAGCAAACCCAGGAGACCTAGTCCCCATAATCCGAGCTTGAACAGTTTTTTTAGCATAGTCTGGAATTTTTAAAAGGATAGGAGTATTGGGTTGGTTTTGGAACCTATATTCATTTTAAGATTAAAACAATAAATAAAAAGATAAAGGAGAGATAATTTTTTGACTTAGCATTAAACAACATGAGAGTGATAAAGAAGAAAGCCATCCTGCTTTTTAGCGGGATGCTGATAGTCGTATTAGGTTTTGGACAAAGGTTTGGGACCTCAGAAGTATATAGGATTCGCCCCTGGATTGATGGAGGAATAACTGTTTTCGCAGGAATCGGTAATTTCTCTGGCCTCAACATTGTAAAAAATAAACCCAGATTTACGGAAGAAGAAATTGCTACATGGGGACCCGAAGATGTAAACTGGTTTGATCGTGCCGCTACCCGATTAGATCCGGAAATTGCTGCCAATGGACAGAATTTGTCTGATTTAGGAGCCAATATTGGGAACGCAATGCCTTTGATTTTGGCTCTGGATTCGAGGATTAGAAAAGACTGGATGGATATCCTGCTCTTGTACCTGGAAACCGGATTTGTCAATGGAGCTATTTATAGTTGGCCATCAGGAGTAGTGTTTGATCGTCCTAGACCTTTAGTATACAACCCCCGTGAACCCCTTGAAAGAAAATTGGGGCCTCACCTTCGAACTTCCTTTTTTTCCGGCCATGTGTCTACAACAGCAACAGGAACCTTTTTCGCGGCTAAAGTTTTTATTGACTATCATCCAGAGATTGGTAACAAAAAGTATCTAATATATGGAGGTGCATCGCTTATCCCCATTTTCGTAGGGGTAAACCGATATAGAGCAGGAAAACACTTTTTGTCGGATATCCTGATTGGACTTTTTGTTGGATCTTCTGTTGGGATCATTATGCCCGAATTGCATAAAAGGGATAGGATCAATAAGATGGCCATCCTTCCTATTACAGGAGATATAAATGGTCTGGGGGTTAATTTACGATTCTAATAGATCGAGGTCTGGGCTTTCATATCTGACAAATCCGTCCTTCATAGGCATGCGTCTTTTGAGGGTCCAGGCTTTTCGGGCATCTTCAAAACTTCTTTCGGGATTTTCATCGAAAAAATCCCGAAAGTATTGATTCATCATATTATTTGCGGCGATTTGTCTACGAAAGCTGGGGTCCTTTTTCCGGGCCTCAAGCTCTTCCCATTTGATAACGGCATCTTGGAGGCTCTTTCCTTCATTTTCCTTTGCCCAATCCATAAAGTCGCTATTGAAGCTAAAATGTGCTCCGATTTGTGCCTCCATAAAGCGGCGGAGGTTTTGGCCAAATGTAATATTATCGGTGATTAGGGTATCCGGGCTTAAGGGTTCTTTAGACCATTTAAACTTGGAAGTCGGCTTTCTCTTTGGAGGATCGGGCATAACTTTACCTCCATTGTCCAATGCGTACATAATGCGATCCCTGAGGCTAAACTTTCTCCCCGTAGAAGGAAGGCCTGCCGCTTTACAAATCTCTATCATCTCCTCTTTCATCCAATACCACTTATTAAATTCCTCTCCTGAGGTGATCTCAGAAAAATCAGGTCTTTGCATATTGCTTTTATAGTTGATATAAAACACAACTTTAAGGGTATGCAAAAGGTTGTCAGAAGGAATTGAATCTATTCATTTTCCCTCTTTAGTTCCATTTGAAAGAATTGATACCAGGTTTTGCCTCCATCCGGACTATATTCCCCTTTCTCTTTCCAAAATCCCTCTTGGGTAAAATCCTCTGAAAATCTGATGGTGCCTCCTCGCTCATCTTTGAAGGACCATTCCAGAGTTTTTTCTCCGGTGATGCGCATTTCGTTTTCCATTTTTCCTCCTGTAGTCGCAAAGGAAAGCATGGTCAATTGTTGTAGTTCCTCATTAAAAGAAATGACTCCAAAGGCATTGTGTACAATCCGGGCTTCATCTTCCGGGCTACCTTTTCCGTATCCTATCCCATCAATGACCAGGACTTTGCCTTCCACTTTTGGTTGAATACTTTCTGTTTGGGTAAACTCTTTTCTTCCTTCCTGGCCCTGAATCCATCCTTCTCCCTTCCACATACCAATCATGAAATTGAGATTTTTGATACTGGATTTTTCTTCCTTTTCCTGGGAAAAAATGGGTTGGATCGATGTGCATAGAGTAAGAATTAGTAGAATTAGATTTTGAACCTTCATCTCGTGTGCTTTTGTTGGTAAATATTGAATTACCCAGGCAAATTGCCTCCTATCCGGAAGAAAGTATTGTAAAAAAGCGTCAAACTAAGCCAGATCAATTTCGAAAGAGTTGTGGTAATTGAGAAAATCCTTGGGAGAGCTATCCATCCGCCTTTTGAAATCATTGATGAAATGGCTTTGATCGAAAAAACCATGGGTATAGAGGATATCGAAACGGTCTTTTTGAGCAGAATAAAGATCAATGGTAGTCTTTCTGATCCGGGTAATGTCCTGGTATTGCTTCATGCTGATCCCGGTAATGCTTTTGAAAAGTTTTTGAAGGGGGCGAATGGATAGCGGGAGCCCTTCTACGATTTCTTTGACCTTATGTCCTTTTTCCAGAAAAAGGCATATATATTTTATTAACTCATTTTCTTCCAAACGAAATCCCTCAAAAAAATTAGCACAAGCCTTTTCCACATCCTGAATCAGCAAGTCTTCATTTTCTTCCCAATCATTATGTAAAATTTTTTCCAGACTTACGGAATGGTGATTAAAAGGAGCTGTTAGGTTTAGTAGCTCTGATTTGGGAGGAAAGAGTAGGGGGGAATGTATCCAGGGATGGATACGGATACCAAAAAAAGAGGCCTTTTCATGCATTTTCTGCTGATACTTTTTGGTTTGGATTCCCATATACCTGATTCCCTTAAATGATCCTCTCTTAATCAGAACAATGGATAGGGTGTTTTCAGGTAAGGATTCGTGCATAAAGGGAAAGAGCTGTTGCTTGGTTTCACTTATGTCAAATTTCCAATAGTTTCTTATGAAGGTTGCTGCTTTTTTACCCGGCAGGAATTCCTTAAATCTCATCTATATTTATAGGTTTTCTGTGTAGCTGATTTTCCCCTTTTCTGTAAGATAAGGATAGAACATATTCATAAATAGTTGGACATGTTCTTCAATAATCTGCTCCACGTCCCCCGAATTGTATATCTCGGAGGATGAGATCCAGAAGTCGCTAAAAATACGGATTCGTTTGATAAATTGATCGTATTCTCCGGAATACTCCGCTTCCCTCATTATCCCATCTTTAATCGCATCTGCTATGGCTTCCTGATACATATGCGCTCGTAACATCTCTATGCCCAGAAACTCCTTATGGAGTTGCTCATTCTCTCGCATGATGAGGTTAAGGTCTATCATAAAGAAGCGATATTCATAAAGCGTTTTAAAACCTGATCTGGCCATGTGAATCAAGGTCCAGATACTCATTTTCTGTGCTTTTAGTTTTTGGTTTTCTTCTAGTGCGGCTTCTAATATCCTACCATGCAGGCCTTTTATGATCTCCTGTTTGGATTTAAAATGATAGATCAGATTTCCATGACTGATCTTCATGGCAGCAGCGATTTGACGGAGAGAAACAGCAGCAATCCCCTCTTGATTAAAGAGCTGATGCGCGGTATCCAGAATTTTTCCGGGAGTTTTTTTCATATTTAGTCCAGGTGGTCTAAAAAATTTAGTACATTTGGACTAAAATATATTTTTTAACCAGCTACACCTAATTATAAGATGAAACGAATTCATATTTCTCAAATTTCAGATCAATCCTGGTTCCCTTTTTTCCTACGAAGAAACATCCATGAATTTATGACTTGGTTTGTTGGGAAGATTGGAGGGGCTGCTCCCTTTCTCCCGGTAATTGAAGAAGGTCTGACCTATGCTGATCGAATCATTAGCATTGATCAGCTTCAGGGGGCGGGCTTTGAAACCCTTGCTCCATTGTTGGATTCAGATATTCCCATTAGCCATCAGACCTATCCTCAGATTGATACTCAAGAGGCAGGACTCTATGTAAGTGTAAATAGCTTTCACAAATTGAAAGAGAAAGAAGCCCGAGACCTTTTGGACCAATTTGCTTCTGCTGGACATCCTCTAGCCATTGTGGAAGGAAATAATGATAGCCTTTGGCAGGTTTTTGGGATGACAGTAATTGTGCCCCTGACTGTTTTGCTTACGGCAGTATTTGTAAAACCTTTTCGCATGAGCCGAGTGATTTTTACTTACCTGATCCCTATCCTGCCAATAGTGACTCTCGTGGACGGGGCTATGGCATTATTGAAATTATATGCTCCCAAAGATCTAGATGAGTTGACTTCTTCCCTTGAACACAAAGACTATTCCTGGAAAAGCGGAAAACTCGATAATGGACGAGGAGGCAAAATCATTTATCTGCTTGGATATCCGGAAAGGGTAGTGGAGAGCGTTTAAAAAATGGATTCAACGATTTGCTTTAGCCTCAGCCTTAGCTTCCATATATCCCTTGTGGTATTTCTCCAGATACCATTCAATGATAAAGCCATTGAGAATGAGGAATGGAATGAGGGAAAGTAACCAGGTGGTTGGAACTACTGGCTTATTCATTGCTAGTCTTGCTGCATATTCTGCAGAAATTTTAGGCATAAGAGAAAGTGCAATATAACCCGACAGAAATACAGACGGTAAGGCATGTCCTATCTTCATGATTCCGTCAGCAGTGGTCCATTTGAGGATTTCATTGGGGGCGGCTACATAGGTGAAAGGATCTCTTTTGAGAAACTCCACTGGGATCATGAAAAGGGTAATGATGATTTTGATCATGGTTTATGCTAAAGAAATATAGGGTTCATCCAAAAATGAACTTTTCGACTTTTCAATCCAAATAAAAAAGCTAACTGGAACAATAAGCAAAGTCCAGCTAGCACGATCGGTATGAAAAATACTTTTTAGGTGATAGGGATTGCCGATACCTCTGAAATGGCTTTTTGAATGGCATTTTCCATCATTTCGGGTCCCCAGTCCATCGGTTGAGCATGGGTAAAGGTTATATCATATATACCTGCTAATCCAAAAATGGCGCGTAGATAGGGTGCCTGAAAATCATAGTCAGCCATTTGACCTCCGGTACTATAATCACTTCCGCGGGAAGTGATAACAATCATTTTCTTCCCTGTGGCCAGACCTTTGGGACCCTCTTCAGTATAGGTAAACATGATGCCCGGCTGCATAATGAGATCGATGTACTGTTTTAGTTTATAAGGGATGGAAAAATTCCACATAGGACTCGATACGAGGATGAGATTGTAGGAGAGGAATTCCTGAGCCAAGGCTAAAGTAGTTTCCCTCGATTTTTGTGCTTCTTCACTCAATTCTGCTCCCTGTACGATGGAAAGGAGGGAATTGGCATCCATACCACTAATTTCCGGCAGGTCCATTTCAAAGAGATCCAACTGTTTCACCTCAAGATTAGGGTGTTGTGATTGCAATGTGCTTAGATAAGTATTTGAAACCCTCAAAGTGCGGGACAATTCCTTTCTAGGCGCTGCATTGACGTGTAATAATTTCATTTAGTTTACGGTAATTTGAATTATGAACAATACTTTCCAGGGCCTTTTGGCTAGTTGCCAAAATTCCACGTATAAATCTGTCATTAAACTCTTACCTGATTTGTGATAGATCTTAGGCTATTCTTAGGCTCGTTTCAGGCAGTCATGGCTCAAGGAGATTAATGCGAGATCAGAAATTTATTTTTCCTTGATATTTTAATTTATAAATAAAAAACCCGCATTTCCAAAATAAATTGAATATTTGTTTAGAAATACTCTGAAAACCTTTAAGGGATACCTAGGGGAAATCTTAAGGAGAAGAATAGGATTGGGCGAGCTTAACTCCAGCAAAACTGCTTTCTTCACTAACTTCTCGAATAAAATCAAAGGCAGGTATGAAAGACCTAAGCTCCTGTTTCGAAGAAAACTCGATTTCTGCCAACCATAATTCTTTGTCTTTTAATTTGATATGATCGAGACCTATGCTTATTCCATCTTCGGACCGAAAATAGTATCTGCTTTTTTTTAAATAATAAGCTGGCAAATGGACGAATAGCTCATATTCTGTAGAATTCAGATAAATTGAACTGACCCATTGCTGGGATTGGCTTTGGAGTTGGACTTTCTTACTTAGTTTGAAATAAGTGTTTGTTCCATCAAAAGCTTTTCTCAATCTCATTTGGCTATGCTTGAGGTAATTGTCTTCCAGTTGTTTGAAAGGAAGGTGGGAGATATCCAAAGGAGGGGCTTTTAGTAGGAAAGTTCGTTCCCATTCTGTCTGAGCATATTTCCAAGCTTTATTCGTAGGAATTTCTTTGGGAAAATTCAAAGGCCTTAGGATTTATGGTTTAATATTTCCTGATAACTTTTAGGAACTGGCGGATATTTCTCAAAGGATAAAGAATAAGGAAATATTAAGACCGAAGCTCTTCTATGTCTTCAAGCAAATCATCCAGTTTCCCCATAATTTCGCCGTACACCAGTTTTATGTCCCACTTATATAAACGTTCGGCAAACTTCAATAAGAGCGCGGAGATTCCCATTATTCCTCCCAGCATAAGAGCTGGAATTCCCCATAACCAATAGCTATTAGAAAAATTTTCCCTTAGGGCGTCCAATAAATGGAAAAGTAGCATTTGGCCATCCAGTTTAAAGAAACAGATGCCCAGAACGAGTGAAAGGAAGAAAAAGGGATAGAAAACCCGAGCTATCTGTATATTGACATTGCCTCTATATTGCATCCAGGCCCGAAAGGATTGTAGGTATTCATAGCTGTTTTTGAATTTGTCTATTTCCTTTAACCTACTTAATAGACGTTTATCTACCAGGGCCATGAAATTGAGCATAAGAAACATGGCTACCCCAAAGTATGCAAAACCCAGCAGGGAAGTAGCGATGAGCATAATTGATGCACCTATAACTATCCAGTTGATGTTTTTACCAAATATATTTCGATACTTATCGATCAGATGCTCAGATTTGCGGCTGTAGAGGTTGTTGAGTTGGGGAATATCCATTTCTGTATACTCTGAGAATCCTTTACTCCAGATATCTTCAATAGACTTTTCCATAAAGCATTTTTTTTAGTTTTTCTTTGATTCGTTTGATGCGGACCCCTACATTATTTGCATTGGTTCCCATAATCTCTGCGATTTCCTGGTAGGATTTCTCTTCCAGGTATAAGAGAATCACAGCCCGGTCGATTTCTTTCAACTTTCGGATGGCCTGATATAATTGGTTGAGGTCTTCATCGCTAAAATGAGGGCTTTCTACCTCTTGCTCTAATTCGAGCACCTCATCTATATTAAGCCGTTGCTGTTTTTTGTCTTTTTTCAAAAGGGTAAGACAAACATTCAGACTCAGGCGGTATATCCAGGTGGACCAGTTGGAATCACCTTTGAACCTATCCCTACTTCGCCAGATTTGAAGACAGACTTCCTGGTAATAATCCTCGAAATCCGCTTGCGTATGGGTATAGGCCCGACAAATCTTAATAATTATGCCTGCATAGGGTAAAATAGACGCCTGATAAAAGTCGCTGCTCACCTCTTTTTTTCTGTTTAGTGGCTAGAATCATAAAATATTACACAAAAAGTGAAATTAATTTTTGAGGATGAGAGTTTTCGGGGAAAAATGCGGGTTTTGGAGAAAGCTTTAGCGGAATTCTATAAAATCAATTTCAATCTCGAAATCTCCTTCTTTTTTCTCTGCACAAACAAAACCGATTCGAATGATGCGCGCAAGTTCAGGGTTTGTGATAGTAGGACCCGTTTGTTTTCCCAATCGATATTCTTCAAACTCCTTGAGGGGGAGCATTTGAGTAATCCATTCTCCTTCACTTGTTTGGAGATCAGTCTTGAAATAGGGTAGGTAGAAAGCACGATTGAGTTCCAACCGGAATCCTAATTTGAGACCTTTTGCGCGATATCTGATGAGAACTTCTTTGAATGAACTCAAATCGAAATTTTGGTAAGGGCTTCTCAAAGATGCGAATCCTCCATTATTATCAAGAGAAATTCTGCCCTGGAAATTGAGCCCCTCTTCAGTAAGATAAGCAGAACCCTGAGAGAGGCCTCCCATGACTCCATCATTGATTACGCGCCAATTGCGACCGTCGAGTTTTTGGCCGAAGTCTATTTTATATGGAGCATCGAAACTCGTAGAAAAAAGCAGAAGAAAAATTATACCTATCATATTTATTCGGCAGCACTCATTCCAGAACGATTTCCATTCCCGAAAACCCGGAAAGACAACTCATTTTGGGTGTCTGTATTGAGTAAAGTGATGGCCAGACTGGTATCGCTGGTCCATTCATAATTTGCACGGTCAAAATCCTCATTGCTGCCCTGAAACGCTCGATAAGCCCTAAGAGCCCCACTTGTAGCATGATAATATACTACTCCATAGCCCTCAAATCCTTTGATCTCCCTGAAAACCTCAACCTCGCCTGCCTGATGACTTTTAAGGGGAGAGATTGAACTTCCTCCTTTACGAATGTCAGTAATAGGAATGCTCGATTCATAAATAGAACTCTCCGGACTTTTGCTGCATGCAAAAAGGAATAGACAGCAGATTATGGAAAAAATATTGCGTTGAATGTACATGAGGACGTCAATTATAGAACTGACAGTATAATAACTTATTGAGAAGGGGAAAGTTTAAGAAAACTAATTTCTACGGACGTTTAATACCTGCTTCCTCGATGAGAAACAATCCATAATTTCTAATGGTTTCGATTATGGGAACACAGGTTCTTCCTTTCTCCGTCATCGAATACTCGACCTTAGGAGGCACTACCGGATAGACTTCACGATGAATAAAACCTTCTTCCTCCAACTGCCTTAGTTGAGTCGTCAGCATTTTGTCTGTAATGTGGGGGATATCCCGTTTCAACTCACTGTATCTCATAACACGATCTTTTAATCTCCAAAGGATAGGCATCTTCCAGGTTCCCCCAATTCGGTCCATGGCAAACTCTACCGGGTTATAGTAGAGCTTGTTCTTATACATAAATTCTGGCATAATATTCTCGTTTTCAGTATACTTTCTTAAAAGTATGTATCTCTATTTGAGGTAAGTATATTGCCAAATATACGATATCCACAGAAATTTGTCATGTACATCAATTGAACAACAAATGTCTAAAACAATGAATACAGCAGTAAAAGAAGAACAGCACTATGTTCATGCACATGGTATGCCTAGTAAAGGAAAAATCCTCATGGTCGCCAGTAGTCCAACTACCTCTGAGCAGACGGGTTGGCCTATTGGTTTCTGGGCAGCTGAACTCACGCATCCCCTCCATGTCTTTCAGGAAGCCGGATACGATGTCGAATTGGCTTCTACAGAAGGGGGAGAAATCCAGATGGACGCCTATTCGAATCCTACTGATGATAGTGGATATTCGGCCCATGATGTGATTTCTTTAGGCTATATGCAAAAAGACTGGTTTAACATCCTTCTAAAGAGCACGTCCAAACTTAGCGAGGTAAATCCTGAGGAGTATGCCGCGATTTTTCTGGTAGGAGGTCAGGGCCCTATGTATACCTTCAGAGGAAATAAAGAGCTCGAAAAGCTTTTTGCAGATTTTTACGAAAGTGGAAAGCCAGCCTCAGCGGTCTGCCATTCTACCGCACTTTTATTGGAAGCTAAAGGTTCTGATGGGAATTTATTGGTAAAAGGGAAAAGTTGGACAGGTTTTGCCAATTCGGAGGAAGATTATGCAGATCAGGCTGTGGGGATGAAAATTCAACCCTATCGCATAGAAGATGAGGCCCAAAAACTAGCGGATACTACTTTCAAAGTAGCTGCCCCTTTTAGTTCCTATGCCATAACTGACGGAAATCTTGTTACTGGACAGCAGCAAAATTCGGGTGCAGCTGCAGCTCGTATGGTAGTAGAATTATTGACTGTGTAATTTTTTACATAAGGGCAAAGCAAGGAGTACTCCAGGTCTTTGCCCTTATCTTTTTGAGTATAAATGAAATAAGCCTTTTAACTTAAGGTATGATTCTAAAACGAAATTTTAATCCTCTCAAAATCTGGAGCTACATTAAAAAGCCCATGAGTTTTGCCATCTTATGGGCAGTGAGTGTTTGGAGCTTACACAGATTTAGTGGCTTAGAGTCCCTTCAAATCAATTTTACTCCTGTCGGCGTTTTGGGGTCGGCGCTTGCTATTTTCATCGCCTTCAGAAATAATTCTGCCTATAGTCGTTGGTGGGAAGCCCGACAGATATGGACAGGAATAGTGAACTCAAGCCGGGTTCTGGCAAGGTTAATCATTACCTTTACAGATAGCCATGCTCATCAGGAAAATTATCTAGTAGAAAGGAGTGAAGCATTTAAAAAGGAAATGGTATACAAATGCATTGCCTGGGCGCATACCGTGAGGCTAAGCCTTAGAAGAGAAAATTCCTGGGAAGAGCTCCAATCGTTTTTCAGAGAAGATGAATTTGACTCTTTCCTGTCTGCTCAAAATAAAGCCAGCTTCCTTCATCTATTGATGGGAAAGGAAATATATAAGGCTATGGCGAATGGGACGCTGGGAGGGTTTGACAGCTTTCAAATGGAAGGGCAATTACTCGCCCTGGCCAATTATCAGGGAGCGGCAGAGAAGATCAAAGAGACACCCTTACCCCGGCAATATGACTTTTTTACCCGAGTCTTTGTCACACTATTTGTTCTTTTGCTTCCATTTGGCCTTTTGAGTTTATTACCGGCACCAAGCTGGCTAATCATCCTTTTTTCTATCCTGATCTCGGGAGTCTTTATCATTATGGAACGCACAGGAGCTGCTAATGAAGATCCCTTTGAGAATCTGATCACGGATGTACCCATGACAACTCTTTGTAATACTATTGAGCGAGACTTACGGGAAATGCTAGGGGAAACAAGCCTTCCTCCCGCTATCGTACCCAAGGATGGATACCTTTTTTAGGACTTATTTCCCCCTTTGAATGGCTTTGATTTAGAAATAATAAAAAGCGCCAATGCCATGATAATAGGAGCTAAACCCGAAAGGAATGAGGCATTGACTTGCTCAGCTGTTAGTCTTTGGTAAAGAATATATCCGCCAAGCCCGAGCAACATGAGGGCGATAATTTGTAGTATGTTCGCTCTATTCATGATCAGTATTTCTGAAATGATAAAAATTTGTCCAACTTTTATAAAAAAAGGTCAAGGGTTCAAGTCAGGGAAGATGTTTCCTCTGGACCTGGTCTCCCATCCTTCTTTCATAAGTTTTTTCAGACTTTCCTGATGCTGTCCTTCTGGGGTGAATAAATTGCTAGCAGTTCGATAAATTTGATGTCTCTTTTCTGCTGATCTGTATTCCAAATCCCCATGAAATCCATAGCTTTTATAGGTCATGATTTCAGAAGCATCTATCTGAATGTCCATAATCATATTAGACGTAATATCATTTTCATTATGATCAGGCCCATATAACGTACTGTAATAAGATAATCCTGTAAAAGGTCTTATATCGAATGCCCGTAATTTCCAACTCTTTTTCCACCTACACTTTGCAGAACTAATTACCCAGACTTCTTTCCCATAATCCCCAATCAGAGATAAAACAGGACTGAGCTGGGCATAAAATAAAGTGTCTTCCTTGCCTCCATTTTTCTCATAAATCCCCCAATCTTGAAATAAACTATCATCCCGGATTTCATGAACATAGGCACCTAATTCCTGATCACTAATCGAAAGTAAATATTTTTTCATTCCGGCACTCAAGCCCGCCTTTACCTTAAAGCTTGACCAGGTAGCGGGACGATCTACTTCCTTATAGGTGTACACTCTGTACGCCCAGTCTAGTTCGTCAGGATTTCGAAACTCATAGGAGCCTTCACTACTGCATCCATATAGAATCAGGAAAAAAAATGATAAGAGGTATATTGTGTGTTTCACAGGTTTGTTATGTGTTATTTTGGGAGCCTTAATTCTGCTTGTGTAAATGAGGTATTTTGTTCCATAACAGCTAAGAGGGTATTGAGACCTACCAAATGCTGATGCAATTTTACAACTTTTCCCTTAGCTTCCATTTTGATCAATCCGGAAAATAAATGAAAGCGGACATCCTCCAGTTCTGACCATTTCAATTTCTGGCTCTTGCCCAACCAATTACTAACAATGAGCTGCTCATTGTCAAATTGCACCTCATGTCTATAATACCACAAGAGTAAAAATACTGCCAGGAACCCAAATAATAGCCAGCTAAAGAATACTAATAATATAGCATTTTCTTCATTCAATAGGATTCCAATTGAAAAAATCAAGCTAAAGAGTAAGGCCATGAATCCCAGAATCTGGTAAACTATATGTAAGCGTAAAATGGTCAATCCATTTGGATTCATTTCTATGACTTTTCTGCTGCTTTTAGTCACAATACGGTAAAAGAAAAGCATCGCAAAAGTAGTAATTGAATATGTCAGGATTTCTTCAGTTGGCATAACCCCTTTGTCTCTTAAGCAAATTCTTGAATTCATCGGGCTTTAATGTTCTCAAAGAAAGGGTTCTGATTTTACCCTGATCCAATGGAAAAGAAATTGTGTGTATTTGGTTGATAGCTTTTCCGGAGGAGATAAATGACTGCCTTTTGGTTTGAACGAAATACATATATTTATCACCTATTCAAATTCATCCTGACTTCCTCACTTTCTTTCCAACCGTAGCGTACAGCTTTGGCAGATATACTACTTATCCCCTTATCACTCACAGGCCCGGTATAGAGTTTCCATTTCCCCTCATTAATTCGATAAGCAAGGGAAGCTCCTTCTACCCCGGTTCCGACTACAATTTTTCCATTTTCCCTTCGAATAATAGGGCTTTCGGTTTCTCGCGTATTCCCACCTGGGAGGAACTCTTCTACCATGGCGGTTTCAGGGATTTCTCCCCAATCTTTATGAGTGGAAAGATAGGTATCCAATGTTACTCTTAAGCGATTGAGCTCATTCTGATAGGCTGTATCTTGACTCAAATCTTTCAATTCAAACGGATCATTCCAGGTATCAAAGAGTCTCTCTTTCCCCGGGGCTTCAAACCAAAGGGATTGATCGGGGGTTAATTGCCCCTCTTCCTTTATGTTCCACAATTCCCTCATGATGTCTAGATTGTCTCTGAAGGCTAAGGGATGTCCCCCTTCCTGATCCGGATGCCAGCTTCGGATATATTTGAAACGTTTGTCTCTTATGGCCCTCTGTCTGTCGGGGATTTCGTCTATTCGATCTCTGGCTGCAAGTATATAGCTTCGGGAGCTATTTGTTGAAAGAAAATTTTGGCCTTCAATAAAGTCAGGTACAGGAGCCTGAGCCATATTCAAAATACTTGGGGCAAGATCGATAAAACTAACCAGACTAGAATCTATTCCTCCTGATTGATAGCCCTCATTTCTCCATTTCTCTGGCAAGTAAACAATCATAGGAACTTTTAGGCCAGAATCATATAATTCGCGCTTGGATCTGGGCAGACAGTCTCCATGATCAGTTGTCCATATGATGATAGTATTTTCAGCTAAACCATCTCGCTCCAACTTATTGAGTATATCTCCGACAATGGCATCCATGGCAGATATATTATCATAATGTTTGGCGATATCTTTACGAACAATATCACTGTCTGGGAAATAGGGGGGAAGCTCAATTTTTGAAGGATCGGTCTGAACAACGGCTTTCTCTGTACTCAGAGCCCGAAAAACCTGAATGCCTAAATGCAAGATTCCATGAGGTTTGCTCCCCAGAGGAGAAAATAGTCCCGTTTCATGGGTCTCCATGAAATTCATCATCCCAAAAAATGGCTGTTCTGCTTCTCGATTTCTCCAAAGATTTGTCTCATTTTCTTCATCCCAGATTGTCGTCGGTCCTGATCCGGGAAAGGCCCCACTAAATTGATAGTCCTGTTTGGCGGTATTGAAGGTAAAGTATCCGGCCTTTCGCAATAGTTCAGGGAAGGCTTTTACCTCAGGAGGAGGTACGGATGTATAAGCGCCTTCAGGTCTGCTACCAGTACGCATATGATGAGAACCAATTCGGGTTTGCATCATACCCGTGATCAAAGCCGCTCGACTTGGTGAACATACACCAGCTGTCGTAAAAGTATTGGGGTAGCGAACCCCCTTTTCAGCTAAGCGATCAATATTAGGAGTATGAGCCAATTTATCCCCAAAAGCACCTACCCGATCGCTCATATCTTCCGCTACCAATAAGAGTATATTGGGACGAGTATCTGTAGAACTTGGGACTTCTAGTTTCGCTGGATATTCCCATGCTATCAGTTGAAAACTATTTTTCTTTATAAAGAAAATAAGACCACCTGCTAGTAAGGCAAAGATGAGAAATATAGCGAGGAGTATTCTTCGTAGTAGTTTCATGTGGGGAATAAGTAAAGCCATCTGAAATTACATTTTTTGATTCCCATAAAAAAAGGGATAGCTCTTTTCAGCTACCCCTGCCTTAATAAACATCTATTCTAGTTAGTTCTTAGAAATATATTCTATGATTTCCCTTGCACGATCATTATCCGGATCCAGTTCAAGAGCTTTCTGATACATATTTTCGCTTCTTCTTTTCTATCTGTTGCTAATAGGGCTTCACCATAACTATCATAAACATTTGAGCTATTTGGGTAAAGCAGAGTGTTTAGTTTGAAGACCAACAAAGCGATGGATAACTTTTCTGTATTGAGGAAGTCATATCCCCATCTATTCAGGTCTCTTTCTGAATATTGAAATGGAGTTTTTGCTATCCTATTGATATGAGCGTATCGAGATATTGAGAAAAAATGGATAGGGGAGTTGATAGAAATATTGACAGAAACAGGAGCCCCAAATACCCCCTTTTGTGATTCTGGCATCACATAAATGCTTCTCTTAGTTTCCGGTACTTCTCTTAGTAAACATCTTGTGAATGATGGTCCATTCCCCCTTGACTTTAAGCAACATGAAATAATCAATGTACGGAACCGGATTTTTTGGATGAGAAATCTCCACCTTTGCTACCGCTGCATTATTTTCATAGTCGATTGAAATGATTTTTCCTCTTTCTCCGGTAGGTTCACCTTCTTTGGTATCAAGAATATAAGCTTTGCCAGACCATACGGCCACTGCATCATTTTTTACATAATAAAGGTTGAGATCTGGATGAAATGCCTTTTTTAGTCGATCTGGCTGGCCATTGGTTGAGCCCTCGATATAGTCAGTAAGTGTTTTACTGATGAGTTCGAATTCGGACTGCGCATAGAGATTGGGCAGTAGGGCCAGGATGAGGATAAGAAAACTGAGTCTTTTCATAAGTAAAGGAAATGCTGTTTGATAAATTTTTTTGGCTGAAAGGAAATCAATCAGCTTTTCCTCAAAACTAGAAGAAGTAGGTAGAAAAAGTGCCTCAACTGCCTGCAATGATCTTCGGGATTATAAATCCGAAGAAATTAATGGCCTAAACGAGGGACTTTTTAAACTTGGCCGGGGTTTGCCCTTTGAATTTTTTGAAAGCTGTGTAAAAAGAAGAGTTCGATTTGAAGCCGCATTCCTGGCCAATGGCTTCAAGTGTGAGGTGATGCTCATGCTTCAGCAGCTCTGCGGCCGCCTGGATTCTATATCCATTAATGAAATTTGAAAAGCTTTTCCCTAGATTATCATTGAGGTATTGGGAAAGTAGGTGAGGGGGTATGTCTAGTCTTTCTGCTAAATGTGAAAGTTTTAGTTCAGGATTTTTGAATAAAGCTTCTTTCTGAAAGAGGGTTTCCAGCTTAGTAGCTATCTCCTTCGCTTCCTTGTTCGCAATCTTTTTATTGGCATACTTAAGCTGCTGAACTAAAAAGTAAGTATTATTCCTTCTTTTAAAAATCCAAAGCAGGAGGAGCAAGTAGAAAACAAAAGAAAATGAAATCGCCCCAAATACATAGGAGGTATAAGGAACCAGATTATAGAAGGTCCAGATAATGAAAATCCCACAAACGAGGCTCATGATCCAAATTTCTTTATCGCTCAGTTTCTCTCCTTTTTTGAATAGTCGAACAAAGGATTTTCTACATAAGAGAAAAGACAAGAAGATATAAACAAACCATTGGCCATAAAGGATCCAACCAAATGGTCCTCCCCGACTTCTTTGCCACATCAGATAATTCTCTTTATAGGGAAAGAAATATCCCAGAAGAACCATAATGATAATGACGGGTATAACATGTAAAAGCCAATTCCAGAAGTGATTTTCTTTAGGTTTTAGGCTTTCCCGCGTATAGAGGTATAAAAAGGGCCCAATGAGGGCACAGGCTCCCAATCCTAGCTGAATGAAGGTGTTTGAAATAGTAGGATCAAAGGTAAGGAAAACCGATTTGGTAACCCTAACACTAACTGCCAGCAAGAGACCCGCAAGAAAGTAGCTCTCCCGATTGCGATGTTTAGCAAAAAAAGCGAAATAAGCACTCAAAAAGAGACCATTGAATGCCCCCAGTGCACTAAAGAAAAATAATACTTGCGTTTCAAATGCCATGAGAAAATGCTCCCCTTAAATATACACCATCCTTCTACTTAATTTTCCCTCATTTATAGACAGGATTTGAACTAATGACGATTATTTAACAAGAGTGTTGGAAAAGAGGTCTATGCTTTTTTATCCTCATCATAGGTAGGAGAAAGGTGTTGTTCCTCTGAAGGGAGCCACTCATCATTGATCTTCTGCATAAGACTTTTTATATATCTCCTGACCTTTTTCTTAGTCATATCAACACAGAGCAAGAGGGGGGAGGTCTGGTAAGCTCCCATTTGATGGGTCGCCATCCAGAATTCTTCATCGAAATTGTTTGAGGCAGTTGTTACGGGCATTTCTTCCTCAGAATCCAGCTTTCTCCATACGATTTCTTCGTCAAAGGCCTGCTCAGTCCAGTAGGCTAATTCTCCTGCAGAATATATGGCCCCTACTTTATGGTCTATGCAGGCTTTTGCGACTGGATAAACCAATTCCTCATCTCCCTTATTGGCGATGGTAAATACCACCCATTCTTCTTTGGGGAGCAATCTCTCCCAGTTTTGTTTATTGCGAATTGAGAGGTAATAAATGGGCCTTCGCCTTACTTTTCCTAATAATTCCAAGGGGATCGTTTTGATGGTTTATGCTGAACGTAACTTCTCCAGGCAAATCATTCGATAATCAGAACTAGATGTGTGCCCGGAACTTTGGTCATGAAACTTATAAAGGAAATCTTCCTGATGATTGATACGCATATAGCTATTTCTGGATATCAATTCCTGCAAAATTCCCCATTTTTTGGGGGTTATTTGGATGCAGATTACCATTATGGCTCCTACTTTCATATCTGTCATCAGTTTTTCCAATAGGTGGCTTTCCTTCTCTTTATCCTTTTTTGCGAAATGAAACATGCTATCCAGCAGAATGAAATCAAAAGAACCACATTCCCCAAAAGAAAATATATCTGCAACTTCAGCAAATACACTAAGGCCCTCTAGCTTTACCACTTTTTTGATTTGATCAATTCCCACTTTGGAGGCGTCCAGAGCACTTACTTCAAAGCCCATTCTAGCCAGCGGAATGGCATCTCGCCCCTGGCCACAACCCAGATCTAGTATTTTTTTCTTTGTTTCAAATTGACCAAAGTAGGTTAGCAGCTCTGGATACGCTTGCCCAAACAGATTTTCCTGCTGATAATAGGTATCGTAGGATTGGGACATATCTTTTTTATAAACTCTTTTTCACCTCCTCAATGGCTTGCTCATACATTTGTTCCAGGAGAACTTCCTGACCTGTCAATTCCCAAAATCTTAATTGAAACTGGATCAGGATTTTATCCAGTTGTGTCATGTTATGAGACTGGGTATCGAAATAGTAATCCAGTATTTTTGAAAGGGTACGTTCCATGAGTACCTCTTGCAAGGAATAAACATGTGTCAACTTTTGAGTTGTTTCAAAGTCAAATTCAGCAAGTATGCCTGTTGATTTGGAAGATTCCCATGCGGTTTTTGTAAGAATGGCATCAACCAGGGATTCATTATTTGTAAGCAGACCCAGATTGAGATAGCTAAACCTGGCCATTTCCAGTTTTAAGCTATCATTCCTCCCCTCAATCAGATCAGATATCCTATCCCTGATTGCCACATGCTTTTCCTTCCAATGCTTGATGATATTCTGATTTTGGTATAGTTCCTTTTGAATACTCTCCAGGGCGATCTCCTTTTTGTGCTGGATCTTGTTATCCTCATAGAGTTTATTGATAAAGAGTGCAAAGAGTACGCTAAATACAATGAGCAATCCTTCTACCAGATAGTTTTTGCGTGTGGCTTTCATGAAAGTCTGTCTTAGTATCTCTCAAGATAAGACAGCCGAGTGGAGAATTAAAGGATTTGGCCCGGGAATTTAGGAGGGTGCGAATGTGAAAGAAATAGCAAATGGAAGAATTTACTCTCTCTCTCTTCTATCTGGCTATGATAAATTTCATCACCTCCCGCTTTCCATTACTACTTTTGATTTCAAGTAAATAGGAACCACTGCTCAATTCTGCTGTGTTTATAAGAATGAGTTCCTGGTCCTTTTGAATTTCATTACTAGATTTATACAGCTCTTTTCCCTGGAGATCTTTAATGGAAATCTTTACTTTACTCCTTTCAAGTTCTATCAATTCTACCTGAATCTCATCTTTCGCTGGGTTAGGAAAAAGGCGCGTTGATAAGCCTAAATCACGAGCACTTAGCTCGATATTGATACTTCTAGAGTATTCAAATTCACCATCAAAATCTACTTGTTTCAGGCGATAAACATTACTCCCTAAATTGACAGATTTGTCTATAAAGTCATAAGAGCTTATGCCATTTACTGTACCAGATCCATCTACTTCTCCAATGCTCTGAAAGTTATTTCCAAATTCCTTTTCAATAAGAAAATAGTCATTGTTTAGTTCTTGGGCGGTTCCCCATTTCAGGGTAATATTTCCATTTAAGGCCTTTCCTGAGAAAGATAGATACTCTACCGGAAAAGTTGAAGTTGGAGTAGCACTTAAGGCATCAAAGGCATTAGCCATCCCAAAACCGGATTGATTATCAAATCCATTGGCACCTACGTCAACGGTATTATTTAGCAGGATATTTGTTACCTCTGTTGCAGTCAGGTTTGAATTCCTGGAAAGCATCAAAGCTACAATCCCGGAAACGATAGACGAGGAAGTGGAAGTACCCCCGAAATAACGATTGTATTTCATATTCGGGTAATTCAAATTCGCAGTTGGATGATTATACCCATCTGGATACAGGTCAATGGTGGTCACGCTATTTTCCATGCCTTGCCAGGGAGTTGTACCGACTTGTCGTGAAGTCGGGGCCACGATGTCCAGCTCAGGTCCATAATTGGCATATGCAGGGAAATTACCCCGTAAGTCTATGGCACCTACTGCTATTACTTGTGGTAAGTTTGCTGGATAAGCCACACAATCCCAGGGATGAGAAGGAGAACCTACATATTGGCCTGAAGCAAAAATAAAGACAGAGCCCAAACCCGAGCGGCCGAGGCTTTTTGCATCATCTATAGCGGCTTCGATAGGGGCGAAAAGAGTCCCACTCGTCGTCGCACAGGTTTCCAATACCCAGGAATTATTGATCACATCGCCTCCATTTTGCCAGGCCCAATTGATAGAGTTGGCCAGGTATTGAATTTCAGTTGGATCTGTTTGATCAATTTGACCTGCATCTACAAAAGCAGTTGCTGAGATGATTTCACACTCAGGACAAATCCCCGCTACTCCAATGGAATTGTGAGAGGCTCCGATAATTCCTGCAACCCCAATGCCATGGGCTGCATCCGGGAGTTGAGGAACTCCTCCAGCCACAAGACTGGGATCAGCGGTCCAACCGGCTTTTAGACGACTACTTCCATCTCCATTATCATCATTCAAATCTTCATGATCGGTTACGCCCTGATCCACAATAGCTACTGTTATACCAGGAGAACCCGTTTCGATTCCCCAGGCTTCCGGAGCATCAATATCTACATCGACTGTTCCTCCTGACCAGAAATTCAGGTCAGATAAGGGATTTTGTCCAGTATTATGTAGGTAAAAGAGTTTATCGAAGAGAGAATCTGTAGGGAAAGAATCGGCGGTTACTTTGACCGGCTCATGAATATTCAGGCTCTGACTAATAGCAACAACCGCAAAATTGGGTTGGGCCCATTTTACAAGATCACTTTCGTACAGACTATTTGCCAGAGATATAACTTCTTCTATTTCGTCTATGTCCACATAAGAATATCCTGTAGAGAAATCTCCGGAAACAGCCCCATTATAGCTCTTCCAAATTTCTTCCAGTAGGTCTCGGTCAACTTCATCTTTACTCTCAAATAAAACTCTGTGAGTAAGCCACATATCCATCCCTCCATCCAGAGACCTGGACCAGGAAGCACTTTTTATCAAATGAGGAGAAATTCCCAGCTTCTCCACGGCTTCCAGGGGACTGAGCGTTAAATGGCTGTTAAAATCTATAATCACTCGTTTCCGTTCATTTCCATAAGAATATCTGACAAAGCTCACCTGGGCTTCTTCCTTAAATTTAAAGGCTCCTCTTTGGACGGGATCATAGAAGTATAAACAAAGGGAAGAGGTATTTTCCTGAAGGGAGATTTGCTGACCTTCACGAGACAAAAAATGAGAATCCTGTGCGATTGAAGGAGAAAATATCCAGCAAAAACCAATAAGGAAGTAAAAGTACTTATACATGAGTTCTTATCTTTCCGAGAGTCTTTAAAAATTGATGAGCAAATTTCCCAAATATTCAGATGTGAAAGCCTCTATGCTTCGCGAATGGTAAATTGTCAGGTGTGATCAGAACAAATCGAAATTTTGCTCATTTTTAGCAATAAATCCAGGTATTTATGGAAAGGAATCCGGTAGTTTCCTTATCTCTTTAGAAAAGACTCATTTATGTGGCTGAGATCTTTTGAAAGGAAGTTTTTTATCCTAAATGTTTTTTCAATATTAGCAGCTATTGTGAGTTGATAAAAGGAAGATCAAGTGAATAACATGAGTGTTTCTCTTCTACATTTATGGCACAAACGACTAGCGAATAGCATCGTTTTGGGACTTATATCATTTCTACTTTTAAATTCTTGTTCGCCTACCAAAAAGGAAAATGTAATTAGGGTATTTGCAGCTGCCAGTTTAGGAGAGGTATTGCGAGAGTTGGGAGAGAAATTTGAGCAGCAGAAAAGTATAAAGCTTGAATTTAATTTTGGGTCGAGTGGGACACTCGCACGTCAAATTGCACAAGGGGCAAAGCCTGATCTCTACATTTCGGCCAATAAAAGCTGGGCTGATTACCTACTTGAGGAACATATATTTATAGAAGATAAGATTGAGAAGATCGCTCAGAATCGATTGGTACTTATTGCTCCCAAAAATAAATTCCAGGAAAAATTTGAAATAGATACTAGCCTTAGTTTAGTTAATATTTTGGGGAAAGAAAGACTCTCTATTGGGGATCCCAGGCATGTGCCAGCTGGACAATATGCACGTCAGGCCTTGATTCATTTTGGTTTATATAAAGAAGCCGAACCTCATATATTGCCGGGCAAAGATGTGAGATCCGCTTTAATGGTGGTTGAGATGGAAGAGGCGGCGTTGGGAGTTGTTTATCGAACAGATGCCCTCCGATCTAAGAAAGTGAGTATTCTTGCAAACTTTCCTCAAGATTCACATGAAGGCATTTTTTATTATGCGGGCCTTTGCAATGAAGGGGCGACAGTAAAAGATTTTATGTCTTTTCTCGTTTCAGATAAAGCCAGAACTATCTGGCAAGGCTATGGTTTTGAGTAAAAGAATCCTTGATAAATGAGTGAGTTTTTTGGATTTAATGGGGCTGAGTTACAGGCAATATCTTTGTCGGTCCAAGTCGCTTTGATCTGTTCACTTATTTCTCTCCCCTTAGCCCTGGCTTTGGGCTATCTTATGGCTCGCAAAGAGTTTTGGGGGAAATCTATCCTCGAAAGTATCATAAACTTACCGTTAGTGATGCCTCCGGTTACTACCGGCTATCTTCTTCTTTTACTCCTGGGCTCAAAAAGTCTGATTGGAGGCTGGCTACTTGATAACTTAGGAATCAAGCTGGCCTTTTCTTTTTATGCTGCTGTCATTGCTTCGATAGTGGTCTCTTTCCCATTGATTGTTCGCTCTATACGGACGTCCATGGAACTGGTCGATACGGGGCTAGAAGATGCCTCTCGTATATTGGGAGCAGGTAAATTAAAGACATTCATACGAATTACCATTCCACTTGCCCTTCCCGGTGTGATTTCGGGGACCATTTTGGCTTTTGCCCGATCACTGGGAGAGTTTGGGGCTACTATAACTTTTGCAGGAAATATTGAAGGGGAAAGCCAAACGTTACCTTTGGCCATTTATTCCTATATGCAGATTCCCGGTCAGGAAGATTCAACATTCCGTCTGGTGCTGGTATCCATTTTCATTTCCTTTCTGGCGATGATTCTCTCGGAGTGGTATATCAAGAAAATGAAAGATGCTAGAACTTGATATCATATTAGCACGAAATAACTTCGATCTGGAGATCCGAGAAACCTTTGCAGAAGGGATTACGGGAATTTATGGTCCTAGTGGAGCTGGCAAGACCTCGATGCTACAAGCTATTGCTGGACTGGTAAAACCTAAGAAAGGATACATACAGATAGGAGGGAAGGCGTTGTTCGATGCGAGACAGAAACTCCACATCCCAATAGAAAAGCGTCATATAGGCTATGTTTTTCAAGAAGGTCGTTTATTCCCTCATATGACTGTGGAGAAGAATCTGAGGTACGGCCAAAAAAAGAATGGTAATCATCAGGTTTCATTCGAAGAAGTAGTAGAACTCCTCAAACTTGATCGCCTCCTGGATAGGAAAATAACCCAAATTTCCGGTGGGGAAAGTCAGCGCACAGCTTTAGGGCGATCCCTACTTTCATCACCAGATTTACTATTGCTGGATGAGCCCTTTTCTGCTGTAGATATGGTGCTTCGGAAACAAATTTTACCCTTTATCATACGAATTCAACAAAAATTCAGGATTCCTATTTTAGTTGTGAGTCATGATTTGCCAGACTTGTTGAAGCTAAGCGATAGACTTTGTCTTATTCGAGATGGAAAAGTGATCGGTCATGCTCGCTACCATGAATTATTAAAAAAGCCGGAACTGGCAGATCTTTTTGGCTCAACTTCTCACATAAATGCGATAGACATGCGCGTTGTACAGACCTTCCCGGAAAGTGGACTTACTATTTTGCATGGTAATGGAGAAGGTCAGGAAGTCCGAATAAAATGCGAGCAAAGTCGAGAAGTGTATCAGAAAGGGCAAGAAATAAAGGTATTCATTCAAGCAGATGATATCGCCCTTTCCAAAGAAAAGCTGGAAAATGTAAGTATTCAAAATCAGTTGAAAGGCAAGATCACGGAGATCATCCATAGAGAAGCCAGTCAGCTTTGCATAGTAGATGTGGGCTTTAGGTTATTGGTTGAAATCAGTGCAGAGTCACAAAAAAGAATGGAGATTCGGAAAGGATCGGAGGTTTGGTGTTTGTTTAAATCTGTGGCGATTGATGTGGCCGATTGAGGTTCTTTCGCAAGGAATTAGCCTGCTTCCCTTCTACCTATCCTTTCTCCTTCAGATTTTTCCAAAAGACAACTTTGTCATCACCCTTTTCATAAAAATCACGGATGACAGCTTCTTGGGTATAATCACATTTATGGTAAAACTCTCGTGTGAGCTCGAAATCGGCTGTCCCGGAGGTTTCGACAATTAGAATTCTGGCATCTTTCTCTCGCAGCAAGTCTTCTAAATAGGCCATTTTCTTTCGCCCAATTCCCTTTCCCTGCTCCTCCTCATAAACCCCGATCGCATAAAGGTTATAAGTACCTTCTGTAAATTTTTCTGGAGCACAATATGCTATAGAAACCGGTTTTTTATTTTCTACATAAGTAAACCAGATGTCTGTACTTCCAGGATTGTTGAGGTAATCTGAAATCATGTCCTCCAGATATTCAGATGGGAATAAACCGGTGCTATCTAGTACCTTCTTGAGCGCGTCTAAATCTGCTTCCTGTATTTCTCTGATTCCTTCTTTCATAAGCGATATTTGACCGCAAAGCTAGGGAGATTTTTTGCTAAAAAATGGTACGCTTCTGCTATTGTAAGCTTTTCACTTGAAAATGATAAATTCCGCGCTCTGTATTAAAGTCCAGTATCTCCATTCAGACTAAATTGTAACTAAAGGATCAGTTCTGTTTATCCCAGTCGGTTCGGGCTATAGCGACTAAATTTTCAGCTACCCATTCTCCTCTCTTTTGGAATCCTTTTTCCAGATATTCAACAAATGTAAGCCCATTGCGATGTAGGACTTTCTCACTGGCTTTGTTCCAAATGGCGTAAGCTGCTTCTATCTTTTCTGCTTGTAGCCTCTCAAACCCAAATTTTAGTATAGCTGCCAAAGATTCTGTCATAACTCCTTTTCCCTGTGACCTGGGGTGGGTCCAAAAGCCTACATTCCAGACTGCTTCCTCTTCAGTCGGACGAATAGAAATGCGGCCGATGAATTCAGCTCGCTCCTTATCCCGGATGCTGAAACTGAACTCTCTTTCTTCTTCCCATTTTTGATGACTTCTATGCAGGGGAGCATATAATTCTTCTATACTTTCCGGTGGATCCCATTGCATGCCTTCATTGAAGCCTTTATATCGGGTTGCAGAAAAAACATGCGGAATATCAGACTCTTCCGGAATTCTGAGAAGAAATCTTTTTGTTTCAATTTGATGGTTTTTAGGAATATTATGCTTCATCTAGGACTCAAATTCTTCAATTATCCTTCAAGTTCCCAGAGATAGGCTTCATATTTCTTTATGAAAACTCTTTCCTGATACCAAATCAGGGGCGAAAAGATGAGAAGCAGGATAACCAATAGGGGGACTGGCAGCAGAAAAAGAAGAAAGAATAGGAAAACAAGAAGGAGGTCCTTGAGTATATTCATGCTTTGTGCAATTATATGTAGGCTTATAAAGCTTTCTTATCCCTAAGGTTCAGCTGCTTCAAAAAACGGCTTAAATTTTCTCTATTTTCATTTCCAAAATGAATTCCTGATAAGAGGCAAATACCTTTTGTGAACCTCCTGGTAGCGTTTGAGCATTGAAAAAGGGAGGAGTAAGGCTAAAGGTAATCTTATATTGATCTAAAAATTTATTACCAATAACCGATTCATAGGCAATATTTAAATGGCTCTCCAGACTTTTGCTTATGAATACATTTTCTGGGTTTTGACCCTCCTTTTTCCACTGGGCACGAAAAACATTAACTAAAAATTCAAGAATGATCGTAGGTATTTTCGCGGATTCTTTTTCTGCTTGGGAGCTTGCAGTTAATAGATGCGACTTTCTGGTTGTAATTAGGTTAGAATAGGATCTGCCAGAAAAACCCTCATCACATCTTTGATATCGGTAAATGAGGTTTCCATTTTCCAACTTAAGCATGAATTTGAGGGTGTCGATTTTCAGGGCATCAAATTGTTCAACGATGTCTGTAAAATCTATATCCCAATCAATTTCAATATTAACAGCACTCCCTTCTCCAACATTCACCAGACCCAGGCTAAACAAATCTTCATCAATAGAATAAGCCTCTGAGTCCTTCTTATCAGATTTTATTGAAATTCTTCGGCTGAAATATGATTCCGCACAGCTTGAGTCTACTGCAAGCAGGAAATTATCTGGATTTTGTATTCGTAAAATGGGCATCATACTCAATTCTCTTTGGGTCTTCATTTCCTGTAATGTCAGCAGAGAAATAATGATAGCCAGGAAACTCATGAGGCCTAAGAGGATAGAATAGGCACCTGATTTGGGATTAGAGACTGTCTTGAAAAAATTAATGAGTTTCTTCATGTCGAGTGATTTTCTATGGAAGTGCTGGAAGTATTCAAATATGACTAAAATCTAAAAAATTCCAATCGAAGGTTTTGATTCATGAGGGATTTAGGGAAACTTATCCCCTAACCAATGGGTTAAATTAGCATCAAATTCATGCTGAACTTCCAACTGAGGAGTATGTCCACACCTATCGAAGCGAATAAGTTTCAAATCGGGAATGCTTTCATATCTATCTTCCCACAAGGTATGCGGAATAACATAATCGTATTTCCCAAGTGCTACAAAAACAGGAAGGGGAATCTTATCAGGAGGATCAAACATATCATACTCCTTAAAAACTTCCGTAAATAAGTGCTGAGTTAATTCCGAATGAACAGTCATACCTTCCCATAACCAGCTGGCATCATAGCGAGGATTGTACCAATACTGAGGAGACATATTATTGTATCGGGCAGATGCCTCTTCTTGCCCGGTTAAGCGATCAATTTCTTTTGATTTGCCCCAGTTAGCTTCCTGAAGCTGCTTCCTTTCTTCAGAAGCTGTCTCCCAAAGTTCTGAAGCTTTTTGTGAATAGGTCTCATTTCCCCATAAACTTGGAGAAGCTATTACAATCAGTCCTGAAACTGCTTCTGGATGGGCTTTTACATATTCTGTTGCCAGGGTTCCATGAATACTATGACCCATGATCAAAGGCTTTTCTAATCCTAATTTCTGTCGAATTTGATCTACATCTTCTACTATAGAAGAAATATTTACCCTTGCTAGATCTTCTTTCTCATAGCCTTTTGCGAACCACTTAAGATCTACGAAATACATCTTGAGCTCTTTTCTTACATCTACTGAGAAGGTTCTTGGATAGTAAATAGAAGAACCTATGACTAAACAAGGTCTTCCATTTCCCTCAATCACTACATCCAGCTTGGAATCATCGATCTGAATTTGAGTAATGGGTACTTCTTTCAAAGAATTTTGCTCTATTTTTTTATCACATGATGGAAGTACAAGCAATAGGATAACAGAAAATCCTAAGGAGAAAGGATAGTTTAAGTAGTAGTACCATATCATGTCCTTAATCTAGGCCTTATTTCACCAGTAAATCAAATAAAATAAGCAGCTGCAGGAATTAGCAGCCACTTATTCTTATGATGATATTGCTAATTTCTGGCGTAAGGAGAGATATTTGGTAAAATGGATGAAACGATCTTTACCATAGAATTGATATCTCGTCGAAGTAACTGAATGGATTGAATCTGTTCTTTGAGCTTCCAGGATTCTCCTGCGGACATAGGCATAGGATTCTTCATTTGATTTTGAACTTTCCCATTCATGTGCTCCAACTTCCCAATTCTGTTTTTAAGTTCCAATAGTTGGGGATATTGGTTTAATAATTCGACTTCTGATTGAATCCCAGTTTGCGCTTTAAAGGCATCGAGGGTTTTCTGGTATTTTCTCTGCTCGGGATTTTGGAGCAGGATACTTGTGGTCAAGAGGAGAATGAGTAGGCTTAGGGCTATGCCCAGACCTATTGTTAGACTTTTCATGATCTATGGTTTCTTTTGTATTTGTTTACAACACAAAAGTAGCTGGGCTGCCCAAGTCATGCATTGACTTGGGTTAAGAAAGTGGTACTCAGCAGTAAATTTGTCGGAACAAATAATGTATGAGCTACTTTTCTACCTATTTATTTTGATTTTCTTTCCTCCTATCGGAATAAAGGTTAACCAGGGTCATGGCGGCACTAAAGAGGAAGAAGTAGGCAAAAAACCTAGTTACGCTAAAGTCATCATCTCCAAAGTGATCGAAGAGAGACATAAGGATGGCGAATATTGTGCCGCTTAGTAGAGCTGAAATGAATGCCTTTTTCATTCGATTACTAAAAAATACGAGTATTTAAACAAAGGTTACCAACCTTGGCTCTTGTAAATGAGGAACCGTATTGAAATTCTGTAGGCTAAATTTTTCCGGGGTAAAGAGGAACTCCGTAATGGAAGTGTTTTTTACTTTACCGTTGAGTTCGATGATCTGTTCCTCATGTGGCATTTTCAAGGCATGCCCTAAAACTGCGGAAATTGTGCCTCCAGAAGTAAAAGCCACTACCGTCTTTCCCCTTCCATTTCCTTCCAAAATTTTCTTTACTCCCTTACTGACTTCGCTCCTGAAAGTCGCCCAATCTTCCAAGTGATCCGGTTGGATGTCTGCTAGCTTTCCTTTTGCCCATTCTTCTATAAAGTGATGGAAGATCCGCAGATAAGTTTTTCTCGCCATTTTAGGATCTGCCTGGGCCTCATCATGCCATTTCCTGACTTGTGGATTACGCTCAACCAATTGAGGGAGAAGGGCCCTTAGTGTCTCAGGAGCCTGATGCTCTTTCAATTCATCCAACTCTGTAACTTCTTCCCAGGCCTTCCCTTTTGCCTGAAAAGCATCCTTAACATGACCCATTGTTTGCTTATGTCTATATAAAGGACCTGTATATATAGCATCAAATTCTAGGGAAGACGCTGCAAGGTAGTTTCCCAGGACTTGCGACTGCTCATGACCCAAATCGGAAAGCTGATCATAATTATCAGAAAGGAGAGAGGCTTGGGCGTGTCGGATCAGGATAAGTCGGCTCATGAAATATTTTTTGCAATATTATCAAGGAAGTAAGAGAAATGAAAGCGAGTAGAAATTTCGATAACCTTCTTAATATGTCCTTTCCAATGTATAATTAAAGACAGAACAAAGTTTGAACTTTTCGTACATACTAAGTAGAATTAGGATTTCAGGATTCAAGCATATTTAGTAGTGGAAAATGAGAAAATGTTAATTAAACATCCTCTCCATTATATTGGTTAAATCCTCAATTAGTGCTAATTTTGCGCCAACATTAAGTCGATACACCTTTCTCCTATGAAATCACCTTATTTCAACGAAGAGCATCAGTTATTTCGAGAAAGCCTCAGAGCTTTTATAAAAACAGAATTTCAGCCTTATTTTGCTGAATGGGAAAAAGAAAATGCCATCCCCCGTTGGGCCTGGAAAAAGATGGGCGAAATGGGCTATCTCGGCATTTGCCATGAAGAAGAATATGGAGGTATGGATGCTGATATGTTCTACCAGGTAGTTTTTAATGAAGAATTATCACGTAGTCTTAATTCTGGTTTTGCCATTGCCGTAGCAGTGCATGTATATATGGCTACCAATCATATTGCTCATGCTGGAAATGCGTTCCAAAAGGAAAAATATCTCGCTCCGGCAATAGCTGGAGATATGGTCGCTGCTCTGGGAATGAGTGAACCTGCTGTAGGTTCTAATGTAAAAGGTCTGAAAACATTTGCCGAAGATAAAGGAGATCATTACCTCATAAACGGTTCTAAGATCTTCATCACCAATGGGTATTATGCAGATTTCATGACCCTTGTTGCTGACACTGCTAATGGAATTTCTCTGCTGATTGTAGATTTGAATGCGGAAGGAGTAACGAGAAATAAGCTGGAAAAAATTGGCTGGCATTCATCGGATACAGCTGAGGTGTTTTTCCAGGATGTAAAGGTTCCTAAAGAGAACCTGCTGGGAGAAGAGGGGCAGGGATTCTATTTCCTTTCCGAAAGTCTCCAAATGGAACGCCTTGTTTTAGCTATGAATTCTATTGGCCTCATGGATGGAACCCTGGAGCTTACTCAGCAATACATGGGGGAAAGAGAAGCTTTCGGCAAGCCCATCGCTAAATTTCAAGCGTTGAGACATAGATTAGCAGATATAGCCACAGAATTAGAAGCTACGCGTCAATTGGTCTATCATACTGCCTGGCAATTAGAAAATGGAGAGTTTGCCGTGAAAGAATGTTCGATGGCAAAATTGCTTTCTTCTGAACTTCACAAGAAGTTGGTAGACGAGTGCCTGCAAATGTTTGGGGGATATGGGTATATGGAAGAATATCCTATCGCTCAGGTCTATAGAGATGCAAGAGCGGCATCTATTGTTGGGGGTACTTCCGAGATTATGCGTGAGATCATTGCCAAAATGATGTTTGAAGGAATCAAGTATAAGCGCGCATATACCAAATAAGGGCAAAAAAATTAGAAAGCTACTGTAATAATATAGATGAGCTTTCTACTGATAAAATGTAATATAGGTAGTGTTTCTACGGAGACACTACCTATATTTTTGCAATCCATCCCTAAAAAACAGAAACGAAATGAAACTCTACTTCTTTCTACTTATTCTCTTTTTCTTCCATCCCTTGTATGCTCAGGAAAGTTATAGTACTGAGATTAAGCGTGTCGATAGTCTATTCACGAGCTGGGCTAAAAGTAATTCGCCCGGTGCATCTTTAGGTATCTACAAAGGTGGTCGACTCATATATACGCAGGGATACGGTATGTCAAACCTGGAATATGATATTCCCATAAAGTCTAATACCATTTTTCATGTAGCCTCCATTTCCAAACAGTTTACAAATTTTGCTGTCCTTTTGCTGGAAGAGGAGGGAAAATTGAGCATAGAAGATGATATAAGGAAACATATGCCTGGGATTCCAGACTTTGGTAAAACGATCACTATTAGTCAGCTCATGCACCATACGAGTGGCTATCGGGATCAATGGCAATTATTGGCCATCGCTGGTTGGCGCTTGGATGATGTCATAACCAAAGAGCAAATTATGCGGTTGATTGAGAACCAACGCGAACTCAATTTCGAACCAGGCTCTCAGTATAGGTATTCTAATAGTGGTTACTCAATTCTGGCTCGTCTGGTTGAAAAAGTATCTGGGAGGAGTTTCCGTCAATTTGCCCAGGAAAGGATATTTAAGCCACTGGATATGCAGAATACCCATGTGCATGACGATCATGAGATGATTGTTCCGGGGAGGGCTTACTCGTATCGCCCTGATGGAAATTCCTATAAAAAAACTGTTCTCAGTTATGCTAATGATGGGGCTACTAGTTTGTTTACGACCGTAGAGGATATGGGGAAATGGATGAACAATATGCTCCATCCTTCTTTGGGGGAAAGTTTTATTGAAAAAATGAGAACTCGCGGAAAACTCAACAATGGAGATGAAATCAATTATGGCTTAGGTCAAAGTGTAAATGAATATAAAGGGTTGAGCTGGGCAGGACATGGTGGAGCAGATGCCGGATTTCGTTCTACGGTTCGCTGGTATCCAGATCATGACTTTGGGGTAGTAGTCCTGAGTAATTTGGGTTCTTTCAATCCCAGTTTAAAAGCTAATCAAATCACAGATATCTTTTTGAGTGAGCATTTTGTTGAAGAGGAAAAGAAAGAGGAAAAACCTGTGGAAGCAGTTCCGATTTCTGCAAAAGATTTGGAAAAATATCAGGGTAAATATGTCATAACTCAGTATGGGATTAATTTTAAGGTTGAAGTAGAAAAGGGAAAATTATTCGCCTTGCTCGATTGGAGCGGTGAAAAATTTCATTTGATTCACCTGGGAGATAATAATTTTCTGGCCGAAGAAGATCCAAACTTAAAATTGATGTTTAAGCTAAAAAAGGGGGAAATTGAGAAAATTGATATGCTGGATGGATCAACTGAACTGGATGCGATTCCCTTTGTAAACTATGAGGTCTCTAAAGAAAGTTTAGGCAAATATGAAGGGAACTTTTACTCCCCTGAGCTGGATACCTTTTATAAAATTCACTACACTGAAGATGGATTGATTGCCTCCCATCATCGACATGGAAATATCATGTTAAGCCAGAATGGGCCTCATACATTTTCAGGTAGCGCCTGGTGGATGGGAAAAATTGAGTTTGTATTTAATAAGAAAGAAGAGCTTACCGCTTTTTTAGTTGGCGGAGGTCGGGTTGACAACCTACGCTTCGAGAAGGTTGAAGATTAATTGAATTCAACATCCTAAGGAAAATATTTTGATAGATTCAATTCGAATGTTGGCAGAATATTCATTCATAGATAAGAGCCTTTACATGAATCTTCCCTAATTTATCTTAATATCTGCCTCTCTAAATGGGGCAGCCTAATACTATCACAGATTAATAAAACCCATGATTTTTAGAAACACTCTACTCAGCCTGATGACCTGCCTGTTATTCAGCAGCTTTAGCATGGCTCAAGGCACTCGATTGTTGCGACAACCCAGCCTGAGTTCCGATCATATTGTCTTTGTATATGGGGCGGACATTTGGCTTTCTGACCTGGATGGACAAAATGTAAAGCGTATTACCAGTACTCCTGCTGTAGAAAGTAATCCCTACCTTTCTCCAGATGGAAAATGGATTGCTTTTAGTTCCAATCGCTCAGGTCCCAATGCCGTTTACATAGTTTCCATAAATGGAGGGATACCCGAAAGGCTTACCTGGCATCCTTCTTCCTCTTCAGTAAGAGGATGGACGCCTGATGGAAAGCGCATCCTTTATGCTTCAAGTCGTGAAAGTGCGCCTTCTTCCTTCAACCGCTTATGGACAGTTTCTACAGAAGGTGGACCTTCGGAAAGAGTTACAGCGCAGTGGGGATACGATGGTTCTTATTCACCCAATGGACGTAAAATGATCGTAGATAAGATGAGTCGTTGGGATGTGGAATGGAGAGCTTACAGAGGAGGGCAAAATACTCCCTTGATTCTATTGGATCTCAAATCGAATGCTGAGACTCTATTGCCCAATGAAAAAACAACAGATATCCAACCCGTTTGGGTAGATGATGAAATTTACTTCCTTTCTGATCGTGACTGGACCATGAATGTTTGGGCCTACAATACTAAAAATAAGAAACTTCGCCAGGTGAGTAAATTCAAAGAAACAGATGTAAAGTGGTTGGCCTTCGGGGGAGGTAAAATGCTCGTTGAGCAAGGAGGTTATTTACATATGCTTGACAAAGAAAGTGGAGCGGCAACTCAACTATCTATCACAGTCAGTGGTGATTTCCCCTGGGCAGAACCTAAATGGGAAGATGTAAGTAGACGCTCGAGATCTGTTTCCTTGTCCCCTACGGGAAAAAGAGCTTTAATGGAAGCGAGAGGAGAGATCTTTACGGTTCCGATTGAGCACGGAGATTCCAGAAATATTACGCAAAGTTCTGATGCAGCGGATAGAAATCCCCTTTGGTCTCCAAAAGGAGATAAGATTGCCTGGTTCTCAGATGCAGATAGGGATGGATACGCCCTCTATTTGGCAGACCAGGATGGTTTGTCCAAGCCCTCCAGGAAAATTCCCATTGGAGAATCTAAATTAGCCTGGAACCCGACCTGGTCTCCAGATGGAAAGCATATTGCTTTTGTAGATGATGATGTGAGAATTCGTGTATTAGAACTGGAAAGTGGTTCTGTAAAAACGGTGGATATCGGCGGAAATAATCTGGACCGTGGCCGTACCGCCTTGAGTTGGGCTCCTGATTCTAAAAAGCTGGCCTATGTAAAATCAGGAAGTAATAACTTCCGCCAGATCATTGTTTGGGACAGTGAGACAAATACAAATAAAGCCCTTACTAATGAGTTCGCAGACTCTTTCTCCCCAGCCTGGGACCAGGATAAGAAGCATTTTTATTTTCTCGCTAGTACAGATTTAGCCCTAGGATCTGGTTGGGCGAATACAAGTGCCATGCAGGCACGTCCACGTTATGCAGCCTATGTGATTGTCCTGGCAGAGGATCAGGATTCACCATTTATCCCGAGAAGTGATGAGGAAGAAGTAAAAGAAGATAAAAAAGAGGGAGAAGGAGAAGATAAAAAAGGAGAAAAAGGTGAGGATAAGAAGAAAGGGGATAAAGGGGAAGCAGGTGAAAAAGGAAAGAAAAAAGATGATGGAGTTAAAATTGACTACGACAGAATTGACCGTAGAACCATAGCTATGCCGATTCCAGTAGCTAATTATGTAGCTATGGAAAGTGGACCTGCAGCTAGTGTATTTATTGCAGAATTTAAACAAGGAACTCCTGGAGCCACCTTGCATAAATTTACCTTGAAGGATAGAAAGGCTAAAGAGTTTAGTTCCAGGGTACGTCAATTCACAGTGTCCGCAGACCATAAGAAAATTCTGCTTCAGTCAGGTCCTTCCTGGAAAATCGCCTCTGCTGCAGGCCCTAATGGCAAATCTGCTAAGCCGGTTTCCGTTAAACTGAAAATGAAGTTGAAAAGGCCTGAAGAGTGGAAGCAGATGTTTGAAGAAGCCTGGAGATATGAGAGAGATTATTTTTACGATCCCAATATGCATGGAAGAGATTGGGATAAGGTATATGAAAGATATGCTCCCTTGGTAGAACATGTACGCCATCGCTCCGATTTGACTTATATCCTTGATCAAATAAATGGAGAATTATCTGTCGGCCATAGTTTTGTTTTTGGAGGAGACTATCCGGATGTTGATCGTTCGGAAGTAGGTATGTTAGGAGCAAATTTTGAGGCAGAGAAAGGAAGATGGAAGATCAGTCGAATTTTCACTACAGAAAGTTGGAATCCCAACCTCTCAAGTCCCCTGGATCGACCGGGGATGAAAGTGAAAGAAGGTAATTTCCTTGTGGGAGTTAATGGCAAGGAACTGACAACTGCTATGGATCCATTCGAATTGTTAGATGGTACTTCTGGAAATCAAACCGTATTACACCTGAACGATAAGCCTGAATTTGAAGGTTCATGGAAAGAAACGGTTGAGCCGATCAGGAGCGAAAATGCCTTGCGCCAGCGCGCATGGGTGGAAGATAATCGCAGAAGGGTAGACGAACTCTCAGGAGGACGTTTAGCTTATATCTGGGTACCCAATACGAGTGGGGGAGGATTTGTATCCTTCAACCGCTATTACTTCGCTCAGCAAGACAAAGAAGGCGCTGTAATCGATGAGCGTTTCAATGGAGGTGGATTGTTGGATGACTATATGGTTGACCTCATGACGCGTTCACTTCGTGCAGGCATCACCAATGAAGTCCCTAATGGAAAACCTTTCCGTTTGCCTGCGGGTATTCTCGGACCAAAAGTTCTTTTGGTTAATGAAATGGCCGGATCAGGTGGGGATTTCTTCCCCTGGGTATTCCGTCAGCAACAGGCTGGGCCGCTAATCGGCGCTACAACCTGGGGAGGTTTGGTAAAATCTTCTGTGCATTATGCATTGGTTGATGGGGGAGCTTTGACTTCTCCTGATAATGCGGTTTTCGATCCGATCAATAAAAAGTTTATCGGTGAAAATGAAGGTATCGCACCGGATATCGCTGTAAGGCAGGATGCCAAAGCCTTATCTGAAGGCCGTGACCCTCAATTGGAACGGGCCGTTCAGGAGGTGCTGAAGATGCTGGATAGAACCCCAGCACCAGAAATTAAAGTGCCGCCTTACAATACACCAGCTAAGAAAGAGTAATTAAAAAGCCCCAATCATTGATTGGGGCTTTTTAATTTAACTGAGGCAGCAGCTCATGAGCTGCCTCTACACCATCGGTAGGGATTTTCTGATATATAACTCTTTATTAGTCTATATTCTTCCTCATTCCTAATTACCCGATCATAATAGCTCCTTTGCCATTTAAAGGTATATTTGTTCTCATTCGCCCATTTAGTAATAGCTCCTTTGTATGCCCTAATTATATCAGGCAGGTTCTTTCTTTGAGGCCCAAAAGCATTCGGTTTCCATGCTATTTGAGGAGGTGAATCCAAATATAAAATGCCATGTAGATGATCTGGCATAATTACCAAACAATTTGCTTGAACAAATGGATAATGTTTGGGGATCTCCTTCCAGAATTTAAAAGTTATCCAGGCAATTGGATTTGCATTCAAATAGGAAGAAGGCTTATCAAGGTCAATTCCTATTAAGCTTTCCTTTATTTCACCAAAATATTTCTGCTTCTTCTCGGTGCAGATTGTTACAAAATAAGCTCCATGAGAAGAATAATCCCATTTTCGCCAACGAATGTGCTTTCTGTTGTGTTTCATTGTGTTTTCAAATTATTAAGTGGAAGGGCAGCTCATGAGCTGCCCCAGTAGATATTTTTTAAAAAATCACCCCAATTCCCAACCCTCACGATACTCACGTGTCAGGTATTTATTGGCCAAATTACTATTGGTGATTTTCATATTTGCTGAATCATATTCTACTTTTTTCCCAACTCTAAGCGCCACCGCAGCCAAATTTATGGTTTCTGTGATACACTCAGCCTCGAGGAAACTCCCGGGTGATTCTTTGCCACTGATAATGGCTCGCGCCCAGGTATCCGAACGTCTCTCTGGTTGATACTTCTCGATCTTCTTTTTTCCGTTGTATGCTTCGGCATTTGCTTTTGGTAAAATGCGAGGATTGGCTCCTTCAAATCCTGCGAGGATCGTTCCTTTCGTCCCTACTAACATTAAACCCTCCCGATCAAAAGTAACACCCTCAGCTTCCAATTCATCTGACTCGAAAGGCTTCATTCCTCCATCATACCAATAGAGATCAAATGCTGGCAACCATTCTTGCTCAGGCATACGCAACTTGAACATACAGGCGAGAGGAAAGGCAGATTTATTGTTGATCCTGCGGCATACTCCATTGACTGAGGTAGTCTGGGCGTTTCCATAAGCCTTTGCGCTAATGGCAGGCTTGCGAATGTCAAGCTGTTGGAATAAAGGGAAAAGACTATAATGACCCATATCGGCGAAACTCCCTCCTCCGAAATCATACCAACCTCTGAAAACATTGTGGGTCCAATCTTTATGATAAGGGCGGTGTGGCACAGGGCCCAACCATAAGTCCCAATTAAAATCTTTAGGAATGGGCATTTCACCTTCCGGTGCTTTGGGGAATTGAGGCCAAACGGGTCTAACGGACCAATTGTGGATCTCTTTTAGTTCACCTATGACTCCATCTTTCAGCCACTGACGGATCAAGCCATATTCATATTTTTCATCCCAAGCCATAAGATGTGTTTTGAGCTTGGTTTCCCTAACTTTATCAAAAACCAAACGAGCTTCTTTCAGACGATTGGCAATCGGTTTATGTGTGATCACATGTTTGCCAGCATCCATAGCTGCCAGCGCAATGGTGGCATGCAAATGATCAGGAGTCATGATCTTCACAGCATCCAAGTCCTTCTCTTTCGCTAGTAATTCTCTGAAATCTTCGTATGCTTTACAGGCTTTATATTTTTTCTCGGGAGTAGGGCTATTTTTTTGGTAATATCTATCTACATAGTCTTTGCCCACGTCTCTTCCTCCTGCAACACCATTGAAATTTTCTCCCCAGCTCTTGTCTCCTAGCGTTTTTCTGATATCTGCCCGTAATCCCCAGGGAGACCAATCCAGATAATTCTCCGAGAATTTATTAGGATCGCAAACAGCCGTTAATTGTATTTTCTCATTTTCCAAAATATCGGACATCTCCCGAAGTCCTTGTGTGCCGCAGCCGATATTTGCGACATGAATCCGATCAGAAGGAGCGACTTTCCCTGATCCTGCCAAAACATGACTCGGTACAATACTGAAACTTGCTGCTCCTGCCGCGGTAGTTTTGATGAACTTCCTTCGATTTACCTTTTTAGAGGATTCCATATATAGTAGTAGTTGAATTAGAAAAATTAGTGTATAAAAATTAAGGAAAAATATGCTTTGAGCCTATTTCTCCTTTGTGTAAGTTGATCAATTACGTGTTAATGTAATTACATTTCCATTTCGCCTACATCTGCCAACTCAAGAATGCGCCGGAAGCTCAGCGGATGCAAGGGCATAGAAGCTCCCTGAAAGCCTTTCACGAGATAGGGATCTTCCTGAATAAGTTCATCTTCTTGTAGATCGGTAAAAACTAATGGTTTCCCCAGTAGATTTTTGACCATCCGATAGCGAATGCGAGGAGAAGCGATGCTTGCTTTAGGGTGATTGTTTAGATAAAATTCAGGATGATCTGAAAGACTTTTATAAGGTTCTGAAATAATCTCAATGATTCCATAGACGCCCGGCTTTACTTTTGGCTTTCCTGCAAGTTCTTTTCGATTCCGATTATCCACGCCAACCCGGATAACTCCCAATTGCCCTATTTCAAACCATGATGTTTGATAAGGTGAAATGCGATAATTTCCTTCTTTGGGATTGCTAGCTAAATGACGATCTATTTCCCAAATCCGAGGATTGCAGAAAAAGGTCCAGTAGGAGGTAGGAAAGGTTTTACGAGGCATCAATATCCCTGTTGAGGTGAAACACAATTTAATAAGGCTGCTCCTGACTTTAATCGTCGAAAATTCTCAACAATCTGTTTACTGGCAGATGCAATATTCGTGATACTGGCAATGTGTGGGCTCACTCTTATCTTAGGATGATTCCAAAATGGGTGTGAGGCTGGCAAAGGTTCTTTTTGAAAAACGTCTAGATAAGCACCTGATAGCTGCCCTGTATCAAGTAGGCTTAGCAAATCCTCTTCGACTAAAGTTTCTCCACGGCCAACATTGATCAGAAAAGCGTCTTTAGGTAAAAGTTCCAATTTGGATGCATTTAGGAGAGACTGCGTTTCATTCGTATGGGGCAAAAGGTTGACCAGAATATCTGTTTTCATTAGCATCGAATCGAGACCATTTTCTCCTTCGAAAGATTTGATTCCTTTGAGCTCCTTTTTGCTCCTCGACCAGCCAGAAACCTTAAAACCCATTTGGGAAAAATTTAATGCAACATAAGCCCCAATTTTTCCCAAACCCAGAAAAGAAATTCGGATATCTCCTATGCTTTTGTAGGGGAGAGGAGTCCAATTCATCTTTGCTTCCATTTGCTGATAGGCTCCCAGCTTTTTCATATGGGCCATTATCACAGCTAAGATAAATTCCCACATATCTTCGGAGAGTCGCTCATCAACGATTCGAGCTATTTGAATATGCTCAGCCAATTTCTGATGATCCAGAATATGACTTACAGAAGCTCCCAGCGATTGCACAGCCTTTAGGTTTGGAAATTGGTCGAAAACGCCTGGGGAAGCTTTCCAGCATAGGATAAACTCTACTTCTTTTACCTCCGTTACATCTGGATAGATCTCAATTTGCTCATTGGGAAGTTCTTCCTGAAGGGCGCTTGCCCAGGGATAAGGATCTTTATTATTGCAAATCAGGAGAATGCTCATTTATTCTTCTTCCCTATGTACCAACTCCATCGAAAAAGCAGGCAAACACACAGCCAGGTATTCGCATTCCTCATCAAAAGGATTTGAGTATTGAATACGGGTATTTTTCTCAATTTTAATTGACTGACCGGCTTCCAAAATGACGGTTTCGCCCTCAATGATGAATTGCTTTTTTCCGCGAATGATATAAGTATATTCATCAAATTCAGGGGTTTGAAAGGGTTCACTCCATCCGGGAGG
This sequence comes from Bacteroidota bacterium, assembly GCA_039819665.1. Classification (GTDB taxonomy): domain Bacteria; phylum Bacteroidota; class Bacteroidia; order J057; family J057; genus JAWPMV01. The sequence goes on from JBCBRM010000015.1 coordinate 54,785, forward strand.
TGCAACCATATGCGCTATGCTAATATTTGAATCTCCGGTAGTAGCATTTCCATGATGCTCCTCAATCAGCTTGCCGTCAGTGGTTGGAACGACGAAAGGAGCCGTTTGAATGAAATAGTTTTTATCCATTCCCAAAGCTAGTATTTCTCCTAATCCAAAAACAGTCCCGGAAGGAATAATGAGAGTTCAGGAATAAGCGTAACCAAAGCGAGTACTCCTAAGCTCAGTAAAAAGAAGGGGAAACCTGCTTTACTCACTTCTCCGATAGAAATTTTTCCTATACTGGAGGATACAAATAGACATACACCAACTGGAGGAGTTGTCAAGCCAATCATGAGATTCAAAACAGCAATCACCGCAAATTGAATCGGATCTACGCCAACAGTTACGGCTACTTTCAGAAGGATCGGAACAGGATCAATAATGCTGCAATGGTCTCCATGAAGGTTCCGACGAAAATGAGGAGAATATTGATCAGTAGAAGGACCAGGTATTTGTTTTGAGTAAAGTCCAGTATGCCTTCGGAAATTGCCTGCGGTAGGCGCTCTGTGATGAGGATCCAACCAAATAGATTGGCAAAGCCTACGAGAACCATGAGGGAAGCAGAGGTCTTCATCGAATCAAGGATGATGACAGGTATATTCCTGAGGGTTAACTTGCGATAGACGAAAGCTCCAATCAGAAGGGCATAAACTACTGCGATGATAGAGGCTTCTGTTGGTGTAAAAACCCCACCTATAATTCCAAAGAGGATGATAAAGGTCATCAAAAGCGCCCAGAAGGTATCGATGAATCCTTTACCTATTTGTCGGAGGGTACTTCTCTGAAGTTTGGGATAATTTTCTCTGACAGAAATGATGTAGGCAACCAGCATCAATCCAATCCCCAGCATAAAGCCAGGAATGGCTCCCGCAAGGAACAAACGTCCAACTGAAAGGCCACTTAAAGTAGCTGCAATGATCATGGGTACACTGGGAGGGATGATGGGCCCAACAGTAGAAGAGGAAGCCGTGACCGCACAGGCAAAATCTACTTTATATCCCTCCTTTTTCATGGCAGGAATCATGACAGATCCTATGCTGGCGGTATCCGCGACAGCTGTACCAGAAATACCGGCAAATAACATGGAAGCTCCAATATTTGCCAATGCAAGGCCTCCGCGGATATGCCCAAGTAAATGATTGCAAAAATGAATGATCTTTTCCGTCAAACCGCCATGATTCATGAGATTCCCTGCTAGAATAAAACCGGGAATACTAAGGAGAACGAAAACATCTATGCCCGAATACATCTTCAAAGGAACGATGAGGAGAGGCAGACCTTTCAACAGAACATATACCAGACAAGCCAAACCCAAAGAAAATGCAATGGGAAAGCGAAGAATCAGGCAAATAATGAATACGAGAATCAGGGCAAGTATCATGCGCGTAGTTTCTTAAAGGCTTTTTGGGTTTCCAGCCAGGCGAAATAGGTAATAGAGGCACCCATGATAAACATACTTCCAAAAGCAAAAGACATCCGGATAGCCAGGCTTGGGGACTTTTCTGCATGGCCCAATTGAACAAATTGTATGGCATAAAAAGTGAACAAGCCAAATAGCAGGACAATTAAGGCTGAAATCAGAAATTCCAGCCATTTCTGGCCTTTGGGAGAAAGTTTGTTGAAAATCAGATCAAGGTGAACATAGTACTTCTGCTTCATCGCCAAACCCGCTGCAAAACTGATGGCGTAGATGAAGAGAAAGCGAGAGGCTTCCTCAGTCCAGGAAGGCGCGCTTTCCAGAAAGAAGCGAGCAAAAATTTGAAGTAATACGGTCCCAATCAGCGCCAACGTACTGATCAGGGTTCCATACTTCAGGATCTTTCCTATGACCTTATTAATTTTTTTCATGGACTAAGGGCTTCTATTTCTCTATAAATTTTTTGCATTTCGGGAGAAAGGCGATCGTAAAGGGCTTTGGAGCTTTTCTCACTAAAAGCCTGTTTATCTACTTCAATGAATTCCATACCTTTCTCCTGTAGTTCCTCTTTGATCATCTCCTCATTTCGGAGAAACATACTATGTTCATAGATTTGCATGTCTTTGGCAGCCTGGGCAAATTCTTTCTGCAGCTTATCCGGTAAAGCCTGAAATTGCTTTTCTCCAACCACGATATAGACCCAACTAATTAGATGGCCGGTTAAATTGAGGTAATCCTGAACTTCTGCAAAACTGGCACTTCGAATCATAGCAAATGGATTTTCCTGAGCCTCTATGGTTCCTTGTTGAAGGGAAGTAAATACCTCGGAGAAAGCCATGGGAGTAGGTTTTGCTCCTAATGCTTCCCAGGCTGTAATGTAAGAAGGCACATTAGGGGTTCGAAGAATAATCCCTTTTAATTCATCGGGATGACGAATAGGGCGATTGGAAGTCAAATGCCTGGCTCCTCGTTCAAAATAAGCCAGGGGACGCATACCCGTATTTTCCAGAATGTCAGCCTCTATTCTTTTTCCTATAGGTCCATCCGCAACTCTATGCAGGTGGGTGGAATCTTTCAGGAGAAAGGGCGTTTCACAAAAACCCGCCATTTCTGTCCAGTTTTGTAAAGTCCCGGCAGTAATTGTCATTTCAACTATACCTGCCTGAATACTTCGTATTACTTCGATCTCCTTGCCCAATTGTTCGGCAGGATAGACTTCAATATTGATTCGGCCATTTGTTCTTTCATCCAGAATTTTCTTGAAATAGAGAAAGGCCTGGTGCCAGGTATGGTCTTCATTGGCAACATGACCGATGCGAAAGGTGTAAACTTTTTGTTCAGGAGTATTGCAGGCAAGTCCAATTGCCAGCCAAAGCAGTAAAAAGTATGTAGTAGTTCGTAGCATGCAATGAGGAAAGTAAAATGCTTTCCAATGAAAAGATACGGAATCCAGAGGATATCCTCAATTAGCCCATGATCCTTTCTATGAGAGATTTGACTCTATCGTATTGTTTGACCAGGATGACAGTTTTATCTGTACCCTTTGCGATGGTTTCCGGAATACTCCCAAAAAGAATCTGCTGGAAGTATCCTGCACCTGCAGCTCCTACAACTACCGCATCATAATCTTCTGATGCTTCGATTATTCCTTCCGCAACATCATTATGCTCAATGATCATGGTGTCCAGATTGATCTGATCTTTGTCCATGATCTCAGCTATAGAAGCGCCTAGCCTTTCACTGATCTCTTCTGTATCAGAGCCAGGAGCTACAACCCCTCCAAGAGTCAGTGATCCGCCTGATTCCTTTACTATTGAGGCTACATAGGAACTGGCTAGTTTGGCATGTTGACCTCCTGCGCTAGGGAGTAGGAATTTTTTCAACTCTCGTTTCTCCGAAAGCTTAACCAACATAATATCTGTTTTTGCATTGTTGATAACGGCTTCCGTAACTTCTCCCAGGATCATCTGGGCTTTCGTACTATAGCCTTTCCATCCCATCAAAATGAGATCACAATGCTGTTCCCGAGCGGTTTCTAATATGGCCCTTGCAGCATTATGCCCAATTCTGAGTAAAGAAGTAATTGGCATGTTATAGTTATGGGCCGTTTTATGGGCAAGGTCAAGAATGGCTTGCTCTCTTTCTACATACACTTCTTCATCTGCTGGAATAGCCTGATTCGGAATGAGTGCAACTCGCAAAGCGACAATTTCTGCTTCTCTGTCCTTTCCAATTCCTGCCGCCAATTCAATAAGGGGCTCAACCGTTCTGGGATTTGAAAGGGGAACAAGTATTCTGAATTTAGCTTCTTTGGTCGCATAACGCCCCAAAGCAACCTTGGAAGGCTCTCCTTCAATGGCCTCTTCTTCAGCCTGGCTACCTTTCCATGCGAGGAATCCAAGGAAACCTAATAATAAGCTAGCCAGCGCCATCATGGAAGGTGCAAGGTGCTGTATGTTTTGATAAAGGAGGTAGAGATTTGCTAAAATTCCTAAAATGGGAATAAGCGGTACTAATGGTACCTTAAAAGGCCGCTCAATATCCGGATATTTTCTTCTGTGAATAATCAAGGCTGCGTTCACCAAGGTCAATACAAGCAGCAGGACAATATTAGCGAAATGGGTGAGATCCTCGAGGGAAAGACTAATCGCAAAAATCATGATTGTTCCCCCAACTAGCATAACAGCTACAATGGGTGTCTTAGTTCTGGAGCTAATGGCACCGAATGCACTGGGAAAATGACCCAATTGACTCATAGCCATGGTTACTCTTGAACCCGCCATGATGGATGCATTAGAGGCCGAAACCATAGAAAATATTCCTCCCAACACTATAACCATCCCCCCTATTGGTCCCAGGTATTTTTCAGCTGCAATCCCCATAGCGGCTTCTGTATATTCTTCCAAATCTGCTACTTCGACAACCAGCACAACCAATACATATAAAGCCGTAACTATACCCATCGAAAGGAATATCGCTTTTGGGATATTCTTTACGGGATTCTTCACTTCTCCGGCTGTAGCTGCGATTGCTGAAAAACCAAAAAAAGTAATAAATACAAGGGCAGCCGTTCCGCTGATTTCGACTATATCTGTACTGAATTTTTCAATAAATCTGTCAACACTAACTTCACTCAATCCTCCAAACACAAACCACAGCAACAACAAGACCTTACCCAGGGTGACGATTATCTGAAATCGCCCGCTTTCTTCAGTTCCTTTTATATTGAGTAAGGTGAGAATAGCCAGGCATATGAGGCCAAAAAGAGTTTCTATGGGAGGATGCCAGATAAATTCGTTGAAATAGCTGGCAAGGCTGGCAATATAAAAAGCACAGGAAGAACAATAACCAAGAACCAGAGCCCAACCTACAAAATAGGCGAGGGGAGCCGGATAGGTTTTTCTCGCATACAGATAGCCCTCTCCCGAATTGGGATAGATGGATACAAATTCACAATACGTAAGCGCTGTAAAAACAGCAACTATAGCTGCCAGAAAGAAAGATAGGATGGCTGCTGATCCCACGTTGCGAATGGCCAATCCTGAAAGCGTAAAGATCCCTGCCGCAATCATTGTTCCCACTCCAATTGCCAGAATCGTACTTAGACCCATATCCCGGCTCAGCTCAGCATGTATTTTCGCATGGCTTTGCGTCGATTTTTCCATTTGATGTTTCTTATCCGCGCAAAGGTTTTAATAGTAGTAGTCCTTTGCGTTGAGCAATATGCTAGCAAAATACAGCAATTTCAACATTATGCCAATATTCCTGTATCCGCTATTTTTCTATAGACTGAAATGTGTCGAGTCCCCAAACTATTGAACTCAAGCATCATAAATTCTCCTAAATTTAGCTAATTTCGGCCAAGAAGATCGAAATTTATGAAACTACTATCCCATCTATTCATTTCTATTTGCCTCTTGGGCTATTTCCCTACCTATGGTCAAGAAGCAGAATCCTCGACACGGGTTGATTCTTTTCTGTCAAACATGGACTACCGTTTTGTCGGACCCTATCGAGGAGGAAGATCGACAGCAGTCTCAGGTGTGCCCGGAAAACCTTTTACTTTTTATATGGGAAGCACAGGTGGCGGAGTCTGGAAAACTACGGATGCCGGCCAAAGTTGGAGCAATTTATCTGATGGTCAAATCGAATGTGGATCCATCGGTTCGATTGGCGTTTCTCCCTCTGTACCTTCTACCATTTTTGTAGGGACAGGCTCGGATAGCCCTCGAGGCAATGTTTCTTCCGGAGTTGGTATATATAAATCTCTGGATGAAGGGAAGAGCTGGAAGCATATGGGCCTCAAGGATTGCGGGCAAATCGGAGATGTGATCATCCATCCTGAAAATCCGGACCTGGTGTATGTTGCTGCTTTGGGCAATATATTTAGACCAAATAAAGAAAGAGGGGTTTATAGAAGTAAAGATGGAGGCGAAAGCTGGCAGCAAGTCCTTTTCCTCAATGATACAACGGGAGCTGTCGATATCGCTATGGACCCTGTTAATCCTAAAGTTTTGTATGCAGGCATGTGGAGAGCCGAAAGAAAGCCCTGGACCATGATTGACGGAGGTTTGACAGGAGGTTTGTATAAATCTATGGATGGAGGAGATAATTGGGAGAAAGTTACTAATGGCTTACCTACTAGCCTCATTGGAAAAATTGGGATTGCCATTTCTCCAGTAAACCATAATCGTATTTGGGTCATCCAGCAAGCAGCCAAAGAAGAGGCGGCAGGAGTATATCGTTCGGATGATGGAGGGAAAAGTTTTAGCAGAATAAATCGCGATCATAATTTGCGTCAAAGGGGCTGGTATTATACCCGTATTTTTGCAGACCCTAAAGATGAAAACACAGTATACGTTACCAATGTAAACTTCTTTAAGTCCATCGATGGAGGAAAGAATTTTGATCATCGCTATCGTGTTCCTCATGGAGATACCCATGACCTCTGGATCAATCCAGAGAATCCAGATATCATGATCAACAGCAATGACGGAGGAGCAACGGTAACCTTAAATGGAGGCGATACCTGGTCTACCCAAAACAATCAGCCGACCTCTGAATTTTATCGCCTTACGATTGACAACCAATTTCCCTACCGACTCTATGCGGGTCAACAGGATAATACAACCATCTCAGTTCCAAGCCGAACCTCAGGTGGACTTGATCCTAAGCAAGCCTGGTTAAGTGTAGGTGGGGGCGAAAGTGCCGACATTACGGTTCACCCTAATGATCCCAACATTATCTATGCAACAACCTATAGCGGGATCATTACCCGAATCAACCTCAAAACCAATGAAAGAAGAGATGTAGGAGCCTATCCCCATTATACAGAAGGTACAGAGCAAAGAAACCTCAAGTATCGCTGGCAATGGAACTTTCCCATTCGCATTTCCAAGCATGATCCGAATGTCATTTACCATACATCCAACTATGTTCATAAATCCACCAATGAAGGACAAAGTTGGGAGATCATCAGTCCTGATTTGACTAATGATATAGATGCCTACCATGATATCCCGGGAGGCCCGATTCAGCATGATGCGACAGGGGTGGAAGTCTATAGTAGTATCTTTGCCTTTGAAGAATCTCCCACAGATCCTAATACCTTATGGGCAGGGAGTGATGATGGGAAATTGCATATCACTACGGATGGTGGCGAAAGTTGGAATGACATTACTCCCCCTTCCATGCCTAAAGAAGGAACCATCAATAGCATCGAACTTTCCCCCCATGAAGACGGAAAAGCCTTTATCGCTGTCTATCGATACAGGGACGGAGATTTTAAGCCCTATATCTTTCAAACCAATGATCATGGCATAAACTGGAATCTCCTGACTGATGGAAGCAATGGAATTCCTGCTGATCATTTTGTACGAGTAGTAAGAGAAGATCCCAAAGAGAAAGGGCTATTGTATGCCGGAACTGAATTTGGCATGTACATCTCTTTCGATGAAGGCGCAAGCTGGCAATCCTTTCAGCAAAATCTCCCTCATACACCTATCACGGACATGGAGATTTACCAAAACGATTTGATCATTAGCACCCAGGGAAGAGGATTCTGGATCATGGATGATCTTTCGCCCATTTACCAACTGTCTGCTTTTGATTCAGGAGATAAAGACCATTTACTTGAGATTTCGGATACGTATAGAAGTAATTTAGGAGGGTTTAGGGGGAATGCAGCTCCGGATGCAGCTCCATATGTGGCTGAAATAAATTTCTACCTCGCAGAAAAAGACACCGCTAAGACTTACACCCTGGAAATCTGGGATGAAGAGGGGAGAAGCATCAAGAAACTCTCTACCAAAGATGAGAAAGAGCCCTGGAAGATTGGTCAGGGCATGAATAGCTATGTATGGAACCTTCGTTATCCAGCACCTGAATTGCTTCAGGATCTGGTCATGATGGATATGCGATATCCCGGTTCTGGGCAAAGAGCTGCGCCCGGAACCTATACCGTTAGAATTGATTTTGGCGGAGACATTCAGGAGCAGAGTTTTCAACTTAAAAAAGACCCACGCTGGGAGGTTTCGGATGAAGACCTTAAAGCCAATTTCACTTTGGCAGAAGAGGTGAAAACTATGATCAATCAATCCCAAAATCGCATCCTGCAAATGCGCAAGCTGAGAAAACAGTTGAGCTTGATGTTGGAGGAAGGCAAGGAAAGCAAATTGAGTCCTGAGATCAAAGCTGCTGCCGAACAGTTGAAAAAAGACCTCCTCGAGCTAGAGGATATGATCTACCAACGAAAAGTTGAGGTCAGCCAGGATGAGATCAATTATCCACGTTTATTCACCAATCATATTATTCGCTTGTATCGAGTTATCATCAGTCAGAATGCTCGACCTTCGGGTGGAGAATTGGAAAGATGGGCAGACTTGAGAAATCAATATCGTGCTTTTGATATCCGTTATCTGGATCTTGTTAATCGGGCTTTGCCTGAGTTTAGACAATTGATTGAGGAAGCGAAAATGAAGGTCTTTGATTTGGAATAAAAGGGTAAGGGTAGCTTATGTGCTACCCTTACTAACAAATCTATTTCGATAAAAATTATTTTAAAGTAAAAGCCGGCATATCCAGGGTCTTCCCTCCTTGCATGGCCGATTCATGGGCCAAAATACCGACACAGGTAATATTTGCTGATTCAACGGCATTGGGGTAGGGGTCCCGCTGATTATCCAAAGCATCTAAAAACTCGTGAACCAGATGAGGATGCGATCCTCCATGCCCAGCACCTTGTATAAAAGACAAATGTTGATTGTCATCGTCATCGTAAACACCTCCTGTGGTGAAGTGCTGAATCTCTTTAGGTAAAAGATGAGCGTAATCCGGAATCTTGACTAATTCAGGACTTTCACCCGTATGAATTACAGAAGGTTCATGCTCTATGAGCGTCCATTCAAAAGATTTTTTCGAACCGTACACATCAAAACTCTCGCGGTATTGGCGAGCCGTGTTGAAAAGAGATCGGGTAATCTCTGCACCTAAGTCAGAATCTTTCATCTGAATATGGCAGGATTCTATGGCAAAAGGAGAGCCGTAGACTTTGATCAATTCTTCGTCAATCCGGCCTGAACCGATGCAGGAGACTTTCTCTGCTTGTTTACCAGGTAAAGCCAAAACGGGTCCTACGCAATGCGTTGCATAATGCATGGGAGGCAGACCTTCCCAATAGCCCGGCCATCCGGCCATTTCCTGTTGGTGAGAGGCACGAAGGAACTGAAGTTTACCCATTTCCCCTTTCTCGTACATTTCCTTTACAAATAGAAACTCACGACTGTAAACCACCGTCTCCATCATCATATAGGTAAGACCTGTCTTTTGGGTGAGTTCAACGATCTTTTTGCAGTCTTCTACACTAGTCGCCATGGGAACCGTACAGGCTACATGCTTGCCCGCTTCTAAAGCAGCAATAGATTGAGGCGCATGATCAGGTATAGGCGTATTGATATGAACAATATCAATTTCGGGATCCTTGAGGAGCTCTTCGTAGCTGGTATAGCGCTTTTCTATGCCAAAGGTATCGCCGATTTCATTGAGTTTGCTTTCGGTTCGCTGGCAGATCGCATACATATTGGCGGAGGGGTGCTTTTGGTAAATGGGGATAAATTCGGCACCGAAGCCAAGGCCTATGATTGCGACGTTCCATTGTTTCTTTTCCATGTATTCTAGTTCAAAGTTTTCAGTTTATTTTACTCTTATAATTGGGCTTTTTCCGCAACTTTTTAGAAAAGTTGCACAAAATCGGAACGAAAAAACCAAGGCCTTCTCGCATCTCCATCCGCTGCATTTTCGTTCCATCCCCAACGCTCCTTATTTGACTCTTACCTTAATTTATTCAGTAAATAATTCTTTCAAAAATGCCAGTCCATCTGTGGCAAAGGCATCCTGGCTTTCGGCCTTGGGTTTCCAGAAGCAAACGGCACCTGCCAGTTCCTTTAGTTCTGAAGTGAAGCTTTCGATGGAGACGACTCCTTCGTATCCAATGCTTTCCATGCCGGCTTTTAGGTCATGCCAGGGAGTCAATCCTGTGCCGGGAGTTCCCCGATAGTTTTCGGAAACCTGAACATGAATCAGATGTTCTCCTACCGTTTCAAAAGCAGTCTTTAGATTTCTTTCTTCTATGGTCATATGAAAAGAATCCAGAATGACTTTAGCAGAGGGATGATTGATATCCTTGACTAAACGCATGACATCTTCGGCTGTATTTACTAAATCTGTTTCAAAGCGATTCAGAGGTTCGATTGCAATCGATAATCCCTTTGCTCCAGCCATTTCACAAACCTTTCTCAAATTTTTTACAGCTAGCTCCCATTCTTTTTTGCGATCCTCCGGACTCAACATTCGAGCCTTCCCAACTGCAGCATACATAGGGCCCACCAAAAAACCTGCATCCCATGCGTTGCAGATGTCGAAACACTCACGGATGTATTGGAAACAGTTTTCATGGATGTTAGAATCCTCATTTGTTAAATCTCTGTTTGGCCCAAAGGCTCCGCAGACAACAACTTCCAACTCCAAATCATCTAATACCTTCTTAGTTTCTGAAACATCAATCAATTCCGGGTATTCAACCGGAATTTCTACTGCATCAAAGCCCATTCTCTTTACTTTTTCTAAAAGATGTAGACTGTCTTTTTGAAAAGGAGAGGTCCATAGCCAGGTGCTAGCTGCAAATTTTACCATCTATCTAAACGCTTTTCTTGGGTACAACTTTCAGGATTCCATTCATTTGTCGCCAATGTCCTGGGAAGGTACAAACAAAAGGATACTCCCCGGCTTTTTCAGGAGCCGTAAATCTCAGGCTGACACTCGAATTGGGATTTACTAAGGCCGTCGCATGCAGAATGTTTTGTGAATCGGGAACATAATTTCGCTCTGCGGCATCCTGCTCCGTGGCCATCAGATCAGCAGCAGCTCCTACTTCTTCCAGGCTACCCGGACTCAGGATCAGGAGGTTGTGTTGCATAAAGTCGGTATTGTTAAATACTATTTCTACTGTTTGTCCTTCCTCAACCACCAATTCTGATTGATCATACTTCATTTCATTTATGACTACTCCCAACTCAAGGACAACATCTGCCTCTTTTTTCATGGCCATCATATCTAAACTATTTTCTCCATAAAAGTCTCCGAAAAATTCTGCCATGGATTTATCGGGTCCGAATAGCTTGCTATGCGCATTGAGGAATTCTTCCTCTGCTTTGACATACCATTCCCCCGCTATCGAACTTATGACTCCGTCAATTTCTAATTTCATATCCTGTTCCTGCCCTCTAAAGCCTCCGCTTCCTCCATAATCCCAAAGTTTAACACTGATGGTATTTACTCCTTCTTGTAGAACTCCTTTTGGAATCTTGTATGAGCGGGGTGTATTATAGCCACTTCGAATTCCCCCCACCCATTTTCCATTTACATAGGCAGAATCAGAATCATAAATCGGTCCCAGATGAAGCATGGAAGCTTTACCGGCATCTTCAGCAGGGATTTCTATATTTCGCTTAAACCAGAGGATTCCGTCCCAATACCCCTTGTCCATCTGCGCCATCATATTGGGGAGTTGGACTTTTTGCCAATCAGCAAAATCAGTCGTATTGATCCAGTCAATTTCTTTTTCATCCCCTTCCTCTATTCCTGCTGCATTCGGATCGTTTTTATAGGCTTGCCAGAATCCATTCTGATGCTTCACAGCAGCACAATAGAGCGCGCGAGACAACCAAAGATCATCTATCCATGCATCCTCTTTGCTCAGTTCGTACAACTTACTACCTAAGTCTTCAGAAGCAGGCATATCTGCAATGGCTAAGAGGGTATTTAGCCGAACATTCATATCTGTATCTTCAAGTAAGCCCGCAGCAAAAATGGCCTCATTTACCTCTCTGATTCTTGGTAAAGCCATTAAAGCAGTCCTGCGAATAGCAGGAACCTCATCTTGTAAAGCTGCTTTCGCCAACTCCAATACCTCTTTATTTGTCCCATTCATTTCCCCCAATCCATGCAGGGTCCAAAGTGCATGATGCAAAGCTGGCTTAAGACCAATTGCATCTTTTTTAGCTCCTTTCCCCAAACGAATCAGATCAGGGACTATATCTTTTTTCCCTCTTTCCACCAATAAGCGCTGAGCCGTCACCCGCCAAAACATATTGTCATTATTCAAAGCAGCTAGCAGGGCTTTTGGATCATCCTTGCTTAAGCTCATAGGCGTATATGCAGGAGCTCCTTTGTATTTGACCCGATATATTCTTCCATGCAGTTTATCCCTAAGGGGATTTATATGTGCATTTCCCTTCCCATTTTCAAAGCCTTTGGGAGTAGGATTATGTTGGATAATGAAATTGTACCAATCCAATATCCATAAATCTCCATCGGGACCTACTTCTGCATCCACAGGACCAAACCAATTATCATTACTCGCAACTACATTCCATCCGTCAGACTGAGCGTATCCTGCTCCATCTGGAGATATTATGGCTTTATGGACGAGTCTGCCTGTTGGTTCACAAACAAAGCCTACTTTATTCCAGTAATCTTCGGGATAGTTTCTAGCGGTATAGAGATTGAAACCTGCAGCAGCTGTGAATCCTCCAAAGACATCCACTTGTCTAACTTTATCCGTAATCGGGTGGAAAGCATAGTGTCCATCTATTTTTTTACTTCCATAGCGAGGCATTCCTATTACTCCTTCATAATAGCGATCAGGAATGGCCATAAAAACACTATGTGCATTGTTGGCAGTTGAACCAAAGACCTGAAAGTCTTCGGTAAAACCCAATCCCCAGGTATTATTGGTGGTACGAGTCATGTATTCGAAATGGGAGAGGTCAGGGCGAAAGCGATAAAATCCCTGGCCAAATTGATACTGGGCTCCATTTACCCTGCCTTTAAAACCAGAATAGCCAACTGCTCCCCAAATCATATTATCATGACCATAAGTGAGGTTGGAAGGGCCTGCATGTGTATCGTAGGTGCCCCATCCTGTTATGATTTGTTCCCGAATATCGGCTTTATCATCCCCGTCTGTATCCTTTAGGAAAAGAAAATGAGGCGCCTGGGCAACAATAATCCCGTCGTTTATGAAAACCAGGCTGGTTGGAATATTCAGTTTGTCTGCGAAGACCGTAAATTTGTCTGCCTTACCATCACCATCTGTATCCTCTACAATTTTGATTCGATCGTCTCCAACCCCATCTTCATCCCTGACTGTATTGGGATAATCTACTGTCTCTATAACCCAAAGCCTTCCTCTTTCATCCCAGGCCATGGAAATGGGATTGATGATGTCAGGCTCTTCAGCAAAGAGCTCCAATTCAAAGCCGGGAGGGACTTGCGTAAGCATTTGAGATTCGCTAGCCGAAAGTGGTGCCTGTAGCATCGGAGCTGGATCCCGTTTTTCGTAATTGGGAATGACAGCCTCTGTATAGGTGTGGATAGGAAATGGCGGAAGTTGTTTCCAAAGATTCTTTACCCTTTCGCCCACTGACCAGACAATGGCATTTTCCATCAGTTTGTGGAATTGTGGTTGTCTCCAGGTCCTTTCATCATGCCCAGATGCCGTATAGAAAACCCGACCTTTCTTGTAATTTCTGACCCAGGTCCAGGGTTCTGCGTGATCTCCTTCCCTTCGTTCCATCAGGAGCGTACGGTCTTCATTATGTTGGCTGTGAATATAGGTTTCATCCCAACTTTCAAATCCCTTGAATCCGGCAAGTACAGGATGATCTTTCTGACTTTCGACTATATCTGCTTTAAAAACACCTGTTCCATGATCTTTGAATTGTGCGCCTACTAATTCAACAAATTCTTGAGAATTTCGAAAGCACCAGGAAGCACTATGGATGGGGAGCAAACCTTTTCCATTAGCTACAAAACTCAATAAAGCCTTTTCCTGACTTTTGCTGATCTCATCATGATTAGCGTAAATCATGAGGGCGTCAAAGTCTGCGAGGTATTGATCATTGAGTGAAGTTAATTGATCCGTATAGGTGAAATTGATGCCCTTATTGGCAAGAGCTGAAGCCAGAATCGGCATATAGGCTTCCGAATTGTGGTGCTCCGAATCATGGCCGAGAAATAATACCTCGATTTTTCGGGGGGAATTGTCCGGCCATTTTGTTTTGATGGGAGAACAGGTAAATAGGAGAAAGCTCAAAGAGAGCAGACAGCTTAGTAAGGCGACCCCAGATAGCCTTTGTGTGGTGATAGTCATACAGATCCTGTTTTAGAACAAGTAAGTTTATGGTAGTTCTGACCTTAAGTCTTTAGAAACTTAGGATTTAATTTCGAGATTTTAAAATGGATAGCTTGTAATAGGAGACAATTTATTTGGCTTTTTCTATGTCTCTAATCACGGATCGAATCATATTTTTGGCTGATAGTTCGCCCAGGGATAAGATCGCAACTGTATGCATGGGCTTTATCTGCATCTGATTTTGAATCGCTCTTATAGAATAGCCTTTTTGGTGTAAATTCTTCACCAGTTCAAAGAAATCCTCAAAGAAAGTAAGCTTTTGACTAAGCTTCTCTTTTCCCCCTTCCATTTGAGGATTATGACAACAAAACAAGCGGTCAAAATCTAGTGCCAAGACTTTCTTGATAGATGCAATCTGTTCTTTCATACTCTCAGCCCGCATAAAAAATCGGATATAAGTACTGACGAATAGGTCGGCCGAAAAAAACCATCCTTTATTTTTTTCATGAAGACCTACCATATCATGAGCATGGCCGGGAATAGGAATGATATCAAAACTGTAGTTCTGGGTTTCGATTTTCTCCTCTTTGGGAATCAAAAAATGATTGGCTTTTCTTGGACCCCAACTAAGCCATTGAGCGGGACTGATTGAGGGAGGTCGTTTCATTGTCTCTACACATAAAGGATATGCATATATAGATACTCCCAATTTTTTCTGAATGGGATCTATATTTCCGGTATGATCTTCATGATGGTGGGTAATGAATACTTGTTGAACATTGAAGCCAGAGATAGCTTCCATATACTCCTTCCTCATATTACTTTGACCAGTATCTATCAATAAACCATCAACAAAAAAGGAGTAAACAAGCATTTTGGGTTGGCCAAAATAGCTCGATCCTAATTTATAGCCTTGTACATCTTCAAATTGGAAGCTCTTAAGGAGTTTCATACCTAAAGCTAAAAAGGCCCTACTGATTTCAACAAGCTTTTCAATTAAATCCTCAACTTTATCGGGACTTAATTATATTGGTTTTAGAAATGCCTTGCTTATGCGAATAGATGCTCATCAACACTTCTGGAATTATAGTCAGGATGCTTATGGCTGGATTTCCAATGAGATGCCAGAGATTAGAAAATCTTTTGGCCCCGATCAACTTCAACCACTTTTGGAGGAAAATGACCTGGATGCCTGTGTAAGCGTTCAGGCTAGACAAAGTATTGAAGAAAATGAATACTTGTTAAGCTTGGCTGGAAAGTATGATTTTATTAAAGGAGTAGTTGGTTGGGTAGATCTCCGTTCTGATAAAATCGAGGAGGACTTAAAGAAATATCAGGTTTTCCCTAAAATGAAAGGCTTTCGTCATGTGCTTCAAGACGAGCCGGATGATAATTTTATGCTACAGAATGCTTTCGTGAATGGGGTAAAGAAAAGCTTCGAATACGGATATACTTACGATATCCTCATCTATGAAACCCAACTCCCATCGACCGTCAAGTTTCTGGAACATTTCGATTCACAGGCCTTTGTTTTAGACCATATTGCCAAACCCATGATAAAGGTCGGTAAAACGAGAAACTGGGAAAAGGGCATAAGAACACTCGCCCAATACAAACAGCTGTATTGCAAGATTTCAGGAATGGTGACAGAAGCAAAATTGAAACAATGGAAATATGAAGATTTTCTTCCTTTCCTCGATATCATCGTGGATACTTTTGGAGTAGATCGGATTATGTTTGGCTCTGATTGGCCAGTTTGTCTGTTGGGGAGTGAAAGTTATGGCGAAATGAAGGGTATTATTGATCGCTATTTTCAGAATTATACGGAAGAAGATAGAGCAAAGATTTTTGGAGGAAATGCCATAAGCTTTTATAAACTTTGATATGGAGCTCGGAATAAAAAATAAGGTTTTTATTATTACGGGAGGAGCCGAAGGAATAGGAAGGGCTATCGCAAAAGCTATAGTTTCCGAAGGGGGAATCAGTTTTATTGCAGGCCTGGCTAGAGAAGCTGGGGAGAGCCTTATTCAAGAAATACGAGAAAGGAGAGGAGCTGCCCATTTCAAATTTCAAAGATTGGGGTCTGCAGAGAGTTGTAAAGAAATAGTTGAGGATTGCATAAAGACTTATGGGCGGATAGATGGTTTGGTAAATAATGCGGGAGGAAACGATGGCATAAGTCTGGAGCAAGGAAGTCCTGATGCGTGGATCCGGTCCCTGGAAAATAACCTCCATCATTATTATTACATGGCTCACTATTGCCTGGATGAGTTAAAAAAGAATAAAGGTGTCATTTTAAATTTGAGTTCAAAGACAGCATTTACCGGGCAGGGAGGTACTTCGCCTTATGCAGCTGCCAAAGGGGCCCAATTGGCTTTGACGCGGGAATGGGCGGTCGAATTGTTGAAGTACGGAATACGGGTAAATAGCATCGTTCCAGCAGAGGTCATGACGGCTATGTATAAGAGATGGATCGAGAGTTTTGATGAACCGGATAGGAAAATTGCGGAAATAGAAAGCCGAATTCCTTTAGAGAATCGGATGACAAAAGCGGAAGAAATTGCAGATACTGCCTTATTTTTATTATCATCGCGATCATCGCATATCACAGGACAACACATATTTGTGGATGGAGGCTATGCGCATTTGGATCGTGCGCTTTCTGTGCTGAAGGATCAATAAGAAATTTGCTATAAACTACTACGATGAATAAAACTATTGCGAAACAATACCTCCTGCCTTTTATTTTGGTTACCTCCCTTTTCTTCTTGTGGGGATTGGCCAATAATATGACGGATACCTTATTGGCAGCTTTTAAGAAAATTATGTCGATGACTGATTTTCAAACTTCCTGGATTCAGGTCGCATTTTATGGCTCCTATTTCTGTCTGGCTATTCCAGCAGCCATTTTTATCAAAAAATACTCTTATAAAACTGGAGTAATACTGGGACTGAGCCTATTTGCTGCCGGAGCACTCCTTTTTTATCCCGCTAGTCAAAGCATGGTCTATGGACATTTTTTGATTGCCCTTTTTATACTGGCTGGAGGACTTTCTATTTTGGAGACCACTGCTAATCCCTATATCATTGCTATGGGGGATCCATCTACCGGAACGCGGCGATTGAATCTAGCTCAATCCTTCAATCCCCTGGGATCAATCACAGGGGTTATTTTGAGTAAATACTTCATCTTATCCAATCTGCAGGAGTACTCAGAGACAGAAAGAGCCGCTATGAGTAGCGAGCAATTGGAGGCTGTACAGGCAGAAGAATTATCAGCAGTAATGGGGCCCTATGTCGGTCTAGCCATTTTTCTCATTCTACTTGCTCTTTACTTCATGGCGAGCAAAATGCCGGTTGCCAGTGATTCGGATAAAAGGCTGGATTTTGGTCCTACCTTTGGACGTTTATTAAAAAACCGCAATTACGTGTGGGGAGTTGTGGCACAATTCTTTTATGTGGGAGCTCAAATTTGTGTATGGTCTTTTACCATCCGCTACGTCATGCAGGAACTTTCCAAAAATGAAGAAGATGCTTCCAGCTATTATATAGCCGCCTTGGTATTATTTACCCTTTCACGCTTTGTATTCACCTGGTTGATGGAAAGGATTAGTCCTGCGAAACTTCTCGGATATTGTTCTATTGTAGCAATCCTTTTATCTGGCGGAGTAATGTTTGCTGGCGGAGGCGTAGGAGTGGTTTGTTTGATTGGTATTTCCGGCTGTATGTCCTTGATGTTCCCCACCATTTTTGGATTGGCTTCTGAAGGCTTGGGTGAAGATCGAAAAATTGGAGGTTCGGGATTGATCATGGCTATATTAGGAGGAGCTTTATTGCCTATGGTTATGGGACAGGTATCTGATGTATGGGATAGCATTAACCTATCTTATATTGTCCCACTTTTGTGTTTCGCAATCATTTACTATTACAGCATCCAGGCTCAAAAATATGCACAAAGCCCTACTTAAATGCTTTTGATTACTTTCCTCAAATTTCTTTATACATGAAAAAACTACTAGCTATATCAATACTATCCCTTCTTTTTGCCTGTGAAGCTAAGCAGGAGGTTAAAGAAGCTCCACCCAACATCCTCTTTCTATTTGCGGATGATTTGAGTTATGAGGCCGTCAGCGCATTGGGGAATTCTACCATTGAAACCCCAAATTTGGATCGCATTGCAGCACGCGGAGCTACTTTTACCCATGCTTATAATATGGGAGGATGGCATGGAGCTATTTGTGCTGCTTCTCGTACGATGCTGATGTCAGGTCGATCACTCTGGCCGGCCTGGGAAGCTGAACAGGCTTTCCGTAAAAAAGATTCTACTGTTATGTCGCAAACCTGGGGGCGTATTATGGCTCGTAATGGATATGATACGTATATGTCCGGGAAGTGGCATATAGTGGCTCCTGCTGATTATGTCTTTGATGAAGCGCGCCATATCAGACCAGGGATGCCCAGAGATACCTGGCCAGCTTTCAGAAGAAATGAAGGCAAGATGCTTACAGAGAAAAACGGGAATGATTTGGATTTGAAGAGTCTTATGCCCGTAGGGTATCACCGCCCTAATGATGAAAATGATAAGAGCTGGTCTCCGGCTGATACCAGTTTTGGAGGGTTTTGGCAAGGCGGAAAACATTGGAGCGAGGTATTGAAAGATGATGGCCTGGATTATATCGAATCAGCTACCAAAAAGGATAAGCCCTTTTTTATGTACCTGGCATTTAACGCGCCTCATGATCCTCGCCAGGCTCCTCAAGCTTTTGTAGATAAATATCCGCTCGATAAAATCAAGCTTCCTGATAATTTCATGCCTCTTTACCCAGAGAAAGACAGCATCGGTTGTAGTCCGGGATTGAGAGATGAAGCTTTAGCGCCTTTCCCCCGAACCGAATATGCAGTTAAAACTCATATACAGGAGTACTATGCCATCATAACGCACCTGGACGAACAGATCGGGAAGATTCTGGGTGCTCTGGAGGCTAGTGGAAAAATGGATAATACCTATATCTTTTTCTCCGCTGATCATGGGCTTTCTGTGGGCAAGCATGGACTGATCGGCAAACAAAATATGTACGACCATAGCGTCAGAGTTCCTCTGATGATTGCTGGGCCCGATATACCTGCAGGCACTAAGGTCTCTGAAGATGTGTACTTGCAGGATTTGATGGCGACTGGATTAGAGGTAGCTGGAATCGAAAAGCCGGAATACGTCTATTTCAAAAGCTTATTGGGGATGGCTAAAGGAACCCAAACGGAAGGACATTTGGATGCAGTTTATGGAGCCTATCGTGATTTGCAGCGAATGATACGGAAAGACGGATTTAAACTGCTGATTTACCCTAAAGCAAAAAAACTCAAACTGTTCGATCTCAATGAAGATCCCAAAGAGATCACAAATCTAGCAACAGATCCCGTGTACCTCGAACGCATGGCCAATATGTTTCTGGAATTGATGGATCTACAAACTCAAATGAAAGACACCCTGGATTTATCTCCCCTATATAATGAGACTATATAAACATGAAGAAGCTGCCATCCTTGAGAAGGATGGTGAATGGTATCGCCGATCGGATATGGATTGGGATCAATTGATAAACCGGAAAGGCCTGTATACCTTCCTTGATGCAGATGTACGGAATTGGGAAGTATTAGGTGAAAAGCCAAAACTTGGTAAAGAGCCGCCAATCGGAGGGCAAGAAGTCTGGGCAGCAGGGGTAACTTATTTGCGGAGTAAACAAGAACGAATGCGAGAAGCGGAAGAAGCCGGGGGAGGTGATTTTTATGATCGTGTGTATGAAGCGGAAAGGCCAGAAATCTTTTTCAAAGCAACTGCGGCTCGAACCGTTGGTTCCGGTGATGTTGTAAATATAAGGAGAGATTCTACTTGGGATGTTCCAGAACCAGAGCTAACGCTCTTTTGCAATTCTCATGGAAGCATTGAGGGCTATACCATAGGAAATGACATGAGTTCCAGAAGTATAGAAGGAGAAAACCCACTTTACCTTCCACAAGCAAAGACCTACGAAAGATGTGCAGGACTGGGGCCTTGTATTTATATCATCGAAAATCCCATTTCGCCAGATACTCAAATTCAAATGGAGATCCTGAGAGGGGGGGAGAGTAGGTATAAAGACCAGGTGAAAATTAGTATGATGAAAAGAACTCATACTGAATTGGTCGGCTATTTATTTCGTGAATGTAATTTTCCCAGAGGCTGCTTCCTGATGACTGGAACCTGTTTGGTACCAGATGAAAGCTTCACCCTAAAAGAAGGAGATATGATCCATATCAGAATTGATGGAATTGGAGAATTAGTAAATAAAGTTGGAACCCGATCCTAAGACTATGAAACTACTACACGCTATCCTTTGCCTTGTTTTACTAGGATTATCAGCCTGTCAAAAACAAGAGGCAACAGAAGAGGAAACCCAAAAGCCCAATATCCTCTTCATCATGACAGATGATCATTCTTATCAGACCTTGAGTGCCTATGATGATCGCTTTATTCAAACGCCAAATCTGGATAGAATAGGAAAAAAAGGAGTAATCTTTCGAAACAGCTTTGTGAGTAACTCTATCTGTGCTCCTAGCCGAGCAGTTATGCTAACGGGAAAGCATAGTCATATCAATGGGCACCTTGACAATACAACTTGCTTTGATAGTTCTCAGCTTACTTTACCTAAACTCTTACAAGCTGCTGATTATCAAACCGCCATTACAGGTAAATGGCATTTACGTTCAAAACCCATGGGGTTTGATCATTATGAGGTCCTGATTGGGCAAGGTAATTATTACAATACCGACTTCATTGAAAACGGGGAAAGAAAAAGATCAGAAGGCTATGTTACGGATGTTATTACAGATAAGGCCCTTTCCTGGCTACAAGGCCGAGATCAGGAAAAACCCTTTGCCCTTTTCGTCCACCACAAAGCCACTCATCGGATTTGGATGCCGGATACTTCTTTGCTCAATGAATTTGAGGGAGTAGAATTTGAAGTTCCTGACAACTACTTCGATGACTATGAAGGGCGGGAAGCTGCAGCAGCACATGTGATGGGCATAGATCGTGATATGGACTTGGTGTATGATTTAAAAATGTTGGATGAGGGAGGAGAATTAAAGACCAAATATCGAAAAGCCTACGAACGCATGTACGGTCGGATGAATGAAACCCAAAAGACAGCCTGGGACGCGTACTACGATCCGATTATCAAGGATTTTCTTGCGAAAAAAAGAGTAGGTGAGGAATTGGCTTTATGGAAATATCAGCGCTATATGCAGGATTATCTTAAATGTGTCCAATCAGTCGACAATAATGTTGGTCGTCTGCTGGATTACTTGGATGAAAATGGGCTCAGAGAAAATACCCTTGTGATTTATACTTCTGATCAGGGCTTTTATATGGGCGAACATGGCTGGTTTGACAAGCGCTTTATGTACGAAGAATCTTTCCGCACACCCTTATTGATGAGCTTTCCAAAAGGCTTCCAAACAGGTGAGGTAAATGAATTGGTGCAAAACATTGACTATGCCCCGACCATGCTTGATTTTGCAGGAATCGATATTCCCGAAGACATGCAAGGCATTTCCCTAAAATCATTACTCGAGCAACAAGAAAATGACATCCGGGAAGCGCTCTACTACCACTATTATGAATTTCCCAACGAGCACGGCACCAAAAAGCATTATGGTATACGGACGGACAGATATAAGCTCATTCATTTCTATGAAGACATTGATAGTTGGGAACTATATGATTTGGAAGAAGATCCGAAGGAAATGAAAAACCTGATTAGTGATCCGGCACAAGCGGAGCTAATTTCAGAATTGAAAGAGCAATTGACTGCCTTGCAGAAAGAGTATAAAGTGGAGACTTATTAAACGTGTTGGCGTGCTGGGGTATTGGTGTTAGGTTCAATTAAATCCGCCCCAACACGTCAATACACCAACACGTTTCGGTTAATTATGAAAAAATATCTGAGCCTATTCCTCATCCTATCCATCTGCCTCCATTCCTGCCAGGAAAAACAAGATCCTGCCTCTCGCTATTTCAAAGACAAAAAGGTCCTCATTCTCGGCAATAGCATTACACAGGCGGGCCATTATGTAGATTACCTTTCCTATATCCTTAAAAAGAACTACCCGGAAATTGAGACAGATATAATTAGCATCGGCTTATCGAGTGAGACGCTTTCTTGTCTAACTGAGCCGGATCATCCTTTTCCTCGACCTTGTTTAAAAGAAAGACTCAATCGTGCATTATCGGAAGTCAAACCTGATGTGGTGTTTGCCTGCTATGGAATGAATGATGGGATTTATCATCCCCAAGCTGAGGATCGAATGCTAGCATTTCAATCAGGCATAAATGAGATGAGAAATAAGGTTGCCGCTCTAGGCGCAGAATTGGTCTTAATCAGTCCTCCTCCTTTTGACCAACTTCCAATAAGAAGTAGAGTCGTTGATAAGGATGCTCCGGAATTTGGGTACAAAACACCTTTCGAGGACTATGATCAGGTACTGGGAGAATATGCAAATTGGTTGAATAGCTTAGAGGGAGAAAAGCTTCATGTCATAGATCTACATGCCGAAATGAATGAGGCTATAGTTAAAAAGCGGGAGAAAAATTCCATTTTTACTTATGCTCAGGACGGAATCCACCCTAATAGGGAAGGGCACTTGTTAATGGCTCAAATCATTAGCAAAGCATTGGGGTTACAAACGGCAAAGACCGATAGTGTGGATGAGCATGCGATCTCCTCTGATAAGGCCTTCGCAAATATTTCTCGAAACCGAGATTTTTGGTCAAGCTCATGGAGAAATTATATCGGCTATGTTCGTGGAGATACAGTTAAAAGCCCTTCTCCTAGACCTTTGATGGTCCTGATGGGAGGCCAATCCAATATGGTCGGGCAAGGAATACCTCAAGCCGAAGAATCATACCCACTTTACCTTTCTTATTTTAACTATGGGCAGAATGGTAAAGGAGAAATTATCACGGATAAATTTGGACCAGAGAGGAGTTTGAAAGATGAACTGATGAGCTATAAACCGGTACGGCACCGACAGGTATTTCTATTGAAATATGCTATTGGAGGTTCTTCTCTCTTAGATTGGACACCCGAGTACTCAAAAGAGAAAGCCAAGATTACGGGCAATGAGCGTTTCGGAAATATGTTCGAGACTTTCTTCCAATACATCGACACGATAAGAAAGGAATATGATCCGGAAATCAAGGCATTACTCTGGATGCAAGGAGAAAGAGATGCCCGAATTCCCGAAGCAGGAAAGGATTATTATGTCAATTTCAAAAAGTTCATAGAAGAATTTCGAAAAAGGCTGGGAGATGAAAACCTTCCCATTATTTTTGCGCGGGTCAATCCGCCCATCGAAAGATATCCTGCTTTGGAGATCGTAAATGAAGCCCAGAAAAGAATTGCAAATGAAATGGATGCTGTTTATATGATTGAAACGGAAGGTCTTGCAAAATACAAGGATGAGGTCCATTATAATTCAGAAGGACAGATTGAATTAGGGAAAAGGTTTGCGGTAGAATTATTGAAACACCTAGAATAAACGTATTGGCGTGTTGGAGTACGGGCGTCAATCTTCGATTCCACTCCAACACGCCAACACACCAGCACGTTTTCAGATGTATATAAAAACATTGATAAACCAATTTCAAATCGAAGGAGAGATAGCAGAAGCCCTCCCATTCGGTAGTGGTCATATCAATGAAACCTTTCGCCTAAAAAATAGAGATCCTAAAGGCAAAGACTACCTCCTCCAGAAAATCAACCATCACATTTTCAAAGATGTGGACGGCATGATGAACAACATCTATTTGGTATGCAATCATCTTCAGGAAGTATTTGCCAAAGTAGGTGAGCAGGAAAGTCTGGAAGTTATTTTGAGCAAAGAAGGAAAGCCATATTTCCAGGAGGAGAGCGGAGATTATTGGCGGATGTTTGATTTTAAAAGTGAATTAATTTCCTACGATATAGCCGAAACTCCTGAACAAATATTTCAAGGCGCACGTTCCTTTGGAATCTTCATGAGATCTCTGGCCAATTTTCCTGTTGAAAAACTAGTAGATACCATTCCTCGCTTTCATCATGTAGGTTACCGGATCAACAATCTAGAAGTCGCTGTTCGGGAAGATAAGGTGAAGCGCGTAAAGGAGTGCAAAACCCTCATCGAATATGCCCTTTCCATTACTCAGGAAGTTTCGCGAATACAAATAGCAGGAGAATCAGGTCTGATTCCTTTACGTGTTACTCACAATGATACCAAATTCAATAATGTACTTTTGACCAAAGAAGGTAAAGGCCGCTGTGTTATTGACCTCGATACCGTAATGCCTGGTTATGTCCATTATGACTTTGGAGATGGAATTCGCACAACGGTTTGTACTGCCCCGGAAGATGAGCCTGATTTGGAAAAGATCTTTTTGGATAAAGAAAGATTCGCAGCATTCAGTGCCGGATTCTTGAGGGAAACCCGTGATAGTTTGAGCGAAAAGGAAATCGAATTTCTGGCAGTTTCAGGAGCTCTTTTCGCCTATTTGATGGGGGTACGCTTTCTTACAGACTACCTGGAAGGAGATATTTATTATAAAACTCATTTCCCCGGCCAAAATCTTCAGCGTGCAAAGGCCCAATTATATCTTTGTAAGTGTATATTAGCCGAGGAAAAAGAACTCACACAGATCATTCAAAAATATATATAAAGAATTCTACACATGGATCTACTTGGTACTCAATTCATAGGCAATCAGACTTCTCAAAAAAGCAGTCAGCAATTCTATGGAGTAAACCCCAAAAGCGGAGAAAATTTGGCAGGAGCTTTTTCAGAAGCAACTGAAAGTGAAGTGGACGAAGCGGTAAAAGCAGCAGAAAAGGCCTTCCCAGCATATCGAGATACTCATCCGGAAGCCAGAGCTAAATTTCTGGAACAAATAGCTGATGAAATTCTGGCTTTAGGAGATGTGCTGATTGAGAGAGCGATGGCTGAAACGGCCCTGCCTCAAGTACGCTTACAGGGAGAAAGGGGTAGAACAATGGGGCAAATGAAGCTTTTTGCACAGGTGATAAGAGAAGGATCATGGGTAGACGCACGCATTGAAACGGCCAATCCCGACCGTCAACCTTTTCCAAAAGCTGATATCCGGCATATGATGCGTCCTTTGGGACCTGTAGGTGTATTTGGAGCCAGCAATTTCCCCCTTGCCTTTTCTGTAGCAGGTGGAGATACGGCTTCTGCTTTAGCCGCTGGCTGTCCGGTTGTGGTGAAAGGTCATCCTGCGCATCCCGGCACTTCTGAGCTTGTAGCAAGAGCTATTATTTCAGCTGCCCAGAAAACGGGTATGCCCGAAGGTGTATTTTCTATGGTACAAGGAGCCAGCCATGAAGTAGGTGGCTGGTTGGTTAAGCATCCTTTAATTCATGCCATAGGATTTACGGGTTCATTCAGAGGTGGAAAGGCTTTATTTGATATAGCAAACCAAAGAGAAGTACCCATTCCCGTATTTGCAGAAATGGGGAGCACCAATCCCGTATTCCTTTTGCCGGGAGCCATAGAAGCTCATGCAGAGAATATCGCAAAATCACTCGCAGGTTCTATCAATCTTGGAGTAGGGCAGTTCTGTACCAATCCCGGATTGGTATTTCTTCCCGAAAATACGCGAACGGAAGTCTTCAAAAAGGAATTGGTAGGAAGCATTTCTGAGATCGAAGCTGGGACGATGTTGACTACAGGAATTAAATCTGCTTATGAAAGGGGAGCTGATGCGCTTGCAGGAGAAAGTAATATTTCAACCCTGGCAAAAGGAAAAGAAACGGCAACGACTGCTGGAGTAAAGTCTCAGGTCTTCTTTACCCAAATAGACGACTTTCATGGCAAACCAGAATGGGCGGAAGAAGTTTTTGGACCCTCCAGCTTATTGGTACAAAGTTCTTCTAAAGAAGATATGATGGAAGCCGCCAGAAATTTGGAAGGCCATTTGACAGCCACTGTCCACGGTACAGAGGAAGATCTTAAAGCATATGCAGATCTCTTTGCCGTATTGGAAAGGAAAGTCGGTCGCCTGATTATCAATGGCTATCCGACTGGCGTAGAAGTTTGTCATGCCATGGTACACGGAGGTCCTTATCCTGCTACCACGGCTCCTCAAACTACTTCCGTAGGGACTAATGCAATCAATCGATTTGCAAGACCTGTTTGCTATCAATCATTTCCTGATTTTCTCTTACCCGATGCACTCAAAAATGAAAATCCTCTGGGCATCTGGCGTATGATCAATGGGGAAATGAATAAGGATCATATATAGAATAAATGAAGGATCGATCCGCCAACCTAGAGGTGCGTAGCCCTCAAGATTTGGTGGTCGGGGCGGATAGTGGGTCTGCTATAAAATTTTGACAGTTATTTGGTACATTTTTTCCGAAAAAAGGATACTGAATGAAATAAAATGATTCCTTAAAAAGGGAACGCTTAATATAAATACTACTACTATGCACGCTTGGAAAAATGATCCCGAGCTGATCCAACTTATAAAGGAAAAGCTATTTTCTGCTGTGATTGGAGATGTGATGGACAAATCGGGCTTTCTTCATCAGTTTATAAGTCCTAAGATCCTGCCATTGCGTACAGATATGCGCTTGGTCGGGCGGGCCATGTCGGTTTTGGAGGTGGATTGCCTTGAAGAAATATCTTCAGGTTCTTTATCAGCCTATGCCCATGAGCATTAGAGCGGTTCAATTAGGGGCAGCTGGTGCAGTGCTGGATGGCTATGTGAGAGATACAGATGGAATTCTAGATTTGAACTTCCCTACTTTTTCCTATGAAAGCTATGCACAAGATCAAGGCCCCAGAGGCAAAGTATTAGAGTTTGGGGTGCCGATTGAGATGCATGGGGTTAAAATCAATCCTGGAGATTGGGTCTTTGGAGATCGGGCATTCCTAAGGAGGCTGAGGAAGAGGTTATTAGAATGGCTATTGAAAAAGCTGAAAGAGAAAAGCTGGTTCAAAAAACTATCCTGAATGGTATGGAGGCAGTTGAAGCTTTTGAAAAATTTGGCATCATGTAATATATAATAAAGACTAAACCATGGATTTAGCTAATCAGAGTGTACTCGTTACAGGTGGCGCAGGTTGGGGAGTAGGAGGGGGCGTTTGTGAAGTCCTGGCTGAGCTGGGGGCCAGACTCATCATCAATGATATCAATGCCGAAAAAGCAGAAGAAGCTGCCCGAAAATACCCCAATGCTATAGCTATCGCGGCTGATATAAGTAAGGATGCAGAAGTAGATGCTACGTTTTCACGAATCGCAAAAGAAGTGGGTACAATAACAGCTTTGGTAAATAATGCAGGAGTTGATGTAAGTAAAGATGCAGGCACAACCATCATGTTGCACAACCGGGATTTCATCGAAGGAAAATAAGAGAAATAGCATGAAGATAAAGCGCTTTAATTGTTTTGAGGTTATCGTTCCAGCTCATGCAGGAAGTATTCAGAGCAAGACCATAAATAAACCCTTGCATAAACTGCCTGTCGGAGCAAAAGCTGGCTGGAGCCTTCAATTTGACGAACTCCCCAAACTCCTCCTGAGGATGGAGCTGGATAATGGGATTGTTGGCTGGGGAGAATTATATCGGGACCATAATTGGAAACAGGTCGAAAGCATCATTGAGATTTTGCTTGGACAGGATATCCAAAATTTGAGCCTTCAGAAACTTCCCTTTACTTTTTGCAGAGAATATGATGGCTTCGAATGTGCGATCTGGGACGCCTTTGCTAAAGCTCATAATCTGCGGGTAGTTGATCTCCTAGGTGGTCCAGTTCAGGAAAAAATCCGGGTAGGTGCATGGTCCAGTCATAGAGAATTGGAAGAGATAGGAGATTTGGCGAAAGGCTTTGCGGAGCAAGGATACGATTGTGTGAAATTCAAAACCGATCTGGAAGACGATGTAGAGGGATGGTGTAGAGCGATTAAAGAAGCTGCGCCCGATATGCAGGTCATCCTTGACCCCAATGAACGCTGGCAATATCCGGGAGAAGTACGGAAACGAGCAGCGGCTTTGGCAGAAGTCGGCAATGTCTTATGTCTGGAAGATCCTTTGCCAAGATGGATGCTGGATGAGTATGCGAGACTGAGAAGTTTTAGTTCGGTTCCTGTCGTCCTGCATGTTTCATTACCCTACATCCTGCACGGCCAAAGAATCAAAGACAGCATACAAGCCATTCAATCTGCAGCTGTGGACGGCTTCAATTTCAATGGAGGCCTGGCAAACTTCCAAAGATTAGACCATATCGCCCATGCAGCGGGTTTGCCTTGCTGGCATGGTTCAGAAATAGACCTGGGAATACTAGAAGCAATGTACGTCCATTCTTGTGCTGCTGCGGCATCCTGTATTTGGCCCGGAGATATATTTGGGCGATTGATTCGTACGCATGATCTTCTGAAAAAACCCTTAAAGTTCGAGCCTCCCTATGTCCATTTGCCCGAGGAGAAAGGCCTGGGCGTTGAACCGGATATGGATGCCATCAAAGACCACCTTCAAACCGAAAAAGAATATTCATGAGTTTTTATAAAAACCCCTTTCCACAAACGGATGCCGATCGATACCAAATCTGGGAAATGCTGGTCGAGCGAGACATCATAGCCTTTTCCAAACAAGATTGGGGCATGGTAGCAGGCGATTTTATTGAGGAGAATTTCATGGGCATAGATGCCAGAGGAAAGCATAATCCGGATAGTTGGAAAATTAGTTTTGCAGAACTGGATGCCTATAAGATAGAGTGGTTGAAGCAAGCCAAAGAATTTGTTGAGCAGGATTGGGCGGAAGATCCAGAGAAGGCTATTTATGAAGCTACTCAGCTGCGAGATATAGAGATTCAGGGGAATTCGGCTTTGATCCGTAAAAAGTTCGACGGAAAAATACCTAAGAAGGATGGGAGCTCTACCCGACTCAACTGGCAGACGCTCTATCGTTGCAGGAAGATCGACGGTAAATGGAAAATTGCAGGCTTTACCGGATACATGCCCTTTCCTATGGGATGGGAACAAGACGCTAATCCCCCTGGAATCGAAACCCCGGAAGGAGCCTCCCAACATGTAACAGCAGGACCATATTCACCTGTCCTGGAAATTAATCCAGGCAAATTGGTCGTCATCTCCGGCCAGGCATCCATTGATCCTGAAGGCAATGTGATAGGCGAAGACATCGAAAGTCAGGCGCATGGGACCCTGGAAAACTGTAGAAAGCAATTGGAAACTGCGGGAGTTAGGCTGGATGATGTATTCAAGGTAAATGTGTACCTGACAGATCTGGATAATTGGCCACGATTCAATGAGGTTTATAAAACCTATTTTCGCCCGCCCTTACCCGTAAGAACCGCTGTTCAGACACCTCTCCTTATGACCCTTTTGGTAGAAATAGAAATGTGGGCCTTAAAGAAATAATATGTATTGGGATCAATTGACTTCTTATCAGATCGACAAACTGAATCGCAAAATTCCGGTTGTGATGGCGGTCTCAGCGACAGAACAGCATGGGGCGCATTTACCGCTTGCAACCGATCGCATGATTGGAGAGCATTTGTGCAAGCTCTTGCACGAAGCCTTGCCGGAAAAAGTCCTCATTTTACCCATGATCCAAGTGGGTTGTTCCGAACATCATCTGGACTTTGCGGGTAGTCTTTCCGTAAAGCATGAAACTTTATTAGGGCAGCTGAAAGACATAGCGAGCTCGGTAGTCCATCACGGCTTTACAAATCTCATTCTCCTCAATAGCCATGGAGGAAATCAAGCCATCGGACAAAGCTTTTTTGAAATATTTGGCTACCGAAACCAGGAGATTAATTTGGTTTTTGCGACTTGGTGGAAACTGGCGATCGAGGAACTAAAATCTATAAATAAATCGGGGCTGGGAGGAGCAGGGCATGCCGGAGAATTTGAGACCTCTCTTATGTTGCAAATTGCTCCCCATTTGGTTCACTTAGACCTAATAAAGCCGAAGGAAAATCAGCCAACTTATGATTGGGCGGAAGGAGACATGATATATGGATCACAGGCTTCTTATTTTCGCACGATGAGGCAAATGACTCCGGGAGGAGTTTATGGAGATCCTTCTTTCGCCAGCAAAGAAAAAGGAGAAGAAATCAGTAGGATTATTCTGGGGAAACTGAAAACCATCGTTTCAGACCTGTACGGATCCTGATTGGATATTTGGCGCATTAGGCCGAACTTAAATCCCAGCTACATACTTTCCTATGAAATACTTACTACTACTTATCCTACCACTTTTCGCTTGCGAAGAAGTGGAACCTTACACCTACCTGGTAAATAAGACAGAGGCCAAAGGCATTTTGTTGAGTGGTCGAGGAGATGATCCTGCCTGGGGAGATGCCAACAGCCTGACAAATTTCTCCTACCCCTGGCGAGAAGAAGAAGCTCCCGCAACAGAATTTCGTGCCCTATGGAATGATGACTATTTCTTTTTTCGATACAATGCCATTGACCCGGATGTCATAACAAAAATGGATAGCAGTCTTTCAGCAGAAATGCAGGCAGTTGCATCTGATAGGGTTGAAATTTTCTTCAAAGCGGATGATGAGATGAATCCCTATTATTCTTTGGAAATGGATGCTCTGGGAAGGTTGTTTGACTCCGAGGGGAGATACCATCGCAAAATTGATGCAGACTGGAATTGGCCGGAAGGAGAAATCCAACTCTATGCTTCTATTTATAATGGAGGCTATATCGTGGAAGGAGCTATTAGTATGAGTTCTCTAGAAGAGCTGGGGATGAAAGAAGGGGATATACTAAAAGCTGGATTGTATCGGGGGGAATATGTGAAGGAGGTAGATGAAATCAAGGTGAAATGGATTTCCTGGATCATGCCCGATTCTGAGACGCCGGACTTCCACATCCCTTCCTCTTTCGGGAAGCTTAAGTTGTTGAAATAGAAATCCATAGTCTATTGTACATGATCTCATTCTTTTGCCACAATGAGTAATTTCAATATCTACATAGATGGAAGCATTTTGCTCCTCTATATTATCGGAACCCTTGCCTCTGATTTGTGCGCGATATAGAAAAAGCTAACCAGATTAGCAAGGTGTATTCTCAATTTGCGAATAGCGAATAGATTCTGTTTCTACAGAAAATCACTCAGTCTTAAGCAAATCCTTCACACTTTCAGCCATAGGAATCCCTTCTTTAAGTAAAGGGTCAGCTTCCGGCTTTCCGTATACAATTTTCGCGGGTACAACTCCTGCCCAAATGGGGAGTTCGTAATCTGGTTTATCATCCCCAGGTCCACCCGTTCTTATCTTGGCTGAGGCTGTATCTATATCTACCCGCAAAACCGTAGTAGCTTTTAGCTCATTGGCTTTAGGGCCACGACTTTCTTCCCATCGACCTTCAAGTATTTGTTCAGATACAATGCGAAGTCCTTCTTCCTTTTCTTCTCCTTCCACCAAATGGGCTGTACCAAAGACGACTGCAGAGCGATAATTCATGGAATGGTGGAAGGCAGAACGAGCCAGAACCAGACCATCGAAATGAGTTACCGTAATACAAACAGGAATCCCTTCTGCCAGATTTACCATCATTCGGCTGGTACTCGCGCCGTGTAGATAGATCGTATCTCCCTTTCTTCCATAAGAGGTAGGAATTACATAAGGCTGTCCATCCACTACAAATCCAATATGACAAAGGAAAGTAGCATCAAGAATCTGGTGGATAGTTTCTCTATCATAATGCCCTCGCTTGGGGATTCGCTTTACTTTGTTTCTACTATCAACGGAATAAGAATCAGACATAATTTTTGAGTTCTAAGGGTGGCTGATTTGCAATTATGATTCAAAGCTAATAGATTTCCGGTACCCTGGTATATGCCAGTTTGTATAATACTGATAGTCCGGTTATGCTTCCTTATAAAAACCTCATCAAGCTGGATCGTAACTCAAATCATCCGGTTTTCCTCCAAATAGTTAATCAATTGATCCTGATTATTCAGCGAGGACAATTGCAGCCCTCCGCCAAACTTCCTGGATCAAGGAGCCTATCACAGAGCCTGGGTGTGCATCGAAACACGGTTGTAAAAGCCCTGGAAGAACTGCAAGCCATAGGTTGGATAGAGATCATTCCCAACAAAGGAGCTTTTGTCGTGGAAAGTTTACCTGTCTCAAAACCCAGCAATTGGCAGGAAGGGGAGATGGATGAACAAACTGGGCAGGAGGCTTTTCCCTTTTATGAATACCCTGAACTTTCTCCTCCTTATTCTTTTGAACATCCTCTTTCTCTTGACGATGGCTTACCTGATATCCGACTTGCACCAATAGATGAATTGGCAAGGGCTTATGCCCGCAATATGAGGCTTTTAGCTCAAAGGAAACGCTTAACCTATACGGATGCTGCAGGGAACAAAAAATTGAGAAAGCATGTGGTCAAATTGCTGAACGAAAGTCGGGGCTTGAATGTGGATGAGGAAAATATCATGATTACCCGAGGAACTATCATGGCGATTCATTTATCTATTTTAGTCAGCGTAAGGGGAGGAGATAAAGTGATTGTAGGGGAAAGCAATTACCAGACGGCAAATACTATCCTCACCCATTTTGGAGCTGAGTTAAGGAAAGTACCGGTCGATGAAAACGGATTACAAACAGAAGCAATTGCTGAACTTTGCCGAAAAGAAAAAATCCGGGCTATTTACCTAACCTCTCATCACCACCATCCTACGACAGTTACCCTTAGTCCGGAAAGAAGGATACATCTCTTAAGTCTGGCAGAAAGATTTAACTTCCTGATTTTGGAAGATGACTATGACTACGATTACCATTACAAAAACACCCCCATCCTTCCCCTGGCAAGTGGAGAACAAAAAGATAGGGTCTTGTACTTAGGTTCCTTTACCAAAGTACTAGCACCTGCCTTTCGCGTTGGATATTTAGTGGGACCTAAACGGGTGATCAAAGAACTCCCCAAGTTGAGAAGATTAATTGATCGGCAAGGCGATATAGTATTGGAGCAAAGTATGGGCGATTTGATTGAAGATGGAAGCTTGCGTAGACATCTGCGAAAATCCTGGAAGTTGTATAAAGAGAGAAGAGATTATGCCTGCAAAATTCTGGAGGAGGAATTTTCTGATTACCTCAGTTTTAATAAGCCTGCAGGCGGGATGGCTATTTGGACAACATTTGATAAGAAACTCAAACTGATAGATTTGAGTAAGGACCTCCTGGAACGCGGCCTTTTCCTTTCAAGCGGAACCATTTTTAACGGAATAGGCAGAAAACAAAATGCCTGTCGTCTGGGATTTGCCTCTTTAAATAAAAAGGAATTGGATCAGGCTTTCGAAATCATGCAAGCCGGGATTAAAGCCAGGCTTGCCTAAAAATGATGTTCTTTGATAAAGGCCAGAATTTCGGATACATAGCCAAAAGCCAGAGCTGTAACGGTATCGGCAGCTCCATAGTAAATGGCAAGTTTATCTCCTTCTTGTAAAGCTGCGCAAGGAAATACTACATTGGGCACATCTCCCGTCAATTCATAGAGTTCCGCTGGTGCTAGCAGATAACGGCGACTTCGATACAGGACTTTAGATGGATCTTCCAAATCAAGAATAGCAGCTCCCAAAGAATAGCGGTATCCATTGGCGGTATTGATTACGCCATGATAAATAAATAGCCAGCCTTCTTCAGTATAAATGGGAACCGGACCAGCTCCGATTTTTAGGCTTTGCCAGCCACTTTCTTCAAACGGACTTACCTGCATCACCATACGATGCTCGCCCCAAAATTTCATATCAGGGCTGTAGCTCAGAAAGATATCGCCAAATGGTGTATGTCCATTATCACTGGGTCGGCTGATCAGGGCATACTTTCCATTGATCTTTTTAGGGAAAAGTACCCCATTGCGATTGAAAGGTAAAAGTGCATTTTCGCATTGATGAAAGCTCTTGAAATCATAGGTGTAAGCAATGCCAATGGTAGGACCATAATACCCATTGCACCAACTCACCCAATACTTATCATCGATTTTGCAAACTCGGGGATCATATTTATAACTAGAATGTAGAATCTCAGGGTTATCAGCTTGCATTTGAATGGGCTCAAGATCGATTTCCCAATTCAAGCCATCCTTACTAAAACCTGCATGGATATTCATTTGAACGCTGCGATTATCACAACGAAACACACCTGCAAAACCATCTTTGAAAGGAACTACCGCACTATTGAAAATACTATTGGAGCTAGGTATATGATATCTGTCGATTACCGGATTCTGTGTGTATCTCCACAAAATATCGCCGAATCCCTCCGGCCGATCTTCCCAGGGAATGTTAATATCCATATTTATGCATACTTTAGAGGAAAATTTCTTGCTAATACATGAGCCTACATCCGATTGACATAAGCATCATTTTAGCCTACCTGATTCTCACTATCTTCATTGGCTTTTGGATTTCGAAGAAAGCTTCCAAAAATCTAAATTCCTATTTTTTAGGGGATAATCAAATAAAATGGTACTTCCTCGGCCTTTCTAATGCATCCGGTATGTTTGACATATCCGGAACTATGTGGACAGTCACCATTTTATTTGTCTATGGGTTGAAAAGTGCCTGGATACCCTGGCTCTGGCCGGTCTGGAATCAGGTCTTTGTCATGGTCTTTCTGGCAGTCTGGCTTCGAAGGTCCAATGTGATGACTGGAGCTCAGTGGATTACCCACAGATTTGGAGAAGAAAGGGGAGCTAGGCTTTCTCATATTATCGTTACGGTTTTTGCGATCATCAGTGTTTTTGGGTTTATCGCTTATTTCTTTGTGGGTATAGGAAAGTTCGCAGAAATCTTCTTTCCCTGGGACCTTTCTTTTAGCCTGGGTACACTCAATTTTAGTTCGGAGGAAAGCTACGCGATGCTCATCATCGCCATTACCACCTTGTATGTGATCAAAGGAGGGATGTACAGTGTGGTCCTAACGGAAGTGATTCAATTTGTGATCATGACCATCTCTTGCCTCGTGATTGCCTACATCGCATTTACTTCTGTAAGTGCTGACCAAATCACTGAAGCTGTTCCTGCCGGATGGAAAGAACTATTTTTTGGATGGGAACTAAACCTGGATTGGACTGGATATCTGGACTCTGTTAATGATAAAATTGACCAGGATGGATTCGAACTCATCGGATACCTGGTCATGATGATGATCTTCAAAGGAATTTTCGCAAGTCTTGCAGGACCCGTTCCTAGCTACGACATGCAAAGAATCCTTTCAACACGCACGCCCTCAGAAGCCGCAAAAATGAGTGGACTTACTATGCTGGTTCTATATTTCCCTCGCTACCTCATGGTAACGGGATTTACGGTCCTGGCGCTCGTTTTCTTAATCCCAGAATTTGAGGCTATGGGAAGTAATATAGACTTTGAAACGGTTCTGCCTCTTGCCATAGAAAGATTTGTCCCAGTAGGTTTTAAAGGCTTACTACTGGCCGGATTGCTGGCGGCCTTTATGAGTACCTTTGCAGCCTTTATAAACTCCGCTCCGGCTTATGTGGTGAATGATTTGTACAAAAAGTACATCAATCCGAATGCACCCGATAAGACCTATGTTCGCTATAGCTATATAGCCTCCTTGATTCTGGTGATGATTGGAGTTGTTGGGGGATTCTTTGCAGAATCCATCAATGCATTGACTGTTTGGATTACTTCAGCCTTGTACGGAGGTTATGCTGCTGCTAATGTCTTGAAATGGATCTGGTGGAGATTCAATGGCTTTGGATATTTCCTGGGTATGTTGGCAGGATTGATTGCAGCTACTTTCGTTCCCAATATTTTCCCTGATACTTCAGCTATATACCTTTTCCCTATCATTCTGGGCTTCTCCTTTGGGGGATGTATCCTGGGAACCTTTGTGAGTCCTCCAGACAATCGAGAAGTACTCAAGGGTTTTTATCGCCAAACCCGGCCCTGG
Organism: Bacteroidota bacterium; assembly: GCA_039819665.1. Classification (GTDB taxonomy): domain Bacteria; phylum Bacteroidota; class Bacteroidia; order J057; family J057; genus JAWPMV01. The sequence continues at coordinate 90,916 of JBCBRM010000015.1, forward strand.
GGATTTTGGAAACCTATCATTGAAGACCTAAAAAAAGAGGATCCGAATTTCGAACCCAATACGGATCTGGGTAGAGACAGCTTAAATATCATTATCGGAATTATCTGGCAAATGACCCTCACCATCATGCCAATCTACATCATGATCAAAGAATTTGGTGCTTTCTGGATTTCATTTGCGGTATTTGTGGTAGGTACCTATTTGCTCAAAATTAATTGGTATGATCACCTGCATAAAGCTGATCTGAGCCTTCAAAAAGAAAAAGAATTACAAGCCCGGTAAAAAGTCTATATATATTACACTACACATGAAAAAAATCAACATTCTCATTGCTGGATTGATAACTATCTCAGTCCTGAATTCCTGCAATGAAGAGAAGGAGCGGGAAAGATTCACTTACCCTAGAAAAGTTCTGAAACTGGAAGATAGCAAGGCAGCCGAAATCGCCGAGGAGATTCGAGGAGAAGTTGCTGCTGAAATCGCCGATGGTCTGGAATTGAGTCTATGGGCATCTGATTCACTAATGACTGATCCCATAGCCATCAGTATTGATGATGAAGGGAGAATCTTTTACAGCAAAGCTAATCGCCTTACAAATTCTGAATTCGACATACGGGGGCATAGAGACTGGATGACTCAATCTATTTCCTGGCAAACGGTAGAGGATCGGAGAAAATTCCTAAGGGAAACATTCGCCGAAGAAAATGAGCAAGGAAAGAGATTCCTTAAAGACCTCAATCAGGACAGTACGCTGGATTGGAAGGATCTGACAGTGGAAAAAGAGCAGATTTGGTTTGTGGAAGATTCGTCAGGAGATGGAATTGCAGATAGAGCCCAGATGTATATAGAGGATTTTCATGAGGAGATTACTGATTTGGCCAATGGAGTTGAAGTTTTTGATGGGAAAGTATATATCCCGGTAGGGCCTGATTTCTGGAGAACGGAAGATTTAGATGGAGATGGAATTGCCGATACTCGCGAATCGATCAGTCATGGCTTTGCCGTTCACATTGGATTTGGGGCGCACGGTATGTCTGGGGCTAAAATGGGACCTGATGGACGTATTTGGTGGGGGATAGGTGATATTGGAATGAATGTAGTTGACAAAGAAGGTAAACGCTGGAAATACCCCAACCAGGGAGTAATTGTAAGAGCGGAACCTGACGGTAGTAATTTCGAAGTCTATTCCCGCGGCTTAAGAAATACCCACGAATTTGTTTTCGATCAATACGGCAACCTCATTTCAGAAGATAATGACGGAGACCATAGAGGCGAAAGGGAACGTTTGGTCTATCTGATTAATGGATCAGATACAGGCTGGCGTACCAATTGGCAGTTCGGAAAATATACCGACCCTGAAAATAATGGCTACAAAGTCTGGATGGATGAAGGACTAAATATTCCTCGTTGGGATAATCAGCCTGCGTATATTTTACCCTGTATTCAAAACTATGTCAATGGTCCTACGGGCATGGTCTATAATCCCGGGACAGCTTTAGGAGAAGAATGGTATAATCATTTCTTCATCTCGGAATTCAGAGGAACTCCTGCGAGTTCTCCTATTCATGCCTTCACCCTAAAACCTAAAGGGGCGACTTTTGAATTGGACAGCACCCGCATCATTGCAAGCGGCCTTTTACCTACTGGACTGGATTTTGGTCCAGATGGCGCCTTGTATTTCGGCGACTGGATCGATGGCTGGACCACCAAGTACAAAGGACGTATCTGGAAACTGGATGTGCCAAATGGAGCTAATTCAGAAATTCGCAAAGAAACGGAAATGCTGATGACGGCTAATCTGACTGAAAGAAGTGGAGCTGAATTGAATAATCTGCTCCAGCATCAGGACATGCGCATTCGTCAGAAAGCTCAGTTTGAATTGGTGAAAAGAGGAAACGAGGGGTTTGAGACCCTGGTTTCTGCCACCGAACAAAAAGAACATCAATTGGCCCGTGTGCATGGCATATGGGGAATCGCTCAAATGGCAAGAAAAAAGAGATCATATGCAAAAGCGTTAATCCCATTACTAGACGACACAGATCATGAAATCATCTCACAGGCAGCAAAGATGCTGGGAGATGTTCGATTTAATAAAGCCAATGATAAACTAATCTCTTTGCTTAAACATCAGAATCCTCGTATACGCTTTTTTGCTGCAGAAGCTTTAGGAAGAATGGCTGAGAAAAAGGCCTTTGATCCCATCCTGAATATGCTGGAAGAAAATGATGATGAAGATGCCTGGCTACGTCATGGAGGCATTATAGCACTTTCACGTATCGAAAATTCTCAGGGGCTGATCGACCTTTGTAACCATCCTTCCCGAGCACTTAGAATAGCGGCTGTAGTTGCCCTGAGGAGAATGCAAGATCCGGGAATCGCCTGTTACCTACAGGATAAAGATGAATTTATCGTAACTGAAGCCGCACGTGGTATCAATGATGACTGGTCCATTGAAGCTGCTCTTCCTGCATTGGCAGATGTCCTGAATGATGAAAGGTTCAGCAATGAAGCCTTGATCCGAAGGGCTATCAATGCTAATCTTCGAGTAGGCAAAGAGAAAAATCTACAGAATCTGGCAACATATGTCCAAAGAGGTTCCGCGAATCCTGTTTTAAGAGCAGAAGCACTTGCAACACTCGGGGGCTTTGCTCGTCCGTCTGTTTTGGATCGGGTTGATGGAAGATATAGAGGAGAAGTAGTTAGAGATAGTGTTCCCGTAGTTGAAAAATTTAATGTGCTATATGAAGAGCTATTCAAAGATGAAGAGCAGGCTGTTCGCATAGCAGCGATTGAGGCTAGTGCCAAGCTAGGTCTTCAGGAAGTAGAGGCCATGCTTTTTGCTTATCTAGAAGGAAATGAAACGGGAGATGTTCAAGTTGCTGCTTTGGAAGCTTTAAAGAAGCTCAAGGCAAGCAAGCTTGATCAAGCACTGGAACTCGCACTTGAAAATAAAAATGATGCGGTACGTTCAGCGGCCCTTTCTATTTTGCCTGAATCCGGGATTGAGGAAGCTAAGGCTGTTGATTTATTCAGTTCAGTTTTGGCGAAAGGAACGAATCCTGAAAAAATGGCCTCGCTGGCAGCTTTGGCAAGTTATAAAAGCGAAGCGGCTGTTCAGGCCCTGGAAAAACCCCTCGATGACTTGATCAGGGGTAAAGTAGCCCGGGATTTACGTTTGGATGTTGTTGAAGCGGTAGAGACCCAAAATAATCCTCAATTGATGGAGAAATTGAAGGCCTACCATGCTTCCAAAGGAGACGGTCCGCTAGCTGAATATGAAGAGACCTTATATGGAGGAAATGTACGTAGGGGAAGAAATGTCTTTTATCGCCATGAGCAGGCGCAATGTGTTCGTTGTCATGCGGTCTTTGAGTTCGGAGGAAATGCAGGCCCGGGCCTTGCTGAGGTGGGGAAAAGGCTTAGCAAAAGGCAAATTCTGGAATCCATGATTGATCCGAGCGCCGCCTATGCCCCTGGATTTGGAGTAGTTACCTTACGTTTGAAAGAAGGTGAGCCCGTTGTGGGAGTTTTGATGAAAGAGACCGGCACAAGCCTGACCATTCGGGTAGCTGAAAATGACCTCCGAGAAGTTCCTAAAAACAAAGTAGCAGAAAGAATCAATGTACCATCCAGTATGCCTGCGATGGGGAATATTCTGAATAAAAGGGAAATTCGAGACGTGGTGGCCTTTTTATCCAGTTTAAAGGAGGCTGCGCATTAGGAAATATGCTGGTTTGAGTCAAGGGGATTGCCTCGCTTTTTGATAAAAGCACGCAATGACAGGCTGTTGTTCCCACCATAGGTGTCATTGCGAGGGAACCGAAGCTATCCCCTTGACTACAAAAATCTATTTATTAGCTTTTTCCCCAATCATAAAAATCTCAATTAAAGCATCCGGCTGAAAATCTGAATACAAGATTCTCCTTTCCTCCAATTCCTTCCCATTCAGGAGGACCTTCTCCACATACTTATTTTGGCGGGAATTATTGTGAACCTTTATGCGAAAGTAGCCTTTCCCTTGCCAGATTTTCGCTTCGTCTATAATTGGCCTTCCTATACTAAATTCTGCCTTGCCTGGCGTAAACTGATACAAACCCAGGGCATTCAAGACATACCATGCAGACATTTGGCCGCAGTCCTCATTACCGATAATTCCGTCTGGGGTAGGGGTGTAGAATTCGTAGAGAATCTGATCCAGCACTTCTTGCGTCCTCCAGGGACGGTCAGAGTATTGATAGAGAAACGGAACATGATGACTGGGCTCATTTCCATGAGCATATTGACCAATCAGTCCGGAGATATCTGCTGAGGCATTTTCTCCTACTATTTCAGAGGAGGTCATAAATAAAGAATCCAGCCATATGCCCAGGGCTTCCTTTCCTCCGAGCAAATCCCTAAAGCCTTCCGGATCATGCAAGACCAGTGGTGTCCATTGCCAGGCATTCCCTTCGATATAATCTGAATGTTCGTGATCAGAATAACGAGGATTGAACTCTTTCGCACGACTCCCATCTTTATTTATTCCCCGCATAAATCCCACTTCTGCATCAAAATACTTCTGATAAGCAAGGGCCTTTTCTCGGTATTTTTCCTCTACTTCCTTATTTCCCATTCCTTTTGCCATTTCAGCCACACACCAATCATAATAGGCCATCTCCAGCCCATAAGAAACAGATCCATTGGTACTGTCAGCCGGAATAAAACCATAAGCCTCTTTGTAGTAAATCTGTTTGGGCATGACTCGTTCGGCTCGGGTACCTTTATGCTTTTTGTTAAAATCTGCCTGCCAGGAAGAAGTTTTTACACTCGCATCCAGGAGTTTCTGTGGAATAGAATCGAGCATTTCTTTGGCATAAGCATCCGCCAGAATTGCCAGGGCTGGATATCCTACCATCGTACCCGTATAATTTCCATTCAAGGCCCATTTTGGGAGCAGGCCGCCTTTCTCCGAATGATCATACAAATCATACGCCCAGCTCCGTGATCTCTCTGGTTCTATAACCGTCATCAAGGGATACCAGCTCCGGAATACATCCCATAATGAATAAACGGTATAGCTGTCTTCCTTTCCTTTTTTATAAATCTTCTGGTCTATGCCTCTGAAGCGCCCATCCAAATCGGTAAAATTCATGGGAGCGATTTTACTGTGGTAAAGGGCTGTGTAAAAGTTCTTCTTTATAGCTTCATCACTTGTTTTGATTTGTATTTTTTCCAGTTCCGATTTCCATTGATTTTGAGCGGCTTCTTTATGCTGGTCGAAAGACAACTGGGTAGTTTTATCCAGATTTTGCCGAGCTCCTAATTTATCAACTGAAGAAACACTGATACGCGCTTCCAGGGGATCATCTGAGGGAGCAAAAGTCAGAAAGGCTGTAATGGCTGTGGCACGTGCGAGTTCACTATTCTCCTGCAAATTCCCATCCACCAATAGGTCGGTGCTGAGAATGGGCTGGTTGAAGGTAAGACGAAACCAGATGGGATCATCTTTGGCCCAGCCGGAGGTAAAGCGAAATCCTTCCAGGCTGTATTCATCCACTTTTCTGAGCTCCGAGGAAATCAATTTATGTCCCCAATTGGGTTGAAGCACATGCTCAAGATCGACCATCATGCGAGGGCTTTCATTTTTAGGATAGCTAAACCGATAAATAGCCGCATGAGAAGTAGCTGTCATTTCTGCAAATACTCCCCAGGGTTTAACCTCTATCCCATAATAACCAGGCTCAGCCTCCTCACTGGCATGATCAAGTATACCTACGGGTTTAGTTTCTCCCACATCTCCCAAAAAAGGTAGAAGCAAAATATCTCCCATGTCGCCGATTCCTGTTCCACTCAGATGAGTCTGGCTAAAGCCATAGAGCAGACTATCATCATAATGATAGCCACTACTTGCATCCCAACCCATAATATGCGTATCAGGACCCGGCTGGATACGTCCGTGGGGAAGAACAGGGCCAGGGAAGGTATGTCCATGAAAGGCGGTTCCAATAAAAGGGTTAACAAAATCCAGCACCTTTTCTTGCTGACTTTCATTTGGGCTACAACTCCAGAAAATAAGTGAAAAAAGGAGGAGAATTAAGTAAAGATGTTTACGCATGAATGAGCTATTTGACAAAAAGACTAACTTCCGAAAAAATGAAGAAATATGCCTACTCAAAAATTTTGCCTCTGCCTGGATTTAAAAGATGATCCTGAGCTAATAAAACAATATAAAGCCTATCATGCTCCGGGTGCGATTTGGCCAGAAATCAAAGACAGTATTTATGATTCGGGTATTGAGTCTATGGAAATTTTTCTTTCCGGAAATCGATTGTTTATGATTATGGAAGTAGGCGAAACCTTTGATTTTGAAAAAAAATCTCAGATGGATGCCGCCAATCCAAAGGTTCAGGAATGGGAAGAGCTTATGTGGAAATTTCAACAAAGCCTTCCATGGGCAAAAACAGGTGAAAAATGGGTTTTAACGGAAAAGATCTTTGACTTAGGTCAGCAGTAAATTTATATCAGTAGTTTCGTCCTGTTGCGTTTATTATTCAGATAGAAAATCAGATTCTCTCTACTCACAATATCAATGGGAAGTAAATGCTCCTCAGGCATTTCTTTTTGAAAGGCTAGTTTTTCAGCAACATGAGCCACCGAGAAAAATGCCTGGGAACGAGGATTTTGGTTGATAAGAAAATCAATATTACCATCTTCCAGGAAACGAGTATTTTCCTCAATCAGGTCATATCCTACCAGACTGGTCTTGAGTTTCAAATCTCTCAGTACCTCTGCCACAGCGAATGCTTTGGAACTACTTACCCAAATACCCGAAATATTTGAATCCCCCTTGAGGAATTTTCGAATCTCTGCCTGTTGATCCTGTAAATCAGAATGTTGAATACTCAATCGAAGAATTTCAATATCTGAGCGTTCAGAAAGATAGGCCCTAAAGCCTTTTTCTTTTTTCTGGAGATGAATCGCATTTTCAAACTCTTCATCATTTATGTGGACAATCAGAAATTTACTAGCGTCCTTATCCAGCAGGTGTAACAATTCTGCTCCCAGTCTTCCACTTTGAACCATGTCCTGGCCTACGAAAGTGGCTTCAACTCCTTCTTCTGGGGGAGTGTTGAAAGTGCTATATACAATAGATCTTTGATCACAAACCTGATAAACTTCCTTGGCTTCCTGAGAAAAAGCAGGAACCAACACAAGTCCATCAGGATTAGCTTCCAGAATCTTTTCGAAGGATTCCATAAATGAACCAGCTTCACTCATCGTGAAGAAGTATAAATCGATGCTTACTCCATAAGATTTGAACTCCTTAGCAGCATCTTTAATTCCTTTGTAACACGTCTTCCAGTAAGCATCACTTTGATAGTCTGGCATAAGTACAGCTACATAGTAGTCTTTGCTGTTTTTCAGACTTCGCGCGATAAGATTAGGGTGATAGTTTATCTTTTCTAAAACTTCATTTACTCGAATAAGAGCGTCTTCCGAAACTTTCCCCCTATTGTGTAAGACCCTGTCAACGGTTCCTCTGGATACCTTAGCCATCTTGGCTATATCCTTGATGGTATAGCTTTTCTTTTCCATTACATAACAAATATAAAAAAAATTGGAAAATCTTATATCCAGAATATAAAGGTGTGCACGTGCAAAAATGCATTGTGCACGTGCACAATAAAAAATAATTTATTATACTTGTCAAAAGATATGTTAAAGATTTGACGGATTTTCTTGAAATCTGGGTATCGTAAAACCTAAAAACCAGGGATTTACCTCTAAATAGAGAGTAAATAGTTAGTGAGAAGAAAATCTATTTACCTATTCTAAAGAAAGCTGGGATGTGAATGGGGATTCCTATGAAGACCTTTTTCTCGGAGGAAATTTATATGGAGCCCGAGTAAAATTTGGTCGCTGTGACGCAAATCATGGACTAGTTTTGTTGGGGGATGGGAAAGGAAATTTCTCCCCGCTTTCTCCGCTAGAAAGTGGACTGAATGTTAAGGGAGAAACACGCGCAATTCATATTTTGAACAAAGACTCTGATTCTCCTAAGATACTCTTCGGGCGGAGCAATTTTCCCTTAAAACTTTATCAATATACTACTACTCCTTAATTTAACGCCGTGAAAATTAGCGGGACCTTTCTGGATGAAATATCTCATGACATCCCTCACCAAAATTGGGCAAAGGATGAATGGGAAACCGACTTTCAACACATGAAGAAAGTCGGAATCGATACGGTAATTCTGATACGTGCGGGCTATAAGCGGCAGCTGACCTATCCTTCAGAATATTTGATTCAGGAAGAAGGGGCATACAGACCCTATGTTGATCTTTTGGAGCTGTTTTTGGACTTGGCTGATAAATATGAAATGAGTTTTTACTTCGGCTTGTATGACTCCGGTAAGTATTGGTGGGAGGAAGGTAACTTTCAGAAAGAAACAGAAGTAAATCTCCGGGTAATAGATGAGGTTTGGGAAAAGTACGGGCATAAAAAGGCCTTTAAAGGGTGGTATCTGTCTCAAGAGGTAAGTAGAAGAACGGGAAGTATCATAAATCTCTATACAGCTTTGGCAAAACACTGTAAGAATATTTCAGGAGGTTTGCCGACCTTAATTTCGCCTTACATAGATGGGACCAAAGCGATTCTCAGTAGTAAAGCAAGTCTGAAGAAAGAAGAAAGTATTTCCCTCAAACAACATGAGGAGGAATGGTCAGAGATTTTCGATGGGATAAAGGAAGTGGTTGATATCGTTGCCTTTCAGGACGGCCATGTAGAGCTTCATCAATTGGCTGATTATTTTGCCTTGAATAAAGAAATGGCCGATCGCTACGGCATCCGTTCCTGGACAAATGCCGAAAGCTTTGATCGCGATATGCCCATAAAATTTCTACCTATAAAATGGGATAAACTCAGACGAAAACTGGAAGCTGCAAAAGCTGCAGGCCTTGAGAAGGCAATTACCTTTGAATTTTCACATTTTATGAGTCCACAATCCGCTTATCCTCAGGCAGCTCATTTATACAATCGCTACCAGGAATTCCTTCAACAAATCAAATCCTGAATAGATGTTTCCAGCTGATATCCAAAAAGAAGCTGCTGCCTATGCACGACTTTATGAAGAAGAATTACGTCAAAGAGTCATTCCTTTTTGGGAAAAGTACTCGATTGACCGAGAAGCAGGTGGCTATTTTACTTGCCTGAGCCGAGAAGGGAAAGTCTTTGATACCGACAAATTCATGTGGCTACAGGGCAGGCAGGCCTGGACCTTTAGCATGCTCTATAATCGGCTTGAAAGAAAATCAGACTGGCTGGAATTATCAGCACACGGCATTCAATTCCTCGAAAAGCATGGTAGGGATGGAGAGGGGAATTGGTATTTCTCCTTAGAGCGTTCTGGGCAACCTTTGGTACAGCCATACAACATCTTTTCTGATTGTTTCGCAAGTATGGCCTTTGGTCAGTATGCCCTCGCAAACAGAGAGGAAAAATATGCTTCGATTGCCAAGCAAACCTTCGAGAACATCCTTCAAAGACAAGACAATCCCAAGGGTAAATACAATAAGGCCTTTCCGGGAACTCGCCAACTTAAGAACTTTGCGCTGCCTATGATTCTCTGTAATCTATCCTTGGAGTTAGAAGATTTGCTGGAGAAGGAATTTGTGGAACAAACCATCGATAAGGTGATTCACGAGGTCATGGAGGTCTTCTATGATAAGGATTCAGGATTGATTTTAGAGAATGTTGGTCTTAAGGGTGAACTATCAGACAGTTTTCCGGGACGCCTTCTCAATCCTGGTCATGCTATAGAAGCTATGTGGTTTATCATGGATTTAGCTGAAAGAAAATCCGATAAGGAATTGATGGGACTGGCTAAAGACCGCATGCTCTTTATGTTGGAATATGGATGGGATAAAGAGCATGAAGGTATTCTCTATTTTCTCGATCGCAAAGGCTATCCTACTGAACAATTAGAATGGGACCAAAAGTTATGGTGGGTTCATTTGGAGACCCTGGTTGCACTTTCTAAAGCCTATTTATTTACGGGGGATGAGAAATGCTGGAAATGGTTCAAGATCATCCATGAATACGCCTGGAATCATTTTTCTGATCCGGAATACGGCGAATGGTTCGGCTACCTCAATCGAGCAGGAACCCCTTTACTTAGCCTAAAAGGGGGAAAATGGAAAGGCTGTTTTCATGTTCCTCGCGGCTTATTTCAATGTGAGCAGAGCTTGAAGAAAATCTCTTTAGGCTAATTCCTTTTCTTTTAACTTTCCTTTCAGAACCTTTACCGTTTTATGATCTCCTTCATGGGACCAACCCGGAGGCATAACGAAATAGAAGAGTTTGTTTTTGATTCCCGGCGCTTTCCAAACGTCCTTGAATAGTAAGGCATATTCTCCGAATTGGACATCCCAGAAACTTCCGGTATTCACTTTGCGGGTGATTCCGTATTGAACCTTTTCATCAGCCTGCAGTGGCTGTAAGGTCCCCAATGCCCAATCCCAAAAGAGGGTAATGGAATTATAATTGGTATCCATATAGCGAAGGTTTTGTGCGTGATGGACCCGATGATAGGAGGGGGTTTGTAATACCTTTTCCAGAAAGCCGTATTTCCACGGCATGACCTCTTCATTGATATGCAGTAAGTTTCCCCAAATCGCATCTATAGCCCCTACAACCACAATGATGATAGGGTTAACCCCAAGTAAAGCGGGGAAAAAGCCAAAAAAGAAGGGCATATAGAAAATAGTTTCCAGAAAATTGTGGTTGAAGCCCACAAACATATTCATGGATTCCGGTGCGTGATGAGGTGAATGCAAGCACCAAAAGAAGCGAACTTTATGTGCTAACCAATGCTGAACCCAGTAGAAAAACTCATAGACCAGAAGTCCATAAATCCACCAATACCAGCTCAAATCGCTTTCGAAAAGCGCATATTTATATCCCCAGAGGCTAAATACTGCCAGTCCAAGGGTTCCCAGAAGTATAGACATCAGTGCATTCATGCCAATGACAAAAAGGAAATTGATTCCATTTTGCCTGAACTCATGCATCTTTTTGTATTTGCGAAAGAAGTGGAGATAGGTGATTTCAATTAGACCATACAAGATTAATCCAGCCAGAAAGATACCCAGATAATTCTGTATGCTAGCTTGCGCAATAATAATAGAGTCCATGTCCTCACATTTAAAATTCATATGGAAGTTGCGAAAATTTTGTCAAGCATGGATAAGAAATATTTTTTTTAGCTGGGAATGGGAGTATTTTGGCGCTCTCAAAAATATGTCCGATGAACAAGCAAAAGATCTTTAATTTTTCAGCGGGTCCTGCGGTTCTTCCGAGGGAGGTATTAGCACATGCCCAGGCTGAGTTACTAGACTATAAGGGAAAAGGAATTTCGGTGATGGAAATGAGTCATAGATCGGCTGACTTTGTTGACATTTTGGATAGGGCAGAGGAGAGTTTGAGAAAGCTTATGAATATTGGAGATAACTACTATGTACTTTTTCTCCAGGGAGGTGCCACTAGTCAATTTTCCATGGTCCCTCTCAATCTCTTTCGCAAATCTAAAAAAGCAGATATTCTGGATACGGGAAACTGGTCTAGGAAAGCTATTGCCGAAGCCAATCGTTATGGAGAAGTTCGGGTGCTAGCGTCATCTGCAGATCAAAATTATAATTACATCCCTCCCATAGAAAATCTTAGGTTTGATCCAGAGGCAGATTACATGCATATCACCACCAACAACACCATTTTTGGAACTTGTATTCCTGCTATCCCAGATACAGGAGAAGTTCCGCTGGTTGCAGATATGTCCTCTGACATCCTTTCCCGAGAATATAAAGTGGACGATTTTGGATTGATCTATGCGGGAGCCCAAAAAAATATAGGTCCGGCAGGTCTCACAATTGTTATTGTGAGAAAAGACCTGGTGGGAAAGGAAATGGAGCAAACTCCCCTTATGCTCAAATACAGTACACACGCAGCTAAAAAGTCTGCTTATAACACTCCGCCTTGTTTTTCCATTTATATGGCGGGCCTGGTTTTCGATTGGACCCTTAAACAAGGAGGAGTTGCAGAGATGGAAAAGAAAAATCGAAAAAAGGCACAATTACTCTATGACTTTTTAGATAAATCTGAGCTTTTTATGGCCAATGTGAAAGGAATTGACCGTTCCTTGATGAATGTCCCTTTTCGAACTAAAAATGCAGAGATGGATACTACATTTATAGCTGAAGCAGAAGCATCCGGATTGAAAACCCTGAAAGGATACAGAACAGTTGGAGGAATGAGGGCCAGCATTTACAACCCTATGCCATTAGAAGGAGTAGAAACCCTACTAGCATTCATGCAAGACTTTGAAAACAGAAATAGCTAATTTTTTCCTCTTTCTTTTCCCTTGAAAGTGTAAATTTTACTTATGCCAATGTAACATTTCGGCTTAAAAAAGTGTTCTACAGTAAGAATATAATTTTCCTGATGTAAAAAAATAGGGTCAAGGTGTATGAAACTGTTTTTCATGTAGAAAGCGGAAGTAATATTTGAAATGCTTTTCTCATGAAAAAAGCTGTCAAACTTTTTACTTTTGAATTGCACAAACTTCGTTCTCACACATGCCCTCTTTTAGACCCATATTCGCAAGCCGTCTCCTGACTCTCTTAATCCTCCTCATCCCCCTTTTTAGTTGTACCCAAAAACCTGCTCAATACAGATATAGTATTGAGGATGCTCGTATGCATATGCAACAGAATAATTGGGATTCAGCGCGAATTTATGCGGTACATGTATTAGCCGAATCTAAAGAGGATGGAGATATAGCACTCGCCAACTTCATTATCTCTATAGCTAAAGATAATCTCGAAACTGATTATCAGGAGAAAAAAGAACAGAAAGAAGAGGCTTTTGACCGACTCAGAAGAGTATATGATTTGCAGGAAGGGATCAGTTGGTATTATAGCCCGCTCACCACTCAATACACCAATCAACAATCTTTTCACCTCTATTTAGGAGAAAGAGATCATGAACATTGGATTCGATTCCGAATTCAATACGAAGGGAAAAAGCCACTGGATCTCCTGGGTTATACTATTCAGTGTGAGGATAGGGATTATACCTTTGCCCCTGAATCAGACATAATCCATGGGAAGGAAAAGGATTCCTACTGGGAATATTTTGACCAAAAATATAATGAGAATACGCACTCGGTGATTTCAGATATTATCGAATCTGAGCAGGCTAGACTCATTTTGATTGGTTCAGGTGGGAATTATGAGCGGAATATTCGCTCGGATGAGATACAGGCTATGCAGGATATTTTAAAAGCGTTTGAATTTTGCCCTTCCGCTGAAGAGTATTTTGAATTCGAAAGCATAGAAGATTAAAATGCGTTCTTTCTGGTATTCTTTCCAAATACGGTTAGGAAGATAATTTTCACGTCCAACCAGAAACTCCAGTTTTCAATATACCAAAGGTCATGTCTGATCCGCTCTTCTTTTTGTTCCTGAGTAACTGTTGGACCTCTCCAACCATTCACCTGGGCCCAGCCGGTGATACCCGGTTTCACATAATGTCTCACCATGTATTCCTGGACTACACTTCTAAAATCCTGCTTCAAATGTACGCGATGAGGTCGAGGGCCGACTACACTCATTTCTCCTTTCAGGACATTGAAAAATTGTGGTAATTCATCTAAATCTCGCTTGCGCAGGAACTTACCCATTTTAGTTAGTCTAGGGTCATTTTTTACCGTCGACTTGGTGCCTGAATTGGGATCATCGCAGACATTCATGGTCCTGAATTTATAACATGTAAATGTCATACCGGCTTCCCGTTTTCTGGTCGGAGTATAGAATACAGGGAACCCAGATTCTATGACGATCATCAAACCGATAATAAAGTAAACGGGGGATAAAAGGATCAGAACCACCAATGAGAATAAAGTATCAAATACCTTTTTTAGCATAAAGCGCTTAAAATCATCCAAAGGAGTCTGCCTCAATTGCATAATATTCAAATCTCCCAGTCGGTAATCCTTGAAATTATGCCCCATCCATTCGGGTGTGTCCTGAATCATGCTAATCCGTATTCCTCTGTAATTAGCTTCTTCTATGGCATGTCTGATCTTTTCATCCTCTTCGCGCGGCAAAGTAATGACCATTTCATGCACCGGCTCATTATCTAGGATTTGCCCCAAATCCTCTAATCTACCTAGAACATTGATTCCCCGCTTTGTTCCAACATTCCCCCCCTCATCAATGACGTACCCCAGAACTCCATATCCAAGGTGTTGATTGTTTTTGCTAAAGTTCAGGACTTCTTCCCCACTTTTGCCGTCTCCCACTATGAGTAAATTTGAACCAAAGGCCTGCTCCCGAATTTTTGAATTAAAGGCTTTCGAAATCCAGGCAAAACTAAGGAAATTGACAACGGCAAAAAGGCCAATTGGGAGGACAAGAAGTTGCCATTCGAAATCCAGGACCTCAAAAACTAGCATCAATGAGGAAAGGATTCCCATATAACCAAGAATATTGATTACCAGGTGCTTCAGCCTTTTTAAATGATTTTCACTTAAATAAATTTCATTCGCTCCTTTAAATGCGACAATCAAAAGCCAACTAATGTTGAAAAGTAGAAAAGAGAAGAAGGGAGTTTGAAAAAAGTTTGCCCATGAGCTTGATTGAAAGCTTTCACCAAATCTTCCAAGATAAAAGGGGATATAGGCCAGATTAAGTAAGAGAAGTTCAATTATTAAATAGGCAAAGACAATTCTCTGTTTTTTAACAATCATTCCTTAATACATTTAGATCTCTAAAATCTTTTCGATAAGAGAGGCGTTCTGACTGCATGGGAATCTTATGCCAGAGCAATATTCGAATCTGTCTTGGAGAGAAGTCTAGGGGGACAAACACAAGTATCAAATTTCGAGCGATCCTAATTATAAATACATCTATTGTAATGCAAATACCCTGCATGGGAAATGAAAGTTGATGTATTTAGCGATAAAAAAAGTACCAATTATTTCCTTGGCTTAAAGGTAATCTTTAATCAGGCAGAGAATGTTTTTTGGCTTTGAAATGTTCAATTTTTCGGAGGAGCAGTAGAATAATTGGGATGAATGGTTTTACAAAATGGGTGGGTAAAAAGAAGGGATTCATAATTGGGAATTAGCATTGCACCATAGTCCTCTTTTCCTTCCCGTTAAGGAATTTCCTAGAAAGAAAATTGCCGGTTATGCAAGAATGCATAAACCGGCAACAATGAATTCAGGTATCTGGAATTGGGCTTAGCCAATTCATTTTTTATTTTCTGTACTCCGAGAAGGACGAATCAACAAATCTTTGTAATGTTCAAACGTATGTTGATATACCTCTTATTCAATCCTAGTTAGGACTAATAAGCTCAGAGTCATTGATTTGCCCTTTTTTTTCACGAATTGCTTTTCTGACTTCTTTTTGAGCATCATCACCAGCACCTCCAGTATTTCCGTTATCCAATCCAAGGATCGTTAGATCAATGTTGTTCAATTTGGCCTTATCCTTAAACTCCGTGATGATCTCCTTTACATCATGGTCAATGTTCACAGAACGACTAGCATCGATAACCAAACGTGTATTTGGAGGTATTTCATCCAAGGTTTGCATAATGCTTGCACGGTTCAGGAAGGTTACGTCTTCTGAAAGGCTAATAACAATAGCATCGTCCTCTTCACGTTTTTCCTGGGTAAAGAAGTAAGGGTTTCTGAAGTTGGTTCTTAGGATGAAGAAAATGGCTACTGCCATACCCAATCCAATTCCAATCAGGAGGTCGGTGGTAATTATACCGATAATGGTAACCATGAATGGGATAAATTGCATCCAGCCCTGGCTGTACATGGTCTTGAACAATGAGGGCTTGGCTAGTTTGTATCCTACTACAAAAAGGATAGCTGCTAAAGTAGCCAGCGGAATCATGTTCAAAATGCTTGGAATCAACATGGCTGCAAAAAGGAGGAAGAAACCATGAATAATGGCAGACATTTTTGTACGTCCTCCGGATTGAATATTTGCAGAACTACGTACGATTACCTGCGTAACAGGAAGCCCACCAATCAGACCAGAAATTATGTTGCCAACTCCCTGAGCTTTGAGCTCGCGGTTGGTAGGTGTGATTCGTTTGTAAGGGTCCAATTTGTCTGTTGCTTCAACACAAAGCAGGGTTTCCAAACTGGCTACAACTGCGATAGTGATGGCAGTTATATAAATCTCAGGATTACCAATTTGGCCGAAGTCAGGTAATGTAAAGAGCCCCAGGAAACCTGAAATACCTTCTGCAACAGGAATCTGAACGAGGTGTTTGGCATCGATGGCTAGATTTGGAAATGCTGCCGTGAATACAAGATTCAATACGATACCGGCAACCACCGCAACGAGGGGCCCTTGAACTAATTGGAATAGCTTAATTCTTTTCATGAAGGGACGCTCCCAAAGAATTAAGATAGCCAGAGAGATTAAGGTAATGATTAAGGCTCCGGGCTCAATATAATTGAGCATGTTCGTCAGCTCCGAAATCGTGTTCTGTGAATCAGGCTGCTCAAAAGTAAGGCTTCCTTCTGGTACTTTATCATATCCAAATGCATGAGGGATTTGCTTGAGGATAATGATAATCCCAATCCCTGAAAGCATTCCTTTAATAACAGATGAGGGGAAATAATAACCGATGATCCCCGCTCGAGCAAATCCTAGTGCTGTTTGGATAACTCCAGCGATTACTACTGCTAGCAAAAAGGTTTCCCATGCACCCAAAGAGGTGATGGCGTTCAATACAATTACTGCAAGACCTGCAGCAGGTCCGCTTACTCCTATGTCGGATCCACTCAGCATGCCCACTATGATACCACCTACTATACCGGCAATAATTCCGGAGAATAGGGGAGCACCCGATGCAAGTGCAATTCCCAAACACAGGGGAGTTGCTACAAGGAAAACGACAACACTAGCTGGCAGATCGTACTTCAGGTTGGCAAACAAACCCTTAGCGGGTAGTTCCACCTGAGTGTTACTCTGATTTTTTGTCATGAAGGTATTTTTGAAGGTATTTAGAGGCCCGCAATATCTTCATTGCCCATTAGACCGACTTAAAAGAGATATTAGAATCCGATTAGGAATATCCTAAAAATTTCTAATCATTTTTTAATCTATTGAAACAGAAGCCATTGGCTTCTTCATATTAGCTTAATCTCAAATCAGGGGTATTGAGGTAGGTGTATTACGACCGCTGTTCCTTTTCCCTCTACAGAGTTGTACTGAATTTCTCCATTGTGAAGGTCAATGATCTTTTTGACTAAAGCCAGTCCTATTCCATGACCTTGCTTGGTACGGGCATTTGGGGAGCGGAAAAAAGCTTGAAATATTTTGTCCACATCTTTTTCAGGAATGCCTTGACCTTCATCTACAATAACTATCACATGCTTATCTTCCTGATTGGAAAAAGCGACTGTAACAGCCTTATTATCAGAGTATTTCAAGGCATTGTCCAGGACATTGATAAGAGCCGTTTGAAGGAGATATTTGCTTCCATAGACAAGGCTGTCCTCATCCCCCGGATCGAATTCTAATTTAAAGCGTGGACTTTGAAAATGTTCGATGGATTCCAATAAGACCTGATCCAGGGGAAAGATTTCCGGATTTGGCAAGTCAAAAAGGGCATCTGTTTTTTCGAGATCTAGGAGTTGACTGATAAGAACCTGAAGGCGACTACTTTCCTTGAGAACCGTTTGAAGGGCTTGCTGATATTCTTCGGGACTTCTTTTCTTTTGGAGCAATACTTCAGCTTCTCCACTAATCGCAGTCAGAGGATTCTTTATTTCATGGCTGGCATTTCTGACAAAAAGTCGCTGGGCCTCAAAGGCATTTTGCAAACGATCCAGCATTTTATTGAATGCATGAGCCACTTTCCCGATTTCATCATTGGGGTTTTTAACATTGAGCCTCAGGTCCATCCTGTCGGCTGTGATGCTACTGGCTTTCTGACTTGTTTTTTCGAGGGGTTTTAGCGCTTGAGAGAGCGCAATTCTATCAATCAATACGAGTATGGCTACCAGGCAAAAACCTCCAACCAATAGGACTTTCCTCAAAAAGTCCAGTTTCCGTAAACCAAATTTATCCAGTGCCGTCACCACAACGGCATATTCTCCTCTGGGTAAATAATAATGAACTCCGACCCCCTGGCGATCTCCTTGCCAAAATTGCACACGTTTTTTGTTTTGAATTTGCGAGGCAAAACCAGGAGGAAATAATTTTTCTAAAGAATCTACTCCGCTTGGATGAAAAGAAATAGCATATTCTTCCTCTTCATCCAGGGTTTGTAAAAACCTGTCCCGAACGGTAGACTCCAATTCGGCATCATTTTCCAAAAACATGATCTCAGTAATCGCAACTCTCTCTTCCAGTCTACTGAAGAACTCCAGTTCATGAAAGGTTGCGGTAAAGATGTAAATAATTGAGCCCAAAAAGGTTACTGCGATCAGGGCTGTGACAGATAAGGTCCAGGTGAGTCGATCACGAATTCTCATACACCTTGTCTTCGCTCTGGGCCTCAATCATGTATCCCATCCCAGTAACCGTTCTAATCAACTTTTCATCAAAAGGTTTATCTACCTTTTTTCTAAGATAATTCACATATACATCGACTACATTGGTACCCAAATCAAACTGAACATCCCATACATTTTCGAGGATATCCATCCGACTCACAACGCGATTTTTATTGCGCATGAGGTAGGTGAGGAGAAAGTACTCTTTTGCTGTAAGCTTTATTTCCTTGCCGGCTCGTTGAACCGTTTTTCTATTAAGATCAACACTCAGGTCAGCAATTTTGAGATGGTTGGATTCTTGTTTCAATTCTACCGGTCGGCGAGAGAGAGCATGAACCCTTGCCAATAATTCCTGAAACTTGAAAGGCTTACCCAAATAATCATCTGCCCCAGCATTCAATCCTCTAACGATGTCGTCGGTTTCATTGAGTGCAGTTAGCATGATGATAGGAGTCTTAATCTTTAACTCTTTTCGGATTTGTTGTGTCAACTCTAATCCATTGATCCCGGGAAGGATCAAATCCATAATCATGACATCATATTCCGATCTCTCAGCAAGGCGTAAACCCATTTCTCCATCAAATGCCTGTGTTACAGAACAGCCATTTTCTTCTAATCCCTTTTTAATAAAACCAGAGATTGCAGGTTCATCTTCTATTAAGAGTATTTTCATCTGAGGTTAAGTCTGATTATACTTAGTGCAAACTGTTTTGGGTTTGAAAGGTTTCTGATTCCAGTAAAAAAATTAAAATTACATTAAAATAAAATTAAGAACACGAGAATTGGCGCCGATTTTTGACACCTGGCCAAATATCTGCGCCAATTTTAGTATAGAAAATCTAAATCCTGTCTTTTAGTGGAGATTAGACAATTTTCAGCCCGTTCAGGCTTTACCTGGACTCAAAATTCAAACTCAGTGCGAAGCGAAAGTTATTATTATAAAAGTCCCCTGTTGGGTCATAATAAGTCTCCCAGTTGGACACCCGGGTATAGTAGAATGCCGTTCCCAAACTCATTCCCTTATCATTTATTGGAAAATAAGCTTTTAGTCCAAACTCCAACCAGCCCCCACCATCTGCATCTCTTTCATCCATGAGCTGATTTTCCCATTCACTTACCCTTCTCCCATCAGGCGTGTTTCTATCATCACCTACTAAATAAAATCCAGCACCCATCTGGCCAATGTTTACAGGCAATTCAAGTCTGACCTTATTCAAAGTAAAACTAGGCGCTAATAGCAGTCCAAAAGCCTGCTGATCGGCTCTTATATTTAGCTGGGTACTTCCCCTATAAAGTTGAGCGCCGGAAGTTTCTACCGTAAAGATCTCCGGATTTATAGGGCCTGATCTACCCATATTGAAAATACCCACTTTCAGATGATCATTGAATAACTTAAGGCCGATGGAAGCACCCACTGTTCTTCCGATATGGTCATCGTGAAAGATGGTTCCTATTTCCGGGTTAATAAACCAACCCACTTTATTTTGTGCATAGGTAAGGTTGAAAGTAATGGCTAAAACGAGGATTATGAGAATATTTTTCATGTTTCTGATATTTTTGGGATTATAAGGAGGACTCTATAAATGCTGAAGTCGAGGAAGAAGAATTTTTACTCAGAGAAAATCTGATTCCCGCCTGTAAGGCCCACAAGAATTTCTGGGTATCTCCATTTGCCCCAAAAGCAGGCCCCATATTTCCCTTGAAAAAAAAGGTATTTCCTCCCTTACTCTGTACAGAAAGTCCTGCATGTACTAAAGTAGCCTGCATTTCAAATAAATTGGAAGGATCTAATTCAAAGGCAAGGGGAAAACTTACGCCACTCAAAAAATGGGTTCTTTCATTTAAGCTGATATTGACAAGTAAACCTGCCTCAGCGACAAAGGCCGTACTGTTAAGGATGCTGTCTCGCTGATCATTTTCATCTGGATCTATAACTCCCTGAAAACGAAGGCCGGGATTGAGGAAGGTCCAGAGTTGGATCTCCTCTTGCTCATAAATTTTGAAACTCAAAGGAATGGAAACTAAAAAGGCGTAGCCCTCATTTTGAATGGGCCGAGCTTCAATGAAACGATAATTGGGGCTTCCATACTGAAGCTGTAGGCCAGCCCGGAAATTTGGGCCAAGGTGCTTTCTTCCACTAAGTTGAATAGCGAAATTGTCTTGTTGAGTACTTCCGATCGAAAGATCAAGATAGCTCTGAGCATGACTGAAATTGGCCGAAATCAGCAGGCATACTAAGATGATAAAGGCTTTACTACTACGCATGTTTGTATTGATTAAAATTGAAATCAATACAAAATTAGGAGGGCTCAGGCCTCCATAACGTGCACCTGAGTTAATAAAATCATAGGTTTTCCAGCAATCTCTTGCGAATCCTGCTCAGAGATTGAGGTTTAATGCCCAGAAAACTGGCGATGAAATGCTGAGGAATTCTTTTGATTACCTTGGGCCTTTCATGTACCAATTTTAAATATCTTTCTTCTGGAGTCAATTGGACGAAAGTCTCCGTCTTTTTTCGTAAGCCAATAAAACCTGTTTCCGCCATTAGCCTTCCGAATCTTTCAAAGCGGGGAGTCTCATCATATATTTTATGCATATTAGACCTGCTGATACAAGCAAGGGTACATTTTTCTATGGATTGAATACAGACCCGAGAGGGCTCTCTGGTTAGAAAGCTCTCATAATCTGTGTACCAGCCGTTTTCAAAAAAGAACTGGCCTGTATGTTCTTCCCCATCAACTACATGGAAATACCGTAGACATCCCTCTCCTATATACATCGCATCTTTGCATACTTCTCCGATATTCAGGATGATTTCCCTGCGCTTAAACTTTCTAATTTCCACGAAGGCATAAATACGCTCAAATTCCTCATCAGAGATATTAATAAATTTGCCCAGATCTACTTTTAGTTGGGCTTTAAGTTGTGATTCCTTCATGCAATAAAACTAAACAGTAATATATATGGTTGAACTGAAAAAGATGATGAATGTTGTCATAACAGCAGCAGCAGCAGGAATCGGGAAAAAGATAGCGGAGGCTTTCTTACATCAAAAAGCCAGGCTTTTTATTTGTGATATATCTGAGGCTGCCATGCAGGACTTTAGGGGAGAATTCCCCGAGATTTTCGTCCAAAAAACTGATGTATCAAATTATCTGGAAGTCAAATCTTTCTTTGACTCTATCAAGCAGGAAGTAGACCAGATCGATGTTTTGATAAACTGTGCTGGAATTGCCGGACCCACAGGGAAATTGGAGGAATTGGAGGTAGAAGCATGGGAAAGATGTATCCAGGTAAATATAAATGGGATGTTTTATTGCCTGAAAGAAGGAATTCCTCTCTTGAAACAATCAGAATCAGCTTCTATCATTAACCTCGCTTCATCGGCCTCCTTTTTTGGCTTTCCCTTTCGATCCCCCTATGCATCCGCCAAATGGGCTATAATCGGAATGACCAAGACCCTGGCTATGGAATTGGGGAAGGAGGGAATACGGGTAAATGCTATTTGTCCGGGGAGCGTAAATGGGGAAAGAATCGAACGGGTGATAGCTGCAGACGCAAAAGAGCAGGGAAAGAGTATTGAAGAAATCCGAGAATTATATGTGAGGCAAACTTCTTTGAAAAGGTTTGTTGATCCAGAGGATGTAGCCAATTTATGTCTTTATCTCTCTTCTCAACAGGCTCGCTATATAAGCGGTCAGGCAATTGGTCTGGATGGACATACAGAAGGTCTCTCAACAGAAATTTAAGCCTCTTTCCATTCTTTTATCTTCCGTTTGAGCATTTTTGCCGCTTGGGTATAACCCCCACCGGAACCATCTACAAAATGGATGTGTTTTTCTTCACGATCCGTTACATAACAGGACATGATACTTTCCGGACTGCTATGGATGCCATAGAGGATATCCCCTTTTTGTTCAATTTGGTCCAGCTTATGGATGAGGAGATTTCTTTGCTCCACAGTGCCACTAATCACAGTATTTATTCTTCCATCAATTACCAGGGTATCTGATAATTTTACCAGATTATCCAGGTACATTTTTCCTCCTTTATTAAAACGAAAATAAAACTCTCCAATTAGGGTTCTGAGCCAGTTTTCCAATAAATAGGCGAAATTACTTTCTCCCAACTTTACCCGCATCTCTGTTCGAATTCTTGCCAGGCTGGCATCTAGTCGAAGTTTTTGTACCGAAATGGGATTTCTGCTGCCTTGATTCCCAAAAATATTTTCTACTTCCTGTAAGACCTTTCGAAATACGTTTCCTTGTTTTTCTTCATCTAAAGATTCAACTAGTAAACTCAATACTTCCTGTTTGTTCTCAGGAGGAGTGATCTTATCCCACCTGCATTCCATTCCATCGAGATCCAGGATCGAATCAGTCCCCTCATTTGCTAATTCAGACTGAGGCTCATCTTTTTTGATCTGATCTTCCGCATACTTCAACCCAGAACCCAAAACCAGTGGAATCGGTAGGATGGGACTCATGTCAGCCTTGCTTATCAGCAGTCGATTCTTTTCTTCATAGACTTGAGAAATCGGCATACTTCCCACCCGCAAATACAGCTGAAAATTTTCTAATGAATTCTTTTTATGTTGCTGAAGTGCCTGTAGTAGGGGAGAAAGGATAGTATTGGGTACGATCAAAGTAGCTCCGTCTCCTCCAAAGAAAAAAGGGATATGGATCCCCGCTTTTCGAGCCAAATTCAAGGAAGCAATTATACTACCTGTGGCTATGAGATTGACCAGAGAATGCTTTCCATCCGAAACGGCCTTTGTACTATTTTTTACATCAGTCACTACCACATGCCAATCTTGAGGTATCGTCTGGAATAATTCCTCCTTTCCCAAAACCTCATGGATAGGTGCCTTATGGCTGTTTATATTTGAATAAAAAAAATCGCTTTCTGTTCCCATTTCTCTAAAGCCTATTTCAACCGACAAGTTAAAAAAGAAAAAGGGGAATGATATAAACCCTCATTACAGAAAAGGCGTACTATGGGTTTCAGGTACAGAATTGAAGAACACGGCTCTGTACACCAATCATCCCTGGTTTCAGTTATTCCTTGAGATAAACCAAAGGTTCATTTCTGAGGATATATGCACTATAAAGAAATACAAGTCCCGGATCATTTCTCGAGGCACATCGAGATTTATTGGGAAATGCACATCAAGGCTGGAGAGCTAAATCAGATAAATGATCTGCTCCTACCTGATTGTACCTTTAACATCATTTTCTCCGATCAGGATCTCTTCATTAAGTCATCCTATGAAAGGATATGGAAATGTATGCCATCAGGTGTTCATTTTCTGGGCCAAAGGAATACCCCCATGAGTTTTCGGGTGAAAAAATCAGTCAGGGTATTTGGGATTCGTTTTAAACCCTTTGCTTTTGCCAGGATTCTACAGATACCCATTCATAATCTTACCGACCAATTCCTGCCTCTCAGGCAAGTGTTTGAACTTTCAGGTCCTCAAGAAAAATCAATTCATCATATCCTGATAAATTGGGAATTGGAGAGGCAATGTGCTGAGGCCAATCAACTACTGGAAAATCTGATGGAAGATTCTCTGACCATTGATCAGAATTTGCGTGCTCAACTCAATTACATTCTTGACCGAAAAGGGGTATTGCGGGTGCAGGAACTCTTTACCGAATTTGGCGTGAGTAAGGTTACCCTACATAAACACTTTATCAATAAAGTGGGCCTTAGTCCCAAAAAAGTTTCGCGAATCTGGCGTATGAACTATTTCCTCCAACTCAAAGACAATACCTCTGATGAAAATCTGACCTCCCTTTGTCTAGAGTGTGGTTTCTACGATCAGGCTCATTTTATTAAGGAATTTAAATCCATGCTGGGAAGTGCGCCAAGAGAGTTTTTTGGTCAAAAAAGCGAGTTGCTGGAAATATCTCGTTTTGGAATTCAGCAGAGGTTTACACATCAATATGATCCTCGCTAAAACATGTAGACAAACTATACTCATTCTCTCGCGAAGGAAGTAATATAACGTTAGCCTTACATTTGTTTAAAACAAATTTTCCCACTCACCTTTACTTTTTTACAATTTTTTCCTTTGCGCTTGTCCTAATTTGATCTAAAAATCAAGACAAGCAATGAATAAGATTCTAAACATTAGCCTAGTTCTCTTTTTAAGTCTCCTGTTTTCTAGCACCCTTACCGCACAGGATCAAGATCTGACTGAGAAATTTAAAGAAGAGACCATTGAGCGTCTTTCAAAGATGATGAATGAGCGTTACGTCTTCCCAGATGTTGCCGAAAAGACTTCGAATCATTTAAAGAAACAATTGAATGCCGGCCACTTCAAGCAATTTAAAGATGTTTCCTCATTTGCAGAGGCTCTGACTGAATCGGTTCAGTCGATCAACAAAGATAAACACATGAGAATCCGCCCCAATCCTCCTTTTAAGGCTCCTGAGAATACTCCTGAGCGCATGATAGAGGAAAGACTTGCCAGACTTAATCGTAGCAGAAGCATGACAGCGGGATTTTTCAAAGCTGAAAAAATGAAAGGCAATGTGGGATTTCTTGACCTTCGAGGTTTTGCCAACGTAAATAGGGGCGCTCCGGTTGCTGATAATTATATGAAATTATTGTCTACTTCGGATGCTATTATTATTGACCTTCGGAGAAATGGGGGAGGAGATCCCGAAATGGTTCAATACTTATGTAGTTTCTTTTTTGAGGAAAGGGTTCATCTGAATAGCCTTTATTGGCGAAAAGGAGATGTTACAAATGATTTCTGGACCTTGGACAAGGTAAATGGGGAGAAAATGCCAGATGTACCTTTATTTGTACTCACCAGTGATCGCACTTTCTCGGCTGCTGAAGAGTTTTCTTACAATATGCAGACACAGCAACGAGCTATGTTAGTTGGGCAAACTACTGGCGGAGGTGCAAATCCTGGGCAGATGGTTCGTTTGAACAAAGAATTGGGGGTCTTCATCCCGACTGGTAGAGCTATCAATCCCATTACAAAAACCAATTGGGAAGGAGTAGGAGTAATCCCTGAAGTTAAAGTGAGCCCGGAAGAAACTTTGGATAAAGCCCATGAATTGGCCAAAGAAGCTGCAGAAGAATTCAGATCAAAGAAGAATGCCGAATATAAGTTAGCGCTTCAGGGAATTTTCAGGGCCCTGAACTCCTATTCAGATAAAGCCTCTGGAGAACTTATTGAGAAAAAAATCAAAATAGGTCAGGAACTCGGGCTTTTATCAGAAAATGAAATCAATGAGCTAGGCTATGAGTACCTGATGAATGAAAAGAAGCCCAAAGTGGCCGAAGTGATTTTTCATACGAATACAAAAATCTACCCAAATTCCGCGAATGTTTATGACAGTTATGGAGAAGCACTTGCAATGAATGGGAAATTGGAAGCTTCCATTAAGAGCTACCAAAAAGCTGTAGAGCTGGCCGAAAAGAATCAGGATGGAAATCTGGAGCTTTTCAGAGAAAATCTCGCCAATATGAAAAAACAATTGAGAGGAGGCCAGGAATAATCTTTTCCATAAAATCCTTCGCTAAACAGAAAGATGTATGAGGGCTTTGTAAATGTTCATATTGAAATTTACAAAGCCCTTGCGCTTATGGAGACCTAGCTCAGGAGATTGAGCCTGGTATTCCCTTCGAACAGCTACATTCAAGTTAAAAATGCCCACTTTGTGAGACCGATAAATCCAAATTTATCAAGGCTAAAATGAAGGGTTTAAATACTCAAATGGATTTAGTAAAAAAGCCTATGCCTCAATGACATAGACTTCCTTATAATTAGTACATCAATTATTATTGAAGTTACGGCTGAGCATCTGCTATTTCGGTAGATAATTTCTCATCTTTCAAGGCGACTTTCGACCCACATTTGGCCTTGCACTCCTCAACACTCATGCCCATCTTTTTGGCACATGCTTCCAGTGAACCACAACATTTCTGATTGGCTTTTGTACAACTGGAAGTATTGGCCACGCGAACGATTGGAAGAGAATTGTTTTCGGCAGAAGCGGTTGAAGAAGCATTGCAGTCTTTATTTTTTTTGAGGTATTCCCCCAGACTGATACCCATTTTTGCTGCACATACTTCGGGGGGAGCGGGCTGACAAGTAGTGGTGTTTGCTTTGCTAGCTACTTTGCTTTCGTCAGCGCTTTGAGCAAAAGCAGTGAAGCTAAGGAAAAGGAATACGCAACATGCGCCAATCAATTTTTTCATAATTCTATTGTTAAATGTTTTCAATACTGCTAGTTAGGCAGTCATAAATCTACGTATCAAAAGTATCCTCCAAAGGCATACAAACTTGTTTAATAGCTCCTAACAGCTTGTTAAAAAGTTGTTAAAGGCCAGTCTCGAAGCTGAAAATTTAGGTTCTTTGTTTAGCATAAAAGCCTAAAACCGTGAAGAAATTATCCCACTTCAAACAAGTCCCTTACCTCTTTGGAATCGTCTGCCTGGCGCTTTTTGCTCTCATGGCCTTTCAAATCCATTGGTTGACTACCTCTAAAGATCTCATAGAAGAGCAGTTTGAACAGAAAGTGAATCTTGCTATGGGAAGTGCCCTGAGTGATTTCTATCGCCTCAAGGAGGAGCCGGGCATTCCCCTCCAAAAACAATGCGGTGCTACTAACTTTGTCAATTACCTTTCAACCCCAATGCCCGATATAGGCAATAAGGCTCAGAACTTACTAGAAGAAAGATTGAGTACCTATATGGCCTGTTATGGGATAGATGAAAAATACCGTATGGGCATATTTTCGGGAAATCAACAAGATTTTGCTCCTACCTATTGTTCCGCAATAAACGTGAATAGCGGCTGCAAAGATCCTATGATGTTGGGTATTTCCTTTATTTCGAGAGAAGCTTATATGTATTCGAAAATGGGACCTATGATCCTTTCTTCTATCCTCATATTTCTCTTGCTCGCATCGGTATCTTTTATGGTGCTATGGTCTTTGGTAAAACAAAAAAGGATCACAGAAAACAATATCGATTTCTTCAACAATACGGCCCATGAACTTAAAACTCCTTTAACCAATATTTCACTAGCACTTAAACTCCTCAAAGCTAAACACACTGAAATTGAGGACAATAAATACGCCCAGGTCATTCAGGCTGAGAACTCAAAATTGGCCTATCAAATAGAGCGGGTACTCTCCTTGGCACGATTGGAAAATGGCGAGTATAGCTTAAAGAAGGAAGTAATTGACCTTGAGAAAATATTGGGAGGGGTTGTTGAAGAAATGAGTTTGATTGCGGAGGAAAGAGGGGGGCAAATAAAGCTGGAATTGCCAGATACCAAGCCTCAAATTTTGGGAGATTACTATCACCTTAGCAACGTTTTTAGAAACCTGATTGATAATGCCCTCAAGTATTCCAATGACCCTCCTCGTATAAAGATTTCAATGGAAGAGGATGATAAGCATATTCGACTCCAGTTTAAAGACAATGGAATTGGGATCAGCCAAAAAGACCAGGACCATATCTTCGAAAAATTCCAGCGGGTCAACACGGGTAATGTTCGCGAATCCAAAGGATTTGGCATTGGCTTATCATACGTCAAAACCATCATGGAAATGCATAAGGGATTTGTGAAGGTGGAGAGTGAGTTGCATAAGGGGAGTTTGTTTCAATTGTTAATTCCAGCTATTTAAATGTTTTTCTTCCTTTATATGAGGGTTTCTTTCCTCTTTTTCTCGCAAAAAGTCGGAACGGCTAAACCAAGGCCGGCACGCGATTCCGTCCGCCCACAGCCGTTCCATCTCCAACGCGCAATTAGGTTGTTTTTAAATATAAATACCCGATATGTGTTACTCCTTCAAGCGCGATGGCCTGCAAGATATAGTGGTCGGGGCGGACTGTGCAGCTGGTTTAAAATCTTGCGGGTTTTTGCGCCCCTTTTTTTCGTAAAAAGGGGCAAAAGCTCCAAACAATAATCAAATGCAGAATAGAATACTCTTAGTCGAAGATGATTTAAACCTTGGATTCTTGCTCATGGATTACCTCGAATCCGCCGACATGCAGGTCAAACTCTGTAAGGATGGTCTGGCGGGTTTGAAACTATTGGAAAAGCAGCATTTCGATCTTTGTTTGCTGGATGTGATGATGCCCAAATTTGACGGTTTCAATATGGCTCGTGCGATGAAAAATAAAGGCTTGGAAACTCCTTTTATTTTCCTCACCGCCAAATCCATGAAAGAAGATAAATTGCTGGGCTATGATTTGGGAGCTGAAGATTATGTAACCAAGCCCTTTGATGAAGATGAACTACTTTGTAAGATTCATGTAGTCTTGCGAAAAAATAAAAGAGATCCCTTTAAAGATGCGCCAACACAATTTCAAATCGGAACATATCAGTATGATTACGATCGTCAGGAGTTACGTATTGCTGGGGAAATATTGAGCCTAACCGAGAAGGAAAATCAAATCCTGAGATTGCTTTGCCTTCATCAAAATCGAATTCTTAAAAGGCAGGATGCATTGGAACATATTTATGGGAAGAAAGACTATTTTTTGGGGAGAAGTTTTGATGTGTATATCTCAAGGATCAGAAAATTGTTGAGTAAGGACCCAAATGTGGAGATTCAGAATATCTACAAGGTGGGTTTTATGTTGGATACCGGATGTGAAAGTACTCGATGAAAGGGTCCCTGAAAATCTATATCTTATAGGTGCTTTCACTTATATACTAGCCCATGAACCGAAAAGAATTCCTCAAATTAAGTGGAGTTGCATCCCTTTCGTTAGGCCTTTCAGCTAGGCCATTTTCTTTACCTGCAACTATCGAAAATAAAAAGGACAAGTACGGAGGCTGGATTGGCAAAAAATTCGAAGCCACTGGCTTTTTTAGGGTGGAGAAAGCTGACAGGTGGTGGATGGTAAGTCCGGAAGGCAATGCGTTTTTAAGTTTTGGGGTAAATCATTTCCATGCCGGCTGGTGGAAAGCGGCTTACAATCGGGAAGCCTGGATGAAGCTAATGAGGATAGAAGATTTGGAAGCCTTCGATCCTAATTTGCGTCTATGGTTTTTTGAAACTTGCAAAACTTATGGATTCAATTCTATCGGAGTCCACAGTAGCTTGAATGTACTCAACCAACCACAACCTGCAATGCCTTATGTGCAACCCATTCAATTTATTGACATCAGCCACTGGAAAAACTCGATTAAAGACGAGAACTTCCTGGATATTTTTTCTGTGGAATTTGAAAAGCACTGTGATTCTCTGGCTCAGGAAAAAGCCTTGCCTTTGAGAAATGATCCATATCTCCTGGGATATGCAATGGCAGATTGTCCCTTATTCACAGAAGAAGATTGTCGGGAACGTACAGATACCATTTATGGAGCAAGGAGGAAAGGACGTATCGGTTGGCCGAAAAAGCTCAGAAATCAAGCTGAGGATTCAGATGGAAAACAAGCCTACGTAAAACTTATGAAAAAGCTTTATGAGGGGGATGTCCAAAGTTTCAATAATACCTATTCAACTGATTTTAATTCCTTTCAAGCACTTCAAAAAGCAGTAAACTGGCGTTTGGAAACGGATCTTTCCAATGGTTTTGAAACCAGAGATAATATAGAATTCCTTAAGCTTTGCGTAGATCGATATTATAAAACTGCCCATGAGTCTATTCGTAGGTATGATCCCAATCATCTCTTTTTTGGGGATAAGCTAAATGGAAATACAGACACCGTAGATACAGTTCTCCCCATTACAACTAAGTACACAGATGTACTTTTTTACCAAATGTATGGCAAATATGAGCTCCAAAAAACCTACCTGGATAGTTGGCATACTAAAGTTGATATTCCCATCATAAATGGGGATAGTGCCTTCACACATATTCGGGAACTTATGCCTCAGCCTTATGGGCCTATTGCAAATTCTGAAGAACAGAATGCAGCCTGGACCTCAGAATTTTTTCACAAGGCTTTTGCAAGGCCAGAATTTGTAGGCTGGCATTATTGTGGACTGATCGATACACCTAAGGGTTTAATCCAAAAAGAAGCAGATCGTCAACACTCTGGCTTTTTTGATGGATATGGGAATCCCTATGATATCTTAAAGGATACAATTCGTGATTGTTCAAAGGATATCTATGAGATTGGGCTAGGCCATAAGGCTGCACCCTGATAAGTTTTTATTCCTTTAGGCAACCTCCATAGAGTTAATTTCATCTTAGAGTTTGAGGGGACTAAAGGATGATTCCCTTTGAAAAAAGATACCTTGATGAGCAGCACACAAACTATCTCTGAAACTAAAATGAAAGCTTCTGTTAAGCTGATATGCTACATTGCAAGTAGTTTACTTATTATAATGGGCATTTTTCACGGAAGTGGGATCAACTATCTTACAGAAATCGTTCAGGACTCTAATGTCTCGGATTTAGTAAAAGATATATTCCCTGTCCTATTTATTATACCTTCCATTCAATTAATCGGCCTGGCAGTCTTAGGAATTATGGTAGCTTCTATGGGTAAATACGCCTATAGAATTTTACTCCTGCTTACCATTCTGGTACTAATCGACGCCATTTTGGCTTTTTACCTAAATGCCCTCATTCCCGGATTAATTCTATCTATACCTGCTTTCATGTTTTTGTTCGCGTCAGTTCGACTTTCCTCTGCATCTCATAAAAGACCTTCGGATGAAGCCTTATAAGAGACTCTTCCGACAGCTGGCAATATCATCGGATCGCATCCAGAAAGCTTTTCATCTCTAATAATTCTATATCATCTCTTTCTCTCAATTCCCGTAAAAACCATCCCTTATGCCCCGCTCCATAAATTATCAGGAAACGCCTGCCGGAATATTTATGTTTTTCCAAAGCCTTATGGATGTTCCAATAATGGGCAATGTTGATGTTATCCCAGCCTCCTAAACCTAGTTCAACATTGAATAATCGATTGTAAACCTGTAGAGCAATATCCTGAATACTATCATAGCTATGGGTATGAATGAAATAGGGATCATTTACTCTAGCTGTAGCCTTATAAACCGAATCTGACAAGGCCTTAGCTGCCCGATATGCTTTCCAATCGTCTTGTCTATTGGGATCCTTACTAATATTTCTCAGTTTCTGGCTCCTTTCATCCGCCATAGGTTTTGTCCATCCGGCAGTAGGAATAATTTCAAAATCCATTTCCTTGGTCAGGGGAAAAACCACATCAACATATTCTGGAAATCGTCTGACCCGAGCTTCTGAAATACTATCATCTCTAAGAAAGCCCTCTATAGCTGCTTTCATTCTATCAGGGGGAATTTCGGCCAAAATAAAATCTGGCTTGATCTCTCTAATCAGTTTATCCAGATAAGAGATGTTGTAAACGCTATCTCGTAAATGCCCACTGTGAATAGTTCCCAAAACTAAAACCTCATTTTTTACGACTTTTTGTGAGCTTTCTTGAGTGGGAGTGCTGACAGATTTGCAACTCATGAACATGAATACAAAACAGCATAGAAATAGAAAATGAATGGACTGAGCGTTTCCTTTTTGATGATTCATAAGGCTAATTTTTTAGGATAGGATGTCTGAAAACAAAGTAGGAAGAAAATGGCAGAACAAAATGGAAGCTGGGAGACTAAATAGGATTTGCCCAAATAAGGCAGGCAATATTACATCTGTAGTATTTTCCGGTTATTCCAACAGTTTCGTAAAAAATGTAATCCTAGTTTTGGAACAAAATGGAAATAGCGACAAACTAAAATCGTTCCAAGATATCATGACAAAATTATTGAAGGTTTTCTTATTGACATGTGCACTGTGTATGTTAAGCACAAGGGTATCCGCACAGGTAGAAGGCAAGAAGAATATATTCGGAATCCAACTTGGGGGAGTAGTTTCCAGCATTGAAGGATATGATGCGGAAAAGCGAACGGGTTTGATTGGAGGGCTTTACTGGGAATACAGAATCTCCAGGAAATTTTCTCTTATGTCCAATATGCTCTATTCGCAGAGAGGGGAGAAGGGCCTTGAGAATTTATCAGATATTAAACTGGATTATATCAACATGCCCATCATGCTAAAGTTCGCGCTTTTGCCCGAACTAGGTATATCGACAGGGATTAATTCGGATATACTTTTAGGCATAAAAGGAATTGGGATAAGTCGAAAAGATTTCAAAGGTTCAGATTGGGGAATTCCGCTAGGAATTAGCCTGGACATATCCAAACGACTGCAATTAGGAGGAATCATCAATTATGGCCTGATGAATGTGGTAAAAAATGAAATTCCACAAAGCTCTCAAGTAAAAAATCATTGGGGAAGTTTTACCCTTTCTTATATTTTTCGATAAAAAAGATAAATAGGAAAGAGCTATAAGGAATTATTTCTGATGGCTCTTTCCCATTTGAAGATTTCTTATTCATGATCTTGAAAGCTGCATGATATGCGTTATATTTACGCAAATAATATTCGAGTTCATGAAAGTAATAAAAGCACCAAACAGCATCTCTAAACATTCTCATGGGAGAAAACTGATCTTCTTAGCGGGTTCTATAGAAATGGGACTCGCAGAAGATTGGCAGAGTAGGGTAGAAAAATATTTTCAGGAACTTCCTGAATTTACGCTTTTAAATCCCAGAAGAGATGATTGGGATTCGACCTGGGTTCAGGAATTTGAAAATCCCAATTTCTACCAACAAGTCAATTGGGAGCTCTCAGCCCTTGAGAGAGCAGATCAAATTATCCTGTATTTAAGCCCGAATACCAAAGCTCCTATTTCTCTTATGGAATTAGGGCTTTTTGCAGCAAGTGGGAAAGTTTTACTTTGTTGCCCTCCAGGATATTGGAGAAAGGGAAATGTGGAGATTGTTTGTGAGAGATATTTTATTCCTATCTATCATAAACTGGAAGAGCTTTTGACCACTCACTTTCCCAAATAGATCCTGATCGATTTTAATTAATGGATTACCGAGGCTTAAAGCCCCAAAAAATACTTGTTCAAAAATCGGTTGCTGGAAAAAAATCCTGATGAGAAATTTGTATCAAAAATCAGGATATGAATTTCAATGAATTACATAAACATAATCATCCGCTCCTCATCTGCAATGTTTGGGATGCGAGTAGCGCAAAAGCTGCTGAAGCAGCAGGATTTCAAGCCATTGGAACTTCAAGTGGTGCCATTGCCAGTATGCTTGGGTATGAGGATGGGGAGGAAATTGACTTTAAGGAGGTGCTGTATCTGGTAGAAAGGATTTTAAAATCAGTCAAACTTCCACTTTCTGTTGATTTAGAAGCTGGATATAGTCGAAATCCTGCACAAATAGCGGACCACATAGAACAGCTTTCGAAACTTGGGGTAGTGGGGGTAAATCTGGAAGATAGCCTTGTAAATGGAAAAAGAACTTTGCTTGAAGCAAAAGAGTTTGCAAGTATTCTGGCAGACGTATCCGCCCTCCTTGGAAAGAATAAGATTTATACTTTCATAAATGTCCGGACAGACCCATTTCTTCTCGGACATCCTGAGGCATTAAGTGAAAGTACAAAACGGGCTTCCCTGTATGAAGAAGCAGGGGCCGATGGCCTCTTTGTACCTTGTATAGTGAAGGAAACAGATATCAGAGCCCTTATAGGAGCCACAAAATTGCCAGTCAACGTCATGTGTATGCCTGGGCTTGCCAATTTCTCTGATTTGAAGTTGTGGGGAGTAAAGCGTATATCTATGGGAAATTTTGCTTTTAATAAGCAGTCAACATTTCTGGAAGGATTACTAACTCAGATTATAGGGCAATCGAGTTTCGCTCCCATATTCGAAAATTAGTTCTTATAGCCAGAATTTTTCAGTTAGCAATTACATTATTTTGAATACTATCTATATCATGCGTTCTTATTGACTTATTCGGTATTGGAGGGGAGAAGGTGGCTGGGGTGGAAGAGAAATGGGGTGCTGTACTTCTTTTTATTGGATGGCTAAGCCTGTATATGTTGCCCATGCATTAGGATGATTGAAACCTTGTAGATAGAGAGCAAATACCTTTTATTTCTGACTACAATTTAATCTCCTCCTTCTACAACCCAATGGATATGAAATACCCTGATCTTATATTGATGTACGCTACCGTCTAAAGAGAAGATGTATTTATCCCTAATCTTGGGGAAAATATAAATTCCTTCTCTTATGAGTACGCAAACTTCAAGCATCAGCAAATACCGCAGTCGTTCCTATTACAAATTCTGGTTAAAGATCACAGCCTTTGTTGTGGGTTCTTTTGGTCCTGTATTTTTTCTGGGAACTATGGTTGAAACCATGGAGCCTGCCCGTCTTACCCTGGACATATTAAGTTGGCCCCTGGACGGCATGACCACTTATGAATCCCCCGACACCCGATTTCTCTCCGCATTGGCAGGTGGATTTCTCTTAGGCTGGGGGGTGATGATCTGGTTCCTCTCGACTTCTGTTTATGATAAAGCTCCTGAAGCTGTCCGAAAGGCCGTTTTATACGGAGTGCTTGCCTGGTTTTTTTTGGATAGCAGCGGTTCCGTCCTTTCCGGCAATCCTTCCAATGTCATTTTCAATTCCCTGATTCTTTTAGTGGGGGTAGGACCGCTATGGCGACCGGCTTTGGATTGAGTTTAAAGTAATCATTCAGCGCAGCTGTCATTGCGAGCCCTGATTCAGGGCGAAGCAATCCCCTTTCCTCCAGATAATTATTGAAGTGAAGGAGATTACTTCGCCGGAAATTCCGGCTCGTAATGACATGCGTTTAGGTATTTGATGAGATTCCCAAAAAAGCTGTAAATTTTCAATCCATTTGACAGCTTTCCATGACACAGAAAGAAATCCATTTCCTAATTGACAAACTCTCTGAGAAAGGCGTATCCTTTGACAAAGGCCTTTCCGAAGAAGAAATCAAAGAAGCTGAAAATACCTTCGCCATCAATTTTCCACCTGACCTAAAAGCCTTTCTCCAAACTCAATTACCTGTCTCAGGTAGTTTTGTCCATTGGAGATACGGCATCAATTCGAAAAAAGGCAAAGAAGCAATCATTTACCAACTAAACGGACCTATAAAGGGCATTTATTTCGACATCAGGCACAGTGAATTTTGGTTTGAGGCCTGGGGAGAAAAACCCCAGACTTACGAGGAACAGAAGGCAGTTGCATTCAAACACCTACTCCAAAGGCCTCGACTTGTCCCCATTTATTCGCACAGGTATATCCCCGCGACTCCGAATGAAGCTGGCAATCCTGTATTTTCCGTCTACCAAACGGACATCATTTACTATGGCAAAAATCTCTCGGATTATTTGGCAAATGAGTTTCAATTTACCCTTGAAGATTTTTTCCCTCAAGAATTAGAGGCAAAATCCATCCCTTTTTGGTCAGAACTCGTCTCTTAGTAAATTAAAGCATTCTAAAAGCCTGAAACTCATGCATGCCTTAGTCGAAATCATGTCCAAACTGGTCGCCCTGACCGAAGAAGAAAAGCAGGGAATCGAAGAGGCCTTTCCTATAAAGACCTATCCAAAAGGAAGTTTTCTCCTGAAAGAAGGGCAAATATCACAGGATGCCTATTATGTGATCAAAGGATGTATCCGAAAATATGAGATCCAGAATGCTGAGGAAAAGACCCTGGACTTCATCGTGGAAGGACAAGGAGTGGTAGACTTTCTGAGCATGGCCCAACAACAACCTTCTAATCTATTTTTTGAATGTGTAGAGGAAACTACGGTTGCCATTCTCAATCAGAAAAAGGAAAATAAGCTATACAAGCGATTTCCACACTTCGAAACTATTTGCCGAACTACTATGGAAAGTGATATGGGAGTAAAGCAGGCAGAGTTTACTCGCTTCATCACCTCGACCCCAGAGGAAAGGTACCTTTTTCTATTAGCAGAAAGACCCGGTCTCTTAAACCGGGTCCCTCAATACCAATTGGCCAGTTATTTGGGGGTAAAGCCAGAAACCTTAAGCAGAATCCGGCGCAGAATTACTCTCAAAAAATAACTGCCTAAAAATTGAAGCCAAAGTGTAAACCGGGTTCAAAAAGAAAGTAATTGTTCCATTTGTCTTCTTCTTGTTGGAAAGATTCCGGAAGGTTGGTATTGATTGGCCACCAGGTAGCTGCTAAAGAAGGCTCTATAAACATGCGGCCTTTAAAAAGGTCAAAATGATAACCCAAACGAAAGGTATTGAAGAGCTGGAATCCACTTTGGATTTTATTCTGCCCTTCATCCAAATAATCTTGACGCATGGCAGTAGAATGCACCTGGGCATACACACCTTTCCACAAAAAACGCTTATATGCCAACCCAATTCCGTATGAACGAATCTCTCCGGGAAAATCAGATTCAGGATTTTCATGATCAGGCCCATAAGGTCGCCCCTGAGGTCCCCGGTAGGTCCAGGTAATGGCTTCTACGGAAAGCACATCCTTGGGAGTAAATCGATAGCCATAATTTAACTGGAAATAACGAGGAGAGGGATCAAGCAAAGGAGTCATAATGATGAAAGCAGTACTTCCAATAAAGTGTCTGTTGAATTTTCTTTCTGCTTGTTTGTCTTGTGCATGAAGATTTCCCATAAGGCAAGGAATTGTGAGGAGAAATGCGATGAATTTAACTTTCATAATGTTGATTTTTCTCCAAATAGCCCCTAATCGAAATCAGGTTCATTGACTTCGATCAAGAATGGAGAAAGGCAGGAATAGATTTTTCCATTTAGCTATCTTTCGGCAAAAGAGAAGATGCTGGCAAAAATCACAACCTAGCATGAAACAGAAATTCATCCACTACATAGTATTTGTATTTTTCCTCGGAACCTCCTGCCGGAGCTTTACCCATGAGATTATCCTTCCTGTTTACCAGCCAGATTTCAAAGCTCAGGACTTAAGGAAAAACGATGTCCTCATGCTAAGCCAACGTATATATGTGGCAGAGAAAGATGCCGGAACTGGCAAAATCGAAGCAGCAAAAGCCATCGTAGATCACCGAACCAATAGCTATCATTTTGATTCCCACGGCAATATTACCAAGGCATTTAAGCTGGATAAAAGTGAAAAGTTCAAACTTTCAAAGACCCATAGATATACCTACGATGCAGATGCTAATATCCTGGAAAAGGCTCATTATAACTCCAAAGGAGAGCTCTACGATCTTTGGTCTTTTACATACGATATGCGGGGCAATAAAACCCAATGGAAGAGAACAGATCGAAACGGAGCCTTGATGGTCCTTTGGGAGTTTGAGTATAATGATCAAGGAGATTTGGTGCATGAGAAAAAACTCAGGCCGGATTCAACGATCATAAATGCAACTAGATATTTCTATGATTATAAAAAGCGGGAAGTAGAGGAGGTGTATTATAAGAAAGTGCAAGAAGAATTTACGGAAAGAAGAGTCTACAAGTACAGTCGTTATAAAGATTTACAGAAGGTAAGGTATTATGATATGGCCGGAAATGTTAGACTGGGTTGGGATATGGATTGTAAAAAGAATAAACAGGACTGCGGACTTAAATCCTATGGAGAGTCAGAGAAATTTGAAGGAAGCTGGATCTATAAAAAGGATAAGTATGGAAATAAGCTGGAGGAAATTCGCCTGGATCGTGAAGGCGAACTGGATTTAAAAAAGAGCTATCAATACACCTATGACTCTCGTGGAAATTGGGTTGAAAGGATATACTTCTTTAATGGAGAAGCTCAAGAAATTAGTTTTCGAGAAATTCAGTACAGAGAGTCTTGAACCTCAGAGGTAAATCATTCTTTTAGTATAGGCAGTACTATTTTTGAAGGGTATGTAGGCGAATGAAAAATCGTATTATCTGCCTTGAGCATCCTCCGATGTTTTCCTAAAGGCTCTCCTGTATTTGGATTTACATCCCAGCGCGGAAAGTTACTACTGGAAATATCGACCCGAATACGATGTCCTTTCTTGAATACATTGGCAGTAGGGAAAAGCTCAATGTTCAATTTATAGGTTTTGCCAGGCTCTATGAGTTCTCGGCTGATTCTCCCATTTCGGTAACTCATCCTGACGATTCCATCCGTGAGATTTAAATCAAATCCTTCCGGAAAATCCTCGGAAGGTGGATATACATCCAGCAGCTTTACCGTGAAATCTGTATCAGTTGCGGATGAGGAAACAAAGAGTTCCAGTTCTATTGGACCTACAATTTTCATTTCTTCCTCCAAAGGCTTCGTTTGAAAGACAACTACATCTGCCCGGGCTTTCAAGGGTAAATAAGGTGGTCGACTTCCGATAAAATCCGCACGCTCTCTTTGATTGAAGGCTCCGTCCTTGACACGAGCAGAAACATTGCCTCCCAGGGTAGGAACGGGATGAGAAGGATCAAACGTAAAGGTAGTGGATGCGTCTTTATGTTCAGCTTCCTTTTGAATGAGCTCTCCGTCCTGACCAAGAAAGTAGCTCTGATAATCTATTTCTTCTGGCGGCCAGCTCTCAAAGCTCTGCCAGTATCCTCCATGATTTAACCTGGCTGCTTCATTTTTGCTCCCATCCCCCGTACCCATGATAAATAGCTGTATGGGATCCGTCTTCAAATCTGTTTGATCTTTCCCCAACAACAAATGATCAAACCAGCGTCCCTGATACTCCACCCGAAAATCTGGAATGGCCGAACTTTCCCCAAAATCCACATCACCGGCATACGTACGTCCATTTCCGCTATGCGTCCAGGGACCCAGGATCAACCACTTGGGAGTTTCCTGTAAGCTATCTAATACCTGAAAATTTCGGATCGTCCCCCGCAGAAAGATATCGTACCAACCCCCTACATGCACCATGGGAACATCTGCCGTTTGTTCATAATACTCTTCCCAATTGATGCCCATAGCTTTCCAGAATTCATCATAATCCGAATGGGTCAATTCTTCGAGGATAT
Organism: Bacteroidota bacterium; assembly: GCA_039819665.1. Taxonomy (GTDB): domain Bacteria; phylum Bacteroidota; class Bacteroidia; order J057; family J057; genus JAWPMV01. Next base: position 130,323 of record JBCBRM010000015.1, read on the forward strand.
AATTTTCAAAATTGGGAGCAATGGAAAGGGGATTTAAGCCTTTTCGGAAGGGCCAGGCCATATACCAGTCATTGATCAGTTCTTTTTCAAAATGCTTTTGGACAACCGGATCTTTAATTTCAGCGGGAATCTGTTTGAAGGCCCAGGTCAATTCTCGCCCCAATTCAAAGGCACCTCCCTGTCTAACTGCATGATCCCAGGCATTGGTCATGCCGCCCATATTGAGAATCATGGCACTCAGGCCTTTGGGATTGAGTTTGGAAGCATCCGCCTGCGTATGGGCACCATATGAAGTGCCCCACATACCAACCCTGCCATCACAGTAGGGAAGGTTAGCCAGATACTCCACAGTGGCAGCTCCATCTGATCCTTCCAGGGGATTGTATTTTCGAAATTCTCCTTCGGAATCATAGCGTCCTCGTAAATCCTGAATGGCTACTACATACCCTTTGGATGCCAAATGAGTGATCACCTTTACAAAACGCTCACTCATTTTCCCATAAGGAGTCCTTTGTAGGAGGACAGGCATAGGTTTATCTAAAAGTCCTTTTCTATACACATCAGTAGCCAACTTTATTCCGTCTGAAGCTGGTATCATTACATCTCTCTGAACATAAATCCCCTCAAATCCCTCTAACTTTTCAAAGTCCTGCGCTATACACGATAAGGAGAAGTACCCTAAAATGCTGATTATAAGCAGTAGGGTAGAAAGTAAGTTTCTCATAAAAATTGATTTATACTTTCAATCTAATGAAAAACTCCTTACTGGCGTTGTCGTAATATCTGCCAAGTCCCTTCTCTAAACCATTAAAACATGAAAAAGAATCCATTTAGTCTTAGTACAATCTTTATATGCATTCTGTCTTACTTCATTCTTTTTATTATTGAGATGAAGATTGTTCAGGATTATCAAAATGCATCTGGAAAGACTCAGGCACTTTTTGGGGTAAAAGAAGTAATCATGTATGGGTATAAGTACAATTTGGCTTTTGTGGGAATTATAGGTCTCGTGCTGACGTTTATAGGATTTCGAAGAAATGAGGAGACCTTTCAGCTTATGCTGGGTGGGTTTCTTGCTCTAATTTTACTCTTTCTCCCTCTGGCAGGTATTTGGAGAATTTTTGTATAAAAGCTTGAATCGAAAAATTCTAGCTTAATAAGCAGCCCTGAGTATCTGTTTGTGTCACTAGGCTAGTGTGAAACCACAAAATCAAACGTATAACACAAATACATTTACTCATGAGATCCGCAATATTTATCGCAGTACTAAGTATCTTCTCCCTTACCTCTTGCCAAAATCCCTGTGCCAATACGGTCTGTAGAAATGATGGCATTTGTATAAATGGTGATTGTAATTGTGCCCCTGGATTCCTGGGAGCTGAGTGTGGAACAGAAGATGTCCCAACAAAAATGCTCCTTAAGGAAGTGAACATCAGCAGATTTCCGACTAGCAGATCCCGCAATGATGACTGGGATAGCAATAGCGGTGCTGATTTGTATTTTGTATTGTTGAAAGGAGATGAAGTCATCTACACAGCAAATACCATTTTTGAAGATGCTGAAACCGGAACACTCTATCCTTTCGAAGCCATCAATGCTGACATAGATTTTCCCGAATCTCGCTACCTGATTCGCTGGTATGATTCGGATGCTCCGGATGATGATGAATTGATAGGGGAAATTGAATTCATTCCTTATGAAGAAGGGAAAGCATTTCCTAGAAATCTCTCCATCGAAAGCGGAGGCATTGAAATGGGGATGCGTGTCAGCTACGAATTCGAACAATAAGGAGTTTTCATTTATATAAAGAATCTAAAAAGATCGTAGATTAGGATGATCATGTGGGTTTCATCCTGATCTATGACTTTTTACGAGCAACATTTACAAAAAATCAAGGCACTCTGTTACCCCAATCAGAGTCATACAGATCGGCTCATTTTGCTTAGGAAATACATTCGGCAACATTATGACCAAAAGCTCGATCTCGATCACCTCTCGGATATTGCCTACATGTCAAAATATCACCTGCTCCGCTTGTTCAAGCGTTACTATGGGCAGAGCATTCACCAGTACCAAATTTCGCTTCGCATAGAAAAAGCCAAAAGCCTACTTCGTCAAGGACACAAAATTGGAGAGACCTGTTATGCTATAGGTTTCGAAAGTCCCGCCTCTTTTTCCAAGCTCTTTAAAGAAAGGATCGGCTGCAGTCCATCCGTCTATCAAAAAGCGCAATTTTCGATAAGATTTTTAAATAGGAAATCCTGATCTTGGGTTTTCAATTTAAAAAACAATACAACATGAGAGTCACTGGAGTAAGCGTCCCTGTATTGGATCAGGCAAAGGCCCTGGAATTTTATACGGAAACCTTAGGATTTGTGAAGAAGCTAGACATCCCACTTGGAGATGGAAATCGATGGCTAACGGTAATTTCTAAAGAGCAGCCAGATGGGCCGGAAATACTTCTTGAACCCGCTCCCTTGCATTTTGAGCCAGCCAAAGTATTTCAAAAAGCTCTTTTTGATGCTGGAATCCCCTGGACACAATTTGAGGTAGATGATGTGCAGGCAGAGTATGATCGATTGATAGAAAAAGGAGTTACCTTTCAGATGAAACCAACTGAAATGGGTACGGTAAAGCTTGTTGTTTTCGAGGATACCTGTGGGAATAAAATTCAGTTGATAGAGATGTTGTAGGAGAACAGCCAGATGGATATCGAAAAGCTTATCGGGAAAGTTTTTGACGAAGTTGCTGAACACATTGGCCCCTTTGAGATAGAAAATAATGCCTGGGAATTGGAATTAGACGAAGGGGCCGAAGAAAGTTTCTATGTTACTACGCAAAGCGGAGAACTAGAGCTCAAGCTGAATAAAGACCGAATCATACAAACTATTTTCCTCCGTCCTGATGCAGAGGGGAAATTTCTTCTAAAACCCTATCTGCTTGAGACGGGTAGGAGGGAGATTAGAAAAGCACTTGGTGAAGCTGATGCTTCCGGAGAAACTATAATGGATGAAATGTTTGGGAACACTTATGGATATGACAGATACCATAGAGAAATCGTGTACCACTTTGAGTACCAGAATGTAGAGCAATCTCGTTTGAAAATGATTACTTTGATGGAGAAAGGAATAGGACAGTAGGTATCAAATTTCTTTCGCCAAGATTATACAAGCCTACAAAAACAGAGATCTGTATTTTGCCGTTAAATGGAAGAGATGTAGATAGATCATGCAAGAACAAAGGACAGGCTTACTTTCGATGGATAATCTGGAACTCCTAAGTATCCGTAATCAATCTCAGGCATTTCCTGAGCATTATCATGAAAGTTTTTGCATTTCCTTTATTCGATCCGGAGTAGAAACCCTCAAGATGGATACAGGATCTATCTATTCTCCTGCAGGTACGATTTCTCTTACCAATCCCTACGAAATTCATGCAAATCCCATCGAATCCGGAGAGCAAGACTTGTCTTTTGATACCCTTTACCTCTCTCAGGAGCTTGTAGATCACTATCTAAAGGCAAAGAAAAGTAGCTTTTACCAGAGAGTGTATCGGGATGCTGAATTGTTGGAGGGATTTGAACAGATAAAACAGGCCCTGATACAGCCTCTTTTTGCAGAACAGCTTGAAAATTCATTGGTAGAATTCCTTCAACTCCTTAATCGATCTGAAAAATCAGGAAAAAATGTGCATCCCGTTTCCCTACATGCAAAATGGTCTGAGCTTATCCTATACATCGAACGGCATTTACATAGGAAATTGAGCCTGGAAATGTTGGCAGGTTTTTTACACATGGATAAATACCATTTTTCTCGCGAATTCAGACGAAAGTTTGGGATGTCTCCCATCAATTATGTCTTGATGAAGAAAGTCTTTGCAGCCAAAAAGCAAATCTGTGCGGATAGCGAACTCACAGGCATAGCTTATGACTTTTCCTTTGCTGATCAAGCCCACTTTTCCAAGACTTTCAAGAAGTTTATCGGTATTTCGCCTAATAGCTACAAAAAAATGCTCTTGAAAAACTAAAGTCAATATTATGCAATTCTAACGAAGTTTTATTTCTTATCATTGTTAAGTAAACTTGATTTTAAAACAATGAAAAGAATCTTCTGCTTTAGTATAGCGGCCTTTATTATGCTTCCGCTTTTCGCCCAAAAAATCCTGTCCAAAGAGAAAATATTAGCCGATTTTGACTACTTAGTGGCAAATCTCGAGGAAAAACACCAAGGATTTAAGCTTCATTTGGCTCCGGATGAACTCGCATTAAAAGTTGACAGCTTGCGATCAGAACTCGGCTCCATGTCTCGTCCGGACTTCTTCAAACAGATAAATGCACTCTTATACTTCACGCATGAGGGTCATACATGGGCTCGATTGCCGGGATCTGCCCTCCTGAAAATGGGGACGAAAGAGGAATTTTTTCCCCTGACCATTCGAATTTTTGAGCGTAAGGCCTACCTCAGTCAATATTTTGGCGAAGCGCCCATCGAGCTCTTAAAAGGCGCAGAGTTATTGACCATAAACGGACGTAACATGGAAGAGATCATGCAAGAAGCCCTTTTCTATATACCTACAGACGGCTTTAATCGGACTTCTTCCTATGAGTGGTTGAGTTGGCAGTTCCCTCTTTTTTATCGACTCGGATTCGGACCAAAAAAGAAGTTTACTATCAGCTTTCGGGAAAGAAATTCGGAGGAAATTCAAAGCCTCAGCCTGGCACCCATCAAGGCAACTCGATTAAAAAGAAAGTTTGCCCATTGGAAAGTTCCTGTTCTCAGACATAAAGACTTTGATTTCGAAATCATTCGGGATAGCATTGCTTACTTGGCAATAAACAGCTTCTCATTGAACTCAAAAGAGTATGAAATTTGGCTCAAATCTAAATTTAAGATCCTAAAAGAGCAGCAAATCAAGCACCTTATCCTGGATATTCAAGACAATGGTGGGGGTACAGAAGGGCATGAGAATCTCCTGATGAGTTACTTAACCCGCAAGCCCTTCCAGAAATACGCCTATGTTTCTACCTATCCCAGCTTTATGGAAAAGCATATCGGCAAAAAGGAAATAGCCTTTGATCAATGGAAAATGGATGAAGGAAGAGCTCTCAGAGGGGATTTCAGCCTACAAAGTGATTATTTTTCCGATCGAGGCTTTGCAAAACCAAATGCTGATCTGATTTTCGAAGGGAATGTCTATGCATTGATAGGAGGGGTAACTTTCAGCGGAGGAGCAGAGTTTGCCAGCATGCTCAAGATGACCAATAGAGCCATATTTGTCGGAGAAGAAACAGGCGGGGGTTATGAGGGAAATGTGAGTGGCTATTCAACTAAAATTAAACTGCCTCATTCCAAGATAAAGATTTCCATTCCTACAGTTCATTTTAGAATCAATGTCGACCCGAACATAAAGAGTAGGGGAGTCATGCCCGATTATGAAGTGCCTCAGACGCTAGAGGACTATTTAAACCAGATAAATAGTAAAAAGGAATTTGTTCTGAAAAATCTAATCCTGGGATAGTAGTTTCTTCCTTATTTTGATAAAATAAAGTCGCTAAAGGCTTCTCAACTAAGCTTGAATATATTTTTAAATAGCGACAAGAATGTTTGTCTATCGCTATTAATTTATCTATATTTCGGTTGTTAAGATATTTCAAAAAAGGACTATTAATTTAAGTCCTTTCAGGAATTTGGCATATCGTTCGTCTCCATATATCTCCCAGATTTAAACCTAAGAAACGCCAAATTCCGTCGCTTTTCCTGTACGCATTAAATAATTAAAGACGCACTACGTCAGATTCTTCTGATTTTAGCGCAGCTTTCTTTAATGACATTAATTATGTGAATTCATACATAACATATAACACGCTATTCATCATATTCTGCAATACCTGATCATTTGCTTCAGGATATCTGTGGAACACATACTGGATTTTCTTAATCGAAATCTAAATAGGATTAATCACGCTAATTTTTATACAAAAATTTATTTAGACATGGACAAAAAACACGCAAACAGAAGACAATTTCTTGGCAAAATTGCTGCGGGAGCTACAATGGCAAGTTTGGGAAGCCTACCAGCAATTATGCAGGCTGCCACTCCCATCAATACCGCTCTTATAGGCGAATCTGAAGATTGGCTAAAGAAAGGTTTGAAAGGAGACCACAGAATCGCTTATGACGGACCTGAACCTCACGATGCCTTTCCCATCATCTGGACCTGGGCATATTACATGACCAATAATCAAACGGGAGTTGAAGATTCCGATATGACAGGCTTATGTGTACTGAGACATAATGCCATTCCTTTCGCCATGAAGGATGAACTTTGGGCAAAGTATAAATTTGGAGAAATCTTTGGAATCCAGGATAATACCACCCAAAAGCCTGCACTTCGCAATCCCTATTACACACCTAAAGAAGGTGATTTCCCACTACCCGTTATCGATGGGATAAAAAAGATGCAGGATCGTGGTGCAATGTTTTGTGTATGCGATCTGGCATTGACTTTTTATAGTGGGGTTATGGCTCAAACTATGAATATGAAGCCCGAAGAGGTAAAAGCTGAATGGGACGCAGGTATTCTTCCGGGAGTGCAATCCGTTCCTTCAGGGGTCTGGGCGCTTGGAAGAGCTCAGGAAATGGGATGTGGATATATATATGCAGGAGGATAATAATCAGGTTTCTAATCTTCAATATGAGTCAGTTCAGACTGAACTGACTCATATTGTCTTTCATTTGCCAAGTGTAGTATTTCCAATTTATGAGAAACAACTTCTATAAGCTGCTATATTTTCTAAGTGGTCTTTTGATGGGCATTATGAGTTTTTGGATGCTTCATGCCTCATACCCTTCCATATTACATAGCGAAGCAGCAGGCGAAATTCCCTGGAAACTTAAAAGCATAGAAGGTGATTTACCGGCAGGAGAGGAGGGAGCAAAAATCAAATACGGCTATATCCTGATTACAGAAACTTCAGAGAAAATTGGACCCTTGGCTAAGGATGAAAAGATGAGATTCGCGGGAAACAACCTAAGTTGTAACAATTGCCACTTAGCTGGAGGGAGAAAAATTGGTGCTGGATCTTTCGTAGGAGTTTATAATAGATTTCCACAGTTTAGAGGCAGGGAAAACAAAATAGGAAGTCTGGAGGAGCGCATCAACGGATGCATGGAGAGAAGTATGAATGGAAGAATGATGGATGAAAAAAGCCCCGAAATGCAAGCCATGATAGCTTATATGAAATGGTTAAGTGAAGAAGTTCCGGAAGTCGAAGAACAGAAATACAAAGGCTATGTTTCTGTAGAGATTCCCGACTTTAAGGCTGATACCAGTATAGGGAAACAAGTGTACCAAAGACATTGTATTGTCTGCCATCAATCGGATGGAAAAGGAATTCCCATTCCCGGAGCAGAGTTTAGCGGTTATCTCTATCCTCCTATTGGAGGCCCAGACTCTTATAATAATGGGGCGGGAATGAATCGAGTACTGACTTCAGCCCAATTTATTAAAGCCAATATGCCTTTTGGTGCTACCTATGATAATCCTATTCTAACAGATGAAGAGGCCTATCATGTTGCAGCCTACATAAATACCTTCGAAAGGCCGAACAAAAAGAATCTGGAGGTAGACTTTCCCGATAAAACCTTAAAGCCGGTGTCAACACCTTATGGTCCCTGGACGGACAATTTTTCACCCGAGCAACATAAATTTGGTCCTTTTCCTCCCATAATTGAATACTACAAAGAGAAATATTCGCTGGTAAAGAGCAAATAATAGAGGCAAAAGAGTTTTTAAACTGGTTTAATCCCCTGAGAAGTTTATTGCTTTATCTTGAAAGAAAGATTATAAGATGACAACCGCTACCCGTAAAGACTTTCTCGCTACAGAATTAACTACACTCTTACAAAAACTAGGGGCAGACACCAAGCCCTCTTTCGGGGTAATGACTCCACAGCACATGGTCGAACACTTGACTTGGATCATCAAATCTAGCGTGAAGCACTATGGAGAACCACCCGAATCGCCTACCAAAGGCCAACTTAGATTTAAACAATTTATAGCCAATGGTGCTATTTTCAAGCACTTCCCAAAAGATGACGCCAAAGTAGGAGACTTAAAATATTCATCTTTGGAAGAGGCCTTAAAACAGATTCCTATTGCGGTAAAGCGTTTTTACGATTTCTTTGAAGCTAACCCAGATTTTGTTCCCTTCAATCACATGATGGGAAGCCTGACTTTTGAGGAGATTGAACTATTTCATTATCAGCATTGTCGATACCACCTTTGGCAATTTGGCTTGATTGAAGCATATAGCTAAGGAAAGTTTCTCTTTATTTCCTCTAAATAAGAATCAAATAGTTCGGCTTTGCTCACTGTGTCAATTATGTGTTGACCTAAATCTAGCTAGCCTACTTAAATCAAATACCAACAAGCCAAGCACTGGCCTGCAGAGTCTATATGGAAAAGGGGAAACATATGGCTGGCTTTGGGCTATACGATTTTTCCCCTTTTTCTCGAAATAGGGAGAAAGACAAAATTCTATTCCTATTCTTAGAATATGGAACCAACAGTGTTACCTTTAACAAAAAGAACTTCCTTTTTATCACATAATGAAATCTTTTCACGAAATTTTCCAAACCAGCCAACTCGTAGAGGACAATAGTCAAATATATGTATTAGATGAAAGCTGGATGCAGGGACGCGCCATTTATGGGGGATTATCCACAGCGCTCTGTCTGGATGGAGTAAAGAAGCAATTTGAAAATTTGCCTCCTTTGCGATCTGTAAATGTAAATTTCATTGGTCCTGCTAGTAAGGAGGTTTTTGTAAAGACCAAACTTCTGCGACAAGGCAAGTCTGTAGCTTTTGTTCAAGCTGATCTCATGGGAGAAGCTGGCCTCATCACTAGTTGTGTCTTTAGTTTTGGTGCAGCCCGATCATCTAAATTAGATGCCGTTTTTCATAAATCTGAGAAACTTGAGGGCCCAGAATCTGCTGATTCTTTTTTTGAAGGAAATGGTTCGCCCTCTGACTCTGTGGGGGGCCAGCCTGCATTTACTCAACACTTTGATGTTCGTATTGTAAGGGGAAGTAGACCTTTCTCAGGAGCAGATGATCCCTCCTTCGAATTATGGGTAAAACATAAAGATGCATCTGCAAAGGACATAGTCGCTTTAGTTGCATTAGCAGATATGCCTCCTCCAGGGGTTTTACCCATGCTCAAGAGTTTAGCACCCATAAGTTCTATGAGCTGGATGTTTAATATAATTCAGTCTGATCTTACAAATGATTCAGGATGGTGGCTGATGGGCGTATATGCAGAACATGCGCGTGAAGGATATTCAAGTCAGAACATGTATATCCACAACGATAAAGGAGAGCTTGTGATGGTCGGAAGACAGAATGTGGCTGTGTTTTATTAGAGGTTTGAGAAAGAGACTAATCTAAGGAAGGGTCATGTGATTTTTTTTATTAACATAATATAAGAGTTGTCAACCTATTTTGGCACGTGACAGCGCAAGACCTTCGGGGTGATAATTTATCTTATGTTAAGTTAACGCCTTCCACATGGTTTCAAATCGCTATCTTCCAATAAAAAAAACTTTCAAACTGTCTGATTGTTCATAAATGCCCAAACATCATGGAAGAAATAAGGTTATACGTTTTTTAATTCCTTAAAGCATCAAACCGCAGTATCAATGAAAGAAGAAAGAGATATCGAAAAAACCTATACCAATTCAGAATTTGTGGCGAAATTGAGACGTTTAGCTGACGCTATAGAGAATGACGAGAGCTTTGAAATCCAAATCGCTGGAGAAAGAATATATGTGCCAAAGCGTGCAACCCTCAACATTGAACATGAGCGGAGCGAGGAAGAAGAAGAAATTGAATTTCAAATCAAGTGGAGCCCCAAAGAATAGTAGTTAATTAGCCGCCTTGTAAACCCAGATCATGTAAAAAATTGAAAACCCAATTCCAAAAATTGGGGGCAAAGCCATTTCCAGAGGTAATTCTGGCAGGTTCCAATAAAGCAGGAGGTACACCTGAACTGAACCAAATACATACATCCCTACAGATAATAATCCCAATATAGTTCCCCACCATTTCTCCAATAAAATCCCTATTCCCGCTACAAGTGAACTGGGGCTTGTAATTATTATATCTGCGAGTGGAATCAGCTTTTTTAAATTGTCTGATTGGGAACCTATCCAACCATTTCCCCAACAAAACAATCCACCTACCATAGCAAATGTTCCAATTAGAAAAAATGATATAGCTATGAGCCTCCTATGTTTCATCAGTTTTGTTCAACTCTTGGATTTAAGATATTTTCAAGCAAGCATTCACACTCAAAACTAATTCTACAGAAACCAAGTTTAGCTTATCTTAATCCCACTTGATAATGACTTAAATCATAACTCCCCCCTACTCCATAAATTTTTTGGATACAAATCTGCTATCAATCCTCAATGCGAAGGTCTACCTTAGATATCGATTCCCGTTTCTTCTGAAGAATGCGCTCCTTTTATTCCAATTTCATTGGGCCACGTCTTTATTGAAAATAATAAAGTTCTGCTATACGATTTGACGTACTAGCTTCGGAAAAATATAAGCAAACAACACATAGTATCATGAAATTACCACTAAAGTGCCATTTGGCATATATTATTCTCATCCTTTCCATAATATTTCTTAGCCAAAATGCATGTGCTCCTCACAAAGCAATGGTTAAAATCCTTAAGGATGATTTAAAACTGGCAGGAGAGATTCCCGTGCACTATAAGCCAAAGATTCTGAAGGAGGGAAACTCCTTTCATGGAATTAAAGATTATCTGAGTTTTGACTCTATTTCCAATAAGGGAAGTGCACAGCTAAATATCTTGATGGTTCCAGGTGTGAGAGATAAAGATTGGAGCAATTACAATAGCCTGATAGCAGCTGTTACAAAAGAATTAAAGTTCAAATTTGATACCCTTGAGTTGCACCAAAGTGAAACGGGCATTGAGGATAGCTTATTAGGGTATGGGGAAATAGCAGTATTGAAATTTCTAAAAGAAAGCCCGAAACAACAGAAATTAAATTTTTTCGTGGCGAATTGGACCTCTGTTACTCGACCAGCTAAGCAAGCCTTATATTCATTTGATTATGATCTGAATGGAACGGAAGATCCGCTAATTAGGACTTATCTAGCTGATAAAGCAAAGAGGTCTTATATGATAGAGATTTTCTCTGATATGGCCCTTTACAGACAAAAGGACTTTAGAGCTGCAATAAATAATACGGTACAGGAAAGTCTGGGACTCATATATAAGGATCAAGGCTCTAAGCATCCCCTACTCTGTATAACAGGAAGTATGGGTAGCGAAATTGTTATCAACGTTTTCAACTCCTTGATAAATCAAAGTTCAGAACTGCTGAAAGTTCACGAGCGATTTTCAAAGGAAATACGCTCCAATAATCTTACAAAAGTGAAATCCGAGTTCAAGCGTTTTATAGAGAAAAGCTCAGATGTCATTGTGCAGGATTCAGTATTATTTGACAATCAAATCGAAACAACCCTGAAGGAACTCGATAAACTAGGCAACTCAAGATCGCAAACTCTTAATAGAGAAGATTTACAGAACTGTCTGGAAGGACGCTGCAAAAAACTGACAGAAGAAATTAATCTGGGGAATGAATTGGGAAAGAGTTTGCAGCAAATATTTATGCTTAATAATCAGCTGGTATTTTCAAGCATCCTGGATTATACCATAGATGAATTTTCCAAGGACATTAAAATCAAGGATAAAGTTCTGGATCAGTTGGAATCACTCATAAATTCCGTTGAAAATCCCGATTTGAAGATCGTTTCCTTTTATGATCCAAATGATATCCTGGGTTTCCAAATTCCAGCATCTTCCTTTGCAAGAATCAAGCTTACAAAAGAAAAATACATCAATATCCCTATTACCCATACTACTCAATGGAGCATAGATGCCAAAAGATTAAAAGACAATTATATCGTAAGGTTGCCACTAGGAGATACCAAGGACAATGTATTGGGTATGATTGGAGATTCGAAAAGGATAAATATCGGATTCGGTTTGGACGGCCCGAGTGAATTTGCCAAAGCAAATACAGATATCTGGAAATACATTGTTCAGGGTTCAGACAGAGAGTTTCCCGAAGAAGAACCTCCTTCCCAGGAGTCAAAGGAGCCTAAAATAGAGGATAAAACGGATAAATTCATAACAGAATTTGACGAGCTAAATTGGAAATACGATAAAGAATTATTGAAAGAAAAGAAGGTTAGTATCCGAAGAGTCCTCAATGTTCTGCTAAAAGTGAGTGGTGTGACGCGGGCAGTCGAACTGCCCTACAGTAGGCCTACCGATGATCTACAGATAGGAGGCTTGAAGCATGTAATTGATGATGAATCTATCAGGAAAACTTTCGTCCTGACAGTGCATGGCATGGCCAATAAGACTCCGAATCATTTTGACCCAATGGCAGCGGAATTGGCAAAGAAATTAGGATTTGTCCCCAACCATCAGATTATTTCCTTGAGCCCTAATGGTAGTAATACAGATACCCTAATCCCACAGAACCTAAGGCCTCTTCCTGAAACCAATGGAAAAATAAAATATGGAATAAGAAAACTCCTTTATCAAAATAGTGAAGGCGATTCTCTGATTTTTGTTATCGTTCACTGGTCTCCTATTAGCCGGAAAATCAAACAGCAACTATTTGATCTGGATGAATTGGCCCGGAAAGAAGCCAAGAATATCCCGGGTTATCAAAGAGGGTTTGTGCACAAGACCTTAAAAGATAAGGTAATTATAGATGGATTTGTAGATGTAAACCTGGCACTTGGAGATGGATTCTTTTTAAATGAGATTAGTGATGCTGTAAATGCAGGGATGCGGGAAATCTGGCTCATGGACTCCACGGAGAAAAGGAATGTATTTTTCATTAGCGGAAGTCTTGGAAGCAAGGTATTGTACGAACATATTACCCAAACTTTGCAAAGAACCAATCCAGACATCAATAGCTTTGAAAACACAGGTAATATCATCAAAAAGACGATCTGTTGGTATATGTTGACCAATCAGATTCCCATGATCGGCTTAAAAGAACTAGCTTCTGAAAACAGGACGCAGGCATTCCAAAAGCAAGTTTGGCATGGATTGAGACAAGCTTCTTTACGGTCAAAGCTCGACAAATTTGACATGGAGGTAATTGCTTTCCACGATCCTAACGATCTTATGACTTTCAGACTGCCAAAAGCTGAAGATAATCTGGGAAGGCGTTTTAGGGTTCATAATCTTCCTTTGCGGACGGGAGGAGGATTTGAAGTAGATCTTCTGGATATGTATAAGTTTGTGAGAAAGGTGGACCGAAGACTATATACAAAAGTCCTTCAAGCCCTTTCTTGCTCTCGAATTACCTTGAAG
>JBCBRM010000016.1:0-140984 GCA_039819665.1 Bacteroidota bacterium
ACTGATTGAGGGTCTGGATGAAAAACCCATTTTGATCGGGCATTCTTTTGGAGGGCTTACCGCTCAAAAGCTGGTAGAGGCTGGCAAAGCAGAAGCAGCCATCCTCATCAGCAGTGCGCCACCTAAAGGAGTAAGTACCTTCAAAGGCAGCTTCCTCAAAGCCAATAATCCGGTGATCAGTCCCTTTAAAGGAAATTCCATCTACAATCCTGAAGAAGAGAAATACAAAAAGTGGTTTCATTTCGCCATTGCCAATACCCAGAGCAAGGAACAATCAGATCGCTTATTTGAAGAATTTGCCGTACCTGAAAGCCGACAAACGCCCAGAGCTACACTCAAGAAAATAGCTAAAATCGACACCCAAAAGCCCCATGTTCCTATGCTATTTGTAGGAGGTTTAGAGGATATCATTGTACCAAATGTTCTTCTCAGAAAGACCGTCAAAAAGTACTCAGACAAGAAAAGCATTGTCGACACAAAATACTTTGAAGGCAAGGACCATTTTATCTGTGGGTCCCCGGGCTGGGAAGAAGTTGCTGAATATTGCCTGGCCTGGCTTTCCAACTAATATTGAATTCCTGTTAACAAACATTCATCCATAAGCCGCTTTGTGTAAGCAGCATACATAGCTTGCCAAGGCGGTTGTATGGATGATTCCTCCTAAATCTCACTAAACCAAATGATTATGAAAAATACTGTATGGATGATCGTTCGCATTCTATTAGGCCTATTTATGGCGATCATCGGCCTAAATAAATTTTTGGTCTACATCGAAATCCCCAATCCTCCCGGGGATGGCGGCCAGCTCATGGGGATATATATCTCTTCAGGCTTTTTAAAGCTTATTGGGCTGCTGGAACTGCTAGGAGGAATCGCACTCCTAGCAAATAGATTCGTTCCTCTGGCTCTGACCTTCATTACAGCAATTATGTTTAATGCCACCCTCTTTCATGCCTTCCATGATCTGCCGGGCATTGGACCTGCGGCATTTTGCTTATTGCTCAGTTTAGCCCTGGTCTATCATAATAAGGAAGACTTCTCGACTTTATTGAAGGCATAAGTACTCATTGAATTAGTCCTTAAAAAAACATTTGTCATCCCGGAACCTGTAAGGTGTCCGGGACCTCTAGCCTTCTCAAGTATGTGCTAGAGATCCAGGCTCTTGGATTAAGGCCGGGATGTCAGCCTTTGAAGCCTAGAGTCTCCTTTTTCAAGCTAAGCGCAGATGGGTAAAATCAGCTTGGCCTAAAACTGTTTGGGCAAATAGGGGTTTATACTATCAACACCCTGCAATAATCCCAAATAGAGTGAGAACAATCAAACACAAATTCTATCCACTCTTCCTGCTTGTTTTTCTGGCTGCGATCGGAATGCAAGCCTGCGAAGAAGAAGCCATCGAACCTGAGGGAATCGGATTTCCCATCGTCTACCATTTCCTCAATGAATCCGGAAAAGATTTACGAATCGTCAACTTTACTACCTATACCTATTATCCCGATGAGGACGTAACTCGTCTTTCCTATCAGCATTTCGAACCCGTTTTAGCAGAAGAAACCGCAAGCATCAAAGTAGATACTTCTCGCTCTGCCGGAAGGATGGCCTATCCCGGATGTCAGGCCTTATCCGAATTTGAAATCTGGGTCGAGCTGCCCGTAAACAAAGCCTATGTATCCACCTGGCAGACACCTTTGGATACCATTCGAACGATCAATGACAGTATTGTGTCCTACAGCTGGCCCAGGGATACCCTTCGCTGGCAGAAGCTCAGGGGAATTGTGGTGGATCTTTAGTCAGAACTATTGTCAAAAAACATCTAAATAAACACAAGTCTTCCCTCTAGCTTCGAGGAAAAATAAAAGCAGAACACAATCATTTTTTCCGGGGGAACGTAAAAGGATTATATTCATACTTCTAGTGGTAAAGCAAGAATAACAAATAAATTTTATGAAGATCCAGTTGAATACTGACAAGAACATCAAAGGCACAGAGAATCTCGAAGCATTCGTATCCGAAAAACTAAGAAGTTCCCTCAAACGTTTTGTAGACAAAATCACACGCGTCGAAGTACATCTTTCCGATCAAAATGCTGATAAAGGCGGAGCTGATGACATCCAATGTAAAATGGAAGCCCGACTAGAAGGTATCCAGCCAGTTTTGGTAACTAGCAAAAATGCTACAAAGGAAAAGGCACTGAGTGACGCCATAGACAAAATGAAGGCAAGCCTTGATACCAGAATAGGAAAAATGAAAAATAAATAGGGAATACCCCTGCTTTAAAAGCTGTGGTATCCAAAAAATAAAGCAAAATTCATCAGGAGTCTGAAAGCTCTCTTGATGAATTTTGCCATTTAGCACGAAAATAGTGTTCCGACTTATATCATAAAACACATCTAATACTACCTTATATGCCTATCCATGCGCAATTTTATTCCTAACTATTTGTCCTTAGGTAAAATCAGGCTTAGCTGAAGTGCTTTGAGCCTGTTAAATTCGAAATCAAAGCTCCTTGTTAAGTCGATCTAAGATGAATTAAATCGTATTAACTTCAGGTGCCAGTAAAAAATAAATCTGCAGATATTGATTGAATCTCAGTATATACTATCAGTCGCTTTGGGGCAAGGCATATTATTAGCCTTCTTTATTCTAAGCTCAAAGTATTATAAATCTGAAGCTAATACCTGGCTAGCCATCGCCTTAATGCTACTATCTGTCATTTGTATCACAGACGTCCTGGCAAGCGAATACAATCCCTCTTCTTTAGTAGTAGAATTCTTCGTGCATGACCTCGAGCTCGGTTTTCTGGTATATATCCCACTCTACTACTTTTTTAGCATTTCTACCCAAAATTCAAGCAAAGGGATATATCAAAACAAATATCTGTTCCTACCCTTTTTCATAGACACCCTTTTCAACCTCATCCTGGTTCAGTTCTATACCCCGGATATGGTTTCTGAGAATTTCGCTATCCAGATATTCTATGAAATCGAGACCCTGGCAATGATCTTCTTTAGTTTGTATTTAGGCTATAAATCTTATCAACTGATAAAGGCCTACGAAGGCGACGCAGACAAAAAGAATTGGATCCACAAAGTATGGCTATCCACCATCATTTTATTGCTTGCCTGGTTATTCCTAACCTTCAGCGCTTACCTGATAAGTTCCGCATTGTCAAGTCTGGTTCTGTCGCTTTACTTGAGTATTTCTTTTTGGATGTTTTGGCTCATCTATAATGGAATCGTCAACCTAAAGCTCATCGATGACCGGAAAAATATCAACTTAAAGTTGCAAGAGAAAAGCCTTCAAAAGAATCCTGAAGTCGAAAGGATAAGCGTAGCTTTTCAAGCAGGAGAAGCGCACGGCCATCAAAAAACAAACAGTGGTAAACAAAAAATAAATACAGAAGTGATAAGCAGCCACTTCAAAAAAATCAACCACCTAATCGTAGCTGAATCTCTCTATCGAAATGAAGATTTGGGGATAGATGATATTGCCAAACGAATCGATATGAGTACAGGCTATGTTTCCAAAATCATCAAAGGCGCTACCCAAAAGAATTTCCCCATTTGGATAAATGAATTTAGGGTGGAGGAAGCAAAGGCCATGTTTATAGACCCTGATTTTAACAATTACACCACCCTCTCGATAGGACTTGAAGCAGGTTTTAAATCTAAGTCTGCCTTTTACGCCGCCTTTAAAAAAGTTACAGGAGAAACGCCCGCCAAATTCCGCAAAAAAACGTCCTGATTTCTGCACTTTCCTGTATTCAGGACTCCCAATGCCTATTTCCTGCCTAATCTTGTCAATGTATGGACACAAGGACTGTTTGAGTTCGTCCCATTTTTCCTGCTTAGTCTAATCCAACAAACACAGATATAGCTAAGCATAGACACGCTAAAATTTATGTTTACATGATTAGAAAGATTGTTCTCTTTATTCTCATTCTCCCATTTTTGACAAACGGATATTCCCAAGGATTACAACAGCTTTCCCTATCCCTCAATTCAGAAGCCATAGGATTGCCATTTAGCAATTACAGTCCTATTCATCCTGGCTTTGAGATCAGTGGAAGCTTGAAAAAAAATGAAAGAACCCATAGCATTCGGTACCTGAATGTAAAGGCGGGCTTTTTCCATCATGAAAGACTAGAAAATGCCATTTATCTGGGTGGTGAATACCAATATTCCCAAAAATTATTCGGGGGCAAAATGAGTCTGGATGTTCCGATGGGCCTGGGGTATTTGCACTCCTTTTATCCCGGAGAGCTATACGAACAAAATGAAGCAGGAGACTTCGAAACTATCAATCAGGCCGGTAGATCACATCTCTATGCAAACCTGGGTATTGGGCTAACTTTTTTAACCCAAAGTAACATTCAGCCCTTCATCAGACAGGAACTCATGCTGGAAACTCCCTTCGCCAATGGCATCCCGGTCATTCCTCATTCTTTATTAAAAGTCGGTGTTCAAATTAAGCTCTAAAACAATGAAAGTAGATAACATCCTTTTGCTGATCCCCATAACCCTCATCTCCCTCCTCAGCTTCACCTCTTGTGAGACGAATGAAGTATTGCCAGCATCCACTTACAGTTGCAATGTAGGAAGCCAGGATAGTAGTTCGATACATCCAAAGTCGGTGATTTATCAAAGCATTCTTGAAAACAACAGGAAGAATGGCATGGTGGGAGCAGTTTTATTGGTTAAAGACAAAGACGGTCTTTGGGTTGGAGCTGATGGAAAGGCAGATATCGCATCTAATATCGATATGGCCAGTTGCAATACTTTTCTCATTGCGAGTATTAGCAAAGTCTTTACCTCCGCAGCCACCTATCGATACATTGATAAAGGAGTCTTATCCCTCGATGATCCCATCAGTCAATGGTTGGATGCTTCTGTCGTAGATAATGTAGCAAATGCAGATCAAGCCAAAATCAAGCACCTCCTTGCACATACGAGTGGCATCCCTGATTTTTACACCTTCCAATTTGAATTGGACAGGATCAACAGAATCACCAATAATTTCACCAAAGAAGAGGTATTGACTTATATCTATGGGGTAAATGCCTTAAATGAAGTGGGAGAAAGTTATTACTATTCTAATACAAACTTCCTCCTACTGGCCATGATCCTGGAAAAGGCAAGTGGACTAAGTTTCGAGCAAGTATATCAACAGGAAGTCTTCACACCTTTGGGCCTAAGCTCTGCTTATTATAGCGAAGACCAGACGATACCAGCGGGAACAGTTAAAGGCTATGCAGATATTTATGGAAATGGTCAACATGTGGAAAGTGAATTTTTATACAATGACGAATTGGGTATAGGAGGAGATGGAGGAGTTGCCATCAATGCTTTTGACCTCGCCACTTTCTTCGAAGAAATAATGAAAGGAAATCTAATTTCCTCTTCCTCTCTGGCTGAAATGACCAATTGGTTTGATTTACCTGCTGATTGGATAGTAGAAGATGATCTTTACGGGCAAAATGAAAATGGTTTTGGCATAGAAAGATTCAATACGGCTTATGGTTCAGCGGTGGGACATACAGGAGGAATAGATGGTTTTATCACCATCGCGCTCTATTTCCCGGAGGAGGATTTGAGCTATGTGCTTTTGATGAATAGTGCCGGAAATGAGGAAGCCAGTACTTCTCAGGAAAATATCTTCAAAGGAGTGATGCAAGAGATTTTCCCCTAAGGCAGAACTAAGATGATTTTTACAGGCAGTATGGGCTTTGCTCTCATACTGCCTTTATTTTTTTTACAGATGAAAATTGCTCCCTACTATTTCTAGTCATTAGTCAAGTAACATTCTTCCTCCTGAATCGTCATCCCTATACCTGATCTAAAACTATTACCACTATTATGAAGAAAGCACTAGTCCTCCTTTGCATGATCTGTTTTGGATGTATGGGGAAAGCCCAAACCGATTTGGCCGGCAAACTCATTAGCAAAACCCGGGACTTTATTGAAGAAAAAATCGAAGCCAATGGAATCATTGGAGTCAGTGCTGCTCTTATTGTGGGGGACGCCATCGTTTGGGAAAAAGGCTACGGATTTGCGGATAGAGAAAATGAGGTCCCCATGACCAAAAATACCCTCGTTCATATTGGCTCTGTTACCAAACCTATTACGGCCCTCTGTGCCATGCAACTTCATGAGCAGGGTTTACTGGACATCAACCAGCCTGTTCAGAAATACTTACCCCAATTCAATCCCAAAAATCCCTTTGGAGACAATAGCGAAGTAACAGTCAAACACCTGATCACCCATTCTGCCGGATTGCAGGCAGATATTTTTAAGAATAGTGATATGAATTCTGGAAAGTATACGGATGTAGTGGGCTTTATCAATGATACTTACCTGATGTATCCGCCCGGGCGAATGGGTTTATACGCCAATCCAGGCTACAATATCCTGGGACATATCATCAAAGAGGTAAGTGGGCTAGATTATGCAGACTATGTCCATGAAAATATCTTTCAGCCCTTAGGCATGCGTCAAACAGGCTTCTACATGGATTCCCTGAAAAACAGGACTAACATCTACGATAGAAATGGGAAACAGATCAAAGAATATCCTTTGCGAGACATTGCTTCTGGCGGTATTTATTCCAGTGCTCATGATATGGCTCTTTGGGCCAAAGGGATCATAAATTCCTACCATGCCCAATCGCCCGCTATCCTCCAAAGCTCCACCATGAAAGAGGTCTTTTCTATCCAAAATGGAGGAGCAGAGTATGTAATCGATAAAAATAAGCGAGGCCTGGGCTGGTATGTATTTCACAATGAGAAAGGCCTTGCAGCCAATCATAGCGGTTCTGCGGGTTACGCCTTTGCCCACTTGATGGTTTTCCCCAAAGACAAAGCAGCCATTGTGGTTCTGACTAATTCTCCGAAGGGGCGAAACATGGCAGAAAATGCCGGCTACAATCTTCTGGAAGATTTTGGATTAGAAATCGCTGATGTGTTTCCTCGGGCACTCATAAAAGAAGAAAAGCAAGCTACTCAGGAGGCTATTCATTTATCCAGAAAAGAATTGCAGAAGTATGTAGGCAACTATTCAGAAACGGTATCTTATTCAAGGGTTTTTCTGGAAGGGGACAGTTTAAAAATCAGGAAGAACAATGAAACCTTCAGCCTTATGCCTATCAGTCCGAGTATATTTATTCCCATAGATAGTAAAGGAAAAGAGATACCCGATACTCGGTATTATTTCAAAGATGTGGCGTCCTTCCCCTGCCTGATTGTGAAACAAAATGATAAGGAGCAGGTGCTGGGGTATAAATTAAAGCCTATGACCGATGAAGTCTGGGAGGATAAAATCGGAGACTATGAGCATTATGGCTACCAAATGATCGCAGGAGATATGAAATTCAAAAGCATCGAACTCAAGCTTACAGATGATAAGGTGCTCATAGCAGTTATACATGCAATAGGAGGAATGCAATTCCCTTTACCCATCGATATCATCTCCAGGAAATACGGCAAAACAGCAGGCCTCATGTCGGGCTATGCCATGACGCTCAGCTTTTCCGAAGATGAAGATTACCACCTACTTGATTTCGCAGGAATAACTTTTAGGAAAAAGAAATAAATAATAGCAAGGCTTCATCTCAAAAAATTACCAATCAATACTCCAAATAGGATAAAAAAATCCAGCATCCCTCTCTCGAAGGTATACTGGATTTTCAGAAGGAAATCTAAACTTGACTAAAAGCCAAACATTCCATTCTCATTTGCTAAGCCTTCGGTAGGAATTTCCTGGATGACATCCCAATGCTCAACCGCTTTCCCGTTTTCAAATCGAAGCAAATCGTAAAACACTTGCTGCTTGCCATTCCATATGCCTTCACTTACTGTAAGTACAAAGTCTCCTTCTCCCAATACCTTATGAATCTTGGTATAGGTAAACATATTGTTTTGAGCAGTAAGATATTCTACGGCTTCTACTATGCCTTTCAAGCCATCCTTAATACCTGGATTATGCTGATCGTATTGCTCAGCACTGATATAATCGGTAATCTTATCCGGATTTTTACCCATCAGGATATCCTCTACCATAGCCTTGGCCAGTACTTTATTCTCCGCCGTTTTATCTAAATCCTTCGCAACGCTAGGACCGTCCGTTTGGGTTCTTCCACTGGCAGTTTCCTTTACCAAGGCAGTCATAGCATCCCAGTGCTCTGCAACTTTACCTTGCTCATCTAAGCGAATGATATCAAAGGAGACCATTTCATCAGCACCAAAGGGTTTTGCATTCTTCCAAACATTATGCATAAACACATAATTACCATCCTGAAACATGCGGATATTCTCGGCACTAGTTCCATTTTCTTGCAAAACGGGCAACATTTCTATAAAAGGCCCTAAACCCGTAGGGATAAAGGGATTATGCTGAATATAGTCGGCATTCGCCAACTCACGCAGTTTTTCAGGATTGTTTTGGATTGCTGCACCTAAAAATGTGCCTACAGTTTCTTTTTTACTCATTGTTGAAGATTTAGATTGTTGATTTGCATCGCTGGTGGTTTTATTTGAACTACAGGCTGCGATTAAACCAGTAAGTATCAGGATTGAAAATATTTGTCGCATACTTGAAAAATTTTTACTTTTGATTTGCAAGCAAATTTATGCGGATTACTTTTAATCTGCAAGCAAAAACAAAAATTAATTGCAGATTGCAAGTAATTTTAATATACGTTTAATATGAATGTCAAATTTCGCTGCGACTGCCCCTTTACCTCAGCGCTTGACGTCTTGGGAGACAAATGGATGTTGGTAATTGTAAAGCAGATGCTACTGGAAGATGCGGAAACCTTCAAGGACTTTATTGAAAGTGAGGAAGCAGTAGCCAGCAATATTCTTTCAAGCCGACTCAAGCTCCTGGAAGAAGTAGGAATAATTATAAAGACAAAGCCCCCGGATAATAAAAAGACAAACCTCTATTTCTTAACAGAAAAAGGATTGGCATTGACCCCCATACTCTTAGAACTTGCTATTTGGAGCGACAATCATTTAAGAGAAATCCATCCAGCTATCCAGAATGGAAAAGAAATGAAATTGTTGCGCAATGACAAAGCAGCGTTTGCAGATATAGTAGAGAAAAAATACAGAGAAAAGCTAGCTACAAAAATGAATAGCGAAAAATGAAAAACTCCTTTTTCCACAAGCTAGGTCCCTTATTGCTTTTGGGCACGATTTTACTCAATGCTTGCAATGGCCAAATAAATTCGACTTCGAATCAGGAGACTCCTCCTACGAGAAAACCTGTACCGGAAATCATAGGA
Source organism: Bacteroidota bacterium (assembly GCA_039819665.1). GTDB lineage: Bacteria > Bacteroidota > Bacteroidia > J057 > J057 > JAWPMV01. The sequence continues at coordinate 9,280 of JBCBRM010000016.1, forward strand.
ACTCCTCCCCCAAAGAATCCTACCCACAATCCTTACAATGACTCTAATCTTGTAAGTCAATACATCCGATGTATTTTTCAAGATTCAAAAGGACAGTACTGGTTCGGTCCGGCAGGCCAAAGTGTGGCAAGGTATGACGGTAAAAGCCTTCGATATTTTAGCAAAGAGGAGTTCTTTGCAGGCAATGATGCGGTAGAAACAGAATCAGGCAACAGCGTCCATGCTATTGCTGAAGATCAGCAGGGAAATATCTGGTTTGGGACAAACTATGGAGCAGTTAAGTATGACGGAAAAACTTTTAGCAACTATACTGAAAAAGACGGACTAAGCAATCCCAATATCAGTCGGCAGTGTATCCTCGTAGATAAAGCAGGGAAAGTCTGGATAGGTACAAGTAGTGGCATTTTCCAATATATTCCCTCTACAGAAAATACAGATAAACCAAGCTTTACCTCCTTTTCTCTACTTCCTGAGATCAATTCAAAAGCTATCATGGAGGACAGCAAGGGAAACATCTGGTTTGCTTCAGCAACTCAGGGAGTCTTTCGCTATGATGGCAAAGACATTAAGCAAATAACTGAGCAAGATGGTTTGGGCGATAGTTATGCTGGAGGAATGGCAGAGGATAAAGAGGGAAATATCTGGTTTACGATGAAAGCAGGCATCACCCGATATGATGGAAGTAACTTCACCAATATTACTAATGAAGATGGGATTGGGGGAACGGAAATCTGGGGCATGCTCATCGAGAAATCAGGTATTATCTGGATCACAGCCCGAGGCAGCACGACAAGATTTAATCCAGCCCTTCCGCTTTCCAATCCCAAAGCATTTCAGGTATTTACGGTGGAGGATGGCCTCAATTGTTGTGTCCAAAGCATGTACCAGGACCAAGAAGGAAATATGTGGTGGGGAACCGGGCAGGGACTGTACCGCTTTGACGGCCAAAGCTTTTATCAGGTAAAACAAGACGGCCCCTGGTAGCTTTCAATCTACTTCGGCAATCCCGGAAAAAACATATTTACTTTCTTCTGATACTCGGCATAGCCGGGGCGTTTCTGTAAGGAATAATATTCAGAAGGAACCGCTCCGGTTAAATAGACCAATGAGAGGTACATGATTCTCGAGACAAAAAGCAATCCCAATCCCAACAAAATCCAGATCAGCAAAGACTCCTCAGATTGAAGAGTTAGCCAGGAAGGAAAAGCCGCTATCACCAGTCCATTCCACACCATCCATTCGGCAAAATAATTGGGATGCCTGGTGTACTTCCATAAACCCACATTGCAGACCTGGTTCTTTTTGCCCTGAGAAGACATCTTACGCAAGAAGTTTAATTTCTGGGCATCGGCCACCGTTTCCATTAGATATGCCAGCACCCAAACAATCAAGCCTATGATCTCAAAAGTAGAGATAACCGTATTGGGATTAGCCGCAATGATAAAGGCCGGCATAGCCAAAACGGAGGCATTCGCGAAGCCTTGCGCCAAAGCATCTACCTGCATCGCCAGGAGTACATTCGTTTTGCCCGCTCTTTCCCAACGACCTCGCTGATATTGATAGCGGGGAAATTCTTTTTTCATATAGCCTTTCCTCCACAAATGCAGCGCTCCTAATCCCATACGTGCTCCGATGAAGATATAAATAGCGCCGATGACGTTCACCCGCAAAGCATATCCCTCTCCAAAAATTAGCGTTACGATCCCTATACAAACCAAGCCCCAGGGCCAACCAATGTCTACATAGCATAATCTACCTGTCTTCCAAATCGGCCAACAAACCACCAGCCCAAACAAAACTAATTGAGCAATACAATTGATGAGTGATTGCTGCTGGAAGGAGTCGCTGAAGACTAAAATCAAAAAGCCAAAAATAAAGACCAGTAGAGGTTTAAAATATTTCATAGTAGTTTCCAAGCAAGCTGGGATAATTCAAGCCTCAATATAGACAAATCAATAAACTTGAAGAATAGAGGCGCATCTGGCATCCCATTTCACCAGGAGTCATAATCGAAATCTACCACTCAAAGGATAAAATCGTTGAACCAAATACAATCCCATCGATCTTTGTGTAACCTTTGAAATAGCTTTCACAGCAACACAATAAAACCCTTCTTATGAAATCCCGAATACTTGCTTTTTCCCTAAGCCTTTTGCTCATCGCATGTTCTCTTCCTAAAAGTCAGAAATCCGATGCAGACTTCAACATTACCTTCGAAAAATTCCAGTTAGAAAATGGCCTGGAAGTGGTCATGCATATAGATAGATCTGATCCCGTGGTAGCAGTGGCCCTTACTACACATGTCGGCTCAGCAAGGGAGAAAGAAGGAAGGACGGGTTTCGCCCACTTATTTGAGCACCTTTTATTTCTCGAATCTGAAAATCTGGGCAAAGGAGGCCTGGATAAAATGAGTGCACGCATCGGAGGCTCAGGAGCCAATGGTTCGACTTCCCGGGATCGCACCAATTATTTCCAGACGGTACCCAAAGATGCCCTGGAAAAAATGATCTGGGCAGAAGCCGACAAACTGGGCTGGTTTATCAATACCGTAACCAATCCCGTCCTGGCCAAGGAAAAGCAAGTCGTAAAAAATGAGAAAAGACAAGTTATCGACAATCAACCCTATGGACATACCCAATACGTAATTGACAAACATCTCTACCCTGCCGACCATCCCTATAGCTGGCAGGTTATCGGTTCATTAGAAGATGTACAAAATGCCACAGTAGAGGATGTAAAAGAGTTTTTCGTCAAATGGTATTCCCCCAATAATACGACCTTGGTCATTTCGGGAGATTTTGAGGTAGAGCAGGCGAAAGCATGGGTACATAAGTACTTTGACGAAATTCCTACAGGTGATAAGATTAGTCCTTTAACAAAAAGAGCGGGCAAAGTGGAGGAAACCGTACGACTGTATCATGAAGACAATTTCGCCCGCTTGCCAGAACTCACCTTGACCTGGCCCACAGTAGAATTGTATCACCCGGATTCCTATCCCCTGACCGTATTGGCCACTTATCTTTCGCAGGGTAAATCCGCGCCTCTCTATCAGCAATTGGTGGAAAAAGATCAATTAACCTCTGATGTATTTATGTACAATCGTTCTTCAGAACTCGCAGGACAAGCCCAATTGAGTGTTCGTACCTTCCCGGAAGTGGATTTGGACAAAGCCTTAAGTTCCATTGAAACAGCCTTTGCCAACTTCGAAAAAGAAGGGATTTCCCAAAAGGACCTGAACCGAATCAAAGCCGGACAGGAAACTCGTTTTTACAATGGACTCTCAAGTGTATTAGGCAAAGGGTTCCAATTGGCGCAGTACAACATTTTCGCTGATGATCCAGCCTTCATTAATCAGGACATACAAAACATCCTGACCGTAAGCACGGAGGATGTCATGCGCGTTTATAATCAATACATCAAAGGAAAAAACTATGTGGCTACCAGCTTCGTCCCCAGAGGCAAAGTAGAATTGGCCCTGGAAAGTTCCACTCAGGCTGAGGTAGTAGAGGAGGTGATTAGTCAGGGAGCAGAGGAAAGTTTTGATCCCTCAGTCATAGCCACCTATGAATCGACACCCTCTACTTTTGATAGGAGTGTTGAACCTCCCTACGGAAAGTCTCCGGAAATCTCAATCCCGGCCGTTTGGCAAGAGGAACTCCTAAATGGGATGAAGATTTATGGAATTGAAAATAATGAGGTTCCCCTCATCCAATTCAACATTGTTATCCCCGGAGGTCAGCTTTTGGAGGAAGTAGAAAAAACAGGAGTCTCCAACCTGGTGGCGAGTTTGATGACAAAGGGAACCCAAGATAAAACAACAGAAGAACTAGAAAATGCCATCCAACAATTGGGAGCCTCGATCTACGTAAGTGCCAACAGAGAAGACATTACAATCAGTGTCAATACCCTTGCAAAAAACTATCAGGAGACAATGGCCTTGTTACAAGAAATTTTGCTCAAACCTCGCTGGGATGAAGAGGAATTCAAATTGGCAGTCCTGGAGGTCAAGAGTCAAATTCAGCAACAGCAAGTCAATCCCAATGCCGTAGCCCGCAACAACTTCAATAAACTCATATACGGCAGCGACAATATCCGCTCAAAGGATATTCTGGGAACTGCTGAATCCATTGAAGAAATTAGCCTGGAAGACCTCAAAAACTACTTTGAGGCCAAGCTTTCTCCTTCTATTAGCCGTATGCATGTGGTAGGTGCATTAGATAAGGCAAGGGTTCTCTACTCCCTAAAAGGACTAGAGGAGGCTTGGAAAGCTCGCGAAGTAGAAATACCCGAAGCAGAAGTAGCAGCAGCCCCTAGCAATTCAAAAGTTTATTTCTACGATATTCCCGGAGCCAAGCAATCTATTTTGCGGATCGGCTATCCTGCGCTTGCAGTTACCGATGAGGATTACTATCCAGCTACAGTTGCCAATTACATTTTAGGAGGAGGCGGATTTGCCTCAAGACTTACACAAGAACTTAGAGAAGGCAAAGGCTATACCTATGGTGTCAATTCATACTTTTCAGGTTCTGAGGCAAAAGGCGCCTTTACGATTGGCAGTGGGGTAAGAAGTAATATTACCCTGGAGGCTACACAGCTGGTGAAAAAGATCCTCGCTGACTATGGACCGACCTTTACCGAAAAAGACCTGGAGACCACCAAAAGCTTTTTGATCAAAAGCAATGCAAGAGCCTTTGAAACCTCCGGCGCTAAATTAGGCATGCTGGAAAATATCAGCACCTATGGGTGGTCCAATGATTACATAAAGCGGAGAGAAGAAATCGTAAAGAACATGAGCCTGGATCGAATCAGAGAACTTGCTGATAAGTATTTCGATGAATCCAAAATGTACTGGCTGATCGTGGGAGATGCAGAGACTCAGTTAAATCGTATGAATGAACTGGGCTTTGGAAGTCCAATCTTACTGAACAAAATTAATCTTGAAGAAGAATAAAAAGCAAGGAGTCTAAAAATGCGTTCTACAATTATCCTACTCTTGATCTTTTCCTATTCCCAGCTTTCTGCACAAATCAATTGGAATGAACCTTTTGAAGAGTGTGGGATAAAAGGGAGTATCACTATTTTCGATTACCAGCACAAAATCTGGATGAGCAATAACATCGAAGATAGCCATTTTGCGACTCTTCCCGCATCCACTTTCAAGATCGTCAATACCCTTATCGCCTTAGAAACGGGAGCCGTCAAAAATGAACATGAAATCATTCCCTGGATCACAGATTATGATACGCTGAAATACGGCCATCGCCCCAATATTTACCATAGCATGAATATGAAAGAGGCTTTCAGATTATCTGCGGGTTGGGCTTATGTTGAATTGGCGAAAAAGATCGGTAAAGAGCGATACAAAGACTACTTGAGCAGGATTAATTATGGGAATGTCGATCTATCCATCGATGATCCTGATTTCTGGAACTTTGGCAACTTTACTATTTCCCCTACCAATCAGATTCAGATATTGGTCGACATCTATGAAGAAAATCTGCCTTTCTCCAAAAACTCTTTCAAAGCACTCAAAGAAATGATGATTGTAGAGGAAAGCGAGAACTATACCATTCGGGCAAAAACGGGTTGGACCCGAGATAGAGGTAAAGACACCGGTTGGTGGGTTGGCTACATAGAAAAAGCGGATAACACCTATTTCTTTGCCACTCGTTTGATCAAAGATCGATCTGAACTTAATCCAAATTTTGGGAGCTGTAGAAAGGAGATTACCAAAAGGATTTGTAAAGAGTTGGGAATCCTGTAATTCTTTAAACATGAAAAATCCCTTAGATCCGGAACTCCAGCTCATATCTGTCCGAGAAAATCCCTCCTACAAGGATAAAGCCATCGCCTATTTCCAAAAATGTTGGTCAAGCGTGGAGCCCATCATTTATGAAGATGCGATTGGACACAGTACAAGCGCTCGAAACTCACTACCTCAATGGTATCTCCTGAAGAAGAAAGGAGAAATCATCGGTTGCGTGGGATTGATCACCAATGATTTTATTAGCCGGGTAGATTTGTATCCCTGGATTTGTGCGCTTTTTATAGAGGAAAAAGAAAGAGGCAATGCCTATGCAACTTTGCTAATGGAAAGGGCAAAAGAAGACACAAAGAAAGCAGGTTTTGATTATCTATATCTAAGTACCACTCATGTAGGCTACTACGAAAAATATGGCTGGCAATATATCGGCCAGGGATATCATCCCTGGGGGGAGTCGTCAAGGATTTATGAGATTGCGATAAATCTTTAATCCCTACTCCTACTTAGCTAAAATCTCATCCCAGCCTCAAGAAAGGAGGAGACAGGAAAGACACGATGCCTGACAGGAGCCTGAGCCCTCGTCAGATCGAAGGGAGCATACGCTTGAACTCCCACCCGAATAAAAAGTCGATCACTCATATAGCGCCCGATAGCACTTTGAGCGGAAAGAAATGCATCATTAGAATTCGAGTACATATTTTCAATTAAAATGTCACTAGCTAATTCACCTTCTCCTGTAATGAAATCAACTTCAGAAAATTGCCTAATCTTTACTCCAAGGCCTCCCATTACATCCCAGAAAAATTCCTTCTGCTCAAATCTCTTACCCAGTTCGGCATGAGCAGTAAATACATGATAATGATTGAAAAGTCGGTACTCGATTTGTCCTCCCTGTCCCAATGAATCTACAAGATAAGAGGTATTTATCTTGTCCTTAAAAAGTTGGTAAGTCGTGCTGAGGGAAAATAGAATATTGCGTTCCAGTTCATGCTCAAATCTTAGCCCAATCAAATAATCAATTTGGGATTCTTCCAGTCTTTCTCTCCAGTCAGCGGCAGATCCTTCCAAAGAGTAAAAATCAGAAGCATGCTTTCCCACTCCTATACGAAGGCTAAGACTATGCTTTTTCCTGAGAGGTAGATCGGGAAAAGCATTCTCAGAAGTCAAAAACAAATTCTCTCCTTCCTTTTTCAGATCCGTGTTCAGTTCCTTGGGTACTTTCATTGACATACCTCTGATCCCTTTCGATTTTCCAATGGTAACTAGTGCCTGATTGTTATTCTGGTTATTAACATCTATTTGTTCAAATTCTCTGTTAGTATTAGTACTTCTCTCCTCGAGTCGGACGCCTGCTACCTGTTGCGAATAGCTAAGAGTTTTAGGTCCGCCGCTTGCTTTATCTCTTTGCTTCTCATGCTCAAATTCGTTTCTCTTGCTTATATAGGGATCATTCTTCTTAACTGCGATCAGATGATCTTCTGTTGGTTGAAAGGCTTTTGAAAAGATCATCTTTTCATTTCTTTGTGAAATCTTATCAAGCTGGTTATACAAGAGAAATAAAGCGGTTAGCCCTACAAAAACGAAGAGAATTCTTCCAAAATAGGTTCTAAGCAAAAAGGCTTTTTTAGGCTTTTCGATCCCATTCCAGATTACGATCCGGTCAAAATCCTGTGGAAGGTGATCAAATTTTTCTGCTAAATTCTTTTTCATTGGACTATAGATAGTCGAGCCTTGTAGGCTGTAATTCTTTCCCGTAAAATCTTCTTTGCTCGTGCCAAATACACACGGCTGCTATTGATGTTGATCGAAAGCAATTCTGAAATCTCTTCATGGCTATAGCCCTCGATATGCCTCATATTGAATATCACTCGGTCGCGAGGATTTAGCTCCTCAATAAAATTCAGGATGTATTCGGCTTCCAGTTTTTCCCATGCATGTGGAGGAATATTGGGTAGAGATAACTGATCGCGTATTTCCTCTGAGAAAACCTGCCTTTTCTTTAAAAAATCAAGGGCACATCTAATGTGAATTTTTCTGATCCATGCCAATAGATCGCCCTTGTCCTCATCATATTTCTTCAAGTGCTTGAATACTCTTGTAAATCCATTTTGTAGAATATCCTGAGTGTCCTGATGATTGCAGGTGTATCGATAAACCGTGTTGTACATAGCCTGTATATATCTGTTATACAAAACCCATTGGGCTTTGGGTTTGCATTCCAGGCAGGCAGCAACCAGCTCTTTATCTGATTCAAATTTTTCCATTAGATCATCCGGATGGAATAGAGTTCGGACTACTCAAAATTCTCTTAGGATTAAGACTCATCGCCATCTGCACTCTCGTACAGACGGCAATGAATAGATTCATCTGCTTGCTTTAAAAATCAGTTAGGGCTCCACTTAGGTCAGCAACAGTCCATCCGGCAAAGTCGGCTTTGTTTGCTCCGACAGAAGGACTAGTTACGATACTTGCGCTTGGCAGTCGTAGAGTAAAGGCATCATTTCCATTCAATCCCCGGTCAACAAATATGGTCCCGATGGTCGTATTCCCTGATGTCAAATGCGAGGTATTAAACTCCAGATTGAGGACATCTATATCACCCGCCAACCAGTTATCTGCATCAATATCTCTTTCCAAAATCACCTCAGATGCTTCATCAAATCCGAAGAAATAGCTATTTTCAATCAGGCAGTTCACATTCTTCTGGAAGTCCACATAATATTCCCCATCCTGACTTCCTTTGAAAGAGGCATTCCTGATGGTGAAAGAAGGATTAGTTGCACCTTCTCCTCCGTCGAGTTCCAAAGAAGCATCTCTTCCATTTCCTCCTATGCCAATGAGATTATCCATTGTCCCCGCATAGCCTTTATCACAATCAAAGCCATCATCATTGAAATGTGAGGTAACGACATGATTGATATTGACAGTTCCCCCCAGGATAACAAAGCCATCATCAGAGTTGGCATAAAGTTCGACATGGTCAATCATGCTCGCGCTGCCGACACCTGCCAGAAGAAGGCCACAAGGAGTTTCATAAGGAGCCGTTTCGAAACCTGTATGCCTGATAGAGACATAAGTAAATATCCCCGAATTATCTGAAGTGCTCTGGCCTCCATAGGTATAGCCACCCAATAAGTATTGCAAGATGCTGGGAGATGACATAGTTGAAACAGGAGCTTCACCCAGGATAAAGATACCGCCCCACAGGCCATGATCCGCACCCGTTAAATTTGGAGAGACAATATCACCGGGAATCAAGGAATCATTTACAGAAGTGAAAATAATGGGGCAGCTTGCAGTACCCTGGGCATCGATATCAGCTCCCTGATCGATGATCAAACCTGTCGCACCATAGGCAGCTTTTACCACAACACAGGATTCTATCGTGAGTTTTGCATTGTTGGTAACCGTGATCATGGTATCCAGGATGTATGTATTGTTGGATAACCAGGTTTCGTCTGCTATAATGTCCGTACTTATATGGATAGTATCTCCGGAATTCTGCAAGTTATTATTTGTTGTATCTGGATCGGCGGGAGTAATAGGGACAATAGATGTACCCGGAGTGATAATGACCCTATCCGGTTGACACTGGATAAATAATAATATTAGTATGCTTCCGAGTGTGAGATGAAGAAATAGTCTCATGTTATAAATAGTTTTTTTCGGTAATGGGTTTGTATAGATCGTTGGCCTTTGATGCTATTTTTACCTCTAGTACTTAGCCGAAATCAAAAACGATACTAAATCATTTGATTTTTTTAGAAAAAATCTGATAGGTTAAATTTGGGTAAAATGATTGTGAAGAGAGGGTTAAAACAATCACATCTATGGTAAGTATTGCGAATTTTATTCGAAGAGAAACTTGAGAAATTATGTATCCATTTTCTAAAAAAGAAGAGGCCTGGCTAAGCGCAAAAATGAAATATTCCTTACTTTAGAATAATAGAAACAAACCATAAAACACTTACTTAAATGCTTTGTAAAAATTGTGGACATGAGGTCGAAGGAAATTTTTGTCAGCATTGTGGTCAGCGAACAAATGTTGGACGTATAGATTTCTACTACCTTGCCCATGAAATTCCCAATAGTGTTTTCCAACTGGACCGCGGATTTTTCTTCACGGTAAAGGAGTTATTTACCCGGCCAGGTCACAGCATTCGAGAATTTATTAGCGGGAAACGAAAGTATTTCTATAAACCCATAGCCTATTTATTGATCACCACAACCTTCTATATATTATCCACTTTCCTAATGGGGACCAATACGCTCATGGTCGATCTTCTTATTGGTTTCAAATCTGGAATGGAAGCGAGTGATTCTTCACAAGGGCAAGGGATGGTGGATTGGGTAATCAGGAATCAAACCTATTTGACCTTTCTCGTTTTACCCCTATTCTCTTTAGCATCCTACCTCACCTTTGCCAGATCAGGCTATAATTATGTTGAGCATTTGGTCCTAAATCTTTATATAACAGGCCAGCAGATGATCATTTACCTGATTTTTGTCTTTTTTATTGTTGAAGAAAATGTATGGATGGCAACACCTATAATTTTGGCGATAACCTATAATATCTGGACCTATCTGCAATTTTTTAAAGAGAAAAGCCTAGGAAAGAAAACATTACTCATAGCGCTGAGCTACTTCCTATTTATTGCTATTCCCATTGGCCTAGCGTTTATCGCTTGGGTATTGGTCAAAATAATTGCCATAGGCTGAGAGAGGTTCATGTACTTTCTTTCCAACACATAGCTTTTCATGCAACTATTTTCTCAAAGTCGAATCTTTGGGAGGTATATAGAGATCGTTCTAAAGTATCTCATTCCTATAATCAAAGAAAGCAAATAACATTTTGGATGAGACTTGATGAAAAGTTAAGCTAATTTCCAGCTCCAGAGCTATATTGGAATATTAAAAAGCTGGAACAATAATCATATGAGAATCCTCATCACGGGAAGTAGCGGGCATTTGGGAGAAGCCTTGATCAGAATGCTTGAAAAGGAGTCCTATGAAATCATTGCACTAGATCACAAGGCTTCTGATTTCACGACTCACCAAGGCTCCATAACTGATCCTGATTTCGTGCGTGAATGCATGCAAGGCGTAGATACGGTTCTTCACGCCGCTACCCTTCATAAGCCTCACGTAGCTACCCATAGCAAGGAGGAATTCGTTTCGACCAATACCATGGGCACTTTGAACTTACTGGAAGCAGCGAGAAAGGAAGGGGTAAAATCCTTTATTTTCACCAGTACAACCAGCACCTTTGGAGATGCTATGCGGCCCAAAGCAGGAGAAGCAGCCAAATGGATAGATGAGCAGGTAGTCCCCCAACCCAAAAATATCTATGGGGTAACTAAAACCGCTGCTGAGGACATTTGCCAGCTGTATCATCGAAATCATCAGCTTCCTTGTCTGGTTCTCAAAACTTCCCGCTTCTTTTTAGAGGCTGATGATGACAAAGAGAAAAGAGATTTGTATGAGGACGCAAACATAAAGGCCAATGAATACCTCAATAGGAGAGTAGATATCGAAGATGCTGCCCAGGCTCATATACTTGCGATAGAAAAGGCAGAAGAAATCGGATTTGGGAAGTACATCATTAGTGCGACTTCTCCATTCAAAAAAGAAGATCTGGTAGACTTGAATTCAGATGCAGCAAAAGTATTGAACAGAATCTATCCCCATTTCCAGAAGATATATGATTCATTAGGCTGGAAAATGTTTAGCCAAATGGGGCGCGTTTACGTAAATGAAAAAGCCAGAAGAGAATTGGGATGGAAGCCAAAGCGAGACTTTGGATACATTCTGGATTGTCTTCAAGAGGGGAAAGAGTATCGAAGCGAATTGGCTCTAAAGGTCGGTATAAAGAAGTACCATGATCAGGTATTTGAAGATGGACCTTATCCGGTGAATGAATAGTCCCAGCACAGCTGTCATTACTGAAAAACGTGTTGGCGTGTTGGTGTGTTGGAGTTGGATATCGCAGGTCCCCTCCAACAAATACCAGAACACGAGAATACTTCTTAACTAATGCAAACCTACAATCTCCCACCAATCTCCCCACTCAGGCATATCCTCAAAAGTGTCTGGGTGGTAGATTATGGAAAAATCGGAGGACAGGAGCGCATGATCCCTTTCGGATGCATGGATATGGTTTATGTGGAAAGGGGAGAACTTTTTTACAAAAATGGAAGTCTGAAAAGCTTCTCACAGCAGGATATCTTCCTCACGGGTCAGGTAAGCAAACCCTATGATTTTATCTACGGTCCCAATGTCTGTATCATTGGATTTGGCTTCTATCCACATACAGCTCACCTATTCACCAAAGTAGCTTCTCACCAGCTGACAAATAGCATCAATCAGCTTTCTGACTTATTTGACAAGAAATATTCCTGGGGAAAACTGCACACACCCATGAGTTTGGAGGAAAAAGCAGCTTTACTCCAGCAATTTATCCTAGAGAAAATTGAAAAAAATCGAATCTCGGAACCTAAACAGGAGTATCTCCGCTATCTCCTCAAAGGTATTTTTCAATCCGAGGGAGCATTTAATCTCTCAAAAGCGCAAACAGAACTAAACATCTCTCCTCGATATATCCAGCGCCTCTTCAAAGAGTATATAGGTATCAATCCCCTTCTCTATGCCCGCATTGTACGTTTCCTCAATGCCATTGATAAGTATGAGCCATCTAAAGACTGTCTAACAGGACTTGCACTCGACTGTGGATATTACGATCAGTCTCATTTCATCCGCGATTTCAAAGCCTTTACGGGCCTCACGCCCCGGCAATACTTTTACCAACCTCCCAATTTGACCGAGCAATTCACCCAAAATGAAGCCGGTTCGCTTTTGTACAATTCTATCCCGGATGCTTAGCAGAACTTGGGGGTAAAAATTAAGCCTAAGCTGATGAAAAAATTCATGCTCGTATTGAGCCTTATCCTACTCACTCATCTGGGACTTCAAGCCCAAGCCACAGATCTCCAACTCATAGAAAAATGTCTGAATCATTATCTGGTCGGAGGCACCGACAATGACTTTGACCGACTGAAGCAGGCCTTTCACCCAACAGCTACCATGAAGTTTGTGGGAGAAAGTTATACAGAGGTAAATGCACTCGACTTTTTCCGTAAAGGAATGAGGCCCGGACCTAAGCAAAATCGTAAAACCCGCATTGTTTCTGTTAGTATCTCGGGAAATGCCGCTAATGCCCAATTAGAAATCGAGTACCCTACATTTTTCTTTTTTGACTATATGCATTTGTTGAAAGTGGAGGGAGAGTGGAAAATTGTGAGCAAAATATTTTACAAAAAAGAGAAGCATGAAGACAAGTAAATGGATAGGGATTCTCCTCTTGATTTGCCTTTCTTGCAACGAAAGCCCTATACCCAAAATAGAAAAGCCGAATTACCTAAAAGCCCAGGAACTAAACGGAACTGCCTGGCAAATGGATTATTCGATGGAAATTCATGAAGACACCTCCTTTCGGCATGTCCCCAAAAATTGGTTGCGAATCAAGACCTTTACCCAACATCGATTTACCTTCACAGGCTATGATTTTGAGCAGAAAGAAATTGCCGGCATGGGCGGCGGAACTTATAGCTTAAGAGATTCGGTTTACGAAGAGCAAATTGAGTTTCACCACCGATCAGACTTCAATGGAACTAACTTTACCGGCCAGCTTTATTTTGATAGCCTTTACCTTTATCAAAGAGGAAAGGTGGGGGAATTGATCCTGGAAGAGCGATGGCACCGAATTGACTAGTCATTTAATGCTTGTTTTAAAAACTTATCAACAAAGCTGTTAGTAACTTAACTTCTCCCGCAAGTGTCCGTTGCCTAATTTCGTCATACATAATTGCACACCGAGGTAATTTTCTGAGTGAAAATTAAAAAAGGGGAATCGTGTGAAACTCACGAGCTGTCGCGCAACTGTAAATGCGCTGTATACCCAGCCATAAGCCAGACTACCTTCCTTGATTGTGCGGATGTTGCTTTCGCATCAAAAGCAGATATCCGAACCGCAGACGCCTAAGGCATTAGGGGAAATATCCTCGGCTCCGTTTTCGACATATCGCTTTTGATTTTCTGAAACCTTTAAACAAAGCGATATGAGTATTTTCGAAAAACGCATCAACTACAAACCCTTCGAATACCCCGAAGTCCTTCAGTTTACCGATGCCATCAATAAATCTTTCTGGGTTCACTCAGAGGTTGATTTCACAGCTGATGTACAGGATTTTCATTCATACCTGGGCGAAAATGACAAAGAGGTAGTCAAAAGAAGCTTACTGGCAATTGCACAGATAGAAGTAGCTGTCAAATCTTTTTGGGGAGACCTTTACCATCATTTTCCAAAACCTGAATTCAATGGGCTGGGAAGTACTTTTGCAGAATGTGAGTTTCGCCACTCAGAAGCCTACTCCCGCTTACTGGAAGTCCTCGGCTACAATAGCGAATTTGAGAAATTACTGAACACACCTGTCATCCGGGAGCGCATCGACTACCTCTCAAATGCTCTCAGGCACACCAAATCTGAAGACAAAAAGAAATACGTTTTCTCTCTCATCCTTTTCTCTATTCTCATTGAGAATGTTTCCCTCTTTAGCCAATTTGCCATCATCCTTTCTTTCACTCGATTCAAAGGGGTGATGAAAAACATCAGCAATATCATCGCATGGACTTCCGTCGATGAGCAAATCCACGCCAATGCCGGCATCTTTATCGTCAATACCATTCGCAAAGAATTTCCGGACTTTTTCAATGAAGAAACCGTAGCTGAATTGCGGGAAATTGTAGCTGATTCTATTGAAGTGGAAGGACGCATCCTGGACTGGATTTTTGAAGGCGGAGAAATCGACAACATCAGCAAAGACAATCTGCTCAACTTCATGAAGTTTCGCGTAGATGATAGCCTGAGCAAAATTGGTCTGGAGAAACTCTTCTTCGTTTCAGAATTCAATTACCAGCCTATGGTTTGGTTTGAAGAAGAAGTATTTGCCAACAGCCTGGATGACTTCTTTGCCAAACGACCAGTCGAGTACACCAAGCACGACAAAAGCATCACTGCCGACGACCTCTTCTAGCCATGAAAAGTATAGAAGAACGGATCGAGCAATCGGTTACGCGCTTATTCAAAGCTGTTTTCCCCAATACCACCAATCATTATGATACCCTCTTCGGGGGAACAGCTATGCACCTGATGGACGAGGTGGCATTTATCACCGCTACCCGATTCAGTCGCAAAAAAATGGTAACCGTCTCTTCCAGTCAAATTGATTTCTCCGAACCTATTCCTTCGGGCACCATCATCGAATTGGTCGGCAAGGTGGTCAGGATCGGAAATAAAAGCCTGGATGTGGAGGTAGAAATATTCAAGGAAGAGATGTACGAGGAGGGAAGAAAAAAATCAATACAGGGGCGCTTCACCTTTGTAGCCATCGACAAGCAAAGACAAGCTATCCCCATACTTTAAAAAATACATGGAAAAACTAATAGAAAGAGAAAGACTATGGTGGCTCAATGAAGAGAGCCAGAATATGCTCAAGAGAGGATACTTGCTCAAGGGAGAAACCGTTAGCACAGCCATCGAACGAATAGCCACAGCGGCCGCCAAGCGTTTGTACAAGCCGGAAATGATAGAACCCTTTATCGAAATGATCGAGAAAGGATGGATGAGTTTGAGCTCCCCTATCTGGGCGAATAT
Organism: Bacteroidota bacterium; assembly: GCA_039819665.1. Taxonomy (GTDB): domain Bacteria; phylum Bacteroidota; class Bacteroidia; order J057; family J057; genus JAWPMV01. Next base: position 24,753 of record JBCBRM010000016.1, read on the forward strand.
GGGAACGGAAAGAGGACTGCCCATTTCCTGCTTCAATGTACATGTGCCTGACAATATCGAAGGCATCACTCATAAATTGGGAGAGGTGATCATGCAAACCAAAATCGGCGGAGGTACTTCTGGTTATTTTGGGGAGTTGAGAGAAAGAGGAAGTTCGGTAACGGACAATGGAAAAAGTAGTGGAGCGGTCAGTTTCATGAAGCTCTTTGATACAGCCATGGACACCATTTCTCAGGGAGGCGTAAGAAGAGGAGCCTTTGCTGCTTATCTGGATATTGATCATTCAGACGTAAAGGAGTACCTGGAGATCAAAAACATCGGGAATCCCATTCAGAATCTCTTCTTTGGCGTTTGTGTATCGGATTACTGGATGCAGGAGATGATAGATGGGGATAGAGAGAAAAGAGAAATTTGGGCGAAAGTCCTCGAGAGTCGTCAGCAGAAAGGCTTGCCTTACATCTTTTTCACTGACAACATCAATCGTTACAAACCGGATGTGTACAAGGATAAAAATATGACCATCCGCTCCAGCAATTTGTGTTCGGAGATTGCCCTCCCATCTAATTTTGAAGAGTCCTTCATCTGCTGCCTTTCCTCTATGAATCTGGAGCTCTATGATGAGTGGAAAGATACAGATGCAGTAAGAAGAGCGGTCTACTTCCTAGATGCGGTATTGCAGGAATTTATCGTGAAGACCGAAGGTAATTACTACCTCGCTTCCTCCAATCGTTTTGCCAAGCGCCATAGAGCCCTTGGATTAGGCGTATTGGGATGGCATTCCTACCTGCAGAAGAATATGATCCCATTTGAGGGTATGCGTTCGAAAGCACTCACCAATGAGATCTTTAAGCATATCAATCAGCAGGCCTACCAAGCTAGTGAAGAATTGGCTGAGATTTATGGGGAGCCAGAAGTACTGGAAGGCTATGGCAGAAGAAATACAACTTTGATGGCCGTTGCTCCGACGACTTCTTCTTCAGCCATATTGGGACAAAGTTCACCTGGCATCGAGCCTTTCAGCAGCAATTATTATAAGGCAGGTCTGGCGAAAGGTAACTTTATGAGAAAGAATAAATACCTCAGAAAACTGCTGGTTGAAAAAGGTCTGGATACAGAGGATACCTGGAGAAGCATCATGCTCAATCATGGGAGTGTCCGTCATTTGGAAGGACTTTCGGAAGAAGAAAAGGAAGTTTTCAAAACCTTCAAGGAAATTAGCCAGCTAGAGATTATCCAACAGGCATCCATTCGCCAGAAATACATCGATCAGGCCCAAAGTCTGAATTTGAATATTCCCTCCAATCTGCCAATCAAGGAGGTAAACAAACTCTTGATCGAAGCCTGGCAATTGGGCATCAAAACCCTTTACTACCAGCGTAGCCAGAGTGTTTCCAAGGAATTTATTTCCAATATCGTGAGCTGCCAAAGCTGCGAAGCATAAACTCAGTTTAAAGGATTTCAGGAATGCGCTTTTCCATTTGGGGAGGCGCATTTTTCTATTCTAATGCGTACCTTTCCTCTAATTCTATGAAGCTCGAAAGATTAGTAAGACTACAATTTATCTATTGCTTACTGGGCATTCTTTTTAATGTGATCAGTTTGTATCTGCTTTCTCAGGGTAATAAGGCCCTGACTCCTACAGAACCATTGGCAGGAATTGTAGTTATGTCTATCTATGGCCTGTTTCTACTAAGTGGAAAGATGAGGCAAATCCGACTCTATCGGGTGCTCATGGGACTGGCCGTAGCGATCTTTATCTATAGCGGCATCATAAAGCATATGATCAGCCTTTCCCAAAGTCCGGAGGTGTATTTCTCTATAGGCAGCGGTGTATTAGCGATTGCTATCAATCTCTTTGGACTGATTCTGAATTTACGTGCCGCAATGGGTAGATTTAGCTAAGCCTGCAAGCTATGCAAGAAATAAAAACGGCCATTTCCCAGATGATTTCCCTCTCTGAAAAAGAGGCGGAAGAACTCATGGGCTTTTGCTACGAAAAGTCTTTCAAAAAGAAGAGCATACTAAGTGAAGATGATAAATTTATCGATGAGGTATACTTTATCCGAAAGGGAATCCTACGGGTAAAAATCATCGATCTGGATGGCAAGGAACATACGACTCACTTTGCTATCGAGGGCCAATTCATAGCTGATTACAATGCCTTCCTTACTCGCAAGAAATCTCGATACCAACTCGAGGCCATGGAAGATACAGAGGTCATTGTCTTACCTCGTCAAGGAATAGAATGGGGCTATGAACACATGACAGAAGGGGAAAAACTGGGACGCCTGATTGCTGAGTATTATTTCATCTACCTCGATACCCGCATCCAACATCTGTACACCCTCTCTCCCATTGAGCGCTACGAATTGATGAATGAGATATTCCCCAATATCCACAATCGTGTCCCTCAACATATGATCGCCTCCTACCTCGGAATCACTCCTATACACCTTAGCCGAATCAAGCGGCAAGCCGAAAAAGTATAAACATTTGTTATCGTTTTCTGCCTCTAAGTGCCAATACCTTTGTAAAAACATCAAAGGAATCATTAAACGAATACAAATGAAATTGACGAATAAGACCATTCACAGACTCAAGCAAAAGTACGGCAAATGGGTCCTCATCACAGGTGCAACCTCAGGTATAGGTAAGGAATTGGCCCTGAAATTTGGAGAGGCAGGTTTCAATATGGTGATCACCGGAAGACGAGAGCAGCTCCTCAATGACTTAAGCTCCCAACTATTTGATCAACATCGCGTGGAGGTCATTCCGGTAGCTGGAGATCTTTCTTCCAGCTTCGACATCGAAGAACTCATGCAAGCATGTGATCATCTACCCATAGGAATAGCCGTATTAAATGCCGGTTTTGGCACTTCAGGTAAATTCATCGATGCCGATATTAAGCAGGAAGTCAATATGCTTGATTTGAATTGTAAGTCTCTCCTGATATTGACCCATCATTTCGCTAACAAAATGAAAGAGCAAAGTCAGAAAGGAGCTATTGTGTTGATGAGTTCTATGGTAGCTTTTCAGGGCGTACCCAATGCCGCCAATTACGCAGCTAGTAAAGCCTATGTACAATCTCTAGGAGAAGCTTTGGCCATTGAACTGAAAGAGGTGGGAGTTGATATCCTAAATGCGGCCCCCGGTCCGGTAAGCAGTGGTTTCTCCGAACGCGCAAATATGAAAATGGATATGTCCTTGAAACCGGAAGATGTAGGCGTCCCCATCATTTCTGCTATTGGTAAGAAGACCAATTTACTGCCTGGCTTTCTGACGAAATTTTTGGTCTATAACTTACGCATGACCCCTAGATGGGCGAAAGTTCGAATTATGGGAAAAGTCATGGCTGGATTTACCAAACACCAGCTAAAAGAAGCTTAATATAAAACTAGCAGGTAGTCTTGGTCCTTCCATTTCACTAAGGCTACTTGCTCATTTTTTCTCATTAAAGTATCCTAATCACTACGAAGAACAGAAAGACGTTTTTTTACAATGAATTGTGATCCCTTTTCCACAAATTTATCGTTGATCAATTGAACCTACACCCCACAATTCACACCTATGAAACGAAAACTCATTTCTGTATTCCTGGGAGGCCTCATGCTGTTCATTTGGAATGCACTCTCCTGGATGGCGCTTCCTTTTCATGGAGACTCCCTGAAAAACATTCCAGATTCCGCAATTAATGCACAGCTACTACAAGAACAACTCCCTGGCGATGGAGTCTACCACTTTCCAGGCATGCCAGGAGGAGAAAACAATAAAAGCCTGACAGATATAAAAGAGCATTTATCCAAGGGCCCCAGAATCACCCTCATGGTTTACAAAAGCGGTTCGAGCGAACTCTTTGATCCCACTACCTTTCTCACAAATCTATTTTTCAATCTGCTGAGTGTGGCGATCCTGATTTTGCTTACAGATCGATTGACAGACAAATCTTTCAGAAATATCCTTAGCAGCTTACTCCTGATTGGACTCCTCATTGGTTTGATGAGTGATTTGCCGCAAATGAATTGGTATATGTTTCCCTTGTCCTATACGCTCGTCAATGTATTTGATCACATCATTTCACTGGGCTTATTGAGTCTATTATTCTCCTATTACACCTTCAAGGAACAAACTGCTTAAACTTATTGCCCAGACGCAGGGTTTGGATTCCAGTGTATCCTTTGAGTATTTTCAGAGGATCATGGATGAATTTGGCAGAAGTGATATCTTTTATACGATCGTCGACAATGATTATGAGCAGTTTCTCAAGGAACTGAGCAAGCTAAAAAACATAAATATTATTGACGTTAATGGCTCCTCCTTGCTCCATTTTTGTGCAGTTTATTCCAGACTAAACTTTGCAGAGCGCCTGATCGAAAGGAATATAAATCTCGAGCTGAAGGATACATATGGCAACACTGCCCTTTGGACGGCGACCTTCAATGCTAGTGGGAATTATGAACTGCTTCAATTACTCCTTGAGCACGAGGCTAATCCCCATTCAAAAAATAATGTAAACAGATCTCCCCTGGATTTTGCCATAATTAAGGGGGATGAAAGGCTCATGGGATTATTGAGTGCACCTGAGTTTAGCTATTATGCAGCCTGGGAAGAATTGGCCGAAAGATTCAACTATAGCATCGATCCAGAAGAACAGGACTGGACCTATATAATTGCTGAACCTGAGAGAATAGAGGACTACCTAAGTGTTTATGAGGAGCTGGACGGTAAAGCGGCGAAATTTTCCCTGATGGAAATGATCATGCAAGCCCTCAACGGTCAAGATGAAGAAGATTTTGAAAGTTTTTGGGAGAAAGTAAAAGCCTTACTCGATCAGGATTTTGATTTACATGAATACACCATCTATTATTGGTGTGTATGGGAAAATGATAATCTGGAAGATTGCTTTAGTATAAGTGAGCATATGAGGGATTACTGGATAAAGAAAGTACGATCAAAATATTCCTGAGTCGGGGAAACATATATTGTTTAAAACTACATGAAGGACTACGAAATCATTCTACAGGAAGCGACCAAAGGCATGGGCTTTGTTCCCAACAGCCTGCATGCGATGGGGAAGAAACCGAATATTCTCGGTTCATTTTCCATGCTTTTTGCCAATATCAAAGGCTTTTCGGCCAGCAAAACCACAGCCTGGACCGGAATCAAACTCATGCTGAAAAACATGCGCTGGAGCCTACAGGCAAAAAGGGCCAGCCATCTCGAAGTACCTGCCTATTTGAAAGATCTTATTGCACATGTAGCCAGCAATGCTGCCGGTTGCCGTTATTGTCAGGCACACACGGCTCATACTGCACATCGAAATGGAGTTTCGGTAGAAAAGCTACAGAAAGTCTGGGAGTTCCAAACTTCCGATTTGTTTTCGGAGAAAGAACGTGCAGCTCTGCGTTTCGCCATGGCTGCGGGCAGTACCCCTAATCAGGTTACACCCCAACACCATCAGGACTTACAGCAGCATTTTACAGAATCTCAAATTGTAGAGATTGTGGCTACCATCTCCATCTTTGGCTTTCTGAATCGCTGGAATGACTCTATGGCCACTCAGTTGGAAGCAGAACCGCTTAAATTCGCCAGTGAACATCTTTCTGCAAATTGGGAAGCAGGTAAGCATAAAAAGGCCTAAATACTCTCTCTTACCCCTAAAAAACTCCTATGAAAAAATGGCTAAAAATAGCTGTACTGATTATCGGACTACTCCTAGTTGCAGCTTTCACTTTATACAAACTCTACCTCAGTCCGGGTTTCCTAGAGGAACCTGAATTATCCGCCAAACTTCAGACAGATTCTCTCAGTATTGACGGAGAAAGCCGAAGCTTCGATTGGTACGCTCCAGCTGGGAAAAAGGACATCCATACCATCTTATATGTTTTGCATGGCTCCAGAAGTAGTGGACAAGAGGTTCGGATATCTACTGCTTTTGAGTTTGATAAAATTGCCGATGAAGAAGGCATCCTGATTGTCTATCCTACTGGCTTCGGAAATCATTGGAACGACTGCCGAGCTTCCGCAGACTATTCTGCCAATACAGCTGATATCGATGACTTTGCTTTTTTCGAATTGATGGAAGAGCAATTGGAGCAGAAATTAGAAAGCAGGTTTCACTATCGATTTGCCACGGGCCACTCCAATGGGGGCCATATGTGTTTCAAACTGGCGCTGGAGCATCCGGACTGGATTCATGGCATTGCTCCCATTTCTGCAAATCTGCCGATCGATAACAATCTGGATTGCAACAAAGGGGAAAGCTTTGTTCCTATTTGCCTGATCAATGGAACAGCAGATAACATCAATCCCTATAAAGGAGGACTGGTAGAAATTTTGGGCAATGTATCCCGAGGGACTGTCTTGTCTACTGAGGAAACCCTGGCCTACTGGACAAGCCTTGGCAGTTGCTCAGCTCCACAGACCAAAAATCTAGCCGATACGGCTCCCGAGGATAAATCCCACATAATTAGAACTAGCTGGAACTGTAAGGGTATAGTACAAGTCATCAATTATCAGGTAGTGAACGGAGGCCATACCATTCCCCACCCCAAAAGCCAATTTCCCAAGCTATTGGGAATTAGCAACCAGGATATGAATGCCCCCAGAGCCATTTGGAATTTCTTTAAAGCAATCAGGGAAGCACGCGAAAAGCAACGAACTATGGAAGAGAGAATCGAGTCTGAAGAATAGGGTTCCAAATTGATGAAATCCAAAATCACTAACTCTTTGACCATTAAAAAAGGACAGCTTAATGCTGCCCTTTTTTTATCCGATTTGATCAAATCTTGTATAAGGCCTCAAAGCCTCCGGTATTCGTATACTACCATCAGCTTGCTGATGATTCTCTAATAATGAAGCCACGATTCGCGGCAAGGCCAATGCACTTCCGTTTAGAGAGTGCAGAAGAATTTTTTTATTCTCCTCCGTCCGATAGCGAAGCTTGAGGCGATTGGTCTGGAACGTTTCGAAATTACTTACAGAACTCACTTCCAGCCATCTTTCCTGAGCCGCACTAAATACTTCCAGGTCAAAGGTCTTTGCAGAGGCATGGCTCATATCTCCACTACAGAGCAATAGCCTACGGAATCTCAATTCCAGGGCATCTAACAGAGACTCAACATAAGAAGTCATTTCCTCAAGGGTGTCATAAGACTTCTCCGGTAAACATACCTGTACCAACTCAACCTTGTCAAATTGATGCAGACGATTGAGTCCTTTTACATGTGCACCATAAGACCCGGCCTCTCTTCTGAAACAAGGCGTATATCCACAATTCTTGAGTGGTAAGCGATCCATCGCAATGATATCATTGCGGTATAGATTGGTAATCGGGACCTCAGCGGTAGGAATCATATAGAAACCATCCTTTTCTATGTGGTACATCTGCCCCTCTTTGTCTGGCAACTGTCCCGTAGCATAGGCAGAATCTTCATTGACCATGAGGGGAGGTTGAATCTCCTGGTATCCGGCTTCCCGGGCTTTATCCAGAAAAAAGCTAATCAAGGCTCTCTGCAAGATGGCGCCGTCACCTTTATATACAGGAAAGCCTGCTCCGGTAATTTTAGCCCCTAGTTCCCAATCAATGATGTCATGTTTTCTGGCTAATTCCCAATGAGGCTTAGGGTCAAAATCAAACTTTGTCACATCTCCTCTTTCAAAAACCACCTCATTATCTTCTACAGATTTTCCTGTAGGCACACTAGCATGAGGAGCATTGGGCAATTCATCCAGCTCATATTTTGTTTTTGATTGGACATCTGAAACTTCCTGCTCCAGTTCCTTAATTCGGTCTTTAGTTTCAGCTGTCTGTTTTTTGGCAGCTTCCGCTTCCTCCTTTTTTCCTTCACGCATCAACAAACCTATCGACTTGGAGGTCTGGTTCATCTCTGCGCGATACTTTTCCAACTCTGTGACGATCTCTTTTCTCCGATCATCCAGACGCAGGATCTCTTGCAATACTTCGGTAGCATTAGCCACTCCTTTTCGAGCAAGGTTCCCAGCGATTTCCTCCGTTTTTTGTCGAATTTTTGCGATTTCCAGCATAGGTTTTTTTCTATTTCCTGCGAAATAACAAAAAGGTATTCACATTCGTAAGAAAAATACAGGTAAATAAAATTGTAAAGTAGATTTTTTTTGGAAAACTAGATTTAGTTTCATTCCTTTGTGAAGATTTTCAAACCAACCACTCCCATTCTTCAATTGGAGTGCATCTCAATTCAACATCATTTTATTTCTGACCTAAGCCTAATCACCATAGGTAACCCGCAATGGGATTTTGAGACATAGAATACTCATCCATTTTATATGTACGACATAATAGAACTGAATAACAATGACCTCTCCGAATTGCAGGAGATCGCGCAGAAGCTGGACATCAATAACCATGAAGAGTTGGCAAAACAGGACTTGATATTCAAGATTCTTGACAAGCAAGCGGTTATGCCCGCCAAAGAACTTGCCGCACTAAAAGATAAAAGCACAGCTGACAAGAACGAATCCGCAGAAGGTGATAAAAAAGAAGCTGCCGCAAAACCCAAAAGAAAGCCCAGAAAGAAAAAAGAGGAGCCTAAAGAAGAAGTTGTAGCAGAAGAGGCCGAGGAAGCTCCTAAACCCAAAACAAGGGGACGCAAAAAGAGCACTAAAGCAGATAAAGAGGAGGAAGAAGTTGAGGCACCTAAAAAGCGAACCCGTAAAAAAACCACTAAGAAAACTGAAGAGCCCGAAGTCGCCGAGGTAGAAGCAAAACAAGAAGAAGTTGAGGAAGCTCCGGAAAAAATTGAAGAAGTAGCCAGAAAAGAGCCAGAGCAAGTAGAGGAAGAACCTCGCAGAGAAGAAAATAAAGGAAGAGATAATAGAAGGAATAACGGAAGAGGAAGAGACCGTGATAGAGATAGGGATCGCGATAATAGAGGGGACAGAAGAGATAGAAGAGATAAGCGAGATAGAGATCATGGAGGCCGGCAGGATAGAAACTCTGGAATTAATCTTGAACTGGACGGTGTAGTAAGCAATATGGGAGTCCTCGAATTGATTCCCGAAGGCTATGGCTTCCTTCGCTCCTCAGAATACAACTACCTTCCTTCCCCTGACGATATTTACGTTTCCCCCTCTCAAATCAAACTTTTCGGACTTAAAACGGGAGATACGGTTTATGGCCAAATTCGTCCACCTAAAGAAGGAGAGCGTTATTTTGCGTTATTGAAAGTTGAGACAATCAATGGACGTACTCCTGAAGAAGTAAGAGATAGAATCTATTTCGATCACCTTACTCCTCTATTCCCGGATGATAGATTTATCCTGGCAGATGAGAAATCAAATAACCAGGATCTTTCAGAAAGAATCATTGACCTCTTTTCACCTATAGGTAAAGGACAAAGGGGATTGATCGTAGCCCAGCCTAAGACAGGTAAGACCATTTTGTTACAGAAAGTAGCAAATGCAATTGCCAAAAACCATCCGGAAGCTTACCTGATCATCCTTTTGATCGATGAACGTCCGGAGGAAGTAACGGATATGGCACGTAACGTAAATGCAGAGGTTATTGCCTCTACTTTTGATGAGCCAGCAGAAAGACACGTTCAGGTAGCCAATATTGTTTTGGAGAAAGCGAAAAGAATGGTTGAGTGTGGACAAGATGTTGTCATTTTGTTAGACTCAATTACACGTCTGGCCAGAGCACATAACACCAATATGCCTGCATCCGGAAAAATCCTTTCCGGTGGTGTGGATGCAAACGCACTCCATAAACCCAAAAGGTTTTTTGGTGCAGCAAGAAATATTGAAAATGGTGGTTCACTAACGATCTTGGCAACTGCCTTGATCGAAACCGGTTCCAAAATGGACGAGGTTATCTTCGAAGAATTCAAAGGTACTGGTAATATGGAGCTTCAGCTCGATCGCCGTCTTGCCAACCGCAGGATTTATCCGGCCATCGATGTTACCGCTTCCGGTACTCGTCGGGAAGACCTCCTCATGGATGCTCAAGATATCACACGTATCTGGGTATTAAGAAAATTCATGGCAGATATGAACCCCGTAGAAGGTATGGAATTCCTTCGCACACGTATGTCTAATACCACGGACAATGATGAGTTTTTGTTATCCATGAATGGATAGACAAGTACGAGCGTGTTAACGTATTAGGGTGTTAGTGTTCGAGAATCATATCTCAATACTAACACCCTAACACTTTTATACTCTAATAATTTTACAAGTCTACCGGGCCCTGAAAAGAGTCCTGATTATTCTCTGAGCGAATATTGAGCGTGGGATTGGGAAGCTCAATGTTTAATTCTTTTTCAAGCACTCGTTCCTCTATCCGCCAGGAAGCCGGGATCTCAGCTGTTTCTATCGTGCGATAAGCGTCTCGAGAAATCCGAATGTATTCCTCTCCTTCGGGAGATACCAGCACATAAATCGTTCTGCCTGCATGAAACTTCACCTCATGATATTTGGCGATATTTCTTCCCGTTAATAATCCCTCCTCATTATCGGGTAAAGGCACATTCTGCTCAACAATTTGTGCATTAAATAGCCACCTGAATCCAAAATGTTCGGCCGAAGTAAATACGCCCTCTGCTGCTGCATCCGGAGAACGCAAAAATCGCCCGCCATCTGGTTCCCCCTCACGCGGCTGATTCTTGGTCCAATTGAAAGAAAGATCAATGGAGTCAAATTGCGCCTGGGTTAAAGGTTCTTCATTGATCCAAACGAGGAAATTCGAAAAGGAAGCAATTTCAACAAGTTCAAAACCCACTCGCTCTACTTCTGGTTTTACATTTTCATCTAGGATTTCGGTTTCATTCTCGCAAGCAATCAATGCAAGTGCCAGCATCGAAAGTGTGAGTAGTAGCAAAACTTCTTTTTTCATTTGCATAGAATTTTAAGGCTAAAGGAAACATAACATAATTTGTTTCGCGCAGGCCGCTGAGAAAGTATTATTGGATTACAGTACTCACTCTCGTTACAGAAGACACCCCAAAATAACCAAGGGCATCATTGCTGATATTGCTGGGAGGATTGGCAGGTGCAGCGGAGTCTCCACCTCCAGGATCATTCCCTAAAATAGTATTCAAAGCTGTCCAATAGCGATGAACTTCATAATCAATGGCATGGACTTTTATTTCAACTGAATCTCCTAATTCAAAAGGATCTATAAATAGGGGAAAAGCCAGTTCATTACCATCAGCCAAATTATCATCATAAAGTCCTATGTCCGGACGAAGTTCTCCATTTACCCAAACCTCCATCCGGAGATAGTTGCGAACTCCGGGAGGATCCTGGAAAGCCATACGGACAAAGTATCCTTCTCCTAGTCCTAATCCCCCTGCCCGGATTTCTGAAATGAGAGAATCGACTTGAAGAGGAGCCTGAAGAATACTTATGGCTTCATAGATTTGCCCTTCCAGCTCAACTTTCAATTCATACTGCTCTTGTAGCTGTAGATTAATATTTTCAGCGCGGTACTTTCCGGGAGCATATTCTGAGAGCTCGTAGGTATCACCAGTGGTGCTACTAACACTTACCGTCGCTCCGCTTCCAACTTCTGCATCTCCCGGTTCGAAATAGCTAGTCGTTCTGCTGATATCAACCAAAGCTTCATTTGTTTCATCATCAATTCTGCCTTCGATAACCCATTGAGGATTGGCTTCATTGAGGTCGATCTCGATCACTTCTTCACAAGAAAAAAGAAGGAGAGTGCCACTTATTAATATGAGTTTTATGAGGTATTTCATTGTTTTAGAATGCAAAGTTCCAGGTTACTGATGGAATGATGGAAAATAAATAGGTCTTGACGGCTTCTGTATTGCCAGGTTCTCCTTCTACTTCCCTAAAATCAATTGAGAAGGGATTGTGTTGATTGTAGGCATTGTAGACAGAGAAATTCAAATTGGTATTAGGCTTCTTGCCGTACCAGGTAGCACTTAGATCGAGGCGATGATTGGCAGGAAAACGGTAGCCATTTCTTTCGGTGTAATAAGGCACCACCTGTTCTCCGATTTGATAGCTTCCACTCGGAAAACTTGCTGCATCTCCAGTTGCATACACCCAACTGGCTCCAAAATTCCATTTGGGACTGAGTTGATAGCTCGCTACGACGGAGATATCATGGATGCGGTCCTGACGAGCAGGGAAAGGATCTCCATTATTGATCTCCTCAAATTCACGAAGGGTACGAGACCAGGTATAAGAAATCCACCCTGTAAGCTTTCCGCTCGTTTTCTTCAACATAAACTCAGCCCCATAGGACCACCCTCTACCAAAGGCCAATTGAGTTTCTACCGTTTCATCCAACAATAAATTAGCGCCATCCTGATACTCAATCTGGTTTTGAAGGTCTTTATAATATATTTCTACTGATCCTTCATATCCCTTTTGAGGAAAGACTTTATAATATCCCAAAGAAAATTGATCGGCGATCTCAGGCTTGATGATTTCAGAACTCGGCAACCAGACATCGGTAGGATTGCTTGTCGTCGAACTGGATATCAAATGAACATATTGACGGTTGCGGGAATAAGAGCCTTTGAGGGATTGGGTTTCATTCAGAACAAGGGAAGCGGAAAAACGAGGTTCTAGTCCAAAATAGTTTTGGATGATCTCTCCGTCTTCATAAACGGTAGAATCTATTGCTACTCCTTCATCGCTATACTCATAAACAGTACCGGGCCCCAATACAGAGAAATTGGAAGCGCGGAGACCATAGTCGATTTTTAGTTTGTTGCCGAAAGAAACTTCATGCGAAATATATGCTGCAGATTCCAGGGCATAACGCTCAGGTAGGTTTTCATTGAGGAAAGATTCTGCACTTTCAGCCGTCACAGCTCCTGGTACAAAGGTATGGTAGATCAGGTTTAGGCCAAAGTCTAGGGTATTGTTCTCATTGGCGTACCAGCTAAAATCTTCCTTCCAATTGAAGTCCTTGATCCCGGAAGTAATTTTTGCCTGGGCAGCATTTAGACTGACTTCGTAATCATAATCACTATAGATAAGGGAGCTATTCAGGAATAGTTTATTGGTAAAAAGGTGATTCCATCGCAAAGTTGCCGTTGCATTTCCCCAATCAATCCCAAAATCATCTCCAAATCCCATCGCATCTCTCCCAAAATAGCCCGAAAGAAAAATCTGATCTTTTTCTCCCAACACATAATTGGCTTTCATATTCAGGTCATAGAAATACAATTGGGTATTGTTGAGGGAAGAATCACTAGATAAAGCGAGAAAAGCATCTGCATAGGTTCTCCGACCGGAAATGATAAAGGAAGACTTATCTTCAACAATGGGCCCTTCTAAAGTCAGGCGAGAAGAAATCAAGCCGATTCCTCCCGATACGCCAAACTTCTTGTTATTTCCATCTTTCATCCGAACATCCAATGCGCTGGATAATCGTCCTCCATAGGAAGCGGGCATGTTTCCCTTATACAGCTTGGTACTTTTAATTGCGTCCCCATTAAAAACCGAAAAGAAGCCGAGTAGATGCGAAGGATTATAAACCGGAGCTTCATCCAGAAGAATAAGGTTTTGATCGGCTCCTCCTCCCCGTACAAAAAATCCGCTATTTCCTTCAGCGGCTGGCTTTACCCCGGGCAAAAGTTGAATGGACTTCAGAACATCCGTTTCCCCAAATAATACTGGCATTTTCTTGATGGTCTCTATACTCAATTGCTCTGTCCCCATTTCAGTAGAGGCAAGTCGCTCTTCAGCCGATTCTGCCTCGATCACAATCTCTTCCAATTGAGTTCCTTCGAGGATAAGTTCGACGTCTTGTGTGATTGATTCTGTTAGAGAAAGGAAGAGCGTATCTGGGCGATATCCCAGAAAGCGATAGATGATTTGATAGTCTCCTTTAGGTACACTCAAAGAATAGTAGCCATATTCATTGGAATAGGTTCCAGCCTTGAGCTCAGGGATCAGGATACTTGCCCCGATCATACTTTCTCCGGAGGAGGCATCTTTAACATAGCCGGACAAAGTAGCACGATCTTGCCCTAGGAGTACACCTCCCAGCATACAGGCACAGATCGTTAAAAGTATTTGTTTCATTGTTGGTGATTAGGAATAATACATCTTGTGAGATGTCTTCCTAAACGCCTCTGGGGGACTTCTGCCGTATGGATTTCTGAATCAGGACGTCCAGATACGTAAATCAGGACAAGTCAAAACTCTAGTTTTCAGCGGATTTTCTATAATTGGCGGGAGTAGTACCTGTTTGCTTGCGAAAGGCTTCATAGAAGGCGGAGCGAGATTTAAATCCGGATTCCTGAGCGATGGCCAAGACTGTGTAGTTTTTGTGAGACTTGCTTTTGAGTAGTTCCTGGGCGAGGTCTATCCGATAACCATTGATAAAATCCATAAAATTCATATTCCGTTTCTCATTAATAATCTGAGAGAGATAGCGGGTATTCATATGTAGTTCCGTGGCCAGATCGGAGAGCGTAAGCTCCGGTTTCAGATAAGATTTTTCTCGTTCCATATGGAGCAGCAACTTTTTCAGATACTTTTCTTTTTGCTCGGGGGAAAGGGGAGAAGATTCATAGCGTTTCTCAGCACCTTCATATATGCGGAGTTCGAGGGGATATCCAGAGAAAATTTCCGGTTTTAGTATATAAAGCAGGTGAATGAGTAATAACAATATACTCGCGCCATAACCGGGAACGATGACTAAGCGGGTCAGGTTGATTAGAATAAAAGTAAAGAGGGCACTTAATACGGGCAAGAGTAGAACCCCAAAGAGAAACATCAGCCAGCGAAAACGGTCTTGATCAATAAAGGAAGAACTACTTGCAACATGTTTGCGAAATTTCCTCACCAGACGAAAGGATATGGCAAAATAAAATAAAGCGAGAAAAATTAAACCTAGTCCCGGCGTACGGGGCCCATTATTCCCCATATTCTCTCGAAACGCTTTAACTTTCTCCATAATCTCTGCTTCATTTCTAAAAATGAAAAACATGGCCATTAAAAAAACCAGAGCTGGGAGTAAATGAATAGTATGTTGAGCTTGGAGTCGAAAATCTTTAGTGGTAAAAGCTTTTATATAGAGAAACAATAAGGGTCCGTACAAAGTAGCCACAACTCCTGAAACCCTCAGCAACCAGAAAGGATAGAGTTCTACCGGAGAAATCATCAATAAACCGTCGAGACAAACAAAGCCCATGACCAGCACAATTCCAGCTAGCAGCCGATTACCCAACTTATTATCCAAATGCCGCCAAATTAGTAACTGAGAAGTCAGCAGACTCAGAAATGCACCTATAATCAGGGGCAGGTGACTAAATTCTATAGAAAAATGTGCTTGCACCTGTTAAAATTAGCAGAATCTCCAGAATCCTTTTCACCCAAATCTATCCCCTCTCCCTCAGAATGTCCTCATACATATGAACATTGAGTAGTCCGTTGGTATTGGTGATGAGCTTTCTCGCATCTGCCAAAGGACACACATGGGTAAAAATATGCTCATGCTCTGAAATGATCCCTTGCTCTACATTGTGATAAGACATAATTTCTTCATGGCTCAGTTCCAATTCGGCATAGTAGAAATACATGGCTTCATCTGAAGTACCGGTAGAAACATACAAAGGCTCATCTCCCAAGCGATGGACAGTCGCGGGATCGATTTTTAATCCGGTTTCCTCCTCCGTTTCCTTTACCGCTACATCAAAAGGATCATCATCTTTATCTACCATTCCGGCCACAGTCTCATACACCATAGCACCATTGCAAATTCTTCTCTGCTTTACCAGGAGCGCATATTTCTCCTTAGTCTCCTTATCAATCAGGCAAATGAGGATGGAAATCACGGTTCCCTTCAAAAAACAAATGGGCGGAATCTTTTTTCCTTCCGGAGTTGTTGCATCTAACATGACCAGGGAGAAAAGTACTTCTCCATTGTATCTATGTCGTGTATATATCTCCTCTATTCCATGAATATCGAGTCCATTCTCGATCAGATTATTTTTCCAGAGCCTGAATTTGTGTGCATCTTGGAGGGATTCTTGCATATTTTTTGTGATTTTGGGCAAATGTACAGAGATTTTTCCCGTATTATTGTATAAAAAATTCCATCAAACACAGCTCCTATGAAACGTTGGTTAATTATCCTTTTAATCGTTGGACTTGGTTTTGCCTTTTATGGCTATCGTATGATCTTTTCATCCAACGTAAAAACCCCTGATGGTAAAGACACTGAAATCTTCATTCCTACTGGTGCCGATTATCTCACCGTAGCCAATAAATTGCAAGAAGGAAAGCTACTGAGTGACATTCGTGCCTTCCATATGGTTTCTCGCATGATGAACTACACCCATACGGTGAAGCCGGGACGCTATGTACTCAAAGATGGAATGAGTAGCCGGGAACTGATTACTAAATTGAGATCTGGGGATCAAAGTCCAGTTAAATTTACCTTTGTGAAATTTCGGACCAAAGACCAGCTCGCTGAGCATGTTGGCAATAAACTGGAAATGGATAAAGAAGAATTTCTGGCTGTATTAAATGATAAAGATTTTCTTAAGAAGCATAATGGATTAAATCCAGAAACTGCCATGACGATTTTTATACCTAATACCTATGAGATGTGGTGGACGGTCAAGCCTAAAGATTTCTTTAAGCGTATGTTTTCTGAGTATAAGAAGTTTTGGAACGAGGAAAGAAATGCCAAGCGTCAGAAGCTGAAATTAAATCGATTAGAAGTAATGGCTTTGGCTTCTATAGTGGAAGAGGAAACGAATAAAAATGATGAGAAGGCGAAAGTGGCAGGTGTTTACCTCAATCGCATCCGTAACGGCATGCCGCTACAGGCTGACCCAACGGTAAAATATGCAGTAGGAGATTTTACGCTTCGCCGAATCCTCAATAAGCATTTACAAGTAGATTCTCCTTACAATACTTATCTATACCCCGGCATTCCTCCTGCACCCATTTGTACACCTTCTATTCCCTCAATTGAAGCCGTACTGGAAGGAGAGAGACACAGCTACTTCTATTTCTGCGCGAATATTGATGGAAGTGGCTATCACAAGTTTTCGGAGTCTCTAACTGAGCATAATGCATATGCCAGACAATACCATCAGATGCTGAATCAACGGGGGATTAGGTAGTCAAGGTTTTCCTCTCTTTAGTCAAGATGATACAATAACCATAGGTGTCACCCTGAGTTTACAAAGGGCCAAAGGCATAACTTTTAACCTTTCCCATACTCCTTTTGAGATGTAGAAAAATAGTGGCAGAAAGAATGTAGGTCCCTCGACGGGGATGACACAATGTGTGTGTCTTTCTGCTCGTGTTAAAAACAAAGAGGGGCTGATAGATATCAGCCCCTCTTTGTTGATGTATAAATTTCCTCTTAAGGGAGTGATAAAATCTTCTTATAAGCTGCTGGGTCTTTCAGAACTTTAGCCGCTTCAATCAATTCAGCGTCCTTATCAAGGGAACTTTCCAATACCCCGTCTTCATAATAATACTGGCGAACGATTTCTTTCCGGATCAATTCGCTGATGGAAGTTTTGTATTTACGAATATCCTCAAACTTCAAGCGGGTCAACTCTTTTTCAATCAAATCCATTTGAGAACTGAGTGCACTTCCATAAGCTTCTGCTTCTACCGTTTCTTCCAGCTTTTCTAATTGGATGTCTGAACTGGTTTGGAAACTAAAGGAAGAGGTTTCTGCAAATTTGATGAAATCCTGATAAATCCCGTCTGACAATTCAAAAGCTCTTACATTCGGTGCTTGAGGATTTTTACGAACATAATCAGTAGCAAATTCGAATATCAATCCATCTCTATTGAGTGCGTTAACTATTAAAATAGAATTTTCCAATTCAACCTTGATGTCCGGCTCTATTCCCCCACCATCATACACTTTTCTACCATTCCGGGTTTTGAATTCATTTTTAAGGCTATCGGGAATACGTGCTACAGAACCATCCTCTCTTCTTTCTGCATAATTGATCGCCTGAATACAGCGTCCACTAGGTGTGTAGTATTTAGCCGTTGTTACCTTGAGCTGAGTATTATAGCTCAAAGGGCGAATATTCTGCACCAAGCCTTTACCAAAGCTTCTTTGGCCTACAATCACTGCACGATCTAAATCCTGTAAAGATCCAGCAACAATCTCTGATGCACTGGCACTTCTCTTATCAACCAATACAACCAGGGGAGTCTCCATATCCATAGGAGAGTTTTCTGCATTATGCTTGCGCTTGCTCCCTTCAATACGCCCACGGGTCTCCACAATCATTTCTCCCTGTTGCAGAAAGACATTGGAAACATTAACTGCTTCATCCAAGCGTCCTCCAGGATTTCCTCGGAGGTCCAACACCAAACCCTTGAGTTCCTGCTTTTCTTTGAGCTCTCTCAAAGCTTTGCGAACTTCTCGCCCGGCATCCAGGGTAAATCCCGTCAAAGCTATATATCCAATCTCATCATCTATCATACCCGAATAGGGCACATTATTTATTCTGATTCTGTTTCTGAAAATCTTTACTTCCTTTCGAACTCCAGCTCGATCGTATTCCAGAGCTACCTGAGTTCCGCGATCTCCCCTCAAGAGTTCACGTACATCGGCAACTTCTTTTCCTGTACCCAAAACCGTTTCCTTCCCAATGCGAACAATCACATCTCCTGCTTTGAGACCTGCCTGATCAGCAGGGTAGCCTTCATAGGGTTCTATGATAACAAGCTTATCTTTTCGTTTACCAACCAGAGCGCCTATCCCTCCGTATTGCCCGGTGCTCATGAAACGAATGTCTTCCTGCTGCTCTTCTCCTATGAAGGTAGTATATGGATCCAGCGAATTGAGCATCGCATCGATTCCTGTACGCATCAATTTGGAAGGTTCTGTTTCGTCTACATAAATGGCATTAATCTCTCTATACAATTTACCGAAGATGTCCAGGTTTTTGGATATCTCGAAATAATTATCTGACACATCGGAAACGAAACCGAGGGAGAATGAGAGCAGAACAAGTAATATGCCGGTAAAGACCGTTCTTCTTTTCATAATGAGGGTTGCAGCTGTTGACTTGATAAGTTAGAGGGAAAAGTCAACACTGCAATGAAAATCTTTTCTATAAAGGAACAGTGTAATATTTCTGCGCAAATTCAACAGGAATGAATAACACAGAAGGAAGTCTTGTGGGGTTTCCTTATAAATTTACGAAAAAAACACAGATTTCGTGTTCAAAAATTAATTTTCTTGGGATTCGATCCGGTGGCTTAATTTTCCAAGTGCGTGTCCAAGCTTGTAATGGATCTCGGAGAAAGGGGCTAATTTGCGGCTATTGTAGGTAATGAGTAATACGAGGTGAGTATTTCTTTCCTTTAAGAGCCTGAGCAATTCAGGTTTATGCAAGCGAAAAACTTCACGCATGCGTCTCTTTATATAATTCCTCTTTACCGCTTCTTTCAAATGACGCTTGGGGGCAGCAAAGGCTACCATGACAGGATTTCGCACTAATTCTGAAGGTACATCGAGGGCATAATAAATAGAAATTGCTCCTGCCCGAAGAGAGGAGCCATTTTTAAATAGATAAGAGAAAGTATTTTTGGAGCAGAGGCGTTCCTTTTTTCGAAAAGTAAAACGCCCTGTTTCGGGCAGCATCAGTCAAAAATTACTTCTGCTTGTGACGTCCTTCGTCACTCACAGACAATTTATGACGACCCTTTGCGCGACGCGAAGCCAATACCTTGCGTCCTCCTACAGATTCCATGCGTGCACGAAACCCATGTTTGTTGCGACGCTTACGGTTACTTGGTTGATATGTACGTTTACTCATGATCCTTCAATTTAAGGGTGTGCAAAGTTAGGAAAAATGAAGCATTCAGCAAAACATCTATCGAAAAATAAACGAATAAATATCAAGCCTATGTGAACAATCGCTTACTGGAAGATGTTTTGTAATTTTGTAAGATATGAAAGTAGCCATAATCGTAGGGAGTATTCGGAAAGGAAGGCAGTCTCACAAGGTGGGTTTGTACCTAAAACAGGTATTGGATGCGATGCCTGGCATTCATTGTGAGTACCTAGATCTGCTGGAATACAAATTACCGATGCTCACCGAAAGATGGAAAGAACAGGAACCTGTAGATGAGGGCTTACTTTCATTTAGCGACACCTTAAAATCTTCAGATGCCATTATTTTTATTAGCCCAGAGTACCATGGAAGCTATACTGGTGTACTGAAGAATGCGGTTGATCACTTTTGGCCAGAATTTTATAAAAAGGTAATCGGTGTAGTAGTGACAGGTTCGGGTAAATTTGGAGGAATAAATGCATCGAGCCAAATGCAGCAACTGATCCTCTCTTTGGGCGCCTATCCCATGCCTCAGAAACTAGTCATTCCTTATATTCAGGATACTTTTACGGAGGACGGAACTCTCTTAAAAGATGAAATCAGGCAGCAAAGTATGCGTTTCATTGAGGAATTGGCCTGGTTAGGAAATGCCATCAAAGCAGCAAAAATTAGCACTCGTCAGGCAAATTAGTCGTAAGATTTCAGCAAATTTTGTGGAAAAAACACTTAGACTTCGGCACGGAGTTTGGAACTTATTTGACATAAAGTTCTTGAAATAGCCTGTAATTCCGCAAACCACCGTTGATGAAAAAACTTATACCTATCTCCTCACGGGTAAGACTTCGTGTTATATTCTTCTATCTTCTCTGTCTTTTTGACGGAACCTACTTCCGTATGGTTTCTGCACGTAATGTCAACAAACGCGAAGGTAAAAGTTTTTCTCCTCAACTCAGTCTCACTCAACCCATCCGCAAGACCAGCTATTCTGGCAATAAGGTTCACAACCTAAAAATAGCCGCCAGCAATTTCCAATACCTCCTTATTCAGCCAGGAGAAATTCTTTCTTTTTGGCACATGGTAGGTGCTCCGGTTTCTCAAAGAAATTTCAGGGTAGGCAGAACTATCATTGGAGAAGAATTGAATACAAGCGTTGGAGGAGGTCTTTGTCAATTAGCCGGCATCTTGTATCATCTTGGATTGCAAGCAGGCTGGGAAATTTTGGAAAGACATGCTCATTCTCTAGATCTATATAATGATAAAAACAGATACACCCCTCTTGGAGCAGATGCATCTGTTTGTTATGGTTATAAAGATCTTAGGATGCGCAATACCTGTGGAATCCCGGTGATTCTTCGTATAGAAATTTCAGATGAGGAGATTAGTGCACATTTCTGTGGCAAACATAAGGTCCCTCAATGCGAGATTGAATTCATCGAAAAGAGAAAAGAGAATTTGATCTATGTGAAAACCCTTCGTTTTCATCCTCCAGCTTGGAAAGAAAATCTGGGAGTTTCCTGCTATAAAACCTTTGAGTCAACGGATAGTATGGAGGATACGGCCAAACCGGATATTCCAGAGAAATCTCCTCTTTCCAAAGATATTGAACAGCAAGCCCTCAAAGATTGGGCTCGTTCGGAGATATTTAGTCGCTAGGCCATTACAGCAATCATATCGAGGATTTTTTCTCCCAATGCAAAATCTCCTATAATCTTTACTTTTTGCTTAGCCTCATCACGGCTAATTCCTTTGGTAAAGATTCTCCAGGCAATTTCTTTTGGGATAGAAACCTCCGCATTTATCTGATCCAGATTATCCACCAATTCCCATTTGGGATTGATATAACGGATTCCCCAGTTCTTTGAGATGTCCGAAACCCGGAATATTATTCCACTGCCTTCATCAGCTACAATATTTCTATAGTGATGAGGAAGTCCTTGAAGAGAGGTATCTAAATAAGGGAGGTGCCATTTTTCCTCAAGCAGCTCAGCATCATTGCCGACTGCATAACGAATTTGCATCTGGTGATGAAATTTTTCGGTATACTCACGGGCAATGTGGAACCAGGTTTTAGAACTTGCTTCTCCAGCCCAATCAACGGAGAATATCGCCTGCCCTTCCAAATCCAATTCCTGAAGATGTTGTACATAAAGTGGGAGATTCTGTTCCAATAACTGGACAAGTATAGCCGGACTAAACCTTCGACTAACTTTTACCCAATCAGCATTCAATTGATTGAGAAAATCTACCAGGTCCTGATAATCATTACTTTGAGGAGCAGTATCTCCGAAATATCCATCCCGAGAACTAGAAATTCCTCGTAATGTGCCGTCAAGTATATGACTGGCAACATCTTTGACAGACCAGAGGGGGGCAGTTGTGGGTAAGTTCCATTGATCATCCTGCAACTCCCGGAGTACCTCAAGGAGTTTTTGGTCAAGCTCAGGAAATAAATGTAGGGTGTGTATCATGATTTAAGCTTTGGATCAGTGTACGGGTATTCGGTCATACGGTTTTTCGCAATTTGTATTTTTGCGAAAATTATTGACTAAACATTGAATTTTCAGAATAAACCTATTAAATAGCTATTACGAAACGTAATAAATGATTGAAACTGCGATAATTAATCCTACCTACATAGATTATGTAATGCTCGGAATCATTCAACAGGAAGCTCGATCGGGCTATGGCATCCTGAAATCCCTTAAAGAGCTCAGGCCAGGGAGTTTCAGCAGTAGCCCCGGAACGATTTATCCTGCTTTGAAAAGACTGAAAAAGTTTGGTTTGGTCAGGGACAATAGTAGCCCCAATTCTAAAAAGAAGCTGTTTAGTTTGAGTTCCAGAGGACAAGTATTCCTCATAGCCTGGTTGCTGGATCCGATAAGCATGGAAGATGTAAAAAAACGGAAGGAAGAATTACTTCTGCGTTTTGCATTTATGGATGAATTGGTTAGTCAAACTGAGAAAAAGCATTTTCTAAACTCTTTTCAGCTGCGCATCAAATCCTTTATCCAGCAAATGGAAAAAGAACTTTCAAAAGAAGATCCTGAGAAAAACTCCCATCAGAGATTGATGATCGAGCATCAAATTGCCAGTTACAAAGCTACCTTAAAGTGGACGAAGCATGCTTTGAGGGAGGTGTTGTAAAAAGGTGTTGGCGTATTAGCGTTTAGCATTTATCGCTAACAAAGCAATACTTTAACACTTTAACGCAGCAGCGGTATCTTCTCTCCCACTTCTGAGCATTCGATCAAAATCCCTAATCGCTTTTGTCGGGTTTCCTCCTTTTTTGCCTTCATGATCCAGCGGCTTGTATGCTTTTTATAGGAAGCTGAGCTCTGCTCATAATAGGCCCATGCGTCTTTATTAGCTTTAATCAGGTCGAGATAGGCTTTATCCAGTTTTATATTTCTTTTCTCAAAGCCATCCTGGGATTTATCCCGCCCTAAAAAAGATTCAAGACCTGCAGGTTCTAGTAAACCCATATCCATGAGCTGCTGGGCTCGCATTATGTTCTTGCTTGCCCAGCGACTTCCTGGCTTTCGGGGAGTGAATCGAATCGCATAGCATTTGAGGTCAATTTTTCGAATTCTACTCTCTGTCCAGCCAAAGCAAAGAGCTTCTTCAACAGCTTCGGCCCAACTGATTTGCTGGATCCCACTATCTTTGTTGTAGATTCCTACCCAGAGTTCTTTCTTTTCTCTATGGTATTTCTGTAGCCATTGGTGGAGCTCAGCGGTATTTTGGAAGAAAATCGCTTCCATAATCAACAAATGATCAAATAGCTAACACAGGATTTTTTAGTTTCAGAAATTTAAATTCAAAAAATTGGAGGAAGAGAAAAAGTCTTAGGCCAAAGACTGAAACAAAAAGCGATCAGTCAGCAAGACTTGTAAATAAAAGAATCCAATCTGAGAAAAATAGTCTCTTGACATATTCCCGATTAAGGAAAATTTTAATAGCTCCAGAAAGCAAAGCCCAACAAATCCCAGTAATAGAGATAACCTGAAAGAAATAGTAATGCCAGAGCAAGCATTCCCTGATAACTCCAATTCAATCTTTTCATATCCTTTCCGTCTTTAATCCAAAAGAAAAGACCTGCTATAGCAAGTATTGGAAAAAATATAGATGATAGGAAAAGAATAACACTCATAAATTGGGGCTCATGTAAGTTAGCCTGAGTAGTACCAAAAAGGAAACACAGGATACCCGCAAACAATAAACTGGAGCTAGCACCCAGCAAATATTCGCTACGGAAGATTTTTGCATCGGTCTTTACCCGATAAATTATCCTGGCTAAAACCACCAATTGAGAAGATAAGGCCAATAAAAGAGCGAAAATCAGGCTTCCCGCGAGGAGCATCAATGCGGAATATGACGTTTTCTCATAGTAAAAGCCCAAACTTGAATACAAAACTCCCGATTCGTCTTGTGGAAATATCAGATCAAAACCTTCTCCCCGAGAACTAAAAGAAAAGCGGCCGTCTCCTTTGGGATGTAAGGCTCGCTCGGGCTGACCGCTTCCGGATATAAATAATTGGCCGTCATTTTCTTTAATTGTTAAGCCCATGGTAAAATATTCCCCAAAAGGATACAAAAGTTGAACCCTCGGGCTTCCGAAATTATAGTAGCCGGTAAAATGGTGAGGATTGTCCACCGTCTCAGCTAACTCGTTCTCCGCTGAATCGGAGCGCTTGGCTACATGATCAAATATTTTCGTTTCCAATCCACTCAGACATTTAACGGAGTTGGGGCCGTTGGTTACCATAAAGATTCCCAAATCTAATTCCTTATGGTAGTAAAAGGCGGCTTTGTAATTGTTGTATGCCCCTCCATGTCCCAGCCAAAGTCTGCCATTTTGGAAGCTGGGGCGCAATCCCAATCTGAAGCCGTTATGTGTGTCGGAAAAATCAGCAATGCTATGATGTGTTTCCATTTCAGAGAAGCTTTTTGAAGAAAGAAAATCTTCCTTTTGTTTAAGCATCATCCGCATGAACTTTCCCATTTCCTCTGCAGAACTAAAAACACTCCCAGCTGGCCTTGCAATGATGTGTTTAAACTCCTTGACCTTATTGTTAGGTCCATAAGATTTAGCCAGATGCTCAGGATTAAGTTCTTCTTTCAGTAAAGAACTTGCATCCATTTCCATCGGATCAAAAACCTTTTCTCTCATAAAAGCATCGTATCCTCTGGGCGAAAATTTATCAACGATATAACCTGCCAGGACAAAATTAACATTTGAATAGGCAAAACGGCTCCCCGGCTTCCATCGAGGAATCATAGAATTAGCTGTTAAGTCTATAGCCTGGTCCAAGTCAAAATTATCATCATGCAAAGGGTAAGTCCAATCTTTGGGATGCAGGTCATCAAAGCCAGAGGTATGCTCAAGGAGATGATACAATCTTAATGGATGACTGGAACTCCATTTATTTTTCAGCTCAATTTCTGGAAGAATATCACTTAGTTTATCTTCAAGTTCAAACTTCCCTTCCTCTATTAGTTTTAAAACTGCTAAAGTTGTGAATGTCTTCGTAATCGAACCTACCCCAAAAAGAGATTGTGCATCAACTTTTCTTTTAGAAGCTAAATCAGCATATCCAAAGTATTGTTGAAAGACAACAGAATCAGAATTTGTAAGCAGCACAGCGGCCCCCACACTTTTACTTTCCTGAAAAACCTCTTCCAGTTCCTTTTTCAGCTTATCTTTTTGAGTTAAACTAGGTACCTGGCAACTAATTGATCCTAGAAAAAGAAATGCCAGAATTAGGCTAATCGAAGATTTCATAGCTTTTTTCGTGTGGTATAAATGATTCTGTATCAAAGAGTACGGAAAAAACAATAAGGTTGGTTTTAAAAAAATGGGGCTTTTGTAATAAAGGGAAAAAGAATTTAGACTAAACGATAAAAGAATCTTTTGAAAACAGATCTACATACACAATTTACCAGGATCTTTCACGAACAAAGAGATAAGATCTTCCGTCTTTGCAAGGCTATGGTATATGACTACAGTTATGTAGATGATGTTTTTCAGGAAGCTATGAGCAATGTTTGGAAGAGCTTAAAAAGCTTCAAGGGAAAATCTAGCATTGATACCTGGGTTTACCGCATAGCAATTAACACCTGCATCACTTTCAATAATCGGCAAAAGAGGCTAACTGCTCAAAAAGCCGAGATGCAGGAAAATTTCGCTCCGGTCGTTGAGGAAGAAAACGAACAATTGCATCAACTGTATCAAGCAATTAAGCGTTTGAATGCCTCAGACAGATCGATCATTGGCTTGTATCTGGAGGACTTCTCTTATAAAGAGATCGCTGAAATCCTGGGCATCAGCACTTCCAATGTAGGGGTTCGTTTAAACCGAATCAAACAAAAGATTTCGGTCATCATTCATCAAAAAAATTAAGATCATGGATTTAGATCAATTAAAAAATAACTGGCAGGAACAGGAACTCAGGTTGGAGTCAGAAAACTTAGGTTATGATAAGATTATTGCCTTTGACAAGGGCCTGGAAAAGGAAAATCTTTCTATTTCCATCCTATTTGCTGCTACGATTTTTTTTGTGGGGGTATTTGTACTTCCCTTGTTAAAATCTACTACGGAACAATTATTAGTAGGGGCTCTCTTTTTCCTGATGGGAATTCAAGGCTTTTTATTTTGGATGAGAAGTCTGAATGTCAGAAAATCCTTTGGAGAGACTCCCAGAGAATATATTAGGAGTCTTATTAAGAAATTGAAATACAATCTTAGCGTTACTCGAGTTATTGTCCCTCTTTATGTGGTTCTTCTTGGAACAATTGTCTCCTTATATGCCTATGAACTCTTGTCTTCCTTCGATATTGATATGGTATATATTGTGATAGTCATAGTTTTAAGCTGGGCCTATTTTATAGGGATTTTTATTTATGGCTGGCGAAAACAAAGAAAAAAAGATCACAAAATTATTATCCCCATGATTGCAGAACTGGAAGAAACCTTAAAAAATTATTAGGTGAGAATGCCCCCTTATGGGGGCATTTTTCTCAATTCTACGAACAATATTCATGTGATCACCTTCTAAGAGGCATAGGCAAGAGGAGCTTCCCAAACCACAGCCGCATAGGTCCTAGCTTTCCTCAACACATCATACTCAATCCCCAGAACCTGATGCGCTTCTTTTAGCCTGGCATTATCAGCTTGTTGGAAATATTTACTCGCCTTGTGGAGTAATTTACTGTCTACCGTTTCCTCGATATAGGGCTTCAAATCCACATGCCCCGCCCGATGTAAGGTGCTTAAATACTCTTCCACCGTAGAAAGCTTAACCTTCCTTCGTTTAGCGATTTCGTCTGGAGCCATACCTGCCTGATACAAATCTCTTACTTTTCGATGGCTAGGATAATATGCCCTAGTATAGATACCGGTTTTGTCATCCAGGGCTTTCTTTTCCATAACTCTACTTATTTCAGCGATTATGAGCAAGCGAACACTTTCCTCAGCTTCTTCCATTCCTGCAATTTGATTAAGCTCTGACATGGTCTCAGGCAAAATCTTTACAATTTGGCGCATCGTGTGATTGGTGAAAAGTTCATAGGATTCACAGCTAAATTCTTCAGCTAAATCTTTCCGGACTTTTCGAAGCTGGATAGAAAGCTCATATTGATACCAGGATTGTCTTACCTCGGAAGCGTCTACTTCCATTTCTTCAGGATTTGTCAACCAGTTTTCTCCCTTTTCCGTGATAGACAGGCTTCCAAATTGTGGATCTTGAACTTCCAGCATTTCGACTTTGATCAGATACTCGATGACGCCTATCACTCTCCCGAAAAAGACATCCTCCAGACTACCGAAAGTCTCCAGGTCTTCGTGATTGATATTCCGCAAAGGAAAACGTTTATCACCAGTTACAATTCGCTGTACATAGTCAGGGGCAAAAGATTTTTCTAGTAGCAATACGGTTTTCAGTATTTGCACCGCCTCCTCATGAATCTGTGTTTTTGTGATTCTTTGCTTTTTCATTGTGTTTATGGTTATAAGTTGGAAATAGTATAATTCTAAGTTTTGTGGTGTTGTGGTGTTGTGATTGGAAAATAAACCACAACACTAAAACACTACCGAACTCTCTAGGAAGCCATCTTCACTTGATCCCTCCCAATAAGCACCCTTGAAACATAGAGTTTACAAAGCTTGAGCCTATTGTAGTCTATCCCGAGTTCTTCATAGGCTTTTTTCAAGCTGCTCTCTGGACTTTTGCGGAAATAGGTACTGCCTTTCTCCAATTCCTCTCCCACTAATTTCTCTTCAATCCAGGGCCTCAGGTCGATCTCCCCAGCTTTATGAAGATTGCTCAGATAATTTTCTACTGTTTGGACCTGTATTGATCTTTTATCAGCAATCTCTGTCAGGTTCGCCCCTGCTTCGAATAGTGCTTTAACTTCCTGATGAGCTGCCGATTGAACTTTCTTAAGAAAGCGAAGTCGATCTGCTACCGCTTTTTCTTTCATAATCATCTCCACAAGGGAAATAATAGAGGGGCCAAATCGATTGGCTTTGTAGTCCCCAAAACCTGGAATCATTTTTAATTCCTGCAAGTCTTTCGGTTTATCATCTATGATTCTGCCAAGGGTATAATCTGTGAAGACCCTGAATGGTGGCTTTGCTTCCTGCTTTGCCAGGGCACTTCTTAGTTGCCTAAGTTCAAGTAGGAGCTTCTTATCATATATACTTGTTCGAAGCTCATGGGCTTTCACGATCAGCTCACTGGGATAGGTAAGAAATTCTTCTCCTTTCCTACTAATCCCAATTGAGCCATACCGTGAATTTGTAACTTGTAAGAAGTGCTTCCTCAATAAGTAATTGATCAGATTACGAATACGTTCGCTATGCTTGCCTTTCATCCTACCGAAAGTCTCTAACTCCCTGTGGTGCGCTTCTTTGAACCCAAAGGTCTCGGATGCCCTCAGGACACGCGTAATGTAATTGCTCCCATACTTCTGGTCCAGGAGGACCACCGTCTTTAAGATCAGATATGCGTCTTCTTTAATATTCACCAGTGCTTCCAGTAAAAGTTGCATTGTGTTTTCGCTTTGTGTTTTGGCTTACGAAATAAAGCTGCAGGAAAATTCAGGAAGCTACATGGAAAAATTTAGCCTGTAGGTAAGCTTAAAATAGGACAAATTAATACTCCCCCTGCCAAGAAAAAATATATAAGAAATTAATAATCAAAGCTTTACAAGAAAACCAAACTACCTAAATTGGTAAGCTTAATAAGGCCTTTCGCCCTCTATATTTCCCTTAGGATCATACAGACAAACCCAAACAAATGTACTTCCATCAAGACAGGTTCCTCTAGCACAACCCAACTTTTTAGAATTTGCCCAAACAAGTTGTTTATAGGAATCACAGGAGCCGGCAGCTAACAAACAAGTGTCTTGATCATAGTTATAGGCATTTCCTGCATTTGCCCAGAGATTTACCGTCTGTCTTTCTGTATTTAGGCCAAAAGCAAAGAGGGAATTTTGCCCCAAATCCTCCATGTTCAAAGGGATTTCACAATTTTCCAAGTCGAATACCGCTTCGGCTTTTTCAGCTAACTCTTCATCCCATTCAAGATTTTCTATGCCCAGTGGAGTACGAATTTCATTATGGGCATTGACTAAATTTCGGGCAAAAACTGAAAGCTGGCCAGGAGGCGGGCTAAAGCCAGGCTCATCTTCGCAAGCAGATATTAAGAGAATTCCTACAATAATAAGTAGCGTGTATTTCATAAAAGATCCTTTTTCTATCGATACATCTTCGATATAATAAAACCAAAATGAAATAGCTTTATATGTTTCTTATTTATGAATTTAGGGAAATCAGCTTTCCCAAAGAACATACTTTTGAAAAAGCTTCTCCAAAATTTTCTCAGGCTCTCCACATAATCCAGGATGAACCTTCGAACTCTGAATGATAGTACTCCTAGTAGCCGTCAACCATCTGAATCGACCTGCCTGGTCAAGTTTTGCGATCTCTCCTCCTTCTTCACTTCCCTTGCATATCAGTTCCCAGGATTTCAGGTAATCGCTCACCTCCTCCAGGTCAATATCGGGGAAAGTCACCTGTAAGCGGGCCTTATCCAACTGATATTTTACCTCAAGGTATTTCTTTCGCTTACAAAAAAGAATAACTCCTACATTTAGGAATTCTTCCCGCTCCACTCGTGGAACCAGCCGTATAAATGCATATTCATATACCTGCTTATCTTGCATTTTCGGCTTCTTTTCTAAAAGTTTCAATATTGCCTAGCCGAGTATAAAGAAAATCTACATAGGCTGTTCTCTTTTCTGTGGGGGCCAAAGGATCAGCCTCGTCTTCCAACCATTCTTCAGGAATAACCGATACGATATCAGCAATGGTTTCCTTGGTAATTCTTTTCTGTATCTCTTCTTCTGCTTCGGGCAAAGCATCTGCAATTCCCAGCATTACATGATCTTTAACTGCTGCAAATCCGCGTTTAGCATGCTCCTCCCAATTATTCCACGAATGATGAAAGTAAAGAGCTGCCCCATGATCAATCAACCAAAGTTCCTTATGCCAAATCAACATATTGGTATTGCGATGGGTGCGGTCAATATTGGTGATAATAGCATCTAGCAAAACCACTTTGGAAGCACTTAATGCATCCGCTTCAGAAGCCAAAGGATCAAAGGTAATAGCTCCTGCTAGATAGTGGAGTCCCAAATTCAATCCCACACTGAAGCGCAAGAGATCCTGAATTTCCTCATCTGGTTCAGTTTTACTAAAAGACTCATCCAGGTTCATAAAAACCAGCTCGGGTACTTTTAGGCCCATTGCTCTGGCTAGTTCACCTCCTATCAGCTCTGCGATCAAAGCTTTCTTTCCCTGACCTGCTCCCCTGAATTTGATCACATAAGGAAAATCATCGTCTGCATCGACAATCGCAGGCAAGGATCCCCCTTCTCTTAAAGGAGTCACATATCGAATTACATCCACCGTTCGGATCTCCGGCTTACTCATGCTGGCAAGATAATAATTTGTAAGAACAAGATAGGCCCCCAACAGTTTCTTGAGAACAGGCCTGATCTTCATACATCACACACTGCTTCTAATGAAAGAGTTATTAAAAAAACACATCGTAGAAAAGCTTGGTCGTACTCCCGAAAGGCTGGATACAGTCATTGAAAGTTTTGAAGAGGTCAAAACGAAAAAGAAGGAAGTACTACTTGAAGTGGGCCAAATCTGCAATAAGGTCTATTTCATTGCAGAAGGTTGCCTCAAAATAGGAACTTATAATTTGAATGGGGAAGAATCTACTACCAATATTGCCTTTGAAGGGGAATGGAGAACCTCTATGAGCAGTTTTGTAAACCAACAGGCGTCCAATGAAAGAATCGTAAGCGTAGAGGCCTCTTGCTTACTTGTCATCGGAAGAGATCGATTTCTACGCTTGTCCCAGGAAATTCCTGAATTTGAACACATCTACAAAGGCTTGCTGGAAGAATCCTACAGTAAATCCATCGAACGCGTGCAAAGCCTCATGGCCATGGATGCCCTGGACCGATTGAAATGGCTTCTTTCCCAGCATCCCCGTATTTTCACTCGTTTGTCAAACAGACTTATAGCTTCCTACCTTGGCTTATCCGAAGCGACTTTAAGTAGACTCAAGGCAAAACTTTGATCCAGGTCAAACTTTTCCTCCTTTCCTATCCCCAGCTTTGTACCATAAGATTTAATCAAAAATTTATGGTACTCAACATCAACACATTACAACAGCTGGGAAAGTATTTATTCATTCTTCCTTTCGCAGCCTTTGGCTTTTTGCACTTTGGTCCACTGGAATTTAGCATTGACTACGTTCCTGGCTGGTTACCGGCACCTGCTTTCTGGGTCTACTTTGTTGGACTCTGTCTACTTGCCTTTCCTTTAAGCGCAGTTCTCCAAAAACTCGATGCCTTAGCGGCCCTTTTACTCGCTTTGCTACTTCTGGTATTTGTGGGAAGCATCCATATCCCAAAAGCTCTTAGCGGAGATTTCTTGGGGATCATCGCCACGTTTCGGGACAGTTGTATGGCAGGCGCAGCATTGATTTATACGGCCTTTTTGGCGAAAGATTATCGCTATACAGGCCTCAATTCTCATAATCTTTAATTCAATTATTATGCATCCAACAGTAGAAACAGTACAGGCTTTCAATCAGCTAGTCGGTGAGTTCAAGTATGAAGAAGCTCATGCAAAATTTTACCATGCGGATCTAGTCAAACATGAGAATGAAGATGCTCCGACCATTGGCCTGGAAAATCATAAAACAGAAATGCAACAATTCCTCGGAAGCATTTCCAATCGATTTGCCAAACTGATTAAGAGCATAGTCTCCGATGATATGTCCGTTAGCGAATGGCACTATAAATTCGACCACAAAGATTGGGGAGCCAGAGATTTTCGCGAGATATCTATTCAGAGGTGGAAAGATGGGAAGATTATCCACGAACGACATCATTACAAAACCGAGAATTGGTAAATCATTGAGCTCTTAGGAAAGATGAAGTTCAAGTATCAAGCCCAAACTCAAAGAGGCTTGATACTTGAACTCCGAATTTGCATTTGAAGTTGAATTTTTGAATCCATCCCAACCAGATTTCAGGCCTTACTTTTTAGCCCGACGACTCCGCATAGCTTTCACCTTTTTGATAGAATCATCAGCGATAAAAGCCTTGTATTCTTCCGAGTCAGAAGCAAAAATGGCAACTTTCCCTTCTTCATTGCTGTGTACGCCCCAGCCATATCTTTTGGTGAGGGGAGAAGATCGAAAGCAAGGCTGACCTTTGGAGAAATAGGTAGCTCTCTGCTCTTCCATTTCATAGGATTGAAACTCCTTCCTGATTGCAAAGACCCCAAATAGCACCTCATCCGAAGTGTATTTGTAAGGATTGTCAATGAGCATTTCAAATTGAAGATTGGCGACCGTCTTCTTATCTCCTTTTACAGGCGGTACATCTCCCTGCTTGATGGGACAATCTTCGGCTATTTCGATGAAGGTGTTGAAATAATTAGTGGTATGCATGTCTGTTGAAATTTTGATTGATGGAGGCAAGATAATGTGAGCTTGTGACAGCCCTTTGTCATTAGCTTCTGCCCAATCGCTTTTTGGTCATTTCAACGTATTCTTCCAGGCTGAGTTCATGAGGGCTGAAGCTTTCCTCAAGAATTTCTTTCTTTTTGATTTTATCGACCCGAAAGCTTCTGAAATCTTCCCTTAGCCGACACCAGGCAATTAGTATCCAGTTTTCTGAGGTATTGAGGTAAATGGCGAATGGTTCTACCTCGCGAACACTCATTTCTTCTCCCGGCTGTTTTTGATAGGTAATTTGCAGCACTTTGAAATTGGTAAGGCAATGTTTTATTTCGGCCAAATGAGAACTACTCACATAATGGTTCCAATTTTTACCGATTATCGTCTTCTCTGCCAATAGAGAAGCCTTTTCCTTTTCTCCATCTCGAAGCACGGATTTTATTTTATCAATGGCTGTATTAAAATCCCGGATCAAAGAATCATCTTTACTTTTGGCAATAAACTTCTCCGCAATAATAAGGGCATGTGCTTCCGCCTCAGTAAACATGACAGGCGGCACATGAAACCCCTGAATCAAACTATATCCTCTTCCTTCTTCTGAAACTATAGGAATTCCCGCCTCTTCAAGAGAATGTAAATCCCGATAAATGGTACGGGTACTGACCTCAAATTCCTCAGCAAGATCCTGAATCGATACAAAAGGCCGAGTTTGCAGCTTTAGGAGAATAGCTGTAAGACGAGAAAGTCGGGATATATTGTCACTGTAGGCCATAACCTACACCAAGATAAGGCTTAGCAGGATAAATTACTTACCAGGCATGTTCGCTGCCATCCCACTGGAAGAATTTCCCCGCATCTTCCTTCTTCAAATTCTCTACTACCTCCAACATACCTTTTACAGATTCTTCGGCAGTCAGAGGAGCACGAGGTCCGCCCATACTGGTTTGTACCCATCCGGGATTGATGACTATCGAAATAATATCATGCTCAAGCAGATCAAAAGCCAGAGCTCGATTGAGCATATTTAAGGCAGCTTTGCTACTGGCATAGCCGTAATTTCCACCATTATTCTTGCTTGAGATAGAACCCAGACATGAGGATATGTTCAGAACCTTAGCCTTATCAGAAGCTCTCAGCAGAGGCAACATATATTTAGTCATGAATACAGGTGCCAAAGAGTTGACCTGAAAAAGCTCCATCAAAACTTTTTGATCCAGAGACTCCAGCTTGGTACTGGTGAGAAAATCTGCAGGACTACCTACACTTTTAGCATTGATACCCGCATTATTTACAAGGATATCCAGCTTTCCAAAATTGTCCTGAAGGTTGCGGGAGAGTTTGGACATATGCTCTTCGGAACGAACATCAAGAATATGATGCCAGGCTTCACATCCTGCGTCCTGCAATTCTTTTACGGCTGCCTGTCCGGGTTCAACTTTTCGCGAGGTTAATACAATCTTAAATCCTTTTTTTCCGAGTTGGCGACAAAATTCGAGCCCGAGTCCTCTAGCAGCGCCTGTAACGAGCGCTATTTTTTGTTCCATTCTTACAATTTAATGTTTCTGAGGGGAATTTTCATAGCCCTTTGTAAGTAGTGTCCTTCATCTGAGCTTCACATTAAAACAAAAAAGCCGCCAACATGTATATGTCAGCGGCATTTATTAAACCATTTTAATATTAATCACTTAGCGTCAATTCCACCCGTTTGTTCTTCCTTTTATAAGGACGGAGGATAACGCGTGTACCTTTATCATAGGTAAAGTAGCTCCAGACCCAATTAGTAAAAACCACTAACTTATTTCTAAAGCCAATCAAAAAAAGCAGGTGAACAAACATCCAGGCAATCCAGGCGATTCTTCCTTTGAGATGCATCTTTTTCAAATCAACTACTGCTTTATTCCTTCCGATGGTAGCCATGGAGCCTTTATCATAATACTTAAATCCTTTCAGAGGGGCTCCCTTATATTTACGTCGAAGATTTTTACCGAGCATTTCCCCTTGCTGTATCGCAACCTGTGCAACTTGTGGATGTCCATGAGGATAACTTTCAGTCTCCATATAAGCAACATCACCAATAGCAAAAACATCTGCTAATCCTTCTACTTCACTATATTCATTTACTTTCAGTCGAGAACCACGCCCAAGATAAGTGGCATCAATTCCCTCGGGTATATCTCCTTTCACTCCCGCCGCCCATATAACCGTGGAAGCCTCAAATTCACGCCCTTCCTTAGTACTTAGTTTTTCCCCATCATAGCCAGTTACCCTGTGATTGAGCCAAATGTTTACGCCCATATTTTCAAGGACTTCCAGCGCATCTTCAGAAGATTTATCTGACATCCCTTCCAGCAATTGCCCTCCAGCTTGTATGAGATGAATCTCCATCTGGCGTAAGTCAAGTTCTGGATAGTCTGAAGGCAAGACATGTTTTTTCAACTCAGCTAAAGCACCAGCGGTTTCAACTCCTGTTGGGCCTCCTCCTACAACAACAAACTTCAAGAGTACCTCTCCATCATCCTCTGAGCCTTTTTGAAGAGATTGCTCGAAATTCATAAGGATCAAAGAGCGAAGGTCAACAGACTCAAGAATTGTTTTCATACCTAAGGCATAAGACTCCAATTCTTCCATCCCGAAAAAGTTTGTCTCACTACCTGTAGCCATCACGAGATAATCGTATTCAATATATCCGATATTCGTATAGGCAGTTTTCTTTCCATGATCAATTTTTTCCACCTCGCACATGCGGAAGATCAGGTTTTCCTGCTTACTAAACATCTTCCGAAGAGGAAAGGCAATAGAATCAGGTTCAAGACCACCTGTAGCTACCTGATACAACAGAGGTTGGAACGTATGATAATTGTTCCGATCAACTAAAACAACCTGAAAAGGTCTTTTATTTAGGGTTTGGGCGAGTTTTATTCCACCAAAACCTCCGCCAATGACGAGGATTCTTGGGAGATTTGTACTGGGAATTTTCGCTTTCATATGTGATAATTTTGTGTTGCTGACTCCGGACTAAAGTACAGGAAATCTGCAGCTTCTCCGAAATGTTTTTTTCAATTTTATATACGCTAGAGGATAATGCGGGTTGAGATTAGGGTTAGGCTTTTAAGGTCTTTGTGTATTAGGGCCGATTGTTATTAAACCCGTATAAGAACTCTGGCAACCTAACACTACAACACCCCAACACTTTAGCTATATTTGTAAGCCTTTAGCATATACTTTTTATGTCCAAATATTTTCAGAAGCTAGCCGTCAAGGAAATCAGGAAAGAAACAGCGGAAGCCTATACGCTTGTCTTTCCCAATCCAGAGACAGAGAACTTTTCCTATTTACCGGGCCAGTATCTCACGTTGCGTATAATGATTGAGGGAAAAGAGGAAAGGAGAGCCTATTCGCTTTCCAGCTGTCCCTTTACAGATGAAGAGTTGGCGGTAAGCATCAAGCAGGTGGAGCAGGGGAAAGTTTCCAATTATTTGGCCGATAAGCTGGAAGTAGGAGATGAAGTGGAAGTTATGCGTCCAATGGGAAAGTTTGTTATCGAGCCGGATATTACCCAGCAGCGTCACTGTATTATGATTGGAGCAGGAAGTGGGATCACCCCTTTATTTTCCATGATTAAAGGAGTCCTGGATCAGGAGCCGGAAAGCAAGGTGAGTTTGTGGTATGGAAATAGAAAAGAAGATTCTGTGATGTTTGCCCGTCAATTGACCGCTTTGCAAGAAAGATATCGCGAACGTTTTAAAATCGTTCATGTTTTATCACGCGCTTCAGCCGAATGGAAAGGGCTGAGAGGGAGATTGGATAAAGATCGAGTGTACAAATTGCTATCAGATCTTTTTATGGAGGATGATTTTCGAAAGGAATACTATATGTGTGGTCCCCGAGGTATGATGGATGCAGCCATTGAGGCCTTTGAGAAACATTCGGTACATCCCGGCTTTATTCATCAAGAGCATTTTAATGCTGAATTACCCAGCGATGAAGAATTAGATGCCCTGGCTGCTGCAGAAAGTGAAAGTTTGACGGTAAGCGATGGAGAGGAAGAGTATGAAATTGTAGAACAGGAGGTGAAGGTTAAATTAAATGGAAAAACGCACAGAGTACTTGTAAAACCTTCCGAAAGTGTGCTGACAGCTTTATTAGATCATGATATAGAGGCTCCTTATACCTGTTTGGCGGGTATTTGCACAACTTGTATGGCCAAAATCAATAATGGATTAGTCGCCATGGATACGACTGATGGACTTACAGATGAGGAAATGGAAGAAGGATACATCCTCACCTGCCAAGCACATCCGCTGGATGATGAAGTGGAAATTGAATTTCCGGAATAAACTAGTTCTGTTTAAAATTGGTTTTTGCCTGTGCCAGCAACTCTTTGGCTGCGGTAAGTCGATAGTCCTGCTCGAGCGCTCTTTCGCAGGCTTTTTCTACCAAGTGCCAGTTCTCCATTTTCGCATATACCTCCGCGCGCTTTAGCCAGATTTCTGCATGATTGGGCTTCAATTCCCCCGCTTTTTCCAAATCAGCAAAAGCCTCATCGAAACTTTGTATTTGAGATAATGCCTCCGCTCTCTCTAATAAAGCCTCCCAATGATCAGGCTCATGCTCAAGGGTATAATCTAAATAGGGAACTGCCTCCTCTACTTTCCCCAGCCACATCAAAACGGTAGCATAATCATAGGTCAATTCAGGATAAATCTCATCTTCGATAGCTAGTTTATAATGCTCAGCGGCTTTATCCACTTCTTTCAAAGCGAGGTAACAAAGGGCCATCTCTTTATGCAATTCCTCATCTTCACGTCCCAGACTTCTGGCCATTTTCAGGATAAAAACAGATTCTTCATAATTCGCTTTCATCCTTAGTAGGCGCCCTTTCACCAAATAGAGTTCTGCTTTATCTGGATCCAAACTTATCGCTTTATCCAAATCGGCCAGAGCTTCCTTCGGTCTAAATAATTCCGCCAGAATAATTGCCCTATCTCTATAATAATCTGGCTCGTCATCAACCATTTCGATTACCTTGTTGATATCGATCAAAGCATAGGGCAATTGCTCGAGTTCTCTTCGAATCATCGCCCTTCCATGCAGAAGCAGGCAATTTTTAGGATCCAGATTCAAGGCACGATCCCAATGCCCCAAGGCTTCTTCAGGCCGGCCAATCATATTGAGAAAATGGGCTCGGCGAATATAAGCCTGAGGATCTTCCGGATTGCGGCTGATCGCCCATCGATAATGTTCATCTATTTGTTCGATCCCCTCATGCGCCTGATAGGCTCGTGAATTTAAATCCAGTGTACTACAAAAATCTCTGGCAGCTTCCATCCAGCTTTCGTCATCCAGATGTAGTAGGCCCCTGAATTGGAAAGCCTCCCAAAAATCAGGAAGCATTTGCAAAGAATAATTTAAGTCTTTGAAGGCAGCATCTCTATCATTATCCGCTTTGCATTCCGCACGATAGGCATAGGCTTCTGCCAATTCAGCATCCATTTCTATCGCTTTTTCTATTTCAACCAGGGCTTTTTTACGTTCACCCATGCGAAGTAGGATATAGCCTTTACTCATGCGTAAACTGGCAGAGGTATTATCCAATTCTATGGACTGCTCGATATCAATCAATGCACTTCGATAGTCGTACATGCGGATATAAGCCTGTGCGCGATTCGCTACCGCCAGACTGTGGCGAGGATTCAAATCAAGCACCTCCGTATACAAGGCAATAGCTGCCGGATAAACTTGTTTATTGAAAGAGGCCAAGGCTCCTTCCATCAGGTGATCAATACGATTTTGAATGGCCGGATCTTCCTCTCCCAGCATTTTGTTGAGCAACTCCTGGGCCTCAGCTAACAATTCATCATCTGAAGAATCAACATATTGAACCGTCTGCTCCAAATCAGCTTTGGCATGAAGTTCATTTCCTAATAAGAGGTGCAAGCGTGCCCGTTGAACATACACCTGGGCATTTTTCTTTTCTATTTTCAGGCAATTGGTAAGGTCCTCAAAAGCCTCATCGTACATCTCAACCTTTTCATAAGCCATTGCTCGTTCCATGTACAAATCCGTTCCATTTGGCTTCAACTTGATAGCCTCGCTGAAATGGATAATCGCAGCCTCAAAGTCTCCTTGGGATACACTTACTTTTGCTAGCTTATAATAAGCCGTATGGCTACTGGGAGCTTGATAACTTGCCTCCTTAAAAGCATGTAAAGCCGAACTAAACTTTTGGGCAAAGCTTTTCAATCCGGCAGTTTTACGGCCAGAATTCAGGTCTTGAGCATCAGGATGTGGAGTATGTCTCTGCATAGCCTTAGCAGTACAATAAAGGTAACTTTATTATTCCCTTGAATTCAGCATGAATGGATTGTTAGGGAGAAGATAACAAAAACCTTTCCATTTTTTGTAAAAAGCGGATGCTCGCAGGAATAATCTGGAAATAATTTGATGGCCCATCCAGACAAGAATTTAAAATCATTCCTAATATGAATCTCTCTTGAAAAAATACTAGATTGAAACCATCTAAAAAACTATTACTATGTCTGAATTTATCGCAGAATTTATTGGAACTATGATCCTCTTACTCCTGGGAAATGGAGTGGTCATGAATGTTCTCCTAAAGGAAACAACCGGTCATGATGCGGGCTGGATCGTAATAACAGCCGGCTGGGGTATGGCTGTATTTGTAGGTGTTTTCATTACCATGGATGTAAGTGGGGCACATCTCAATCCAGCCGTAACATTCGGTCTTGCTGCAGCCGGGAAATTTGCATGGGCCAAAGTCCCTTCCTTTATCGCAGCACAATGCCTCGGAGCAGCAGTGGGTACTAGTCTGGCCTGGCTAATGTATAGAAAGCACTATGCAGTTACAGAGAGTAAGGGGGACAAACTAGGAACTTTTGCAACCGCTCCTTCCATTCCCAGCACGATTGACAACTTCATTTCTGAGATGATCGGAACCTTCGTGCTGGTATTTGCGGTCCTATATATTGCTTCCCCGGAAATCTCCATCGGTGCAGTAGACGGAGTTGCTGTTGAAGGTTCTAAAATTGGATTAGGGGCCTTAGGGGCTCTACCTGTTGGCTTATTGGTATTTGCAATCGGTATGTCTTTGGGAGGTCCAACGGGTTATGCCATCAATCCTGCAAGAGACTTAATGCCTCGTATCATGCATACAATCCTTCCTATTCCCAACAAGGGAGATAGCAATTGGGGATATGCCTGGATTCCAGTAGCAGGCCCTATTGCAGGTGGGTTAGTAGCGGCGGGTTTATTCCATTTACTTCAATAAATGGGAGGTATTTATCTTCATATCCCTTTCTGTAGAAAGGCCTGCATTTACTGCGACTTTCATTTTTCAACCAATTTCAGTCGAAAGAAAGCCTTGCTGGATGCATTGCGCAAGGAGATAGATATACGCAAAAACGAAATACAAGCACTAGGCACCCTAAATACCCTTTATTTTGGAGGAGGTACACCTAGTGTATTACATAAAGAGGAGGTTCTGGATATCATCAATCATATCCGGGATCTCCTTCCATTTTCACCCGAAATAGAAATCAACCTCGAAGCCAATCCGGATGACCTCAAATTGCCTTATTTGGAAAGCTTATCGTCTGTAGGGATAAATCGACTGAGTATCGGCATTCAATCCTTTTCGGAAGATGTGCTGAAATGGATGAACCGAAGCCATAATAGTCAACAATCTACTCAAGCGATAGAAGAAGCACGAATAGCTGGATTTGAGAATTTCTCCTGCGACCTCATTTTTGGAAATCCTGGTATTGATCAAAAGCTTTGGGAAAAAGATTTACAGCAACTCATCGACCTTAAATCCCCCCATATTTCTGTTTATGCATTGACGGTAGAGGAAAGAACTGCTTTATCTCATCAGGTCGAAAATGGAAAAGCAGTTATTCCCCCAGAAGAAATTTACCAGGATCAATTCCTAATCGCTCACCAAAGACTCACAGTTGCCGGATACGAGCATTATGAATTATCCAATTATGCCATTCCCGGATTTCGGTCAAAGCACAATAGCGCCTATTGGAAAGGAATTCCTTATGTGGGGCTAGGGCCATCTGCACATAGCTATGATGGCAAGCACCGATCCTGGAATATTGCCAACAATATGCGCTACATTCAGCAGTTGGATGCAGGGGAAAGTCCTGTAGAGGAGTCAGAACTCCTTTCCCCCAAAGATCAATACCATGAATATATCATGACCCACCTGAGGAAAATGGAGGGCATAGATATGAGTTGGATCGAAAAAAACTGGGTGCCTGATTGGAGAAAAAGATTTGAAGGGGAATTAAATGCCCTGAAAGCCAGAGATGAGATTCTCGTGGAAGGTCAAAAACTGTGGATAAAGCCAGAAGCCTGGCTCCTCTCCAATCAAATTATCAGGGATTTTTTTATAGATGACATATTATAGGAAAGAATTTCTATTTTTGCTCTCCACCGAATATACCCTAATTGATCCCTTATGGCTCAGGCAACACAGGAGAATGCATTTAACTTGCTGTATATCTTTGAGGTAATCAAAAGACGCCTCACTTTTATTGCAGTAGTAGTTGGCGTATCAGCCCTCCTGGCGATCATTCTTACCCTCCCTTTCATTTACAAACCGGAATTCAAGTCCAGCACGGTCATTTATCCTACTGCTGCAGAAAGGTATGATGCGATCAACCTTTTCCACGACGAACCTATCCTCTATCTCTATGGGGAGTCAAAGGACGTTGAGAAACTTGAAACACTGGCAAATTCAGAAAGGATCAAGATGTTTGTCATTGATTCCCTCAATCTTTGGGAAGCTTATGGAGTTGATCCGGAAAATGATGCCGCCCCCAAGCATGAGGTTCTGAAAACTTATGACGGAATGATCAACACCGTCAGAATTTCAGGAAATGGTTTGGAAATCCAAGCCTATGATACCGATCCACAAAGAGCTGCTGACATTGTAAATCTGATTGTTGATCAGGTGGATATTGTCAACAAAGAAATGATCAATAAGAATAAGAATTCGATCTACTCTATGTATAAAGGGGTGTATGATGAGCTGGTAGAGCAAATGGAACTCTATACAGATAGTGCACGCAAAGTACGTAAGCGCTATAACGTACTGAATACCGAAACGCAGACGGAAGTTTTGGCAGAGCAAATTCTACTTGCCCAGGGTGATTTGGCGGAAACTAAAGCCAGAGGAGGCTCTAATCGAGTCCCTATGCTAAAACTCAAAAGCCTCATTGAAGATAATCCCGAATACCCCATCAACCTAGAATCTTTTAGAGAAGGATTGGACCAGGTGCTTTCTCTGGAAGAAATCATCGAATACATATCTCGTGATGTCAAGGATGTACGGGAGAAAGTGGAGGTATTGGAAATGATGCAGAGTCAGAGTTTCACTACCATTCTTGTTACAGAGCAAGCCCAGCCTGCTGATAAGAAAGCTCGCCCAATTCGTTGGATCATTCTTCTGGTTACGTTAGTAATTTCTGCTTTAGTAAGTATTCTTGGAGCGGTGTTGATGGATCAGATTACAGCTTCTTTTGAGAAAAAGAAAGCATAGATCCTTCTATCCTACATCATGGACAGAAATTTCAAGTATTCATAAAATCTTCATATTTCATAGAATAATTTTTCCTTAGCAAAGCCTATTTTCGCTTGCCCATGACCCAAATGACATTAGCATTTCTACTTGAAAGTATTTTTGTGAAACTGCTTTGGGTACTTCTCGTATTCCAATTATGTTTATCATGAAATTATCGAAGACTTTGAAAAGATTAAGCTGGTTATTTTTTTTGTTCCTAGCAGCTATAATATTTACCAAAGACGTTGGATTTGCGAAGAGTTTTTTTCGAGCAATTGACGAAATTCCACTTGGAGACAAATTGGGTCATTTTTTCCTGATGGGCATCATGGTCTTTCTCGTAAACCTCAGCCTGCAGTGCAAGAAAATTCAAATTGGAAGATTCTGGGTACAAAAAGGCTTGGTCATAGTAGCTCCTTTTGTTTTTCTGGAAGAATTCAGTCAAATGTTTATCAGTTCCAGACAGTTCTCCTCCGGAGATATCTTGGCTGACTTACTGGGTTTGCTCTTTTTTAGCTACCTCTCCCAAAAAGTTTTCGAGAACCCTATATTACGATCTTCAGTATCATAGGCTTTCTCCTATAAATTGTCGATATTTAAGTAGGAATTATGCCTAATCTTTGAAAGTATGAATCAGTACATGGTTGAGATCTTTTTACCCCACACCCTCACCCAAGAATTCATGTCACTCATTCCTGCGCAAAGAGCCGTCGTGAACAGACTGGTACATGATGGAACT
Source organism: Bacteroidota bacterium (assembly GCA_039819665.1). Lineage (GTDB taxonomy): Bacteria > Bacteroidota > Bacteroidia > J057 > J057 > JAWPMV01. The sequence goes on from JBCBRM010000016.1 coordinate 67,917, forward strand.
ATTCGCAGTTATACCCTGGCATTAAATCGCTCCAGGCTTTGGGTTGTAATGACCGCCAAGGATCAGGAAGAAGTCAACAAAATTCTGGACGAATTTCCCATCATGCCATATTCAGAGTCCGAGATGCATGAACTGATGTTTCATGACATGGCTTCTCATGAATTGCCAAGATTGTCTTTGAATTAGATGTTCTGAAGTGTTGTAGTATTGTAGTTGGATTTCTCCTAACTACATAACATCCTTTTTACTGTATACTCACCTTCTCCACAAAACTCGAGCCCTCACTTTCTCCTCTGAGTACATACCAGCCAGGAGATAAGTTCTTAATCTCAAGGGAATAGTTTTGATCCCCCACTTGATCAGGATAGTCTTGTTCCCAGAGAATTTGCCCATGAATATTTAGGAGTTGTAAGCGAAAATCCGAACGCTGTTTCCAACTTAAATCAAGATTAATATATGATTGACTGGGATTAGGATAAAGGTTCCTGTTTGCAGCAATTGAAGAAAAATCAGGGCGTATAGAAGTGCCGAAGATTCCCAGTGAGCCATCTGGCGAGTATCGCAAGACAAAAGCATCGCTTCCTCCTTCACTAATCAGATTTAGCTCGTTAACACCGGGATCGACGTCCATACTTTGAAAAAAGCCTCCACCAAAGTATATGTCCCCCAATTCACTGATAGACATATTCTCGACCCTTTGTCTCAAAGGATCATTTCCCTGAATGGATCCTATTTGTCGTTCCCAGGAAGGATTTCCATCTCGATCTCTTCTCCTCACATACAAAAGTCCTTCACTTGTTCCACTGCTATATACAAAGCCGGGATTATCAATTCCTACATCTGTCAGCAGATCTATTCCTATACCTCCATCGGTTCGCGTCCAAGCATAAGTTCCATCCAGCTCAAATCGACTGACAAACATGTCGCTTTGGCCTTGAGAGCTAATTTCTAACAAGGAGTTACTTGGATCAAAGTCTACATTCCCCTCAAAATTGCCCCCCACAAAAAGCTGTCCTCCTAAATTAAAATCAATAGCTCCCTGAGCGACTTCATCCATCCCCCCGCTTCCCCAACTATGGCCCCAATCAAAAGTCCCATCTGTTGCCTGATACCGAGCGAGAAAAGCGTCATACTCTCCCTTGCTGCTAAAATTATTTTGTTGACCGGAGGGATTGAGATCCGTTGTACCTTCAAATTTTCCCCCAACAAATAATTGGCCCTGACGAAAACGAATAGCCTGCGCCTCCTCACCTTCCATTCCTCCAACTCCAAAACCCCATCGATAATTTCCCACCGGATCATAGCTGACAATAAAAATATCACGACTGGGAATGCCATTTCCATCATTCACACTAAAAAATGAATCAAAAGGGGAACTATTATTCGGTTCAAAGTCAATCGTGCCTTCAAAAACCCCGGCCACATAAACATTCCCGCTTCCGTCAGCACTTAGGTCATAAGCTATTTCATAACGTTCATCCTCAGGCAAGAAGGGCCCCCCTTCCTCATCTCCCAATACCTGCGCCCAACGAAAATTTCCCAGGGTATCGTAGGCAGCAATGAAGGCATCCTGACCCGTTCCAGAATTTAGTATCGACGTAGTCACTCCCGGATCAAAATCCGCTTCCCCTTGAATGAAACCACATACAAATACAAATCCACCAATCGCTTCCACCGCAAACGACTTATCCAAACCGGGCGATGATATAGCAAATCCCCAGGCAAGGCTTCCATCCGTATTGTAGCGGGCCAGAAAAACATCCTGCGAATCAGCTGAATTCGGATCTCCCTGAGCAATAAGGCTGGACCCACCCAAAACGGGATCAAGCTCAAAGACCTCCTGAAAGCTACCGGTCAGGTAAATATTACCCCCCTCATCCCGATCAATAGCTGTAGCTCTATCCTGAAAAGGAGAGCCCAGATTAAAGGCAATTTGTGCGGGAGAGAAATGAGTGAATAAAAATAGGGGAAGGCCAAGGAGTAGCTTTTTCATAGATCCAAATTCAGCTGCTTTCGAAAATTCAATTGTCGGCAATATGGCAACAATAATTTTCTCCTAATAAATCCTGTAGTTGAATTTCAACTTTACAATCAAATTGATAGCTCTCAAATTTCGCCTCTGCTCATCATTATATCTATTGATTCCTGCATCCAGGTCATTTCGAGGTCCCAGGACTCCATTGACATAGCTATTAGGGATTAAATTGGTACTCTAATCCTATGTCCAGACTAGAGGCAGTAGGATGAAGTAGATTTAGGATACCAATAGAGGCATAGTTTGCAGAAAATGAACCCAATGTACGCGCTTTGTCATTCGGAGGAGCAGTGTAGACAGGCACCTGATCTTTATCCTGGCCAAATGAGGAAAGCGTGATTAAGGATAGATAAAGAAAAAGATTCCTGATGGATCGCAGCATCAAGTATTCAGGCTTCTAAGATTATAGAAGTTGATAATTCAACCTGATTTGCACAATCAAATTTATATAGTCAGCAAGTCCAATATTTCGATCATCATGAGGCCCGATTGAATCCTCAAATAGCTCCTGGCGGGTAATAATAGGATTCTGAATAAGGAAATACTTTCGATTATAAGAAATCAAACCAAAACCTGTTGCGGCTTCCAGTTCCAGCCTTTTGGTGAGCTGAATCATCGTCCCCACTTTTATATGCCCCGCGATTACCTCCTTTTCAATATCGGCACTTATGTATTCCAGCTTGGTATCTCCTGTATTATCAAGCGCAAAATTATCGCTGGCTCGTGTGTCTCCGGCAGAATAATATCCTTCCAAGGCAATAAATGACGGGCCAAAAGAAATGGGTTCTAAAGCTCCCCTTCGTCCATAGAAATAGCGAATACTCCCGAAGAGTTTCTGGTATGAATCAAATTGTAACCTACGTTCAAAACCACCATAATTCAAACGAGAAGTTCTGAATCCGTACATTACATCTATTCCAAAGCTCCGGGAAAACATAAAACCCAGACCGACATCCATACTGGGTGCCGTCGGATGAAGCAGATTGGAAAGTCCAGCTTTTGCATAGAGTCTACCTATATTCCCGCTGAAATCATTTCGATCATTTTTTTTTTGGCCATATACCTCCTCACAAAAAAGGGAAAGTAGAATAAGGATAGTGCTGAGTTTGCGAGTCATGTCATTGTGTTTAATGGGTGATTTTGTTTGCTAAAGGAAGAGGATAGAAGTGAACCCCAATAATATTAATTGAGCCTGTAACTTAATGCAATCCGATGCAAAAACTTGATGGTTACCACTCGATTTAGTTGGCGGTCATCCTCTGCATTTAAGTCTAGTAGGTCAACAGGTCTTCCTCTAAGTTCACTGGAAAAGATGGTATAATTTCTTTTTATCCACTTTGTCCCAATACCAAATGAATACTCAACTTCCAGATCATCTTTCCATTTCCAGAGATACCCTGTTCGCAAGTTAAACCCCAATTGCCACTTTCGGATATCCGCAGAGGCATAATTGATACGCAAAGCCCTGTATCCAACAGCGAACCCAAAGTCATTTCGTGCCTTTCCCCATGAATAAAAAGTCTCTGCTTCATAAAAGCTGGGAAAAAAGCGGCTTCCTGCTGTACTAGTTACATAACGGCCAATTCGAACAAATCTGAGGCTTGCCCAAAATTTGTGTACGTTTTTAAAATCGAAGCGATTGGGAAATAAATCCGTTTGAAGTCGGGGTAAACCTATTCCATATTGAAATAAAGCGCTGAAATTCCGATTATAAACATACTCTATCCCCAGGTCTAAGGAAGGAGAGCTGAGATGAACAATATTTCCCAGACCTACTCGGCCATACAAATTTCCTCGCATGAAGCCATAGTCCTTTTTCTCAAGACGAGCTGTATCGAGAGGAACGCGTGGACTGAGCTGGCCAGGAGAAGACACCCATATCAAACCAAAAAATAGTAATAGCAGGCAGTAAGCGTTCATTATGTGAAATCTTAACAGAAAATAAAGAAGTAGTTCTATTTTTCCCATTAACTAGACTGATTTTTACCCCAATCCTACCTTATCAATGAGTCCATGCGCCGAGATGTACTGCCTTGAATCCCTCTTTGAGATCTTCTTTATATTTTTTGATGGCGTAGCTGCTAGAGGGGAAAGCCATTTCGTCATATGGAATCTCATTCAGGTCAAATAATTTTGCTTCTAAACTTTCTTCGCCGGGATCTAATTCTGGTCCCCTCATAGCCGCGAGGAAAAATATATACACCTGACTGATGCGAGGAATATTATAGATAGCATGCATCCGAACAATATCAACCTCAGCACCCGATTCTTCAAGGGTTTCCCGTAAAGCGCCTTCTTCAACGGTTTCTTTATTCTCCAGATAACCTGCGGGAAGTCCCCAAAATCCCTTTCGAGGTTCAATAGCTCTTCTACACAACAAAATCTTTCCTTCCCAAACAGGTAAACATCCAACCACCATTTTAGGATTACTGTAATGAATGGCACCGCAATTTTCACAACAGATTCGGGGCTTGTTATCTCCATCAGGGACTTTTAGCACCAATCGCTCACTCCCACAATTGCTACAATAATTCATAAAGGAAAGATAGGATAAAGAATAGAGACATACAGATTATTTTAAATTTTGAACCAAATCTCCTTCCCTTAGTTAATCTAGCATATAAAATTTGGACAAAATAGACTAATTGTTGAACTACCAGGATTTATGGCAGGCAAAAAAGTAATTATCATCGGAGCAGGTTTTGCAGGTTTGGCCTCTGCTGCCTTATTGGGGAAGGCGGGATATGAAGTAAAGATTCTAGAGAAGAATGAACAGGCAGGAGGAAGAGCCAGAAAATGGGAAAAAGCAGGTTTCACTTTTGATATGGGACCCAGTTGGTATTGGATGCCCGATGTCTTTGAGCAGTTCTTCGGTCTTTTTGATAAGAAGGTTTCTGACTATTATAATCTGATTCGCCTGGATCCTTCTTACAGGGTATATTTTGGAAAGGATGATTATGTGGATGTCCCTGCCAAAATGGAAGAGCTAGAAGAACTTTTTGAATCTATTGAGCCGGGTAGTAGAGAAAACTTAAGAGAATTTCTCAAACAGGCTGCTTATAAATATGAGGTAGGGATGCGAGATTATGTATTTCGTCCTTCTCATAGTATCGGAGAATTCATCGACTTTCGCCTGATCAAAGAAAGTTTCCGGATCCAGATGTTCAACAGTATGAGTAAGCATGTACGAAAATTCTTCTCCAACTCCCGCCTCATCAAAATCCTCGAATTTCCGGTTCTCTTTTTAGGTGCTACTCCAGAAAATACACCCGCCCTTTATTCCATGATGAATCATGCAGACCTAAGCCTCGGCACCTGGTATCCCATGGGAGGTATGCATAAGATTGTCGAGGGTATGGTAGAAGTTGCTAAAGAGCAGGGAGTGGAGATTGAATTGAATACCGAAGTTGAACAAATCGTAGTAGAGCAGGGTAAAGCAAAGAAAGTGATTGCTGGAGGTAAAGAATTCGAGGCAGATATTGTAGTTGCCAATTCAGACTATCAGCATACCGACCAGGTTTTATTAGAGAAGAATTGGAGAAGTTACACTCCTAAGTATTGGGACAAGCGCACCATGTCTCCGTCTAGTTTGCTCTTTTATCTGGGTATGGATAAAAAGATTGACCAGATCAAACATCACAATCTATTCTTTGATGAAGACTTTCAACTTCATGCAGAAGAAATTTATTCTGATCCCAAATGGCCCAGCAAACCGCTCTTTTATGTTTCCTCAACCTCCAAAACCGATCCTAGTGTAGCTCCTCAGGGACAAGAAAATGTATTTGTCTTGATTCCTTTGGCTCCGGGCTTAGAGGATTCCGAAGAAATGCGGGAGAAATATTACCATATCGTCATGGAGCGTTTGGAAAAAATCACCAATCAAAAAGTCCGTGAACATGTGATTCTCAAGCGCAGCTATGCCATGAGTGATTTTGAGAAGGATTATCACTCCTTTAAGGGAAATGCTTACGGCCTCGCCAACACCCTTTTGCAAACGGCCTTCTTTAAACCCAAACTAAAATCCAAAAAGGTCAAGAACCTTTATTACACGGGTCAACTTACCGTTCCTGGTCCTGGCGTACCTCCGTCTCTGATCTCAGGCCAGGTCGTTGCTAGAGAGGTAGCCAAAGAATTTGGGTAAACTCTTGGAGGCGATCACGATGCGCCGCCTAGGATTTTTGCTAATATTTGAAGGAAAAAAACCGTCACGATTTTCCCTATCTTTATGTCATAGAAGAAAGCAATCATTTCTTCCCGACCTATGGCCATCGAAAAATTAAGTGCAGACGAGCTCAAAGAGATTCAGGAACTCTACGGAAAAAGCCTGGAAAGCCTCGATACTGAGTCTTTCGACAAACTCCACAAAGAACTCCGTCTCAAATACCATCCGGACAAATTTGAGAAATTTGACGATGAGATCGTCCGTGAAATGGCTAATGAAAAATTCAAGCGCATTGAAGTACTAGGGGAAAAGATCAAAGCCTATCTGGTTACAGGTGCCAATAAAGCTCCTAGTCTTTCGGATCATGAGTTTGGGGATGATGCACAATTCGCTTTCGATGACATGAAGATTGAGATTCTCACCCGCGAGAAAGACCTCAAATATGTACTCTTTGGAAAATCTTTGCGCTGGCTGGAAAGGGGAGAAAGCTTCAAAATTCCGGATACGCAGGCTTCCCTGATTATAGACAATGATTACAAAGGGAGCAGCATCGGTTTTGTAGAAACTGTGAGACTCTATTTGAGCTTTGGTCCGGAAGATTCTTTAGAGGAAATCAGCACCTGGTTGTACAGTCGAGTGGGTGGCTATGCATCGGCCTTGATAATCGAAGGCAAAAGGATTCCTCCCGACCTTTTCCAAATGATCTCCCTCATTCGCAGAAAATCCCTTTTGCAGTTGGGCGAATAATGTTCTCTCTTTGAGCGCGGGCCCGCGAGATATGGTGGTCGGGGCGGACTGAGGCGATGCTTTAAAAGCTTGCCGGTTTTTGGTTCTTTTTGGCGGCAAAAAGAACAAGAAAAATCCCAAAACTTTTTCTAATAACTAGAAAGGAGAAAGATGTATGATTTAAAATACTTTTTCCCTACTTTTTGGAAAGGAAATTGGGCGCAAACTACTACACCCTTGAGGATCAATCTCACGCTAAATAAACTACTAACATGAAAAAGAAACTACGTAGCCATTCCTGGTTCGGGAAAAGAGATGAAATGGGATTCATTTATCGTTCCTGGATGCGAAATCAGGGCATACCGGATCACGAATTTGATGGTCGACCGGTAATCGGCATTTGTAATACCTGGTCAGAACTCACTCCTTGCAATGCCCATTTCCGCGAACTCGCAGAATCAGTAAAAAGAGGTGTACTCGAAGCGGGTGGGTTCCCGTTGGAATTCCCGGTTACTTCTTTAGGAGAAACCTTGATGCGACCGACAGCCATGCTCTTCCGAAATTTGGCTAGCATGGATACTGAAGAATCTATTCGTGCAAATCCATTAGATGGAGTGGTCCTCCTTTGTGGTTGCGATAAAACAACTCCTTCCACCCTCATGGGAGCTGCAAGTGTAGATTTACCGACCATTGTAGTCTCAGGAGGTCCCATGCTAAACGGAAAATACAGAGGAGAAGACATTGGCTCCGGTACTTCCGTTTGGAAATACAATGCCGATCTGAGAGCTGGTAGAATGAGTCCCGCTGAATTCGCAATAGCTGAGAGTTGTATGTCTCGAAGTCGAGGGCATTGTATGACTATGGGTACGGCTTCGACCATGGCATGCATGGTAGAATCATTGGGAATGACTTTGAGCGGAGGTGCTGCTATTCCCGCTGCAGACTCCCGGAGAAAGGTACTTTCTCATATGGTAGGCGCGAGGATTGTAGAAATGGTTCACGAAGACCTAAAGATGTCGGACATCCTTACCCGTAAAGCCTTCGAAAATGCTATAAAGGTAAATGCAGCTATCGGAGGTTCCACAAATTTCATTATTCATTTATTGGCCATCGCAGGAAGGATAGGTGTCGAGCTCGAACTTGATGATTTTGATAAATTAGGGAGTGATATTCCTCTGCTAGTAAATCTTATGCCCTCAGGTAAATACCTCATGGAGGATTTTTACTATGCCGGTGGCTTACCAGTAGTTATTAAAGAGCTTTCTCACCTTTTGCATAAAGATACCATCAGCGTAAATGGCCAAAGCCTAATCGAAAACTCCAAAGATGCAGAGTGTTTCAACCGAGACGTAATTGCAACCTATGAGAATCCGGTACAAGAGAAAGCAGGCATTACAGTTGTTAAGGGAAATATCTGCGAAGAAGGAGCCGTAATTAAGCCTTCTGCAGCTTCTCCCCATTTGATGAAGCATAGAGGTCGAGCAGTTGTTTTTGAAGGTAGACAGGACTTTCACGATAGGGTAGACGATCCTGATTTGGATATAGATGAAACCTGCGTGATGGTGATGAAGTATGTAGGGCCGAAAGGATACCCAGGTATGCCTGAAGTGGGCAATATGCCTTTACCCAAAAAGCTCCTTAAAAAAGGCATATCGGATATGGTTCGAATTTCTGATGGCCGAATGAGCGGGACTGCCTACGGAACCGTATTTCTTCATGTCGCACCTGAATCAGCCATAGGCGGTAACCTCGCTCTGATCCAGGACGGAGATATGATCGAAGTAGATGTAGAAAACAAAAAACTACATCTAGAAGTCAGTGATGAGGAATTAGAGCGCAGAAGAACCGTCTGGACGCCACCGGAAAACACCACGGCTCGCGGCTACGTCAAGATGTACGTCGATCACGTCATGGGCGCAGACAAAGGAGCAGACTTGGATTTCCTAATAGGAAAAACAGGATCGGCCGTACCGAAGGATAATCATTAAAAACGTGTTGGTGTGTTGGAGTTTTAGCGTGTTAGCGTTTCTGCGATCCACATACCAACTCCAACACACCAACACCCTAATACGCTAACACGTTTCTAATATGGACTGGCAAGCCTTTTGGGACAAAAAAGCACTGCATGAGGACCCTCATGTTCAAGTCGCACGTACCAAAGGGGGTAAACAAAGTGACGAGAAGGAGCTAAAAAAAATCGCTGGATATATCAGAGAAAAGCTTGAGCTTAGGGAGGAAGATATCCTACTTGATCTTTGCTGTGGGAATGGTATGCTGAGCAAAAAGCTTTCACCTTTTGTGAAAGAATTATTGGGCGTTGATTTCTCAGAGCCACACATTGAAATCGCACGGCAGCACTTCATCGCTCCAAATAGCATGTTTCTGAGAGGAGACGCCACCCAATTAAGCCTGGTAACCGAAAAATCTTTCGATAAAATCAATCTCTATTTCTCTTTCCAATACTTCGACAGCTATAAACTGGGAGAGCTAGTCGTACAAGAAATGGCTGAACGGCTAAAGACTGGCGGAAAGATTTTAATTGGAGACGTGCCCGATAGAGAAAGACTTTCTGTTTTCTATCCTCGCATGCTTGACCGATTTCGCTATCAGCTAGCCAGGTTGAGAGGAAGAGATCAAATGGGAAAGTTCTGGAGCGAAACAGAAATGAAAAAGATCGCAACTAGCTGCGGACTCCAAATCCAAAAACTCCAGCAACCTGCCGACTTCCTATATCAGCATTACCGCTCGGATTATCTTTTGTGGAAAGAATAGTATAATTGAAATTACTATCACCGTACCCATTATTTTCACAGGCGGCGCTGGCTCTCAAAATTCGGTGAGAGGGGTGGACAAGCGTGATGGATTTAGAATTTTGACAGTTTTTGCGCCACTTTTTTGCAGAAAAAAGTGGCTGCCCCTCTATAAACTCCCTTGACTATACGCCAACATAAAATAATTCGTCTTTTTTTCTACCCCTACAGAAGTTTCAGGACCATGACCTGGCCAAACCACTACATCGTCCCCAAGCGGAACAACTTTCTCAAAAATACTTTCCATCAAAATCTCCATAGAACCACCCGGAAGATCCACACGTCCAATACTCCCCTGAAAAAGCACATCACCAGAAAAAAGGTTTTTACTTTCTTTATGGTAAAAACTTATATGACCAGGAGAATGACCAGGAGTAAAGTAGACTTTCAGTTCTAAATCTCCTACAGTGAGCATATCTCCATCATCCACCAATTGATCGGGAGCGGGTGAAGGAACAACCGAAAGCCCCATCATACTTGCATACCCAGGCACAGAATCCAGCTCAGCTTTTACCTTCTCATGTGTAATGAAAGGAATATCGAAAGTCTTCTTGACAAAATCATTACCTAGCATGTGGTCAATATGCCCGTGAGTATTGAGCAAATAAATAGGTTTCAGGCCAGAAGAAGTAATATAATCTCTCAATTGAGCTTGTTCCTCCTGCGTATAACAACCAGGATCAATGATCGCGCAATTTCCATTCTGATCAGAGATCACGTAGGTATTTTCCTGATACGGATTGAAGGTAAATTGCTGTATTTCCATTGTTAAATATTTCTTAATTCGTGTTTGACATATGCCTAATTCCCGCACAAGTTACAGGAATTTCCTATATTACCCGCCGATAAGAAATCACTGACCCATTTTATGAATTATCCAGTAGTGAAGGTCTCTTTTAAGTTCCCTCAAAATTTCAAAGCGGCACTTTTGATCGTTATGGGGCTGAGTCTTCACCTTAGTATCTTTGCTCAACCTGAGCCGGCTGCTGCCGAAGCTCAGGGAGCTAGTAGGGGTGCCGGAGCTGGTACCTTAGATACCCGCTTGTCCACCATAAATTATAAGTCTGGGGTTATCAGCCTGGATGAGACTGCGAAAGAGGAGTTGGACTACGTTTTACAACTATTCAAACTCAATCCCAATCTTATTCTGGCCGTACAGGGACACTCAGATGATCAGGGAAATATTGGTCGACACAATTATCTTTCCCAATACAGAGCCTGGCTGGCATGGGCTTATCTGGTTTCCAGAGGAGTTCCCCACCATCAGATCAGCTATTATGGATTTGGGTATCGCAAACCCAAAGTTCAAGGCGTGGATAGCAAATCAAGAAAAGAAAACCGGAGAGTAGAAATCCATGTGGTGCTTCCGGACAATCCGGATGAATGATTTCAAAAAGGCCACCATCTACGCTTTCGCTTTTTGACTTTGATCCACAATTGGCCCTTTTCCTCTTTTACAGGATAAGTATCAATAAAATAGCCTCCGCTCTGGGACTGGCCCGTCTTTAGGTCGAAACCGAATCTGTGCCAGGGACAAAGAATTTGATCCCCTTCCAATTTCCCAGCAAATAAAGGACCTCCTGCATGAGGACATTTTCCATCCAATGCATACCAGTTGCCCTCTTTGTTAATAATACATAGGGTTTTTCGGCCCAAAGTACCCTTTCCTATGTAATTTGCACCCGAAAATGAAGACTTATCCGGAGATAGATCATGTAAACTTTGCCACTCGTGGTTCATTCACTCAAGTTTTTATACCTTTGATATTCTAATTTACGATTTGAAGCCCAAGATTCTTAATGGCATATTGATCACCATTTCGCTCCTCTTTTGGTTGCTGATCCTCATCTTCCAAATGGCGGAACATGTGGCTGCGCAATTTCCGGTAGCGCAAATGGTAGTTGGAATCGACGAACTCTGGTACAGATTCGCCCTGGTTGCCTTCTTTGCCGTAAATAGTCTGCTAATAAGCAGGATCTTCTCAAATATCCGAAAATTGCATGTCACCACCCTCTTGTGGCGACTATTTTTGATTGGCATGATAGGGGTTACCTTTATCATGATCATCACCTTTGCCAATAAAGCTAGCGCAAAGTTGCTGACCTACCCTTATTTAAAAGCCATCTATTACACCATTGGGCTTTATGCAATCCTTATATATTTCCTTTCAGCACTCTTTATATACAGGCGCTTTATCCTCTATCCTCGTACCCGCCGTAAACTCTATGCATGGCGTGTATTTATGGGATTGGTCCTCTTTTCTTTACTGCTGACTTTCTTTGCAAACACTCCAGGCATTGTGATTCTGGTGCTGGGATGTTATGCAGTCTATATCATAGTATCTCTCCTCATTAGTGCCAATGTGAGATGGATCTCATACCTCAATTTCAACCAGAAACTGAGAGCACTGGGGTTATCCGTAATGATGCTGATTGTTGATATTACGTATATCATAGCAGCTGTGCGTCTCCCTGCTCAAATGGGACTGCAACTGGATGTAACCCTGATCTTCTTGAATTTCATTGTTATTTTCAGCCTGATTTATACCACTTTCTCCATTTTGGTTCTCTTCTTTAACCTACCTACTTCTTCTGTCTTTGAAAGGCAGGGAGTAGAAATGGCTTCTTTCAGTAAAATCAATCAGGCTATTCAGAGCAACCTGGATTTCACCGAGATCATGAATACCCTTCTGGATGTAACCATGATGTCCAGCAATGCAAAAGCAGGTTGGGTTGAGAATATTACAGAGGAAACGCATAAATCGGAGATTACCATCTGCAAAAAAATTACCAAACAGGATATAGAGGAAATCTTCCAACATGGAAGTCTCACTGAAAAAATTGTCCAGGACCAACGAGCACTTTATATCCGAAACCTAAAAAAATATAAAGGGCTGAGATCGAGTAGCAGTCGCTTCCGTTCTATGCTTGTCGTCCCTATCGTTTCCAGCAGCCAAACCTATGGGGCTCTTTATTTGGTAAATGAACTGGAAAATGGATTTGAAGAAGTAGGCTTAGAGTCTGCCAGAAAATATGCGGAGCAAGCAGGTATTGCCCTGGAAAATGCCAGCTTGCTCAAAAACTCCATTGAAGTAGAAAGGTATCAGGAGCAATTGAAAATCGCGACTGAAGTGCAAAGCAAATTGCTACCCAGTCAGATGCCCTATTCAGAAAACATCGATTTTGCTGCGAAATATGATAACGCTTATGAAGTTGGAGGGGATTATTTTGATCTGGCCCAACCTTCAGAGGATATTTTTAGGATCGCGATAGGAGATGTCTCAGGAAAAGGTACTACAGCAGCCTTTTACATGGCCGAGGTCAAAGGAATTTTTCATGCCCTTTCCCAACTAGAGTTGAGTGTTAAGGATTTTATTCTCGCAGCGAACAAAGCCGTTTCCGCCTGTTTGCAAAAAGGCTTCTTTGTAACCCTCACTTACCTGGAAGTCAATCTAAAAAAGAGAAAAATAGAATTTATCCGTGCCGGACATTGCCCGGCGTTTTTCTACAATAAAGAAGAAGACAGAATTTGTCGATTTAAGGAAGGCACTCTGGGTTTAGGGATCAATCGAACCGACAAATTCGCCAACTTTATTAACAAGACTGAAAATCTGGCTTATAAGCCGGGTGATGTACTGGCTTTATATACAGATGGAATCATAGAAGCCAGAAATATGGATAAGGAAGAATATGGCTATGATCGATTCGAAGAAATTTTACTCCAAAACAAAGATAAATCGGCAGAAGAAATCGCCGAATCCATCGTTAGTAGTGTAAAATCTTTCGTCCATGGAGAGCTTCAGGATGACTACACAGTGCTTATCCTGAAATTTAAATAGAACAAAAATTCAAAACATTTCGTAATAATTGCATAGATGGAGATAAAAACGGTAAAGCACCCTCAGTACACGACGGTGATCCCGGTAGGAGATATAGATGCGAACTCTTCAGTCGATCTGGATCAGGCAGTTGGAGAGTTACTAGAGGGAGGAGAAAGCAACATTCATATCAGCTGTAAGGAAGTCCCTTACATTTCCAGTGCTGGTTTAGGAGTTTTTATCTCGAAACTTGATGAAATTACCGCTCTAGAAGGTGATTTGGTTTTATCAGGTATGCGAGAAAACGTATTCGAGGCGTTTAATTTACTTGGTCTCCATCAGTTGGTCCGTATTTTTGAAAATGAAGTAGACGTAGAAAAATACTTTAGCCAAGAATGAAATCGTATTTAAGGGTTCGTTGTAACAAGAAATTTCTTGCCACGATTCGCGACTTTGTGAAGGAGAAGCTCGCGGATATGAATATCAATGGCAGAGTTTCCCACCAGATTGTTCTGGCGGTGGACGAGGCTTGCGCAAATTGTATGATCCATCAACATCAATGCGACAATCTCTCGACCCTTGAAATCAGTATTTATAAAGAAGGCGATACCCTTTACACAGAAATAAAAGATCCCGGCAAAGCTTTCCCCATGCATACCTATCAACCCGAACAGCTGCAGGAGATCATCAAAAAAAGGGCAAAGGGAGGGCTCGGTATCAGCCTGATACACAAAATTATGGATGAAATTCAAGTCAAACAGGAATCGAATTACTCCCTCTACCGACTCGGGAAAAAACTAGAAGCATGAATCCCCTCCTCCCAGCCAGATAACAAAATCCTTCCTTAACATACATCTCTCTCTTTTTCCCCTCCTATTCTTTCTTTCCCCATTTCTTTATTAGGCTCAGATTGCTAAATTTGCACATTGCAAAAAATCATAGAATAAATTATGGGAATTCGTCTTAGTCGCGTTTTTCTTTCCTTGTTAGTTATATCGCTCCTTTCTATCAGCTGTAAATCCAGCAAAAACGGAGTAGTATCAAGCAAAACCCAAACAGAAACTCCAAGTCCCGACCTTTTAAGTTTTGACAAAGGCACGGTAAGTCAGGAAGAATTTGAACGGGTTTATGCAAAAAATAATGGGGGCCGGGAAGCAGTTGCATCGCATACAAACGAACAATACAGAGAGTACCTCGATCTGTATGTAAAATTTAAACGTAAAGTTTTCGAAGCCGAAGATCTCGGTTTGGATGAAACACCTGCATTTAAACAGGAGTTTGAAACCTATCGCAAACAATTGGTCAAACCTTATCTTTCAGCCAAGGAAGTAGAGGATAGGCTGGTGAAAGAAGCTTATGACCGTTCCCAATACATCGTCAATGCAGCTCATCTGCTCATAGGAGCAAAAGAAAATGCAAGTCCGAGTGATACCCTTAGGGTTTACAATAAAATACAGGCCATTAGGGACTCCATTTTATCAGGGCAAAAGACCTTCGAAGAAATGGCTATTGCCTATTCCGAAGATCCATCTGCCAAACAAAACAAAGGAGATCTGGGCTACTTCACTGTATTCGAAATGGTATATCCTTTCGAAAATGCAGCCTTTAATACTGAGCCTGGAAGCGTTTCAACTCCTGTACGTACCCGTTTTGGATACCACCTGCTCAAGGTTAAGGATAAGAAAGAGAATATTGGTAAAAAGCAGGTAGCACATATTATCGTCCGAACCGGAGATCGTTATTCTGCAAAAAATGAAAATGAAGCTCAGGAAAAAGTCAATGAAATTCATGAAAAGCTCAATAGTGGAGCTGATTTTACGACCCTGGCCAAGCAATATTCAGATGATCCGGCTTCCTCTGCTAAAGGAGGAGATCTCGGAACCGGAAGATTATTGCCGGAAATGGAAGAGTGGAAGATCAAGCTTAGCGAAGGCCAGCATTCAAAGCCCTTTAAAACTCGCTTTGGTTGGCATATCCTCAAAGTTACTAATGTTGAAAAGGTAAAATCTTTTGAAGAGTCAGAAGCGACTTTAAAGCAAAGAATCTCTCGCGATAGCCGTTCTCAATTGGGAAGAGTGGCACTCATCAACCGCATAAAAAGAGAAAATAAGTACGAATTTGATCAAGTTGCTTTTGAAAACTTTAGCGCAAATCTCGATCAGAATTTCCCAAGAGGAAGTTGGCGCCCGGATTCTGCTCAGGAAGCTATGAGAGATCTGGTTATTATCAGGTTAAATGGAGGAGAACAGACCTACTCGGTGGGTGATTTAACTGACTACTATATCAAAGCGCGGCCTCGCAAACCGGGCATGACTCCTCAGGCGGCGGCCAAGGAAGTTTACAATAGTTTTGCCGAGGAAAAACTTATGGCCTATGAGGAAAGTCAACTTCCTAAGAAAAATCCAGAATTCAGACATCTCCTTCAGGAGTACAGAGACGGGATTCTTCTCTTTACCTTGATGGAACAAAAAGTTTGGAAAAAAGCCGTAGAAGATACTACCGGACTTAAGACTTATTATGAAGAGAACAAAGAGCTTTTTCATAAGGATAAAACCATAGATGTAAAAGAATATAGAACTACCGACCAGAATGCGATTAATCAGGTAAACGCCTATCTGGCTGAAGGTAAAGCAGATGAGTACATCGACTCTTTGTTAAATCAGAGTTCAAAACTTACCTTACGTATTATAAATCAGACCTATGAGACCGGAGATGAGAACATCCCAACCTCTATGTTTGACAAAGAACTAGGTCAAAAAAGCGACATAATCGGAGAAAATAACTTCTATCGTATCCTTGTGTTAGTTTCAAAAAACGAAGCGGGAGTTCCTCCGTTTAATAAGGTTAAGTCTGAAGCAATTACCCGTTATCAGGACCACCTTGAAAAGACCTGGTTAGACGAACTGGCAATAAAATACCCAGTAAAGATAGATGAAGAGGTATTCAGTAAATTATATAAGTAGCAGGGTTAGAAACAACCTTTTGTGCTTCCTTGCCGTCTTGTTTTCGGTGTATGGGACGGGATGTGATTCTGTTAGCCAACCCGGCAAGGATGTCTTGGCACGTTATGGAGGCAATCAATTGTTGAGGGAAGAAATAGATTTCTTCATGCCCGAAGATTTGCAAAATGCTGATAGTGCCCGTTATGCTGAGCAATATATTGACAAGTGGATTCGGAGGCAGACAATTAAAGAGGAAGCAAAGAAAGAAATTGAGGATCTGGATAAGAAGTTACAATTTGCCCTTGACAATTATGAGGCAGAATTGGTTGCCAGCGAATTTGCCAAGCATTTGATCGAGTCAAAAGCTCAACAGATTCGAGTAACCGAGGGCGATATTCTCAACCATTACACCAAATATCCAGAGCGTTTTGTCAGCAATGGAAATTTTTACCAGTTCTTCTACGTGCGAACCATTTTGCCCAACCAATACAAGCTACAGAATCTGATGAGAAGTGATGAACCGGAGAAAATTGAAGAGCTTAGACAATGGGCAAAGGATAATGCCAATGAATGGCGCCTTGACAGTTCCTATGTACAGGATTCTGAACTGGATCGCATTTCAAAAGGTTATTATTTCGGAAATATCAGAAAGGCCAATACAAAAACGCCTTATGTATATAGCAGCAAAGAAGGAAAACAAACCAATTTCCATTTCTTTCGCATGCTGCAAGTAATAGAGCCGGGGGATCAGCTTCCCCTAAGAATAGTTCGGGACAGGATCATCAGCAGCATCAAAAACCAAACGATCAATACGATGATCCAACAAACCGAAGCCCGACTTATCGAGGCTGCCAGAAAATCGAATAAGATTAAAATCTTTGATGAGGAATAAGTGATATCCCCATCGCATAACAGACATTTATGAAAAAATTCATGCATTATGTGCTTACTGCCCTGCTAGCAGTTTGTTTCTCCCAATCTCTTCAGGCACAAGAAGTCGTAGATCGTATCGTTGCGATCGTAGGGGAAGAGATCATACTTACCTCTGATGTAGACAATCAATACAATTACCTTATCATCAATGGTGAAAAGGACGACGGAAGTTTGCATTGCCGGGTAATGGAGTCTCTAATCGTAAACAAATTACTTCTCAACAAAGCTGAGCAGGACAGTATTGAAGTGACAGAAGATCAGGTTACGGGAGAAGTAAATAGAAGGGTTGAATTCTTCCTCAACCAAATGAAGGGTAATGTAACTGAATTTGAAAGAATATATGGAAAGTCTGTTTCACAGTTCAGAGAAGACATTAAAGAAGATATTAAAGATGAGTTGTTGGTTGAGCAGCAAAGGGGCATCCTTTTCCGCGAATCAACCATCACCCCAAAAGAAGTAAAAGAGTTTTATGAATCTATTCCTATAGATAGTTTAGGACTGCTTCCTGCAGAGGTTCAGATCAATCATATTGTAATCACTCCCCCTTTCTCCGAAGCCAGTGAAAAAAGAGCAGTAGACATGCTGGAAAAAGCTATCCAGGAACATAATGAAGGGGCTGATTTTGGGGCGCTGGCTACCAAATATACCATGGAACCCGGAGGGAAAGAACGCAAAGGTAGTTTAAGTTGGTTTGGACGCGGGCAAATGGTTCCCGAGTTTGAGGAAGTTGTCTATCAAATGCGTGTCGGGGACATCTCAGATCCTTTCAAAACTGAATTTGGATACCATGTAGTAAAATTGAATGATAAGCGAGGAGAAAGGGTAAATGCTAGCCACATCCTGAGAAGATTGTCCGTAAGTGCTGATGGAGATTCTATCGCAATGGATTCTTTGAGAAAAATTTTGGAACTCATCTCTCTGGATTCCATGACTTTCGAACAGGCAGCAATTCGTTATTCTTCTGACCGCTACTCCAAGCACTGCGGAGGATGTATTAGTAATCCCAAAACCCAGGAGCTTCGTATCCCGTTGGATGCCTTGGATGCAGATACTTATTTCAAGATTGATGCAATGAAAGAAGGCGACATCTCCGATCCGGTAGAATATATTCAGCCGGATGGCTCTCGTGTTTTCCGGGTCATACAACTTAAAAATAAGATACCTCCACATAAGCCCAATTTGAAGGACGACTATCAAAAGATCATGAAGGCAGCTTTACAGGCCAAACAGGCAGAGAAGTTCGAGGAGTGGCTAGAATCGGCCAAGAAAAATATCTATATTGATATCAAACCTACCGAATGTCAAAACGCACTTAAAAATTGGGTTGAGTAATGCAGAAATTTAATACGCCCGTAGAGGCTGCGGATGCGCTTGCAAAGAAATATCAGGAACTTAAAGAAGAAATAGGAAAGGTCATCATCGGACAAGAGGAGGTAGTTGAAAAGCTCCTCATTGCGTTGTTCTGTAAAGGACATACCCTACTTGTAGGAGTACCCGGTTTGGCAAAAACTCTCTTAATTAGCACCATTTCGGAAGCCCTGGATTTGAGCTTTAGCCGAATTCAGTTTACTCCGGATTTGATGCCAAGTGATATCGTAGGTACGGAGATTCTTGAGATAGACGAAGACACAAATAAGAAATATTTCAAATTCATTAAGGGACCTATTTTCGGAAACATCATTTTGGCGGATGAGATCAACCGTACTCCTCCTAAAACTCAGGCTGCATTGCTTGAGGCCATGCAGGAAAAGCGGGTTACCATAGCCGGTGATGTACATAAGCTAGAACCCCCATTCTTTGTGCTCGCTACTCAAAACCCTATTGAACAGGAAGGCACCTATCCATTGCCTGAGGCCCAGTTGGACCGTTTCATGTTCAATATTAAGGTAGATTATCCAAGCATAGAAGAGGAAATCGAGATTGTTCGCCGTACTACTACAAATGAGAACCCACAGGTAAACACCGTACTTACCCGGGAAGAAATCATTGAATTCCAGAAACTGGTTCGGGAAGTTCCTGTTCCTGACAACGTACTTAGTTACGCAGTAAATCTGGTCAATAAAACCCGGATCAACACCCAGCATGCGACGGACGAGATTCGTGATCTGATCACCTGGGGAGCCGGACCTAGAGCATCTCAATATCTCATTTTGGCTGCCAAAGCACTTTCCCTCTTGAAAGGAAAATACTCTCCAGATATCGAGGAGGTAAACGAAGTGGCTGACTCTGTATTGAGACACCGTATCGTGCCGAGTTTTACCGCAGAAGCAGAAGGTATCAGCCCCGAAGACATCATTCGAAAATTGATGTAAAAAGGAATTCTATGAAATAGAGAAGTCGGACAGGATGCTAAATCTTGTCCGACTTTTTTATTTTTATATAGAAAAGCAGTCAAATGAGTCTACGTAGCTTTTCCCTAACAACGTAAAAATGACTCATTTGAACTGCTCTGAAATAAGGGCGTTTTCTCCTTGACTAATACTTCAATAAAAGTATCAGCAAATTTCTATTTATCCTCTACCTGTTTTCCGGTATTTTTTCTAAAAAAATCTATGAATTTTTCTTGATATCCTTCTGGATAGCCTTGTAAATCAGCTTACTGGCTTGTCGTTCGTTTGTTGCTCCTCCTATGTGTACAGAAAAAACATTACCTTCTTTATCTAGCACAAAAGTAGTTGGATAGCCAGTTATTCTAAAGGCATCAGCAACTGATCGGGTTTCGGGAAGTATTGTAAATCCTACTTCTCTTTTTGCAACAAATTTATCCAGGGCAGCTTTTTCATCTGTAGCCAAAGCCAGTAAAACGACATCTTCACGCGCCCCAAATTCATCTGCCAATTGTTTCAATCCCGGTAATTCGGCAATACAGGGAGGACAGGCAATAAACCAAAAATTCAGGACTACAATCTTACCTCTGAGTTCGTGGAGTTCGATTGTATCACCAGGGAGTGTTTTTGCGGTAAAATTTGGGGCCTCGCAACCGACCAGTTCTTGTTGAGCATCATGGAGCTTTTGGAAATATTCCTGCATTTCCTCTTTCCCCATTTTCCGGGGATCAAAATCATGAACAATGGGCGCAAAACAATCATTTTGGGAGAAAATACAGGATATTGTCAACAAAAAAGCAAAAAAGAGCAGGGTAATTCGCATGTAGCAATAATTAGAGGTGAATAAGGTCGGCTTATCCGACACATTATCCTTAAAAATAGTACCTTTAATAGCATTTTTCCTCACAAAGAGAAAAATGTTCCTTGCCCCACCCGAAACTAACGCATACATCGTCTCTGGCTATTTGGCCAGTGAGCTTTAATGAATAGAATGAAAGATAAACTCCTCAAGCTAATTACATACAGCCTTTGGGCAAACACAAAGGTATTCAAGACTTTGATTGACGAAAATATTACGGACGATAAAATGATCTTCTGGGCAGGCCATATCCTGAATGCTCAAGAGATCTGGATGGATAGAATCGAGAATAAAGTAGTGGCGATCTCACCTATGGAAATGCGGGACAAGGATAAACTACTCCTTGATTTAGAATCCCTAAACACTCGATTCCATAATTTAGTTGATTCAACAAAAGAAGAAGAGTTGGGTAACGTAATTCATTATAAGAATAGTAAAGGTACTCCCTTCGAAAGTATTCTCTCAGACATATTATTTCATCTGATCAACCATGATACCCACCATCGATCCCAAATAGCAGCCCGGCTCCGGGAACAGGGATATATACCTCCAACAACAGATTATATATTTTTTGTACGTTAAAATTGACTTCGAAAATCCTAATTTCCTGCTAACTTCGGGCTGAACCAATATGAACCACATGAATAGTGCTCTGGAATCAAAATTAAGCATCCTGGGAGCTTCTCTCGATGGAGAACTTTACTATGATTCCATGATGCGAGCTCTCTACGCAACTGATGCATCTGTATACCGCGAACTTCCTCTGGCTGTGGCTATGCCCAGACATGCGGAAGATATTAAGCAACTCATTCATTTTGCTCGGACAGAAGAGACTTCCCTTATCCCCAGAACTGCAGGAACCTCCCTGGCAGGTCAATGCGTGGGACAAGGAATAGTCGTCGATTGCAGCCGCTATATGACGCGTATCCTCGAATTCAATGAGGAAGAATCCTGGGTAAGAGTTCAACCGGGGGTGGTGCGTGATGATCTCAATGTTCATTTAAAACCTCATGGCTTTTTGTTTGGCCCTAATACCTCTACCTCAAACCGAGCCATGATTGGAGGGATGGTTGGGAATAATTCCTCGGGAACCTATTCTTTGGTTTATGGGACCACCCGTGATCACCTTATGGAGGTGCGGGCTATTTTGAGTGATGGATCAGATGTAATTTTCAAAGAGTTAACGGAGAAAGAGTTTCAGGCAAAACTGGAATTGAATACCCTTGAAGGGGAAATTTACCGTCATTTGGTAGAAGAATTAAGTGATGAGGCTCAAAGAAATCGCATTCGAAAAGAATTTCCAAAAGCAAGTATCCATAGAAGGAATACCGGCTATGCCGTGGATTTACTCCTGGAAAGCGAGGTCTTTTCCAGTAAAAAAGTCCCATTCAACTTTTGCAAACTGATCGCAGGTTCGGAAGGAACCCTCGCTTTTATCACAGAAATCAAAATTCATATTGATCCAGTCCCTCCGCCAGAGATCGGCCTCGTTTGTGTCCATTTCAATTCGGTCGGAGAATCCCTGAAGGCGGTTCTTAAGGTCATGGACCATAAGCCACGTGCAGTAGAGCTAATGGATAAGATCATTATGGATCGAACCAAGGATAGCCTGATGTACCGGGACTACCGCTTCTTTATTAAAGGTGATCCAGAAGCTATATTGGTAATTGAAGTAGGAGGAGAAACTGAAGATGAGGTAGACCGGAAGCTTGACAAGCTCGAAATAGACCTTAAGAAAGCTGGTTTTGGTTACCATTACCACAAAGTATTTGGAGATAAAATCAGAAAGGTCTGGAACTTGCGAAAAGCGGGTCTTGGACTCCTTTTTAACATAAAGGGCGATAGGAAATACGTCGCAGTAATTGAAGATACAGCCGTCCATATTGAAGACCTTCCGGCTTATATAGCCGAATTCGGGGCTATGATGGATCGCTACGGGCAGACTTCTGTGTATTATGCCCATGCAGGGGCAGGCGAGATACACCTGCGACCCATCCTGAATCTCAAAGATCCTGATGATCGAAAGATGTTCCGCAAGATTGGGCATGACACAGCTGTTTTGGTAAAAAAATACCAGGGATCACTTAGTGGAGAGCATGGAGATGGAAGAGTTAGGGGAGAATTTATCCCCATTATGGTAGGGGAGGAAAATTATGAAATGTTCCGTCGTTTGAAGGACGCATGGGACCCCAAGCATATTTTCAATCCTGGAAAAATCGTCAATGCGCCCCCCATGGATGTTTCCATGCGTTTCGACGAAAATCCTCCTGAAAAAAGATTTGAAACGGCCTTTGACTTCACTTCTACAGATGGAATCCTGCGGGCTACAGAGAAGTGTAACGGCTCTGGTGATTGCAGAAAGACACATTTATCGGGCGGTACCATGTGTCCCAGTTATATGGCAACTAGACAGGAAAAGGATACTACCCGCGCAAGAGCCAATATCCTGAGAGAAGTACTCACTCGTTCGGAAGACGATAATCCCTTTGCCAATGACGACATCTACAATGTCATGGACCTCTGCCTTTCCTGCAAAGGTTGTGCATCTGAGTGTCCTTCTAACGTAAATGTCGCTACCCTCAAAGCAGAATTTCAGCATCAGTACTACAAAACCCACGGAATTCCTTTTCGGTCAAAAGCATTCGCCAACATCTCTCGCTTAAATGGACTTGGGGCAATAGCACCTGGCCTGACGAACTTCTTTTTGCAGAAAGCAGGGAGTGGATTGGTAAAAAGTGTGCTGAAACTCGCGCCAAAAAGAAAACTTCCGGGTCTCTATCATACGACTTTGAGAAAGTGGTACAAAAAAGTCTACAAAAATATCGTTCCGGGTCCGGTTGAGGCAGGTGCTAAAGGCAAAGTATATTTTTTCTGCGATGAATTCACCAATTTCAATGACACGGAGATTGGTATTATCGCGATTCGCTTGCTATATGCGCTGGGGTATGAAGTGATTATGCCATCTCATGTAGAAAGTGGAAGGGCACATATTTCTAAAGGAATTCTCAATCCCGTCAAAAAGTTGGCTAAAAAGAATGTGGAGATATTTAGCCAGCTGGTAAGTGTTGATACGCCTTTAATCGGATTGGAACCTTCTGCAATTCTTAGTTTCAGAGATGAATATCCACTACTGGTTCCTGATAACTTAAAAGAAGCTGCGATTAGATTGGGAGGAAATGCCCTTATGATCGATGAGTTTCTTTCTCGTGAAATTGATGCAGGCAATCTGGATGCTTCTTTATTCTCAGATCAGGAAAAGGATATTTTACTTCACGGTCATTGCCACCAAAAAGCTTTATCCTCTGTCAATCACAGTCAAAAAATTCTTTCTCTACCCAGTAATTATGAGGTCGAAGTTATCCCTTCAGGTTGTTGTGGAATGGCAGGTTCCTTTGGTTATGAAGCAGAGCATTTTGACTTATCGATGAAAATCGGTGAATTGGTCCTATTCCCTACTATCCGAAAAGCACCGGAAAAAATAGTAGTTGCTCCCGGAACAAGCTGCAGGCACCAGATTCTGGATGGAACGGATCGCCAGGCCATGCATCCAGTGGAAGTGCTTTGGAATGCACTCGAAGGAAGAGATAGAAGCAATGAGGAGTAGAAAATATTTATCTTTAGCTTTTTCTCATTTCTCCTAAATAGCTTTTGGCCTGACTTAGTGTGAAGAATTCCCAGAAAATAGGACTTTATACCGCAATGGCGGTCGTGATCGCCAATATGATTGGCACCGGTGTTTTTACCAGCCTGGGATTTCAGGTAGTGGAAATACAATCGGTCTTTGTACTTATGCTACTTTGGATTACAGGTGGTGTATTGGCTTTTTGTGGGGCTGTTAGTTATGCAGAATTGGGAGCAGTTATGCCCCGCTCAGGAGGAGAGTATCATTTTCTTTCAAGCATTTACCATCCGGCTTTGGGATTTGTAGGGGGCTGGATTTCGGCTACGGTAGGTTTTGCGGCTCCTGTCGCTTTGGCAGCCATTACCTTTGGTAAATATTTACAGGGAGTTTTTCCGGGATGGAATGCAGAATTATTGGCGGTTATCGTATTGGTAGCCGTCACCTATGCACATTTACATACCGTCAAAAATAGCGGTCGCTTTCAGCGTTTGTTCACAGCTATCAAATTACTACTTGTTTTCGCCTTCATTGTAGGAACGTTCATTTTCACGCCAGAGCCACAGGATCTTAGTATATTTCCGCAAGTTGGAGATAGAAAACTCCTACTTGGCTCAGCTTTCGCAGTCTCTCTTATCTATGTTTCCTATGCATACACAGGGTGGAATGCAGCCACCTATCTCATCAATGAGATGGAAAACCCTCAGAAACATTTGCCCATCGCATTGGGGGGAGGCACCCTCATTGTGATGACTTTGTACGTATTGCTCAATTACTCTTTTCTCTATGCAGCTCCGATGGAGTCTATGGCAAATGAAGTTGAAGTTGGCTTCATAGCTGCAACCTTCGCCTTCAATACCGGAGTAGCTAAATTTATGGGAGTCGTATTGGCGCTCCTTTTGGTTTCTACCGTCAGCTCCATGGTATTCGCAGGGCCGAGGGTGATTCAGGTTATGGGGCAGGATTATCCGGCTTTCAGGACCATGGCCAAAACCAATGCACATGGAGTTCCCGTTCGAGCCATTCTCATTCAGTCAACAATTTCTCTCCTATTCATCATAACCTCTTCCTTCGATAAGATTTTAGTTTTTGCTGGCTTTACCTTGGGCTGTACCACTTTTTTAGCTGTACTTTCTCTGCTCATACATCGATGGAGACATAAAGATATCGAACGGCCGTACAAAGCCTGGGGCTATCCCCTTTCGCCCATCATCTACCTTGTCCTTATGGGCTGGACCCTTAGCTATCTCCTGATAGAACAAAGCCAAGAATCTATTGCTGGGCTAGCCCTTGGTGCGATCGGTTTATTGCTTTACTATTTTGGGAACCGTGAGAAAGCTGATACGTAGATAGCATAAGATGTGTATGATAAAGTTCCTCAAACAAAGGGTAAAAAGTTTTGGCTATGCATTTAAAGGTATAGGCACCTTTTTTTCTGATGAGGCGCATCCTAAGATTCATTTGCTAGCCATTGTTGTCATTACAGCTCTGGGATTCTATTTAGGCCTGAATACTACCGAATGGTGCCTGATTATCATATGCATGGCCTTGACCCTGTGTGCGGAAGCCTTTAATAGCGCTCTTGAAGCCCTGACAGATTTGGTTTCTCCAGAACATCATCCCTTGGCTGGAAAAGCAAAAGACTTAGCAGCTGGAGCCGTATTACTTACTGTTATTTTAGGAGGTATTGTTTGGGGAATTATCTTCTTACCGAAGATTTTTGCCTTGTTTTAGGATAATTCCGACCCACCAAACCCCTTTCGCGCAAGCCCCATTTCCCTTAATGCGCGATTAATGGAAATGCACTGCAAGCCTTTCTATCTATGGCCCAGCGGGTTGTTTCCTTTTTTGCGATAAAGTTCGATATGAGTTGTATCTATCAAGATCAAGTCCTGCCTGACCTTTACAACTGGTCATCCCGGCCTTAAACCAAGAGCCGGGATCCCTAGCAAACACAGGATAAGGCTAGAGTTCCCGGATACCTATTAGGTTCCGGGACGACAAAATTTTATTTACTCTTTAACTAAAAAACTGCAGGCCTTACTCTATTTGGCTCGTGGGTCGTTTCCATTTTTTGCGAAAAAAGGGAAAAGGGATTTTGGCAGAAGGGTTCCTAAGACTCTTATCTCACTTGCAACAAAAATTTCTCAAAAAATACCGCATCCTCTACTTCCACTTTCATCAAATAGGCCCCGGAAGCCGGAAATTCTAAGAGCAAATTTTCCTCGACCAGGCCCCGCCTTTCTCCTAAATTTTTCTGCATCAATTCTCTTCCCTGCAAGTCAAAAATGGAAAGTTTCACCTCTTCTCCATGTAGGTTATCCAGACTCATATTCATCTGACCGGAATTGGGATTAGGATAAAGCCTGAATTCATGGCGATCTGCTAGCTCTGGTTCAAGACCCACAACTCTACAAGTTCCTTCGATGCGGATGTTATCGAGGTAAATATTATTGCCAAAATCAGAGACGGTTTCAAACCTCAAAGCAAATTGAGATTGTCCTACATACGCATTCAGATCTATTTCAACACATTCAGCACCATCTCCGGCATAACACCAATCCTCATCAACTGCAGGAACGAAAGGGCCTGGATTACTTCCAGTTGGTGGGGCTGTTGCAAAACTCTGCATGCCATCATCTCCCATTCGAATCAAAGCATCAGGGAAGGTATTTCCCCCATCAGTAGAAGCATAAATGATCAGGCTATCTCTTTCTGTCCCAACTTCCTGTACATAACTATAGTCGAAATTAAAGGTGATATTATCTACCTCGCTCAAATCAATCGATGGAGAGACCAAGCCATCTCTGGCACCAACAGCTGCATAAAAATATAGTTGAACATAGGCAGTATTATTTCCCGCCCTACTTCCTCCGGCAGCCTGAGTCTCCCAGGTCAACGCATTATCAGGATTGTCTATGGTCCAGCTAGCAGGGATTCCATTTTCAAATTGCTCCTCAAAAACGATAGAAGGGTCATTGCTATTGACTGTGATTTGATCTGTTAGGGTTAACGTCCGATTTCCAAAAGAATTTCCTGCTTCAAGGGTAACTGAATAAATTCCTGCTGTTGGATAAGTGACGACTGGATTAGGATCTGTAGAAGTAGAAGGAATACCTCCGGGGAAGCTCCAATTCCATTCATCGGGATCATTTACGGAAGCATCTGAAAAACGGATAGATTGCCCGGCACACACGATGGTACTGCTGCTGTTGAATGCCACTGCTGGTGGCAGGTCTTCAGTACAAGCATTTGAATTTGCCAGAATACCCCTACGTGGAGAATTAGTAAGCACTGTCCGCATACGGGTCTTTTGGTCCTGAGTAAAAATATTCATGCATGCATCATCTGAAGATTCCATATAGTTTCTCACCATATCTTCAGAACCACAGGAAACATGTCCCAAATCACAACCAAAGTTCTGCGCATCACTTTGAGGCGTATCCGCACAAAAATCATCCTGGTTACAACCTCCCCGGTCTCTTCCTTCTGGGTGAAAAACCCCCAGCCAATGGCCGATCTCATGAGTTGCTGTTCTTCCTTGATTATAGGGGAAAGCTACATTACCTCTTCGACCAAAGAATGTTGGAGCTACTACTATCCCATCTGTGCTTGCCCCTCCATTGTCAGCCGGAAGCCCACTAAGACTTGCCATATTGGGGAATTGAGCAAACCCCAGGACATTTCCCGTAATTTCTGTAACCCAGACATTGAGGTAGCGATCCGGATCCCAAAAAGTAGCAGGCTTGATATTATTATCGATATAAATATCAGACCAGGGAGGAGCCACCCAACCAAAATCATTGCGATTGACGCGATTGATCCCTCTTTCCAATAAAGGATCACCATTGGGATCGAGGGTAGCCGGACAAAATTCTATTTCTATATCAGCACCTACAGGATCATTATTAAAACCGGGGGTTCCGGACTTTCTGCGATAATCCTCATTCAACACCTCGATTTGAGACATAACCTGGTCCAAACTCAGATTGGACCCAACCCCCACATCCTCTCCGTCATGAACGATATGGACAATGATTGGCAAGGTCAATAGCATGCGATTTTCAATACGATTGGCTCCCAGTGCGATATTTCGCTGCATGGACATTTCAAAATCATCCAGGCTTCCCAGGCTGGGATCATTCGCCCTACGCATACTATCCATTTCCATTGCCCGGCAAAGCCTCCTGCCTTGCCCAAAAGAATCTAAACATATCAGTAATAACCCCAATAGGAAGACGGTATATCTCATTCCAGTTCTTTTGTCCCAAGAAATCTAAGTTTTTGTTCACAAACAAGGATAAAATTTGGGAGTCCATAGGTTTACAACTTGCTGCTCAGACAATTTTTTGCAAATTGAAGATAAGAATAACACCTCATGCAACTGATCATCGCTTCCCAAAATCCCATCAAAGTCAATGCTACCCTTAAAGGCTTTCAGGCTATGTTTCCTCAGGAATCTTTTGAGGTAGAAGGGGTATCCATAGCTTCTGGTGTGTCAGATCAACCCATGACTGACATAGAGACTTTGCAGGGAGCGGTAAACCGGGCTCATCATGCAAAGGAACTTTACCCACAAGCCGATTTTTGGATAGGGATAGAAGGTGGATTGGAGGAAAGAAACCAAGACTATCATGCCTTTGCCTGGGTATATGTACTGAACCATCAGCAAAAAGGGCAAAGCAGAAGTGCTTCCTTTCAACTCCCCCCACAAGTCCGCCAATTGATTCGTCAAGGAATGGAGCTGGGAGATGCGGATGATGTGGTTTTTGGGAGCAAAAACTCCAAGCAGGCAAATGGTGCTGTGGGCCTTTTGAGTGGAGATGCGATTGTTAGGGAGACGCTTTACATACCAGCTGTTACACTGGCTTTAGTCCCCTTCCGAAATCAGGATTTATTTAAGCAGGAGTAGATTCGAGAAAAGCCTGGATGTGTTTACCCAAATATTCCAGTTTCTTTAGGTCAGCTGTATTTTTTTGCTGAAGGGTATACCATTTTTCCCCTTCATCTTTCACACTCAATCTAAACTTTGCCGGATTCCCCTTTTGATCGATTCGAAGACCTTTTATTTCGGATAAAGGCTTATCTACGATAATTTTTTTCGTCCAGCCTTTTCGATGGTAAAGTTTAAAATTATCATTCTCTTTATCGAAGACAGCTTTACTCGTCCGTAAAAGAAAGGTAAATCCCGCAAGAGAAGCCAAACAAAGTACTCCTCCCATCCAATAGGTAAAGCGATAGGTGGACTGAGCCCCAAAGTGTCTGGCAGTCCCAATGGTCAGGGAAATTCCCGCGACAAATAAGGATGCCAATATGCCTTGTAAGAGTAAGCCTCTTTGCTCTATTACCAGTTTTTTTGCGGTATGTTCGGTTATGTCCATATTCTTTAGCTCTTTGTGAAGAAAAAGCCCTTCAAATACGCCAAATTCCCTCTTTCTTCAAAGGAAAAGAGATTTATGCGAAAAGGGTTCTCTTTTTTATTGATTTATTCGCAATTTTAACCCCCGAAATGAAAGCAGATAAACTAGACCTCTTTCCCAAGGGGAAACTCCAGATCACCTTACTGAGGCTTTGCCATCAATTGATGGAGAAGTATGATGATTTTTCTCCTGTAGTATTGCTGGGGATACAAACCAGTGGTGTTCATTTAGCCCGACGTATACAGGCTATGATGAAAGAATTGGTAGGAACGGACCTTCTGACGGGGGAATTGGATGCTACATTCTTCCGCGATGATTTCCGCATGCGAACAGAACCGCTGGAACCGAATCGTACCCATATTGATTTTCTGATTGAAGATAAACACGTCATCCTGCTGGATGATGTACTCTACACGGGGCGTACCATACGAGCCACACTGGATGCTATGCTCGCCTATGGTAGACCTAAAAGTGTTGAGCTTTTTGTACTCGTCGATCGAAAACACAGGCGCGAATTACCGATTCAGCCTTCTTATGTGGGAATTCAGGTAGATACCATCAAGACCCAAAGGGTATTGGTAGATCTAAAGGAAGCAGGTGGCAAAGATCAGGTTTTACTGGTTTCACAGGAATAGAATAAGCAAATGGCATTAAGTACGAGGCATCTACTGGGCATCAAATACATCACGGCTGAGGATATGCATAGTATCTTCGAAACCGCAGATAATTTCAAAGAAGTCATCAACAGGCCCATCAAAAAAGTCCCTTCTCTCAGAGATATTACCATCGCCAACCTGTTTTTTGAGAACTCTACCAGAACCAGAATCTCCTTTGAGCTGGCAGAAAAAAGACTATCTGCTGATGTGGTCAATTTCTCAGCTTCTTCTAGTAGTGTAAAGAAAGGGGAAACCCTCCTGGATACCGTCAATAATATTCTGGCGATGAAAGTGGACATGGTAGTTATGCGTCACCCTCATCCCGGAGCCCCCGTTTACCTGAGTAAACATATTCCTGCCCAAATCATCAATGCCGGAGATGGAACTCATGAGCATCCCACGCAAGCTTTACTGGATTGCTTTTCTTTGAGAGAAAATTTTGGGTCATTCAAGGGTTTAAAGGTTGCCATCGTAGGAGATATTACCCATAGTCGGGTTGCACTATCCAACATTTTCGCCCTCAAAAAACTGGGCGCTGAAGTAACTGTATGCGGCCCCCCGACTTTGATTCCTAAACATATTGAAAGCCTGGGAGCCAAGGTTAATTACAACCTTTACGAAACCCTCAAATGGTGTGATGCCGTAAATATGCTCCGTATCCAGCTAGAGAGGCAGGACATCAAATATTTCCCAAGCCTGAGAGATTATTCCATGCAGTACCAGCTCAATATGGAGATGTTGGATCGCTTAAATAAAAAGCTCATTATTATGCATCCGGGTCCAATCAATCGAGGAGTAGAGATCACCAGCGAAGTAGCTGACAGCGATCAGTCTGTAATTTTGGAGCAGGTGCAAAATGGGGTAGCTACACGTATGGCGGTGCTTTATCTCTTGGCAGGTGTTAAAGGGAAGAATTAGATCCTTTTTCTTGGATAGTTGATTCTTCTTTTTCCTGAGATGAAAAAGAAACAAAAAATCAAGTTGGTGCAAAGCCAGCACACTATCCCTCATCCGCGCTCGATGCAGCAGCGAGGCCCCGGCGCGCTTGGGGTAAAACGTATTGACGTATTGGGGTGTTTGCGTCTATTTTTAGAAGGAATTTCTTTTTGCGATTCCTATTACCGTAGTCGCTAATTGCTATCAGCAGCAATAACTCCCCAAATCCCCTGCCCAGGCGCGATGGTCTTAGGACGTCAATCGGGAAATGGGGCGGCAAGTGCGGCTGGTTCTTGGCGCTGCGATTTTTAACTCCAACTTTATTAAAAAGGTGGAAAAACGCCTCCCCATACAACCGATTTCTTCTTTTTTACTACTTTTGTTTGCACGTAAAAGCAAACAAATTCATACAGAAGCGTTTATAGCTTTAAAAAGCATCATTTAGTAAAAAAATTGTTTCGAATAACCCGCATAGATAAACTTGTACTGAAGGCCTTCCTACCGCCTTTCCTTATGAGTTTTTTGATCATCCTCTTCATCCTGGTGATGCAGTTTATGGCTGTATACATGGATAAGATTCTGGGGAAAGGTTTGGGTATCGGTATACTTTTCAAAATGATTGGATTTGCGGGAGGGAAACTGGCCATAAGCGCTATGCCCGTTGCTGTACTAGCGGGTGCCTTGATTTCCTTTGGAAGCTTTGGAGAGCATTATGAACTGGCAGCCATTAAGTCTAGTGGAATTAGCTTGTTAAAAGCGATGCGATCGTCAATTATATTAGGGGTAATTCTGGTAGTAGGTTCGATCGCCCTATCCCACAATATTGTCCCTCTTTCCAATCTGAAGTTCTATTCCCTTTATTATGACATCAGTCGAAAAAAAGCAGAACTTGCCCTTACGCCTGGTATTTTTTACTGGGACATCACCAATTATGTGATCCGGGTAGCAGATAAAAATAATGACAGAGGCACACTGTATGATGTACTTATTTATGATCACACAGAAAATCGGGGTAATAATGATGTGATTATTGCAGACTCAGCCAAAACTTATACCGAAGAGGATCGCCTTCAAATGGTTCTTTATGCAGGAGTAAGGCATGAAGAAATGAAGCCAGAAAGTGGTCGTAAAAATTATCCTCATGGAAGGACCTATTTCGATTCGCTTTATTATACCTTCAATCTGGAGGACTTTAAACTTAGCCGAACAGAAGAATCTCAATTTCGACATCAGATTACCCTTTCACAGGATGAATTAGGTTCTGCAATTGATAGTCTGGGAGATTTACAAACAGATTATTTAGAGAAGGCTTTTAACCAAATCGGAAGATATACCAAAGTTGACAGCAACTTCCTCACCGGCCCGAAAGATACCCTCAAATATGATGAGCCCTTGGTCGTGTACGATTTGGCTCCAGGAGATAGCATTATTGGATGTGATAATATCTTGGACCATAGCGATGCCTTGAGCCGATCTTTAGTAAATATAAGAGCTGTAAAAAGCTATCTGGATTTCATGAATAAAAAGAAATCCGATCAGAATCGTACTCAAAGGAAATTCCTCTATGAGTATTACCTCCGATATGCCGTCCCTATCAATTGCCTGGTCTTTATGATCATAGGAGTTTCTTTAGGAGCAATTATTAGAAAAGGGGGATTGGGGATGCCAGCCATCGTAAGTATCATTTTTTTCATCATATCCCATATTGCAGGGACTTATGGCCGAAAGTTTTCAAAAGAGGGAGTATTGAGTCCCGAAGTGGGTGCATTTTTACCTGTTATCATATTTACTCCCATCGCCCTAATCGTTGTCTATCAAGCAACTATGGATACGCGAATCATGGAAGCGGAAAGCTGGAAAAAAGTAAACAAAGTATTCCGATTCCTCCGGATTATTCGAAACTTCCTTCCGGTTTAGAAATATTTTTCAAGTTTTCTATTTAGATTTTACTAACAAATCCTACTAAGCTATGAATTGCCTTTAGTTAAATCGGCAATTATCATTAAACCTAAACAAAGCTTATGTATCGATTTGCAATTTTAGTCCTCATAGGACTATGTAACTTCATTGTCCCCCTGCAAGCTCAAAACGAAGCAGGCCCAACCATTCCAGATAATGGACGCATATTGATTGTATCTGGCGGGGGAGCCACTGGAGCATGGGGAGGAGGTGTCACCCAGGCACTTCACAAGCAAGGGCTTAGGTATGATGCGGTGATCGGCTCCAGTACGGGTAGCCTGATCGCTCCATTCATTCTAAATGAATCATTTGACGAACTCAAGGAAGGATATACTAATATTACGGATAAGGACATCTTCAATGTCCGTCCTTTCAAAACAAAAGGTAAAAAGAAAGGAGAACTCAGGATGTTCAATGCTTTATGGCGGATCATTTCTCCTAAAAAGACCCTAGGAGAAAGTAAAAACCTCCTAAAGACCATTCGGAAATTCTTTACTCAGACAGACTTTGATTCTCTTAGAAATACAGAATGCGATTTCTTTGTCACTGTGGTAAATGTGCTGGAAGATGAAGTGGAATATAAATCCATCCACGACCCTGAACTGGGGATGGTAAATGGGGTTTATGATTCCGTCGAAGCCTACAAATCCTACACACGCTGGATTTGGGCCTCTGCCAATTTTCCGGTCTTTATGTCCATGCATAGTGTAAGGGATGAGGCAGGAGTACGCAGCTATTATTTTGATGGGGGGATTAAAGAAAGTATTCCTTTAGAGAAAGGTCTGGCCTTGGCTAGAGAAAAAGGCTACAGAAATATTGATGTCATCATTCACAGCACCGGAGATCCTCAGCTTACGCATGACAGTCAGGTAAATAAAGCCATGAAGTTGCTAGGAAGAACTATTGAAATATTTCGAAGTGAAGTTAGGCAGAACGATGTAAAGTTGGTCGAAGCCATTGGAAAATTAGAAGCTCGACCTAAAAAAGAAGATGCGATCGATGTCACTATTTACTATATGGCTCCAGAAGATTATAACCGCATTCCTAATCAGTTGATCTTTGATAAAACTGAGATGACCGAGCTATGGGAAATCGGTACCCAAATTTTCAACTTGAACAGATACGAAGGCAAAATTGTCGAATTCAGCATAGACAATGACCAGGCCCTTAACGATCTTTTGGGTAATAGGTAATCAAAGTATTCGTACAAAACCTGAAATACAATAAGCCCTCTCATATCCTGAGAGGGCTTTCTGATTCTTGTGTGCTTTGTTCGGTAGCCTATTGCTGTTGCTGTAAGTGGGGAGGGATGTTATAATAGAAACGCTCATGAACGATTTGCCCATCCTTCCAACGCTGTACGCAAACCTCTTCCATTTTCATACGATTTCCGTCCTGAAAGCTAACATCTGTCCAGGCTTCTACCATGGTTATAGCAGCATCTTCATCTGCTGTAATGGAGTGAAATCCGCCCCCATGATGCTCTTTTACCATAGTAAACCATTCTTGCAAGGCTTTGCGATTAGTTTCTTTGCCTTCGCGCTTTCGTCCATCAGCCTCAACTGCTACCACCTCTGGATGGTAATGCTTTTCAAATGCTTCCATTGCTTGTCCTTGTCCAAGCATAGCATAGAGATCTTCGGCCTTTTCTTTGTAGGTCATTACTAAAAAATTAAGGGTTATAAAAATGTAAAAGAATACGCTGTATTCAGATATGAACACCAGCTGCGCGTGTATTCCAGATGATAAGTAGGTAGGTAATTTGGAGACTTTAAATTAGGGATTTTCTCTCCGATTTCAAACCGTTTCTTTCCTCATGGCTTTTCGCAAGATCTTTGCCCGTTTATCTGGTCCATCATGACTCCAACCCGGAGCTAGAAAGATATAGCGCAATTTATCAGACCATTTATTTGCCCTTTTTACATCTTTCCAAATGGCTCCGTATTCATGGGTAGCAACCGTCAGAGGATGATGGGATTCGATATTCTTTGTCAGGCCATATACCGGTTTTTCTAAATCTTTTTCCTCCGAAAAAGTCCCAAACATACGATCCCAAATGATGAGGACCCCGGCATGATTGCAATCGAGGTAGCGAATGTTGGAAGCATGATGTACACGATGATGGGAAGGGGTATTGAAAATGAGTTCGATAGGCCTCGGCAATTTCCCCACCAACTCCGTATGCACCCAAAATTGGTAGAGGAGGTTGAGAGAGATCATACTAAAAATCATAAGTGCATCAAATCCCAGAAGTGGCAACCATAGCCAGAAAACATACTTATGAATTCTTTCTCCTACTCCCTGTCGTAAAGCGGTTCCAAAATTCATCTTTACAGAAGAATGATGCGGTACATGCCCCGCCCAAAAGAGTCTTACTTCATGATTGAGTCGATGGAACCAGTAATATGTAAAATCATCCAGAAAAAAGAGAAGAATCCAGGCCCACCATTGTCTCTGAATCACATCTCTCAAAGGACTGATCTCATGTAGGTAGTAGATAAGGATGAAGAGTAAAAGCTTGGGAACAATTTCAACAATGGCCGAAGCTACTGCCATAGAAATAGAAGCCCAGGTATCCTTGCCGTGATAGAGGTCCAGCTGTTCTTTGCGGTCGTACCACATTTCCAGCAACATGACGATGATGAATAAAGGGAAGGCCAAAACCAGGAGCTGATCCTGAGACATTTGTTCGGCGAAGTAAGCGAAGTCCATCTGGGAAAATTTTTCCTAAAATACGGAAAATGGCTTAGAATTCATTTTGGGGATTTAAAATTGCGTATTGCCATATTCAGACCACTCGACAGGCTCGTGGTGACATAGGACTGTGTCGGATAAAAGAGTTCAAAGCTCTTTTGGAAATGCTGATATTAGCAAAAGGTCCCGGCTCTTGAATCAAGGCCGGGATGACAGTCGTTCAGATTGATTTGCAAAAAATCCCAAAGCGTTCATCAGTCATGGCTCTTTTCGCAAATAATTGCACGACAAAAAGGCAGGAGGTACCTTGGTTTCAAATACATTTACATGAAAACATTGGCAAGGGCTTGTAGCCCTTTTCTAGTTCTCATCCTCTCCTTAACTCCTATTTTCAGCCAAGAAGTAGCCCATGAAATTTACTTTCCCACGGAGCTATATCCTCGTGACAAGGAATCTTTTTTTATCTACCTGGACAATGATAAGTTCATTCCTCCCAGCCTTGACGAGGATCGCGACTATACAAACGGAATTGCATTTTCCTACAGCAATAAAGCTCTCCTGAACTTCCCTTTACACAAAATAAATGGCTGGCTGCTGCAAAGGGTATTAAATCCTCAATCAGATACCCATTTTCAATTTCTTTCCCCTGAAATAAAGTTAGCTAGCCTCGCCTATACTCCCAGAGACATTGCTGAATCCAGATTGATCTTGGATGACAGACCTTATGCCAGCGCTCATTACCTGGAGATCAAAAGTCGACTTTGGAACAAACAGAAAAATCAGGTGCATAGCCTGGGTATTTCTTATGGAGTCCTTGCCAGTCCCATCGCCGAATTTGCCCAGCGGATCATCCACACCATAGGTAGAATCCGTCCCATACCCGAAGGTTGGGACAATCAAATCGCTCATCCCTGGGAACCGACTCTTTTAATGTCCTACCAAAGGGATCGCTTGTGGAGAAAAGACAAAGGGCGATCTTTCCAAGACCTCAAGGAAAGCATCTCCTTTGAAGTCGGTTTCCGGATGATGGCTGCCTATGCGCTCACAGGGAGAATGGGAACAAAGCTAGGAAAAAGAGAGCAGGGGCAGGCCTTCCTTTTTCTCCGCCTCAAACCTCATGTGCTAGCCTATGATACCAATCTGGAAGGACAGTTTCGAAGCTCTTTGTACACGGTTCCAAGAAAGGACATCTACTTTATGCGAGGAGAAGCGGCTGCAGGATTGAGTGTTAATTGGGACGGGCCGAAGCGAAGCCTGAAGGCAGGCTATGGATTTTATGCACAAAGTCCTGAGGCTCGCTACCCCAATCATACGCGCTTTCATTACTGGGGGAGGTTTTGGTTAGGATGGGTGTTTTAGGATTGATAATAAGATATACCGAAGTAAGGGTAATTACTTAAGTAATAAATTTCTAGCGTTCGGGTACTTCTATTTTCTCAGAAATTTCACAGATCTATAGGAAAAGTTTAAAATATTAGTTCTATATTTAGAATATCACGAAACGTCCTTAGCAAGCTGACTGAAAAAAGTAGCTCCCTCCCTTTGCTACCGGTGAAGCCACAAAGAATACATTTCTTTGAATCGGAATTGTGCTAATCTTCGTGCAATAATAAGCTTACCAATTGGGTATTCAAGGTAGATAACTCCCTTGTAACTTTATTCCTTTGCTTTAATCTGTAAGGTAAACCTTTACGGGATCAACCCATTTTATCATACACAATAATTCGCATGAACACCCCCAAATTGATCCATGCTCGCGGAAGCCTGCTACTAAAGATCATCAACTCTGCTCAATCTGATTCCTACGACAATCGCTATTTGGCTTTTAAGGTTCAAACCAATCGGATTCTTTTTCGATCACCTGAAGACGGAAATGCATGGTCTGACCTGCAGGGTCTCATGAAAAGGTGGTATAATAAGCCAGAAGAATCAAAGATCATAGTAGAAGGCCAAATTAGCCTGGATGCTCTTCCTGCTAGTCCCTTTCCTGCATTTTATGGCCTTACGTTGGAGTATTCCCCTAAAGAAGTTGTGATGGGCATCGAGCATCAGGAAGTATTTGGAGAGGGGTCAAATTTGAGCTTTTCTAATTTACAGCTACAATTCTTCGATCGCCCTGATCAGACTAACATCGCGCTTGAAGGCTCTGTGAGTATGAGTTATCGCGGATCTGAGCCTTTGCAGCTTAATGCTCAAATCACGGAAGAAGGAATGGCTTTCATTGCAGAGGGGGATAGTTTGAGTCAATTTCAGGTAAATCATCCCTTTCTCGCTTCATTTGCCACTAGTAAACTGGAAGTTAAAAGCGATGTTCAAAGATGGGAAGATCTGGAAACGCAATTCACCTTTGGCGAATCTGGAGGAAATCTTGTGTATGATTATGCTGGAAAAGGTGAGGAATTAAATCTTCGTGTGAAAAACAGGAATCAGATAAAATGGTCTGAAAAGGGATTACAATTGTTGGTACAACATGATGACTATAAAAAGAATCCACAGATTACCTCAGAGCGAACAAGTCGAAGGCTTATTGAAAGCATAAAAAATAGCGGAGAAATGAGTGTAGAGATTTGGATGAAAAGTGCAAATCTCAAACAAATCGGCCCAGCCGAGCTAGTGAGCCTAGAAAAAAATGAGCGAAGACGAAATTTCGCACTAGGACAGGGGCCGGAAGGAAAACCTAATAAGAATAAAGCAAAATTACCCAATGGTAGTTTTTTAAATGCCAGAATCTCGGCAAGTGGCACTGACAGAGATGGAGAGCCAGGTATTCAAAGTCCCCTCAATTCGCTGGTATTGGATACTACTCATGTAGTTTTCACGCGAAACACATCAGGCAAAACTGCCCTTTATCTCAATGGTACTTGTTGTGTGGAAGGAAAAGCCAGTGGAAGTCTCGAAGACTGGGAAGATGACCTAAATCTGATCATCGGAAATGATACCCGTTTTTCAGGTCCCTGGGAAGGAGAGCTGTATCACCTTTCTATTTATAGTAAAGCCCTTTCGGAGAAAGAAGTGCATGCTCATTTCAACCCTCAATTATATGTTGAGGGTACGGCCCATCTTGCCAAAGTTCCAGCTCCCCTTACTTCCCCCCTTGATGCAAAATGGCATATCCAGCCAGATTCCAGCGTGCTGGCTGTTCATGGATTTGGATTACATGTGGCCAATCAACTTCGTTTTGAGAATGTAGATATGAAGCTCCATATAGATGGAGCTGGAAAAATGAAACCCTCCGGAGATATACGAACATCTCTATGGGGGAATGAATTTTTGATGGCCATTAGCAAAAAAGGAGGGCAAAACAGTCCATGGCCAAATTTGAAAATGCATGATCCGGGTATAACCGCATATTTTGATTTTGGACATTTTGCCCGAGTCAGTATGCAATCCTTCTCTCTATTAGCAGGCAAGTCAACCTCTGATCCACAGAATTTGACCTGGCATATGGAAGAAGTCGCAGGCGTATTCATAAATGACTTCCCAGACGTAGTTGATGGCATCTCCAAAATAGATCTGAAATTGGAAGGGGAAGGAGTGGAAATCGATATTGTGGAACACAATCACAGTTTTTCTTTCCTTCAACATCTAAATATGAGGTTTAGGAACGAAGAGCTCTCTGCCGGTTCTGCAGAAATACTCATGGGACCGATACATGTCGAAGATCGATTCTCGCAATGGGCAGTTACTCCATTTAAGCAGTATAAAATTGGGTTTCTTGTAAATCAGTTTGGCATGGAATTCCCATCAGAAGTGAATGATGACCCACAGAATGATGAGAAAACCACAAGTCAGTTTTTTGGGGTATGGAATCCTAATAAAGAGGTGCGAATGTACCTGGGCGCAGCTTTCATGAAACGACATGGAAATCGATTCGGATTGTTGGGTGGACTTGATAAGAGTCCTGAGGTCAGAAACTTTATGCATTTCAAAGCAAATGGATGTTTTGTTTTCGGCGACCGGACCAGAACTCCTGTTATGCTGGAAGGTAGTAGTACCTTAAGCTTTGGAGATCAACAAGCCAATCCGATTCACCCATTCTTCACAGGAGATATAAATTATAATGAAAAACAAGATCGATTCCTGCTTGAAGGAATGATTGATTTATTTCCTGATTGGTCCTCTATATCGGTAAGAGGTCCGGGGACTGTACAGATTCAGAAAAGAGGCTCAATTTTTTCTATGGAGGAATCAGTTGAAGTTGAGTTGGAAGATTTCAAATTTCTGGATCCAAAGCTTGTCTTGAAAAACGCGAACTTAACTTTAAGCGGAAGATGGTTAGGCAAGGAAATGATTTTTAGTGCTGAAAGAAAAGAAGGTAATTACCTATTAAGCTCTGAAGTAAGCTTTGAAAAAGTTCCTTTCCAACTAAGTATCGGCCCCATTTATGAGCCTGAGACTGGCGCTTTACTCAGTGAAGGATTTAACCTCTGTCAGGGAGAAGGTTGTTGTGAAGAAATGACTATCGACATGGAAGTTGAACTTACATCCTCAGGATTTAGGAGTCTGGTAAATGCTTCTTTCGACTGGACAGATGAACAAGGAAAAAATCACCAGGTTGAAGTGCCTGAATTCCAGCTTTTCTGGCCTCCAAGAAGTAGAAATGAATTGTTGGGAATGGTACTTGAGGAAGTCAGTGTAAATGCGAGTGAGATTTTTGCTCCACAATTACAACATGCTAAAGACTATT
The DNA here is from genome assembly GCA_039819665.1 of Bacteroidota bacterium. Taxonomy (GTDB): domain Bacteria; phylum Bacteroidota; class Bacteroidia; order J057; family J057; genus JAWPMV01. The sequence continues at coordinate 108,499 of JBCBRM010000016.1, forward strand.
TTGTGGAGTCTATTTCAAGTGTTGGTTTCCTCACCTATAGACCTGAAAACAATGTAGGGGCAGACCTGAGTACGCAAATTGCTACGCCTTTTGAAAATCAAATGAGTGTCAGATCTGACAAAGGCTTCTTTTCCATTGAACTCGTCGCTAATAATCATGTAGTCAATCAATTGACTGTTCAGGATATCAAAGACAAGGATATCGATGAGGTAAAAACTGACTTTAGCGGCTTCCTGAAAAAAATCGAGACCGAAGCAGGAAACAGCCTGAAAGCAGGAGCAATTAATCTAATCCAATCCCGTATTGCAGAACGAATCATTGTTCCGCTAACAGACAGCCTCTTCTTCCATTATGGCTTTGAACCCACTTCAAATCAGGTGGAATTGAAGGCAGGTATGCGCTTACGAGTGGAATACCAGAATTTTCAATTCGTCCCCCGCTCGGACAGTCGCGCAATTCAAGGTTTTGTAGGTAGTGGAAATGCAATCTATGAAATCAATCAGGTAGTGCAGGCAGGAAAACCGAAAATTAGTTTCGATCCTTTCCTCAGCAGTATTCATACCTCCGTCAGCCAGGCAAATGGTAGTTCAAAGGCAGGTGGTTTACTTGATCTTGCAGCTGCTGACCCCAATTCTTATTACAAATTATCCTTCCCATCAGAATACGGAGATGTATCTCAGGCACAGGATAGTGATAAGATGACAGTCTTGAAGGGCGCCAATAGTTGGGGAGATCTCTTTGATGGCAAAACGACCAACCGAAATATCCTGGGCCGAGCTGTCATCATTCCAGAGATACAAATCTTCGTCAATGAAGAGGTGATTTATGTACCCATTGGAACTACTTTAAGACAAATACTGGAGCGGTCCATCAGCCTCCCTTCAGTAGGCTTGATTGGGCATAATCCTGATCCTTTACATGGAGCTTATGCACCGAGGAGATTGGTACATGAAGGCCCTGCCAATAGCCCTCAATACAAACTCATACAACTGGGAGCTTATCAAAGCTTTGGCAATCAGGATGTATATGATATTCCTTTAGTCAAAGGTGACAGAATTTACCTTTAAGCCGCAGTAATCATGAGTTCAGTTTTGAAAAAGCTATCTGCTGGCGAGCAGATATTCTACACCTTTGGAGATACATTGACTGATCAGCTCAATACAGGCTATGAGTTAATATTTCTCCCCTTTGATCCCCCTCCTCCAAAAAATCAGGAGGTGAATTTAAGCATTACAGATGCCTGGCACAATCCCCTATATAAAGGAACATTCGCCTTCGTAAAACGCACTGATCCTGCTTTGGAACAGGAAAGTGTCGTAGCAGATATTCAAAAAATCAGGCAAAAAAACAGCTTGAGATTTACGCGTTTTTTGTGGTTGGATTATACCCTCGAAACAGGAAGATTCTCGCGACAGCAGTTGGTAGTAGATCTAAGTGGTCCCAAACTCACACAAGATAACTTTTGTGAACTGAGAAACTATCGATTGTTCTTTCCTAAAGGCAGCAGCATAAACTGGAATGCCGATAACAACCGTTTTGAATTTAGTCCCAAATCAGCCAATTATCCTTTCCAAATAAAAACTTCCTATGGTGAGTCTTCTTTAGATTTAGGGCCAGAAGGAATACACATAAGTATGGATGCGGGGACGCTGGGACAGCTGTCCTTCCAACTAGATATAAATCGAGATGACTTTTTGGACGACAATGGTAATCAAAGTTTCGGATATCCGGCTTTCACCCATTTAGATCTCGGAATGAGGTTGTATTTCCGAGATTATGCCTTTAAAGGGAATGCTGAAAATTTTTCCATTTCTTCACTTAGATATCCACTATTCAAAGAGGTTTACCGAAGCACTGAATCAGACAGTGGAACTGGAACTACTTTGGATTTGGAAATCATCAAGCCCTTTTTCCCGACAAAGATTCAATTAAATGCCAATTGGGACCCCTTAAGTCCTCTTGATGAGGAGAAATCATATTTTGCATTTGATCGAAGCAGTACCGTAGAAATTCCTTCCGGATACAGGACGCAATTGGGATATACCATTCATTTGGAAGCCCAGGAAAATTGTAAGCTCGTATTTCAGGAAAGGCAGCTATATACAAATGAAAAACAAGCCGGGCTCACCCTTGTTCCCCGCGGCTCCTTTAAAATGAGCTTACCTAGCTATGCAGACCCAAAACCGGAGCTAATACACAGACACCGACTCATCTGCGGTTTATCAGGAGTCGAATACCTGAGCCTTGCCCCGGAGACTGAAAAAGATAATTTCCTTCATTTCTTTCCGGGGAATCCAGCTTTCTCCCCTAATTATATCTCACTCCAAGGCTTAACGGAAAATTTTATTTTGCTCCTGAAAGCCTATGGGACAATAGATGATTTAAAACAAAACCGCAAGGGTGATGATGATCGGGAAGAGGATCTGAAAATTGACAATACGGAATGGCTGGAGGAAATTCTTCTTCCTTTAATCGCTGACTTTTTCCCTGAAGGTCAAATACTCAGCGAATCAGAGGAAGATCAATGGAAACAATTGGAGATTGTAGAAGATGCTTTAGAGTGGCTTCAAAGGTTCTTTCTTGAGTCCACGCTTTCGAAAGCCAATACTTCTACTCAGGCATTTACTACTACAGCAAATAGTTCCTGGGCCTATATCACACAAAGTGATAATGGAACCCCCATCTATTTCGCCCAACCGGATGAATCTATTTTTTATCAGCCTGGTGGAGACTCTGAAGGCGATCTTACCGATGAATTCCTATCCTATCTGGAAGTACCCGCCGAACCTTTACCAGCCGAACAAAGTTCTCTGGCTTTTCCTCTTTTTCCACATGGAGCCATAGATGGAACCTTTCTAGATGACTATCTCGACATTGAAAAGCAGTTTATTACAAAATTTAGGAGGGACAGAATCTCTGAGATTCGAGCAGGAGCCAATATTCCTGCAAGTAGCACTTCTTCAGCTAAGGAAATCCAGGGAACTACTCCCCAGGGACTGCTTGCAAGTTTTAGTGAAGATTTCGAAAACTGGAAATCCCTTCTATTAGCAAAGGATACAGAAAACAAAGCTTTCCAGTGGGTCAATATCGGGAGATATGATCCTTTACGGACAGCTCTGCAGTCAAATAATCTGTTTGCTATTATTTCGAAACCTGATTCAATAAATCCTTATTTCACTGATTCCTCAAGCAATCAGGCCTTTCACCAAATGACCATCGAGGGATGGAACTTTGACTTTGAGCCCATTAATGCTGAGAATAACGAAAACAAATGGGCCAGATTTGATACTGTGATGATCCTCAAATACCAGGAACGTCCTCTGATAGATTTAATCGAGGATAGCAGTAACTGGTCAGAAAAAGAGGCTTTCGTAGGTGCAGATGCTGATATAAATAAAGTTCAACAACAATTGAGGCGCCTGCTTAAGGAAGCTATTGCAAATGGTGAAAGTGGGGATGAGAAACTACGAGAGAAATATAAAGCTTTGGCAAGAGCCGCCAAACAGGCCAACTGGACCGGGATTATTTTGCTAAATGTAAATGTTCCCACGGAAGGTTTACCTGAAGAGTTGGCTGGATTGGCAGCAGGAATTGATACCAATAAGTTTTATGCTCAATACTTAAGTATTGAGACCACACAGGTACTGCCAGGAAATACATTAGAAGCAAAAACTTCATCTCTATTTGGTCTAATCGACTATAATGATGATGGACCCGCCCCAGATTCAGATGATCCCTTCAATTTTCAGGTCAGGAGCCTCAGCATTATATTCCGAAATTCTCGCATTTATGATTTTGCAGCCGAGATAGAATTAACCCTCGATGAATTATTTGGAGAAAGCACCCGACTATTGGATAGCGAGACCGGGGTAAACATCATTCAGCTCAAAGGAACTGCAGAAAGGCATGATGATAAAATCACCTATTCCTTTGGTTTTAAAGGCAAAAACAAGTTTCTGCTTGAAAAAAGTGAGGTACTGGAGGAAGTCAGCATCGTTAAGGCTCAATTCAATACAGATCCTAAACCATCAGGCGATAATCCCCGCATCACCAGCCGCTTCTCCTTATTTGGGACGATGAACTTTCGGAAGCTGGAAGCCTTTGATATTCTCTCTTTTGGAGCAGAAAGTATTGGCGAAACAGACAATGAACAATTCCTGAGTTTTTCCAGCCTTCAGATCGTAATGAGTTTTTTGGAAGATGATCCCTCCGGCAGAACATTCTCCTTCAAGGCGGATAAAATGAGTTTTAACTTGACTCAAAGTGATGTAAGAGAACAAAGTCTTTATGCCAAGTTTCCCATAAAACTAAGCGGCCTCAGTCAATATCCTGGAGGCTCTGGGCAGACACCCTCAAGCGTTGGATTTGCAGAAGTAAAATCACCCCTGGCGGGTGGGCTTATTGGAGATGAATGGTATGCTTTTACCTACCAATTGGATCTGGGAACCCTTGGAGCCCTCGCAGGCGATGCAGGTATGTTGTTACACATCATGGTTGCATGGAGCCCGGAAAAAGTAGAAGGGACAAAGGGCTTGTTTGTGGGAATCAGGCTGCCCGGATTTAAGGCAGGGAAAGCCGAAATTTCTCTACAGGGCATCCTCAAACTTGTGTTTAAGAGCATACGCTTTATTGTGGGTAAGGACGACAATGAGAATTCTGTCTACATGCTCAAAATCAAGAAGATTGCCTTGAAACTCCTTGTACTGACCTTACCTCCAAATACCCAGGGTGAGATCAGCATATTTGGCGACCCTGAGGGCGACAAAGACAATAAGAGTGTGGGTTGGTATGGAGCTATAACCAGAAATTGATCATGACTAAAGAGGAATTATTTCAAATCCTTAGTGATAATACACAGGACGTAACAGTCGATGGAGGAAGTGAATCCCACTTGATCCTTAGTGGTTCTTTGCTATCCTCCTCCGCGATAACAGAAGTCTTAAGTACTCATTTGGGGGAAGATGAGATCCGAATTAGGCTCAACAGCCCTATTACCCAGGCTAACCTAACGGCTAGTGGGAATTTGCTGAATGAGAAATTTCAGGACCTTTCCTGTTCTGCGCTTTTTGACCTGGATGCTGGGACGCCCACTTGCCTACTAGAGATTTCTCCGGATTCCTTATGGAGACTTTCGAGCACCTATGCAGATCTGGAAGGAAGTTTTTTTGATCAGGTGGCTTTTGCGAGTGATAGCCTGATTAAGCTGGCTTCTTTGGATGGAAGCATTAGTGGAAAAACAGCCCAAAAAGGCTTACATCTCGCAGCAAGTTTACCCGGATCTGATTTTTTTGAGCCCATTTTATGGCTATTGGGAAATCAAAATTTGCTCAAGCTGGATGGAGAAATCAGCCTAAGTAATGAGCAGCCTACTTTTATACTGAGCAGTAGTGTATCCATCCCTGTAGAATTGGGATTCTTTCGATTGCCTTTTGTGAAACTCAGTCTAATAAGTGATGCAGATGGAGATGCGCTCAAGACCCATATTTGTGTGGAAACGGAGCTGGATTTTTTCAACGGAACAGATTCAGTCAAACTTCCCCTCAAAGCACTATTTCAGAATCCCAATTTCAGCTTCCTCCTATTTCTGGATGTAAATGACTTGCTGGACGCTGCTTTTGATGCGCTGAGCAGTCTGGTGAACGACATGAATGTACAGGACCTCATTCCTGCGGGATTTGAGATTGGAGATCTGATACAAATGGAAAATGTAGTTCTCCAGGTCCTGCCAAAAGAAAAGAAGCTAAACTCTGTGAGCCTGGCGATTCAATCAGCCCAGCCCTGGGAAATAGTTAGCAATTTATTGACACTGGAAACCATTAGTCTGGGAATTGAATTAAATGACCCCCTGGGAAACGCAGAACTCTCCATGGCTTTGATGGGAGAGATGTCCATTGATAATACCCTTTAACAACAAGAAGATGCCAAATTATCCAGACGGAAACGTACATATAGGTTTTATCAACGTGGGTATGGGAGACTGTACCGTGATTAAAGGGCCTCAGGGTGAGCTTGCAATTATAGATTGCGGGAGTACAAATTTTGGGGATACGAATATCAATCAAATAAGAACTGAAATTGAAGATTTAATAGGAGGTTCTATTCAGGATATAGATTTTATTCTCATTACTCACTCCGACGCTGATCATTACAATCAAATTGGCCCTCTTGTTGGAAGTACGCCAATAGATATTATCTATCATACAGACACAGCAGGAGAATTTAAGGATAACGGGTTCCGGAAATGGTATTTCGGTACGGGTAGCTTCAGAGGTAAAGGCTGTAATTGCACGAACGGTTTAGAAGAACTATTTCTCAATGAACCTACAGATCCATCTCCAAGACTTTTAGCCGATTGGAGCCATAATGGTGTAGCCTGTAGGATAGAGCTATTAGCAGCTAATGTATCAGCATATGATGTTGAGCAAGATGATCAAGCCTCATTTAGTAAAGCATATGAAAAAAATACCTTGAGTGCTGTCTTATGTGTTACTGCTAATACTCAAAAAATCCTCATTGCCGGTGATGCAACCAATCATACAGAAAAATTCCTTCTCGACAGAGCAGCAGATCTATCAGCTGGATTAATTAGAGTCGGTCATCATGGAAGTAATAGTTCAAGTTCTCAGGAGTTTGTTGATGCAGTCGACCCAGGTTACTCAATTTTTAGTGCGTCTGCACATAACACACATAGTTTACCAAAGTCATCCGTCGTTGCTCGCTGGCTTACTAAATCAACTGACCGACCTGAAAATCCTCACGATATCTATCATTATAATGATTTAACATCCACCAGAACCCAGGAAGAGATAACAGAGAATATGTTCATGACAGGTACTTCTGGCTCCTTAACCTTCACCTTCCCCCAAAGCTAATTCTCATGTCCGATAATAAATCAACTATAGATTTTCTCGCCCTGTATCCGGAGTTCACCCTCAGTGGTGGGCTTAGGGAAGGGACTGCTCCGATAAAAATAAAAGCCCTGGCCAACAAATTGGCTCCAGGTCTTCCTTCACCTCCGGATAATCTGGAAATAACTCAATTTTTTTTCTCAGCTAATCCCAAATACAAACGATTTGAAATCGAAGGTGAGGTAGTAAATCTATGGAGTCTGGACTTGGGCAGTCTGGGGAGTTTTTCTATTGAATCCTTGTACCTCTATCTGAACTACAGCCCCCAGGCGACGGAAATGCTTTTCCGGGGAGAGCTAGATATCATAGGAAAGCACTTTATTCTGGAAGCGGAAAATAGACGAGAGAAATCAGGCAGGCAAACTAGTAGCGAGTGGATATTTCGGGGAGCTCTGGCAGAAGGAGATGTAATTTCCATAACTGATTTGGTAAAAGAAACCCTGGATTTGGATGGTACAGATTTGGGGGACTATGGATTTAGCGAATTACAGATCAATCAGCTTGGATTTGAGACTCAAACAGGCGCAAATACAACCGCCAAATTCTACGCAGGCCTCTTGTGGGATACCGGAGTGAGTTTTGATGCAGGCGAAAACCTGATTATAGAATCTGCGGTCCTCATTGAAAAGGATGCCAGCGGTTATAGTGGTCAAATTGGAGGGAAAGTGCAGGCTTCCATCCCCTTCTTTGAGAATCTGGAGATGGAGGCAATCTATGCCTTTGAGCAGGACAACAATAAGTTAGACTTCAAGCTCCAACTCGGAATCCTTGCATTCAACGCAACTTTTGAAGACGAAGAAGGAGATAAGGAATTGACTTTCACCCTGGAAGGAAGTGAATTACCTTCTTTTGGAGAAATTTTAGCCGGAATGATTCAGCTTATCGATCCGACTGAAGATGATTTCGCACTGGACTATCCCTGGAATCTCCTAAATGAAATTGAGTTATCCGATCTAACTGACAATTTAAGTGTTATTGTAAACCTTAGTACGAGATCTGTCAGTTTGGATTATAATGGCAGTTTGAGTCCTGCCGCCTTTGAATCCTTCGGTATAAATATAACTGGCTTTTCACTCAACTACAGCAGACCCAAAAACCAGAAGTCCAGTATTTCTTTGGGATTTGGTGGGGATATATTTGGGCAAAGTATTCCTGCATTCGATCCGATGGGCGATGGTCCTCCCGAAGTTGCAGGAGCCAGTGTTTTTAGCATCAATTATCTGGGACTTGGTCAGCATGTTTCTCTACGACCCGAAGTCCAATCCCAATTGGAGAGCATCAATCAATTTATAGATGCCTACAAATCGGATATGCTACCTGTTCCTCCGGATGAAAGATCGAAAGTCGCCTTGCCAGACGGAGGTGCAGTCATTTTCAATAAAGAAAGTGGATGGTTGATTGGAGCTCAATTGGAGTTGATCAAGACCATCAAGATGAGTGTGATCTTTAACGATCCCTATGTCTATGGCTTACGACTTGAATTGGCAGGCCCGGGAGCAAAAGCCTTCAGCGGCCTAAAATTTGAAATTCTCTATGTTCGCATCAGTGACACCATAGGCAAGTATCACGTTGACCTCACTTTACCCGATTTATTCCGGTACCTGCAATTTGGAGCCGTTTCGGTTACCCTGCCCATAATTGTCATTGATATTTATACCAATGGCGATTTTAAACTGGATTTAGGATTTCCCTATAATCTCAACTTTGCACGCTCCTTTGCTATCGAAGTATTTCCCTTTACAGGAGCAGGTGGATTTTATTTTAATAAACTTAGCGCTGCAACGGCTACCAGTACTCCCCCAACGGAGGTGGGTATTTTTGATCCGGTTATTGAGTTTGGAATAGGGCTGAAAGTTGGCCTGGGAAAAACCTTTAACAAAGGACCCTTAAAAGCTGAGATAAGCATCACTGTGCAGGGAATGTTGGAAGGAGTAATTTCATGGTTCGAACCCTCTGAAGGAGGAGACAAAGTAGACTATTTCTATATTAAAGGGGCAGTTGCAATTGTCGGTAGAGTATATGGTGCCGTTGATTTCAAAGTCATCAAGGTTGAAGTTGAAATCCTCGCAAGAGCGATGGTGCAATTTGTAGTAGAATCCTACAGAGCCAGTCTACTTGTTTTATCTGCAGAGGTTTCCGTAAAAGCTTCCGTGAAGATTGCCTTTATTAAGGTCAAGTTCTCCTTTAGCCTTGAGATTGTCCAAAGATTTACCATAGGTTCAGATTCTATTGCACCCTGGGATAGAAAGACCAAATCTATTGCTCCCGCAAGACGCTCAGCTAGAACCTTTGCGAGTAGAGGTATCTTACCTGCAAGTATATTGGATTGGAATAAAAATGAAGTACTTGATTCCCCTGAGAGCATAAAATTATATTTCCAACCTGCTGTCACAAAAGATAAAAATGGGGTACAGGGAATCGGATTCTTATACATCCAGAATTCCATTCCTTTTACAGAAGATAATCCCGAAACCTTCAAAGGGCATGCAAATGAAACAAAAAGTGATTTTGACAAATTAGCCCTGGCTGCGATTCACTGGGCCATAGTTGCGTCCCTACAGCCCACAAATCCTTCAGATACCAGTCTTAACGTTACACTCCAGAACCTGAAAGATCTTTACGAGGATTTACTCGATGCTGAAAGTCAGGCGCCAGCTGCTTTCGACTATGAAGAGTTATTACGATTTATTAAGGTCAATTTCAATATAGAAATATGTGATTGTAAAGAGGAGACCAGTGTTTCTGCTTTCCCCATGTTCTCTGAATTTGCCATGAATGTGAATGCAGGCCCTGATATAGATTTCACCAGTTTCACGGTTTCAGATGTAAACACCTATCAAAATCATTTTCAGGATCTTCAAGTTCAGCTTGAAGGCAGCGAAGCAGGAGATGTTCAACTGGCCAATAATAACCAAAGAGCCCTTACTGATTATCTCCTGATGGACTATATCGGCATGGTCATCCGTATGGGCATACAGGATCTAATTGACAATTGGGAATCTGAGTCCTTCGGAATGGAGGAAAGTGAAATTGCGCCTTTGACCTTGGAGAAACTTTTGGATTTCTTAAATGAAGAAGGAAGCTTAAACCATATAGCCGGTATGGCTTCCCGTTTTCTCTTGCACGGTTTACGATTACCTAAAGATGATGCAGGGACAGAAATTGAAGGCCTTTATGTTCTAAGTGGCCAGCAGTTTAGCATTACAGACTTGAGTAGCAAACCTAAAGTAAATCTAAAGAAACTGGAAGAAGATGAGTTAACAAATCTTCCCGAGGATCTGAGGTCTTTGGATTGGATTACTTTAGTAGATGATGGCACAGGTGGGGCTGCAGAGGGAGAGTTGTTGTACGAATTCTCCGATGAGCTGATGAGTTTTGCTTCTGATATAAATGGAAGCATAAGTCTGGATTCTCCAGTTCCCAATTTATTGGATTTCTTTGCTCCGGAGAACCTTCATTTTCCCATACAGCAAGCCAGCAAATGGGAAGCATTCCTGAATTCCACTACTTCTAATAAAACCCTGTTTACTTTACCCAATAGCCTGCAATCCTACCTAAGGGAACAAGCAGACTCCCAAAGCCTTGAATTGATTATATCGGAAGTTAGTGATGATGGAAAAAGCCTCGTTCCTATTAGTACATCATTTACCGCAAACTGGGCCACCCAAATTTCACTAAAAATCAAGAGAACTTCTGATCAGGATACAGGAATTTATGAATTAGTGGGTGTGGATGAATATGCAAAAGATGTATTGGAAAGTTTCCTTCCGGATAAGCTCAATGGAGAAATTGTTTTGGCGTATAGCCAGGAGAAAAATGTGTTAAAAAACGTAGAGCCTTCTGCTTGTTTTATCCTGAAGACCAATCTTTCCACGGAAACCCATGCGAGTAGAAATATTGGAAGTCGCACAAGAAGTTTAGACATCCCTCAAATCTCCAGTACTGAATTCATCAGCGCTTCTATGCTTGGAAGTGATACAAATCGCAGTGAATTTATACGTCTGATATGGGAAGCGAGCACAGTCAATACCGGAGGATTTTATCTTTACTATGAAGAATCGCCAAATGTCTTCTTACCAGATGAGATCTTTGAAGATGGTACCAATGCAACCCTGAGCCTGATTCTACATGCTGCACATGATAATGAGGCGGAGAAATACAGCAGTTGCCTGATCCTGGATGGCGAATGGGACAATAAAGAATTTGATATTCGGGTTGAATCGTCTGAGACCTATCAGGTTCAACTCGTACCCACCGGACACATCGATCTGAATGTGGCCATCGATAACTATAGCGACAAACTGGAACTGGCTAAAATTGTCGAAGATGACGGAGCCACCTTAAAATCTGATCCTGCTTCTGACACAGGCACTAGCCTTGAAAAGGATACCTTGCTTCGCGTGCTAACTAAATCTGAAGATGGAAGCCATTGTCAGGTCTCACTTCTTAGCAATCCAGAAACGAGTGGATGGGTGGCTGAAAGTAGTATAGAAATGACTGCTACAGCTAAGGACAAACTTCAGAACCTATATCAATTATTAGGATATCAAGTCAAGGAAAAAACCAACACCTTCACAAAAAGTACGGAAGCCTTGCCAGCAGGACCAAAAGATTCAAATGATCAGTGGTCCTATGAAATGGCAATTCCTTATTTCAATTTCGCCGATAACTCGATTAATAATTTCGTTAGTCCGCCTAACTCAGCAGCCCAACTTCCTCCAAAGGAAAAGAATCCTTATGCTGGAATCGGGCATCAAATTGATCTTGAATTCTATTGGCAGGATCTCTACGGAAACAGGCTAGCGGATAGCGAGAAATGGAACAATCCATATGATCTTTCCTATAATGATCCGATAATCGGGATCAATCAATGGCCGAATGTAAAAGAACAATTCCATCTGGAGACGGCGAGTGCAAATCAAGCTAAAGTAGTCCTGAGTTTTGGTTTTGATATTACTTCCTATCAGGAAGGTGCAGCAAGTATCCAATCTCTACTTGACAAATGTACCGCAGCAAGAACCCGCTACCAGCAAATCTTCTATCAAATGAGAGATGGAGATATAGGTGCGGAAGTAGAACAAAGTATTACCACTTCTGCTAACTATCAGTTGACGGAAGCAGACATCAATACCCTGAGAGAATTTGTAGATGGGATTTATCTTTATCTCGATAGTTGGATCGCTACCCTGACAATCCAGACCCCTACAGCTAGCCTGGATAGCTTAGCTATCTCTGCTCCTAGCAGTCCTGCGAGCAAACAAATTGAGTTCGATCTGACTATCAGTGAGCTGAATACCACAACGAAACAAACGGAATTCCTGTATCCGAATACGTTCACCTTCCCACTGAACGTACAATTACATGTATTCAGAGATTCACTAAAAGGAGACAGCACTGTTGAACCTAGTGTAAAAACTGCATCTGCAAGACTTTCCCCCAAAAGCAGCCCAACGGAAAACAGTGCTGAAGGTAGTAACTATAGAAATTTTGCTGAAAGCTTCGAAGCTGCCTGTCCTGGCTTACACCTGGCGATCAGTCGTACCCGCAAAAACATCCAACCCGGAGAACCAGACCCAGATGGTTTGTATATCGTCCAGTTAGGAGACAATGGAGTGAAGTACAATGTGCAGGAAATTCAACCTATGTTCTTCTCAAGTCCTCCAGTTTCCAATTCCCTATCAAATGGGGAGGTGCTTATTGATACCTTTGATAGCACGACCGGATTAGGGGTAGGAGCAGCGGGAAACCAACGCTTTGATACCATAGATTTGAATGTACTGGCTCGCGACTTCCTGCTCGCTGTTGAAGATTTCCTCTCCCCCGAACAAGTGGTAAATCTGTATGCACTTGCAAATGCCGATGATGCAGATACAGAAACAGTAACTAACATTGAGGAAATCATTAAACTAAAGCAGGAATTAGCCAATATCATTGCCTCTCGTATAGAGCCAATATTACAGTCGGACAATACAAAGACTAACGGAGAATTCCTGGAACCTCTCAAAACCAGAATTGAGAAAGCAGCTCTAAAACTTCAACAAGCACTTGCCATTGATCTGGTATATGGATATGATATTGAGACCATCGTGCAATATCCAGTAAGTGTTTCCGTGAAGCCAGGCCTGAGTATTCCTTCAGGGGAAACTGCTCCAAGAATAGCAGGAAAACCCAGAATAAAAAGCCTAAAACGAGGGGGAACAGATGCATCCCTGAAATCCGTGGACTTTAGCCTTTCCGCTTCAAAGATTTCCCTTACAGATTCCAATTCCTATTTAACCTTTCTCTTCAATACGCAGAGTCCGGAAAAATACGAGGACATAGAGCTGGAAATGGTATTTGATGCCAATGACCTGGAGTATAACATTGAAAAGATAAATGGACCCCAAAGTTATGATGCATCAGACTGGTTGACCTTCATCATTCCTTTATCCGAAAAAACTGAGACCTTCAAAGGAAATGCTACTCAAAATCCAAATGAGTTGGGCAAAACCCGGATTCCGATTCCTTTGCGCTATTATCCTACGCCTCCTTCTCTAATCAGTCAGCGAGCAGTTGTGGATGAAAGTAGCGAGAAAGTATTTGCTGATATCAGGCAATGGGAGTATGAAATAAAATACGAGCATCCAGATGTTGCACAGGATTCTATTTTGATCCATATGGAGGCTAATCAGGTACCGAAAAGCAGTAATCTCAAATCTGCTGTTCGTAGTCTGTTTGAGGAATTAATGAACTTCTCCAAAGTATATCCGACTATTCAGACTGCTTTAAATGATGCTACGATAACAGCTAATACAGCTCAGCGGATAGCGACAATAAAAGCTTTGAAGACGCTCATGAGTCAGGTAAAAACCTCCTGGAATTCTCATAACATTACAGACTCCTCAACTTCTACTCTGAGCAAACATTATCGTGTTGAAGAAAAGATTCTGATAGAGGACGAAAAAGAAATCAAGGAAATTAGCATTCACAAACTAAGGGCTGAATTTCCTAATCCTTATATAAACCTCCCGGCCTATGAAAACATCATTGAGCCTAATTCGCCTTCAGGGACAACTGATACCAGCATAAGTTATCAGTTTAGGGAGCTAGAGGATTCAGAGGCTTTACTGGATACTGGAGATTCCAGTATTCCGGATCGGACCCTCTCAATTCCGGATTGGGATATCATTAACACCCAAAATTTATGGGCAAAGATTTGGTTGGAACGAAACCAGTTTCTCATAGAAGGGATAGAGACAAATCCAGTCTTCATCTTCCGCACCCCCTTTGTCCAATTCAATTCTCCGGTTACTCCTTTATTGATCAATGAGACCGAATGGGACATTGCAGATCTTCGAGCCAATACAAATGTGAGGGTCAATCTCGAGACGCATATAAATAATATGTTTCAGCAAGTATTACCTTCTATATCCGAACAGGATTACTCCATTCGAATAGCCTGTAGATATGGATTTGCCATGGCTGAAGGTAGCTTAGGCAGCAAAGACCTCAACACCTACCTTCCCGTCTTAATGGGCGTAAAATTTGATCTGGATGCAGGTGATGATCTCATGACTCAAAGTAGCGAATTGAGAAATAACCTATGTACTTCCCTGGAAAACTGGCTGAACCAGAATGCTCCATTAAGGAACAAAGGCCTGATTGTCTTTAGCATCAGCATTTTCTCTGGATTAAAAGAAGAAGGCGCAGCAGATGGAGATCCTGGTAATCTCCCCAATATGCCTTTACTTAAGATAGAGCATTTGGGCCTAAAACTCGTGGATATAGAATCTGTAAGCCATGTTAAAGCAGGATAATAAGTATAGATAATTCACAAAAAAAGCTCCTCAAATTGAGGAGCTTTTTTTTGTGATTGGATCACCTTAGGCAGGTACGTAAATCCTACTGATCAAATTGTCGATGATATAAGACTTGGTACGAGAATAAAAGGTATCGATATTTTCCAGGTAACGGTGATAAAAGAAATTCAGAATCAATCCTATCAACAAAGCTACCAATGTAGTGTCAAAAGCGATGTTCAGGTTGCGGGTAATCTCGGGCATCCCTTCTTCCGTCTGGGCCAGGTGAGCCATACCGATAGAAGATGACAAACCGATCAAAGTTCCGATGAAGCCCAAAGAAATGATGGCTCCGAGCAGGTATCGAACAATCTCCAATTTGGATTCCAGTTCTTCCTTGCTATTGTCAACCTGTGCATTGAATACCTGCAGGGTATCAGGGATAGACTTATCGTTACGATACTGCGTACAGGCTTTCTTGATGAAATTGGTGATCATGAAACGCTTGCCGGTTTTCTCCAACTCGATCACGTCCAATTTAATCTTACCTACTTCTTCCGGAGAAAGAACCAGTTGATCTTTTTCAGGAAGGAGATTTAGCTTAAATCCTTCAAATTCGGTTTTGATGGCTTTCCTTCTTTCAAATAGCTCAAAAAGGCTATAGAAAAAGAGTATGTAGATCGCAGCCTGGATATATCCTTTTCCAGAGCCTCCCAGGATTTCAAAGAAACGGTGTAGACCGGATACTCCTTCAAATAGATTTCCCAGAAGCGTTAGAGCTGTCCAGAGCCCCAAAGCGGCAACTATACTAAATATCAGCTGAGTTAATTTCGTCTTAAACATATCTTTTGAGATTTTATCTTTTGGTGAATTGATAGTTACCATCGGCTTGTAGCCTCACAGTTCCCAATAAGATTCTGTTCTTGCCGAGCGGTAATGTTTTGGTAAAAGTTTCTCCTCTTTGCTGGCGGGAGGCGTCCTTAGTAAAGATCAGACCTTTGATGATGACGGTCTTGTTTGGTTTTTTACTCTCTTTAAACTGAGCGTAAAGTTTGTATTCACCGGGAATGATCTTATCAAATTGTCGTACAGATTCCTGGTTGGTTCGAAGGTCGTTGCCGAATAAACGGTTACGCGACTTTCCACTGTCCCAGTTTCCTACGGAGCGGTTTTTCTTTCTTCCTCCGTATACACAGTCATTTCCTTTACATACAAAGAAGTCCACATTATCTGCCTGGTCTAGCCAACTGACTTCAAAGGAAACTTTACAGGGAACGGAAGGTGCATCGCCAGTGAAGAGCGGAGAGTTTTTCTTACCTGAGGTCTCATTGATGGTCTCCTTGGGATCTTCTTTCGGCTTCTCGACTTCCTCTACCTTGACTTTAGGAATAGGAGGTGCGGGTTTTGGGTCTCGTACAGCTACCGGAACAGGTATGTCTGCCGGCTTTTCTACTTTTCTCTCTTCCACTTTCGGGAAGTCCTTATAGTCGACGAGTACGGTGAAGAGGGTGTCTCCCACTCTTTTTGAACTCAGACTATCATCCAGTGTTCCAAACAACTTCATCTGCGTGGTGTCCATATACATGACCACCTGATTCACATCGGGAGCCGAACTCCCGCCTTTTGGTGTGATGACAAAGAGGAAGATCACTGCACCCAGGGCACCTGTTACCAGGTCGAGAAAAGATAGATTAAATACTTGATTTGTTCTTCTTGCCATGGATCATTGGTTTATTCTGTGTGTAGAACATTCTTCATTAACAAGGTGGCCAATTGGCTAGCCTGTCTTTTGGTTACTAATCTCCCAGGGTTGAAAAGAACTATAGTTCCTGGGATTTGCTTTGGGTACTGGGGGTGCTATGGGTTTTGACGATGAGGGGGCCAGGGGAAAGTGGCAATGCACACATTTGTCTCCTTTGCCCGGAGCCTCGCTCCCGCAGTTTTTACACTGCGTGAGGCTCTTTTCCACAACGATATAATCTTTTTCTGGTTGACCGAGGGGAACGAGTTTCCCCTCCATATTACAGTGCACACATCTTATGGTGCCGTCAACATTTTCACTATTGCAATTCTTACAGATTAACATGGTTCTTATTAATATTTATCAGAAAAGTTGATGTGGTACTCGTATCCTATGGTCAGGACAGTTGAGCGGTTGAATTGACTTCCTTTATAGTCGTCAAAAAATGTATTGGCTTGCTTATATCTTTGGTTGAAAGCGTCTCTGAAGTCATTGTCCCAGGTAAAGTTGAAGGTAATCGTACTTCTGTTGTTGAGTTTGAAATACATACCTGGAGAGAACTGGAAACTTACCTGCGTGCTTTTGTAATCGTCATTTACGCCTGTTCCAAAATCAACAGAATACTGTTCGTTGGTTACTTCCTCAGATGCATAATATTCAATATTCTCATCGATCTTTCCACTGAATCCCATATTGAAAGCGGGACCCATGTCGAGCGAGAATCCAAAGTTATCAGAAACAGGTGCGCGATATCCTACCAGAACAGGTATAGATACATAATGCAGTCTTTCTTTTGCTGAAAGGAAACCTACGCCATTTTGATCACTGAAATTATCAGTTGCATAATTTCCGCCTTTCTGCATGTAATTCACCCCACTGGTGATGGTCCAGTTTGATAGTTGCAAACCAAATTCTACCCCACCATTCAGGCCGCTTAGGGAACTTGATGTTGTGTACAACTCTGCAAGGTCAATCGTATGCTTGAATTTGGAAAAGTTTGTTCCGCCATTCGCGCCAATGAAAAATGAGCTCTGTGCTACTAAAGCGTTCAGGGGAAAAAATAGTGCTATAACAAGTAATTTTGTAAGCGATTTCATAAGTGATAAGAGTTTATTTGTTGAAAGTTGTGAAAGATTCTTAGTGATTGATTTTCTGTATAGACCTCAAAAATGCCCCCAAGTTGCGTGTCTGAGAATGAGAATGTACATCCGTGGCAATCACAGCACGAAGTGTGATCCATTGAGATGCATTTGTGAAGAAAAATTTTCGGCCCCAGGAAGAGTAAATGGGCCAATTCTTCTCATTTTGAGAGAAATGCTTGCGTAAATGAGAAAATTTGAAGGAAAAACAGGCCGGTCTATGCCTCTCCAGGAATGAAATATTGGAAGATTAGGAAGGCAAACAACACAGAAAAAATGGGAATAAAAAAGATGTAAAGCGTCGGAACCACCAGCAGTTCCTCTACCAAATCTCCCTTAAAACTCAAGCCTATAACTCCCACAGTTAGCACGGCATTTTGAATCCCCGTCTCCAGAGAAACCGTCTTACTTTGGGCGATACTTAAATTGAAGATTCTGCTGAGGATATAGCCGAAAGACATGCCAGCTGCAGCGATCAATCCGGAGGCCACAAATACATTGGCTGGAACCTCAAACATTTGGCGGTTATTGATGAGGGGAATAACAAAAATCAGGATGATGGCCAGGATGCCGATTCGTGCTCCTATTTTCTCAATGATTTTTCCCCACTTTTCACTCCTGCTCTTTATTAATACCCCTAGACTCACAGGTACCAAGAGCATGATGAGGGAGAGGAGAATTTTGCTGAAAGGAATACTGATTTCACTACCAATCCCCAGCGCCTCTGAATAGAACTTCAATAGTAAAGGCATCATAAAAGTGGCTACCAGGCTGGAAGCCACGGTCATAGAGATACTCAAGGCCACATCTCCTCTCGCATAATAGGTGTATAAGTTAGACGTACTTCCTCCAGGCGTACAGGCGATCATCAGAAGTCCCAGCCCCATCACCGCAGATAAATCCAAACCCAATACAATTAGATAGGCCAGAAAGGGAAGCAAGACAAATTGAGAAAGCATGCCTACCCAAAAAGCTTTAGGATGTTTGAAGGCATGTCGAAAGGAATCCCAGCTCAAGCTAGCTCCCAAAGCTAACATGATGGAAAGCAACATGACATTTATAAGCACGGAAAATGATATACCCATAGTTCTTTTGGAATCTGTCTTTTCATAAATATCAACAGCATGTCATTGGAGCATGTAATACAAGCTAAGCAATCCCCTTGATTCAAAGAGGCTATTAGGATTCAAGGGGATTTCTCCGCTCAAAATTTGAGATCACAATGACACAAGCTTTGCTTGTGATGCCTTATTTCCTTCTATTCTAGCCCCTATTCTTGAACCTCTATTTAAAGAAAAGATAAAAAAATTCGTAGATTCGAAAGACCTAAATACCCCCATAATGCTTGAAACCAGAAAATTAGCTATCATAGTATTTGCAGATATTGCTGGTTACTCGGCTTTGATGCAGGCTGATGAAAAGGAGGCGCTTCATGTATTGGACCAGTTTAAATCTATTCTGGAGGAAGAAATGAATATGCATGATGGCGAGATAGTACAGTATTATGGAGACGGTTGCTTGCTCTCATTTGAAAGTGCTTTCCATAGCGTTAGTGCTGCAACCTCTCTACAAAGAGCATTTATTTATGCCAAGGTACCCGTCAGGATTGGGATGCATCTGGGGGATGTCCTCTATAAAAACAACAATGCTTTTGGAGATGGGGTAAATATTGCCTCGCGAGTTGAATCCCTGGGTGTTCCGGGTTCGATTCTTCTTTCCAAAACCGTAGCCAATCAAATCCGAAATAAATCCGATTTCTCCTTGCAAAACCTGGGGCCTTTCCATTTCAAAAATATCGATGAACCCATGGAGGTCTTTGCGATATCCAATCCGGGATTTGTGATTCCGCGACCAGATCAAATGGAAGGTAAATTGCAAAAGCCCAAGCCTAAGCAGGAGGAGCTGGCCAACCAGTCCGAATGGGAACGCTACCAGATGCTGGAGATCATGGATGCACTCGAAGATGAGAAATGTGTCCTGATTTTGGGAAACTATGCGTTTTCCCGCCCAGCGGATACATCGGGTATGAATGACTCTGAATTTTCCATTCCGGAACTCATCATGCGGGAGCAACAAAAATGGGCCAACGCCAATTCTTCAGAATCTTTGGCCGATTTCTACACAGCAGCTCAAAGCCTGATAGGCCGAGCAGGTGGTCAACGCATGTTTATGGAACTTTCGGACATCAAACTGAAAGACCTGGGAAACAAACAGCAGGAGCGATTTAAAAAGATCAGTGAGATTCCGTTTGACCTCATCGTCTCTACCTATCCTTTCAACCTCCTACAGGAAGTTTTCAATAAGAATAAGATTGCTCACAACTTCGATTACTACAGCTTCCTAGAAGAAAGTGGAGCCTTAGAGCCCTTTTCCGCAGAAAAGCCCTTGATCTATAATCTTTTTGGCAGTGTAAAGCATAAAGATTCTATGGTCATCTCTTTGGATCGCCTTTACCAATTCATTTTTGGAATCCTGGGAGTCAGACAGCTACCCAAGAAAATCCAGGACAAAGTAAAACAGGCCAGCCATCTGGTATTCCTGGGATTCTCTTTTGATGCCTGGTATATGAAACTCCTGCTTAGAGTTCTGAAGGTCCATGAGAAAGAAATTTCCTATGCCCATCCTCCTGGACCGGCAGGTTTACGTCAACAGAATCGAATGTTCTTTGAATCCAATTTCAAAGTAACCTTCCTCAATAAAAAAGTGGATGAGTTTGTCAGCGAACTGCATAATCATTGCGAGCGGGCGGATATGCTGCGAACAGCCAGTGCCGAGGAAATTCCCACTCCTTACGAACAATTGCAGGAACTAACGGCTCGATATAGATTGGAAGAAGTGATGGAACGCCTGGATGAAATCATCCTCAAAAATGGAAAAGCAGGTAGCCTCCTGAGAAAACTGGGAGACTATCAAAGGCGCTTCCACAAGATTAAAGAATGGGAGAATTATGAGACCTATGGAGATGAGGAGCTGGAACCGATGTGGGAAAAGCTAAAAACGGATGTTTCCCTATTTATTGACCTCGTATCAGAAATGATCCCATCCTAAGAACGCAAACATGAGTACCCTCAGATCCAGATATCCGGGCCTCAGGCCCTTTGATGCAGAAGAGAAAGGCTATTTCTTCGGAAGGGACGAAGAAATAGAGGCGGTCTGTCGATTATTGGACCTCGATAATCTCACCATTCTTCACGGTCCCTCCGGAATGGGAAAATCATCTCTCATCAATGCGGGCATACTCCCTGCTTTGAGTAAAGTGAGAAATTGGGATGTTCCTTATCATATCGTTCAGGTTCGATTTACGAATTATGATCCCATTTTAGCCCGAATCAGAAGAGAGCGACAAGGACGTAAGGAAGAGGAAACTGAAATCGTCAAAGATCCCATTGATCGTTTTATCAGTGCCTGTCTAGGAAGTGAGCATGAATGGGAAGACATCATTCCCATGCCCAAAGCCAATCTATGGTTAAGTGCTAAGAAGATGCTGGTTGATCAGGGGGTACATCCCCTGCGTGTGATCTTTATTCTGGATCAGTTTGAAGAACTCTTTACCTATCCGGAAGAAAGGGTAGAAGAATTTGGCAGGCAATTAGGCGAACTCTATCATCAGATCATGCCAGAAAGTGTGCGCAAAGGATTGGAGAGAAAGATGATTATAGATTCGGATACGGAAGGGGAAAAAGCTCCTTTGCCAGGGCCGAAAGTAGCCCAGTATTTGGGACGAATAGAAGAAGCGCTAGATTGTAAAATTTTGATCTCTATGCGCTCAGACAAGCTGCACTTTCTGGAACGCTTTAAAGCTTATCTTCCAGAGATGATGCTCAATAGCTACGAACTTCGAAGCTTCGACCAGAAACAGGCAAAAAAGGCTATCGCTGAGCCAGCTTCCCTACAAGGAGAAAACTTCATTTCCCCCAAGTTCAATATCCGGGAAGAAGTGCTGGATGAATTGATAGGATTTCTGGAAGACAAAATCACAAGAAGGATAGATCCCTCACAGCTTCAGATCGTTTGTCAGCATATCGAAAAACGAATGATCGAGCGGGGGGAAAAACTAAATAAATAGGACTACGGAAAAGCGAAAGGCAATGGTTGAGCCAAGAAAGGAACATATAGAAGTGAATGGGTACGATGCCGCTCCTCTTGAATTACGCATTGAGGATGTGGGTAATCTGGATAGTGTATTGCGGGGCTATTATTTGAGTCAGATAAAGAAGCTGGAGAAAAGAAGTGATCGTAAAAATGCCCGTAAACTGATAGAAAATCATCTCGTTCTCCCGAAATCCCGCCAGAGAACTTCCAAGGATGCTGCATTTATTAGGGAAAAACTGGGCATCGAACCTTTGCTCCTGGAAAAACTGGAAAATTCGCGCCTGATCCGAAGAATTAGCAAAAGAGGAAATAATCCCATTTATGAAATCAGTCATGATACACTGGTTGAACCTATACTCGCAGGAAAAAGAGATCGTGAAGCAATCGCACTTTTCTTGAAAAGGATCTGGAAATGGGTACTGGGATTTCTTTTGCTATGGTTCCTCTTCGGTATGCTGGTCGAAAATTGCTTTGGACTGATTCCTGATCCGGTAGAAGCCCCTAAAACTGTAGAGGTAGAATTAGGGAAACAAATGTTTACTCCCAAGGGAGATTATTCTTCCTTTAAACTGCCCATTAAAGCCTTACTTTCTGATAAGAAAATAAATCCCAACGATTCCATTTTAATCAATTTAACCCTCGATGCCTTTCCACTGGATTCCTTAACGGATCCGGGCCAGGATACACTCCCCATTGTCCTTCCTGAACCGGTCAATATCTACCTAAGTGGAGAAAATCCGAATGAGTATCATGAATTCCCGGATTTGGTTATTCCCATCACTATGGTTCCCGGCAAGGATGGAGCTGCACCCAAACAGCTGTATGGAAAGCTGATTGGAAGTGTACGATTGAATCAAGGCACAAGGGGAGGTTTGGAAAATAAAAGGCTATCAAGCAATCCCATTAGCATGAACATGGATACAATTGTTCAGGCCGCTACGAACGAAAAAAACGTTCCTTTGAAGAGAGATCTGATGCTTTCTGATTTCTTTGAAAGTGAAGCTGATAAAAATAAGATCAGGAATACACTCGGAGATCGATCTGTTTCTTTAGAATATAACGTCCAGTTAAAACCGGCTGATTATGTCCCGCCTCCTCCCAGAACAAAGTACGTCTCCGTTCAAGGCATAGAAGTTCAATACTCGGATGGTACCCGAAGATTTATCTCCCCCGGAGATGGAAATAATGACGCAAGAGGTGCTGTTATAGGTGTCCATAAGGTAGCAAGTGGCGAAACTTTATTCAGGATAGCCAAACGCTATAACACTACGGCAGAGGAGATCAAACGCCTGAATAATCTGCAAGGCAACAGCATTTCTGTGGGACAGGAGCTTAAGATTCCCCTAAAATAAGCCCAGATAATTCGAAAAATGGAAGACTCATAGCCAAGCTAGGCGAGCCTTCCATTTTTATTTATGAAACATTTTGGAGCAATCGTTCTAATTCATTATGTTTGTTTTAGAGCGATTGTTCTAAAATGAATTTTAACCCTTAAAAACAAATACATGAACTCAAGTACAGCTTCTACTCTCCTAAAAATTTCTGCCATCTTATGGATCATTTGGGGTCTGGTACACATCTTTGCGGGCGTCATGACTATGCGAGGGCCTATCATTGGAGACATTTCCGCCTCTGTCAGTGGTATCGCTGATGCCGTTGATCCAAGTATTTTACAAATGGATTATCCCAAAGCCGCAGGAGCCATCATCGGCCAACATGGATTCAATCTCTTCTGGATAGGAATTGTGACCTTTCTCAGTGCTTTTTTTATTTGGAAAGGAAATAGACAGGCAATCTTCCTGGCAGCAATTACCGGTGGTCTGGCTGATCTAGGATACTTCCTGTTTATGGACCTGGGTGGACATGTAAATTTTGTACCAGGTACTGTGATGACCCTCATATCTGCAACTGCCATCATCCTGACTTTCCTTGTAGCCTTCAGAAAAGAAGGTGCTATTTCCTAACTAAAGAATCCATAAAAAATGAGTACAAAACATATTCTGATTACCGGGGGTCATTCCGGAATAGGTCTGGAGCTCACAAAAATGTTGCTCAAAGAAACCTATATTCGACTGGGTCTGGTCATGCGTTCTGAAAAGCGAAAGGCGAGTATTCCTCAGGAATTGCTGGATGCCCCAAATATCGAGTTTTTTTATAGCGACCTCAGTGATCAGAATTCTGTCCAAAAGCTGGCGGAGGAACTTTCATCTGCCTGGCCGAAATTGGATGTGCTTTTTAATAATGCAGGGGTATTACTTGATAAATTTTACGAATCCAAACAAGGGAATGAGATGCATCTGGAAGTAAATACCCTGGCTCCTTATAAGCTCAGCCATTCTCTGCTTCCTTTATTGGAGAAAGCAGAAGAAGCTGTGATTGTCAATACGGTTACAGACGGTCTGAATCGAAAAAAATTCCTAAAACTAGAGGCATTTGACAAGGAAAAACCCTTCTCGAAACTATTTGGTGCCTATCTGGAATCAAAGTTCGCACTGACCTTACTTTCACAGGAACTTTTGCCTCTTTCGCCCAAAATCAGGATTATGAATGTAACCCCGGGTCCCAATAAAACTCCCATGACGGCTGCCAGTGGAATGCCGGCCTGGCTACTTCCCCTACGTAATCTATTTTTCCCAAAACCGACCAAAGGAGCTGGCTTGCTATATAAAGGAGCTTTTGATCCTGTTCATAAAAATCATCCCTACGCTTACATAAGTGGAAATAAAAAAGCAAATTTGAGGTACAAACTCAGTGAGAGTGAAAAGGAAAGCTTGCTTAGCAAGCTTTCATAAACTTATCCTCATGCATGCCCCGGACTAAACAGTTTGATGAAGAAGAGATTCTGAAAAAAGCCATGATGCTTTTTTGGAAAAAAGGATTCTATGATACCTCCATCAAGGACCTCATAGATTTCCTGGGGATCAGCAATGCCAGTATTTACAATACCTTTAAAGGAGGTAAAGAAGAACTTTTCAAACGGGCCTTTCAGCTGTACAGGGATAGCAACTTACAAGGCTTTAAGGCTTTTCTGGAATCTCAGGCTGATGTGCGCCAGGGATTGCGAATGGCTTTTGCAAAGATTATCCATGACGATCACGTGGACGAAGATTGCAAAGCTTGTTTCGTTGTCAATACCAGTATTGAACTAATCCCTATCAATAACGAGCTGCACAATTCCATCAACCAATACAAAGAGGTTATCGTCGGACTCTTCTACAATTTCCTTCAAAAAGGAGTTCAATCCGGACAGATTTCTGAGCAAAAAGACCTCGATACCCTGGCAAATTTATATTATACCTTTATGATGGGTCTGCGGGTCGATGGAAAAACACAACCCGACCCAAAAGAATCCATGGGAAAAGTAGAACTCATGCTATCACTCCTGGATTAATTATTCCCCTTTCATCCTTTGCACCAGCCTTGATTCAAGGCTCTGCCATTTCTCTGATTCTAGTTGAAGGAGTACTGCTTCATTTTCCCCCACTATATCCAAGGCCATCAAAATTCCCAGCATGCTCAAACGCGAAGGAGCAATCAATCTATATCCGTATTCATTGTCGAAATCGCAAAGTCCTTTTACTGCTACTAAAGCTTTTTCAATCGGAGTCTCATTAATCTTCAAAAGCTTCTTACCGATATGCTTTTGCAAGGAAGGAATAGCCGTTAACACATACATCCCATCTTCAAACCAATAAAAATCCATAGGCAAATGCCGAAATACCAATTGATCATTCGAAGGCATAGGAGTTTTTGTATGGGCCTGACTTAAACCGATACCTTCTTGTAAGGGAATAGTGAGGCGCGTATGCCCATCATTTGTCTGTGCGGCCAAACGAGCAAATTTTGCAATGATTTTGTGGTCCGGCCAATGAGGAATCTTACTTTTTATCCGTTGGAATTCTCCTTCAAAAATCGATGAATCTGTTTTAAAAAAGAGATCACGGTGCTCATTTTTCAGTAGCTCATACCGTTCTTCCATATCTTCGGTCCAGACATCTGCGCTTAGTATTTTGGGAGATGTCTGAGCGAACAAGTCAGAACTGAGCCCAAAATAAAAAATGATGAGTAGTGAATATAGAGTCTTCATAAAGCGTGTATTAATCAAATTTCGAGAAATGAGATTCCCGGCTTTATAAAGATGCTTCAATAAGCTATGCTAAATAGGAAATAAAGCCTAAGCCAGATTTAGCGTCGATAGACAAAGGATTTGAAGGGATAAAAGGAAGAATCTTTAGTTAACTCAATCAAAAAATGGAGCTAATTTGTTAGTATATATATAGCAGTAATTTCCTAATTTGATAATTGAATCTATTAAAGCAAAAGAGGCCAAGCCTATGTCGAACTACAACTACAATTATAACATTGACGCGAAAAAAAACATGACCTATGATGCCATTGTCATAGGTTCGGGTATGAGTGGGAGTTGGGCTGCAAAAGAACTTTGCGAAGCCGGACTAAAGACTCTGGTGCTGGAAAGAGGGCGGATAGTCAAACACATCGAGGACTATCCGGATATGCAGAAAGAATCCTGGGATTGGGAGCTACGGGGAGGAGTTACGCCCGAGGAGCGTAAAAAGCACTACAAAGCCGTTCGTTCCAATTGGTTGGGAGAAGCCAGCAAGAAATTCTGGGCCAATGATGAGGAAAATCCCTATACAGAAATCAAACCTTTCATGTGGTTACGTGCTCATCAGATGGGAGGAAGATCACAGCTTTGGGGAAAGCAAACCTATCGCTGGAGTGATCTGGATTTTGAAGCAAATGCAAAGGAAGGCATAGGCGTTGACTGGCCCATTCGATACAAAGACATAGCACCCTGGTACAGCCATGTTGAGAAATACATTGGCATCAGTGGCCAGGCTTTGGGATTGCCTCAGCTTCCCGACAGTGAATTTCTTCCGCCTATGCAAATGAATTGCGTGGAGAAAGATGTGAAATCGAGGATCGAAAAAGCTTTTCCCGGAAGAACCATGACCATTGGACGGGTTGCACATTTGACCAAGCCCCATAATGGTCGCGGCCAATGCATGTCTCGAAACAAGTGCAGCATGGGTTGTCCTTATAGCGCATTCTTCAGTGCAAATTCCGTTACCCTGCCTGCCGCAAACTATACGGGAAACTTAACGATACGCCCCTGGTCCATAGCACACTCCGTCATTTATGATGACAAAAAAGGCAAAGCAACGGGTGTAAAGATTATCGATGCAGAGTCAGGCGAAATGATGGAATACTTTGCCAAGATCATTTTCGTCAATGCATCGACTTTGAGTACTACCCGTATTCTCATGAACTCTACCTCTGATCGTTTCCCCAATGGACTAGGAAATGACAGCGGAGAATTGGGACACAACCTCATGGACCACACTTATCGCGTAGGTGCAATGGGAGTATTTGATGGACATGAGGATAGTTATTATAAAGGTCGTCGTCCAAACGGCATCTACATTCCGCGCTATTGGAACATCAATGCAGAAACCCAATCAGATAAATTCGTCAGAGGCTTTGGCTATCAGGGAGGTGCCTATCGCAAAGGATGGGGACGTGGAGCCAATGTAGAAGGCTTTGGGGCCGATTTTAAAGATAACTTAATGAAAGACCCCGGTCCATGGGAATTCTTCATTACGGGCTTTGCTGAGTGCTTGCCTTATCATGAAAATAAAGTTACGCTGGACAAAGATAGCCTGGATAAATGGGGACAACCAACTTTAGCGATTGATTGTGAGTGGAAGGAGAATGAATTGGCGCTCAACAAGCAGATTCAGGAAGATGCTCTGGAAATGCTGGACAAAGCAGGCCTAAAAGACATCGTCGGTTTTGACAATAAACATGAACCCGGATTTGGGATACATGAAATGGGAACAGCTCGTATGGGACATGATCCTAAAACTTCTGTTCTCAACGCCAATAATCAGGTGCATGGAGCGCCCAATGTTTATGTAACTGACGGAGCCTGCATGACTTCCAATTCCTGTGTGAATCCCTCTTTGACTTATATGGCTTTGAGTGCTCGTGCTGCTAAGCACGCCATTTCTGAACTTAACAAACAAAACCTTTAAAAGACATGAAAAGAAGAGAAGCATTAAAGAATACCGCCCTTCTTGGAGGGTCTACGGTTTTGACTGGCGCATTGGTCAGTCTATTGCAAGCCTGTCAGCAAACTTCCCGTTTCGATTGGAAGCCTCAATTTCTCAGTATGGAGCATGCGGAATTGGTGGCAGCTTTTGTAGATACCATTTTACCCCGAACAGCTACTCCCGGAGCTCTGGACATGAAGGTAGATATGTTTATGGATCTTGCATTTGCGAAGATGTATGATGAAGCCGGACAGAAAAAACTCAGGGAAGAGTTGACGAAATTTAATCAGGAGAGCAAGGATACATATGGGAAAGGATTTGCGGATCTTGATCAGGCGCAGAAAGAAGAATTTCTGATGGAAAAAGAAAAGTCTTCGCCCAAGTTTGGCTACAGCGTTTGGGGTGCAGGCGTAGGGCCACAGCCTGATGTTGGTTTTTATCGCTCCTTAAAGTCTATGGCCATTATGGGTTTCTGTACTTCTGAGGAAATTGGGAAAAATGTATTGAAATACGATCCGGTTCCGGGTGAATTCCGTGGTTGTATTCCCCTCTCGGATGTAGACGGGGTTTGGAGTATCTGATTACTCCTCTTTCTTCTCCAATCTTTCAAAGTGAGAGCGGTGGACAACTGCTCCCCCAAAAATACTGATGCCGGCATTGACGACTACGAGTGCAAGGGTGCCAAAGAGTACCCACTGCACCGTATCTACTCCGCTGTACTTTTGCATAGCAGCTTCAGTTACGAGGCATAGTCCGAATCCAATCAGACTTAGTCCCAAAGGAGCTTTTATAAGCCAATTTTTATGATGATAGTTGGCATCTTTTTTTTGATTTGACATAGTTTTAATCTCTGGGGAGATGGGTGAAAGAATAACCTATTAACATTTGTGATAGTTTTGCGGGAACATATCTCCTGAAAGCCTGGCAGGAGCTTGTGAAAGCTGAAAACTATTCCTCCAATAACTCCAGCGTAACCAAATACGCACAATGATCCGAAGCGACTGTATCGGCAATCACTTTGGTCTGAACAATCTTCCAGCGATGCTTTGGGTAAAACATCACATAGTCAATTTTAATACGAGGATGTTCAGAGGAGAAGGTCGGAGCGGGATTTTCTTTATCATAGGTCGATTGCCATACTTCCTCAAGGGTATTTATAGCTTCACTTCCGGGCTGAGCATTGAGGTCACCGGCCAGTATGGTAGGATAGGTATTTTGAGAGAAGGCTTCGTTGATTTTCTGGGCTTGGATGATCCTCCCTTCTTTTCCTTCATGGGCGAAATGAGTCCCAACAAAAGCAATCGTATCTCCCGAAGGCAAAGTACTCACCACCTCCAAAGCCGCTCGGGGTTCTTGGCCTTTCACAAAGGGAAGAGCCAAATTTCTACTGCTCAAAAGTGTATAACGAGAAAGTACGCCTTCTCCATAAGCGCCTCCATCATAATCCATGGCTTTCCCAAAAAGAGGAGCCATTTTCGTCCGCCAGCCCAATTCTGTAACCAGGTCGTACTTTTTCGCTCGATTCGTAAGGAAATCGACTTCCTGCATAGCTACAAAGTCAGGATCAGCCTCTCTGATCACATTCGCCAAAACCTCCAAATCAAAATCTCCCTTCATGGTTTCTCCATGATAAATATTGAAGGAGAGCACCTTTACGATGCGGGACTGATCGGATTTTTTCTGAGATTTCAAACTCAGGCAAGAAGGAAATAATAGGAGAAGGAGAATGATTTTTGCTGTCATAGCATTGCTCATTTGGGGTTGATTAATTCAGCTTAAAGGTTGAGACGATCAAATAATGATCTGATGGGAAGCCGCTTGGCCAGGAAGAGACAACTTCGGTATGTGTATTTTTCAGGCCTCCACCTTTATAATAAAGTTGGTCTATTCTCGTACCGCTTCTGTGCGTATAGCCAGGATATGCTGCTACCTCCGGATACATATTCCTGTATGCTTCAGTAAAGCCCGCTTCGATCAGTTTTAGGGAAGCAGGACTGTCTCCTCCATCCGTATGCGGAACGGCATTAAAATCCCCTCCAAAAAATACCGGGACATTATCAGAATTTTCAAAGTTCTCCCCATGAAAGCTAAAAACATCGACAAATTGCGCCATCCCATACCAATTAGACATGGCCCAGATTTCCTGTGTCCTGCTTATGGCTAAACGCGTAGCTACATTATTGAATTCGGTTTTTTCCGAGACCTGAAGCTCTTTGATGGGAAAGCGACTCAGGACGGAAATGTTCGATCCCTGATAGCGGTAGTCCCAATCCGAAGTAGTCGCAAAATGATAGCCTAATTCAGCAGCAATAAAATCTCCGGAAGAATAAGTTTCCTGCATCAGCAATACATCAATATCCTTCTCTTGGATCATTTCCACAATGCGCTTGCGAGAATCCCAACCATCTTTCTCTTCTGTCCAATGAATCCCTCCATGCCAGATATTCCAGACGCCTATGGTCAGCTCTTTCTGTTTTTTAGGAAGCTTTTGTACTTTCTTTTTCCTGAATTTCTTATAAAACTCCAGGATTTCTTTTTTGTCTATAGGCCTATCCCATATCTGGAGATTGTCCATGGAAAAATCTGCTGCATACAATTTCTCTTTTTGGGTAAAGGCTTTTCCTTCGGACTCCCTGATTTCAATTTTCCCACCATCCAATTGGTAGATCTGGCTGATAGGTTTCAATTCCGTCAAGGCCCGATTTTGATAAACGGTATAGGGATTTGAAAGTAAATTCTTCCTAATTGTTTTGACCGCAGCCAATGGATCATTTCCATAGGCTTGCGGACCGGACCTTTTAGCCAGCTTTGTTTCATAAAGCCGTTCCGGCTCAACAATCAAATCCATGAATTCTTCCTTTTTCAGAGGTTCTAGCCCTAAGGCATTAAAAGCATCGAGCAAAGATTGTAATTCCTTTTTCCCCTGCTCAATTCCCCCAGCAAATTCCCCGGAATTATATCGATCTGTTTTGGAACCAATACTCAGAATTTCCTCATTTGAGAAATCAAAATTCACCTTGTAAACCGCTACATTGAAGCCATCATAATACAAGCGTACTTCCCGCAACTCTTGCTTGAATGTCATCGCCAATTGGTGCCATTCTCCATTATTGAGTGGCATCAGGCTTCCATTATCTCTCTCGTAATTTATCCGCCTTTCGCCTGAACCTATACTCCAGGCCATACTTCCCCCGGAACTGTATAAAACCCATCCTGGATGTTTTTGTGTACTAATGCTTTTATTCCCAAAGCTCTTCTGAGAAAGAAAAACCATAGGCTTAGCAGAGGTGGTCTTGATCCAAAAACTGACTGAAAAGTCTTTACTTCCATCAAGGTCCAAGCCACTTAGCTTCAAATCTGGATATACTTTTTCAGGTCTTAGCTGGATAGCTTGCCCTTCTATTCCTTTCGTTAAATCAAGTTTTTTTATTTGCCAATTGAATTGCGCCCCTTTAAAGTCGCCTTCAAAGTCAAGTCTTAGTACTGGACCATTCTGTCCTAGAAGGAAAGGGGCTATCATGAAGGAAAGCAATAGTAGGCCGGCGATTTTGGATTGAGCGTGCATATGGGTGTAATGTAGGAGTATATTTCCCTTATTTTATGTAGCCTGAGGCCAAACAAAGTTAGAAGAATGCCTGCAATTTCAAATCATTCGCAAAAGCTCCAAAAATCATCTTCCCCTTAGTATCAGAAATAAAATCCAGGCATGAAATCGGCAGGGTAAAAAGTAAAGCTTAGGGTAGTTCCCTTTTCATTTCTCCCTTTCTTTTCAAAGCTGCATGCAGGCCCCAGTAAGCGGGCTTTTTATTCATATCCTCATCAAAAATATTGGGAGCATTGGGGCTTTTCCACATAAATGGTGGGACAGCATCCATCCAATTGGCACCATCTGTTAGTCCCCATAGAGTCAGACCTTTGCAAGCGGGATCATCGAGACAGATTTCTGCAATCTTCTGAAATTGATTTCCCTGAGCCTGATATGGATCCTCAGAGTCTTTGAACAAGAGCAAGCGGATATCCAATTCCGTAATTTCTACTTCCAGTCCCATCTCAGCTATCTTCCGGATGTAGTTCCGCAATGCCTCTGTATCATGAATATTATTGAGATTATGGCATTGTAGCCCCACACCATCAATCGGTACTCCCCGATCCAGGAGTCTTTGAAGTAAATCCAGAAATGCTTTTCCCTGTTCGCTTTCATAGTCCGGGATTTGTTCATTGAGGTACAAAGTAGCGTCCGGATCAAACTCGCGAGCCAATTGAAAGGCATAATCAATATAGCTTTCACCCATACTTTCTGTAAAAATACTCGGAAATAAAGGATCGCCTCCCATGGGCTCGTTGACTACATCCCAATCCTTTACTCTCCCTTTAAAATGTTGCATAACCGTTTCTATATATTGCCGCATCAGGGATTTCATCTTAACTTCCTTATCCTGAGAAGCTTTAATCTCCTCCTGCCATTCTGCAGGAAAGGTCATACCCGGAAATTTTCCCCAAATCAAGGTATGTCCTCGCAAACGCATATCATGGACATCTGCAAATGAAATGAGTTTATCAGCCTTGGTAAAATCAAATTCCCACTTATTCGCATCCACCAATAGCTGCCCCGGTTTAAAGTCATTTTCTGCTACGAGGGAATTAAATTCCTTTGAAATAAGTTCTGGATAAGCAGGATTATGTGAACTAGCCATCCCTATGTAAAAATCCAGGGAATCAGCCAGTACTCTCAAACTTAAGGCTGATGATTCAAC
>JBCBRM010000017.1:0-139360 GCA_039819665.1 Bacteroidota bacterium
CATCTTCCACATGAATACTGCAGCCTATATACTTGGAGCCAGTCTCATAATAATAGGAGGATTGGTAAGTACCACAGATATTTGTATCCCTTCTATGATTTATAATGCCCTCTTTTTGAAAAGTAAAAGTCCTGAAGCTGCAAAATCTGGAAATCTGTTATAGCTTTGGTATGTGAATTATGTCATTTGTATCATCGGTCCTACTGCAGTTGGGAAGTCTGCCTTATCGCTGGAATTGGCTGAACGGCTGCAAGCAGAAATCATATCTTCTGATTCGAGGCAAATGTATCGGTATCTGGACATAGGTACAGCCAAAGCAAATGAAGAGGAACTTCAGCAAGTCAATCATCATTTTATTAACAGCCTAAATCCTGATCAGGAATACAATGCCGCTGATTTCGAAAAAGAGGCAGAGAAGTTGATTCAGCATCTTCATACCTCCTCTGATGTTGTGATAGTTGTTGGGGGCTCTACCCTTTACATGGATGCTTTGTGGTTTGGCTTTGATGATATGCCGAATATAGATCCAAAGGTCAGAAGCGATCTCATGTCTGAGTATGAAGAGAAAGGCCTCGCTGATTTGTTGACAGAATTGGAGGCAGTCGATCCCCAAACCTATGATAAGATTGACAGGAATAATCACGCAAGGGTAATGCGTGCGCTGGAAGTTTATAGAAGTAGTGGTAAGCCTATATCCGCATTTCGAAAGGGTAAAAAAGCAAAAGAGACTCCCTGGAAATATATAAAAATAGGCTTGACTGATGAGAGAGAGCGTCTTTACAAACGCATTGATGAACGGGTACTTAAGATGATAAATGCAGGGTTAGAACAGGAAGTAAAGACTTTACTCCAAACATATGGACCTAAAGCTCCTGCATTGCAATCCATCGGTTATTCAGAAATGATTTCCTATCTACAAGGCGAGATAGATCTGGAAGAAGCTATTCGTTTGATTCAGCGAAACTCCCGCAGATATGCAAAGCGGCAATTCACCTGGTTTAGAAGATATGAAGATATTCAGTGGTTTGAGGTAGGCCAGTCAATAGAAATATGGGAGTGGCTGCAAGCAGAATTGGAGAATTAATGTAAATTCCTGAAAAGAACATCTCATGATACAGACGATTGAAAAGTGGCACCAGTGTATGTCTGATAGAGACATGAGCCTCCTGGATGAATTATTGGCCGAAGATGTCATATTCCATTCCCCCGTAGTTTGGACCCCTCAACAAGGAAAAAAAATAACGACCTTCTACCTAATGGCTGCTGATCAGGTTTTGGGAGGGGAACACTTTTCCTATAAAAAAGAAATCATTGAGGAACATCAGGCCTGCCTGGAATTTGAAACAAAGATTGGGGATACCGTAGTAAATGGGGTAGATATTATCAGTTGGAATGAGGAAGGAAAAATCGTTGAGTTTAAAGTCATGGTTCGCCCCCTTCAGGCCGTAAATGCCATCTGGAAATCCATGCAAACCATGCTGGAAAATATGGGATATAAGAAGTAGGATTCTCTAAAACTTTCATACACACAGTTATCAATGCGAGCTCGAATTTCGAACGAAACTATCCCCTTAAATTCAGTTAGTTTTTATAAGTTAAACAGATTGCTTCGCCTGTGTTTTTGGCCCAGGACGACAATTGATTATTGTGAATAGAAGTTAGATCACAGGCTGATTTCCCGAAAGCGACAAATTTTTCTCCATAAAAGAGCACTCCCACTACACCCCTGATTATCAGACCACTAAGAGATAAGTATTTCTTACTCCTTTTCTGTATCCACGATCACATTCAGCATTCTGAATATGACTCTCGAATTACTTTCCTATCTTTGCTTCACTTTGGTGCTTTAATCACAAAGCTTAAAAGGGAATCCGGTGTAAATCCGGAACAGTCCCCGCTGCTGTGAGTTCCAATAGCACTTTTGGCCTTATGCCACTGTCTGACAAACGGACGGGAAGGCGCCAAAAGCGGAACAAGTCAGAAGACCTGCCAGGGTAATTTTCGCAATCACAACTTTCGGAGGAAAAGTTGGCGATAGATGAGCATAGATGTACCCTGGCCATTTGGTCCCATCATCTGTACCTACCTTCTATCTCCATCCAAATTCTTCCTGAGTTGTAGAGAATTTGGTTTATGAGATATAGCTCTACAAAACTCATAACATGTTTGTTTTTTGTTTTGATGCCCCAGTTTTTGGAGGCACAATCAGATACGATCCAACTGGAAAGCATTGAGATTGAAGCCATCAACATTCGCTCAAATCCTCTGGCGAAAAACCAAAAGCTTTGGAGCCAGCAGGCACTCAAAGAACTCGGCTACAACAATCTTGGAGAATTACTTGCTGCAGAGACCGGCAGTTTTATCAAAAGTTATGGGCTTGGCAGTCTCGCTACTTCCTCTATTCGAGGAGGCAGCGCAGGGCAAACCTTGATTCTTTGGAATGGCTTGCCGATTGGCAGTCCTATGTTGGGGCAATTGGACCTCTCTCTTCTCCCCCTCAACAATAGTGAATCTATCCAATTCCAAACAGGAGGAAACTCGGCTCTTTGGGGAAGTGGTGCAATTGGAGGGCTGGTTTCTCTTCAAAATCACTCTGATTTTGAGAATAAGCTTTTGCTCGATGTATTCTCCAAAATTGGAAGCTTTGGTCGATCCGAGCAAAACCTTCAGTTCGGTATAGGAAATCGAAAACTTCAGAGCCGGAGTAAATTTTCCTATCTCGAAGCAGAAAATGATTTCTCCTATTTTGTCGCAGATGGCCTACCTGAGAGAATCCAAAGTAATGCACGTATCCAACAGAGAAGTCTTCAACAAGATCTATACTGGAGACCTGCAAGCAGACATCAGCTGAGCCTGAATTTCTGGACCCAGCATGCACACAGAGAAATCCCGCCTACCAGTGTCCAAAATCGGAGTGAGGCACATCAGGAAGATACATTCATCCGCAGCCACCTATCCTGGAAATATACCGGAAGGAAACAATTATATGAGGCCAAAGCTGCCTATTTCGATGAACACCTCAATTACTTTGATGAGTTGATTCTACTTGAATCTCGCAGTCATTTCAAAACCCTGAGCGGAGAAATCAGCGGACAATGGAGCCTTAGCCCTTCTCACCGACTTCAGGCGGGAAGTACTTTTCGCCATACCCGTGCCTGGTCAGCAGGATACCAATCCATTCCAGATGAATTGAGAAATGCAGTTTTTATATCCTGGATGTGGCAAGTAGATAAATTACAGGTTCAAAGCAGTTTACGTCAGGAGATGGTAGATGGGAAAAGTGTTCCTTTGGTACCTATTCTAGATTTGACTTACCGACTTTTACCTGCCTGGTCCCTTCGCGCAAAAGCAAGTAGAAATTACCGCTTACCTACTTTCAATGACCGATACTGGGTACCGGGGGGAAATCCTGATCTATTGCCTGAATCTGGCTGGAGTAGTGAGATTGGGATAAGGACGGAGAAAAGAACTCCTTACTGGAGGCTTAGTTTTGACTTGACAGCTTTCAATAGAAGAATAGACAACTGGATTATGTGGGGCATTGCCGAGGGACAAAACTACTGGTCTGCAAATAATCTCACCCGGGTATGGAGCAGAGGATTAGAGCCTAGATTTAGTTTGGCTTATCACCAAAATGATTTTCGGTTTCAGACCCAATTGAGTTATGACTATGTTTTGTCAACCACCCAGACAGCTGTAGAAGTCCCACGCATGCCCCTGGGTTCTCAGCTTCTTTACACTCCGATTCATCAAGCACAAGCGAGAATCAGCCTTGACTGGCGAAATCTGGGCGTACGCTATACCCATTTATATACAGGAAAAACTACGGGAATCAATGCGAATCCTCCTGCCTTCCAATTGGGGAATGTACATCTCCAATACCTTAGAAAAAGGAAGTCCGGGAACTATCTCATTTTTTTCCAGATCAATAATCTCTGGGACGTGGATTATCAGGTTTTAGAAAGGCGCCCTATGCCAGGCATCCATTACCAGCTAGGAATCAATTTCACACTCAATAAGAATCAATCGAAATGAAACAGATTTTTACAATCTCTTTACTCTTAATTTCCAGTCTGCTAGGAGCCCAAAACACTTCTGATTTTGAAAATTTCAACATTGCTGTTGACTCCTTTCTAAATGGAAGCAATAATCAGGGCGGATTTAGTGATGGCTTTTTATTTCTACCTAATAATTATGACTCAGCATTTAATTCATGGGATGGCTGGGCAATTTCAGCTACCACAGATACGCTTACCCCGGGTTTTATGAATCCCTTTTCTTCTATCACGGGAATGGGAGCTGATTCTTCCAATACCTATGCGGTATCCTTTAAATTTGGGGCGGAAAACATTATGCGTTTGGAAAATGAAGCGGCAGGTAAGGTAGTAAGCGGAATGATGATCACCAATAATACCTATGCCGCATTAAGTATGCGTGAGGGTGATAGTTTCGCAAAGAAGTTTGGAGGAGCCTCTGGAGATGATCCAGATTTCTTTCTGCTTACCATCAAAGCTTATCGAGACGGGGTCCAGAGCACAGATAGTGTTGACTTCTATCTGGCTGACTTCAGATTTGCGGATAATTCCGAAGATTATATCGTTGACGAATGGACGTTTGTTGACTTGAGCTCTTTGGGTGAGGCAGATAGTTTGGGCTTTAGCCTTAGCTCAAGCGATGTGGGTATGTTTGGGATGAATACTCCAGCCTATTTCTGCATCGACAATGTACAGACAGGTGATGCTGCTACCGGAATTTTTGGCAATCGTGAGGAATTAGCTTTTAGTT
The DNA here is from genome assembly GCA_039819665.1 of Bacteroidota bacterium. Classification (GTDB taxonomy): domain Bacteria; phylum Bacteroidota; class Bacteroidia; order J057; family J057; genus JAWPMV01. The sequence goes on from JBCBRM010000017.1 coordinate 4,786, forward strand.
TCTATCCTAACCCAAGTTCAGATGTAATAAAAATTCAGGGAATGGAAGGCAAAACAGCTCATTATTCCATTTATGATATGAGTGGAAGAGAAATTATTTCGGAGGAAAGGCTGTCTTTTGATCAACAAATCTCTGTAAATAACCTACAGCCTGGTTATTACCTGCTGAAAATGCGGGAAGGAAATAAATTGGGAACAGAAGTATTTATCAAGAAATAAAGTAGGGAATCAAAGGAGGACTTTCTTTCATCTATTGGAATGGCGTAAACCTTATAGGTTCTAACATTAAGGCTTAAGTATCAAACTCAAATAGTACATATTGATTGATACTTGAACCTGGATTTACCTCTAGAAAAAATAGTATACTTTCCACAATTAGGATAATGGCATAGTTGTCATTATCCTTCTTTTATGTAAGGGATTTGATTCGTAATCGTAGAGAATTTCCAATGACAATTACGTCTGAAATAGCCATAGCAGCCGCTGCAATAATGGGTTTAAGCATACCTATCGCGGCTAATGGAATTGCCATTACATTGTAGAAGAAAGCCCAGAAGAGGTTCTGATGAATGGTTTTAACGGTATGCTTACTGACTTTATGCAAATCTATAAGGCTATCAATTTTGTCGCTGGATAAAATAACATCAGAAGCATGCATGGCTACCTCGGTAGCTTTTGCCAGAGAAATACCTATATGAGCCCTTGATAAAGCCGGCGCGTCATTTACTCCATCACCCACCATAGCCGTAGAGGACTCATTAGAAAAAGCTTCGATCATTTTCAATTTTTCTTCAGGAAGCTTTTCGGCATAAATATGATCTATCCCCAGTTCTAACCCCACTGCTTCACATTTCTCCTTTTTATCTCCACTCAGCATGATGGTTTCAACTCCCTGCTTTTGAAAATAGGCGACCATTTCTTTTGCTCCCGGTCTTAACTCATCTTTCAAATCTATTCCGGCCCAAAATTCTCCGTTTCTCAATAAATAAAGGCTATGATCATTAACAGCTGTCTTATTGCCAAGAATTCTAGCTGATCCTAAATGATATCGATTCCCCTCCTTATCTTCAGCTTTCATCCCTATTCCTTTCTCTTCTTCAACTTCTCTCAGCATCTTCAATCCTGCATGGGCCAATTCTTGTTGAATAGATTTCGCAATGGGATGGGAAGAATATAGCTCAATACTCCTTAGTATTTTTTCCACTTCTGCCCTATCTGAATCAGCAGTTTCTATGGCTGATATTTTAAATTTTCCATTGGTAAGGGTACCCGTTTTATCAAAAACGATGCGTTCAATTTTTGAGAACTTCTCCAGCGTACTTCCTCCGCGAATCAAAACCCCAATTTTACTGGCTCTTCCTATTCCCACAATAACGGCAGTTGGAGTAGCTAATCCCATAGCACAGGGGCAGGAAATAACTAGAACAGCAATACTGTGAATAATGGATGCCTGAATACTAATATCGAAGATGAAATAGGATAATAGGAAAGTAAGTATAGCAATTCCTAAAACGATAGGTACAAAATAGGCACTGATTCGATCTGCCATTTTCTGTATTTCCGGTTTATCTTTCTGGGCAGATTTTACAAGTTTTATGATTTGGGAAAGAATGCCCTCCTGGGCAGTTTTATTTATCCGCAACTGAAGACTACCCTGAATCAGTAAAGTTCCACCTATCAATTCCTGTCCTTTTTCCTTAGGCAGGGGTAAAGACTCTCCACTAATCATGGATTCATCCACGTCTCCCTGCCCAGCAAGGACGATACCATCTGCTGGGATTCTGTCTCCTGTATTCACTTGAAGTACATCTCCAACCCTAAGGCTATTGATATCTACTTCTTCCAATACTTCATTTCCATCCAAAAAATTCAATCTCATCGCTTTTTTTGGCTGCAATCCTGCTAACTCACGAATGGAAGAGGTGGTCTTTTTCACGGATCTTTCCTCCATCAAATTCCCCAGCAAAACCAAGGTGATAACACTTGCTGCAGTTTCATAAAACAGGAAATCAGGCCCCAATTGCATGATTGTCCCATACAAACTATAGCCAAAAGCAGAAAGTGCTCCAATAGCTATCAATACATCCATATTAGGAACTCCTGTCTTCAACGATTTCCAACCCGACACCCCAAAATGAAACATTCCCAGAATAAAAACCGGTAGGGTCAAAACTAACTGTACCCAAGGATTGTGCAGCCAATGCCAGGAGACAAACATGTGAAGGATCAGAGGGATAGTAAATATGGCTGAAAGGTAAAAACGCTTCTCAAGACGAGACATACTTTTTCCTTCCTCTTCAGCCTCTCCTTCTGTATTTACCTCAAAACCAAGACTTTCAATTCCTTCAATTATCCGGGGGATTTCCCTCTCGTTCACTACTTCGAACTCAACCTCTCCATTCGCGAAATCGACAGAGACGCCTTCCATTCCTTCTTTCTTCAAAAACTTTTCCACTCCAAGGGCACAATTACTACAAGTCATGCCATTAACCTGAAGGGATATATGTGTAAGCTCTTTTACAGACATTCTATTCTTAATTCAGGATATTTCCTGTAATTTATACGTTCATTGATCCATCAAAGATACCAGAAATAAACAACACTTTGGATTGATTCACGTTATAGCAGAAAGAACCAAAAATCATAGATATGAAGATCAATCATATAATATTAGCATGTTTTATCGCCGGCCTTGCCATGCTTTTCCCGGTGAAATCCATCGCTCAAGACTCAGAAAAGAAACCTAAAGTAAATAAAGAGCTCAAGCAGGTGATGAAAGAATTGCCCGCTGACCTCCAATTACAAGTGCTCAGATATGCAGAAAAGCAAAAAGCTGTGTATATGGCTGCCAAGATCAAAAGAGAAGAATTGGCAAACAGCCCCAAAGCTGTTGATCTTAATGATCCTAAAGTAATCAAACTGGAAAGTACTCAGCCAGAAAAAGAATTGAAAGCAAAGCCTAATCCGCAAAAGGCTCAGGAATTGAAGGTTTCTCCCTCTCAAAACTCAAATTTTGCGCCTAGTACCCCTGTTACAGCTCCAGCAGCTCCGGCAAGACCTGCTTACATGCAACTTGCAGAAGATATGCCGCAAACCAGCATTGAATGGGTAGAAGAGAGTTTTGATTTCGGTGAAGTAAAAGAAGGAGTTCAGCCAAGTCATATTTTCAAATTCAAAAATACCGGAGACCAGCCTCTAAAGATTACCCGTGTAAAACCTTCATGTGGATGTACGACTCCAAATTGGTCTAAAGAGGAAATTGCACCAGGAGGTGAGGGATTCGTAGAAGTTTCCTACAATTCAAAGAATCGCCCGGGTCCTGCAAATAAATCCATAACGGTTACTGGTAACTTCAACGAACGCAATAAAGTATTGCGATTCAAAGTGAATGTAATTCGTGAATAGAGAAAAAGCTTAACAAAGAAAAAAGGCCGGATTTTTTTAAATCCGGCCTTTTTTTATTTATCAATTAAGACTTGTTGTCGCATTACAGAGAGGGGCGTCTTGAGCAGTAAGGTATACAAGCCGTTAGGTAGATTGGATACTTGCAAACTCAGGCTATCTCCTACGGGATTCATGTTCCGTTTCAAAACAGATTTCCCTTGAAGGTCAACAAGCTCTACCACAACTTCTTTGTGGCTAATTGGGCTTCTAAGGAAGATTCCCAGATTTTCTTTTATCGGGTTGGGGAAAACCTGCATGAATTCCTGATCCTCAAAGGCAAAAATTTCTAGTATGCGAGAATAGTCGATTTCGCCATTTAAATCCTGAAGCCCTAACCTATAAAAAACTTTACTTGATGGAGAACGATAATCATAAGCATGCCCAAGCCTGCTTTTGAGTTCAGGATTTAAGACAAATTCAAAATTTTCTCCATCCAGGCTTCTTTCCAGGATCAAAGCTTCAGGCATGTCTTCCAATCCAAGATCAAATCGAAGGAATACGGTTCCATTTTTCAACCTTTCTCCTGAAAACTTGATATCTCCTGCAGAAAGAGTTGCACCAGGAGTTTCATATGCACCTATGTCATGGGTTGTATTAACCGGAACAGTAGTACCATAGAAATCTCGGGTACCTACATTAATTCCAAATAGTGCATTAAGATCGAGGCCTGCATCCTCCAGAGGTGAACCGGCTTGCAGTGCATAGTCATTGAGGGTAGGTAAATTAGTAGGATTGCCTATGATCCCTCCATTACCGGCGTTTACCAGTTGCGGGTCCAACTCAAGGCCAACATTGGTAGGACCGACCATTTCCTGTCCAGAAACCCTCCATGCAGCAAGGTTATTGTAAACCGTACCTGCTTCATTGTATTCATAAACTCCCGTCAGACTAAAATAGGCATTACCGGCGAAATCCAAATCAGTAGCGAATTGCTTATCTACCATCCGAATTCCATCGGCCGTAATGAATACATTATTAGAAACCTTAGCATTGGTAATTGCTCCGCTTATGGACCGAACCGCTGCGGGTGCTGCACCTGCTCCTGCACCGATATATACTACATTATTATATACATAAGATTGATCCAGGACTCCTGTTCCCGGAGTTACTGCATCTCGCCAAAATTGGATACCTGCATAGTCATTATTGCGGCCATCGTTCTGGCTGATGTTGTAGCGAATGGTATTATTTATCATATCTCTGGACTCTCCAAATTCTGCGAGGAGATAACCAGCGCCATCATTGTCATGTGAATAGCAATACTGAATCACACAGTTTACACAGCCTCCATCCAAATCAAAGCCTCCACCATCTTTGGTACTATTAGTTTTATTTTCGTAGGACTCACTACTTTGAATGATCCCGTTTTTGGTATCCCAAAGCCAAATTCCTACCGGACCTCCATTATTAGCAACATTATCGGCACCATTGTTATAAGCCACACAAAGGTCTATCAGGACATCTTCTGCATTGCCCACGACGATACCATTGCCGGTATGTTCCGTAGTCAAGCCATTCTGCCCGGGATTATTATAAGCTGTACAGTTTTGGATTAAAATGTCTCTATTGGGATAGATCGTAGTTCCTGTCAACCAGTCGCCGATGATTTCAATACCAAAATCCCCATTGTCATGTACATCTGCATAAGTGATTGTCACGCTCTCCCATCCACTGGATGCCTGAGTTCCTCCACTTCCACGATAAATCTCAGTACCCTGAAATTTAATACCCCCAAGGTTAAATCCAGAAACTTCAACCCGACTAATTACTACATGCTCATAGCGATTGGGAATAACAGGTGTACCCGTATCTGAGTAGAATACTATGCCTGCAAAATTATTTACCAGTCTCCCTGCTCCGACAAAATTTAGGTCTGTTATTTCAAAACCTGCGCATTCGTAGGCTACAAAGGCATGTGCTCCCGTAACATTTAGGGTCGCTCTACCTGTTCCATAACTGGAGATTATGATAGGATTTGCAGCTGTACCACTTCGAGCTCCGGTAAAGAACAATCCATTTACAGAAACAATGGTTTGTCCTCCTTCAAAGAGCACTTCATCCCCGGGGCCTATGGCAGCCAGATTTACCCGATCAATTGTTTGCCAGGGATCAGCAGTAGTGAGACCTGTATTCAGATCATTACCAGTAGGAGATACGTAATAAGTAACCGCCATTGTGTTTAATACAAAGGAGGTGAATATGAGGAAAAGTAAAGACTTAGAGCAAAAAGGAAGAGAAAGGTTTTTGTATATAGTCAGCAAACTATACCTATCTGTCCACATATAAGGAGTATTGAGAGATTCGAAAGTAAATTTACAAGAAAATTTCGTCTTATTCTAACATTCGAAAAATTCTCGCAGTAAAAATTCTAGCGCAGATTCCTCAAAATTTGTGCCGATGCTTCCGGGTCGCTGGGGGCAAAAGCAGAGGCATTTGCAATGGTTCCATCTTTAGAGATTATCAGATACCCCGGCAAAGTCCTGATACCGTAAGACATAGGTACATCAGACCATAGGCCTTTCGCCCAAACATGTATGCCTGCCAATTGTGTTTCTTCTACTTTTTGCAGCCATGTTTTCTGAAATTCATCAAGAGAAACATTCAGAATGATAATTTCTTCATCTGAAAATTCGTAGGCCAACTTATTGATATGGCTTAGCTCATTTTTGCAGGGATCACACCAGCTTGCCCAAAAATGCAGGTAGATTGTTTTACCCTGATAATCACTAAGAGTTACTATTTTCCCTTCCGGATCTTGCAGGCTAAAATCTGGTGCAGGATTTCCGGGGGCTAAAGAGAGGATATCTTTAAATGCTAATTCGAGATATTCTTTCTGAGGCACACCTTCCTCAGAGTTAATAAACTGAAAATAGCGAGGCAACACATCTCCTGGATTCAGGTATTGAATTGCATGCATTAAACTACGCGCACGGAAAACACTAAGAGGCATTCCGGTCAAATAATCAGGAGCACGATCATAGAGGTAGGCAAAGCGGGATGAAGGACTCATTTTACTAATAACCTTGCTATATTCGTAGGCAAAGAATGCGTCCAGAAAATCCTGATATTCCCTAAGTTCCCAAGCCTCTTTATCCTGAATATTAAGTTCTTTTAGAAAACCATAATAAGAAGTTCCTACTGGTACACGCTCATAAGGAAGCTCATTCAGATATGCATGTTTAACCGGATACTCGAGTAAATCCCTTCCCCACATATACTCAATTCTTTTAGCCATATAGGCTACAAAATCCTCAGGCAAATCTTTATTATTCTGAAGGAAATTGAGTTTGTATTCTTTTTGGCGGGTCAGATATTCTAAATAGGAAGCTGGTGAGGCTTCTTTTATCCGATTATTGGCTTCTCTTCTGAAAAGCTTGTCTTCAAATTTGAGGAAAAAGGCTGCCAGAAACTGACTGGCATTGACTCCAGAACCATATCCAGTGAAAACTAGGGTTTCATCAAAAGATTCTGCATCTGCTATCAGGTCAATTCTATCACCTGGGAAAAGAAAAACCACACTTTGTTCCCTTCCATACCTTAGATAACAGGGCCTGGCTTTCTCAATATTCAGCTTAAGTTGAAAATTGCCCTGGCGATCCAGATTAGCTTTGATGGTCTCCATCTCTGCCAGCGGATGTTCTCTGAAACTCAGGGAAATTTCCTTCGTCTCATCATTAAGTATATTGCCAAAAATCCTCACGGGCTGGCTAGCCCATGTTTCAGTCCCCTGCAAAAGCAAGATGCCGAAGAGGGAAAAAAGGATCTTGATTATCTTGAGGTCAGCTTGCATGGATGCTCTTGTTGAGAAAGCAAAAAACTCCATTTCACACCTAGAATTGTCCGATTATTTTTTCCTTAAGCATTGTCAATCAAGATGATAGATTCATTTATTTAATTGACTATGGACAATCGCCTATTAGTACCTATCTTGTCAATGATTACAAGCTCAAATTAAAAAAAATAGTCGATGAAAACCTATAGTTCTGAAGAAGCTAAGCCAAAACTTTCTTCCCTATCAGGCTGGTCATTTAAGAATAACGGAATAGAGAAGACTTATATGTTTTCAGATTTTGTATCGGCATTTGGTTTTATGAGCCAAGCAGCGATACTGGCAGAGAAAGCCAATCATCATCCCGAATGGTTCAATGTGTACAATAAAGTAGAAGTTCGTCTAAGTACACATGATGCCGGAGGACTCACAGATTTCGATTTCGATTTAGCTGCGAAATTTGACGCACTGATTTCCTAATTTCACCCCCATGCTCCAGGTAAAAATAATTAATACCTCTTCCAATCCCTTGCCCAAATATGCTACTCCCGCCTCTGCTGGAGTAGATCTTTATGCCAATAATGATGAGCCTATTACCCTCGATAGTTTGGAAAGAACCCTGATACCTACCGGGCTTTTTATGGAACTTCCTATCGGTTATGAAGCTCAGGTCAGACCTCGCAGCGGTTTAGCTATCAAGCATGGGATTAGCCTGGTAAATACCCCGGGAACCATAGACGCAGATTATAGAGGAGAAATCAAAGTCATACTGGTAAACCTTAGCAGAGAGCCTTTCACTATCGAAAAAGGGGAACGTATTGCCCAAATGGTCATCGCCAAACACGAGCAAGTCGATTGGGTAGAAGTACAGGAACTCAGCGAGACCGCAAGAGGAGCCGGAGGATTTGGGCATACGGGAAAGTAAACGTCTAAGACGATTATTGCGCACCTATGTTCATGTATTCTCGAAAAATCTCATGAAGACAAGAGCACTGCGTTTCGCAATAGATCAATATTTCTCCTCCCTCTTTCGTTATACCTACACATGCAGATAGTATCTGTCCATATAGCGATTTCTGGAATGAAATTCGCCATATGATGTAACCTCCCCACACTTAACTGGTATTTAAAGAAAGATTTTAGGAACTTATACGTTCCCTATGTAAAGAAATTAAGCCCAATGCGAATTCCATCCCTCTTTTTCTTCTTGCTCGCTGCTTCCGTAGTGTTTACTTCCTGTAAGGGAGCAAAAGACATTAGGAAAATGCAAGGCATAAGTTTGCAAGCTTCTGTTGAAGATGAAATATATGATGAATCTGAGTTAGAAGAATTTTTCAAACTCTTTGAAGATGAGTTGACCGAAAATGAAGAAGTAGAGCGTGATTTTGTGGAAGGTTGTACACAGATGATGCGTGGCAATTTTGAGGAAGCTTTACGTCTGTTTGAAAAAGTTCTCGAAGCTGATCCTGACAACCATCCGGCTCAATATAACAGTGCCCGAATTTATCTTGATCAAAAGAATTACGAGAAAGCCATTGAGTTATCCCAACAGGCCGTCCGGGGACAAATTGATAATTATTGGTACCATAAATTTCTCGTTAGATCCCTGAGAGCCGGAGGGGATATAGACAGAGCCATCAATGCCCAAAACAGTCTGGTCAATCAGTTTCCAGAGAAATCTTCCGAAAAAATGGATTTGGCAGACCTATATTTTAAAAGTGGGAATGCAGATGGAGGGTTAAAGGTTTTAGACCAACTACAAAAAGAAAAAGGCATAAGCCGTCTGATTAGTCTAAAGAAATTTGAAGTAGAAAAAGAGAGGGAGAATTATGAGGGAGCGCTGGAAAGTATCAATGAACTCATTGAAATCGGAGATACGGAGACAGGTATCTATCAGAGACAATACGAAATGCTGTATAGACTGGGCAGGTTTGAAGAAGGTGTCTCTACTCTGAATGCCATCCTTGATCAGGATCCTGACAATGGTTTCGCCCTCCTTTACCTGGCTGACTATTATAAAAAGCAAGATCAGATTGAGAAATCTGACGAATATCTATTTAGAGCCTTTGCTAATCCTCTTATTGAGTGGCAGGGAAAAATGAACATCATCCAACAGCTCCTTCCCTATGCAGATAGCGATGCGACAGTTAAGGGAAGACTGACCCGACTCTTGGAAATATTCAACCAAGCTCATCCCGATAATCCGGAAGCGCTTTTATTGATGGGAAGATTGGGAGGAAATGAAGCAACTGTTGGAGCAGCTGACCTGGACGCAGTCAGAAATGCATTGGAGAAACAACCCATGCAAATCGACCTTTGGTTGGAATTACTCAATGCATCTAATTTTGCCAGAAATTATGAGCAGTTATATAAGGATGCTGAATTTGCCCTCGAATACTATCCGAATCAAATTCAATTCCTGTACTATTATGGTAAGTCCGCCAGTAAAACACAGGACTATTCAGCAGCTGAATATGCTTTTAATAAACTCATAAAAATAGCCCAAAATGATATTATCATTCGTGCAAAAGCTCATATTGCTTTAGCGCAGGCTTACAAAGAAAAGGGAGAGAATGAAAAAAGGGATATCGAATTAGAGAAGGTATCAGAAATTATCAAATCTCCCACTGAAGAGCCTAAAACAGATCCAGAATATTTAGCTATCCTCGGCGATTATTATGCAGTAGCTGGTCTGCCAGAGTTAGCGGAAGCTGAATGGGAAAAAGCAATTGAGAAGGGCTTCAAACTTGATATAAAAGCTCGGCTGAAGGATTATGGATACGAGAAGGAATAAATTCCTTCCCGTATCAAATGGCTTAATTTCCTCTGGGGCTTTCTCCATTTGCTGCAGCCTCGGCAGCTTGTTTTTTCTGATTAGCCTTCCGGTATTCTTTGTTCTTGCGGAAAATTCTTTCACGCATTAAGAAACTCTTCTGAACATCTTTCAGGGTTTCATCCAGTTCATCTGTGCTTCCTTCCAGATTTCTCATAGTTTCTTGAAGGTTGCGGGCGAAAACAGAATCTTGCATCAAGACTCCTAAAGGAGAATCAGGATTATTCAAATCTTTCACTAATACATTCAGGTCCTGGGTAATTTGGTCAACCCGCTTCATCGTACCCGCTGCATTCTGGATGGTAGCCTGAGCAGATTGAACGCTTTCATTCAGACGTTTCTCATATTCCGGACTATTCAGCAAGGCTCCTGCCATCCCTTTTCCAGCATTGATATTAGACATCATGTCAGAAAGCTCTTTGGTAGCATTCTTGGTATTTAAGCTGGCCAGACGAGCCTCCCGAATACTTGCTTGAATTTGAGCATACAGGGTGGAATCTTTGAAAAGCCCCCCAACGGTACCTTTCCCACTTGCAATTCCATTTGTGATGCCTTTGAAATCAGTGGTAATTGCCTGAAGGTTGTCATTGGTTACCTGGAAAGTGGAAAGCAGTTCATCTAGCCCAGTCCCACTTTCGCTCTTCAACAATCCCATACTTCCGATTGCCTCTGCTTCGGGACTTCCACCGGATATGATAACTAATTTATTCCCAATAAAGCCATCAGAGCCAATACTTGCAACGGCATCTTGTTTTATAAACTTTTTATTATCCGAGGTAATATTCATGGTCAGCTTTACGGCAGTACTGCTTTCAATATCAATATTCTTAACTGTGCCAATTTTTACTCCGGCAAACCATACACTGCTACCTTTTTGTAAACCATCTACATTTTCGAAAACTGTTTGAACCTGGAAGGTTTTATCAAAAAGATTCTGCTGTCTTCCTATGAGGTATAGTATGAAAATGAAGAAAATAACACCCACCACTACAAATGAGCCTAGTTTGATGAGTTTTGTACGTTCGTTGTCCATTATTTTGAGTTAATAATAATCTGATTAAGAGGAAGAATATTCAAAGAAAGGAGCCAGTCTGGGATCGCTAATCTTCTGTAATTCTTCATAAGTCCCTTTGATCGGGAATTCCCCATCGGCCATAAGGTTGATCCTGTTTCCAGTCATCCGGGCACAGGTCAAGTCGTGGGTAATGATAATCGAAGAGGTTTTATAGGTTTCCTGCACACTCAGGATCAATTCATTGATTTCTTTAGCGGTAATCGGATCAAGTCCTGCTGTGGGTTCATCATAGAGGATGATCTTGGGATTGAGGATAAGGGTACGTGCAATTCCTACACGTTTCTGCATACCTCCCGATAGCTCCACCGGCATCATATCTATTGCATAAAGTAGTCCCACATTATGCAAAGCTTCTTCCACTCGATCATTCATTTCCCCTCTACCTACATCAGGTTCATTTCTTTTCAAGGGAAATTCGAGGTTTTCTCGCACAGTCATGGAGTCATAGAGGGCGGACATCTGAAATGAGAAACCAATTTGCTTCCTCAATTCATCCATATCGTAGGTATTGATAGTCATGATGTCTTTGCCCAAAACATTGAGCTTGCCTGCATCCGGTTTTATGAGACCTACCATGCATTTGATGAGGACCGATTTCCCCGTACCGGATTTACCCAATACAACCAGGTTTTCCTCCTCATACAAAACCATATTAATGTCGGTCAACACCACATTGTCGCCAAAGCGCTTTTGCAGGTTTTCGACCTCAATGATGATCTTATCTGGTGAATAATCTATATTGGGCATTTTAGATGGTATAAATAAGCGTTCTTACAAAAGTCATGATCTGTAATGTCATCAGGTCAATCACAAAGATCATGAACATGGACAATACCACGGCTGAGTTTGCGGCTTTTCCTACTCCTACTGTTCCCTTCTTAGAAGTAAAGCCTTTGTAGCAACCGATGATTCCAATGGCAAAACCAAAAAGCAGGGATTTCAGGGTGGAAGCGAATATGTCTTCCATCTTTAATACACTAAATGCTTCTGCCCAATAAAGCGTAAAGCTGGTGCCTTCATTGAAATATATAGAAGTAAATCCTCCCAGCATAGCCATGGTATCAGTAAAAATTACGAGCAGAGGGATCATCAGCATACAAGCGAGTACCCGGGTGATCACCAAATAGGTAAAGGGATTTGTTCCGGATACCTCCATGGCATCGATCTGCTCGGTTACTTTCATTGACCCTAACTCTGCTCCTATATTCGAAGCTATTTTCCCTGCTCCAATCAAACCGGCAATCAAAGGACCCAGAGAACGAATAATACCTACCCCTACCAAAGAAGGAAGCCAGGATACTGCGCCAAAAGATTCCAAACTTGGTCTTGACTGACGGGTAAATACGATCCCACCTATATAGCCAGTAAATATGATCAGGGGTAATGTTTTATACCCAATGATATAGCATTGGTTGAGTACCTCCTTAAATTCATAGGGAGGGCGAAATAAGTCTTTAAAGAATCGGGCGATGAACTTATACACTCCCGCCATTTCGATCAAAAAGTCCTGAACTCCTTGTGGCAGGGTGAATTTTCCAGAAGCAGATTCAGCCTGATTATCCAGCTGTTCCTCTTGGGCAAACGTTTCTTGCATAGAAAGGCTTTGGGTTAATGGGGCGAAAGATACAGATTTGTACGCAAAAAACGAGAATTAGATATTGAAAGTCTATACAGCTGTTATGCCGAAGACATCTCCCAATAATTGTCTAATTTGCCAACAAATCCAGCTGTTAATAAGTATCATATATTAATGAAACACCTCAAGATCGCAGGATCCTGTCTCAACCAGACGCCACTGGCTTTCTCCAGTAATCTCAAACACATTCTTCATGCCATTGAAGCCGCAAAGAATGATTCTGTCCAGGTACTTTGCCTGCCGGAAATGGCCATTAGTGGATACGGATGTGAGGACACTTTCTTCAACGATTATGTATTAAAGAGCTCACTTGAGAGCCTGGGAAAAATAGTAGAAGCCTGTGTGGGTATCACGGTTTCCGTTGGCCTTCCGATGGAATATGAAAATTGTCTTTACAATGTAGTCGCTCTCATACATGATCAGGAGATCATGGGATTTGTGGCCAAGCAGGAATTGGCGGGAGATGGAATTTATTATGAACCTCGCTGGTTCAAGCCCTGGGAGGAAAATGTAATTGTGGCTTATGAATGGAAGGATAAATACTATGATTTTGGAGACCTGATCTTCGAAATTGGAGGAGTTCGTATAGGCTTTGAAATTTGTGAGGATGCCTGGAACGGAATCAGACCAGCCCAGCGGCACTACTTAAACAATGTAGACCTCATTCTTAATCCAAGCGCATCCAATTTTGCTTTCGGAAAGACCCATGTACGCAAAGGACTGGTTGCAGAAGCTTCCCGATCCTATAACTGTACATATGTATACAGCAATCTTCTCGGTAACGAAGCAGGTCGGATTATTTTTGATGGGGAAATCCTGATTGCACAGGCAGGTGATTTGTTAGTCAGAAATAAACGATTCTCTTACAATGATTTTCAGATAGCTTCGGCCATTGTTGATATTGAACGGGTACATGTTCACAGAAAAAAGTCTTTCAACTTCAAGCCTGAGTTCCCCGAAAACCTGATTATTTCAGAAGATCCTTATAAAGAACTAAGTGATAGAGCTTCTGAGCCTAATATTGCGCCTTTCGAGACCAAAGAAGAAGAGTTCTATTTGGCCGAAACCCTGGCCCTTTTCGACTACATGAGAAAAAGTAGAAGTCGGGGCTTTATGCTTTCCTTATCAGGAGGAGCTGATTCTTCTTCCAGTGCGGTCTTATGTGCATATGCCTTGAGACGTGCAGAAAAGGAGATGGGCGAAGAAAAATTTAAGGAAATAATCACCTATGTAGGTTTGGATGAAAGCAAGTCCTACATGGAGCAGATGCTAACCTGTGTGTATCAGGCTACCGAAAATAGCGGAGAAGACACCCTCGAGAGTGCTCGTGAATTGGCTTTAGGCTTAGGTGCAAATTTCCATAACTGGAATGTAGAACCTTTACATAAAGCCTATAAAGGCCTGGCTGCAGAAGCCATTGGGAGAGACTTAACTTGGGAGAAAGATGACATAGCCTTGCAGAACATTCAGGCAAGACTTCGATCTCCGGGTATCTGGATGCTCGCCAACATCAGAAACGCTCTCTTAATTACGACTTCTAATAGAAGTGAGGCTGCTGTTGGTTATGCTACTATGGATGGAGATACTTCAGGAGGATTAGCTCCTTTGGGAGGAATGGATAAAGACAGTTTGCTGGAATGGCTGGTTTGGGCAGAGAAAGAATTGGACATCCCTGCCCTGCAGTATGTCAACGCACTCAAGCCAACAGCCGAGTTACGACCGGCAGAGCAAACGCAGACTGATGAAGCGGACCTCATGCCTTATGGTATTCTTGACGACATTGAAAAAGCAGCGATTCGGGACTATAAATCTCCGGTTGAGGTCTTCAAGACCTTAAGAGGTACCTATCCCGACCCAGTATTGAAAGGATATATTCGGAAATTTTTCCTGCTTTGGTCCAGAAATCAATGGAAACGAGAAAGGTACGCTCCTTCCTTTCACCTGGACGATGAAAACCTTGATCCGAAAACCTGGTGTCGTTTTCCTATATTGAATGGAGGATTTTACGAGGCTTTGCGGGAAATGGATGAATTGTAAATACTTGCTTTGTGTATAATACAGGACAATAGGAATTAATATTTTTATAAAATTGCATAAACTGAACAAATAACCTATAAAACTCGCACATATAGGGATTTTGACATTTTTAAAATCTCTCCTGAATGCATATTTTTGGGGCTAAATTCTGACTACGAACCACGATAATTTATCCAAACCCATGTCTGAAATATCCGATAAAACCGAAAGCGTTTCATTTAATATTAATGGTGAAGCCTTTGAGTTTCCCGTTCTGACCGGTACTTATAACGAAAAAGGGATACATATAGGAAAGCTCAGAGGTCAGAGCAAATATGTTACCCTAGATACAGGCTTTAAAAACACAGGTTCCACAGCCAGCAAAATCACATTCATTGATGGAGAAAAAGGAGTTTTACAACACAGAGGTTACCCCATTGAACAACTGGCAGAGGATGCCTCTTTCCTCGAAGTAGTGTACCTCCTCCTTCATGAAGAATTGCCGACTCAGGCCCAACTGGATGAATTTGTAGCAGAAATGGGGGTAAGCAGAGACCTACCTGATGGGGTTAAAGCTGTTCTGAATGCCTTGCCGGATGAAACTCACCCAATGGGTATGCTTTCTGTTGTGTTCAACTCCCTTTCCGGATTTTATCCGGGAACCCTGGATACCTGGAGCGACGAAAATGTTCGCAGAAAGGCTATCTATCGAATGATCGCAAATATGCCTACTATGGCGGCCTATGTTTATCGCCGTTCCCAAGGGCTTGACTATATAGATCCAGATCCTTCTTTGGGATACATCGCCAACTTCCTGCATATGATGTTTGGAAAAGTTGATCCGGTGATAGAAGAAGCCTTGGATACCCTTCTTATCCTTCACGCGGATCACGAACAAAACTGCTCAGCTTCTACCGTTAGATTTGTAGGTTCTTCTCATGTAAATCTTTTTGCAGCCATCGCTGCTGGAAATAATGCCCTCTGGGGACCTCTTCATGGAGGGGCCAATCAAAAAGTATTGGAGATGTTGGAGGATATCAAAAATGATGGAGGAGATACTGCCAAGTATATCAACAAAGCCAAAGATAAAGCGGATTCTTTCCGTCTGATGGGCTTTGGACACAGAGTTTATAAGAATTTTGACCCTAGAGCGAGGGTCATTAAGAAATATGCAGATAAGGTCCTTGATCAATTGGATACAGATGATCCTGTATTGGATATCGCTAAAGGACTGGAAGTTGCAGCGCTTGATGATGAGTACTTTGCAACCCGTAAAATTTTCCCTAATGTAGATTTCTACTCTGGCATCATCTACAGAGCCCTGGGAATCCCTGTAAATATGTTTACTGTGATGTTTGCTTTCGGTAGACTTCCCGGATGGATTTCTCAGTGGCAGGAAATGCGCGAGAACAAAGAGCCTATTGGTCGCCCAAGACAAATTTATGTTGGCGAAAGCAGCAGAGATTATGTGCCCATCAACCAGCGCTAATGCAACGCTCTACACAATTTAACGCTCTATTTAATACCTTGAAGGGCGATTAATTGTAAATTTGAGCAATACTGAATAACTGTTTACGAAATTTACTTACCTTTGAGGCCTGCCAGCAAAAATGGCAGGCTTTGTTTTAAGGGGAAGGACCTGAAGTAGAAGGACCGGATATGGGAATAATTTTGTAAATTGAATTGTGTAACGTTTTTACCCTATGAATGCAAAAAACATCTTTGACTTTGAAAAGCCTATAGTGGAGCTCGAAAGCAAGCTTGAAGAAATGAGGCAAATAGCAGGAGAGAGCGGTGTGGAGATGGATGCTGCGATTGGAGAACTAGAGAAAAAGATCGAGGAACTAAAGGTAAATATATATAGTAACCTTAGCCGCTGGCAAAGGGTTCAGATTTCCAGACACCCGGAAAGGCCCTATTCACTAGATTACATACATGCCATAACCGATGAATTTGTAGAGCTCTTCGGAGACAGAAATTATCGGGACGATAAGGCCATGATTGGAGGCTTAGGCAGGATTGGAGACCAAAGCATCGTTTTCATCGGCCAGCAAAAAGGTAGAACCACCAAGGAGCGTCAATACCGCAACTTTGGTATGTCCAATCCAGAAGGCTATAGAAAAGCTCTCCGATTGATGAAATTGGCTGAGAAATTTGGACTGCCAGTTGTATCCTTAATTGATACTCCCGGGGCTTATCCAGGATTAGAAGCAGAGGAAAGAGGGCAAGGAGAAGCTATCGCTAGAAACTTGCTGGAAATGTCAGCTTTAAAAACTCCCATTTTATGTATTGTGATTGGTGAAGGAGCTTCTGGTGGAGCCCTCGGAATTGGGATAGGAGATAGAGTTTATATGCTGGAAAATACCTGGTACTCTGTTATCTCTCCTGAGTCTTGCTCAAGTATTTTGTGGAGAAGTTGGGAGAATAAAGAACAGGCAGCGGAAGCCTTGAGACTTTCAGCCAGCGATAATCTGGAATTGAGTATCATCGATGGTATTATTTCAGAGCCGGTCGGAGGAGCACACAAGCGTCCAGAAGAAGTTTTTGACCGTGTGAAAGCCAAGATTCTGGAAGACATAACTGAACTAAAACAACTGGAAACCCAGGATCTATTGATCAACCGGGTTGACAAGTTTACCAATATGGGAGTTGTAAATAACTCCAACAAAAAAGAAACTGAAAGTGTACTCGCTGGACGATAATTCACACTTTCTTTACATCTGAATAAACCCCCGCGCTTAGTTTTAAGACGGGGGTTTATTTTCTTTAGAATTACTAGATAATCCCATTTTCAATAAATTTCCTTTTTTCAAATGAACAAATCTGGAAAACTTTTTATTTCTCAAAAACCTTGACTAATTTTGATTAAGGGAAATGTAACCAGAAAAATGGTCTATAAAACCCAAAAGGCATTCATCACTATAGTAACTATCACTCTGCTCTTCCTCTCCGGATGCAGTGATATCACGCCTATTTGGAAAGGGGATTACAAACTCCAAAATTTTACACTTTACACCAATGAACCTTGCCAATACGAGGTAGAGGTCGGCCCTGAGTTTGGAGAACTTGATGCAAAATTGGAACTCACCATTACCTATTACAATAAAATTTCTCGAAACGATCTTCCTCTTTCTATTTTCCTGGAGCAGGATAGCACCCACGAGATACAGGAATTCACGGCTGTAATACCCCTCAAAGAAGAAGGAGATTGGCTGGGCACCCCCATCGAAGGAAAAGAGTATGACCTAATCTTAAGTCATGATGCTGTAGAAAAAATCAAACTCGCACCTGGAAGGTATACCCTCCGAATATTTGCTAATGACATCGAAGTCAGTAGTGGAGAGATTGAGGGAGTTATGCAGATTGATGCAAGACTCTATGGTTTACTTTCAGAGTAAATCTTTTTTACCCATATTTTAGCCCAAAATTTTTATAGAAAAAAAACGGGGAGTTCAAATTCAAACTAGCTTTTTCCTTGTTTTTGAAACTGGTACTTGAACTTTTTTTTAGGAAGATTCGAAAAACTTTTCTCACTTCTACCCTCCAAATTTCCCTTATTTGCATCTTGGCTAATTTGGATTTCCAGTGTGATATATAATTCTTTTAGCCTCATAAAAAAAGGAAGCATACTTGCATATGCCTCCCTATTTAACATTTTTTAAATGTCTTTACTCTTCAGTAACGACAATCTTTTCAATTTTATCACCAGCACGGATCGCATCAATCACCTCGAGTCCTTCGACAACTTTTCCAAAGCAAGTATGGTTTCTGTCCAGGTGAGCTACATTCTGACGACCATGGCAAACAAAGAATTGTGAACCTCCTGTGTTTCTTCCTGCATGAGCCATAGACAATACTCCACGATCGTGGAATTGGTTGTCTCCATCTAGCTCGCAATCAATTTTGTAACCCGGACCACCAGTACCTGTTCCATTTGGACAACCTCCCTGAATCACAAAATCAGGAATAACGCGATGGAACGTGAGACCATCATAAAATCCTTCTTTAGAAAGTTTTAGAAAGTTAGCTACCGTATTAGGAGCATCCTTATCATAAAACTCAACCTTCATCGTCCCTTTTTCCGTAACTATATCTGCTTTTGACATATTTTTTTGGATTAAAATTATTCTGAATAGGGGGCAAAGGTAGGAAGCATTCTCTATTTGAGAAAATTATTCTTTGTAGGGGAAAAGTCTTTAAAGGTTGTCCACATTAGGTAAGTTATTATTCACGCATTTTGAGCAATTCTGCACCTTTTTACGAAATTCCTAAATATGCAGTAACAAAATGGCATGGATTTCGGTATAAAAGTGTATATTTACACTCGAATATAAGCGCAGTATGAGATTAAAATTTTTACTCTTCGCCTTGCTGGCAATTTTTTCAATTCAGGTAATGGCAAACAGCCCTTGGCCTGAAAATGAAAACTTCGATGCCGACCTTGGGATTGAATTAGTCGTTTATCCTAATCCTACTAATGGAGTCTTCTTCTTGAACATCAAGAACGAAAACTTATTGCAGGAAAAGCTTGAAGTAAAAGTAGTAAATCTAATCGGTCAGACTGTTGCTTCTCAGGAAGTAGAAAGCAATCTCGAAACAAAATTTGATCTTAGCACACTTCCTAAAGGTTTCTACTTTGTAAGAGTACAAGTAGGAAAACAGGAAATGGTAAAACGCGTCGTAATACGATAGTACAAAAGACGCTGCGAATATATTTGTAAAAAAATTGAAAAAGCCATCCAGTTTGGATGGCTTTTTCGTTTACCGGTATTTCTTATAATGCATATAGTCTGTCTCTGGCCACCACTTCCCATCTCTCTTTCGTCTGCTCATCTTTTACCACATAAGCCTCCTGATGTAAGGCAACCGTAGGACATATATGCCACGGAACTCCATATAGGATATCTCCCACCTCTACTTTTGAAGGATTTTTGGGTCTGAAGGTTAAATGCTCTTCACTATGCCCTATAAATTCTTCAACTTCCAGATTCAGGAACCTGACCCGCTTATCAAGAGGATTCTCAGAACCGATACTTTTATGTCCCAAATCCACGCAAACCAAATCATTTGCAGGTTTACTGATTACCCTACTCAATACGAGTGCAGCAGGCTCAAAAGGTAGTTCTCGCATTTTTTCCCCATAGCCTGCATCCCAAAAGACGTATGTACCCGGACTTAGCACTACTCTTTCTCGCTGGGCATGTACGGGGAATGTAGGGCTTCCACCCGCAATGATCTCGGGAACGTCTTGTCCTGCTTCTAACAAGCTCCTTTCAAAGCTCCATACTGATTCAAAGGCCTCATCTGAATCAGCTTTTCGCTTTTCAAAATCCGGATCCCTGAAATGACCGTCATACGCATGCAGGCCTGCCTGATAAACTTGAGGAAGAGCCGAAATAAATTGATAAAGTGCGCGTGCATCATTACCTATGGGAATACCTGTTCGATTCATGCCGGGATTGAGGTCTATGAATATCCCAATTTCCACTTTATGGGTTCTTGCTGCAGTAGAAAGGGCGCGTAAAATAGTATGTGTGTCAACTAATGCTGAAAATCTTACTTGAGGAAAGGCAGCAGCGAGTTTGCAGTACATATGGATATTTGGCCCTACCGGCTGATAAGCTAGCAAAATATCATCTGCGCCTGCCTTTGCTAACATACGCGCCTCAGAGAGGGTTGCACACTTGAACTTCTTGATTCCCAATTCCAGGTGCATAGCTGCAACCTGGGCCATTTTATGTGTTTTGACATGTGGCCGCAGCCTTTTTACATCTCCTGCAACCTCGACCATACGATCTATATTCGCTTTGATTCGATCTGGATAAACCAGTAAGGCAGGGGAAAAAATTTCATAGGTATTTGAGGCGAGGTACCAGGCTTTATTCATGTGAAATTGACGTTAAACGAAGCTAAATATTCAATAATTTAAAAATTTCTTACAAGTAGCCTTCGAAATAGCTGAAAATTTAGCTTAGGCATAATCTTTGAAGTTAATTTTCTCCAGATTGTGAAATAAAATGATATCCTTATCTGGCCACAAACAAGAGCAGCCTCATTTCATTTAAGGTCTGCATTGACATATGTTCAAGGATTATTATCACATATTAGAAGTCGACAGGGAAGCCAGTCAGCCGGAAATTAAGAAAAGCTATCGAAAACTAGCCAAAGAGCATCATCCCGATAGCAATCCTAATCCGGATGGAAGCGAATATTTCCTCTTGATCAATGAAGCTTATCAGGTCCTCAGCGATGCAGAGAGCCGGAAAAGTTATAATAATCGCTATGACCAGATTTATCGGGTAAAAAGGGCTCGCAAGAAGAAAGAGAATTCCAATATTTTCACAGAAGCCTTTTCCAAAGAGCCTGTAGTAGAGACCTACGAACAACAAGCATATACTCCTCCCAAAGCAGAGCCTCAACACAGAGCTTATCAAGAATCTTACCAGGAAGCCTTCGATTTCTCCGAGGCGTTTCGATCTTATCCTCCACCCGAAGATAAAGATAAAAAGAAAAAAAGCAGGCCAAGTGAAGGGAGCCAGCAGAAAGTAAAAGTTCATCCGCTCTCTAAAATCATGTGGGTGGGTAAGGTCGCTTCAGTGATTTGTTTACTATTCACATTCACCATCATCACCGACTATTTCATGTCGGAAGCATCTGAGGTACAAGTCATGCTGGAGGCTCGTCTGACGACAGGTCCTGATGATAAACTTAATTGTGTAATCAAAACGGATAAATCTGAATTTCCAATTGACTATGACAAGTATGGCTTTCTGGGGAAAGGAGATCGGCTGATCACCTATACGACTCCTATTTATAAAGTAATGAATAGTGTAGAGATTGTAGAGGGAAGAAGTATTTGGCCCCATTACGGCATTTATAACGCCTTCTCTATATTCATTTTTGCATTACTGGTATGTACCAGTTTGGGGATTTTATCAAAAGATCCACTCATCGTCTTCCGACTGGGTATCACCAATGTCATCCTCGCACTTATTACAGCACTTATCCTATTTCAATCCTGATTAGGAGTTTGAATTTATAGGAGCTCTTGAGTAATTTCTACGAAAATTACTCGAAACATGGTATCCATCTCCTCATTCTTTGCATCCATTCCCTGGTGGGCTTATCCCCTGATCTTAATTGCTCTAATAGCAATTCGAGATATTTTTTTCAATAAGCATCATACCATACAACATAACTTTCCTGTAATAGGACACATCCGATACATGCTCGAAAGCATTGGACCGGAGCTACGTCAATACATAGTTGCAAATAATCGGGAAGAACTCCCATTCAATCGTAGAGAAAGGTCATGGATCTATGCTTCGGCCAAAGAACAGAACAACTACCAGGGATTTGGTACAGATCAGGATATCCATAGTCCCGGCTATATATTCATCAATCCCAGTATGCTTCCTTTCCAAATAAAGAAAGGACATCCTAATGAAATCGATAAGAGTTTCCTTCCCTGTGCGAAAGTGATGGGTGCTTACCATAAGCGTAAACGTCCTTTTCGTCCCATGTCGATCATAAATATATCAGCCATGAGTTTTGGCTCACTATCAGCAGCAGCGGTAAGCTCTCTGAATAAAGGAGCTCATAAAGCCGGTTGTTATCACAATACAGGAGAAGGAGGACTTTCGCCTTATCATTCTCATGGGGCAGATGTTATGTTTCATTTTGGTACCGGTTATTTTGGGGTAAGGGATTCAGAAGGAAATTTTTCGATGAAAAACATGAAGGAACTGGTTGAAAAAAATCCGTTTATCCGTGCCATAGAGGTTAAGCTTTCTCAAGGTGCAAAGCCCGGGAAAGGAGGGGTTTTGCCAGGGAAAAAAATTACAGCTGAGATTGCGGGTATCAGAGGGGTTGAACGGGGCAAAGATGTAC
The DNA here is from genome assembly GCA_039819665.1 of Bacteroidota bacterium. GTDB lineage: Bacteria > Bacteroidota > Bacteroidia > J057 > J057 > JAWPMV01. The sequence goes on from JBCBRM010000017.1 coordinate 27,448, forward strand.
TTTCACCTTCCAGACATACAGCCTTTAGCAAGGTATCTGAGCTCGTGGATTTTGTAGAGGAGATTGCGGTGGAAACTGGGCTTCCTGTCGGTATTAAGTCTGCTGTTGGCAACCTGAAATTATGGGAAGAATTGGCGAATTTAATGCTTTCAAGTGGCAAAGGTCCGGATTTTATTACTGTAGATGGAGGAGAAGGCGGAACCGGTGCAGCTCCCCCTTCATTTGCAGATCATGTAGCCTTACCCTTTGTCTATGCTTTTAGTAAAATATATAAGCTTTTTCAGGATAAAGGTCTGACAGAAAGGCTTGTTTTCATAGCATCCGGAAGATTAGGATTGCCTGCTCCAGCCATGATGGCTTTTGCTATGGGTGCAGACCTTATACAAGTCGCCCGGGAAGCCATGCTTTCGATCGGATGTATCCAAGCTCAGATTTGCCACACCAATCGCTGTCCAACTGGTATAGCCACACAATCCAAATGGCTACAATCCGGCATCAATACGGACCTCAAATCAGAGCGTTTTTACCAATACAATAAAACCATGCGCAAAGAAATGTTGGAGATCACTCACGCTGCCGGGTATGAACATCCCTGTCAGTTGACTATGGAAGATATTGTTATGGGCATGGGAGATAATCACTACACTAAAAGCTTAAAAGAAACTTTCGGCTATGAAAAAGAAGAAGTTGATTTCAAGGATATGCAGACCTTGAAAGATTGTCCACATTTAGGACAAAAAGCGAATTAGTGTTCTGCGGTTCTTGGGTTTGGGTATTCTTGTGAGTTTTTCCTGTTTACCGAACACGAGAACACTTCCTAAAAGACTTTTTTAGGCACCTCTCCCACCTCCCAATCAATCACAAGTCCTCTTGCTATCCCATCGGCTGCTTTTTTACCATATAGCAATTCACATAGGTATAGGGCGGGTTCAAATGATTTGGCTCCTCCGGCTCCTGTTATTGCATTTTTATCATGGACGAATATCACATCCCTATGGACACTCAGCTGTGGAAACATTTCCTTATAACGATCGATATCACTTGGGAAAGTTGTCGATTCCAGGCCATCAAGCAGACCCGCCTTGGCCAGTACAAAGGCTCCATCACATAAAGACATATTGTATTTTGTCTTTGCTCCTGTTTCTTTGACAAAGGTTATCATTTCCTCATCTTCCAAATCAGTATCAAGATGATGCTCTGCGCTGGGAACAACAAGTATATCTATGGCCGGATATTCTCCTGAACTATAACTGTAATCTGGTGTGATTACCAGTCCTTCAAAACTCTTGATAGGTTCCAGGCTTTTGGCAATGGTAAATACCTTCATGCCTGGATCTGTATGGAAAATGCTGTGCTGAAAGATATCCATAGGTGCAGTAAGCTCTGTATTGTAAACTCCCTCCATAATGAGGAAGGCAACATTCCAAACACGTTCAGGTTTGGGAACATCTGGCAGCACCTCTATTTTGCTTTCCTGAGGACTTTCTAAACTTGTCTGTTTTTCACTACAGGAAAGAGAAAAAAGGAGGATAAGAGAAAGAAGAAAGTATTTCATTGTGTATAATTTTCTATCCATCTGATTCTTACTATTCGCGAAAATATTTACCATGCCGAATCTTGAATCTCAATTATTCGTTAATTAGCATAACAAACGAACGAATTCTACGCTTCATCCTGTAATCTGTCGAACTTTCAGACCCCCAGACAACATGAAGAGCGAACGTATTATTCTTGCTAATTTCGAAAATATTCATGAAGCAAACCACTTCGCCAATCTGCTACTTTCAGAAGGGATCAATTGCGAAGTAATAAAGGAAGAAGGTCTGCCAGGCTTTCTCAAGCATGCTCCTATCCTACAAATCTTTCAACTCAAGATCGCCCAAGAAGATGAATTTATGGCCCGGGTAATCCTCCAAACTCAGGATCCCTGGTTAATGCCTCAGGTCCAAACCCCCATCGGCCAGCAATATCGCCTGATTGGTGCCATCATCACCTTTGTCGGATTCCTATGTACTTTCTTAAGCCTGGGAGGTCCCAATATGCAATGGGTATGGATTCCGCTTTGTCTTGCTATCGGAGGTCTTTTTCTTTTTGTTATCGGAATCAAGAAGTCTGCTGCGGAAGAAAAAGAAGAATTATCAAGACGACAGGAAGGTTGATTTAAAGAATTCAAAAGAAATCCTATTGATTTTTCAAATCTTGTCTAACTTAGTTACGTATAAGTAAGCTAGAATTGAAAAATCCCTGTTATGCGCTATCTGAGCATTTTTGCCCTTATTTCCCTATTGTTTTCCTGTTCCGAACCTAAGAAAGAAATCGTAGATGAGATGGTCCTTGAACAAAAGATCGCTCAATTATTGATGGTTGGTTTTAGAGGAACGGAACTAAGAGATACCAATCGAATCATTGCAGACATCAAAGAACGAAATCTGGGAGGAGTTGTCCTTTTTGATTACGATGTTGAGCATAAAGGTCTTCGTAATATTGAGTCTCCCGAGCAAGTAAAGAAGCTTGCCCATGATTTACAAGCCCTTAGCGAAAGTAAGTTATTGATTGCCATTGATCAGGAGAATGGCCTCGTGAATCGCCTCAAATCCAAATACGGTTTTCCCAATTTTTCTGCCTCCGCCCAATACCTGGGTAGCATTGATAATTTGGACTCCACACGAGCCTGGGCTGATAGCACGGCAGCGCTTCTGGCAGATTTGGGAATAAATTTAAACTTTGCCCCTGTAGCAGATGTAAATGTAAATCCGGCTTCACCAGCCATAGGGAATAAAGAAAGAAGTTATTCAGCTGACCCCGCCATTGTAGCTAAACATGCAGGAGCAGTGATAGATGGCCATACAGCTCATGGTGTTATGACCTGCCTCAAACATTTCCCGGGGCATGGTAGTGCGAAATCAGATTCTCATGCAGGTTTTACTGATCTGACTGATACCTGGTCAAAGAAGGAATTGAGCCCATTTGCCGATCTTATCAAATCTGATCAGGCTACTATGGTTATGACAGCGCATGTTTTCAATAAGAACCTGGATGAAGAGTATCCTGCTACTTTATCCGAAAAAGTGATACATGGAGTTTTACGTGAAGAACTAGGATGGAAAGGAGTTGTGATTTCTGATGATATGCACATGGGAGCTATCACAGAAAACTACGGATTGGAAGATGCAATTGAAAAAAGCCTGAATGCGGGAGTAGATATTCTTGTTTTCGCTAATAATAATGGTCGCTTTTACGATGGAGATGCCACAAGTAAAGCCATTGCCATCATCAAGAAATTGATAGATGAGGACAAGGTAAGTATAGAAAGAATTGAGGAATCGCTTTCCCGAATCGATGCCTTGAAAGGGAAGCTAATGTAAGTCACCTGCGTCCAAAGATTCCTTTTGTCCATAAAGACAATATTAGCAATCAGCCAAGTTGTCATTGCGATTCCTAATATAGGGCGAAGCAATCTCCTTCAATCAAATCATACTATTTGTTGTCAAGGGGATTGCTTCGCCGGAGATAGCAGCTCACAATGACAAGTCTGTTGGTTGCAGAAGATAGGAACGCTACTGAAGATTCTCCTAGCTTTACCCGTACATCGTCCACTAGCGTTCCAGCAGCTTGGGCTGTAAAGGCATCATAGACTTGTTGTACATGAGCTCCTCTTTGATTGGGTAGGCCTAAGTTGTTTTTTAAGTCCTCAGTTATAGTTCCCAATCTGACGCCCAGAAAGGCACGACGGGCTAGCTTTTGTAATTGAAGATTACTAAAAACACACAGAGATTAAGATACAGCAATATCCTTTTCATAAGTATTGATGAAGTGTGAAAATTGCGTGTGTATTTCGATAAGGGAATTTGGTAAGTCTATAGGAGACTTTCTCCTCTCTCGTGCGGATCGAGACCTAATTCGGAGATGCGCAGATTTATTTTTGAGATCAGGGTTTCTGCGATATTACGTTCCTTTCTACTAATCTTTAAAATAGCTTCCCCTTTTTCGGTACCAGGAACTTCATTGAGCATATCAAGTTTAAGTACCCTAATAATTAGCTTAGTGTTGAACCAGGTTTTCTTTAGGGTAACAGATTCGACTTCGAGAAGGGGGATATCTACCTTTTTAGGGCGAGATTTTAGGACGCCACCAAAGAGATTTTCTTTGGTCTCAAACTCCAGGACCAAAGCATCATTCAATACACGAAATATTCCAGTAACCTTCGCAAAGCCTGCATAGACATTCTCTATACTAAAGGCCAATCGCATTCGATCAGTAAGCATGTTCTAATTTATTAGGAGCTCACAAGATACCACAAAATCTGCATTTAGCTAGCATATTGCGATTTTAGGATATCAACAACTAACAGGTAAAAAAAGATGTAGAGAATCTTTCTTCGGCTTGAAAAGAATGTAGGGCCAGGAGTTTTTAAGTGGCTCTTAGGTTAAAGAGGTTATCAATGCGACTAACCAAATCGGGCATAAGAATAGGTTTTTTGATAAAGTCGCTTACACCTTCAGCCAAAGCTTTTTGGATGGCACTTTTCTCTGAGCGGCAGGTTACCATGACAAAAGGAATATCAGAAAGAACGAGATTCCCTTTTACCATGCGGCAGAAATCAATCCCTGACATCTCCGGCATCATCCAATCGCAGAGAATCATATCGGGCCGGACTTCGCCCATAAATTCCCATGCCTTATTTGCGCTCTCAAATGCGAAGACCTCATAACCTTTCTTCTTAAAATGGTACTCCATGAGATCGAGCAAGTCCTCTTCATCGTCTATGATGACAAGCTTTTGGCTTTCTTCCATGCTGCTTGTAATATGGATTCACATTGTAAAAAAACAATATGAATGTATACTAACTATTAAGGCTAAATTATCATCCGATGATTTTTTCTCTTGCCCTCATTTCCTATCTTCCAAGTCTAATTTGAACAAGCCTTATGTTTTCAGCTACTACCTATAAAGAAAGAAGACAAAAACTGATTCAGTCCATGGATTCCGGCCTTTTGCTCCTTCTGGGAAACAATGATAGCCCCATGAATTATACTGACAATATTTATCCCTATCGACAGGATAGCAATTTCCTGTATTTCGCGGGCATAGATATTCCTCAGTTTGCAGTTATCATTGATATCGATTCAGGCACGACTACTTTATATGGAAATAATGTTTCGGTTGAAATGGTAGTGTGGACCGGACCTCAGGCAAGTGTCAGGGAGTTAGCCGATAAAGCTGGTATAGAATCCATAGCCTCTTTGGCGCAATTGACAGATGACTTAGCAAAGGCAAAATCGGCAAATAGAAATATCCATTTTCTTCCTCCCTATCGCTTTGAAAACAAGATTCGGCTCTCTCAAATGCTAGGACTGGATTTAAGAACCATAGATGATCAGGTATCATTGGCGTTTGTTCAATCGGTCATAAAACTTCGGGCAAAGAAAAGTGAGGAAGAAATTGTGGAATTGGATAGAGCTTGTTCAATCACAACTGATATGCATGTGGCTGCCATGAAAGTTTGTCGCCCAGGCATAAAAGAGTCTGAAGTAGTCGCTGCGGTTAGGTATGAAGCCCTGAAACATGGAGGAGATGTATCCTATCCGGTTATCGGAACCATACATGGAGAAACCCTCCACAATCACCATTACCATCATACACTTGAAGAAGGTCAATTATTTTTACTAGATGCCGGAGCAGAAACCGATACCCGCTACGCCGGAGATATGACAAGAACTTTTCCAGTTTCTCCGAGCTTTACTTCTCAACAGAAAGAGATTTATCAGATCGTGCTAGATGCTGAGAATCGCGCTATTGAAATGCTGAAGCCCGGCATTACCTATAAAGAGGTTCACCTAGAAGCTGCCCGAACCATAACAAAAGGAATGCAATCTCTGGGACTAATGAAAGGAGATGTAGAATCCTCCATAGCAGCAGGTGCACATGCCCTCTTTTTCCCTCACGGACTCGGACATATGATGGGACTGGATGTTCATGATATGGAAGATTTAGGAGAGGATCATGTAGGTTATACAGATCAATTGAAAAGAAGCACCCAATTTGGGCTAAAATCTCTCCGACTCGGCAGAAAATTGGAAGAAGGCTTCGTCTTGACAGTCGAACCCGGAATTTATTTCATTCCCCTCCTAATAGACACCTGGAAGCGAGAGGGGACTTGCAAAGCATACATCAATTTCGATAAACTTGACGCATACAGAAGTTTTGGAGGAATCAGGATAGAAGAGGATTATCTCATTACCGCTGGCGGAAGTCGATTGCTAGGTAAAGCCCTCGCTAAAAGTATAGAAGACGTCGAAACTATAAGAAATAGTTAAAAGCATGAAGCAGCAGCTCGAAGCACTCAAAAACCACCTTACAGAAAAGGGTCTTTTTGCTCTAATTATTCCCAATACGGATCCTCATCAAAGCGAATATATCGCTGATTACTGGCAGGTAATGAGATTTTTGACTGGATTTAGCGGATCTACAGGAAATATAGTGATTAGTTCAGACTTTGCCGGAGTATGGACGGATTCCCGTTACTTCCTCCAAGCTGAATCGCAATTAGCAGATTCAGGCTATGAATTAGTTAAGCTAAAAATTCCTCATACTCCTGAATATATTGGGTGGATAGCGGAAAAAGCTCCTGAAAATTCGAAAGTGGGGATTGATGCCAGATTATTTTCTGTTGCTTTGTATAGAAAGATGGAAGAAAGTTTCGCTGAAAAGGGCATCAAGATTTTGGATGTAGGTGATTTGATTTCTCCTCTTTGGCCTGATCGTCCTGAAATACCCCTAGCCCCCATCTTTATCCACGAACAAAGCTTTGCAGGAAAAAGTCGTTCAAGCAAATTGAGGGAATTGCGGAAGGAAATGAAGGAAAAAGGTGCCGATTATACCTTTATCAGCAGCCTGGATGATATTGCCTGGCTATATAACATTCGGGGAAATGATGTGGATTACAATCCAACGCCCCTATGTTTTAGCCTGATTAGCCTGAATGATGCAACACTCTATATCAATCCCAGCAAAGTTTCTGATGAAATCGCAGAGATTCTAGCGCAGGATATGAAGCTTAGACCGTATGAAGAAATAGCGGCGGGCCTCAAAAAAATTGAAGCAGGTAAAAGCCTTTTCCTTGATCCTGGAAGGAGTAATAAATCAGCCCTGAGTAATATTTCTGGGGAGGTAAACATACTGGAAGGGATGAATCTTACCACCCTTCCGAAAGCCCTAAAAAACGAAATAGAAATTGGACATATCCGTGAGGTTATGATCAAAGATGGAGTTGCTATGTGTAAATTCCTGATCTGGCTGGAAAACCATATTGGAAAGGAAAAAATTACAGAGGTAAGTGCTGCCGATAAGCTGGAAGCATTCAGGGCAGAACAGGAAAACTTCAAAGGTCCCAGCTTTGGTACCATAGCAGGATATAAAGGAAATGGAGCTATTGTCCACTATTCTGCTGAGGAAAGTAGCTGTGCAGAACTACATGCGGATGGGATATTCCTGCTAGACTCTGGAGGCCAATACTTGGATGGAACTACTGATATTACTCGAACTGTGGCACTCTCTGTGCCTACAGAAGAGGAACGGAGAGACTTTAGCCTGGTATTAAAAGGCCATATTGGCATTGCTACTGCAGTCTTCCCCTCAGGAACTCGGGGCCAGCAAATCGAAGCCTCAGCCCGTAGAGCCTTATGGAAATATGGGTTAAACTATGGACATGGAACCGGACATGGTGTAGGATTCTTCCTCAATGTACACGAAGGCCCACAAACTATGGGAAGTGGAGCCAGTGGTGCTCAGGCAACTCCTATGATGCCCGGCATGCTTACCTCAAATGAACCGGGTATTTACCACAACGGGAAATATGGTATACGCATAGAGAACCTCATCCTATGTGTCGAAGATCAGGAAACAGAGTTTGGTCAGTTTCTAAAATTTGAAACTGTCACCCTTTGTCCGATCGATTTATCTCTGGTGGATGCAAATCTTTTGAATCAAGAGGAAAAAGATTGGCTCAATTCCTATCATGCGGAAGTCTATGAAAAGCTTGCTCCCCATATGAATGAATCTGAAAAAGCCTGGCTAAAAGAACAAACTCAAGCATTGAGCTGATCTTTTGCCCACTCTTCTCCTCTTTCTGCAACTTCAAGAATAGAAGGTTCTGTGATCAGGTAATCCATCACGGGCCACTCTGCACCTATGAATTTAGAAACTTCTTCTTCAAATTCTGCGGTCATCATAGAATCTGTTCCATAAGCATTCATGGAATCCGCCGTATCTATATCGCTCACCGGGATACTCAGTTTTTGGCTCATCCAATTCATGATCCATTCAAGGATCTCCTGAGAGCTTTTGATTTGATTTTCAGCTGTTTCTACTGCGGTGTCTTGCTCAGCTTCTTCCAATGGTAATTGCCAGCTGGCTTCTTCATAAAGTTCTCCCGCGAGATAAGCTTTTTTACAGGCTCTACGCATAATTTTTCCACTGGAAGTCTTTAGGATACTCCTTCTTTTCACCAACTTGATCGCATATACCTGCAATTCGTGTTCAGTGGAAATGGATTCACGAATGGCTTTAAAGACTTCTTCATTATCTACTTTTCGGAATAAACCTCGATCCACTTCATAGATCACAACTAGTCTTTCATCCCCGGCAGCTTCTACTGAAAAAGCAGCACCTCCATTGGGTCTCAGCACTTTATGGCTATTTTCGACCGTCAACTCTATGTCTTGTGGATAATGATTCTTTCCACGAATGATTATCAGATCTTTAAAGCGCCCTGTGATGTATAATTTATCGCCACGCAGGAAACCTAAATCGCCAGTGCGAAGAAAGGGTCCATCGTTATCGGGAAGGTATGCTTCGAAGGTTTCTTTGGTTTGCTCAGGATTTTCCCAATAGCCTTTTGCGGCACTTGGCCCTTTAAACCAAATTTCTCCCACCTCATCTGAAGCACAAGGTTCCAGTGTCTCAGGATTTACAATGCTTACCTCATGCTCAGTATCCGTAAATCCACAATTTGCTAATTGGTGAGCATTGGGGTGATCCGCTGCTACAACTTCAACTTTATTTTGCTCTAATAACTGGCTATCGAAATACTCATGATTGGCTACATGTCCTGTCCCCCATGCAGTGATTACAAGGGTAGACTCTGCCATTCCATAAACAGGAAAGAGAGATTCTTTGCGAAAACCAACAGGCCCGAACTTTTCTGCAAAACGATTTAAGGTATCAATTCTAACAGGCTCGGCTCCATTACAAGCATGATCCCAGGAACTTAGATCAAGCTTTGCCAAGTCTTCATCACTCACCCTTTGAACACAGAGATCATATCCGAAGTTTGGGCTAACGGAGAAAGTAGCTTTGTAATCAGAGATGGCTTTCAACCAGCGATGAGGACGCTGTACAAATGAGAATGGCGCCATCAGATAACTGGTAATCCCATAAAAAACCGGCTGCAAAGCTGTACCAATCAGTCCCATATCATGAAAGAGAGGTAACCAGCTTACATAGACAGATTCGTCGTGACTACCTGTGAGGTAAGCCAAGGAACGCTGGTTTGCCAGGAGGTTTCCATGACTTACCATCACTCCTTTGGGGCTTCCGGTAGAACCAGAAGTATATTGAAGGAAGGAAATGCTATCCTCTGTAATATTAGGCCTTGTCCAAATGCCTGCGTGAGAATCATCAATCTTATCTGTAAGGAGCCATTTTCCTCTCAGACGCTCTGCAAACTCAGGCATATTGGTTTCGATCCCATCATAAATATCCTTCGTCCCCATGAAAATACGAGGGGTAGCATCCTTTATGATAGATTCGATTCTGGAAACCTGCTTGCCCATTTGAGGAGGATATACCGGAACGGCAATCACTCCTGCATACAAACAGCCGAAGAAAGCTGCCATGTATTCGAGGCTGGAAGGATACATCAAAACAGCTCTTTCGCCCTCCAATCCTTTTTCCTGAAGATGTGCAGCAATAGATCTTGCTCGGGTATCCAGCTCATCAAAAGTATAGGTTTGACCTAGTTCTTCTCCATTTTTCAGAAAACCAAACAGACGTTTGCCTCTGTTGATTTCTGATCTTTCTCTCAATACATCTACAAGATTGTTTACTTTGAGCACAGCTTGCGGAATTCCCTGTGGCATGATTTGTTTACTTTATTTAATTATCCTATGGCGAAAATAAAGAAGGGTGGCTGTAAATTTCATGCCTTTAGCATCATCCGCATAACAAGCCGTTTTAACGGACATTTTATCAAAATCAGAGGAAAACGAACGTGATTTTATCTAGAGAAATCATTTCAAGAGCTGATAAAAATCTCCTATGAATTCCTGAATTAAAGGCAATTTTGCAGTTGAGGCCTGAACAATGGTCAGCTACAAGACGTTGAGTAGCTACATACCAAGCTAATTTGGGCACATTCACCTTTATTCTCTATCGAAATGAAAAAAATTGCTTTCCCCTTAATCTTTCTCCTTGCTACAAGTTTGGCTTGCCAGGAAGGCAGGAACCGACAAGCAACTAATCAACAAGAGATTCCAGCACAATTTACTTCTCTAGAAAGCGAAACTGAGTCCTATAGCGAGAATTTCAATGAATACTGGTACAAAGGAGAGGCAGAAATTAGCAGCTATAAACTGGAGCAAGCCCGATATGGAGAAATCCATGAGGGACATGCGGTATTGGTCTATGTTACAGAAGACTTTTCTAAGATTAAACAAGTGAAATTGGATAATGCCGGGAGTGCAGGGGCAGACAGGGTTCCGATTCTGAAATTAAACCTCACCAAAAAGTTTAATACGGGCATCTATCCCTACTCTATCATGCAATCTATTTTTACCCCAGTCGAAGTAGATAAGCACCCGCATAGTCTGAAAACGACCATGAGTTCTCAGGAATGGTGCGGACATGTATTTGCCCAGCTAAATAATCGAAAAGATCATTATGAATTGTCCAGCTACTCTTATTTTGAGTCAGAAGGTGATGTACATAAGCAATTGGAGAAAGTCTTACTGGAAGATGAACTTTGGAACAAAATCCGAATCAATCCAGCAGAATTGCCAATAGGTAAAGTAAAACTGATCCCATCGGTGATTCATAGCAGACTACGACATCGTGCACTTAAAACTGAAGAGGCAAATATCAGTTTGGAAGAAAAGTCGGAAAATATGCATTATAAAATATCCTATGCTTCAACAGGAAGAAGTCTGGAAATCGTTTTTGGAAAAGCATTCCCACATAAAATCCTTTCCTGGGAGGAAAGTAGCAGAAGTGGATATGGACCTAATGCAAGAAATTTGGTAACCAAAGCCAGCCTTATGGAAAGTATGAACACAGATTACTGGTCAAAAAATAATACGGAGGATCTGCATTTGAGAGACAAACTCAGACTTCCCTAAAAATTACAATTTTCTCATCGTGTGAAAACCAAAAAGGCGGCCCATGGCCGCCTTATTCAATGGCAAAACATATACAACACTACTGAGGTTTTTTATCGTCGGACTACTATGATCCTTCTTGGATATCGATAGAAAAATGGGTTGTAAAATCCGTATCTACCATAAGGTCCATAATAGTTGAATCTATCTCTGTTTCTTCTGTAGTTATAATAATCATCTCTCCCCTTCTCCTCTTCGATGATCCTCTGCAGATGTCTTTTCTGCTTTTTCCAGATCTGCTTCTCCTCTTTGGTGAGTGATCTTTTATCTACTTGTATCAGTTCGTACAGTTCCTGTTCTGCGTCAATCAGTCTCTGAGATGCTTCTCTGGATTCCTGCGCGAAACTTATCTGAGCCATCCCCAGCATCAGGGTAAAAGCTGCGAGGTATTTGATAGTTGATTTTAAGAGTACTTTCATAACATTAATTATTAGAGCAATTACTTAGTACACGTCTGGAATGCAGAGGAGGTTAGGGACTATTGGACCGAAGTGTATGAGAGAGGAATATCCGTGCTTTGGAACTTAATTTTAGTGTAGGGGCAAACATCAAAAAAACAGCCCGAATCGTCGATTCGGGCTGTTTTTTGTAAACGTTCTTGTATGAGTGTTAGTTCTTAATGATCTTCTGTTCCCAGCTTTGTTCGCCGGACTGAACACGAACCCAGAGCATTCCAGCACTGAATCTGCTCATATCGAAGGTTTGCAGTTTAGTTCCAAAGGAGTTGGCTTTAATCTCAACTTTATCCAGCAAAGCGCCAGATACATTGAAAAACGAAACAGTATAGCTTCTGTTTTCGGTTTCGGGCAGGTTAAGACTTAATTGATCTTTAACCGGACTTGGAAAGGCTTTTAAGCTTATTGTTGGTACACTTAATATAGTAATCGTCTGATGATAAGTGAAAGTTCCGTCTTCAAATTTTTGTTTGAGTCGGTACTGTCTTCTGACATTTGTTTCAAGTTCCCACTCATCTTTAAATGAATATCTGCGGAATTCTGCTCTCTCTCCTGATTCGCTTACTCCACCAATTGCTAAAAACTCTGATTCGGGAGTTTTTCTTTCTATAATAAAGCTACTCGTATTCAAATCTCCTTTAATCTCCCAATCAAGGAAGACATTACTTCCCTCCAGGCGAGCATCAAAATGCAGTAATTTGCCTGCAACTGCTGGGAAAACAATAATATTACTATACGTAGAGTTATTAACTTCAATGGTAGGCTCATATTCTTCAGGAACTGTAGGAAAAGCTACTGCTTCAACCTGCAGGTTAATCAAGAATACGAGAATTAAGAACAGACATCCCTGTCTTTTCATAACTGAGCGAATAAGATTGTACCTGAATTATCCTGTAAGATGATAGTTATGAAGAAAAAATAAACGAGTGAAAAACTAGTTTACTATAGATCCTCATAAAACCCCCTTACAATCCCCTCAAACCCAATTGGATTACGATGCTAATTTACGATTAAAATGTAATGACTTATTCTTTATGTAATATTTAAGTCAAAAATGAACATTTTTTGGGTTCCGGCCATTCTACACAAGAGCTATTTACTGATTACGCCGGAAATATACGAAAAATAACAAAGAAAGAAAGAATTGGCTTGCGTAAGAATATTGAAGACTTATTTAGAATTTGTACAGAAAAATGATTTTTTTCCAAAAATCCTACGTCTTCATAAGGAATTCTGGATCAGGCTTTTGCAGGCTTCTCATCGAAAAAATTCGATTTTTCCTCTTATCCTCTCAGGCTAAATTGCTGCGAAAAAAATATTCAGATTTAGAAATATTTACCCCTATGCTTATGAATTGGGAAACCCTTTTTCCTGTACTGTCCACAAGGCAGAATTTTATTTACCTAAAAAACAGGGACTTATAACAAAGGAATTCTGGCAAGCCAGGCATTCTCTTCCTCCACAAATTCAGGCATTCGATCTGAGAGAAGTTGGTAGCGGGAACGAAGGTTGTTGAGACCTAGCCCTGTAGACTCCACTTTACGGAGCCGCTTCTGCAAATTGTTCCTGACCAAAAGGGTGTCTCCTTCCTCCACTAACAATTCAATGGTCAATGCATTTTCTGCGGAAATCACATTATGCTTGATCGCATTCTCTACTAATAATTGTAAGCTCAATGGAGGAACTTTTTTTCTCAAGGCTTCCCGATCTACCTGTCTGTAGAGACGTAGATTATTACCAAAGCGTATTTGCTGTAGAAAAAGATAGTTATCAATAAATCCGAGTTCGTCTTCCAAAGAAATCAGGGTTCTATCATTGAGATCCAGCACATATCTATATATACGTGTCAGTTTCAGGATGAAACTTTCTGCTAAATCCGCATCCTCATGAACCAGGGTGCTCAATGCATTGAGGGAATTGAAGAGAAAATGGGGATTAACCTGATTTTTCAAGGCTTCAAAGCGAGATCGGATATTTTCTCTTTCCTGTTTGGCGTTTTTCAGCTCCAATAAAGCTTTCTCGGCATGCAGCACCTGATTTTCCTGTTGTAGGCGAAAGGAATCCAGAGCTTTATCAATAATCATCTTTAATTCATCCAGGTTCCAGGGCTTCGTGATGTAATAGTAAATCTTGCCCTTATTGATGGCCTGGATTACAGCTTCAATATCGCTGTAGCCCGTCATGATCATACGAACGGCTTCCGGATGCTTTGCCTGTACTTGTTCTAAAAACTCTACTCCACTCATTTGAGGCATCCGCTGATCGCTGATAATGAGTGATATTCCATCAGCCTGATCCAGTATCTGCAAAGCTTCGCTCCCTCCCTGGGCTATTGAGACCTGGTAATGATGTCGGAAACTGGCTTTGAAAGAAACCAGATTTTGTCGTTCATCATCCACATATAATATATGTGCTTTATTATCTTCCATACATCATTATTCAGGAACCAAATTCGCTAATTTTCTTTGAAAATAGTAACTTAGATAGCCTTCTTGAAGACCTCTTATGCCTCCTCCGAAGAAAAAACCCTTTCAGGATTATTATAAATTGTTTGGCTTACCACCTACGGCAAGTCATTCGGAGATAAAAACGGCCTATAGAGAACTTGCCCTAAAGCTTCATCCGGATCAAAATCCCGCCCCTCAGGCACATGAGCAATTCCTGAACCTAAATGAGGCCTATCATGTGCTTAATAATCCAAAAGAACGAGCGAAATACGACATTCGTTACAAAGCCTTCTATAATCCTCATAAAAAATCTGTCGGCTTAAATGAACGCATAGAACTAACACGCGCAAAAAGAGCTAGCAGATATGGGCGAACTATGTATTCACAGCGTATGAGGTATCGTGGTAGTAGTGGACCATCTAGTGGTGCCCGAGAACGAAAGCGAAATTACCCTCCTCCGCCGCCGAGAGATTCAACTTACAATTGGGACGAAAAAGAACTCAGCGAAGAAGAACTCACGTATAGAAAATATGCAGGCATCATCAAGATGATGACCTTTATCCTCTTACTTTTTGCAAGCTACAACCTCACAGACTATTTCGTAAAAGTTGTGTCAGAGAAATTGAAGGTAGTTGAGACCGTTACTTCCGAAGGTGGGGATATTCAGGTCTTTGCACGAAAACATTATTACCAGAGCTATAAGTTTTTTGTCAGACAAAAGGATCGAGAAGTATTCAATTTTGATACAGAAGTTCAGTTGGAAAGGTCTTACTTTAAAGGCAGGCTTGCATCCATTCGGGTTTATAAGGATAATAGAATCTTTTTACTCGAACCCATTCGGCCTTTTTTTGATTATAAATTCTACTTGCTAATTGTACTTTCTCTGCTTGCCTTTACGACTCTGGTTTTGGGAGGAAAGTCCAAAAGGACCATTACACTGGGAGCTGCAAGCTTTACAATTGGAATTATTCTTTTTCTCATCTAATAAACTCCTCTTCCACTTGGCCCCATATATTGCCCCCAATTATCCTTGGGGGAAATTGGTATCTGCGTTTTACTCCGTACTATCATAAAACCAAAATATTGATGGACAACAGAGGTATTGGCTTGTACACAATAGAGTATATCCAACAGGCCATCTCCGTCCAGGTCTCCAAGCCAGGGGGTCGAAGCTACATTTTTGCCCGGGATTTTAGGGCTCATGATCTCTTTTCGTGCGTGATTCAAGTCCTTGTATAAAAGGTAGTGAGAACCATCTGCCGCATATAAGCCTTTACAATTATACTCATTGACGGTCCAAATGGCTTCCTGATACCCATCTCCATCGACATCATAGCTCAGGGGACTGCTAAAACCAAAGCAACCTAGATTTTCTTCCCATAGAATCTTCCCATCCTTTCCACTAATGATAAACTGCTTCTGTCCAGTATTTTTTGGCCAAACTCCTTCGCTTAGAGATAAAAAGATGTCAGGATACTTATCTTCATTGAAATAGCCTGGACATGGGCTGATATTGGCTTCTAGGTTCTCAAATACCTGTGTTCTCAGGAGTTTCCCCGTTTTACTATCGTGTACTCCATATCTTCCATTATGCGAAATGGATATGATTTCTTTGCGACCATCCTTATTAACATCAACCAAAAGGGGGGGAGCAATATATCCATGCTTTGCCTCTTTATATAAAACTATAGCAGTTGAAATGTCTGAATTCATTAGCTGCTCGAGACCTACTATATATAATGAGCCGCCGATAGTTTCCCCACCTGTTCCAAAAATTATTTTCAAGCCCTCAACTTCTCCGAATTCATAAACCAGGGGAGACATATAGGTTTCCTTTCCATCTGGCATAGTATCAGCAGCAAGTACGGAACCAGAAGCAGAACTCATCACAGCTAATATCCCGGGATATCTGCCTTTTTCGGAATTTGGCGCAGCATTCACATTTCCCCCATGTGCCAGTAAAAGATCCTGCAATCCATCTCCATCCTGATCTGGAATAAGTTGAGAATTGTAAAAGTTATAGCGTAAATATTCAGAAATAGGCCCCTGGAATTTTTCTTTATCAAACTGCCAAATTTTTTTTCCTGTCTTTCCATTTATTGCTAAAAGCTGAGCACTGCGCCCCCCAATAATTACATCCTCAGTATCATCTCCATTTATATCCAGAAAGGTAGCCGAGCCTACCATTTGATCCACTCCGTCCACTGTCCATAAAATTTTCCCATTTTTCCCATTGATAGCAATAACCGCAGAGTCAGAATTCTGGAATTCATTTTTTCCTGCCCCGATCACCAAATCTAAAATTCCATCAGCCGTAAGATCCGTACATTTTATAGAAGAATTGGTCCCAAGACTGGAGAAACTCTTTTTCCACTCTAGTCTATATTTCTCCTTTTTCTGACTACAGGAAGCCAACACAAAAAGAAAAATAAAAAGCAGACGAAAGGAGACTTTCATATGAGAATTTGCGGGATTGAAAAGCAAGTTAAAATTTCATCCTTTAATATTATGGTCAAATTTACAATAAGCTAAAATTTAATGTATCTTTGATAGGAATTTTTCCTCTTTTGGGGCAGAAAATTCAGGGGAAATTAATATTTGTCCATCATCCCATTCGAAAATAAATACATTGCTAACTACCTCTACCTACAATTCATCCATCAGGAAACTTTTCTTCCTGATATGTATGGGCCTCTACTTTCCTCTTTTGCATTCCCAAACACAGGATAGTGTCCAATACCAAACCTTTGGGCAAGAAGAATCTGCCACCGCAGAGGAATATAAACTTAGCGGAACTGTCATAAATGCTAATACGGGCCAGGGATTGACAGGTGTAGCTATCGCGGTTGAAGCGATATCGAAAGGAAGTTTTTCAAAATCTACCGGCAGATACAATCTAAAATTACCCCCTGGGAAACATTTCATCAAAGTTTCTCTCTTTGGTTACCAGAAAAGATATTTCGAGATCAAACTCTATGCGGATGGGAACTTACCTATAGTAATGGTCCCAGTAGAATTTGAAATGGATGAAGTAGTGATAGAGGACGAAAGCGCTAGCAGTCAGGTAAAAAGAGAAATAGGTGGGTTGGAGAGAATGTCTGTCCTACAAATGGAGCGGAAGGCTCGGCTTTTGGGAGAAACAGATGTCCTGCGCAGCTTACAATCACTATCAGGAGTAAGTAGTGTCGGAGAAGGAGCTTCCGGTTTTAATGTACGGGGGGGTAATGCTGACGAAAACCTGATTCTTCAGGATGGAGCGTTAATCTACAATCCCACGCATGCTCTTGGATTTTATTCTCTTTTTCATCCGGATTTGCTTTCTGAATTTCAGTTATATAAAGGAGGAGTCCCTGCAAAATATGGAGGTAGACTCTCTTCAGTCCTAGATGTAAAGCTAAGGGAAGGGGACAAAGAAAAATTCAATACAAAAGGGGGCTTGGGAATCGCTTCTTCTCGATTGAGCCTGGAAGGACCTATAAAAAAAGGAAAAAGTTCCTTTCTCATTGGGGCAAGAGCCAGTTATCTGGATTGGATTCTGCAGTCTTCTAGAAATATCGATCTAAAAAAAAGTGAGGCTTTCTTTTATGATATAACCGCCAAAATAGATGCACAACTCACTCCCTCAACTTTTGCGGGGTTCAGTCTTTTTACAAGCTATGATGATTTTCAATTTGCCGAAGAAGTAAAACTGGACTACGAAACATATACGGGTAGGGCTTATGTACGACAGCTGATCGGCAAAAAGAATAGTTTAAATCTGGATGCAAGTGTGGGTAGGTATGTGAGTTCCCTTTTTGATGTTCAGGGAAATACGCAATCAGTATTTGAAACGAAAATCGACTATCTCCGATTTCGCCTAAATGATCTCATTTCTTTTACTGAAAATCACTCTTTCACCTTTGGAATAGAAGGAGACTATAGCCAGGTTTCGCCAGGGACATTGAATCCCCTGAATAGTGAATCTCAAATTTTACCTAAAGAATTACCTATCGAAAAAGGCCTTACCCTAAGTGCTTATGCAGAAGAAAAATTTGCAATCGGGGACTGGTTGAATGTTTCACTGGGCATTCGCTATTCTCAGTTCCGCAATTTTGGTCCAGGTCGGGTTTATCTATACGAAGAAGAGCTTCCCAAATCATCTTTTTCCGTTAGAGATTCACTTATTTTTGGGGAAGGAGAAGAAATTGCTTCTTATAGTGCTTTGGAACCCAGAATCTCTCTTAAACTAAATATGGGGGAAAATAAAGCCATCAAAATGGGCTACCATCGCTCTTATCAATTTATCAGTCAAATATCCAATACTGCCTCTGCTGCCCCGATCGCTATTTGGCAATTAAGCAATTATCATATCGAACCCAATTTCGCAGACAACTATTCTATTGGCTACTTTCAAGAATTTTTGGATGGAAAAATTGAAAGCTCTGTAGAAGCTTTTTATAGGGATATTCATCGATTGATAGAATATAAAGATTTTGCCAATCTACTACTCAACGAAAGTGTGGAGACAGAACTTCTGGTTGGTCAGGGGAGATCTTATGGCATAGAATTTTATTTTAATAAAAAGAGTGGGAAACATCAGTTTGAAGGAAACTATACCTATTCGAGAACGCAACGGCAAGTAGAAGAAAATGCGGAGCAAGGCGGGATAAATGATGGAGCCTGGTATCCTTCAAATTTCGACAAACCCCATATTCTGAACTTCAACTATTTCTATCAGATAAACCCCCGAAACAATATTTCGGTCAATTTCACCTATAGCACGGGCAGACCTACCACAGCCCCCGTAAGCTCATTTCGCAACTCCAATATTCTGAATATCCCGGTTTACTCTGACAGAAATGGATTTCGCATCCCGGATTATCATAGATTAGATTTCGCCTATACCACCAGTTTTAGAAGCAAGCGAATCAAAAGATGGAAAAGTAGTTGGACCTTTACCGTCTATAATTTGTACGGAAGAAGGAATGCCTATTCTGTATTCTTCCAACAAAGACCTTCACAAAGAGTTACTGCCTTTAGAATTGCCGTACTCGGAACTGTTTTCCCAGCCATCACTTATAACTTTAGTTTCTAAGTATGAATCTCTTTCTCCCTAATATAAAGAAGTTTCTTCTCCTCGGCCTGGGTGTATTCCTATTTTCGGCATGCATAGATGAAATACGTCTGGATATAGATGCTGATCAGGCTAAAATCACGGTGGATGGTTTCATTAGTGATAGCCTAAGGGTACATAGCATTAGCCTTTCCAATAGTTCTGTTTTTGGGGTGGGGAATGATAATATCCAGCCTCCAATTAGTGGAGCAAGTGTAGGAATCAGGGATGGTGTGGGCAATTTTTTTTCATTTGAAGAATCTACAGAAGCAGAAGGAACCTATGAGCGCTTGATGGCGGGAGATGTTGGGCAAACCTATCAATTAGAAGTATCCCTTCCTGATGGGACAGAGATTCGTTCAAAGCCGATCATCATGCCCAGGAGAAATGAACTTATGGGCATCGATTTTGAGCAAATTGAAAGGACCTTTATAAATACAGCCGGAAATGTAAGCACCACAGTAGAATTGATCGTAAAAATCGACTCGGAACTGGATTCCCAGGATCGTCCTTTTTTCCGTTGGAGGACAGGGGGGCAGTTTGAGTTCCACGAAAATTATCCTATGGCCCTTTCGACCAAATGGTGCTACATAAGTGAGACCCTCGATTTTAATCAATTGGAATTATTGGATGCGCGAGAAATTGAAGGGAATGAACTACGAAAGAAGAAAATCCTCTCTATGGCGCTGGACTCTCGTTTTGCCTGGCAATATTGTTTCCACATCCGACAGTTTAGCATAAGCGAAGAAGAATACACCTATTGGTCAAATATTCAGGAAATCCTAAATACTGGTGGTAGCCTATTTGATCCGCCTCCTGGTACCGTAAAAGGGAATTTATTCAATCCAGCAGATGAGAATGAGCAAATCCTTGGCTTTTTCTCTGTGGCCTCAGTATCCTATAAAAGATATTTCTGCAATCCGGATATTCTGAATCGCTTTATTGATCCCAAGTGCTCTGCCATTCCTTTTCGCCCACAATTTCCAGAATGCAGAGATTGTAGCATTGTCTTGGGAAGCGAATTAGAAAAACCGGACTACTGGATTCCATAGGCTCAAAATTCTGGTTCTACAACTCTTCCATATTCATACCAGAAATAATTCGAAGTCCGAATCTTATCCTTTATTTCTGCAGCATCTGGAATACGAGGATTGATGAAGTAATAGTGAGCATGGTCTTTCAGGGGCGAGGAATATTTTGCAATCAGTTCGAATTCCTCTTTCTCGATAAAATCATCGAGCGTGTCTATCATATCTCCATAACTTGCCCAAATCGGATTTATATTCGTTATTCCTGATTCCTCATAGGCATCGTACATTATCAGATCAGGCTGAAAGTTGGCCAAATATGTTCCAGCAATCACCCCATCCAGCGCTATTCGGTGATCATTCAATCCCCAGCTATCCAAACACCGCCATCCAGAGTAAAAAGGCAACAAACCCGCTTCAGAAAGGGCTATACTATATCCTTCATTAGTATACTCATTTAATAACTTGGCAACCTCGAATCTTCCATCTTTTAGCTTTGCTTCTGACGGGAAGTAACCCAAATAGTGAATAACAGATATGAACAATATGATAGCGGCAAGTATCCTTCCTTTTAGACTTCCAAAGGTATTTTCAGGTAAATTCCCTATAAGGTATGCACTCAATGTAGCGGCAAGGGGAAAGACCGCAAACTGAAATCGCATCATATAATTCATCTCATTAGAGAGCAGTACCCATATGAGGCTAAATCCTACAATAGGGATGAGTAATAAAATAAGCGACCTCTGTTTTACTCCCACCCTCACATAAAGCAAGGCAAAAAAAGTCAAAGCAAGGGGGTGCAACAGAAAGGAAACATTTTTCCCCGCCTCAATAAGACTCCCCCAATACAATACTCCTCCCCCTTTTTTGTAGAATGGATTGGGTAAGAGATGTCCAAAATAAACATAATGCCAAATCAGATAAATACTACCTACTGCAATCACCCAAACAGCGTATGATTTAACCAACTGAATACTCTTTTTCCTCCCTAAATAAACTACTACTCCCAATACAAGGAAAGCCGATAAAAAAACGCCCTCAGGTCTACATAAGGCCAATAAAAGTGCACTTATACCGAAAGCAGAGGCCCCAAATCGTCCATTAGGCTTATCTACATATAATAGGCAGAAAAAGGAGCAAAGCGCAGTTAGAAATCCAAAAAAAGGAGTGGCAAAACCTGCTTCTATATAAGCGTAAGCTGGCCCCAACAATGTCAAACTAGCTATAATAAAAGACAGCCAACTTTTGTTTCCCATCCGTTTCCAACAGAGAAATACGATCATGGGGGTCGCGAAGTAGCCAATTAGATTTAAAAATAATACAGCCGATTCGGTACTCAATCCTGACTTTTGGATAAATGCTGCTAAAATCAGAAAAAGGAAATCAGTTCCTCCATCGATAGGTGGCTCACCTATATTCCATACAATACCATGACCATTTGCCAGATGATCAATATACCTCATAAGGATTGCAGCATCCTCATAAGGTAAGGCAGAAAAGACTTCACGATAAGTTAGGTAATAGCCTCCCAATAGAAGGAGGAGCAGCATGGCTATCAAATCATGTAGCATGGAGTGCTTCATATTTACAAAAAAATCATTTATTCTATTTTTCTCAGCAAATCCTTTTCAAAATATTAAAATAAGGGCATTTTTGATTTCCAATTTCTTCCAATTCTGCCTTTTTTCACCGATTCTCTGAGTCTTTACCTTTATTTTGAATCAAGACCAAGCACTCTTAAAAGCAATTATAGCCAAAGACCCTCAGGCCTTTGAGTCCTTTTATGAGGCTTATAAAAGCAAGGTATATAATACCTGTTTGAGCTATACCCAAAATGAAGAAGATGCAGAGGAAATTACCCAGGATGTTTTCGTCGAGGTATTTAATTCGGCCCAGAAATTTCAGGGAAAATCAAGCTTAAGCACCTGGGTATACAGAATCTGTATTAATAAGAGTTTGGATTTTCTGAGATATAAAAAGCGAAAAAAACGTTTTGCTCAGATTCAGAGATTGTGGGGAGGAGAAAAGGATGAAGCCCTTGATCTTCCGGATTTCAAACATCCAGGGATATTGGCTGAGAATCAGGAAAAAGCTACTATCTTGTTCCGGGCAATTGAAACTTTACCGGAAAATCAGAAAAATGCCTTTATCCTGAGTTTCGTAGAAGAGCTTCCCAGAAAGGAAGTTGCAGACATTATGAAAATTAAACTTAAGGCATGTGAATCCCTTTTGCAGCGGGCGAAAGGGAACCTTCGAAAAAAACTGGAAAAATTTTACGAGGAGGAAAGGAATTCCTAAAAGATATCGTCAAATGGATATGGACCCCAAAAAAGAGCAATGGATGAATGAGGTAATGAATAGTCTCGAAGCCAAATCAGCTGCCGAGCCTAATCCTTTCCTTTTCGCCAAAATCAAACAAAAAATCGAAAGTACCAATACATTTTCCGATCAAGTATTTATCGGAAAAAGAACATTGGCATTAGCTTTCGCTTCCCTGGCCTTGCTTCTTTCTCTGAATATTCTGGCTATATCTGAATTAAATCAGCAGGGAAGCAATTCTATAGCTGAAACCACGTCTCAGGATGACTACTCCTATTCAGTTGTTTTTCAGGACAATCTAAATATTTACGGGAATGAAGCAGAATCTACTTTTTAAAATTCTGGTAGGGACAATGGTAGTCCTGAACCTCGTATTATTAGCATTCATCTTTGGACCTAATATTTTAGGTCCTGGCAAGCATAGACCTCCGGGTAAACCGATTCCTGAATTGGTGGCGGATATACTGGACTTTAGCGAAGCGCAAAAGGATCAATATAAAAAGATGGGAAGAAGACACCATCAAGCCATCACGAGATTGCAGAGAAAAAAAGATGATGCAGTAGTAAATTTTCTAAAAGCTAGTACACGAGATAGCGTCGATAAAAGTCTGGACACAAAAATGGAGAAGATCCTGGAAGTTGAGAAAGAGAGAATTTTGCTCACCTATCAACATCTCGAGGATATCAAAAACCTTTGCAATGATGAGCAACTAAAGAACTTCTCTAAGGTCATTAATGCAATGTTTAGAACTCCCTCCGGTGGAAGAAGACCAGGAGGCCCCCATGGACCAGGCGGCCCTCCAGGACCGAGAATGCCACCGGGCGATTAATGGACTTTAATCCCTGATATATTCAACGAACAACATATGTTAATCACTCACTTTTCACGCAATTTACTCTCTAGTTCTCTACTTATGGCTTTAATTTTATTCTCCTGTGAAGGAGTCGATCTGCCTGGTCCTGACCCCGAAGATCCAATAGATGAGCCTAAAACCTCTGAAGAAATTATAGCCGAACATCTTTTGATCGACCTGAATTCTCCGGAGAATTATGCCGACCCTACATATCCTGCTCACTACAATGCGCAGGTCAGAGGAAATGATAATACTCCTTTAGCTAATCCTATCACAAATGATGGAGCGACTTTAGGAAGGGTTTTATTTTATGATAAAAGCCTAAGCATCAATAATACCATTGCCTGTGCTTCCTGTCATACACAGGAAACCGGTTTTACTGATCCGGATCGATTTAGTGAAGGATTTGATGGCGGGCTGACCGGTGCTCACTCCATGCGTTTGGGAAATACTAATTTCTTTACAGGCGCCCGTATGTTTTGGGACAAAAGAGCTGAGGACCTCGAAGATCAAAGTACACAGCCTATTCAGGATGGGGTCGAAATGGGATTCACTGAATTATTTGGAGGGATGGATTCTCTCACAGAAAAAATGGCTGCCCTCCCCTATTATCCAATATTGTTTGAAAGAGCATTTGGCAGTGAGGAAATCAGTGAAGATCGCGTGCAAAGAGCCCTGGCTCAATTTATCAGGAGTATGATCTCCGTAAATTCGAAGTTTGATAATGGTTTTGCGTCAGTTTACACCCCTGGACAAATGGGTAATAATCTCGGTGCAGACTTTCCCAATTTTACTGCAGAAGAAAATCTGGGTAAACGCATCTTTCTGGCAACAGGAGGACAAGGAGGCATGGGAGGGGGAAACTCATGTAATACCTGCCACCAGGCGCCTACTTTTGCTTTAGGGAATAATTCCAGAAGTAATGGCCTCGATGCTGGTGAAACGGTAACCTTCAAATCTCCTTCCCTAAAAAATGTGGCAGTGGCAGGAGGATATATGCATGATGGGAGATTCGCGACACTAAGAGAAGTCGTGGACCATTATGCTGATGGAATTCAAGCTGGTCCGGCACTTGATAATCGCTTGAGAATGCCAGGAAGAAATGGAACACCTATCAGATTGGATTTGACAAATGCTGAGCGGGAAGCGCTGGTCGCATTTCTGGAAACCCTGACAGATCAGGTACTTATTGAAGACGATAAATTTTCAGATCCTTTTTTGAACTAAGATACTTCGAAAGGGCAGCAATCTTGTTGCCCTTTTATCTTTTATAGCCCTGCCAGTAGGATAAAATATCCTGCCATTTTTGGGACAAACCTTTCACCCCTTTGGCGGAAGGGCTACTGATTCCATGAACGGAAAACCAAATCTCGCAGATTGCGAGGTCGTCTGCATATTTTTCGGGATCGGTACCAAGAAGATTGTACATGCGGTACCAATTTTGAATCTGCGTTTCCGTAATCGTACGGCTATTTGCGTAATAGATCCAATTGGGACCTTCCTGGTAAACCAGTAGCATGATCGAGGCAAAAGTAAGAGCTCTCCACATATAAAGTGGGGGAAATCGTAGTTTATCGAAGTACATAAAGTTCTGGATTGTGTATTCAAAATTACCCCCGTAGATAGCATTAGCCAAAGCAGTGCAGGGGCAATCATTACATGTGGAAAACTTTTTTGAATTACCGAATTCCTGATATTTCGGCCCGCAGGAAAAGCGGAAACAGGGAAAGGCCCGAAGGCCTATATCCCCTTCCATGATTGTACTTTGGGGTCCTTCCGGAACCCTTCCGCTGCTGGCCTCGTTTCCCTTTTGTTGAATGGAAACAACGCGTGGATGGCAACTTGAGTTTTTTGGGCTTTGCGGGCATTCCCTTGTTCCGAAGGTCAAGGGAATGTGGACTTGAGGCGGTGGGTCAAAGATGGGGCTACGAAGTAAAAAAAACATAGCCCCTCACCCCTTTATATTCCACTTTTTCCCATCGACCTTTCATACATTCAATCTGCTGAATGCTTCCTTTACTTCCCATAGAAATTACTTCTTCGTCACAGGGGATAATCCCGATCCGTTCTGCATCTATGCGAGGAGCTTTTCTAAGGCTTAGTCCCAAGGGGCTTTCCACGCAAATCCTTTCATCAGTTTTGTTATGATTTTGGCTGGCATAGGCGGGATAATAAAAGAGGCCCAGAAATATGCATTTGACGATTAGGAGAGAAATATATTTGAATGAGAACATAATATTTGGTTTAAAGGGTGATGATGAAATTTAACAGCAGTATCCGCCTTCTCTACTTGCCACTCGTTTGAGGATATTGCCTGGCTCAGCATAGCGACTGAGGTATAAGTAAGTTGCCCCTCCTTCTTCTCCTCTTCCCGCTCGGAACAGTAAGTCAGGAATATTATCTCCATCCAGATCTCCCGCATATTCAAGGATCACAGAAGACCAGTAATACTTTTTCTCCTCTGGATTCAGGAACTCAAGCATCTTGTGGAGATCGAGTTTTTGGGATTTTCCTTTATAGCTTATTTTCAAACTAAAATACGGGGTATCCTTGTAGCCCAGTTCCCATGGATTCTCACGAAGCATTGTCTTATTCTCAACATGAACGTTTACCTGAATCTTCATGGCTCCTATTTGCAAAGTAGTATCCTGATTAGCTAAATCGAGGTATTCGACTGGGCTGTAGTCTTTGATATGCATTCTTTCTTCTAATCGCACTTTACTCCCAATCATAAAACGGGCTCCTCTTTCCAAACTAGTGTCCTGCAACCAGTAATCTGACATTTCCATCATTTCATCCTTACCCATTCCATGCAATAAAAGTTCAGGCTTGATGGCAGTCATCTTTCCTTTGCCACTTTCCCAATCCCACTCAAAGCCATACCAGTGCAGCTTAGGATCATAATTTACATCGCCCGTGCAATGAGAACCGTATTCCAGGCGTACTTCCCGATTCATATCGGTAGATTGCACTTGCTTGAGAGGACTGAGGTAAGGCCCGAATGCATAGCCCGTTTTTCCTCTATAGCTGATCTTTCTCCAATATCCTTCTGCAGCCCCAATGCTTACCAAAGACCCTACTTTTCCATGATGCCTAACCTCCATTCCAAAAGGGATGACCATCAATCTTTTTCCACTAAGGTCTGCTTCTGTCCGCAAACTCAAGCCTGAAGGTGCCATCACGTTCAAATGTGTTTGATCTTCATACCAGCGGCCTTGTGCAAAAGCGGAAAATGAAAAAAGCATGGCCAGAAAAATCGTTGTAGCTATTTGTGTGAATCGTTTCATTTTTTTCTCGATTAATGTGTTACTTGTTGTTTACATCGGTAAAACTAGCTGCCATGCCTTATTTAAATCGGGGCTTTCGAATAAGTGCAGGCATTGTCCGAGAATCCGTTAGCGAGCCCCAAGAATTTGATTTAAGCTAAAAACCTCATGCAAAAACTCACTACACTACTCACTATTCTGATCTTTCTAGCAGTTTCCTGCTCCCAATCCAGTTCAACAACTAATACAACAGAGACTTCTGACAGTCCACCAGCTGAAGAAGTAAAAGTAGAATCCATGAGCTTGTTTAATGGAACAGACCTTAGCGGATGGATCGTACACGGCACCGAGAAATGGTATGTGGAAGATGGATTGTTGGTTTGTGAAAGCGGACCAGATGCTGCATACGGATATCTGAAAACAGAAAAGACTTTCAAGGATTTTGACCTCAGCCTGGAATTTAAACAGGAAGCCAATGGAAATAGCGGAGTCTTTTTCCGTTCGTCTGTAGAGGACGGGAGTGTAAAAATTAGTGGCTGGCAGGTAGAAGTGGCTCCTCCCAATCACGATACAGGCGGCGTGTATGAATCTTATGGTAGAGGCTGGTTAAAGCAAATTCCGGATGAGGAAGAAGGCGATTTGAAGATGGGCGAATGGAACCAGATGCGGATCAAAGTGGTTGGGGATCATGTACAAACCTGGCTCAATGGCAATCCCAAAGTAGATTTTTACGACGAAAAGATTGGAGAGGCAATGGGATCAATCGCCTTACAAATTCACGATGGAGGCGGAATAAAGGTCAGATGGAGGAATCTGGAAATGACGGAATTATAAAAAAATCAGGGACAGATTATAATCTGTCCCTATACATATATGGTAATCTATCTGCTTTTATCTTCTTCTGCGACTCGTCTTCTTAATTCCCAACACTCCTAGCAAACCACGTGTCAATTCTCTGGCCACGGTACGTCCGATCTGTCTTACCATGGTATTCTTGGAAATGGCTTCGAAAGCAGTTTCTTCCTTCTTTACCCTTCTTCTTGAAGAACTACTACGGGCTTTTTCTTTTTCTGCCTTTCTCTTCTCCTGAGCTTCTTCCGCATTAAATTCTTCGATCTTCTTATTGAGAATTTCATAAGCACTTTCCCGATCTACATCTTTATTATATTCTCTCACCAGACGAGAGCTTTTAACGATATCATCAATCTCTCCCTGGGTCAAAACATCCATACGAGATTGGGGTGCGCGCAGCATGGTATAGGCCAAAGGAGTAGGAATTCCCTTTTCATTTAAAGCTGTCACAAAAGCTTCTCCAATACCCAAAGCGGTGAGTACATCTTCGGTATCATAGAATTTGGTAAGCGGAAAGTTTTCCGCTGCCAGCTTGATGGCTTTACGATCTTTGGCGGTGAAAGCACGTAGCGCATGCTGAATCTTTAATCCTAACTGTCCCAATACATCATCTGGTATATCAGCCGGATTTTGGGTTACAAAGAAGATGCCTACGCCTTTGGAACGAATCAGCTTGATAATAGCTTCTATCTGATCCAACAACTCATCTGAAGCCTCCTCGAAAATCAGGTGGGCTTCATCTATAAAAATCACTAATTCCGGACGGTCAGAATCTCCTTGTTCCGGAAAGGTAGAATATACTTCCGCCAGCAAGCTCATCATAAAGGTTGAGAACATAGCTGGGCGGTCCTGGATATCTGTCAGGCGAATAATGGATACAATCCCTTTCCCTTCATCATCAATACGTACCAAATCCTCCACGTCAAAGGAAGGCTCTCCAAAGAATCGATCCGCTCCTTGCTGCTCTATTGTGATTAACTTACGCATAATAGCTCCTACAGAGGCAGTAGAAAGACGACCATATTCTTTCTGCATTTCTTCCTTTCCTTCATTGGTCAGGTATTGCAGGGTCTTTTTAAAGTCTGGCAGGTCCAGCAAAGGCAAACCGTTATCATCGCAGTATTTAAACACCACTGAAACGACCCCTGCCTGGTTATCATTGAGTCCTAATATTTTCGAAAATAAAACCGGCCCAAATTCCGTAACGGTAGCTCGAAGTTTGACCCCAGGTTCGTCAGAAATAGAAAGCAATTCTACGGTCGATCCTGCAGCTTCAAAAGGAAAGCCTATCTCCGTATGACGCTCATCAATTTTCGGGTGACCTCCACTGGGAACCGCAATTCCACTAAGGTCCCCTTTAATGTCCATAAGCAGAGAAGGAATCCCCTGATTTGCCAGTTGTTCAGCAACGATCTGCAGAGTCTTGGTTTTACCAGTACCTGTCGCGCCGGCAATCAGGCCATGACGATTGAGGGTTTTGAGTGGAACAGAAATATAGGTTCCGGTTTGTACTTCTCCTTCAAAAACGGCAGCACCCAGGGTCAAAGAATCTCCTTTGAAGGTATATCCGCTTACTATGTGGTCTATGAATTCGTCTTTCATTTTGTGTATAGGCTTGTTTCCAGAAACAAATTAGTATTTTTTTATTCTTTTGTCTCCGCATTTGGGACGCAATTTTCCCAAAAAGGTATCATGTTATCCTGTATTTCCTAAGAAAAGCTAGCTGCAATTACTTTTTCCGCTTGAAAAAACCTCCGCTTTTCTTGGGTGCATCCATAGATTTGATCGGTAAATTGGCATAGATAGCCATAATATTTACCCGTTCCTCTTCATACTTCTCTACTTTTTCCACCAGTTCTCTTAGCTCTTTCTTAAAATCGTCCTGTTCTACAACGGAGAAAGAAGGATCGCTTCCAAATTTCCCTTCCATCCCATTGATGCTAAGTTGGATTTTTCCGGTTAAAGAAATCACCTGTGCTTTGAGATTGACGATTTTGTCCAAAGACTTATTGGCGATGTTGCGAATACCAATCAGGGAGGTCGCAGCTGCACCAATAGGAGCCGAAGCATTTTGTAAACCTTCAGAGGCAATATTGGAACTGGCGATACCGGTAAATACCCCTACTGCAATCGTCGAGATATCAAAGAAGGTATTCCAGTTACGTTTTTTCTTGATAACCAGACCCAGGTGATTATCGATGCGGATCAATTTATCATAGATGTCTTTTGCGGCCTGTAGACTTTGGCCATAGGTCTTTTGGGTCTCCTCTGGATCGTCTCTATCCAGAATGGTGATATTCAAACTTTGCTCATCTGAGAGTTCCCCATCTGTGACCCGAAAGTGTAGGGTGATATTTCTTTTGCTGCCTTGTTGTTTGACAAAATCGAAGCCAGGCTTCCAGCTAAATTTTCGTTCTTCTGGTACAAATTCGTATCCATTTATCCCTCCATCATTAACCAGACTGAGCTCTATGTCTTCCAGACCATTTCGATCCTGTACATCAAGGGTTATGAGTAATTCCTCGTTTTCAAAAATCTCCTGATTTCGAATCTGGGCAATTTTTGGGGGATAATTGTTGGCAGCTACCCGCACCATAATGGTATCAAATACCGTATAACTTCCATCACTGGCAGAAAAAATCAGAGGATAACCGCTAGAAGCTTTTGCGTAGGTAAAGCCCGGTTTCCACTGAAATTTCCCCGTATTTCTATCGAAAGAATAATCTCCATTTCGGATATTTCCTGACTGAATACCATATACAATCCTTTCTCCATCTTCATCTGTGGCCTTTACCTGAAAAGAGGAACTTTTATCCTCACCGAATACATAAGTACGAGTGGGATTGCGGAAAACAGGCGGGTGTTCAATGTCTTCTACGAGGAAATAGAGGTTCTTTTCATTTGCAAGACCTTTATTGTCCTCTACTCGAAACGTCAGGGTGAAATTTTTCTTCTTTGCCTGCTCATTGGTTGGAGTCCAAAGAAAGGTCGCTACCCGATCATTGACCTGGAAATAAGCATTTTCAAATAATTTTTCTTTATCCAGATCGACAAAATAGGACAGCTTCAACTGATCATTTCTATTTTTATCCAATCCTTCGATCACCAGTGCGAAGTTTTCTCCTTCTTGCAATTCGATCAATTTACCGGTAAGATCAGTTCTTGAAGTGAGTGAAATTTGAGGACGGTATTGGGGAGCCTTGACAGTAATGATTGCTGCCTGGCTCGTTTGCTCCTCTGTCTGATCCTCGATAGCTGTAAAGATAATGGGATGTGTACCGATATCTTCTACTCCGGGCTTCCAGATAAAAGTACCTGTGGTTTGATCTATTTCTCCTCCACGTGTCCAACTAAATTCAAAGGTAAGTGGAAGTCCATTTCCACTTGTAGCTCTTAGCGGAATGACTAGCTCTCTACCCACGGTAATTTGTTTTGCAGGGATAGGTGCCAAAACTAGCTTTTTCTTGGGGGTTGGTCCCTGCGATTGATTTTGGGCATAGAGGGAAGGGGAAAGGAGGGTTGTAATTAGTAAAAGTGCTAGCGGAAAGCCAAATATTCTCATATTCAGAAATATTAAACGGGGCGGCAATTTACCAAATCAGTTATTTAATTCCTTCTTAAATGTGCTTATCCCAAACCGAATTTTAGCATAAGAAATTTCGCCGCCCAAATAGCTAAAATAGGTTTTGGAAGAAGCCTTGGGTCCTAATTTTTCACAGGCCATATAGATACGATCCAGCAGATGTTGATCCAACACACGGGCCGCCTCGATTTCGTAACCTTCTTCATAAAGTCTCCCTAAATGACTAATGACCGTTTCCGGAGACATATTTCTTTTTTGCGCAATTTCATCCACTCCATAGCCTTCATTGTAATAGGAAAGGCTTACAATATTTGAAGTTCCCTTGGGTAGATAATCCTGCGTTCGGATATATTCAATGATGCTTTCCATAAAGGTTTCACCATATTGATCCAGTTTACGTTTACTCATCCCATTAATATGCGCCATATCTACGGGATGGGTAGGATGCTGAAAGACCATCTCCTCCAATCCTACATCTGCAATCACCTGATAAGGCGCAATGCTTTCCTGATCTGCCAATTGCTTCCTTACTTCTTTCAAAAAAACCAGCAAACCTTCCTCCCAAATTTCTTTTTTGGTTTTTGGCTTTTGCATCCTGGCCTGACGCTTTTGGTTTATAGCCATCATTTCACTCGGATGAACCAGCATTACCTTTCGCCCGAGAAATAATACATCTCTACTCGCCCCTGTTAGCTTGAGCACATTTTTCTGATCATAGGCAATCTCAATAAAGCCTTGATGCAATAGCTGTCGAATTACCTCTTGCCAATGGCTTACACTCATGTCCCTTCCAGCCCCATAGGTCTTGATCTGGTCATAGCCTTTCTCCACAATCTCTTTTCGACCAGAACCTCGCAGAATATCAATCAACATATTGATTCCTACCATCTCCCTCACACGGGCAACTGCAGAGAGAGCTTTCTGAGCCAAAACCGTACCATCAAAGCGAGTAGGAGGATTTTTACACACATCACAATTGCCACAATTTTCCTGCAAGTATTCGCCAAAATAGCTTAGCAAAATTTTCCTCCGGCAAATCTGCGCATTGGCATATTCCTGCATACGCTCTAGTTTAGCCAACTGAAGCTCTTTTTGGGTACTTCCTTCTATAAAATAATGGAGCTGCATCACATCAGCATAGGTATAGAATAGTACGGTATCGCTATCCAGACCATCGCGTCCTGCCCTTCCAATCTCTTGATAGTATCCTTCTATGTTTTTGGGAAGGTTGTGATGAATGATCCAGCGGACATTGGATTTATCGATACCCATTCCAAAGGCTATCGTAGCAACTATAATCGGGACTTCGTCATTAATAAATCGCTCCTGTGTTTTAGAACGTCTATCGGGGGACATACCCGCATGATAACAGGCAGCGGGAAAACCCGCGTCCTGTAATTTTTTCGCCAGACTTTCTGTAGTTTTCCGAGCTGTGCAATAAATAATGCCCGACTGATCAGGTCTCAGCCTTATAAATTCTGTGATTTGCTCGAATCTTCTTCTGCCTGGAAGCACAGTGAGACTAAGATTGGGGCGGTCAAAAGAAGAAAGGTAAACTTTGGGGCCTGGTAGCGCCAACTGTTTGATGATATCTCTGCGTGTAATTTTATCAGCGGTTGCCGTAAGGGCGATGACGGGTACATGAGGAAACATCCGCTTGAAATAGCTGAGCTGGGTATATTCCGGACGAAAGTCATGCCCCCATGAGGAAATACAATGCGCCTCATCGATCGCAAAAAGGGCAATTTTCACCCTACGCAATAGTTGACCAAAGTCTTCTGTTAACGCTTTTTCAGGGGAAACATAGAGTAAATCAATCTCTGCCAGCTCAATTTCCTTGAGCATAGCGGCCTGATCAGAACTGGAAATGCTGCTATTGAGGAAAGCTGCTTTGACCCCATTGGCTCTCAGGCCCTCCACCTGATCTTTCATCAAAGCGATCAAAGGGGATACGACTATGGTCATACCCGGCATCAGAATAGCCGGAATTTGGTAACAAATAG
The DNA here is from genome assembly GCA_039819665.1 of Bacteroidota bacterium. GTDB lineage: Bacteria > Bacteroidota > Bacteroidia > J057 > J057 > JAWPMV01. The sequence goes on from JBCBRM010000017.1 coordinate 60,779, forward strand.
ATTTTCCTCCTCCAGTGGGCATGATAACTAGACAATCTTCCTGGTTAAGGACAGAGTCTATGATCTCACGTTGCAGAGGACGGAATTCTTCGTAGCCGAAATACTCTTTAAGTGCTGATTCAGGGGACAATACCTGCATAAATGCAAGTTACTCATAAGTCCCGGGAAAAGTAATTTTAGGGCAAAAAGAAAAGGCAAAGGATGAAACCTCTGCCTTCGGAACTACATCTAACCTAAAAACTAACTAACTATGAACTACTACTACTAACGCTCTGCATAATATTACGGAAATCTTCCGTAAAAGTTGTGATTGTTCCACATGTCTTTCATCCTTTTTCCCATCTTTCATCTTTTCCTCATATCAGCCCTTCAAAATCATGCAAACTACTCTGAAAAGACATGTGGACCCAATCAACGCAGGAACTATACCTAATGTTTACAAATATCGCAAATTCAAGCCCAACTTTCACATCAAGCATAGGAAGTTTCTTACATAGATTTTCCTCAAACGAAATGGATCAAATAAAAAACTCTTAACCTAATACCTTCCGTGAATACTAAATATCAAACTCCGTGCCTAAAATTGCAGAGCTAAAAAAAATTAAATCCACGGAAGTTTTCAATCAAATCAAGAAGTAAGTTTTTCATGAATTAATAACCTTTTTTTGCTCGGTTCTTTTTCTCTTTCTTTTTGTCTTCTTCTAAAAATTCCTCAGCCAAATTCACGGAAACGCGGTATGCAGAGCCATTATCTCCTTCTATCATGATAAAACTCAGGAGATCTTCATTGAGCCAAACCGTGTAAGGATTTAAGAAAAACTGGTACCTTCTTTCTCCTTCATAAATTTTCTTCTTTTGGCTAATTTCTCCGGTATTCAAATTAATACTCCGAAAGAAGATTCTTTCGGGACCTCGGAATTTTTGCTCAGACGGCTCATATGTTAACATAGAAATCTTACCTTTTTCTTTATCGATTTGCATATGATAATCAAAAAACAAGCGTTCCATATATCCGGAAATTCTCTGATATGAGGGTATGATCAGGGCTTTGACTGCTTTACCTTCCGGAGAAAACTGAAAAAGAATAAATTCAGCTAACTCGTAATTGTTTACGGCCTCTTCCCAATAATTGGCATTTTGAGGATTTTCTAAAGAAGAAGTATGGTATTTCTGAACCAAAAACCACATATTTCCATCCGCAGTCTCAAAAATATCACGCATCAGATATTCATCAAAACGCTTCAGGGGTCTTAAGCCTAATTCTTTGCGTTGCTTTTCAATTTCGATCTGTAATCCCGGATTGATATTGATCTTCCTTTTCAAGTCCAACTCCTCAGTTTCAAAGTCAAAACAGATTAGTTCATATGCTTTGGTGCCTCTATCTCTGCCATAGCCTTTGCGATTAGCTTTAGGCAGGTATAGCTTCTCCCCGCTACCTACATAAGTAGGCATGCGCGTATTGAAGCGATTAAACATATCGTTGGGTTGGAGGAACTCTTCATATTTAATTTTCTTTTGCTCCCCACTTTCCATATGGTATTGTAACGCTTCGAGGGTGCCCGGTTTTTCATAGGAAAGACTATACACATTCCCTTCATTATCGATCTGGCAATCCATGATAGACGCCTTTCTGCTTGTCCCTTTGAGGGTGCCCTCCGCCAAAAGATTCAATTGCCGATCATAGATCAGCAAATGCATCTTATCTACATTTTTGTATCTATAGCCAATCCGATTATCCTGACGGATAAAGTTATAATTTGCTCTGGCAAATGTTCCAGGGCGTTCGTGCTGAAAATAGTAATACAGCAGCTTGGTCTGGTCGGGAGAAACAGCAAAATACAAGGTTTGGTCCGATTTGATTCGTTGATTATGAACGACTCGGATTTGCTCAACTTTGCCACTATCCAGAGAAATCACATGGGCAATGATCATTTGTTCCTTAGAACTACGCTTCCCTACTGAGCCCATTACATAAATCTTATCGTCCTCCACAAAATAGTAGTCTATACTCTCTTCATCCTCCAATTCAAAATCACATTCCCAAATCTGCTCCTGAAATACATTGTATTTGTTGAGTCTGCGGTTTTTATATCGGGTCCTTTCAGGCTTCCACAAATGCAGAAATTGACCGGAGTTGAGTTTGAGGGCTGGATTAAAAGATATATACATATCCGTCCCATCCAGGCTTCCCAAAGCCACTGGATAGACCCAGGGAGCCTCTGTTGGAAATCTTTTCATCTTTTCCTTTCCCAATACAGCCTGCCCCTTCAATTCCGCCTTCTCCCCGAAAAAAGACACGATTAGTAGCAAAAATATTATCCGTAAGCTAAGTCCAGTCATTATGATCCATTAATTCTGGTAAAAGCCCAGCCGCTTTTACTCCTCATCATTAAGATAAGATAAATCAAGAAATTCCACGTTTCAGCTTGCAGATTTTATTTACTAACCTCCAAGACCGATGGTTGAAATTGATAATGAGGCCAATGGACTTCTGTTCGTAAAGAAGGTCAGGATATCTGTTGTGGAAATACTGATTAAAGAATTCCTACGGAATCCAAAAGAAATCCCAAGGGGCATTCTCCAACCATAGCGGCCATTGTAATAGGCTCCACTATTGATTCTTAACATGCGTATAGGACTGAAAGTAGCAGTTGCATGGAAAACGCTTGCTTCCGGATCAATATAAGTGAGATTGTCCCGACTAAAAGGTGTCAGTAATTCCCCATGCAAAATGACCTTATTTGATAATCGAAAGGTAGTGTTAAGCCTCAAGCGGGTATTGAGGGGAACTTCAAACTCCTGCCCAGGGCTGGATTGAACCAGGTCGAATAAATTGCCTACCTCTTCGGAAAGATTGTAACTATTGATAATGCCATCCCCGAGGTCATCCAACACCTCTCCAAAGTTAATCTCACTTTCGAGTATATCTTTCTCCCATTTCAAATTTCCAACATCAACAATAGAAGCACCCAGACTGAGCTTTTCCCCAAAATCCATAACTACCCCTATATCAAATCCACTTCCATTTCCAGCAGAGGATAACAATTGATTTCGATCAGAGGGATCACGAAGATTAAGTTGGCCGAAATTGACATCATATAAAGCTGCAAAGGAAGAGAGGCCTTCGTATAGGCCATTTTCCACCTCAGCTCCCAGGTATCCGATTCCCCAGATTCTTTTATAGGTAAAGCCGGCATATAAACTAAAGGCACTTACCTTCATAATCCTTCTTCCGTAGCCGATTCGAAGTTCTCGAATATGGGAATAAGAAATCCTGCTACCATCTGCTGCACTGTTCAACTCTGCTGGACTACTTGCATTTTGAAAGGTAGAACTGTTTTGTCCCAAAGCAAGTAAAGAAATCATATCATTTGGAAGGAGTCCCGAATTATTCACTCGGTCCTGAACCCCTACTGCAATGCCCCCCAGTTTTTCAGTTGCATAAGAAAAAGAGAGCCAGTTAACACTCAGACGGGCTTCATACTCGAAGTTTTCCTGTGGATTGGTCCGTCCCAGAATACCTTGTTTTAGGGTGTCGCTCAATACCTCATCAGAAAAAGTGGCATCCAATAATTCGCTGAGATTCAGTCCTTGTCCATACAGACTACCTCCTACCTGAAGAAAACCTCCAGAGCGTTGAGTTCTTCCTGTACGCCCCAAATGGGCAGGATTGATTCCCAAGGCCCGGTACTTTCCACTGATGATACTATCCCCACAGCAAATTTGCCTGCCATTGTCATAATAAAGTTGTGCGTTTAGATCGGACTTGCAGTTAAAAATCAGAACAACTAGCAAGAGCCAAAGTAGATGTTTCATTGGGCTTTTTGTTTGCATGAAAGATTAGACGCTATGCATTAGCCCAACGAATAGTATTAGGCTTTTTGCATGGAATCAAAATACTCTTTGGCAGCAGCTTTTACCCGTGGAGCCATCAGGATCGCAGCGATCATGGTGGGAAAGGCCATCAATGCATAGGCGCCGTCAATGATATTGATGACAGAGGTAATTGATACTGCGGCGCCAAAACATATGGAAGCTACATAAAAATAATTATAATAGTGCTGTTTTTCTGCTCCAATGAGGAATCCCAGGCTTTTGGTACCGTAATAAGAAAAGGTAAAAAGGGAACTGAGGGCGAATATAGATACACAGATCATCAGCAAATATGAGCCTACTCCCGGCATGGCTGATTCAAAAGCTTTGAGCGTAAGGCTAATACCCTGAGAGCCGCCTTCCTGCCAAACACCTGTGATAATGATAGCCAGAGCGGTCATGGTACAAACGATAAGAGTATCTATCGCAGGTCCCATCATGGCGATCAAGCCTTCACGGATAGGTTGAGCCGTTTTCGCAGCGCCATGAGCCATAGGAGCTGTACCGATGCCTGCCTCATTAGAAAATGCTCCCCGCTTTACCCCCGAACGAATAATTTCCCCTAATGCTCCTCCTAAGACTGCGCTGCCAGAAAATGCATCGTCAAAAATCAGGGCAAAGGCAGCAGGAATTTGAGAAGCATTGATCAGGAGAATATAAATGACCATGGCCGAATAAAGCACCACCATGACCGGCACCAATTTACCGGCAACTCCACCTATTCTCTTTATCCCTCCGAAAATGACCAGGCTAACCAAAATGGTAATCAAGATTCCTATGACAAATTTGGTCCCAAAGCTATCAGAAAAGCCTGCTGGCACCAGCAGAACATCTGTAAGGGTTTGGGTAAACTGATTGGCATTAAATATTGGCAAAGCACCTACGAGGGCAGCTACTGAAAAGAAGCTTGCCATCGGCTTCCACCTTTCGCCTAAACCTTCCGTAATAAAATACATAGGACCACCCTGTACATCTCCCCTACTATCCTTGCCTCTGTACATGATTGCCAGGGTACAGGTAAAGAATTTTGTCGCCATTCCCACAATAGCTGTCATCCACATCCAAAACAGGGCTCCTGGACCTCCCGTTGCAATGGCTACGGCAACCCCACTGATGTTGCCCATACCAATTGTAGATGCCAAAGCAGTAGACAAGGCCTCATAGTGATCGATATCACCTGGATCATCCGGATCGTCATATTTCCCCCTGAGGATACCGATTGCATGTCCCAGGTAGCGATAGGGAATCAGATTGGAATAGAACAAAAAGAAAATTCCCCCTCCGATCAGGAGAATCAGTAAGGGTAAACCCCAGGCAAAATTGGAAAAAGCTTGCGTAGCTGCGTCTAGTTGGTTCATAGTAGTTTTAAGTGTAGGCGTTTGGGAGTGTTGGCGTATTGGCGTTTTCTGTTAGAATCAATCCAACACCAGCACGCCAACACCCCAACACGTTTATACTTTATTCCTCCCTATATAAAGCCTGTCCGGCTTTAAAGTATTTACTTTCTTCCCTCCAGGAAGGTGTATCTTCAGAATTGGCCAGAATGCTGGCAATTTCAGCAAATGACTTTACAAACTTAGAGATATATACGAAATCAATGCTTTCTGCTTCATCGGCTACCTGGTGGTAGTATTTCATCAATTCGGCGTCAAAGGCTTTGGTACCCGGACTTACGTTGATAGCGGGAATCCCTTTGCTAGCGAAAGAAACATTGTCTGATCGGTCGTAGAGGTTTTGCTCCGGAACAGGATCACCAGCGGCGATCAGACCATTCTTCTCTGCTCCCTGCTTGATAATGGGCTCCACATCTACGTGATTATAACCGACCACAGATACCAGGGTCTTGTCATTATAACCAGCACCATCGCAATTTAGGTTAAAGACCATGGTATTAAGTGGCAGCAAAGGTTTGTTTGCATAATAGGAGCTGCCCAACATGCCCATTTCTTCTCCAGTGACGGCCAGAAATAAAACCGAACGTTTAGGAGGATTGGCTGCGAGTATTTTGGCAGTAGTCATCAAAGAAACTGTACCAATGGCATTGTCTCTGGCTCCGTTGAAGATGGAGTCTGTTTCTGTGATTCTTCCTCCTGATGGACCAGTTCCTACATGGTCAAAATGAGCGGTAACCAGGAGAAACTCATCTTTGAGCTTTGGATCTGTACCTTCCACCCAAGCAAGAACATTCCGGGAGCCTCTATATTCAAGGTCAACGCCTCCATGCTCAAGCTTTATGTCGATCTTCTTTCCTTCCTTTATGCTTTTGGCAAGTTCTGCTCCCTTATCTTCGGCCCAGATATGGGTAAAGGTAGCTTCCGGAGAACTTATATCAGAAGAGTTGCTGATTTGCATGCGGGCTCTATTTAGCCTGCGCGTAACAAATTGCCAGGGAAGACGAGAAAGCCTGTATAGCTCAATGAGGGCAATTCCACCTCTTTCCAGTATCCACTCTTTTTTCTTTGCACCTAGCTGAATGACAGAGGAAGGATTTTCGTCTCCGGCTTGTCCAAGATTCGCCACAACGATCTTCCCCTTGAGATCAATTCCTTCATAATCATTTACCCCATTTTCTTCGTCGATTATTCCATAACCCACGAAAACTGCCTCTGCATTCATGGTTCCTGCTTTCCCCCGACTTACAATAAAATCCTTACCAACGGCCCAATTTTTATCTCCCCATTGGATAATTCCTTCTTTGGGCGGGGTTGTCATCACAAAAGGAATTTCCTGGTAATAACCTGTAGCCCCAGGCACTTCTTGCAATCCGTTGGCCTGAAAGAAGGCGGCAATGTAGGCAGAGGCCACATTGTTGCCGGCTGTACCAGTAGCTCTTCCCCCCAGTTCATCGGAGGCCAAAAAGCGCAAATGGGTTTCTATTTCCTTAGAAGTATTGTCCCTGGACTCCTGCGCCCAAAGCTGCATGGAGGGTAGACAGAATAATAATACGAGTAAATATGCGTGAAATCTGTTCATATATTAGTGTTTAGCAGGTACCAATATACAGATTACACCTGCAAAAAGGCAGCAAGAACAGATTATCTATGCAAGTGGTATTTATTCTGCTGCTAAATCTTTCTTGCACTGACGCAAGGTAGAGCCAATGCCTTTATACACCTCTCCACTCCCTTTAAATTTCTGGGTGATATAGGCATCATTTTCCTGGATATCCCTGATGTAAAAATAATGATGCCACATGCTATTGCGGTTGTTATACATTTTATTTGCGGTGCGCCACTTATCATAGGCAGGTACCAGCGCCTCCGGTTTGGGTTGCTTCATCTGTTTGGGCATAAGGGCCATATCCAGAAAGTATTTATAGCCTTCAGCCCTATAGTAATTGATCTCGCTTAAGCTGATCAATTTGTATTCATAAGGATAGGCCTTCATAATGGTCTTGTTTAGAGTTGTGTTAGCCTCCTTTGCTCTCCGATTCATACTCACTATAAACTTCCTCCTTTGCCCAACAGCTCCATCCTCTGCATCCATAAAATCAAAACGTGGGATCAGCAGCACATTTTTATCCAAATCCTCCGGTGTATTGGGAATGATTCTATTGACGGGAGTTTGTTGAACGGAAGTTTCTGTAGAGGGCGCTTGCAAACAAAAAAAGCTGGCTAGCAAAATATAGATGAGTTTCATAAGTAAAGAATATACGAGATTAATGAGGCCTGAATTTAAATGGGATATTTCAAGCCTCCAAAGCTTTTATAGGGCTGAGTTTACATCAATTGAATCTTCCCAAAAGAAACATTTTACAGGAGAAGAGGTTCAGTAAAAAAAGAAGTTCATATGCCCAAAATCCATTTCAAACAAAAAGTCCGCCAGCTTGAAAAACGTAAAGGAGGGTACTATTTCCTTGAAATTGACAAGGAGAGTGTGGATCAGTTTGAGAAAAAAAGGGCTACTCGCCTTGTTTGTACCATACATGATGAACTGAGCTATTCCTGTGGACTTAATCATTTGGGAGATGGCAACTTCTTTATCATCCTTTCTAATAAAAATCTCAAAAAACTGGGACTGGAACTAGGAGATTACATTTCCTTTTACATCGAAGAAGATCCCAATCCACTAGGCGTAGCTATTCCAGAGGTGCTTGAAGTATTATTGGTTCAGGACCCCGATGCAAAGAAAATCTTCGAGGCCATCACAGATGGAAAGAAAAGGAGTCTTATCTATAGCATTGCACGGGTGAAGGATATTGATAAACAAGTTCACAACATTATGGACTTCCTGAAAGCAGAGGAAATGAAACTTAGGGACAAAAATCTCATTTAGGCACACAGGCTTTCCCCAAATTTTTCCTTATAATAGTCTTTTGACCTGAGAGTTCAGTCTTTAGGGTACACTTACAAAACTTCAATTCATGAGATCCCTTCTGTATACAAAGGTTTTCATAGTCTCCCTATGGCTATTCCCCTTTATTTCATTTGCACAATCCGCCTATACAATTGAGAGCGTCCCAAATCCCAAAAATGGAGGTACTGGCTATGTAAGTGATCCGGATGATATTTTGAGCTCGGCGGATGAATTACGCCTTAATCAGTTGATTGCGGAAATGGAGGATTCGACTACCGCTCAGGTAGCTGTAGTGATTGTACAAAGTATTGGGACAACAAATCCGAAGTTCTTTACGACTGAGTTGTTTAATCATTGGGGAATTGGGCAAGCGGATGTAGACAATGGTCTGCTGGTATTTACGGTAATGGACCAAAGAAGGACCGAGTTTGAAACGGGGTATGGATTGGAAGGTGTATTACCTGATGTGGTTTGCTATAGAATCGGCATGCAGGAACTAGTTCCTGAGTTTAAACTAGGAAATTATGGCCAAGGCTTAATCAAGGCCGTTGAAGCGATAAAACTCAATCTGGAAGATCCTGACGCTGCTGCAGAAATCAGTTCCAACCGTCGGCCTTCTTATGTTTCAGGCAGCAGAAATAGGACTGATCCTTTATTAGGCTTATTTTTGACTTATTTGGGGATAGCAAGCCTCATAAGCCTCATTATGTGGATAATGGCTGAAAAGGTATTGCTTGGCAAGGAAGAATTATATGATAAATACCACCGACTAAAGGACTATTATTGGGGCTTTTTGGCATTTATCTTTCCCCTTCCTTATGCGTTCCTCTACTTTTACCTTAAAAACAGACTCAAAAAACTCCGGACTCAACCTCGTTATAGCCGTGAAACTGGTACCCCGTTAATTCTTTTATCAGAAGAAGAGGAAGATGCATATCTAAAAAATGGCCAGATCACTGAAGAGGAAATTGGCTCAGTTGATTATGATGTGTGGTTAAGTGAGGATAAAGAGGAGTCCTTGATTTTAAGGTACAAAGCCCGAATTACCAAATACAAAAAGTGTCCCAAATGCGGATACCTAACCTATTATCATGCCCATACAAGAACCCTTATTTCTCCAACTTATTATTCTACGGGAAAAAAGGAGATCGTACATAAATGTAAAAGCTGCACGTATCAGAAAAGAAGGACAGCAACCATTCCAAAGCTGGTAAAATCAAGCTCTTCTTCGGGCAGTTCCTGGAGTAGCGGAGGTTCATCTTTTGGAGGAGGAAGTTCCTTTGGCGGAGGTTCTTCCGGAGGCGGGGGTGCAGGAGTAAGTTGGTAGTTTAGTTGAAATATTATTTTTCAAAAATTTACCCGGGGATTAAACAAATTTCATGTAAAATCCTGATCTTAAGGAAATAACCAGCCTAAAGATCATGAAAGCTACTCATTCTTATCTTTCCTTATTCTGTCTGCTAATACTTTTTAGCAATTGCAGAGATGGTGTGATTCTTCCCAGCAATCAAAACAAAGAACTCGAAATTGAAGGCTTCTATCCGGGCCAGGATATGGACAGAGTTTTTGGACAGGAGCACATACTAGTTTTACAAGAAGATTACAGTCGAGACCGGGCAAGACCTATTCACATTTTTGATACAGATACCGAAAAGCGTGTAAAAACGATTCCAGATTTATCTGGGCACTTGATATCGGTCCAGAATGAGAAAATATATGTATTAGGTTCTGAATACAACGAAAATATTGGACCAGACAAACGGGATATTGTCCTTAAGATATTTAATCTTGATGGCGAGCTGGTCCAAAATTATAATAAAGAAAATACGTGTATTGATAATAAATATCGAGTAACCTATGGGCTGGCTGCAGATGTAGATACAAAGGGGCAAGTATGGGTGGGCGTAAATAGCAGCGATCCAGTTTTGAACTTTGAAGGGATTCTTCAAGTTGATCCTATTAACAATACTTGCAAAATCTGGAATAAGGATAATTCCAACTTATCCAGTAATGTAATCAAAAAGCTGCTTATCTATAAAGATAAAGTATACGTCCTTTGCTCATTAGCAGCAACAGAAAATCATGAGCTTTTTCTATTTGAAAATGGTGATTTTAAATCACTGCTTCTGACTGCGCCAATTTCTGGTAATTTTTATGGCCCCTGGATTGATCAAGAAGGCAAGCTCATTTATGGTCGTAGCTCTACAACCGGGACAGTTTTAACTGAACTGAACGGTGAGAAGAAAAATTTGGGGACTGAAGAGCCCATTACTTTGTATCCAAATTATTATATGGGCCCTCGAGGAAATGAATATATAGCGGGGACACATGAAATATCCGTTCCTTATCCCGGTTATGCTCCTACCCTAAACCCTACCACCTATTTATCCCGAAATGGAAAAGTGTATGCCAGTTGGGACCTTGAGGATAATCCTTTTTATGCGAGAGAACAGATATATATAAATGGTTTGTATGTAAATCCAAATAAGACTTCGAGCCTCTGGCTCGCTAATGGGAAGGAAGGGCATAGATTAGGCGGATTGGTAAAGATAACCTTCTAACAAATCCTTATTTAAAATATACCTCTGTAGCCCCATTTCCATATTTGTGAATATCTGCCGGACCAAAGTTTTTGACGTGAGAGTTCTCCTTTAGTATACTAACAACCGCTTTTCGCAGCTTTCCTTCTCCGATACCATGAATAAAGACTACCCGTTCATAGTTTTGCACCAGAGCATCTGAAAGGGTTTTGTGTACTTCTGCCAACTGAGATTGGAGAATATCCGCAGAGCTGCTTTGGTAGGGATTGATGCCTAAAGCCTCTGCATGTAGGTCCACTTCTATATGTTGTCTTTGGGGCTTTGGAGTTTCCTGTTCTCTCACCCGGATAAATTCATGCTTACTGATCGCCTCTACATCCAATTGCTGTTTATCTTCTCTTAAAGAGTACACCCAGGCCTTTTCTTCCAGAAAGTTAACCTGCTTTTGTTTCTTGCTAAAGCGGGCACGATTCCAGCTGAGTTCGAAAGTATAAGGCGTATGTGGGTGGCCTTTTCCGACTTTGTATGCAAGTACCTGAATGTAAAATGAGCGGGTTTTACCTAACTCATCTCTGTCGAGAGCTATCACTTCTCGATAAGCTCCCCCCTCTATTTCAACAGCATCCAACAGGAAATACTGATTTCCTTGTCTTCTATATAGGGTAATCAATTTATCCGTCAGCTCAGGATTAGCTATAAAAATTTTGTGAATTCCCTCTTCATCCTTACCTACTACCAGACTCAAATCAAGAATAGAAGCTCCTCTTAGTTGGGTTTTGCTTTCTTCCTGCTGTTTCTCTTCCTCTAAAGGCGTACCCATATAGTTCCTTTCACTACTATCTACGGGCACCAATTCATCCACATGTACATCCAGAGGAAAGTCATCCCCCATGTCAACTTCCACATAATGCTTATCAATCAGGGCGGTAATCACTCCTTCTCCATTGGCATGCAACATCCGTACTCTTTGTCCTACTCTATATCTCATCTATTTGTCTATATGGTCTATTCACTTATGCAGGCAAAATTACTCATCTTGCATACGTCAAGCAATTGAACTGGCTAGTATTTGGATTTAGTCTAAATAAACGACCAAGATCACCGATCAGGAAATAAAAATAACCGTTCAAGCATATATTATTACCATTCGCGCACCCCAAATAACCGTTCACACAAAAAGCCGAATCTTTCTCTGTTTAAAAGCGTTCATTTGTGTAAAGATTTTAAACAAAGAATTAGCACTAGATAAGTATGCTCAATTACAATCACATATCATGTATCAAATTGCGTCAGGCAGTTCAGCTTGAACCGCGCATGGCAGTAGATACAGGTAGTGATAGATTCGGGTGTGTGCATTGGCATATATGATGTCAGAAACATAAGTTTCACATGCACCCGGAACCCAAAAAGTTCCGGGTTTTTTATTTCCCGAATCTGTCCTCCGAAAACTACTGTAATCACAAAAAGCTGATTTTCAGACCAAAAAGACAGAAAATTTGCGAATTGTGAGATGGGAGAGCTATGCCTTGACCTTTGGGAGAATCAAAGGAAAACAGAAAAAAGTCTCACACGACTTTTTCCAAACAAAGGTCCTGGCTCAGATCCTTTCCTGGCAGCAATTCGACAAGAGAAGTAGGTACTCTTTCCAGAGAAAATGGAAAAGTGCAGATGGGAGAGCTATGCGTACAATTGAGTAGAAATATTGATTTAACACTTTTTTGTTATAATAAATCGTTCTTTATTAATTCATTGAGAGGTGTATTGTTGGAGAGTCTTGTGCCGGCTTGTGAGGAAAAGATCTTGCATCCGGACCGTGAAAACACAATGACCGGCACAGGCTCCTGACAAAAAGAATTTTTGCATTTGCACAACCTTGAAATGCAGGCTTCGGCCTGCGTTAGAACCCAGATCAGCGGGATACCAGAAAGGTTCGACTCCTTTTGGGTTCTCATGGGAAGGAAGGTCTGACAAAACACAAAGGAGGTGATCTAGCACAATCGAGTCAGAGGGAAAGTCCCTCATAGATCAAATCCTTCCCACAAAACAAGCATCATTAAATAACCATAAACCATGAAACGATTTCTTACATATTTCCTTGCGCTGCTCTTTTATAACCGATACAGACGATACAATATTCGGCACAAAAGGCGGTACAGAGAGCCAAATCCGGAACATTTTGGATACGATTGGTATCAATTTGGGGTCTGATTCTTACATAGAGAATACAAAGATTTGAGGCTTAGGCATGGCTTTTGTATTAAATAGAATAGGGTACAATCTATTCTACTTCGCGCCTAACCTATGAAAGACAGTATAGCTGTCTCCCCTGTGAATGTTCCTTGTTAATGGGAATACCTCTATCTGCGAAAGCAGTACCCTGGCAATTTTCTGCTTGACAGAAAATTTCGAAATCACAAAGGCGTCATGCCTGGACTTGTAGAATTTTATTCACCTAAATCCTTAAAAGCAATGCAGAAGATGCGAAATCTCATGCTATCTCCTCAAAAGGAGCAGGAAGTGATCGGCACCCTTACTTACAAAGGTAAGCTGGAAGCGATCAAATTGTACCTAACGTACACAGGCTGCCGGCTTAAGGAAGCAAAGGTGGCAGTTGAAAAACTGGGACAAGACATTGAGCCAGGACAAGCAAGCTAAATATAATCGTAGCACGGATATGTTTACTCGCTAAGCAGCTTCACAGAACTAACAGGTTAGCGCCACCACTGCCTGTTAGTTCAAATTTCAATTGAACTTATGAGCGTGTTTGTGTTTAGGCGTGTTAGCGAGAGCTGACAGCCTGAATAGCAGGAAGTTTATATTCTTCCCCTACGCCTCAATTTTTAATTCAACCATCTGTTTATGGTGTTTTAGTGTTGCGGTTAATCTACGATCAACTCTAACACGCTAACACCCTACCACTCAAACACATTCCCGTCATGGACATGACAATAGAAACCGATCGATTATTCCTTCGGCCCCCAAAGGAGGGAGATGCCGAAAGCATGTACGAGCATTATGCCCGACATGCGGAAGTAGCCAGGTTTTTGCCCTGGCCCGTTCATGAGGACGTCGGAGTTACGCAAACCTGGCTGAAAGACATGGAAGCCTCAAATGAAAAAGAAACAGGATTTCACGGGCTCCTTGTTCCCAAAAACTATGGGGAGGCCATTGGTGCCTTTTCTGCCCGTGAACATCCTTTTAAAGTCGATGTCGGTTATGCCATCGGTCCTGAATTCTGGGGAAAGGGCTATATGTCCGAAATTCTCCGCGCAGTTATCCATCACTACTTCACCTATACAGACAAAGTTAGAGTAGAAGCGATCTGCGATGTAGAAAATACCGGTTCTGCCCGGGTAATGGAAAAAGCGGGTATGACCCGTGAAGCTTTCCTGCCTCGATATGGAACGGCAAGAAATATAGACCGTGGTCCTAGAGATATGTTCCTGTATGGAATTATAAAAACTTAAAACGTGTTGGAGTGTTGGCGAATTAGTTATAAATCAACACCAACACTTCCGCACCCCCACACACCAATACCTTAAAAAACCAAATGGCCAAGATAAAAAAAGTCCATCTGCTAAGAGCAGGCTTCGAACCTGGAAAAGCCATGAAAGAAGCCCTCAAAGCCATGCGACACAGAAATTGGGCGAAGAAAAGCAGGGACGTAAAAATGGAAGTACTGGAAGATCTGCTGGATCATCCGGACAAATATGAAGAGGACGAAATCCTCGGACCCATCGTACTAGCCTTGACAGAAGAGGAAAGAAGTACGATCATGAAACGCATTCCTCCTATGCGAAATGAAGGAGTTTCCTGTAGCATTTATGGGAGAGAACATATAGACGAAGGTGCCGTTGATCAGATCAATGTGGCTGCAAAGCTTCCGGTTGCTCGGGCTACCGCTCTGATGCCGGATGCACATGTGGGCTATGGACTTCCTATTGGAGGGGTTCTGGCTACAGAAAATGCCATCATTCCTTTTGCAGTAGGTGTTGATATTGGGTGTCGCATGGCTCTGAGTATTTTTCCATTAGGAGAAAAGCATTTACAGAGAAATGAGTATCAATATACCCAGGACCTAAAATCTCAGACCTGTTTTGGAGCCGGGAAAGGAGTTGACGATCCCTTTGATGATCCCATTTTAGAACGCTCAGAATTTCATGACATTCCTTTCCTCCGAAACCTCAAAGACAAGGCAGCCAAACAGATCGGTTCATCCGGCGGAGGCAATCACTTTGTAGAATTTGGACTGGTAGAGATTCAGGACAATGAAAATGAGTGGAACATAAAGCCCGGAACTTATTTGGGACTTCTCTCTCACTCCGGTTCCCGAGGATTGGGTGCCACCATTGCCACGGAATATACCCGCATTGCCCAAAAACTTACTCCCCTACCCAAAGAAGCCAAAAATCTCGCCTGGCTTGATCTGGATACAGAAGAAGGACAAGAATACTGGATCGCCATGAATCTGGCGGGAGATTATGCTTCGGCCTGTCATGACCACATCCATAGACGTTTGGCGAAAACCATTGGAGAAAAACCCCTTTGCCGTATTGAAAACCACCACAATTTTGCATGGAAGCAAAAACTGGAGGATGGTACGGAGGTGATCGTTCACCGAAAAGGAGCCACACCCGCTGCCAAAGGAGAATTAGGCATCATTCCTGGTTCGATGACAGCGCCTGGTTTTATTGTCAGGGGAAAGGGAAATCCAACCTCTTTGCATTCGGCTTCGCATGGCGCAGGACGTGTTCTGTCTCGTCGAAAAGCCAGAAGCAGCATAACCCGCCATCAACTCAACAAGCATTTGAAGGAAAAAGGCGTTACCCTCATTGGGGGTGGGATTGATGAAGCTCCTTTTGTGTACAAGGATATTCATCAGGTGATGAAGCATCAGACCGATTTGGTAGACGTGATTGGGGCTTTTTATCCGAAAATTGTGAGGATGGATAAGCAGTGATTTATTGCTTTGGTTGTTTCTTCTTCTTTTCCCTTAGATGGAAAAGAAGCAAAAGATCAAGCTGCTGCAAAGCGGCCGCACATTCCAGCCCCCGCACCCGATGCAGCAGCGAAGCCCTGTCGCGCTTGTGAGTTACAATGGACAATTAATATTTAAACCATAGGTGTCATCCCGAGCCCCGTCGAGGGACCTAATTATTGCAGCCACCTCCTTTCCAGAACCTTAATTAAGATTAGGGAAAGGCACTTGGGTAATAGCTTAGGTACTTCACTTCGTTCAGCATGACACTTGGAATAAATCATCACACAGACGATAGCAATCGTCTGCTACAGCCTTCGCCCAGATAACCGTAGGCGACAATTGCTATCGCCGCCCATTTCACCAGAAATAACGGCCTCGCGTGCATCCCTTTTCAAGGGGATGTGGGCTTGAGGCGAGGGGTCAAAAAACCCGCAAGCTTATCTGGCAATTCTTTGCAAGGTCTTGCCTGAGCTTTGAGGTATAGCTTCAGACTGAGAGTAAGATATATTTTTAGCAAATAAGGAGAGGATTTAAAGTCTGATCTTCATGCAGACGATAACAAGCGCCGCTTGTGGACTGAGGTAAAGAGTCAAAAAGCTATTGTAACTTGCGAGAGAGGCGAAATCCTATATCTGTATCTGTGATCTCGGGAGGGTTGAAAGATCGGTAATACACACGTAAAAAATCAATGTCATCGCTAAACCATGAACCTCCTCGAAGAATACGATTATTGCCCTTAAGAGGTCCTTTTGGATCAAGCTTTTGATCAGCCAAATCATCCCCATACCAATCATTATTCCACTCAAAAACATTTCCACTCATATCATAAATTCCCAATTCGTTAGTAGCTTTCTGTCCTACAGGCTGCGACCTTTTATTCGAATTGTCGTCAAACCATACCACAGAATCTAGCTCGTTGCTACCACTGTAAAGAGTATTTCGAGTTCTCAATCCTCCTCGGGCAGCAAACTCCCACTCAGCCTCCGTAGGAAGCCGATATCCATTTGCTTCATAATTGATACGCCACTCTTCCGCCTCACCTCGATTGGTTTCAATACCCACTTTCTCATACACCTGTTCATAGCCTGCCTGAAAACTTAACCAATTGGCATACTCAACGGCATCTTCCCAACTTACATTGATTACGGGTCTCCTACCCCTTCCCCAACCTTCATCTGAGGGTTTTTCTCTAGCAGTAGCTACACAGAAAAGGTCATATTCCTCAAACGTCACTTCATATTTCCCGATCTCAAAATTACTCAAGCTAACCTCATAGCCGGGATCTTTATCCTTTTTTCCCATCATAAAAGTTCCCCCTTGCACATAGACCATCTCCGGTTTTATAAAACTAGATTTTCCGATCTGCTGCTCCGTACTCTGTTCCAAGTCGATTTCATTCAGCGTCAAAATCAAATCTTTAGCTCCTATACTATCCACATAAATCAAGGTATCCAATCCAAGCGTACCAGGTAGAAACCTCTCTTTTCCGACAAAGGCCTCGACCTTATTGCTCAATTGCAAACGCACTGCATTTGCCCTTAGCAAGCGCACGGGCAATTCAAATTCGCCGTAGAAGGAGGTCTCCGTGAAGGAGTTGGTAAGCGTTTCACGTACTTCTATCCCTGAAATTCGATTCCGCTCTTTATCGACTACGACACCTCGTATTACGGCAATGGCAGATGGTTCTTGAGCTGTCGTATCTCTATCCGCATCAAGGGTCGGGTCCACTTTTACGGCCGTTCCGGGATAAATACTCAAAGATTGTGACCGTCCAGCATAATCCCCGACCCAATGATTTACCTGAATATCATAGGGACCAAATCCATCCGGTGTTTCCAATTGCAGGTCCTCTATCAGCCAATCGTCTATGCCCGTGGTACCGGGAATTCCCAATCGGAACTGGATTTCTTTGATCTCTCCTAAAGGGATAAAACTATATAAGGTCCAGCTATCCCGCAATCCTTTTTCAAACTGAAAATTGGAACGACTGCTACTATCCAGACGGACCTCGAAGCTCCCATTTTCGCCTGTCAGTGCAAGCATAATCGGTATTTCATCGGTATTCCCACCATTTCGCCTTCCGGTCCCAATCGTCAGTTTGTATTCATATTGCCCCAGTTTTTTGGTTAAAGAGGTGTAAGCCTCCTTAGTAGCAATCAAAGGAACTCGAGACAATTTTTGCCGCAATAATTCCAGGTCCGACTGTGGCAAGGATTGAAAGAACTCCGTTGAAACTTTATTTAGATTAGTAAGGACAGAATCGGTCAGGAGATTTTGCGCATTGGGATCATTTTCGATCTCAACAAATTCCAGATAAACCAGGCCCTTTAAATAGTAGATTTCTTCATTGGGGGTAGAAGGTAAATCAGGATGATTACTCCGAATACTATTTCGCAAAGCTTGAGGAGCTAGTGTTCTATTTTTTATAATAGCTCTAGTCTCTGGATTCTCCAGGCTATCAGCCAGTACGAGATCCGGTAATCCCAACAGCAACTCCTGTGCGTTATCATTGTGCTTAGCCTGGTAATTGATCCGGGCCCATTTATAGCGATGCTGCCAGAAGTTATTAATAAATGTATCTGCTCGTTTGGTTTCCAGAATCCCCTTATCAAAGGCTCGTTTGTAATTCATTTCTGCCAATAAGGCCACTCCATCCTGACTAGCTAATTCGCCTTGTTTGATGGATTGCTGTACGGCCTGGTAATGGTAATAGCGCGCACTGTCTTTCCGACTATCCAGATTCAGGTCTTTAGCCAGGTAGACATGTTCCTCCTGATTGACCAATCGTCCCAAATCCTGCATGGATACGATTCCCAGAAAGAGGAGAATAGCTCCCAGGACAATCCCCAAACGGCTGATCCATTTTGTTCCCATTAAGCCCATTCCTCCCCGATAGAAGCTTTTGGGTAGCGGAATCAACATGGGATTGTGTTTGACATCCGAGAGGTATTTGATCGAAACGATGTCTTCCAGATCTTCCGGCCTCAGGTTCTTCAGAGCTTCTTGCAAACGAGCTTTATCCTCCAGGCTTTTGGATGAGTTGAGGTATTGATAGATGGCTAAGGTCAGGTCCTGGTCTTGCTTAGCTAAACTGTTTTCTGGTGCAGGATTTTCTTTCAGTATCTCCGAAATTAGTTCTCGCGCTTCCTTTGCATGCTTTTCCTCCAGTTCATCAATCAGTTTCAGGCGAATGTCATCAGGGATTCGGCCTTTGCGAAACCATTCCAGACGGAACAAATGCCCTAATGCTTCAAGACCAATTTCATCTGAAGTAATCAATTCGCCCAACTTAAGGGTCAGCTCAAAATAGAGGACAGGATAGACCGCACAGGCACAAAGCCATTGAAAACGACTTTCTCCCAAGTAAAGCTTGAGTTCCTCAATCAACTGCTCAGAATCTTCTTCCGGAGGGCTCACCTCAAAGGCTCTCAATTTCCAATCAAAGGGTCGAGTTTTTTCTTCCTTGGCCCACCCGGGAACCATTTCTTCCCAGCCCTCTTCCGTAGCGGGTAAAAAGTTGAAATATTGGGCTAAGGTATCCTCCTTTCTTCCCCAATCTTCATTGGGCAAAGTAGAAAGCAAGGCTTTTTCTGTCCAGGCCTCCTGGGCCCCTACAAATTCTGATAATTCTCCTAAATGAGGATCCAATAATCCTTCTCCACTTCCGATGATAATCAGGCGGTATCCAGCAAAGGTAGCTGCCAATTGAGACCAACTGATTTGCGTAACTGCCTGTGAGCGTCTTTTCCAACAAAGACTTGGGTCTTTGTCGTAAAAATAAAATTCCGCTGTAATGTCTCGCTTATTGAGCTCGCTCAACATGGCATGGTAAAAGCGAGCCAAATGATCCTTGGGACTGCTTTCATCGATCAATACAAGGTACTGTGAAGCTTGTAACTGATCCTTATAAACAAAAAGTGGGTAATCACCACCTGCCTGAATACTTTTGGATAAGGTCTTTTTCAGGTCAAGGCTTTGGATTCCGGAAAGCCTTCTCGCCCGCAATTGAGTAGAAACACTGGCAAAATGATCGTTACCAAAGAGGTTTAAATCTGGTAACTCAATCTTTAACTTCTGCCTTAAAGGCGGCAGCTTTTCTGCACTTTCATCCAATACCGATCTCCTACGACTCCAGACAAGAAATTCGTAGAGCCCATACAAGCCCAAGGCAATTAAAGAAAACAGGAAATAAAGTCCATAATCTTCTTCCTGCCTCAAATCACTCACATGCGGCCCCTGGATGTTGAGTTTATTAACGGGTACCAAAGGAAGATCAACGACCCGAGGCAAATCAATGAGGATGGAATCCACATGGGAACAGAGGACGATTTGCGGATTTTGAGGATCTAATTGTTGGCTTCGGAGTTTAACGACATAGCTGCCTTCTATGGGCGAATAGGTGTAATCTATGGAATCTCCTTCGATAAATTCCCCATTCCCCAAATCCCACCTAAAGCTGACTAAATTCCGAATACTATCTGCTTGTTTTTCCAGCTCTTCATTGGGACCGAAGGAATCGTATATTTTTACGGGGAGGAAGAAGTTTGCCGAAGCAATTAGCTCATAGTTTTTTACTTGAGAATTAATGGTAGCAATGCAGGTTGGATTAAAATTTACCCTTCTATCCCCATCGCTTCGTTTTCCTCGGGCAGTCAGAACAGTATAAGTAATTTTGTAAGTCCTGCTTAAATCCTGATAGGTGTGCGAGGCCGTTTTTCCCGTATCTCTTCTTGTACCGTCTCCCCAATCCCAAATGGTCTGGACTACGCTGTCTCGGGCGAAAGGGTAGTCCTTTATGAGGGAATTTTCCTCCATAAAGACCTCGCCGGAAATATCATTTACCGATGGGGCGAATGAATCAGCCTCTACATAAATTAAATTACTTGTAGTGTAGAGATACCCGGCTACTCCCATAGCTAGCACACTCACAGCCAGCAAGATTAAGGCCAGACCGTTACGATCCCACCAGATTTTGATGACACCCTTGGAAGGTAGCTCCTCCTTTTTTTCCTGAATCCCAAAGCTGTATCTCTCCCGATACTGATCAAATAGTCGGTATACCCGTCGCTGCTGCTCGCCATCTTTCGCCAGCACAGCAGCCAACTTTTGCTTGATCCTTTCAGGACTATCTCCCCGCTTTGCTGAAGCCTCCAGCAATAGACTCACCCGTATAGCTTCCCTTGGACCAATGGGAATCGAATGTTCACTCAAATCCTTGAGGAATGCTTCTAATGGGATGATATGGAGAGGAGAGTTGATAATGGTGTTAGCGTATTAGTGTGTTAGCGTCTTTGAGTTCTTACTACGAGTTTGAATGTAGGCCAACGCAAATACCCTAACACCCAATCACCTTGTTATTCTTTCTTCAATTCTCGCATCAAAACAGGCTCAATTTCAGCCATAGGAAGTTTATTTTTATTGCCAAAGAGCTCCGAAATCAAGCCAGGCTTTTCTTTAAGGTATTCTCCTTGCCAGGCTGCTACTTCATCGCTGCTTACTGATTCCAGTTTTTTAATCAAGACACAGTTATCAAAAGCATCGACCAGCTTTTCGAGTTTGCCTTGTATGTGTTTATCTTCTCTCTTTTTGAAAAAGCCCGAAAGCCCTTTCGCCAGATTATAGGTTAGGTTGAAAACCACCACTATTTGTGGTTGGGAAGCAGAGAGCTCCAGGTTCCAGAATTCCCCCAGGTATCGATTAAGAAATTCCGGCATTTTTTCGTGCCAGTGAATGGCCATGATGTCGTGCTGGATCAGGACGATTCTGCGATTGGGCCCGATTCTTTTTAATACATCCCCCCCATCCTCTGGTAAGTCCAGGTCTTTTTGTTCGAAATGATTCTGCAGGCGAATAAAAGCGAGGTCTCTATTTCTCTTACTTTCAAAATCACTTTTCTGAGGAAATCCCAGCTCGTAGCGATAGTATTTACCAGGATTCAGAGGTTCTTTGAGACGTTTCAGCACATCTCTCACCGTGAACTCATAAAATCGATCCGCCAAACTACCCGGCAATTCTTCATGCGGGCCATGTATAAAAAAGAATTGCGGCCTTCGCACTTTTTCTTTTAGGCCAAATTGCAGTTCATCTCCGAAGTCATTTACGTACTCCTGTCGGTTGCAGAGCAAATAGGTTTTCGTTCCCGCAGCTTTTTTTTCCGGTAGAAAATCATTCTTGGGAAGCTCTTCTTTCGCCCACTGCTTGATACTTTCCTCGGAACTTCCTTCACTTCCGGCTTTTACCAGGAACTCATAGGGGAAAATTTCCTCTTTACTTTCCTTTTCATCTCCAAAAATCAAGGAACGAAATCCTCCCCTTTCTCCATGTATAGATTCTAAACTCGATTTTGCTTCCTCAAAGGATTTTTTAATTGAAGAACCCCGAATCAGACTTTTGTAAAATTCTTCGCTGAATCTTCGAGCTTCCGCATCGCCTATCTCACGATTGGTGGCAATTACACAGGGGATACCCGCTTGGTGAAACGCTTTTGCCTGCCCGAGGGTATTGCATCCATTGAGGAAGGCCAATCTCAAGCCTTTTTGTAAGCCAATAAATTTTGAGAGTCCCTGTATGTGGGTATATGCCTCTTCATGTAATTCGCCCGCTTCTGTTGCCAGGCCTTCTGCCTCTGCATGACCTCCATAATGGAAAATTTTGATCTCTTCTTTATAGTCTCGGAAAGCATTACGTATCTTTTCCCCACTGGCAGCCGGTTTAATTAATGGAAACATTTCAGATTGAAGGATTTCCCCCAACCTGAGCATTTCTTTATCCAACTCAGTCAGGAATCGCCCGGGCCCAGTACGGTCATTGGCGAAGGCAAGCAATATGACAGCTTTGCTAGGCATTATTTCAGCTCGTCAAGCAGGCGAACCCGATCTTCATAGTTTTTTGCGAGTACTACGTAGGTATTTTCGATTTGCTTTTTCAATGGACCGTCATCTCCTTCAGCCAATCCGGCTTTAAGATCGATGTTTTTTTGATTCAACAAATGAATCCACGCGATCAATTCCGCAGTAGCAGGCTGCTTTTTTATGCCGCTGTTTCGCACATCGATAAAATGCTGTATGGCATGATCCAACATATTCTCTTTGAAATTATCGCTCAATTGGAGATTGGCGCTTACGATATCCCGCAAACGATCCGGCCCGGGAAATTCGATGTGGTAATAAACACATCTCCGCATAAAGGCATCGGGCAGGTTTTTCTCCGAATTGGAAGTTAGGATCAGAATAGGTCTATTTCCCGAAGATTTATCGTAGCGGAAAAAGCCCTGATCATCAGGTTGTAATTCCCACTTCTGCTGCTTTGCCCAACTGGCAGACTCTTCTGCAGTCGCTTCCTCTATCTTAAATGCCAGATGCTCAAATTCAAAAAGTACATCATTCGGAAAATCCCGAGGAGCTTTGTCGATCTCATCAATTAATACCACCGAACGTTTGCTCGAAGAAGCGAGAATCGCTTTCCCCAAACTTTCAAAGGAGATATACCCCATCGTATTAACTCCAGATTCGGGATTTCTCGAATCTCGGAAATGAGAAAGGGCATTATATTTATAAAACAAGTCCTTCGACTTAGAACTGGTCTTGGTATAAAACTCCAATAGTTCACAGCCTTGTTGGTTAGCTACAAAAGAGGCCAGCTTGGTTTTCCCTGTACCGGGTTTTCCAGTGACGAGGAGAGGTAAGTTTAAATCCAGGGCAACTTCTACCGCAGCAGCTAATCCCTCATCTATTAAATAGGTATGCTCATTCAGGTCGAAGTTTTTGTCGGTTTGCATGGACGGATATTTAGGTCGCTAAGGGAAGGATTTCATCCCAATATATAAAAAGTGTGCATTTTTCGTGCCTAAATGCTTTTTCGGGAAATCGGAATTTCCCATTTTTGCGTACATAAGTCAGACTGAGAACCCATGGGAAAAGCGTTTTCAGCTATTTTTTCATTTGTGCAGAATGCTAGCTAAGCTCGGCAGATAGCCGGATTTCTCCTTCAAGAAATCCTGTGAGATTTTTAGTTTTTATGTATTTTGCGTCGCTTTTGAAAATTTATGAGAAAGATTGTCATCTCTGACATACACGGTTGCCTAAAATCCTTCAAAGCTTTGTTGGAGCATCAGGTCGTACTTGATAAAAAGGACGAGCTCTATTTGCTGGGGGACTATATTGATCGTGGACCGGATTCTAAAGGGGTGATTGATCACATCATAGCATTGAAGGAAGCGGGGTATAAAGTCCATGCGCTTAAGGGTAATCATGAGGAAATGATGGCTAAAGCTGTCAGACAAAATGATGACACCTCTATGTGGCTCTATAATGGAGGCCACCAATCCCTGGAGAGTTTTGGACTGCGAGATCCCAAAGAAATCCCCGAAAAATACCTCAAATTCATCGATGACCTAGACAATTTTTTCGAGGTTGATGAATACATCCTGGTACATGCCGGCCTGAACTTCACAGGCAATAGCTCCGAAGAAGAAGGCGACGACTTTCTCTGGCGGATGCACAATCCCCTCTCCGACCTCAAATCCATGATGTGGATCCGTTGGTGGTATGAGGATATCAATTGGAGTTGGTTGAAAGATCGCATCATTGTACACGGACATACTCCGGTCGATATTGATGATATTTGGGATATGGTCGAACTTTTATCCGAAGATCAGGTATTGGATATAGACAATGGTTGTTTCGCCAAATACAACGCCGGGATGGGAAGATTATGCGCCTTTGATCTGGTAAATCGCGATCTTTACTTCCAGGAAAACATAGAAGGCAAATCCACTTAAAAAATTTAATCTGGAATGGCCGTTAAAAGACAAATAGAAATAGAGAAAGCGGCCACCTATTCCGGCCACAGAGGTTCGGTTTTTGCGCTGACTTTGGACGAAAGTCATACCACTTTGTATAGCTCAGGAGATGATGGGGTTGTTGCTAGCTGGGATCTGGAGAAAAAAGAGGATCAGGGGAAAGGAGTACTGAAAACAGAATCTGCCATCTACAGCCTCCTTTGTCTGAGTGAACAAGACCTTTTAATAGCAGGAGGTAGCAATGGAAGTCTATATCTTATCGATATCCGATCAAATAAATTGATCCGACAATTTAGAAAAGCGGATCTGGCCATCTATCACCTCCACTACGATCCAGGCTCAGATTATTTGTATGTCCTTTTCGCCAAAGGCTTTCTTTCCATCATCCGTCTCCTGGACTTCAAAGAAATTTACTTCAACCAAATCTCCGAGAATCACCTTCGATCTTTGGTTCAACTCGGCCAGAATTTATACATAGGAAGTAGCGATGGAAAGATACGGGTCATGGATGCTTTGGACGGACAAATCAAACAGAGCTGGGAGGCACATGACAATTCAGTTTTCTCTATGGCCTACCACGAAGCTGGGAAATATTTAATTAGTGGGGGTAGAGATGCTCACCTCAATGTATGGGATCAGCAAAGCAGGTGGGAACGGATTCATCACTTGCCTGCCCACAATTTTACTATCAATGACATCGACTTTTCGCCAGATGCTGATTATATCGTTACAGGGAGTAGAGATAAGACTTTCAAAATATGGGACGCTTATAATTTACAATTATTGAAAGTTATTGACCATGTTAGGTACGATTCTCATTTTCATAGCGTTAATAAAGTTAAATGGCTGAAATATTCGAAATATTCCTTAATTTCGTGTAGCGATGATCGAATGATTCATCGTTGGCTCTTGAGGATAAATACCTAAGAATAGATATCATGATTACTCCGATTGAAATACGGCAGCAAAGCTTCAAAAAAGCCCTACGCGGATATGACCGTGAAGAGGTTGATGCTTTCTTGCTTGCCCTTTCCCAGGAATGGGCAAGGCAATTGGAAGCCCATAGAGCCGTCAAAGACGAGCTTTATAGAGTACAAACCAGTTACAATACCCTCAAAGAAGTTGAGGGCATGCTTCATAAAACCCTAATCCAGGCCGAACAAAGCTCTCGAGACACCATGGAGAGCGCAAAGCAACGTGCCAATCTTAAGATGAGAGAGGCCGAAACAGAGGCTCAGGCCATAATTAGACAGGGTAGAGAGGAAAGAGACAGGCTCCACAGAGAGATTACTGAGCTTTCCCGCAAACGCGAACAATTGATGGTTCAGCTGAAAGGATTCCTATCTACGCAGCTGGATTTTGTTAATACTTATGAAGGACGCGAACTACCTCCTTCGTCAGAACCTGTACCCAAACATTTACACTCAGGATTCGAGAAACTACCCGAACTTTCAAAAGTTGAGCAAATGACTGGAAGTACGCAGGTAAGTAAAGAGGAGGTCAAACAAGAAACCAAAGCTGAAGTTCCGGAGCCTCCAAAAGTAGATATTCCGAAGGAAGAAACTCCGCATATAAATGGCAATCATGCTCCAAATGCTAACGGAAGACAGGCAGAAAATATCTTCGAAAGTCATAAGAAAGGAGTAGAGGATGCTAATTTATTAGAAGATATCATGAAAGAATTGTAGGCAATTGTGTAATTTTGCCCGCTTCATGAAATCTTTAAACCATTCTATATGATTCTTAGCGATGCCGGTATCCTTGCTGAAATAGAGCAAGGAAATATCGTGATTGAACCCTTTGAGCGCAGCTGTCTCGGAAGTAATAGTTATGATGTACATCTGGGAAAATACCTGGCTGTGTATAAGGACCTCATACTTGATGCAAAGAAACACAATCAAATAGAAGAGATCATCATTCCCGAAGAGGGATACATTCTCCAACCCAATACCCTATATCTCGGCGTTACCGAAGAATATACCGAAACGCATAAACACGTACCTTTCCTCGAGGGGAAAAGCAGCATCGGTCGCCTGGGCATTCACATCCATGCCACAGCTGGTAAAGGCGATGTAGGTTTTTGCAATACCTGGACCCTGGAAATCACCGTAGCACAGGCAGTTAGAGTTTATGCCGGTATGCCTGTCGGTCAGTTGATTTATTTCGATGTGCAAGGGGAAGTTATCAATGCCTACAACAGCAAGGAAAATGCGAAGTACACGACTCGTACCGTGAAACCGGTGGAGTCGATGATGTGGAAGAATAAGTTTTGAAAACGTGTTGGGGTGTTAGGTTTTAGTGTATTGGCGTAATCTAAGATCAAATAGAACATAACGCTAACACACTAACACGTCAACCCCCCAACACGTTTCCGCCATTTTAACATAGCATTAACACTATCTTTCTTGACCTTCATCATGGGCTCTTTTTAGATTTACGCCTAAAAATTTCCTTATAGACATTGGAAATACTACTATGGATATTAGCGTAAAGAACCTTAGCAAAAAGTACGGGACGCAAAAAGCGGTTGATAATATCTCCTTTACGGTAAAAACCGGCGAAATTCTGGGCTTTCTGGGTCCTAATGGAGCTGGAAAAACAACCACAATGAAAATCCTGACTACTTATCTTTCTGCAACAGAAGGAGAGGTAAAAATCGGGAGCTTTGACGTCTCCGACAATGCAGAGAAAATCAAGCCTCATATCGGCTACCTTCCAGAAAACAATCCACTTTACCTCGATATGCCAGTTTTGGAGTATCTGTGGTTTATGGCAGAAACGCAGGGAGTTAGCAAAGAGAATATTCCGGGAAGGATTGCAACTATCGTAAGTCAGTGCGGCCTTAATAAAGAGAAGCACAAAAAAATCGGTGAACTCTCCAAGGGTTATCGCCAAAGAGTAGGACTGGCTCAAGCCCTCATCCATGATCCGGAGATTTTAATTCTGGATGAGCCTACAACTGGACTTGACCCTAACCAAATTGTAGAGATCAGAAATCTGATCAAAGAGATTGGGAAAGAGAAGACTGTTATTCTCAGTACACATATTCTTCCTGAGGTAGAAGCTACTTGCGATCGGATCCTTATCATCAATGATGGAAATATTGTAGCAGATGGCACACCGGAGAGCCTGAGTAAAAAAGCAGAAGAAAGTTCTGTATTTCGGGTTCAGATCAAATCGCCCAAACCGGACGAATTGGCCGATGAGCTACGCAAGCTTGAAGATGTCAGCCTAGTCGAAGTATTGAATCGCGCCGAAGGAAAATTCGAGATCACTAGCAAAAGTGATATGCCTTTCCGCGAAATGCTTTTTAATAGCTGTGTGAAAAATGGCTGGATCCTAACCGAATTACAATTCATGGAAGCCAGTCTGGAAGATATTTTCCGCGAATTGACCCTCAACTAATCTAATTCTGAAAAAGATCATCTAATGAAAAATATATGGATCATAGCAAAACGGGAATTTCAAACCTTCTTTGACTCCCTGGTTGCTTATATCTTATTGTTTGCGTTCCTCGGACTGACCGGATTTCTAACCTGGTTCTTTGGAAACGACATATTTTTGGTGAAACAGGCCGATCTGGGTGCCTTTTTTGATTTCGCCTATCTGCTTTTCATTTTTTTCATCCCTGCCATAACGATGCGGATGATTGCCGAAGAGAAAAAAGCAGGAACTCTGGAAGTGTTGGTTACCCGAGCTATTTCTGATTGGGAGATTGTTGCAGGTAAATATCTGGCCTGTTTACTCCTCGTGGGTACTTCTCTCCTCTTTACCCTTCCCTACTACTTTACGGTAGCCTGGTTAGGGCCAATGGATCACGGAGCAACCATCATGGGATACTTTGGCTTACTGCTGTTGAGTTCAGCTTATATTGGCATTGGACTTTTTGCCAGTAGTATCACCAATAATCAAATTGTAGCTTTTTTGTTAGCCTTGTTGATTGGTTTTGTCTTTGCATTCATCTTCGACTTTTCAGCAAGTCTCTTCCCCGGAGGAGTAGGTAATTTTCTGGATTATCTGAGCTTCAACACGCATTTCAATTCTATTTCGCGTGGAGTGATTGATTCCCGAGATTTGATCTTCTTCCTCACACTTACGGCTTTAGGCCTTTTGTTAACCGAGCGTCAACTCGCTCAAAGAAACGTAATCGACTAAGCCTGAGATCATGAAACTTACTAAATCAACCTTAAATATTCGGACGCTGCTGTACATAGGGATTTTCCTTATTGTCAACCTGATTGCCTATCGGGCTTTCTTTCGGATTGACTTTACAGCAGACAAAAGATACACCCTCAGCAATAGTAGCAAGGACATTTTAAAGAATCTTGCGGATCAGGTAACCATCTCAGCTTACTTTTCACCAAATCTTCCTCCTGACTTCGAGAATGTAAAAAATGACTTCCAGGACATGCTCTCGGAGTTTGCCAGTTATTCAGACGGACAGGTGGTATACGAATTTCTGGAAGTTCCCCAGGAAGATGCAGAGAAAGCCAAGTTGCAGCAGAGTGGATTGGCTCAGGTACAAATTCAGAGTAGAGAGAATGATGAGATTAAAGTAGTGAATGGATTCATGGGAGCCATTGTAAAATTAGGCGCCCAACAAGAACCTATTCCTTTGATTCGAGATGTGAGGGGGATGGAGTATTCGCTTGCCTCCAGTGTAAAGAAGTTGGCGGTCAAGGATAAACCTAAAGTGGGCTTTATTCAGGGACATGGTGAACCTTCTATTCAACAGATGCCACAGGTAGCTCAAATGCTTCAAGTCTCTTACATCGGAGATACCGTCAATCTTTCTCAGCCTAATTCCTGGGCGGCCTTTAAGACTTTGGTGATTCTAAAACCACAGCAGCCCTATTCTCCACAAGAATTGGCTCAGCTGGATGAATTTTTGGCAAGCGGAGGGAACCTCTTTGTAGGACTGGATGCGGTTCAGGCCAATCTGCAGGGGCAAGGTCCCTGGGGTCCCTTGAACACAGGACTTGAAACCTGGTTGGGGGAAAAAGGAGTACGCGTAGAGCAGAGTTTTCTGGTAGATCAACAAGGAATCCAGATCGGTGTTCAAACACCTCAGATGACGCCATTCGGGCAAATGAATGTAACCAGCTACATCGATTTCCCCTACATCATGCAAATCAACAATTTCGAAGATCATCCGATTACAGAAGGACTGGAAGTTATGTTGATGCAATTTCCTAGTCCGGTTTCACTGAGTTTGGATAGCACTTTGAAAGGTGGAAATTTGGTGTACAGCTCTCAACTCACCGGAAAACAGCCAGCTCCCGTCTTCTTTAATCCCAATAAACAGTGGACCCAAAATGACTTTACAGCAGGTCCTCAACCTATGGCCGTGTGGGTAGAAGGTAGCGAGGCAAATAAAGATTCAAGAATTGTAGTAGCGGGAGATGGAGATTTCCCCATTTACCAGCAAGGTCAGCAATTCATCCCCGACAATGCCAACTTCCTCGTAAATGCCATTGATTGGTTGACGGATGATACGGGCCTCATACAACTACGAACTAAGGGAGTAGTAGCTAGACCCCTGGAAAAACAATTAGAAGCAGGAGAAAGAAGCCTGGTCAAGGTGCTCAATTTCCTTTTGCCAATTTTGATCTTACTGGGATTTGGTATCTACCGAAGACAAAAAAGAAAGATGCAGACCCTTAAATGGAAGGCGATTGATTATAGTTAGGACGTATTAGGGTGTTAGAGTATTTGCGTGCGAGGGATGATTCAAGAAGAAAAACATAACTCTAACACACTAACATCCAAACACCTTAACACTCAAAAAAATGTTTAAAAGATTCACAAATAAACAACTAGGCATAGCTTTAGCAGGATTGACAGTCCTCTATTTAGGTATGGTGTCATTTGGAGGAAGGAAAGCCCGGACATTTGAAAAAACACTTGCGGCTGTTGATACATCCCTTGTAAATACTATTATCGTAGACGCTCCTCAGAAGGATCAAGTACAGCTCGAAAAGCAAACAGGCGTATGGCGGCTTAAACTTACTAATGGAAATACAGCGCCGGTAAATGGAAATGGATTGCGTTCAGCACTTGGGGGGTTGGCTCTTTTAGAAGCTTCTCAACTGGTTAGTCGTGATGATGATGACTGGGGAGAATACCAGGTAGACAGTGCAGGCACACGCGTACAACTAATGGGAGCAGATGGGAAAATACTGGATATTATTCTTGGTAGCTTTACTTATCGTACAACAGGTATGAACTATGTTCGTCTGCAGGATGACGAGGATACTTATTTAGTAGAGGGGTATCTGGAAGGAAATTTCAATAAAGCCGCAAACGATTGGAGGAAAAATAACCTTACTGATTTTACAACTTCCGATGTTCAGGGTCTAGGCTTTGCTATGGGAGAGTCCGGAGCTTACAAAATCAGCAAAGATTCCAGCCAGCAATGGATCATGATGGAAACAGAGCAAGCCCTGGATCAGGCAGAAGTTAGCAGCTTCATTAGCAGCATCTACGCACTCAAAAGTAGTAATTTCGTAGACCGCAAGCCGGCTTCTTTGAGTCCATCCATGCAACTAAGCATCCAAACCGGAACGAAAGGTATTGTTACCATCAAAGCCTTCCCCGATGCCGAGCATGGTTTCCTCATCCAGTCCAGTCAAAACCCTGAATCCTATTTCTCCGGAAATCAGGAGGGCTTAACAGATAAACTCTTTGTACAGGCTGAAAGGTTCTTTGCCAAGGAAGAAGAATAGATCATCTGATGATAAAATATATAGGTCCTCACAGTTTGTGAGGGCTTTTTTTGATTAGTCCGTTTTAATGAAGCAAACCAACGCACCTTATTTAATTTCAAGATTGCCATTTTAGACAAATACCAGCACTCCGAACCTATCCAAGTGCGCAGGCCCTGCAGAGCCCATCGGGAAAAGGGGCGGCAGGTGCGGCTGGCTTTGGGCTCTGCGATTTTTCCCCCTTTTTCTAAAAAAGGGAAATAAACCTTTAAAATTATTCAAAGAAAAACCTGGATAAGTAGACTCAGACAGCTCTACTTCGCTCGCTGTGACACAATTTTTGATGAGAGTAAATTATTGTAGAGATAAAAAATCTTAAGAAACCTCCTCAACCCACTGCTTCCTCAAAAAATACTTCCCAAGGATATCAAATTCCAGATTCACCGGATCACCCACTTTCAACTGATTGAAACTGGTGTGATCATAAGTATAAGGAATGATGGTAATGGTAAAATAATTCTTGCCTGCTTCAATCAGCGTCAAACTCGTTCCATTAACACAAATCGAACCTTTCTCCACCAATAAATGCGCAAACTCATCGGGATAGCTAAACTTAAATAACCAGGAACCATCTCTGTCCTCAATTTCCTCTACCCTACCCACCGTATCTACATGTCCTTGTACAAAATGGCCATCCAAACGATCACCCACCTTGAGACACATTTCCAGATTCACCTTATCTCCGGGCTTCCAGGAACCCAGACTGGTTTTCTTAAGCGTCTCTTCAACTGCTACTACTTTATATTGACTTCCCTGTTCATTGGAAAGCAGAATATCAGCTACTGTCAGACAGACTCCTTCATGAGCAATACTCTGGTCTATTTTAATCGGCTCATCAAAGGGCGCAAATACCTCTATGACCCTTCCACTACCTTCTGATTTTACTGAATATACTTCTCCAATATGTGTAACGATTCCTGTAAACATGATGATTCATTAATAAATGTAGGGACAGATAATTAACCGTCCCTACAATTTACTTTTTCTAAAAGACTTTGTTTCAGTTTATGCTGCTCGCGCCATTCTTTCCTGTTTTTTCTTAGACGGCTTTAATATTCCTTTCTTCTCATAATACCTTCTGGCAAAAGCAAGACCAACAAAAGTGAGGATGGTAGGGAGAATCCAAGGAAGGATTTGCCAATAACCCGTCAAAATTCCATCCAGGTACTGACGTCCACCGAAAGCCAGAAAAGCTGTGTAGGCAGCCGTTCCAGTGGTTACCATTCCCACATAATGCTCTTTAAACCAAGACTTGCCTTCCATTTGGCTTTTGTAGTCTCGTATCAATTGAGGAATTGAAGCGATCCCTAGCATTCCAAAAAACATCATCAGAATGGAAGCTCCACTACTCAGGTTGAAAAGCGCATAGGTAATCATCGTTATGCTGAATAAGATGATTGCAATATTTATAGAATAGTGTATTTGTTTAAAACGAAGGCTTGGTTCTTTTTTATTCTTTAGGATAGCCACTCCATACCAAAGCGGGTTACCCGTGATAAAGGTCAGAAATCCAAGGAAAATAGCCGCATTGTATTCCTGAATAATCACATTCTTTACACTCAGAATAGCAGCAGTGATTACAACGAACCACATACAATAAACATAGAGATTTCCAATTTTTCGGTGAAGTTTCCCTCCCTTTCTGGTGAATACTGGTAGCCAAAAAAGGATAAGGCTGATAAAGCCAACGATGACATGAGAGAGAGTAGTGATTTTAGTAAATGATTCCATATGATTGCTTTTTCTCTTGCTTTACCCAAATGTAGAGCAGGAGTTTCAGCAAATAAAAAAGCAGTGACGGCTGACAAGGCAATATTGACGAAAAACAAGGATTAGGGACGAATGACAAACTTTTGGGACAAACGGTTTTTCAATTCCTTAATCTTATTTCGGGAAACAGGAACCTGTAAATCACCATTAGCTTTTAGGCTTAGGGTTAACCCTTGTGCATTTCCCTCCACCTTCGAGATTTGCCCCAGATTCACGATAAAAGATCGATGACTTCTGTAGAAATGCTCCTGTGGTAATTCTTTCTCCAGCTTAGAAAGCGTGCTACGGAGAATTTCTTTTTCAATATCACCTTCCGCTAGATAATAAACCAGTACATAGTTTTGCATAGCTTCCATATAAAGTAGCTTATCCAATTCTATTCGAAATGACTGCTTTTTATTGGAAGTGGAAAGACTGAGTTTTTCAGCTAGGTGTTTCTCTATTTGGGGTAATTGGATTTCACTCGCGTGCTGGGCATTTCGTTTGACATACCGCAATTGATTTACCAGACCGCTAAAGATTATGGGAAAAATCCCGATCGCAAAGGTTGCAATAAAGGAAAAGAGTAGATTTCCTACATGAAAAGGTCCTGAGGGATATCGATACATTAAATAAACATGATTGGCCAAAGCAATCAACGCTATCAATATCGCAGTAGTCAAAATCCACTTACCCAGAGTCCAGCTGGGAAGATCTTTCCGGATTTTCAATACAAAGCGGATGAATACCTCGAATAGGAAACTTACCCCAAAGGTAATGAGGCCAAAGCCCACACAAAGTATCAGAGGATCTTCTGGAATTTGCCCGATCCCAAAGGGTCGGAAAAAATACAGAAACAGAAAGATAAATGTACCGACCCCCAGAGCTTCCCAAAAGAAAGCTTTCAAATTTGCTGAATCCGGATACGCCTCATTGAGTTTCCGTAAAATAGATTTCACACGCGTTTCTGTTGGACCTATCTAAATAAAGAGACCCAGCCTTTTTCTTCACGAGGTACATTTCCATTGATGCCGAGCTCTTCATAGCGAATATAATAGTAATAAACACCTTCTACAGCTTCTTTGGAAGTTCCATCCACCTCTCCACTCCATAAAGTATTGATATCCGTTATGGTCGTATGCATGAGGCGGCCCCAACGATCAAATACCTGGAACTCTTTTAGAATGACGTCCCGATGGAAGCGAGGTTTAAAAATATCGTTAATTCCATCCTGATTTGGAGTAAATACATTAGCCATTTCCAGTAAGGGGCAGAAATCAATACAGGCCACTGTGGAAATTGGACTCTCATTCCCCAGGGTATCGACAGCAGTCACTACATAGCAACCGGCCAAATCTTCGCGATTATTACTGAAATCATAGGTTATGGTGATTTCCTCTCCAAAACTATTGTAGGCAATACTCTCTATCCAACGGAAGGGCCCTAGCTCACTCTGACCAAAAAGAATCCGAATCGAGTCCGTATCGGTCGCACAATCCAGCATGGATTTAGTCACGGTAACTTTATGTTCCAAATCTTCACAAGCCCCTTCAACAACCACACTCGGCGGGCAGGGGGGTTCCTCATCCTGCGCAAACGCACATTCTTTCTGGGAATCATTGAGCAATAGCGGTTTTACATTGGCTACATTATGACTTCCTATCGATCGGATGAAATAACAATAATCCTGGTTGGCATTAAGACCCGTATCTGTATAGGTGTGCAGAGTAGCTCCTGTTCCATTAACTGTTGCGATAGGGATATAGGTACCGTTAATGCCATTTTCAGAACGGTGAACTTCATAAGAACTATTGGACCAGGGCACAAATTCTGTCCAGCTCAATTCAATTTGACCATTCCCTCCCGTTGTTACCAAATAAATACTGGATCCTTGGTTTTCTCCCTGACTTGTATTGATAAATAGTCCTAGTGAATCGAATACTTCCACCCGATAACTATACGCCCTGAGTTCAGTATCCAGGCCTGTATCTGTATAGGTGGTATCATCATAATTGAGATCTATAATATCGATGGCCGGGAAGGCGTTATTATTCGCCCGGTACAATCTGTAGGTAAAAGGTCCGGGGAAGAAAGGATCAATAGATGGTTGCGACCAGGACACAAAGATTTCTCCATTTACAGGATCGGTTACAGAGACGCTATCATTGGTGAGATACAAAATATCATTTTCAATCTCGATACAGGCAGGCCCATCAGCACAACTTTCCATCACGGGAAGTCCGGGATTATTCTGATCATCATATAGGGCTGTAACCACATAACAGATCTCCTTTCCGAAGATGCCGTCAATACTAGTCAAAGAATCGAGAAAGCTCAGGTTATTGGGGCCTACATTATATTGTACCAATTCATAGCCTTGCGCTACCGGACTCATTGTACAGCAAACCGTATCCTGCATAAAATCGCCTCCTTCTATTTTGCGATATACATTATATCCCACTACCATATCTATACAAATAGGAGGATCCCAGGCCACATTAACAACCCTTGAGCCTTTATCTACCCGTAGATTTAAGGGAGGCGGAGGAATAACTTTAATCGTGACTACTTTGTTGGCGGTGAGTGTCGTAATCCCCGGACGGGTAGTTAAGGCATAATTCTCATTATCCGACGCAAAGAAATCTATTTGGTAAAACTGTTTTCGAATATTCTCACATGTCGTATTCCAGACTACCTCTCCTCTAATCGTATCCGGATCAATAGGATTTCCATTTAGCAAGCCATTATTCAAAGTCGCTTCCGGGAGGTTAATGAAATTCCGTATTGGCCCTACCTCTCCATCTATCACACGTCCTTGTATGGTGGCCGGATTATTTACGGAGAAAGGTCCATTATTCCCAAGCACTCCATTATTAAGCCGTAAATACAAACTATCCGACTCATCAGGATCCCAGGCCTTAAAATCAAAAGCTACTGTTTCTCCTGCATATACACAGGTGTCATTGATCGTCTCAATAATCGGGGGATTATTATCACAGGCCTGGACAAAAACGGCCATATCCCGTATCACATAGCCGAGTAAGACCCCATCCCTCCATTCTTCCACAACATAAGCAAAATTGTATAAGTCAACCCTACCCGGGGCATCCCAGGTAATCAATCCTGTAACAGAGTCCATAACCATAGTATTTCCAGGACCAAACTCGGCATTGTCTGGAAAGCGATAGTTGGTTACGGAAATAGGGGTATTGATTGTAGGAGGATCATACTGAAAAGAAGGCCTTAGGTAGTAAACCAAAGAGTCTCCATCCGGATCAAAGCCGCCAGGATTATGTGTCCATATTTTTCCCTGACAAGCATCGTCCAGCGGCTCATTCAAAAGAACCGGTGTATTATTATTCCCGATAATAGGAGGCGTGATAAATAATTGCGTCTCTATATAGAAGGCCAGTTGCTCGGAATTATCCATATTAGCGATACCCGTCCTCCTGTTTTTGTCAAAATAGCGGAGTTGGTAAAGACCAGGCCCCGGGAATACAAAATCAGTAAAATACAAATTACGCTTTACCGGTCCTTTTACCTCTACCCCATTCCTCGGACTTACAATATTACAATCTTGCGGAGGAACTGCCATAATCATTCCATTGGCCCGGGGAATTTGTTCGATCGTAGCAATCTTTACATAGGTAGGATTGCCAGGGGCTCCAGGTCTTCCTGGCGTACCAGTTACTGCCCAGATTTCGATGTCTGCAGAACAACGATCCACATTAGCCACTGAGGGATCCGTATATGTCGTAAGCGTAATTGTATAACTATTGGTATTACTGGGATCATTTTGCTCAAGGGTGATCTGCCCTGCCAGGTTATGGGTAGCCCTTAGATTATTGCCTATCAATATCAAAAGACAGCATATAATAAACAGGCGAACCCATTGGGAAAAGGTTTTGCTTTCTGGCATGTGTTTACGTTTGTTCATATTCGCGCTCATCGAAAAAAGCGGATTTATATTAAAAATAAGGAAATCAGGCAGAAAACTCAGCCTTTTCAAAATAGTTTTGAATCTGTCCTATTTTTGACTCTTTTCTAAAAGGATCACAAAATCCCCTCGAGTCCATAAGCTATCCTGGATTTGTCGAAAATTAGACCCTCTTTTTGTAAGAAGTCCGACCAATTCCTGTTTTTTCTAATAAAGGCCCGATTTTTTGCGAAATCAGGACATCTATCAGCTCATGAGAATGTGCCCCCTTGATATAAGAACGCCTTATAATCTTCGACGGTGGTGTGAAGTCAGGAAGTTAAAAGTATATCTATTACAGGCTTTTTAATGCCTACCTATTGAAAAATGTAAAGAAGGGCAAAATTCCCTAATCTTTTCTCGATGCATAGTTGCATGTTTTTCAAAATTAACCGTAATTGCACAGCCGTTTTGAGAAACATTTGTATTTATAGAATTTAATGGATTCAAAAAGTTATAAAACACTGTCAGCCAACGCATCTACCGTAGAAAAAAAATGGTGGATTGTTGACGTAGAAGGAAAGGTACTTGGCCGTGCTGCCAGTGAGATCGCAAAGATTCTCAGAGGTAAGCACAAACCTTCTTATACTCCTCATGTAGATTGTGGAGATAATGTGATCGTTATTAACGCAGATAAGGTTCGTCTTACTGGAACTAAATGGGACGACAAACAATACATCCGCCACACAGGATATCCTGGAGGTCAGCGTGTATTGACTGCGAAAGAACTTATGGAAAAGCATCCGATTCGCATGGTAGAGAAAGCTGTTAAAGGCATGCTACCTAAAAATCGTTTGGGAAGCACCCTCTACAAAAACATGAGAGTATATGCAGGTACTGAGCATCCACATGAAGCTCAAGAGCCTCAGGTTTTAGAAATCAAGTAATCAACGAATTAATCTAATATATAATGAGTCAGATAGTTTCAGTAGGTAGAAGGAAGCGTGCAGTAGCACGAGTTATCCTATCTGAGGGAGGTACTGGAAAATTTACTGTTAACAAAAGAGAACTAGATGTTTTCTTTCCTTTCCCACTCATGCAGCTCAAAGTAAAAGAGCCTTTTACAGCACTCGAAGTAAGCCACGGTGGCTACGATATCAAAGTGAATGTAAATGGAGGAGGGATCAAAGGACAAGCAGAAGCTATTCGTCTGGGACTATCCAGAGCACTCATCGAAGCGAATCCTGAGTTTCGCCCCGTTTTGAAAAAAGCTGGACTGTTGACTCGTGATGCTCGTAAAGTTGAGCGTAAAAAATACGGAAAGAAAAAAGCGAGAAAAAGTTCACAATTCTCAAAGCGTTAATCGATCGAAAAGATACCTATGGAGTCACCATCATATCAAAGTTTACTCGAAGCAGGTGTTCACTTTGGCCACCTCAAGAAAAAATGGGATCCCCATATGTCTCCTTATATTTTTATGGAGAGAAATGGAATCCACATCATCGACCTGAACAAAACCCAAAAGCTGCTTGATGAAGCTGCTCGTGTTGCAAAACAATTGGCTGTATCAGGAAGAAAAATTCTCTTCGTTGCTACCAAAAAGCAAGCAAAAGAGATTGTAGAAACAGAAGCTCGTCGCATCAACATGCCTTTCGTTACTGAACGTTGGTTGGGTGGAATGTTGACAAACTTCGCTACCGTTCGGAGAAGTATCAAAAGAATGAAAAACATCGAAAAGATGAAGTCTGATGGTACTTTCGAGCGTATCAACAAAAAAGAGCGTCTCATGTTGACTCGTGAGCAAGCTAAACTTGAAAAAGTACTCGGAGGAATTGCTGACTTAAACCGTCTTCCTTCTGCTCTTTTCGTAGTTGATATCAAAAAAGAACATATCGCGATTGCTGAAGCCCGCAAATTGGGTATCCCTACTATCGCAATGGTAGATACAAATAGCAATCCTAATCTCGTTGATTTCCCGATTCCTGCCAATGATGATGCTGCTAAATCAGTATCTCTGGTAATAAATACCATCTCCAGCTCAATAGCTGAAGGATTGGAAGAAAGAAAGAAGCGTCGTGAAGAAGATAGAGTGAAGAAGGAAGCTCAGCGCCAAAGAGAAGAAGAAGCTAAACCGGAAACTGAAGATAAAGTTGCCGAAGAAGCTTAAAAATATATCTATTAACGCTTTGAACCGGATCTGAAAAGGTCCGGTTTTTTTTGTCTTAATTTTTCCTCTTGCAGCATAGCGATACCTTCTTACGTCTTAGGAGAAAACCCCAATGAAAAGTTATACACACCAGATACTTATTACCCTGATCGGAATTTCTCTATTCCCCTTTCTTTCAAAGGCTCAGATCACTAAAAAAAACAAGCAAAGAATCTTCCTGCAAAATGGTTGGATACTCAAAGGCGATACTAGTCTGATAGAGGACGGACGTAAGCTTAGATTAGAAAGTATAGATCAGCAGGTGTTTATCTTTTCCCTCTCGGAGGTTGATTCTATTCGATCAGAAAAACTTTTTACAGGCCCAGGAAGCCAAAGGAAATGGCGCAGTCACGTTCAAGTAGGCTTTCTTATGCATAGCCCTGATCCTTTACCCGGAGTTGATCCCAGCCTACTGGGTAACTTCTTTTCACTTTCCCTTCAGTATAGTGGGATTTTTTATACAGAGAAAGGCTTGGGAATGGGCTTCGGTACAGGCATTAACCTGTTTAACAGAGGATACATTATGCCTTTATTTCTTGATATTCGGGGAGATTTGGGTAAAGGATATATTCGGCCTCATGTGTATGGGCAAATAGGAACCAGCTATCCGCTCTATGGAAGAGAAGAAGTTACTGATCCCTGGGGAAATATATTATTTGAAGATTTTAAAGCGGAAGGAGGCCTGCTATTGGAAATAGGAGCGGGTTTGAAGTTCTTGGCAAAAGAAAATTATGCCTGGACCTTGAGCCTGGGATGGCGCCTTCAGGAAATAAGTGAGGATTATAAACAGTGGGAGATCCGCTACAAAGATGATTACTCTTTCCAACGGATCTCCTTTCAGATTGGATTTATTTTTTAGACGCTACTGCCCAAAGTACTTAGGCATAGATTGTCTTGCCTGCTGAAGCTCCTGTGCTAATTCAGGTCGATTAAACTCAGGATCCAATGCCAGACTCGTTAGATAATTGAGGGTCTGAACATATACACTTCTTCTTGGGAAGGTAGCTCCAGAATCATAATAATACTTCAGGGATTGGATTACACGATCTTTCGCCATATTAAAGTACTTATCTGCCTTTTCCTTGTTCCCTAATTGATTCCATGAAATAGCTGTTCTGACAATCAGATAAGGTTCTGGTGTAGCGATTTCGAGTGGAAATTTCTCTTCAGCAGCAGCAGCTAGATTATTAGCTTTGCTGCGATAATCAGCAACTACTACTTTATTATTATCAATGATAGACTGAAGGCTATCAGCAGCTTCTGATCCTCCAGCGATCTGAGACTCCATGCTTGCAATCCCTCTTTCCAACTCATTAGCATCTCGCATATAACTTCCTATAAGTCTATGGAAAGTATTATGATAGTTAGACACCATACGGATGATATTCTCATCAAAATAGGTTCCCGGCTTATTCAGGTTTCGGAAACGGAATTTGTTCATAAGATTATCATACATTCTTCCTTTATCGATATTTCCAGAAAACTGGTCAAAGCGATCACTAAATCCTGGCTTTTTCAGTGGAAGAATGCGATAGGCCAATCCTTCCTGACGAAGGAATGGGTCTAGCTTAAGGAAGTTACTGGGAGTAACCGTATTGGCGAAATAGATAGGACGCTCCCAACCTTGATTTGCCGTGTTTTCCAGCAGGTTCAGAAGTAGTACATCCTTCAACTCCAGGTAACGGCTTTGACCTCCCCGAGTATTGAATTTCCAGCTCATATTTTCCAGAACATAAGGTGCATCCTCTGCTCCAATAATTCCTTTAGTAACCAGATCAGAGGCTGAAGCTCCTTTGATAGTTTTGCTTACTTCTTTCTGAGAACCATAATTTCTGCTCTGATTGGTCTGTCCCCTATAATTTGAAGGAGAAATAGACAAAGGCAATGGAGGCGAGTCATTAACCTTCTGATACATTTGATCGATATACCAATCAGTATTTACATAACTCAGACAAAGAACACGTACATCCGGACGAACCTGCTCAACTTCCTGTGCATACCATAATGGGAAGGTATCATTATCTCCATTGGTAAAGAGTACCGCATTTGGAGCTAGGGAGTTTAACAAATTGTAAGCCGAATCAGGGGCTACATAGCGATCAGCACGAGAGTGATCATCCCAGCCTTGAATACCCATCATCAAAGTGGCAAACAGACCTAATCCTATGCCTACGTATGCTCCGATATCTTTAAGGTATTGCTTCAAGGCCATATAAATCGCCGGTACAGCTAATCCAATCCAGATAGCAAATGTCTGGAAAGAACCTGCAAAGGAATAATCCCTTTCACGCGGCTGCATAGGATACTGATTCAGGTAGATAATGATCGCAAAGCCTGTAAAGAAGAATAATAGCCCAACTATAATGGCATCATTTCTTCTTTTAATCGTTTGATAAACCAGTCCAAATAATCCCAATAAGAATGGAAGTAAATAGAAATGGTT
The DNA here is from genome assembly GCA_039819665.1 of Bacteroidota bacterium. Lineage (GTDB taxonomy): Bacteria > Bacteroidota > Bacteroidia > J057 > J057 > JAWPMV01. The sequence goes on from JBCBRM010000017.1 coordinate 102,347, forward strand.
TTTGGCTGGATTATTCTTGATAAAATCAGGCATATCACTTGTACTCGTGAACAGGCCGCTTTCCCAATCCATATCTTGTGTATCTCCCTGCTTTCCTGCGAAATTCCACATAAAGTAGCGCCAATACATATGGATTACCTGATAATTCCAGAAGAACTTGATGTCCTCCGATGAGGTAGGTTTATCATCATAAGGTGTATTGGCAGCCCCTTTTCGTCTTACATAATTTACATAGCCATGCGGTCCCATATTATAGCGCCCACTCTCATACATACGCGGAAACCATTTCATATCCTTGGCTGCATACCGAGCTTTTACCTTCTCACCAATGGCACGGTAGAATTCATTTCCGTTTTCATCCGTATCCAGGATGTATTCTGTTCCAGCATTATCATATCCAACAGCGCGAGCATTATAGAGAGGGCCCTTGAGTAAAGGTCTATTTCCATATTGCTCCCTTTTCATATAGCTGATGAAAGTATGGGTAGCATCAGGATTATTTTCGTCTATCGCAGGGTTGGCATTCGAACGAATGGGAACCATGAGATAAGAAGAAAACCCAATAAAAATTACTACAGTACTCATGAGTGCCAAATTGAGCAAACGCTTCTTATTCTTAGCACTATAGTAAACCCCGTAGGCAAGTGCTCCAAAGAGCAGCAGGAAGAAAACTACCAGGCCGGAACCAACAGGCAGACCTAGGCCACTTTTTACTCCCCCTACAGAAGAAACGGTTGCCAAAGCTCGTTCAAATGACCAGGCAATATCAAAGGTATAAATGATGATACCTGTTTGAATGACCCCCAATATGGCCACGGAGATTCCACTGGTAACGAAAAACCCTGTCCAGGAGAAATCATACTTTTTGAAGTAGTAGATAAAAGCGAGTGCCGGGATAGTCAATAAGTTCAACAAGTGAACCCCAATCGAAAGTCCCATCAAATAGGCAATCAATACAATCCAACGCTCATTTCCTGGCTCATCAGCCCTGGCTTCCCACTTAAACATCAACCATACAACTACAGCCGTGAAGAAGGAACTCATGGCATAAACCTCAGCTTCTACTGCATTAAACCAAAAGGAATCAGCAAAGGTATTGGCAAGTCCTCCGACTACTCCGGCAGCCATGATGACCAGGGTTTGAATATTTGTAGGAGTCTCTTCATTTCCTCCTGTTAGTAGTCTTTTTGCAAGATAGGTTGTGATCCAAGTGGTAAATAGCACAGTAAACGCACTGGATAATACACTCAACAGGTTGAGCATAAAGGCGACATTGAGCATATCCGGGCCTGCCAACATGGCAAAAATCCGTCCTACCAGGAGGAAGAAAGGCGCGCCAGGAGGATGTGGAACCTCCAATTCATTTGCACAGGCAATAAATTCCCCACAATCCCAATAACTGGCTGTAGGTGCCATAGTCATCAGGTACACCACAAGGGCAACGAGGAAAGTTCCCCAGCCAGTAAAATTATTAATTCGGTTATAGTCCATATTCATGTTCAAATTCAGAGGTCGAATATAAAAAAACATTCGCACAAAGGCGCAGAGGAATCTGCTTAATTCGTGTAAAATCAGCGAATTAGATAGAAAATTTCACTTTTTGTAGGGAGAGAAAAATTTTTCTCCACATTACCACGGCTTATTAAAATCCTCAGGTGTATATATATAGTTATGCTGCTCGAAATTTGAGCTGGAATTAGGGGTGGGATGGAAAGAATCGGCTGATTTTATCTGTCGACGTATCCAGGCAAGTGGACTTAATACGAGAAAAAATAAAGCTCCCAGAAGGATAAAAGAAGAGATATTCCCCAGCTTTTGGCTTAAAAAGCTCCAAATTTCATGTATAATTTCCCTGAGTTTTCGACTAAGTAATCCTCCTGAACCTAGAAGTAAAGCCAGCCATAAAGCTATTTCCAAATCCCATATCACAAATAGCAAAATCCCTAGCAGCAAAACTGATAACAAACTTTCTTCTGAACTGTATCTAGGAGCAGGCATATTAGAAAAGAGTATAAACGAAACTCCCGATTGCAGAGCTCTCAGCAAAGATCAGAATGATCGCCATAAATAAAATGATCAGGATAATAGGGGCCAGCCAAAACTTCTTTCGTTCCAGCATAAACTGCCAAAGATCCTTTAGTGATTCCATATACTTTCTCTTTGATTTCGCTAATTACACTTTATACAACTTCTTTTCAACGATAAAATTCTCCAACACCAATACATCCATCTCTGTTTTTTGAAAGCAGTGAATTGCCTCTTTGGGCTTGCAAACGATGGGTTCCCCCCGAACATTAAAGCTGGTATTTAAAAGGACTCCTCTACCCGTTTTCGCTTTAATGGACTGTAATAGAGAGTAAAAGCGAGGATTAGCTGATTTTCTTAGGCTCTGGACTCTCGCACTTCCATCTACATGAGTAATAGCGGCTAGTTCTGATTTTTTGAAGGCTAATTTCTCTTTCATCGACCACTCATAATAATCTGTAGGAAAGGCATGAAGATGTTCCGATTTAAGTTTCCTGACAAAACTCATATAAGGAGAGGATTGCTTGAGTTCAAAATATTCTGGTATCTCCCCTTCCATAAAGACGGGAGCGAACGGGCGGAAACTTTCTCGATTTTTGATCTTAATATTTACAATTCTTTGCATTTCTATATTTGCGGGATCAGCCAGAATACTTCGATTTCCGAGTGCTCTGGGTCCAAATTCCATTCTTCCTTGAAACCATCCTACGACCATCCCGGATGTCAACTTATCCGATAGATAGTCAAAAAGGGATTCATCTGTATGTTCTGAATAGGACAGATTTGCCTCCTGCAATGCAATCCGTATTTCATCTAAGGAAAAGGAGGGACCCAGATACGCATTTTTCATGGAATCCTTCAGCAGCCTACTTCGGGCTTGTTTAAAATGGATATGAAATGCTGCCAAAGCAGCTCCCAAAGAAGCTCCAGCATCCCCAGCTGCTGGCTGTACATAGATTTCCTCAAAATCTGTTTCGTCTAATAACTTCCCATTTGCTACACAGTTTAATGCTACTCCCCCTGCAATACATAGATAGTTTGATCCAGTCAAACGCTGGGCTTCTTTCGCTAAAGCAATCATAATATCTTCTGTAATCTCCTGTATTGCCAATGCCAGATTACAGTGTTCTTGCAAAATTTCAGCTTCAGGCTCACGTTTAGATATGCCAAACAATTTTACCCAATCCTTATCCTGAATCATCCGCAGACCGTAGGGATAGCTGAAATAGGAAATATTTAGTTGAAAAGATCCATCCGGAAAACTTGTAATTAAGTGGCCTCGAATTATCTGCTTAAATCTTTCCTTTTGCTCTGAATGAGGATTCCCATAAGGTGCAAGTCCCATGAGTTTATATTCTCCTGAATTGACTTTGAACCCCAGAAAATAGGTGAAAGACGAATATAGTAACCCCAAAGAATGCGGAAAGGAAATTTGTTTCTTCAACTCAATATTTTGCCCTTTCCCATGCATAATGCTAGTAGTTGCCCATTCCCCTACTCCATCTACACTTAAAATAGCAGCATCTTCAAAAGGAGAAGGATAAAAGGCACTTGCCGCATGAGAAAGATGATGTTCGGGGAAAAGGAGAGGTATATTTTTAGCATTGAACTCTCCAATGGTCGTTAGCTCTTTTCTAAGTGTCGATTTGAGAAAGAGCTTTTCTTTAATCCAAATCGGTATCGACTTCACAAATTGTCGAAAACCTTTGGGAGCATATGCATAATAGGTTTCCAATAGCCGTTCAAACTTTAAGAGAGGTTTGTCATAAAAGACAATGGCATCTACTTCATTGAGACCTATTCCGGCTTCCTCTAAGCAATAGGAGATGGCTTGAGAAGGAAATTGAGGGTCATGTTTTATCCGACTAAAACGCTCTTCCTGAGCAGCTGCGATAATTTCACCATCCCTGATCAAGGCAGCAGCGGCATCATGATAATAAGCAGATATTCCCAAGATATACATGGATAGCTAAAAAATTTGAAGCGAGAATATCTTCTTTTTTAGCAAAAATTCCGAACGTATTTCAGGCTCAACTTAAAGCATAAATAAAAAAGGCGGACTCGAAAGTCCGCCCTCGTGAGGAAATAGCGTAGCTAAGTCTACTGCTTAAGAAATCTTCCGATTGAATGTTGATTCCCATCTTTTCCGATAAGGCTCGCATAGTACATGCCCTCACTGAGGTTACCTACTTGCATTTGAAATACCCCGACTTCCAGGTCAAAGCTTTCTCTTAGCACCTGTTTCCCAAACGCATCTACTACTAGTACTTCATAAGATCCAGCTGCTTTATCCAGTAGTTTGAAGTTTACAAAGTCGACAGCGGGATTAGGCGAGATTTCGAAGCGGAGTTCTGAGAGAAATGAATTCTCCAATCTGACCTCTTCAACTTTCGAATATTCAAACAAACCATTTTTATCTACCTGTTTTAGGCGATAGAAAACCCTTTCTGCTATGTACTCCTTGTCCACGTAGAAATACTCCTGAACTTCAGAGGTATTTCCTGCCCCCTCTATCTGAGCAATTTTTTCAAAGGCTTGCCCATCCACACTCTTTTCTATCTGGAAGTAATCGTTATTGATTTCAATAGAAGTTCCCCAATTAAGTTCAACCTCTCTTCCATTTATTCCTCTTGCAGCAAAATGTGTCCATTCAACCGGGAAGGCTCCATTGGGAATAAAGGTGTCAAAGACATTTTGTCCTCCCATAAAAAGCGCCGGATCCGTATTGCCGAAAATGGTGCCAGCTCCTGTCTCTACAAATTCAAATATAGGCGTTGAACTTGCTGTAAAAACGACGTTAAACAGCTCCTGGTTCCCGGCAGTACTCAAGGCCTGGATTCCAGACCCTGAGTTGGTGAATTGAACATAATAATATCCATCTCCTCCATCGGACCCAATTGCTCCCCCAGGTCCGAGACCGGTGTTCTGGGCAAAGCCCATAGCTGTTGCATTGAAAGTGATTGCTGTGACCGGATTTGCTCCTAATACGGCCGGCCAACGCATGGTGATCTGACTTCCCAAAGACCAGATATTACACGGAGCTGCGTTCACATCCAGGTTGGGTTTTACGAATACAGAAAGTGTATTTCCTGTTACAGTTTGGCCGATTTGTACCTGCAGCCAGTTGCAAAATTGTGCCTGTGTGGGGATGGCTAACAGCATTCCAAACCAAAACAAGCAAAGAACAAGTATATAAGGTTTTACTAATCGATTCATGATTATTGGATTAAGGAATTTGTTCACTGAAACTATGGCTATCACTAAAGGTGGTATTCAGCGGATGAAGCAGAATATTGAGGAATAATACATTCACCTCCGTCAGTGGTCCTGTATAGATGACTGAACCATCAAGACTCAGGTCTTCAATAGTATATTCTGAAACCACATGAGATACTGAGAAGAAAGTATTGTCAGGAGCAAAGAGAATTTTGCTAAAAATGGGGTTCGCATCTGAAAGAGGTCCGGTATAAAAGATGGACTTATCTCCATTTGCATCACCTCCCCATAGCATTTGCACACCTCCTGCTATCCGTTGGGCATGATTGCCGTGAGTTGTTGTAGTGAGATTGGTGAAATCAACCGATGTTGCAGAACCCGTTGTCACCGTGGAAGTACCAACAGTCATTGCTCCAAGGTGATTTCTATGACGAACAGCGATATAGTAGTCATCTGTTGGCAAGTCAAAGCCTATAGGTGAAGTGCCATCCCCGGCATCAACAACTGATCCATTTCTAAGAACCAGGCCTGCCTGACGTCCCAAGATATTCGCTGGATTGTTTTTATCTCTTAACTCGACATACACCCAGTCAACTGGTGCAGAAGCCCCACTTGTACTCAGGACAGGTGCAGAAGCAGAATTGCTGCCTAAGCCAGCTATAGGCGCATAGCCCATCGCTGTATATGGCTCAGTTAACAAATCTACTGCGTGCTTTGTCCGTAAGGAATCATGCATTAAGCCTGCTGCAGAGACATAGGCTCCCTGAAGGTAGACTTTGATATCTACCAGGATGGGGTTGACAGGTGGCTGATCGAGGAAATAAGGAATTGAATCCGATTTACATCCCTTATCATCTGTGATGACTACTTTATAGGTATCACTAGCTAATCCAATAGCCAATTGTGTGCCCTGAGTTAATGGATCATCCCACTGATACCCTACATATGGAGGAGTACCTCCTTGTGGAACAGCCAGCAATTCTCCATCCGCAGCACCGAAGGCACTGATAGGCGATGTTTCCAGAATAAAGCCAGTAGGCAAGGCATTCACCTGAACATAAACCGTATCACTGCTAGAGAAACAATTGTTGCTTATCGTCCAGATCAAAGGGAAAGGATTCAATCCACTTACAGTAGGCGTAAGGAGGTTGGTCAGATCAGCAGTTGGATCAGTATTACTTGGTACAAAGATGGCATTGGGATCACCAAATGACCATGCACCTGTTTCTCCTACACCTGGACTATTGGCACTCAAAGTGAGCAGTTCTTCTGCACATACCTCGACCAAATTTGGCATATTGATTACCGCTGTGGTAGGAGTGACTGCAGGTAGAACCGTTACATTGAAACTGCAGGTATCTATATTTCCTGCAAGGTCAACTGCCTGATAAGATACTACTGTATTTCCCACCGGGAAGGTAGTACCACTGGAAAATCCTTCAATCAAAGAGATGGAAATAGTACCCGGACAATTATCTGATGCGGTAACACCTGTATAGGTAACCACTGCATCACAAGTCGTTGGACTTCCTGTTACAACAATATCTGGAGGACAGATGATTTGAGGTGCTTCTGTATCCGTAACTGTCACATTGAAACTACACATAACGGTGTTACCTCCTAAATCTGTGTAAGAATAGCTTACAGAAGTTACTCCCAAAGGGAATTGATCGCCACTAGCAAATCCTGTTTGAAGACTTGGAGGCCCAGTAAGAGGGCAATTATCCGTAACCGTTGGTAATGCATAATTCACAACGGCTCCACACTGGCCAATATCATTGGAAACGGTGATATCTAGCGGGCAAGTCATCACTGGCACAATATTGTCATTGATGGTTACAGTGAATGAACAGGTGTCGGTGTTACCAGAAGAATCCGTAGCGATATAAGTCTCTGTGGTAGTACCAACTGGGAAGAAATTTCCATTTCCTATTCCAGAAATCAGCGTTACCTGAACCGGAGAACAATTATCGGAAACTCCTACTCCTGGATAGAAGACGACAGCTCCACACTGACCTGGATCTACATTCTGCACGACATTAGCCGGACAGGTGATCACGGGATCTTCATTGTCTATAACTGTAATGGTGAATGTACAGGTATCTGAATTACCTGACTCATCAAAAACGATATGCGTAATGGTGTCTGTTCCAATAGGATAAAAGGCTGTGATACTCGGATTTATCCTTCCATTTCCACCAAGACCGCAATTGTCAGTAGCAGTCGGAGTATTATAACTAACGCTTGCTCCGCATTGCCCCGGATCATTGAAGACGACGATATCAGCCGGACAGTCAATCACAGGAGGAATGGTATCAAGTACAATTACATTTGCAGAACACGTACTGCTATTTCCGTTTACATCCGTAACTGTTAGGACTACTGAATTTAAGCCCGTATCCGCACAGCTAAAGTTGGTCATACTCAGACTTAAGGAAGCAATTCCGCAATTATCCGAACTACCATTATCTATTTGGCCCGGAGTTATAATAGCCGCGCCACCTGTATCCAAGTAAACAGTAAGGTCCTGGCAAATGGCAGTTGGAGGAAGAAGGTCTTCAACCGTAACCGTAGCATTTGCACTAGAGCTATTGCTATTATTATCTATGGCAGTCAGCGTAATGGTATTCGCCCCTACATCCAGACAATCGAAATCATAATCAGAAAGTAAGAGCGTGTCTATGCCACATGCATCTGAGCTTCCATTATCAATATCATTTGCTGTGATACTTGCCTGACCATTGGCATCCAATTGGATCGTGATGTTCTGGGTTTGGACAATGGGTGAAACCGTATCTTCTACTGTAACAGTTGCTGTACATATTGCACTATTGTTGTAATTATCTACAACGGTCAGGGTAACCGTATTAGTTCCTACATCTGCACAGGTGAAATCATAGATATCCAGATACATGGTATCGATTCCACAAGCATCATAGCTATTGTTATCAATATCAGCTGCGACTATGCTAGCATTTCCACTAGCATCCAATTGAACTGTAATATCCTGGCAGGTGGCAAAAGGAGCTATAGAATCAACTACAGTTACTACAGCAGTACAACTAGAAATATTTGAATTATTGTCGGTTACGGTTAGGGTAACAGTATTGGTTCCAATATCAGCGCAGGTGAAAGTATTCTTATCCAATACCATACTAGCGATGCCACATGCATCCGTGCTTCCATTGTCAATGTCATTGGGAGTAATCGCAGCAAAGCCAAAGAAACCTCCCAGGTATACGGTGATGTCCTGACAAACAACAGCTGGAGCTACATTGTCTTCAACCGTAATATTTGCCGTACAGGTCCCAATATTTCCGCTACTATCTCTGACAGATAGGGTAACTGTATTTACCCCAACATCAGCACATCCGAAAATTGATTGGCTCAGGAACATGCTGTCTATTCCGCAAATATCAAAACTGCCATTATCTACCTGAGAAGGAAGAACTGTAGCCAAACCATTTACATCTAGTTGGACAGTTAAATCCTGGCAAATGGCTGTAGGATCAAGATTATCTTCAATAACGATGACAGCTCCACAAGTATTACTGTTTCCAGCACTATCGATAACCTCCACTATTATATTATGGGTTCCAATATCACCGCAATCATAGAGCGTTTTTAGATTCCCGTTAAGGTAAAAGTTGGTTTGAGCAATACCACAATTATCAAAGCTATTTGCCCAGGCAGGACTTAAGCTGATATCTGTAATTCCGGTAGCCGGCAAAGCAAATGTTATCGGGAATACTGGACAAACTGCTGTTGGATTCTCAGCATCGTTTACCGTTACGGTAACCGAACATGTACTGGTATTTCCAGATGGATCAGTAGCAGTAAAGGTTACTACTGTAGTACCTACTGGATAAAAATCACTAGCATCCTCGCCTCCATTGTTGTAGTCATTTACAAGCGTTACCGCACAATTGTCTGAAGCACTTGAAAGCAATGCTACCTGAGCTCCACATGCAAATGGATCATTATTCACCACCACATTTGCTGGACATGTAATTACTGGAGAAATGGTATCTAAGACCGTAACTACTGAAGAGCAGTTAGCAGTATTTCCATTATTATCTATTACTGTTAGATTGACTGTATTTGCACCGGTATCCGAGCAGGTAAAATTGTACAGGTCAAGGAACATGGTATCTATGCCGCAGACATCAGAACTTCCATTATCTATATCCAGGGTTTGAATAGAAGCCTGTCCACTACCATCGAGATAAACAGTTACATCCTGACAAATGGCCTGGGGAGAAATGGTATCCAGAACAGTTACATTTCCTGAACATGAAGCACTGTTTCCATTGACATCGTCTACGGTAAGGGTAATAACATTTACCCCAGTATCTATACAGCCAAAAGTAGTCTGACTCAGATTTACTGCACTGATTGCACAATTATCACTTGAACCATTATCAATGTCTCCTACTCCAATAGTTGCAAGTCCACTTCCATCGAGGTAGATAGTTATGTCCTGGCAAATCACTATGGGCGAAATGGTATCCAGAACCGTTATGCCGGCATTGCAACTGGAAAGATTGCCACTGGAATCGATAACAGTCAGGGAAACCAGACTTGAACCTATATCAGAACAATCAAAGTCGTATTTACTAAGGAACATGGTATCAATTCCACAAGCATCTGCACTTCCATTATCAAGATCTAAAGGAGTAATAGAAGCGAGACCATTATTGTCCAGATAGACATTTATGTTTTGACAAACAACTGTTGGAGAAACGGTATCTACTACTGTCACTATTGCCGTACAGGTACTGGAATTATTGTTTACATCCTCAACAGTCAGCGTAACTGTATTGCTACCTAAATCGGCACAACCAAAATTGTAGGTATCTAAATAAACCGTATCAATTCCACAAGCATCATTACTTCCGTTATTGATTTGGGTAGCTGTTATGCTTCCTGTTCCTGCAGCATCCAAATGAACCGTGATATCTTGGCAAACCGCTGCTGGAGGGGTATTATCGATTCCTGCCGCGACAGAAACAGTCTTACTGGATTCACATCCATTCGCATCTACTGCTTTGATCACATAAGAACCAGGGGTTAAACCCGGGGAGCTTACACTTGTTCCACCTGTTACTCCCGTTCCCAGTACAGTAAAGGTTACACCTCCATTATTGGAAATGGAAAGGGTATAAGGCCCGTTGGCAGCTGTGGCGTCAAATGAAATTGAACCATCGTCGGTACCCGGGCAACTTTCATCCACTACGGTTTCAGTAATAGTTGGAGCAGGAATTACATCCAGGGTACTGGTAGCTGTATTTGTACAATTATTTCCATCTGTATAAGAATAAGTAATAATAGCTGAGGCCAAACCAACAGCGGTCGGATCGAAGGTGAAGGTATTACCATTCCCATCATCAGTAACTCCAGGTCCGGAATAAGAACCCCCGCTAGGAAGTCCACCTCCCAAACCACTCTGTATTCCCCCGCTTATACAGACATCTGCCAGAGCTGAAAAACTCACTATTGGTAAAGCATAGATTTCCAGAATAGTATTAGCAGTTTTACTACAATTGTTGCCGTCGGTATAAGTATAGGATAGAATGTGTACCCCTGCCCCTGCTGCTGAAGGATCCAGCGTAAAGGTATTTCCATTTGCATCATCGGTAACACCCGGGCCGGAATAGGTCCCCCCGGCAGGAGACCCTCCGCCCAGGCCGGTTTGAACAGCTGCATCAACACAATATCCTGATACAGGTGAAAAGCTAACTGTGGGTAACGCAAATATCTCAATATCGTCATCTGCAGTCGTGCTACAACCATTCGCATCCGCATAGGTATAGGTAATGGTATGGACTCCAACACCGGCTGTAATGGGATCAAAGGTGTAGGTCAAGCCATTCGCATCGTCAATAACACCGGGACCTGAATAGGTGCCCCCTGTAGGAGTACCTCCCCCTAACCCAAATTGGAAAGGAGCTTGTTCACAGAGGTCCGCCGGAGCAGTGAAAGTGACTACCGGTATATCAAAAACTTCTATATCATCATTGGCTGCACTTGTACAGCCATTGCCATCTGTAAAAGTATAAGTCAGGGTATGGGTTCCCAAACCTGCCACTCCGGGATCAAAGGTATACGTTAAGCCGTTTGCGTCATCAGTTACACCGACTCCAGAGTATATTCCACCCGCAGGACTTCCCCCTCCCTGCCCTGTCAGGATTCCGTCATTTATACACACATCCGGACCTGCTGAATAGGTAACGGTCGGCTCCGCAAATACGACTACATCATCTGTGATGCTATTGGTACATCCAAATCCATCTGTATAGGTATAGGTCAGGGTCTTAGTACCAACCCCTGCGATAGCTGGATCAAAGGAAAAGGTTAAACCATTTGCATCATCTGTTACCCCAGGACCAGAATAGAATCCTCCACCCGGTGTGGCACCCCCTACTCCGGTAAGCACCGGATCATTGATACAAAGATCCGCCGGAGCAGTGAACGTAAGGATGGGATTATTGACTGTCGTAGTGGCAGCTGCCCCTAAGGTGCAGGTATTGGGGCTGGCGTCTGTTGCAGTTGTAAGTTGAACTGTGAGTGCGCCGGCTATTGTAGGAGTAAAACTTACAGTCGCTGTAGGATTATTCATGCTCAATTGCGGCTGTGCAAGTCCTCCTATAGTATAGTCCACCAAAATGGGATAGGAAGGACTGGTAGAGGCACTTGCATCAAAGCTTATGTTGAAAGCCTGTCCCAGGCAAACATTCGCAGGGACACTCACCGTTACATCACATTGTGCATAAGTAAGTAAAGAGTAAAAAAGGAAGAGACAACTTAGGAGAGATGCTCGCCCAAGTCGGGTAAAGAGAGCAAGACGGTGGCTGTTTGCTGGTCCTTTATTTGGCCAGACTGAATTGCCAGGGTAATTGTTAACCATAGAGAATTCTAAATAAGTGTGCGTTTTACTTGAGATAATTCTTTCCCAGCGTGAAAAATCATTTTCACGAGATCATTAAATGAGGTACCCCAAAGCTTCACTATGGCCGCTGTTCAAACCAGTACCCATAGGATGCTTTCCCACAGGCATTAGGAAATGTGCCAAAATGGGATCAATAGGAATTCAGGGCGATCCTGAAACGTGTAAAAAAATTGAGGTCCTGAAATTCGGATAGCCAGGGGGCAGCTTACCGAGTGTTATTCAATTATCAGGACATTGTAAGAGGCAGGTTTTCTTCAGGTTTTAAAGCAAGGTTCTTTATTGGCATAGGCACTTGTTATAAGCCCAAATAAAAGACACCTGTTTACTCCGCGCGACCAGGGAGTGAATGTCAACAGGTGCTCTTAAAGAATGAAGAAATGAGATATTTTTTTGGCCCAAACAAAAATTGACTCAGGCCTGTTTCTTCAGGCCTTTAATCAAATGTAATTACTTCCTGTTATCCAAATCTGCGTTTTTTATCAATGCCCGAAATGAATTGATAGATGTAGAAAAATTCTTGATTTCTGTAATGGGGATTTCACAGGACAAAATCACTTATGGTTAAACCTACCAAATCTGCATTATTCACAGAAAATCAATATATTAGGTCATAAATACTGCTACAATGAAATCCAGGACCATCCTCTTATTATTATTGGTCCTCTCAAACGCCATTATACCTGAGAGTAAAGCCGAAGACCGTCCGAGAGAAAAACATTATCAACGGACGGTCAGGCCTATTATGCGTAAGCATTGCAATTCCTGCCACAATCAGGAAGATAAAAAAGGCGGATTGAACCTCGAAAAATATGATTTCACCTTTGGCATTGTTAGAGATGGCCAACTATTTACCCGGGTGGTTGAAATGGTTAAGGAAGAAAGTATGCCACCGGATTTTCGTCCTCGCCTGAAACAGGACGAAATTGATACCCTCACTTTCTATCTCAATAAATACATAGAGGATGCTCTGGCCGAAAAAGATCCAGGTCTCATCCCCCCCCGAAAACTCAATAATCGAGAATATAGGTATTGTGTAGAAGATCTTTTAGGGGTACAAATCAATACGGACTCTCTTTTTCCTTCTGAAGCTTCGGGAGGTTCAGGTTTTGACAACCAGGCACGCGTACTCTACCTCACGCCTTTACAAATGGAGCGCTATTATGAGGCAGCAGAAATTATTTTAGAGGAATTGTATGCTGACAGTGCGAAATGGGAACAATTAGTGCCAAAATATCAAGTTCCCTTTCGTGAGTCAGTGAGGGTTTGGTGGAACAAATGGTGGAAAGAAAAAGATTTATCCTTAGCATACCCCTTAAAAAAAGCCAGAGAAAGCCTTTTACCAATCGCTACCAAAGCCTACCGGAAATTTCTAAATGCTAAAGAGAAGCAGCAATTACTAGATTTTTTCAAACAAGTCTACCTTGCTTCCAGGGATGAAGAGAAAGCCTTTGATCTGGCTATGAAAGAGACCTTCAAAGTCATTCTTTTATCTCAAAATTTCCTGTATAGACAAGAAAGTGATCCCGATTTAGCCGGTGCTTATCCTGTTACTTCCTTTGAAATGGCTTCTCGTCTTTCATTTTTTCTATGGTCCAGCTTGCCAGACCAGGAACTCCTGGAATTAGCATACAGAGGAAAGCTACAAAACCCAGAGGTATTGGATCAGCAAGTTAAACGAATGCTTTTTGACCCAAAAGCCCAAAGAATGGGAGAAAGTTTCGCCTTAAACTGGTTCGAGCTGAATAAAATGAAAGCCCCCGATTTCCAGCTAGATCCTGAAACTTATCCGGAATTCACCCCCATTCTCAGAGACTTAATGCTAAAAGAGGTCGAACTCTTTTTCAATCATGTCCTGAGAGAAAGCCAAAATTTCACCGACCTCATAAACAGCGATTATACCTATCTGAACAAAGAACTCGCCGAACACTACGGCTTCGATCATATCCAAGGAGAGGAATTTGAAATGAGCTGTCTGGACAATCAGGATCGAGGAGGTGTACTAGGAATGGCAGGCATATTAACTGCAACTTCTCTTCCTGTGAGAACCAGTCCTGTCCTTAGAGGGAAATGGGTACTGGAACAATTGCTGGGAACTCCGGCTCCTCCCCCCCCACCCAATGTCCCTGAGCTTGAAGCAAGTCAACATGAAGGGGTAGACGAATTGAGTCTTAGAGAATTGCTCTTGCAACATCGAGAAGATCCGGCGTGTAAATCCTGTCATTTACAAATGGATCCCCTGGGATTAGGACTTGAAAATTTCGATGCTATTGGACGATGGAGAAAGGCTTATGAAAAGCATCCCATAGATGCTTCGGGAAAACTCGCTAGTGGAGAAGCATTTAAAGGTCCAGCAGAATTGAAACAAATACTCATGGATAAAAGAGAGCTCTTTGCTAAAAACCTCAGTAAAAAGATGCTCTCCTTCGCACTCGGCAGGTCCTTACAGTTCAAGGACACGCCTTCCATTCGCCACCTCAGCAATAACTTGTTGGAAAATGACTTCCACACAATCAAATTTATTCAGGAGGTTGTGAAATGTTATCCCTTTACCCATAAAAAAAGTGATCGACCTATAGAAGAAATCTAATTCTTATGAAACCTAGCTGGAGTCTATCGAGAAGACACATGTTAAAAGGTATGGGAGCGAGTATAGCGCTGCCCTTCCTTGAGGCAATGATTCCTCAAAGGCTATTTTCTCCTTCAAAATCGCCAAAAAGAATGGCTGTCCTCTTTGCTCCAAATGGAGTATGTCCCGGAAAATGGGCACCTGAAAAAGAGGGAAATAACTTTGAACTATCTCCCATCCTTCAGCCGCTCAAAGGCTTCGAAGATGAGTTACTCGTTCTTCAACAATTGATGAACATGAAATCGGTCAATAGCTATGATGGGCACTACACAAAAACCGCCAACTTTCTTACCTCAGAAGAGATTAGCAAAACCACAGGAACTAATGTTCATTCCGGGGGGGTTTCTATGGATCAATTGATTGCTCAAAAAGTCGGCAATGAAACCCTTTTTCCCTCTCTGACTTATGGTATTGACCGAATTTCCAGTGGAGTGGATGTAAATGTTGGGCTGACGAGGCTCTATGGCTCCTCTATTTCCTGGAAAGCCCCTACTCAACCCTGTGCCAAGGAAATTGATCCTCGATTTGCCTTTGACCGATTATTTGGAAGAGTGGTTCCCGGGAAAGCAGTCAAAGAAGAAAATCCCTGGAAAAAAAGTATCCTGGATGTGGTTCAGGAAGATGCCAAATCTTTGCAAAAGAAGTTGGGGATTGCTGATCAAAACAAACTGGAAGAATACCTGGAATCCATCCGATCCATTGAGATGCGGTTGGGCAATATTGAGAAGCTGGAAGAATTTGAGAAAAGCCTTTCCAAAGACATTAAAGAAGAGCTCAAACAAATAGATATCCGCATAGACGAATATGTAGATATTACTGCAGGAATCGATATTACAGAGAAGGTCCGCCTTATGCTGGACATCATTGCCCTTGCATTCTGGAGTGATGCCAGCCGCGTTGCGACATTTATGTTCGGCAATTCTGTAAGTGGGCGAAACTTCTCCTTTCTGGATGGAGTTTATGCGAATTTCCATTC
Source organism: Bacteroidota bacterium (assembly GCA_039819665.1). Classification (GTDB taxonomy): domain Bacteria; phylum Bacteroidota; class Bacteroidia; order J057; family J057; genus JAWPMV01. The sequence continues at coordinate 118,139 of JBCBRM010000017.1, forward strand.
CCTTTCCCACCATTCCAATGATCCAAGACGCATGAGGCAGTACGAGCTTATCAATATCTGGCACATGGAACAATTGGCATATTTTCTCAACAGACTGAAATCTATGCAAGAAGGAGAGGGCAATCTTTTGGATAATTCAATGATCCTTTTCGGCTCAGGCTTGAGAGATGGAAACAGGCATTCTCCCTACAATCTCCCTATTCTACTAGCAGGGCAAGGTGGGGGAAGCCTAAAAAGTGGGCAGCACCTGGTTTTTGAAAAGAATACTCCTTTCGCCAATCTTCACCTGAGCTTAATGAATGTAATGGGATGCAATAAGGAATCCTTTGCTGATAGTACGGGGGAACTCTGTGAAATCCTTGTTTGATTTTATGGCAGCTTTCCGGAGTAAAAAACTACTACTAAGCATACTGCTGGGAATAAGCAGCTTGGTATTGGTGTATCTTGGATTTAGCTCAAAGTTGCCTGCTAATGAGGAGGGAAGTTTTATTGCTTATCTCGGACGTTTTCACCCCCTCATTGTCCATTTTCCCATTGTTTTGGTGGGTTTGAGTCTACTTACAGAAATTTTAGCGGTATGGAGAAAAGATTTGATCCATAAACAGCTAACATCAGCCCTTTTATTTACGGCCATTGGTAGTAGTCTCTTTTCAGCTTTTCTGGGATATTTCCTCTTTCGATCCGGAGAATATGCAGGCCAATTAATAAACGACCATATGTGGGGGGCTATTTACCTGAGTTTGATACTAACAATGGCAGGGATAGCTGCAATATATGAGAAGAAAAATCTTCGGATAGCGAGCTTAATTTTGGCCAATCTACTCCTTATTTATACCGGGCATTTAGGAGGAAGCTTGACACATGGAGAGAATTATCTTTCTGAATTTTTCACAAGCATTGAGGCGAAAGATACACCCATCATGCAAAAATCTCGTTCAGAGATTTTGGTTTTTGATGATTTGGTTCTATCTGTTTTTCGGGCGAAATGCCTGGCATGCCATAATGAAAATAAAGCAAAAGGAGGATTAGTCATGGATTCTTACAATAGCTTAGTTGTAGGGGGAAAAAGTGGAAAATCCATGCTTGACAGCCTCAATGCAGAAGAAGGAGAACTTTATAAGCGATTAAAACTTCCCTTATCTCACGAAGAACATATGCCCCCTTCAGGGAAAGCTCAATTGAAAGAAGCGGAAATAGCAATATTAGATCAGTGGATAAAAACAGGGGGAAAGAAAGAACAGAGATTAGGAGAGTTGAACAAAGATTCAGCTCTTGATAAGTTAATAGATGCTTATATTCCCAAAGTTGCTCATTTACAAATCATGGAAATGCAGGAACAAAGATCTCATATGGAAATTTCTAAAAAGTTGGTCCCGCTGGCTCAGGAGTTAGGATTTGTAGTCGAAAGCGATTTAGGCGAAGATTCCCTGAAATACATCCTTTCGATGAAACTACCTCCAGATGAGATTGATGATGAGGACCTTATTGAGTTACTGCCCTATGGTGATTACATTTCTCGTATATCGCTCATTTCCTCCGCAGTAACAGATGATGGGCTATATACACTCGGACAATTAAATGGACTTAAGCAGATCGTATTGGCAAAGACTTGTGTCAATGGTTCAGGGATTCCTTATTTAGCTCAATTACCTAAGCTAAAAAGTCTCAACCTCTCAGAAAGCTTTCTAGATGATGTTGGTGCACTCGAGCTGATCTATTTGCAGCAATTGGAGGAGGTTTATTTGTTAAATACAGAATTAAGTGAAAGAGTTCGCATTGCCTTGGATGAATTTCTGCCTGAAACAGAACTCAAGCTGGAAGAAGGACCGTTATACTAAAGAAGCACAGAGGAATATTCCCCTGCGCTTTATTAATGCTCATTATGCTAATTAAAAGTCTATCTGAAAACTGAAAACGGGTACTAATCCACTTTGAAATCTATTTTGCAAGCGGTTGAATCCTGGATCATATATCTGATCTCTTACATTCTGCCGATTAGTTACATTCTGTACATCCAATGAGAGAATGTAGGCTGTCTTTTTCAGGTTCTTTCTATAAGCGATTCGGAAGTCAATGCGATAATAGGTACCTACTCCCAGCGCGAATGCCTGTCCCGGCTGTTCAACAAACTCACCTGCAGCTTTCGAAGCTGCTTCATCTCCGGGCGTAAATCTCAACCCTCCATTAAGAACTGAACGTGCTCCCAGTTGAAGAGTTCCTCCTTTTTTCAATGGAATTTCCGTTCCTCCCATTAAACTTTGATTGTAGCGGCTATTGTAACGAGTATCATAAGTCTGACCATCTGAAGCCATGTAATTACTCTCGTAAACCGATCCAGTAAAAAGAAAGAAGAAGCCCTGAGAGAAGTATTTTTCAAAGGTCAGATCAAGACCTACATTGGTTCCAGTTCCATCACTCACCAAGGCACGATCCCCATAACCATCTCTTAAATTCAGAAGCATAAAATCGCTCGGCTCAGATTCTGGACTGATAGGCAGGTTGAAAAGTCTTTGGTAGTATCCTTCAACGAGTAAACGGGTTCTATTTTCAAAGACCTTTTCATAAGCTAATACCGCATGATGGGCACGTATCATATCAAGATCAAGGTTAGGCTGAGTACGTTCACCATTAGTCTCCACCTCTGTAAAATAAGATCCTAGAGGTAGAATCTGGCTATGGAGACCATAGGCAAGACTAAGAGATTGCTTGGCCGGTAATTGGTATTTTAGAGATAGTCTGGGATCTATGGCTCCTGAATTATTGAGGGTGAGCATACTTGCATGCACTCCCGCATTGATGCTGAGACGATCAGAGGCATTAATTTTAAACTGGCTATAGGCTTGAAGCAGTTGAGAGCTCCCTTCACCTTCTACCAAAGTTTCGAACGCATTTGTTTCTGCATTTCTATCCTCATGATTGAAGCCATAATTGATGTGGCTGGCAAGTATCCCATTTTTCATAGTGAGGTTAGGAGAGAATTGACGACTGTAGAAAATATGGGAAGAAATCCGCGTATTCCTATAATCCTCCTTTTCAAAGGGTGTTTCGTCCAAAGTAGTCCAATCAATGGGTTCCTCCAATAAATCCGGATTGGGACTGGGTACCACAGTTTGAATATTCAAGGTATCATCATTATCTATGACCTGATTTCCTGAAACTGCAATTACTGCTTTAAGGAAGGATTTGTTATCGATCAGGCGAGTATAGGTAATACCAGCAGCTCCTACTCGTGTCAGATAATCTCTGGTAGTTCTATAGGGTCGACTCCAACTTAAACTATCCTCTACTGGATCCCACAGCTCCTCACTTAGTCCTCCCATACCAAATATTGTCCAGGTATTTTTTAAGTCTTCAGAAGGAAGGTAGATATTGAAAGAAAGGTCCTGGAAATTGTTGTCAATTCTTTCGCCTACTAAACGGAAACCTATATCATTAAGGATTCCCAAAGTCGAATAGCGGTAATTTACCAGATAAGAGCTTTGACCTTTCTTAATGGGTCCTTCTAATGCAAGGTCCGTTCCTAATAAGCCAAATTTGAAGCGACGTTCAGACTTTTCTGTATTTCCCCGACGAAATCTCATATCAAATACTCCGGAAGTGGCGTTTCCATATTCAGCAGAAAAAGCTCCGGTTGAAAAGTCTGATTTAGCCAACAGCTGGGCAGAAAATATGGTAATACCTCCACCGGATGATCCCTTACGAGCAAAGTGATTGGGATTGGGAATGTCTATGCCTTCCAGCCTCCACAATAAGCCTGCCGGCGAATTTCCCCGAATAATGATGTCGCTATTATTATCCTGCGAAGCCTGAACTCCGGCAAAGCCCATGGCCATACGACTCGGATCATTGAAAGAGCCTGCATAGCGCTGGGTTTCTTCAATACCAAAACTTCTCATACTTACTGGATTAAAGGAGTTGATAGGTTCGTGTGGATTATCTTCTCCTCCAACGGTAATATCAACTCCATCCAGGGTTACGCCGACTTCTACTAACTGGATGTCTAACACCATTTCTTTTACCGAATTCAGAATTAGGTTATCGGTAACGTAGTCTTCGAAGCCTATAAAGGTACATTTCACAATTTGTCGCCCGACGGGCACACCTTCAAGTTTAAAGCTTCCGTTTTCGTCTGTAATAGCTCCTTTTGTAGGAGTTAAATCTTGTACAACTAGCGTGGCACCACCAATAGGTTGTTGTGTGTCTTTGTTAATGACTCTTCCTCTGATGGTTTGAGTTTGAGATTGAGCAAGTCCGAAATAAGGCAAAAGGACTGCTAAAAGGATTAGGATGTGATTCTTCATGTTCTTGATAAATTGATGCAATAAGAAACATGAGCAAATTAGCCCTGTGGAAAGGGAATGGATAAAGGTATTTCCCATCGCATTTCCTTCATTTATGTGAAACAAATAAATAAGGGCTAGTCAGGCCCCTACTTTCCGAGGATTTGCAAGTTTTACAAGGGATGAAAGAAGATTTTGGATATTTCGCAAAAAGTAAGTGTCTGATTACGGCAAAGACCCAAATGAAATCTATTTATAGAAAAAGGTTCATGTAAGAAATTGATCAAATGATACGGAAAAATGAACGAATGGGACTTCCCGACATAAGAGAGATAGCGCATTTGGTTAACTTTAATAAGCTGAAGAATCCCCACTTAAAGAAGAATTTATATGAAGCAGATATACAAAGTGCTGCTTGCATGTTCACTCCTGATTATCCCTGGCTTCTTCCATCCTCTTTTTGCTCAGACCACAAATTTGAGTGGTGTGATCAATCAATATTTTTCCGTTACCTCCATTGATGCCTCCAAGGAAAGTCTGACCTTGTCGACTTCTGCAGTAGGCTTCAATACCAATGATGAAATTCTGATAGTTCAAATGCAAGGGGGTACCATGGAAAATGCAAATAATGCCAATTATGGCAATGTAACTAGTATCGGTGGTACCGGTCTTTTTGAGCGAGCTACCATTTGCAGCAATTCCGGAAATGATATTACCCTACAGCACACACTGAGCAATTCCTTCGACGATCCAGCCAGCACAAATTCCGTAATACAGGTAATAAAATTCACCTCCTATGTGGATGTAAATGTAAATGGGACGATTTTCGCCCCTGCCTGGGATGGTGCTACAGGTGGGGTTGTAGTTCTATCTGCCTCAGGTACTATAAGTCTCAATGCAGATATCAACCTAAATGGCTTAGGTTTTCGAGGAGCAGCAACTGAAACCATGAATTCTGGATGTGCGGGCCTACCTTTTACAAGCTTCACCCAATTCTTTTATTCACAAGGAGATCAAGGGGGAGCAAAGAAAGGAGAAGGCATTATTCCATATGAAACCAATAAAGAATATGGTAAAGGAGCGCAAGCCAATGGAGGCGGGGGAGGCAATGAGCATAATGCAGGAGGAGCAGGAGGAGCCAATTATGGAAATGGAGGGCAAGGTGGGGAAAAAACCACAGGGGGGTCTTTTACCTGCTATGGAAACCATCCGGGAGTAGGAGGAAAAAATCTTCAGGCTTTTATCAACACATCAAATATGATGAGTTTAGGAGGGGGTGGTGGAGCTGGAAATGACAATGATGGAGAATCTCAGGATGGAGCTCCCGGAGGAGGCATAGCTATTATCATAGCCGACGAGATTGAGGGAAATGGATTTGGAATATCCGCAAGAGGAGAAAATGCAGCAGCAGCAGCAGGAGATGCAGGATCAGGCGGTGGCGCGGGTGGAAGTATTCTACTGAGTACTAATGGCTTTGGAGTTACGAATCTAAATTTAGATGTAAGCGGTGGAAAAGGAGGAAATGCGGGCATCGCTGCCAACTGTCTTGGTCCGGGAGGGGGAGGCGGAGGAGGACTTATCCGAACTGCAACAGCACTCACAGGCAATGTAACAAGCAATGTAGCTGGTGGTGCCTCAGGTGTCATCAATGCCACTGTTACCCTGGGTTGTGCGGGATCTCCCAGTTCGGCTACCGATGGCCAGAATGGAGCCCTGATTAATTCCGCGCTAGTTCCTCAAAGTAGTACGGCAAGTACCTGTGTATTAGCAGCTCGACCTAGAATAGAAGAACTTCAGGAAAATGAGGGCTATACCATTCAGGTTTATCCTAATCCCATAGAAGGTGGAGATGAAATTGAGATTTATTTAGAAAATGATACAAATGTATGGGGATATGTGGATTTACTTGACCTTAAAGGGAGGAACGTTCTTCATCAAAAATTCGAAAGAGAGGCAGGTAAAAGTAGACTAAATTTAGCCGTTCAAGACCTGCCGGCAGGAATGTATCAGCTTCGAATAATATTAAATGCAAGGCTTTATACAAGTCGCCTGATTATTCAATAGTCGAAAGCAAGAAAATCCCAACTAAAGAATAGTTTTCCCCTGAGAAATTCAGGATATTCCTAAAGCAACATCTTCAACACATCCAACGTTTGATGTATGTGAATCTAGGCTAAACACATGAGAAGACTATTAGGTAGTTTAGGGGTCCTTTTGGGATTATGTTTTCCATTCTTCCTTCAAGCTCAAAGTCTCGAGGGGAAAATTCAACACAAATTTAGTGGTAAAGCCCTCAAAGGGGTAAAGATTCTGATTATCAATCAGGAGAGAAGTTTTCAATCTGATAAAGAGGGAAGATTCCGGATCGAGGATTTGGAAGTTGGCACCAATTGGGTTGAAATCAGCCATCCTGGATTCAGAACTCAAAAAAAAGAACTTTTTTTCGCAAAGGATTTTCAGGATGAGTATTGGACAATCAATCTTTGTCCCGGACCTTCTACGCAATTTGATGAGGAAAATAGCCTGGGAACTAAAACAGAGATTCCTGTTCATGAATCTCCATTCTTCACTCAGCAATTTGGGCAGGTAGAATTTCGAGAGTACGCCTCTCGCAATATGAGTGAGGCCCTTTTAAAAATTCCGGGTATGTGGGTGAGAGATTTCGGCCCTGCGGAGAGTAGTCCTATCATACGTGGATTAGGAGGAGATTTCAATAGTTTATTAGTTGATGGTATCCGTACCAATCATTCCCTAATGGGAAAGTTTTCCCCCAGCATCATTGGCAGTATCGATCCTTTTCATTTACAATCAGCTGAAGTATTATTTGGATCAGCATCTACCCAATATGGCCCGGATGCCTTAGGAGGAGTTGTATCCCTTCAAAGTAAAGATCCAGATTTTTCAGATGATCGGGCTCAATTTCATGGCCATACCTTGATTCGTCTTCTAGGAGGAGGAAGTGAGCAAAGTGGAGCCGGTGCCTTAGAATTCAATAGCTCCAGATTAGCAGTATTGAGTAGTTATAGCAGGAGAAATTTGGGGGGATTGATTCCCGGAAACTCAGGAGAAAACTTTCAGCAGGAATCAGCTTTGCTCAAAGCCAAACTAAAAATAAGCCCTCGACATTTATTTAGTATATCCTATCAAAAACATATCCAACGGAATGCATATAGTCGGGAATCAGGAAGAACCCTTGAGCAATTAAGGGATAAACTCAAGCCTCTCCAATGGCAAATGGCCCATGCACGTTTCAGTTCTCAAACCAATAATAAATGGTTCAAGGAAATGAGACTTAGCGGAGCTTTTCAACAATATGATGAAAATCGGGAGCAAGAATTGCCGCTTGAAAACTTGAGCCGGAAAGAAGAAAACCAAAGCAAAATCTGGACGGGTATATTTGAAGTACACTCTCAACCCAATATTTATTGGGACATCGTCTCTGGAGTTGAAGTATATCAGGAAGGTATTCGCAGTCAGGCTTTTCAGGGGAGAAGTGGATTAGGGGATTTAAATATTGTTAATCCTCGCTATTTGGATAATGGCCAGAGTGGCAGCATGGACATTTACAGTTTGCATACTTTTAAATTGGTCAAATTAAGATTGAGTTTAGGAGGTAGGGCACATAGAAGCCTTATTAGGGCAGAAGATCCTGAATTTGGAGAGCAAAGCCTGAATCCAAATGCTTTTAGTGGAAATATTAGCGCAGTCTATCCTTTAACCAAACACATATTTTTCTCCTCCTCATTCAATACCGGTTTTCGCAATCCCAATGTTTATGACATCAGCAGCTTTGGCAACCAGGAAGATCGCTTTGAACTCCCTTCAGATAGCCTAGCTTCAGAAAGGTCATTTAGTTCCCAAATTGGCCTGAAAGCAAAAACCGACGGTTTTATAGGGTCACTTGTCCTCTACCGAACGCGCCTGAACGATCTCATTGATTATTCACCTGCTAGCTATTTGGGAAATTCTGTATACGAGGGTAGACAAGTTGTACAAAAGGTAAATAGCGGCCAGGCATATGTACAAGGAATAGAAGCCTCATTAGAAGTTCCTCTAAGCAGAAGTATGGCTTTTTATGGGAGCATTATGTATACTTCTGGAGAAAACATGGAAGATCAAAGTCCCCTTAGCAGCATCGCTCCCGTTAATGGGCGACTAGGCTTTAGAATGAGGGCAAAATCAGGGATTTGGACCCGGCTAGAGTGGCAGAAAGCCGGCCGTCAAGATGAATTATCTCATTCCGATAGAACTAATCCCTATTTCGCGACTACTGGAACTCCCTCCTGGAATGTCCTGAATTTGCACATTGGGTATGATTTTAATTGGGGCTATATGACCCTTGGCGTACAAAACTTCTTTGACCAGAACTATCGGGTGCATGGCTCGTATGTAGATGGTATTGATCGCGTGGTTCTTCTTTCTGTGCAACTTGGATTTTAAATAAAAATCCGATTTTCCTTTGAATCATCGATTATTTGCATACATTTTGCACGGATAATTGTAAATGACCCAAACTCCAGGAATGAATTGTATAAGTAAGCTACTTATTTCCCTCCCCCTATTGGCCTTACTAAGTTTGCAGTCTTGCAAAGGCCTCAAAAAAAATCAAGGTATACAGGCTGAAAAAGCCTGGAAAACAACCATTTCTAATGCTTCAGAAGAGCGGGTCAAATACGAGACCCTTGAGCTTAGCGGGAAAGCACAATTAGACATCGCTAAAATGGGTGTCAATAATATGGGCGTCAGTTACCGTGTAAGCATGGAAAAAGATAAAAGAATCTGGATACGTGTCAGTAAACTTATCGAAGTAGCCCGTATACTGGCTAGGCCGGATTCCCTCTTCGTTCTTGACAAGATTAATCGCAGATACATCGCCTGTGATTATGAGCTTGCTGAAAAGTTTACCGGTTTGGAAATGGATTTCGAATTATTGCAAGACCTCATGCTGGGGAATTTCAACCCCATCCCCGAAGAATTGAGTCCTGGTTTACAAGAAGATGGAGTGCAATCATTTATGGGAAAGAAAGCCGGCACAGACTTCACGTACGAAATTGATAATAACACCTTTAAGGTGAAAGAAATAAAGGCTGTGAATAGCGGATTAAATCAAAATACTGTGATAAGCTATAGTGATTTTTTAGAGAAAGCATCTACCTTAATGCCTCAAAAGACCCAAATTTCGGTGTTATCTCCCGAAGAAATCTCGATTGACTTATCTCACAGAAAAGTAGACATTGATCCTGCGGACCCCAGCTTTGCATTTAGGGTTCCCAGTTCTTATGCCAAAAGCGGCTGTAAATAGAATCGCCTACCTTGTTCTCCTAGTGGGGCTTCTTTTGGGAGCCTCAGGGGAAAGTATTGCCCAAAGTAAAAGGCAACTCCAACGGGAATTAGCCCTCACAAATGAGTTTATTTCAGAAACCCGCAAAAATCAGGAGATAAGTTTTGAAGAATATAATCTCCTAAAAGAGAAAATGAGGCTTCGAAATGAATTGCTTCGGAAGCTCAAGGGTGAAATCAACGAGAACCAGCAAGAAATTGAACAGCTTGATGCCATTATTTGCAAAATGGAAGAAGACATCATCAATCTGAAGAGTAATTATTCTCAAACTGCCAAAGCGACCTATCTCAGCCACGATCAAAACAATTTCTGGTTATCTCTCTTTAGCTCCGGTTCCCTTTCGGAGGCATATTACCGCCTAATGTACTATCGACAGTTTAGCAAGCACAGAGAGCAACAGATTGAGCTTCTGCAAAGAAGCCAGCAATACCTAATCGAAAAGTCCATTAAACTCAATGAGAAAGCCGAATTCCGAAAAGTACTGGTAGCAGAACAAACAGAAAGTGAAAATATCCTTAAACAGGAGGAAGGAACAGCAGAAGAGATGGCCAGCAATCTAAAAAGTCGTTATGCGGAGTATAAAGCAAAAAAACGAAAGGAAAAGCAGCTGGTAAAAACAGCTATCAATAAAAGTGAGAAATCCTGGGATGCAGTTTATTCCAGTACACAAGCAGAAAATAAAACTAGCTTTACCGGAAAAAAAGGATTGCTTTTGTGGCCGGTAAAAAGGAGTCGATGCATCATTACCGGTAAATTCGGCAAGACTGAAGATGCTTTTGGCAACCCTATAACCAATGATGGTATTTTTATTCGTACGCAGGTTGGAGAACCTATCCTATCTGTTTTTGATGGAAGGGTTACTGCGGTACAAAATTTACCCTTAGGGGGTAAAATGGTCGTAGTCGCGCATGGAGATTATCGGACCACCTATTCTAATTTGGATAAAGTCATTGTTCGAAAGGGCGATAAAATCACCAGCGGTCAAAGAATCGGTACGATCCACACCGATAGCCGGACGGGAGAAAGCGTTTTACAATTTCTTATCTACAAACTTCCCGGGACATTTGTCAATCCTGAATTGTGGTTAGCGGATTATACGCGGGGGAGTGAGTGACCCATCGCGCAATCACCATTCCCCTTAAAATGGGAATGTGCCCACAAGGCCATATCATTGATTTCCAGTTAATATATTTCGTAGAAAGGACTGTTGCGTTGTTTCTCTTTTAAGAGAAACGGGGCTTGCAGTGGAAGAGTCTAATTAAACACCACCTCAATCTCATTTGATTCTACTTTTCCTACCCAGATGCCAAATTTGCGAGCGAGACCATCTGTTTTGTTTTCATAGGTGGCTTTGAGGCTGGCTTTTATCTTTTCTCCATAAAGGTCGGGGATTCCGTCCCATTCCCCTGTACTCATGTCAACTTCCAGTATGATGGTTTCTCCTGGCATAGCGACCCAAAAATCTGGAAAATCTCCATCCCAGGCAGTAGGAGTCTTCTTCTTGATTGCATGAGCTTTCCCTTCTACCTCCCAAACCATATTGAGGTTGAAAAAGCCCCAAGTATTCCAGTCCTTCCATAATTTTAAGGTCTCCTGAGAAGTATTAGTCATCAGGACATAAAATCGAGGATAACGATCTAAAACGATCTCTCTTTCGCCTGCCGGATTACTGATCGGAACCACCAGTTTCATTTCCCAGTCCGCTTGAGAAAAGCTGAACTGCATATAAAAGAAAAGCGACAGGAAGAATAATAGGATCTTCATAGTTAAAGCTAAGGAAAAGAGGTTAAAGAAGAATCCCCATGAAGGAGTATTAAACTATCTCATGGGGATTCGAAGTTCGGCATTATGCCAATAGAAAAAAATGTCTTTCCGAATATCTACAATTACAATTGCTTCAATTGGTGCTTCACGTATGCAGGGATTTTAAATCCTTTCAACTCCGCCATAGCGAGATAATCATTGGCTTTGTCCTTATCGCCCATTTTCATGTGTGCAAGTCCCAGGTAATAAGGAAAATATGCCTGATCTCCCAGTTGCTTTTTTGAAGCCTTGAAATACTTGATTGCCTTCTTCATCTCCCCAATTTCCAGATAAGATTTCCCGGCCAACATACGCGCATCTGCAGCGGCTTTATTGCTTTCGGCATTGAGATAGATGCGCATAGCCATTTCACTAGCTTGAATAGCATCCAGGTATTGCTTTTGGTTGTAGTGGACCAAAGCCATTCCGTAATAGGCCTCAGGATGTCCAGGGAAATGCTGAAGAATGATTTTATACTGAGAAATAGCCATTTCATACTCTTCATTCATCTGGTAAATCGCTGCCAATTCCTGATGCGCTTTTAATCCTCTCGGAAATAATTTCAAAGACTTCTGATAAGCGATAGCAGCACTATCCAATTCGCCACTTTGGCGGTGATACTTACCCAGTGAATTGAAGGCCTGATAGTAGGCAGGATCGGTTTGAATAGCTTGTTTACAGAAAGCTTTAGCTTCAGGAACCTTTCCTTGTTCGAAAGCAGCCTCAGCCTTGCTATAAAAAGCCATAGCTTCAGTCGAACCAGATTGAGAGAAATTTTGTGCTAAAAGGGGGGAAATTAAGCAAGTCAGTAGGATGACTAGTGAATATTTCATGTGCGGATTGCCTGTTGGGTTACTTTAGAATGTTTTGAATTACACTAGGCAAGGTTTGATGATAGAAAGCTAGTATCATGCCAAGCTTTTTCCAAACCATTCCAACGGGAACGGCTACAATGGCTTCCTTAATGGTCAGGGAAGCATGTAATATTTCGTAAATAATCAGGTAATTTTCAGAAAGGAGAAAGCGCCTTATTTTAAGCTTCTTCTTTTCACCAAATAATCGGTCAAAACCTTATCGTAGGACTGTTTGATATCTACCTCAACAAAGTCAATGCTGAACTCATAGCATCTTTGTTTGAATCGAGCTTTAAAGGCTTTCATCATTTCCTGATACTTGTCCCGAATTTGGTTTGGAAGAACTTCAATCTTTTCTCCACTCTCCAGATCCTTTAGAATGATGGGACGATTGGGAAACTCAAAGTTTTCTTCAGTATCTCTATCCAATAAATGAAAAACCAGTACTTCATGTTTTTCATGACGGAGGTGTTGTAATGCCTTAAAAAGCTCATCCCCATCCTCTATTTGGTTAAAAAGATCTGTAATCAAGACAACAAAGGAACGTCTGTTAAACTTCCTGGCTACCGTATGCAGAACTTTTGCAGTAGCCGTTCTTTTGGTGAATTGAGTTGCACTTTGGACTACTTCTTCTAGTTTCTTAAATATGGGAACCAACCACGAATAACGAGATTTAGCCGGTGCAAAAAAGGTAATATCCTCATCAAAAAGCGTCATGCCAGCAGCATCTCTCTGATTGATCATGAGGTATTGGAGTGCAGCAGAAAGATAAGCTCCGTATTCCATTTTACTGAGCCCTTTCTGAGGATAACGCATAGAATCACTTACATCCAAAACCACCTGACAGCGCAGGTTAGTTTCTTCCTCAAAACGTTTCGAAAAAAGTTTATTGGTCTTGCCATATACTTTCCAGTCGATATTCTTCAAAGATTCGCCCGGATTATAGGGCCTATGCTCAGCAAACTCCACCGAAAATCCGTGATAAGGACTTTTGTGCATACCCGTGATAAAACCCTCTACAATAAGCTTCGCTTTAATCTCAATATTCTTCAGTCGGCTTACAACCAGTGGATCAAGGTATTTTATCGTGGATTTCTGCATAGCTTAAAGGTACGGGAAAAATGGAGGAAGTGTTAGTGTGTTTGAGTGTTAGTGAGCCAGAGTTGCAGAAAATTCGCTAATACCCTAGCACACTAATACGACAACACCTATAATTCCGATATGTGCTGCATCACATGGCTTTTCTTTCGGCTACTCACCGGCACATTCGAATCATCTGCCATGACGATATAGCCTCCATCTATTTTTACAAATTCACGGATGTACTCTGTATTGACCAGATGAGATTGATGGACGCGCATAAAGCCGGAATCGCTGAGCATGCTATCAAACTCTTTCAGGGTTTTGGTAACCAGGAGTTGGCGCCCGCCTTTGAAATAAAAGATGGTATAATTGGTGCTGGATTCGCAGCGGATGATTTCGGATAAATGAACCACGTGGATTTTCTCCAGAGTATTGAGCGCCAAGCGATTCATGGGCTTTTTCTCCTTTACATTGTCCAGAAGAAGGTCCAAACGTTCCTGTTGGCTTCCTAGGGACTTGCGGGCCTTTTCTACGGCACTCAGGAGGTCATCAGGATCTATAGGCTTTAGGAGGTAATCGATGGCTGAAAAACGAAAAGCCTGAATCGCATAGGCATCAGAGGCGGTGGTAAAGATGACGCCGAAATTAATTTCGCCAAATATCTCCAACAAATCGAATCCACTTCCGTCTGGCATTTGAATATCCAGGAATACGATCTGAGGCTTTTTTTCACGAATCAATTTTGCCCCGCTCACTACCCCATCCGCTTCTCCTATAATCTCCAGTTCCGGGCAGTAGCTGGCCAGATCTGCAGCAAGCGTATTTCTCGCTTCTGCTACATCATCAATAATTACTGCGGTCATCATAGTACGAAGCTAGGAAATTATCCTCACAACTGCACGTGGATATGGTCGTCATGCCGTACCGCTTTGCAGCCATGAAAACGTACTTTATTATAGTTGAGTTTGAGTCTCTGTTTGATGTGGGGTTCGAGGAGAATCTTTCCGGTTCTGGAATCATTCACCAATATCCGCATATAAGCTTTCATCCGCTCCTCATCCAGTGCCATCTTCTCTTCTGAGGTGCTGGGCATAAAACGAGACATGATATCGTACTGCCAATAGCCTTGCCTTACACATTCAGCTGCCTTATCTACTTCTCCTTTTCTGGGCAAATCAGAGCCTCCATAGCCTATAAAATTTCGAGCCATCCGGTGTAGCATTTCTCCACTTTCAGCATCCTTATAAAAAAAGGCAAGATCCGCTTTTTTGCCATCCGAATGACTCAGGTGAGGAAAGAGGGGAAAGCCTTTCATAAAAGGCAAATTAGCATCCATATAAGCGACAACCGTTCCCGGATACTTGGCTTCCATCTTATTCGCACTCTCCTGAAGTAAATCTTTTAATTGTGGGCGAACGTAATGTCGATTCAGAACAGCTGTAAAATAATTGAGAGGCTTGAGGTTTCCGCTTAGGGGCAAAGGAACCCTACCAAAAGGTTTGGCTATGAGTGGCAGAATCAGAAAAGTGATGATTAAGTAGAATATAGAAAAAGCTCCGACCTTCGCCCAAACTCTCTGCTTTCTTTCGGGAAAATTCTTTTTAAATAAAGGGCGAAAAGGAATGAAGAGTAGATAGATGATTCCCCCTACCTGGGTAACTACAGTCAAAATGAACACAGCAACCAGACGCAAAAGTATCCGAAAAAATCTGGCAAGGCTCATACTTGAAAGTATTTGGTTCGAATTGACTATTGGTAAAGCGGCGAATTGAGGAGGAATTCCTCGGCATCGTTATGCTTGATCAATTGCCCGTCCTTAATCTCGAGTATGCGTGAAGGAAATTTCTGGATCAAGGGATAGTCATGGGTAATGATCAGGATAGCCGTCCCGTCTTTATTGATCTCCCGCAAAAGTCGCATAATATCCATACCTGCTGTGGGATCGAGGTTACCTGTAGGCTCATCAGCGATGATGAGTTTGGGATCATTGATGAGGGAGCGCGCAATGGCAACCCTTTGTTGTTCTCCTCCAGACAACTGATATGGATAGGCTTTCCCTTTGCCAGCCATGCCCACTCGGATCAATACATCATTGAGCTTTTCCTTCATAGAAGCTCGACTCTTCCAGCCAGATGCTTTTAAGGCAAAGATGATGTTTTCATTGACCGTTTTATTGGGAAGGAGTTGAAAGTCCTGGAAAACAATACCCAGCTTTCTTCTCAACAAAGGGATCTGTTTTTTCTCAATGTTATGAACGGAGAAAGAGCCCACCTGTATGAAGCCGGAATCCGGTTTTATATCTGCATAAATCAAACGGGAGAACGTACTTTTCCCTGCACCTGTCTTACCGACCAGGTACACCCATTCGCCTAAATTAATTTCGCTCGATACACCGTCAAGGACTTTTTGACCTCCGAAGGATACGGAGATCTCGTGCATGTGTACAATGATTCTGGTTCCAACCATGAGTCGCTTATGCTCAGACTTCTACCTTCGTGATCTTGCCATAATCCTCCATATCATCTATGGCTTTCTGGATAATGGCAGCCTGATCAGGATCGGGGACAACCTTGCTTAGCCGTTCTTTTCGATTGGGACGAAAGTACCCTACCAGGGTAAGGTTCTCATCTCTCAATTGAATATAGTCCGGGATTTTGGCTTTCCCTTTCACCTTCATGAGGTAGTAGGTAGGCATCTATCTAGTTTTTGAATATATCTCTATTGGTTCCGGCATTTCCGCTACCGCTGTTGGGTTTAGAACCCCGATAGCCGAACATGTCGTCATAATTGGTCGGTAAGACCATGGAGAGCAAGAGATACACAAAGATAGAAGCACCTCCTGAAGCAAATAGTGAGGCAATGAAGGCAAATCGAATCAGTACGGCTGAGATGCCAAAGTAATCCGCGATACCGCCTGCGACTCCTGAGAAGACGCGATTGCTTCTGGAACGACGGAGGCCTTTTTGTCGGCCGGTCGTATAGGTTTCAGCTCTTCGATAGTCGGTGCGATTTCGAGTGCTTCTATAAGTATTTTCAGTAGAGCGGTCCTGTGTACGAGTACGGCTCTTTTCTTCGTTACGTGGGGGTGGCGGTGGTGCCGGTTTAGTCTTACGATACACGTTGAGTGCCGGGAAATTGAGTTCTTTCTTGCGGAAAGCGAGTCTCATGGTTTTAAAGAAACCATATCCCAATGCAAGGTATCCGATAACAGAAAGGATGGGTACGAGTGCTTCAAAAAGATCCCCGATGACGGGAACCGTTCCTGCAAAGATGGTGGTAACGAGGAGTCCGGCTCCTGCTACGAGTGCCATCATCCCTGCAGCCCCTAATTGCGTACCCTGATCTTTGGCGACCTCCTCTTCCGCTTCTCTTATTTTTTCAATGTCATCATACATCAAAGAGGTGTCAAACTCTTCGATTATGCTACTTCTTCTTCTTGATCTTTCTCTGGCCATATATTTTGTGAGGAAATACGATTACAGTTCTTCACCTATAGTTTACGCAGAAATTTCGATAAGTTTTCAAGAAAATCAAAATGAGTAGGTCTTTCCTGAAATTATTTATTTGATTTTGCTGAATTAGTCAAGGGGGAGGGACGTTTTAGCGTGTTGGAGTGTCAGGGTGTTAGCGTTTTGGAGGAGGTGTTGTAGTGTTTTGGTGTTGTAGTTGGAAATCTGATCTGAACTAACGCACTACAACACTAAAACACTCCCTGTTAAGTTCTTGCAGAAGAACTGTACTTTCTAAGCACAGCATATATCCCAAGTAGCAATACCAGCCCTATTGCCAGCATCCACCAGTTCTTTTGGAACCAATTGTCTTCGACTATGGGTTTGTCATCTCCGATGAGGGTGAAGCCTGCCCAGTAGAAGGGGTGGGCGATTCCGTTTCCATTTATGAAATCTAATTTTGCGAGTCGAAGTGCTTCGTCCTTTCCCTTCCCAGCATCTAGATACTCATAAAAGTTTTCCATGAGTTTACGAGTCGAGGACTCTTGAACTTGCCATAAAGACATTACCGTATTAGGACTACCTGCATGGGCAAAGGCTCGGGCCAATGACATAATCCCCTCCCCAGCCTGGATTTTGCCTAGACCAGTTTGACAGGCAGACATAACGACCAACTCAGCATTGAGCCGCATATTATAAATCTCATAGGCATGGAGGATTCCTTCATTGGTGGGATTGGTGGTATCCGATATGCCTGCGGCTTCCAGCATAGATCTAGGGGTAAAGACCAGACCGGAATACATGGGATCACAATCATCTGTAAATCCATGCATGGTAAGGTGGAGAATTCGGAAGTCGTTGGCGATCTCTTTGAATCGAGTTTCGCTGGCATTGAGGGTATCAAAACGAGCGCCTTTTATATGCGTAAGTATCTCGTCGAGTTCCTGGCTGGACTGAGAGAGTTCTTCAAATCTTTCTTCATCAGGCGGCCCACAAATTTCTCCTCCTCCGCTTTTAAGGATTTGAGCTAATTGGGATTTCGTCATATATGCGGGAGCAAATGCAGCCATCAGGGATTTTTCTTCCATTTCCTTCTCTTCTAGCAATTTCATTAGGGTTGCGGAGTAGGCCTGACGGATGCTGAATTTCTTTAGTAATAAAGGATAATTGCGATAATCATGTACATCTGAAGGCATTTCCGTCAAGAGAGCATCCCAGGGAAGGTATCCGAGTTTCCCATCGGGTACTATGATGAGTTGGGAGGTTTCTTGATGTGGAATGGCTTTCAAAGAGTCCAGCAATGGCTCAACCAAGGTCTGATATAGTTCATGGGCTTTCCCAGCATAATATTCTTTGAAGGCTGTGTTGTTTTTGGGAGGCGACTTTGAGTTGACCAGGAATTGATCTAGCTCAGGGTCGAAATTCTCAGGCAAGTCCAGTTTCTGAAAGCTGACATCTTCGCGATTGATTGCGAAAGCGTAGAGAGCGGTGTCTGTGCGAAAATATTCGAGTAGGGTTTCTGAGGGGGAAAGGGTGGCTTGAAAGGAAGATAATTCTATTACAGGTGTTTTATATCTATCAATAAAATCCTCTGAATTTGATAATTGTTCATTGAATAGTAATGAATCTCTCTTATTCTCAAGAGTAAATTTTTGATCTTTTAGATATTGTACTTTTCCTAGCTCTTTCTTATTGAGGAAATATCTTATTTGACTTTCTATTATACGTATTTCTCTATCAAAATAATTTTCAAACTTATATGGATCAGAGTTAGCTTTAAAATTTTTAGCTTTAATAATCCTCCCTAATAATCTATTATTCTGCCTTTTTTGAAAAATTTTGAAAGCCTTTTCTAAATAAATACTCTTTTTTTGAGTCAGATACAGATAAGAAGAAAGATCGATTCCGTTGAAATAAACTTGTTCAAAAGATTCATCTAATCTGTAAGTCATTTCTTGTTCAAGGATTTCTACTCTGATTGAATCAAGTATATCTATTGAAAGGTCTAAGTTCGAAATTGACTGGTCTAAAAGAAGTATTGATTTAGAATCAAGACCTGATTGAGTTAGAATTTCACTTTTAAGATTGAGCAAATTAATTATATCCTTAAATGGAACAACATTTCGCTTTATCGGTATATTACTTTGACTGAACTTAACGTCTGTGTTAGGAAAATAACATTTATACACTTGGTCTAAATAAAAGGCAGCTGAATCAAAGTTTGCGATATTTAAATACGCTTTTGTAAGTCCACTAAATACAAAAGATTTAATTAGAGGATTCCTTCGAGGTTCTTTATAGATTATTTTCAGAGCCTTTCTTAAAGATAATAATGCGAGATTGGGATTCTTTTTTAAATGTAATTTTGAGAGGAAATATAATGGCAGCACAAGAGAAAAATCAGAATCATTTGTTAGCATACTAAAAGTATCAATAGACTTATTAAAATACTTTATCGATCCTGGTTCATTGCCGAGAAAATCTAAAGCTCTTCCAATATTCATATAAAGTAACGCTTTAGTACTTGAAGGCGAAGGTTTTAACTTATTATATCCAATTTCTGCTAACTTCAGATATTTTATAGAACTATCATACTTACCTAAAACCTCATACGCTAAAGCCAAACTACTTTGACAATCTAACTGTTCATAAGAATTCTTCCCCTCATTAATAATGTTAAATATTGTCTGAGATTTCTGAAAATGCCATATCGCTTTTTCAGGTGCCATATTTGACTGTAAAATCCCAATCTTATAATGTAACTCTGCTTCTCTTCTTGAGTTTTGTCCTTTTGGAATCCTTCGACTAACTTCATTATACTCCATGAGAGCCTGGGTAAGCTTGCCTAGTCGATTATAGATATAACCTATCTCTTCTTTAAAATTGGAAATTAATTCATCATCTGAAGCTAATACTTTCTCAGTGAGATGAAGACCATATTCAAATACACTCAGAGCTTCCTCTAACTTTAATTTTTTTCTAAAGGTCAAACCCTTCTCATAAAGAAATTTTACTTTATAGGGGTAATACTCAAATTTTAAGCCCCTAAGTAAATCTTCCCCTGCCTTTATTAGTGTATCAACATTGAAATTTTTATCTATTTTTCGATTAGCTTTAATTGTCAAATAAATTGTTGAAATATAATTAAGTGTATCAACGACACATTCCAATTCATTTAAATCCTTCGCTAGTTGAGAATAATATATAGACTCCTTTAGGTTACCTTTTTTAAAAGAATGCCACGCATTAAAATTTAAGGCTGTAGGGGATTTATGGGAATTATTTTTGAGATATTGACTTACCTTATTTTGTTTTCCTAAATATTCATATACAATCCCCAAATTATCTTTCAAGATAAATCCATTTAAAATTCTTGATGTTAAGAAATCAATTTCATTTTCTTCCATTTCTTGATAAACACCTTCGCTATAATAAAATAGGCTATCCCAGTTAAATGAATTTTGGCATTCAATTAACTTTTTATTCAGCCCTTCAGAATAGTGAATGTAAGATGTACACTGACCTTTTATCTCCTCAGTAAATCCGCATAGGATGAGTAGAAGAAAGGATAGTTCTCTAAAGCGGTAAGAGAAATCTATTCCTAACTTTTTCGGGCGAGGAATATGAAATTCTAAAAACTTTATCACTAATATCTGTTTTCAAAATTGTGATATATAATGTCGATGTTTCTGCTCCATCTTCCACATGTACAGAATTCAAATGGTCGATTTGCATTGTAAATGCATCAACAGAAATTCCACTACCAAATCCTTCTGGTTCCGTTATTGACCCTTCTACTGAAAAACATTCAAAATGATCGATGCTCGATTCACTTAGATCCATACATCTTAATTCCTTAGTGCTACAAGATAGATCAGCATATTTTTCATATAATTTCTCAAAATCTGTTATTGTTCCACTTAACTCTAGCACACACAAAGTTAGGAATCCATCTGCGTGAGTCGCTTCATCTTCTTCACTTGTAAATACCATAAAATCATCAAGATGTGTTACATCATTTATAGAATTAAGATCAGCAACCAATTTTGATCTTTGATCAAAATTACTTGTAAATTCAACTCTACTTGCTGGAGTAAATCCTGTTCCACCAGGTGGCTCATTGCAAACAGAGCCTGGAACAGACCCTCCTTCACAATATTCGTACCCAGTATAGGCAGGATCTGAAGTAGCTTGATCTGCAAGACCAGCATGTCCGATAATATCTTCTTTACCTGGATAGATTTTCAAACATTCTACCCCCCCTTCACACTCTGCAGATAAATCCGTAAGGGATAATATTATTCGAGTATTCTCAGGAATTGAAGAAGAACTAGTTGTTGAGTCTTCGCAGAAACTGCAAATGAAATCACACGAAGACATACCAAAAGTTATCCCTATGACAATAAATAGAA
>JBCBRM010000018.1:0-138317 GCA_039819665.1 Bacteroidota bacterium
TGAAAAAGCTACCCCGGTTAAAAAGCCGCTGATGGTATTAGGAACCTTACCAAGACTCTGTTTCCTGTCTCTACCTTAATATTGACATTTTTGATATTGTCCTCCATTGCAAAGACCGTAACCGGTAAGGATAGATTCTCACCCGGTCCTAAAACTCTTGGTAAGGTTCCTAATACCATCAGCGGCTTTTTAACCGGGGTAGCTTTTTCAGCAGAACCATATGAACCTTTATCAGGATCGGCTGCTACAATCATCGTTCTTACTGAACCGATGTAATTAGGCATTTCGATATTGTGAGTTTTAGTTTCTCCAGCTTTTAATTCAAATGGTCCCAAGAATTTCACAACCGGACGGAAACGATCCTGTTTTTTAGCTCCATCTACTTCTTCTCCGGCGCCTCCACCTATGCTCAATAAGCTTTTAATCGCACCACCATAAGCTCCTAGTACATAATCATAGACATCCCAGGTTTTTACATCCAGAGCTACTCTTTTATAGAAATTGCTCCAGGGGTCTGGAGTTTGAAAGCGGGTAAGATCCAGCAAACCTTCATCAACTACAGCTACTGTATAGGTCATAGGCTGTTGTTTTTGTTCGCTTACTTTGACTGTGAATGTAGAGTTTGGCTCCAAACTATTGGCCATGGTGATAACTGGCGAAAGATGTGTATCGGGATCTTCTACTTTGACAGGAATTACCCCGTACATCCTAATCGGCAAATCATTGGCGGTTTGGGCGTGGGGTTGAATGAGGGTAACATTGGCGTAAGCATTAGGGGCCATTTCGGCAGTAGTAGGGAAACTAAACTTCGTAGTTCCTTTCACCGCATCTACCCAATAAGCGGCGACCACTTTGGTTCCACTTTCTATACTTACAAGTGCACGACCGGCTTCTCCACTTGGAATACTAAGGGTCACTTGCTGGCCTACGGAATATTTTTCTCTATCTGCAGTGAAATTCAGCATTTGAGCCCCCCCTTCATCGCCAGGTCTTGATCTGCCTGCCCATGAGGGCCAATCTACATACACGATTTTACCTGTAATATGACCTTTCCCATCTTCAACTCGAATAAGGTACCTACCCCAATCTTCTTTATCTACTTTAAAAGTCCAATTGGCCTTTCCATTGATCGTTGTAAGATTGGTAGTCTTGACCTCTTCTCCATTGACTTTACCTCTATAGTTCAGGAGATTTTCGCGTGATCTTTCAAACCACCATCTCCAATTGAGTTTATAAACAGTCAATTTCACCGAACTGCTCACAGGCCTTCCCTCCGCATTTACCGTTGCGATTTCTATATTATGATTTTCATCTGTCACCAATGCACCTCTCCAGCCTCTTCCGGGAGGAGTTCTGAGTCCTACGTATTGGGCATAAGGAGAATAAGGCACAGAAAAACGATCCACGCTAAATGCTCCACCTGGCTCAAAGACTTTGATCTTGAATTTTGCATTCAATTTACCCGGTGCAACCAGATTTTGTTGAATCTTAATCGGTACCCTTGCTTGCCCTTGATCATTAAGCGGCCCATCAAAGAGGGTAATTTCCTCTGAATTTAATTTTCTCAAAGGATCATCAAAGGTGTAGTTGGGGTATTTATCAAATTTTGTGGTAGTCGGACTAAGGCTTATACGTACATCCGATTTCAAGCTTTTAGCTATGGCACCGTGTAGCCAACGTGCACTGAGGTTTCCGTATTGACCGGATTTCCCTTCCAGATAAGCCTTGTCAAAATCCAGGTTAATTTTCAGTCGATTAGGCATGATGGTCTCGACCTTAACCGTTTTCTGAAAACGAGCTCCCCCTACATTAACTTTTGCGAGATAATTTCCGGTTGGAGCATCAGCAGCGGTACTTGTATGGAAAGTGTAGAAGCCATTCAAACCTTGCTTTTTACTAACTTTTTTAATTCGAGTACCTCTTGAGTCATAAAGTTCAAAGTTGACCGGGTGATCATCTGGAAGACTATTGCTTTTATCTTCCAGGATGAAATTGAGAAAAATAGGATCTCCAGGTCTCCAAACCCCTCTTTCGCCATAAATAAATCCTTTTACTCCTTCATAATACTTTTGACCTTGTGTATCGAAACGGCTCATCGAAAGCGATTGCCCATCATCCATTCGCAAGTATCCTCTCTGTTGGCCTTTCTTTGCCACCAGAAGATATGGATGCTCAGAATGTTTTACTTCAACCATGCCTTTATTGTCCGTAGTTGCCGTGTGGATAAGGCGCTGCTGGAAATTATAGATTTCAAGCTTCACTCCAGAAATAGGGGCTGTCGTATTAAGATCAGTAACTACATATAAGGAACCTTCGCTTCCTTTCTTAGCAATCAATCCCAGGTCAGAAGCAAGAACATTTCTTTTAACAATGCGACGATTAGTATAAAAAGAAACATTACAGGGATTATCCCTTTCACTGTAATCATAATAGTAATCGTAATCGTCATAGTAGTAGTAGCCATTGCTATTACCTGTTGTCCAGGTTCTATCAAGGGCTAACATATTCTTTTCAGCATCAGTATTTTCCTGCTCACTGCAGGAGTAAAAGGTATAAGATTTCCTAAAACCCAGAGCCACTTCATAGATCGCACCGGGATCTGTATCTATCAGATCACTTAAATCCAGTGAATGGCGATTCCAGGTATTCAGATCTAGCTCTGCATTTTTATCTAGCCGAATGCTCTTTTCAAGGACCTTCTCTCCTACCCTTTTCAATTCACGGCTTTCATTCAGATTGCTCACCTGCAAAAACTGAGGAATATTATCCTCCTGTATTTTTATGACCCGGACATCAATGGCCTTCAAACCAACTGCTTCGAAAATGAAAGGAAGTCGATCGGATTTAGGAAGGATCACTCCTTTTCCTATGAGTCTAAGTTCGGGTTTAGTTTCGGTGAAAATCACCTTGGTTTCAAGCTCCTTATCTAAGACATCTCCCAGAGCATTCTTGATCCCGGGATTGATTTTTAAATCTATAGAACCTTTTACATTAGCTTTGGGAAAGACTTTGATGCGGTTTTCTTCTATGCTAAAGTTCAATTTCGATTTTCCCATCTGAATCAAACCGGATAAATCCTGGTTTCTGGCAATATTATCAGAAAATTCCAGCACGACATATTGCTCCGGCTTCATGTAGCTATAGGTATGCATATGGCGAAATTTCCCAATTGCGGGAATCTCTATTTGCTTTTCGCCTTCCTTTTCAATGCCGAGCTTTTTTCCACTCCAAAGTAGGTTCAAGAAATAATTCTCCTGCTTTCTGGGTACAGAGTCAATCACAAAGCTATGTTCATTATTATCGGCATCATGTTCCCATTTGATATTAACTCCATTCTTTTCCTCCGTACTCAATATTTCCTCTATCAAATCTGGTTCAGCAAAATCAACGGTTCTGATTACTCCGCTCAATTCCTGATATGCACTTTTCCCAGACTTATAACTTCTCGCTCGAGTCAGTTCCAATTCGATACCTTGCTTCATACTGGCAAACTGAAATTCCAGGTCGGGCAAATCATTTTCTATATCCTCATGGACTTCATGTAGATCTACTTTGGCCATATAAAGCTGACCAGAAGGTAATTTTTGATCAGGTTTAAATTCGAGGGTACGGGCATTTTTCCATCTATAGGTGCCCTTGATTTCGGGATAAAATTCGAGCAGATTATTTTCCTGCCAGAATTCAGGATCTTCATTTTTACCGAAATCTTTGGTGAACTGAATCTGAATATTACTGCTTCGGCTGATTTCACCGGCAGTAAATCCCTGGACATAGGTTTCCAGTTCTTCATTAAATCCGTTGAAAGTAGGTTGGCTATGTTTTCCTGCAAAGATTAGTCCTGCGAGCATCAATACCAGAGCTCCCCCGGCGATTAGATAAGTGTGAAAAGTGCGTTTCATAATACGGAGATTAAAACATGTCGTGCATTGCTGTTTTTGAAATTAGCGATTATATACGGCTTCCAAAATACCACTTGATAAATTGGCATTTTGACTGTGTGAGAATTCGCCTTGACTTGTTGAGAATTCGTAGTATTCTTTGAATATGCGTATTGACTTTTATTAAAGCCAATGATTTATAGCAACATTTGAGCTACCAAATAATCTGCGACCACGATGGCCAGACAGCTGTAAACCACAGCTTTAGTACTCGACTTTCCTACCTCTAAGGCTCCTCCACTCGTATAGAAGCCCTGATATGCTGATACCGAAGTAATGAGAAGTCCAAAAGTAAAGGCCTTTACATACATCACAATCACCTGATAAGGATCATAAAACTCCTGCATCCCCCGGGTAAACTCAATTTGAGTCACAGCTCGCGTAATTTCACCGGCAAGCATTCCTCCCATATGTGCCAAAAAGGCCGAGACAGTAACCAAAACCGGAAGTGCCAATAAGCCTGCAATAATCTTGGGCAAAATGAGATAGGCACTCGAATTTACTCCCATCACCTCTAAAGCATCTATTTGCTCCGTAACTCGCATCGTCCCTATTTCTGACGCAATTTTCGATCCAATTCGACCAGCCAGAATAAAACTCAAAACCGTCGGAGACAATTCCAATAAAGAAGTGGAAGAAACAATAGATCCTATAATATAAGGCTGGACGAAACTCGAAACCAATTGATAAGCAATCTGGTGAGTGGACACTGCGCCAATAAAGCTGGAGATAATGACCACAATAAATAAACTACCTCCGATAAAGGTGGCTAATTCAGTAATGGTCAATCGATAGTAAACTTTGAATCGCTCAAGGTTATTGAACATCTTCCCCATCAGGATGAAGAAGCGGCCGATATGGAAAAAGAGTTTTGTCAAGCTATTTGGGATGCTTTACTGAACACGAAAAAACTAAAATTAGCAATGCTTGCAAAGTAATTTCTTTACCTTTAACGTCATGAACAGGAAAATCTTTATTTCGGGCGCCTCAAAAGGCATAGGATTAGCTATAGCCCGTAAATTTTATCAGGAAAAATTTGAAGTTATCATTTGTGCCAGGGGGCAAGAATCTCTGGATGCAGCAAAAAGTGAGATGCCTAATTTGCATACCTTTGTGTGCGATATGTCAGACAAAGAAGCTGTAAAGGCATTGGGAGCTAAGTTGAATGAGCAGTTTGGGAGGCTGGATATTCTAATAAATAATGCCGGAGTTTTTATGCCAGGCCAAATCCACGCTGAAGAAGATTCCGTTTATGAAACCATGATGCGCACCAATATAGATAGTGCCTATTTTATGACGAAAGCCTTATTACCATCTATGATGGAAGCGAAAAAAGGGACAATCGTAAATATGAGCAGTGTTGCAGGTATCAAACCCTATGAATATGGAGGTTCCTACGGCATATCGAAATATGCCATGCTAGGATTCAGTAAAAACCTGCGAGAAGAACTAAAAGCTCATGGCATCCGTGTTATATCTCTCATGCCAGGTGCGACTCTGACACCAAGCTGGGAGGGTTTTGATGCTCCGGAGGAAAGATTTATTCCTGCAGAAGACATAGCAAAAATCGTTTGGAATGCTTGTTCGTTGAGCGAAAGGACTGTCATAGAAGACATTGTCGTTAGGCCAGCTTTAGGAGATTTGTAATAAATCAGGTCGGGAATCCATCTTTTTAGTAAATTAATAAGAAAGAAATGGGTACAAGGAGTGAAAGATTTAGTGGGAAACGTTTGCATTCTGAGGCAAAAAGCTTATTGGGAAAAGAAGCGCATGTCATTTTATGGGAAGGCAGCACCTATTTCGGAGACCTGATAGATGTGGAAGAAGGAAGGATAAAATTGCGGGATAAAAACGCCCGTTGGTACAACCTTAACAATCATACCCACGACTTTGACATAGAGAAAATACGAGAAGTGATCGTGGATAGGAATAGCACATGGTAGTTACATATTAACCAAATATGAAGGCGTCTGAACAATTGGCACAACTAGTTTTGACTGACGTTAGAATATTTTTTAATTTGTAATAAATAAATCTTGTAACAAATAGCTCTTGATCCGTTAGATTTTAGGAAACACAGGAATTGTCCCTCTTATGAAACACCTTGCAAGCATAGTATTTATCTTTTCCCTCTTCTGTACCCAAACATCTTTCGCAGACGATAAGGTAGTCTATGGAGATGTTACCTTCCTGAAATACGAAATTCCCTTTTATTCATTTGCAGAATTTACGCCCCAGGTTGCGTTACGCATGGAGTATGCAAAGTTTGAAGTTCTCAACAATGATGACTGGGCCAGAAAAAGCAAACGTAATCAGGCTTATGAAATAGATCTGGTTTTCACCAAATATCCTAAAGAAATAAGCAGGTGGAGAACCAATTATCGGCAGTTATTACTCGATAGACTAGAATCACTTTTTGCGCTGGATTCAACCTTAAGAAATCCTGACATCAAGTGGAACCTAATTCTTCAAACGCAGTGCGATACAGAAGATAAAGCAAAAGAATATTTTCACGGTTTTGTCATTAAATACCGTCCCCGCAAAATTCCTACGATAGAGAGAGTTACCGATTCAAAGCAGTTACGTGCATTGGTTTCGGGCAAAATTACTACCAAGGATTCTACAGTATTTAAAGTAATGGACAGAAATCCTCAGTGGAATAATATGCTGGTGGTTATGGATTGGACCGGAAGTATGTACAAGCATGGTGCTCAATTGGTTATCTGGCATAAGCTCAATCAATCCGTAAGTGGTGCCAAGGTCAATCATTTTGTTTTCTTTAATGATGGGAACAATAAAAAGACCTGGCAAAAACGCATGGGTAAAACCGGAGGGGTTTATCGATCCAAAACCGGGGATTTAGAGGAGATTGTGGAAACCATGGAGTATGTCATGAAAAAAGGTAATGGAGGAGATCCGGAAGAAAATGACCTGGAAGCAATCCTGACAGGGCTGCAGTACCTAGACGGATTTGATGACGTGATTCTAATCGCCGACAATAAAAGTGAGGTTCGTGACCTGGAATTATTAAGTGAAATAAACAAACCGGTTCGGATTATCTTATGTGATTACCGGGGAAAAATTCACCCTCACTACAAAGAGATAGCGGATAAAACTGGAGGAAGTATCCACACACTCGAAAGAGATCTTTACCGCAAAGCTCAATAAAAATTTTATAGAGGAAATCTATACTCTGTTGTTTGCCGGTAGGCAGCCCCAGGCTTTAATCGTGTACTCGGAAAATGAGGTTGATTTGGAGAATCCGGGAAATGCTGAAGTTCCAAGCAAAAAGCATCTCTCGAATTATATACCAAATCACCTTTTCCTTTTATTCCATCGAGATGGTTGGCAGTATATAGTTGAAGTCCCGGTTCAGAAGAATAAACTTCCATATTTCTTCCAGTCATAGACTCTTTCACCTCAGCAACCAGACGAAATACTCCATTCGTTCCATTTAGGACAAAGTTGTGGTCATAGCCACTGCCGTAATCCAATTGTTCATGAGGTACTCCGATATGCTGAGAAATGCGCTTGAATTCGCGAAAATCAAAAGGACTATCTGAAACAGGAAAGAATTCTCCTGTCGGAATATTATCCTTATCCGTAGGCGTGTAGGCTCCTGCATGAATTTTCAATTCATGATCCATGGCATTTCCCTCGAGCGCCAGGTTGAAATAGGTGTGATTGGTGAGATTTAGTACTGTATCTTGATCTGTTTCAGCCCGATAATCAATCTTTAAGCCATTCCTGTCTGTCAATTGATACGTAACTTCAACTCTGAGATTACCTGGATAACCCTCTTCTCCATGAGGGCTATTGTAAATCAATTTCACCCCTTCAACCCCTTCTACCAGTTCATAATCCCATAAGACCTTATCAAAGCCTTTTATTCCCCCATGCAAATGATTGGGGCCATTGTTAATGGCGAGATTAAACTCAAAGCCTTTAAGGTAAAAGCGGCCCTTTGCTATACGATTTGCAAAACGTCCATTTACGGTCCCGAAGCAAGGGTGTGGATCTAAATAGCTTTCCAGCTTATCAAATCCCAAAACTATATCTCCCAGTTTACCATTTCTATCTGGCGTTTTTAGAGATTTTAGGATTGCTCCCAATGTGATGATCTCAGCTTCTATTTTACCATTAGACAGGTGGAAAATATGAACTTCCTCACCGTCTTCGGTTTTCCCAAAAACAGCTTTTTTCATGAGCGCTAATAATTAGGTCAGTAAATTGATCTTTATTCCGCGCAGTTTTCTTTTAGCAATTTTTCCCCTTCCTCAAGTTCTATTCCTTCCAATCCAATAGCCAGGCCTCTTCTCAAGGCTTTGCAAGCTTCCTCAGTATTCCCTTTTTTAACCAAAACTCTGGCTTTGAAAAGGTAGGTTTGCCCCAATAGTGAATTTAAAACAAAAGATTTATCCAATTCCGCCAATGCATTTTCCGTATCTCCCAACTTCATGTAAGCCATAGCTGCGTGATTGTGAGCCGCAATCTGCATAAGCCGTGTATCACTTTTCTCGGTAACTATAGCAAAATCTGCTAGTGATTCTTTATGTTGACCATTCTGAAGTTTATAATATCCCCGACTATAATTCAGCATTTCATCTCCAGGTTCACATTCCAATAAGCCATCATAAATTTCTACCAGATCAGCATAGTTTTTTTCTTCTATGCCAATATCAGCCATCAAACGATATACGCCACATTTTGCTTCCTTATCATTGGCAATCACCCAGCGATAGTCTTTTTTGGCCCCATCGTAGTCTCCACTTAGTCCTTTTGCATATCCTCTCTCCAGGTATAAAGTAGACAAGGTAGCTTTTACGCCAGAATCTTCAACAGCCATTTCAGTAGCATAACTCAAAGCCATATCATAATCAGCGATTGCCTCATCAAATTTTTCCATTTGAACATAAGCCGCTCCTTTGCTGTACTGAGCATAAAAAAGGTATTCGTAGGTATTCTTCGCTTTCTTCTTTTTGTTTTTTCGAGGATTAAGACGAAGGCTTTCTTCAAAATCCACTACAGCATCTGCATAATCTCGCACGCGGCTTCTCATCACCCCCCTTTTATGCCAAAGAATATAATCCTCCGGAGCTGCCTGAATTTCCTGAGTAAGCTCTTCAATTTGTTCTCTCATGATGTCTTCCTCATCCACTAGCTTGAAAGGGAATGGTAGGTTGATCCAGTATTTTACTGCAGAGCCTTGTTGAATGGCTGGCTCAAATTTCACATTTGCAATTTGTGACTCTACAGCTTCTGCCAAAGCGGGATGAATCTCCTGTACAACTTTATGCTTTACGTAGTTTCCGCTTTCGTCTACCAGGACGCGAACTACGACGGTGCCCTGTATATTCTCTTCTATTGCCTGTTCCGGATATCCAATTGCACTGCGTACATCGGAAATATTGGTGGGGCTGGGTTCTTTATCAACAAAAATAAAGTCATTAATGCCCGGTTCCTCATCCTGAGCGTGAAGCCCAAGAGGTGCAATCAGGTATATACAAAGAATGATTAAGCTAGATGATAGTATTCTCTTCATTTTCTCTCAAATTTCGACAAATTTAATAAAAGGGAAGAAATTGTAACTTAGCTCGACAAAAAAAGATCCCATGTCCAAGAAAGACTTGAAGGTTGGAACCTTTAATCTCCTCAATCTCGTTTCGCAAGGTCTCCCTTTTTATGAACGTGAAGGATACGATAAGGACACCTATAAAAAGAAAATTAATTGGATTGCCGGGCAGATTGATCGTATGGATGTTGATGTAGTCGGCTTTCAGGAAGTTTTTCATGAAGCAGCCTTGAGAGATGTACTTAAAAAGACCAAAAAGCTGAAAGAAGCGCATGTAAAGGTTGCTGCTCCGAATGGTAAATTACCACGTGTTGCGATTGCTAGCAGGTATCCAATTTTGGAATCCGAAATTTTTGAGGAATTTCCTTCCCAATTGGAAATGGAAGGTCAGTCTATCCCAATCGCTGATTTCTCCCGCCCTATTCTTAAAAGCATGCTAAAGATCAATGAGGAATTGACTTTCTGCGTGTATGTAGTTCATTTAAAATCGAAACGCCCTTTATTTGAAGGAAAAGAAAGCAGGAAGGATCCTGTGGATCTGGCCAAGGGACAAGTACGGGCTTTGATTCGAAGAGGAGCTGAAGCAGCAGCCTTGCGAGAAATACTAATGAAAGACCTAATGTTTCGTTCTCATCCCGTGATCTTATTGGGAGATGTAAATGACAATGGGCTTTCGGTGACTTCCCGTATGATTTCCGGTGAACCTCCACATAAACGATATCCTAAGGAAGTAAAAAAGAAAATCTGGGATGTACTACTTTATCATGTAAAGGATATACAAGCTCGTAAAAGTTATCAAGACCATTACTTCACCCATATCCATAATGGTTTTCACGAAGCTTTGGATCACATCATGGTTTCAGAGGAATTGGTTAAGGAAAATCCCAAGTCCATTGGTTCAGTAAATTATGTTCACATCTTCAACGATCACCTGATAGATGAAACCCTGAGTAAGGATGAGCCCAGCTTATGGCAATCTGATCATGGACAGGTAGTTGCTACTCTGAATTTGAGGAGAAAGAAAGAGAAGTAAGGAAGGATCAAGTGCAAGGTTCAAGTTCAAACTCAATACATTCTGCACTTGATTTTGAACCTTGCACTTGCACATAGCGAAAAATGGCCTTTCAATAAAGGAATGAGGGAATCCTTTATTTCCAATAAATCGCAAGCTTCCCCATCGTTTTCCTTTTTTCAAGCGCATCATGGGCTTCAGCCAATTGCTCAATATTGTACTTCCCTCCTACGGTTGGTTTGAAAACGCCTTCTCCTGCATAGTGTACACATTGATTCAGGACTCGCTGGAGAGTCTCTGGGCGATCATCTGCTATTCGCAACATATTTACCCCTAAAATAGATTTGCTCGGCCCTACGAGTCCTATGGGATGGTAAAATCCAAATCCCAATCCCACGGCAATCTTTTGGAAGATGTTTTTGGCCGAAGTCATAGAAGAAGCCCCAAAGACAAATAATCGTCCGCCGGCTCCTAATAATTTCATGCCTTTTTTCACCGACTTTCCTCCTACCGGATCGAAAATCAAATCCAGCCCGGTAGCTCCCCGAATCTGGCTGATTCTTTCGTAGAAGTCTTCTTCTCGATAATTGATGGGATGTTGCACCCCTAATTTCTTGAGGTATTCCAATTTAGCAGCAGAACCAGCAGTCCCGTAAATGATGCATCCTTTGTGAACCGCCCACTGAACCAGAGCTGTTCCAACTCCACCCGCAGCAGCATGTATCAAAACATGATCTCCAGCATGAGCCGTTGTCAGATCATCAATCATATAGTAGGCAGTGCCATATTGGGTAGCCAGAGCCGTAGCTTCAGCAGCCTCCATAGCTTCCGGAATTTTTACTACCCCGGCAGATTCCGTAGCCGTAAATTCAGCATAGCCTCCAAATCGACTCAGGGCCAACACGCGATCTCCAATTTCAATATGATTTACTTTCTCTCCTTTTTCAAGAATTCTTCCAACCACGTCATAGCCCAAAATTGCAGGCATAGGGGGAGCATCCTGGTACATACCCAAACGAGCCATTACATCTGCAAAGTTCAACCCAAAGGCTTCTACTTCAATAAGCACTTGTGTTTCACTTATGCCAGGTTTATCTGTTTCACGTATTTCGAAAGCACCTGATGCAGGGCCGTTTTTTACAAGAAATGCAGCTTTCATAGGACGGTAATTTTGGGGAAATTACTTTCTTTGGGATAATTCTACTAATTCTAAGAAAACATCATGACCAAAAAAATCCTATATACAATCGTCTTTTGCTTCTCATTTTCACTCATACAGGCACAAATACCGTCAGCTGAGGACCTATTAAAGAAAACCATTTCCTTTCACGATCCTGACAATCTTTGGTACACTTCACAGATCAACCTAACTCTCCGGGGAGAGTACGCAAGTGGTCTGATAGTCAATACAGAAGTTGAAATGTATATGCCTTCTCATAATTATGTATCTCGTCAGGAAAGAAGTGAAAGAATGTTGCTGAGTAAAATCATTGGAGATTCCTGTTATCATGAAGTGAACGGGTCTGCGGATATTCGTCAGGAGGAGAAAATGAGATTAAAGTTGACCTGCAAAAACACTGCACGCATGCGCAACTATAATATCTATCTCTATGGTTTGCCTATGAAGTTGATGGACGAAAGTGCGATTTTAGATCCAAAGGTTGAAGAATTGGAGCTTAAAGGAAAAAAGTACTGGGTACTGAGAGTGAGTTATAGCCCGGAGGTGGGAATAGATATCTGGAAATTCTACATCAATCCAGAAAACTATCAAATGGAAGCTTACCAGTTTTATAAAAATGAGGAAGATAAAAAAGGAGAAATGATCTTTTTGAAAGGCTTGACAAAAGTAGGATCCATGAAACTACCAAAGGAAAGAACCTGGTATGACTGGCCCCAGGAAAAATTACTGGGGACTGATATAGTGGTAAGCGGAGAAGTTATCCCTAATCCCTAAAAAACACAAAGCCGTCGCTTTATCTGCGACGGCTTGTTTCATTTACGGCCCTGAGGCTGATGCTGAAATTATTTCCCTAGCATTAAATTTCCGCACCGATTACAGGGTTTCATTTACATAGTAAATATACAACGAAAAAGCCAATCGCCTAGTGTACAAGCTTCGCAAATCGTCTATTCTGTGCCTTTTTTGCTGTATTCTCTCAATAATGCCGGACGAATTATCTTCGTCCAAATGGCATAACCTTTCGCATTCATATGAAGATTGTCCCGAACAAAAATATCATCTTTGATGCTTCCATTCTCCTTTAGCATAGGTGTGGCTACATCTAGAAATTCCATATGCTCCGTTTGATCTGCATATGCTTTGAGCAAACGATTACTTTCCTGCATAGTCTCTAATAAATTTGCCCGAGCGATTGATGGCTTGATAGATATAAACCAGACTTTTACTCCGGGGAAATCTTTTTGCACCTGTCCGTAAAAAGTCTTCATATTATCGAGTACCTTTTCTGGTGTCATTCCTTCCAAAAGTAAATCATTATCCCCTTCATAGACCAGGATAGCCTTGGGATCATAAGGCTTAACCAAACGATCGTAATAGTATAAAAGTTCGGGGAAAGTCGATCCCCCAAATCCTCTATTCATCACGCGCAAGGGAGCCAAATCCTCTTTCATCGTCATCCAGAAGCGAACCGAAGAACTCCCTACGAGCAGAATGGGGTTTTCTGGAGGAGTTTGCTCTTTATCTTTAGCTTCAAAAGCCAAAATCTCCCTTTCTAGTCTGGCTAAAGGATTTTCTTTAGGTTCAGTTTCCTGAGCGAAGGAGCTACCTAAGGTAAAACTTGCGAGCAGAAAAGAGAAAAGACTTCTATAAAAAAATTGCATATAAGTATCTTTTTCTGGTTATAGACAGAAATTAAAAAAGACTACATGATTTACCTAAGAAGAATGGATTAGAAGCTATCAACCTCTCTATAAGCTGCTATCAACTTCTCTTCTCCTTCCTTTCCTTTATAGAAATTGCCATGTTCCATTCCGAGAATTCCAGGAAATCCTTTATCGTGAATATGTTTGAAGATATTCTTGTAATTGATTTCACCTGTAGTCGGTTCCTTACGGCCGGGATTATCACCAATCTGGAAATAACCTACTTCTTCATAAGCCAAATCAATATTTGGAATGATATTACCTTCATGTATTTGCTGATGGTAGATATCAAAAAGAATTTTACAACTAGGGCTACCCACCGATTGACAGATGGTAAAGGCCTGAGCGATTTTATTGAGGAAAAGGCCGGGATGGTCGCGAAAATTCAGGGGTTCCAGAACCATGACCAATCCATGAGGTTCAAGAATACCACTAGCTTGTTTCAAGGTTTCAATAACATGAGCCGTTTGGTAACCGACATCTTGTCTAAGGTCAACAAAACCGGGAACAACAGTCATCCATTTAGCGTTCACTCTTTTGGCTACTTCAACTGAGTCTTTGATATGTCCCAAAAACTCCGTTCGGGAATCTTCATCTCCTTTGGCTAAGGTTGGTTTGTTCCAGTAAATCTTATGTGCTACAAAAACGCCCATTTCCATACCTCTTTTCTCCATGGTTTTTGCCATCTTTTCCTGCATCTCTACGGTTCGGTTTTTCATCCCATTATCCTCAAAAGCTGAGAAACCCGTATCCGCCATAAAGTTTAGCTGATCAATAGGATCATCTCCTGCACTATGCTTGAACATACCCAGATGAGGGGCGAATTTCATTTTAAAAGGTTCTGCTTTGGGTTTGGGGGTATTGGTATTAGCCATAGTTTCAACTGCACTTCCTGTCATAATACCACCCGCCGCCGCAGCCGTAAGGGAGTTTTTGATAAATTTTCTTCTTTCCATTTTATGGTATGTAGTAGGTTAAATAGATTTTATGGTAAGGCAAATGTCTCGTTCCGGCCTGTCTTTTATGAGAATTGTACCTGAACTTGACGCTTGTATATGAATTTATTTAGGGCCATTCAATCACCCGGACCTGAATGCTAGAGTCCCTATATCTTTTTCTGATTTTTTTTTCGTCTTCCTTTCCTAAAATGCTATACACAGATGCAAGTGCATCTGCCGTCATTCCCTCTTTGGCAATAACTGTAAGCATCCTTCTTTTACTGATTCCCAAAGCCGTACGAGGATCTATAATATGAGAATATCGAATCCCATTTAGTTCAATGTATCGATAGGTATCACCGGAAGTGGCTACGCTGCAGTTCTTTAAAACCAGCAGATCTTTATCTTCTTTCTCTGGGTAAGTGTATGCAGGCACCTCTATGGTCCAGCCTTCTTTTCCCGGTGGTGAATTTCCCAACAATAAATCTCCTCCCCCGTCTACCAAAGCAGCCTCAATACCCGCGTCTTTTAATACTTGATATGCTTCATCAACTGCATAGCCTTTAGCTATGCCTCCTAAATCCAGTTTCATCCCTTCTTTTTTTAGCTTTACACTTTGAGATTTTTTATTGAGCTTAATGGACCTCCAATCTACGAGGGCATGGGCTTTTTTCAGTTTATCTGCTTCGGGGAAAGCAGCTTTCCGCATAGCTCTCCTCCATAATCTACTTAAGGGCCCGATGCTGATATCAAAGGCTCCTTTAGATTTTTTTGAAAAAAAACGGGAAGCGAGAAGAACTGTCCATAGTTCATCACTAACAGGTACAAAATCTCCTGAACCTGCGCGAGCCGAGAGTAAATTTAGTTCACTATCTGGCAGGTAATCACTCAATATTTCGTTGAGTTCTTCTATTCGGGAAAAAGCAGCTCGGGCTGCTGTGTCAGCTTGAAGGCTATCTTCCGCATAAAGCACGATTCTAAAATTCGTACCCATATGAGGCGATGAAAAGGAAAAGCGTCTAAGCTCTTGAGCGAAGAGAATTTTTCCTACCAGCAACAAACAACACAGAAGTCCGAGCTTCCTTATCATAAATTCTTTAGAAGGGCTTATGCTTTCCAGGAACCGGAACGTAATATTTGCCATGTGCATCAGGCATTACCGGAGGCTCTGCATCAAAAGCAAATGTCTCAGGCATAAGATTATGACCAGACTCCAATGCTTCTTTCATATCAACAGAAACGCCAGAATAGCTGGCCATTCTACCTAAAATAGAAGTCATGGTGCTCATAGCGCCATTGTGTGCGTCGGCATATTTATATTCCCCTTTTGCAATGGCTGCAAAAAGTTCATCATGCTCAACCTGATAAGGGTTAGGATCATTCTTTCCTCTATGTCTCCAAATAGTCTCTCCTTTAGCATCTAAAAGGGTGCCTGGTTTAGGAGCAGAACCCTTGGTTCCCTGAAAGGACTCACTTACGCGGTTCATACAGTTTTTGATATGACGACATTGGCTAAACATGCGTGCGCCGTTTTCATATTCAAATTCGATAAAGTGGTGGTCAAAAATTTGGCCATGGTCCTTGCCATTTCTCACTTCGCGTCCTCCCATTCCATGAGCACGTACAGGATAAGCTCCCATTACCCAGTTTCCAACATCGAGGTTATGGATATGCTGCTCAGTGATATGATCCCCACAGAGCCAGTTGAAGTAGTACCAATTTCTCATTTGGTACTCCATTTCTGTGATCTTACGACCCGCTTTTTCTTCCAACTTTGCTCGATCTCTCACCCAAACTCCTGCACTGTTCCAGTATACATGGGCTGTCATGATATCACCAATGGCACCGTCGTGGATTCTTTTCACCCACTCTCTATAAACCGTTTGATAGTGTCTTTGAAGCCCTACGACAACATTAAGTTTCTTTTTCTTGGCTTCTTCAGCAGCAGCCAGGACTTTTCTTACACCCGTAGCATCTGTGGCCAAAGGTTTTTCCATGAACACATGCTTGCCTGCTTTTACAGCTGCTTCAAAATGATAGGGGCGAAATCCAGGAGGAGTAGCAATAACTACTACATCAACCATATCAATCACCTTTTGGTAGCCATCAAAGCCCACAAACATATGGTCCTTATCCACCTTAACACGGTCCTTGACGCTGACCGTTGTACCCGACCAATCTTTGTATTCCTGTTTCGTGATCTGGCCATGGCTCTTCTGGAGTTGATCTTCGAACGCGTCCGCCATAGCGACCAATTGTACGTTTTGGCCAGAACTCAGCGCCTGTACAATGGCTCCGGTTCCACGGCCTCCACACCCAATCAATCCGACCTTTATAGCATCATCACCGCCGGCATAGGCACCAGCACCTACAGGCATGGCCATCAAGCCGCCCATAGCTAAGGCAGAACTTTTTACAAAGTCTCTGCGGTTGAAATTTTTTGAGGTATTCTCTTTCATAGTAGTAATTTTTTATTCGGCATTTTCAAGATAAAAGTGCTTGGGCGTAAATCAAAGTCTTTTGCGAAAAGTCAGTGTTTCCCTTTGATAAATTGATAAAATAGGGCTATGATTTTCATAAATCGATAAAAAGTACTAACTCCTTCCTCCAAATTCTCTTTGGAGAATTGAATTGATTTTCTCTTAGCTGTTTGAATTCCGCTTTACATACGATACTCGTGCTGGGAGCCTTGCAAGGGCTCTTAATTTCTTTTTTGATTTACAGACATGCCACCAAGGGCTTTACGGCGTATAAATTTTTTGCCCTGCTGTTTTTTTCTTTTTCCCTGACCCTTTCATTGGTTGCCCTCAAGGAGAGTAGTTTTGGTCAAACCTACCCGATTATACAGGTCCTCCCTCTTTACCTCCTTCTTATTGGACCTTTTGCCTTGCACTATGGAATTCACTACCTCATTGAACCGAAGTACAAATTCAGACGAACCGACTATCTGGGTTTACTCCCCTTTATTTCCGAATTCCTTTTTCAAGTATGGATGCTGTTGCTATTCCTGGCAGACAAAAAAAAATTCAAAGCCCAAAATGAATTCATTAATCAAGTCTTTGATTGGATTGAAGGATTAAGTGCGCTGGGCTTTATCGTTGTAGCAGCAATCGGGATGTTTAAATTGGGGAAACACCAAGAGCAATTGCTAAAGCGCTATGCAAATCTGGAGTCGCGCAGTTTCAGTTGGTTACAAAGAATCCTACAGATCTTCCTGCTTCTGGGATTTGTCTGGCTAATCGTCTTCCTCATTTCGCCTAATGATCTCAGCTATTATTACCCCTTGTTCTTGCTAGAGACGCTGTTGGTCTACTACATTGCCTATTCTCTTTTTGTGAAAAAGGATTTACTGGATTTGAAGGAAGAAGTCGAAAATGAGAAAAGCGAAGTGAAAAATTCGCCTGAACTCTCTAAAAATACAGAGACCTATTATGAGGAATTAGTGCAGCTAGTTGAACACAAAAAATTATACCATGATCAGGAACTGAGTCTCGGATTGCTTGCAAGAAAAATGGACTTGAGTGCGGGCTACCTTTCCCAGATCATCAATGAACATGCACAAAAAAACTTCTTCGATTTTATCAATGCTTTTCGGGTGGAAGAAGTAAAACAAAACTTGAATGATCCCGCTTTCGATCACTTCAGCATATTAGGCCTTGCCTACGAATCCGGATTCAAATCAAAATCCACCTTCAATTCGGTCTTTAAAAAAATGACCGGACAAACCCCTTCTCAATACAAAAAGAGTCTAAAAAAGGTAGTCTGATTCTTATTTCCAGTATTTCAAAAAAGGTACGTCTGCTTTAAAATTAAAGCAGAAAGACGATTCCTATGCTTGTTTCGCGCTTTTTGAGGCCATAATCAAAAGGATTTAAAAAAAATTTAATTCCCATTGTCACTTTCGATTTCGCTTTACGCGTAAAGATCTGAACTCAATTGGGAAATCCAATTACAACAATTAACGCGCAAGACAATGACTAATTTAAAGAACGCCTTTTATCTATCTATCATAGCTTTATTTGCTATCGCCTGCAGCGCATGCGAAGGCGGCGAGCCCGGACCCGGAGGTCCCCAAAGTTTCGAAACCATAGTTGCTTCAGGTGGAACGTTTGAGCCATTCTCCACTTCATCCGATAGCACAACCCTTGACTCTTCCGTAGTCATGCAGGGAAATGAAGAATGGATCTGTGTAACCAAAGAATATGACTTCGTTGAATCAGGAGAACAGTATTTCAACTTCAATCCAAGTTCGGAAATCATCTGGCCAGGAAATATCCTTCAGGGAAAATCAATTACAGAAAGTAATCCAGATCAGATCGTAGTTGACAGAGGAGCAGGTTGTGTAACGATTGATTTAGTCAACGGTTCTCAAGGCACCCAGCAATGCATGGATGTGGTAAGTCAGGGAAACATCATTGCGGCCCTCAACAGCATCATCGATCAGAATAATGGAATCGTTCCTGCCCAGTTCACCTATACTTTCGAAGAAGTCCAGTCTCAACAACAAATGGCCTTCAAAATGGGGGTGAATTACAATTCTCTTTCCACAGATGTAAAAGGAAAACTAAGCATCAATAGCAATCAAAGTGTACATAGTTACCTGGTTACCTTGACCCAGAACTTCTACACCATGATTTTTGAGAAGCCCACTTCTTATGATAAGTTTTTTGCTGAGGATGTAAGACCTGATGATCTGAAACCCTATATAGGTCCTGGCAATCCCGCCACCTACGTTTCCTCTGTTACTTATGGAAGAAAGTTCTTCCTTCTGGTAGAGTCTACTTCCTCTCGACTAGATATCAAAGCATCCATCAAAGCGACCTATGATGCAGGAGTAAGCGGAGGCAGTCTGGATGCAGGTGCTCGTTACGTAAAGGATCTTGAAAGCAGCAATATAAAAGTATTTGCTTTGGGGGGTGATCAGGGATTGGCTTTGGCAACTTTCAATGGAGACATGCAGGCAGTAGGAGATTTTCTAACTCAGGGAGGTGATTACAGAACGGGAGTACCCCTTTCTTATGTAGTGAGAAGCATGGAAACTCATCAAGATGTAGCGATCAAAGTTGCCACCAAGTATGAAACTGTCGTTTGTGAACCTAAAATCTTTGATGACAATCCTCCTCCATTCACCGCTTTCTGGGGCGATGCCCTGGACTCTGTTGGTGCGGCAACCACAACCGAATGGGGAACTGTGATTCTTTTCAATAAAGCAGGAACAGAGTACTATGAAATGGACCTGACATCCTTATCCTATACGGGGCCATTTAATCTGGATGATCCCAATGCACCCCTCAAAGACCATCCTTTCGATGCAATAGGAGCAGCACAACTACTTTCAAATGGCGGGCTATATTTCCATGATATTAACGGAATATTCTTTACCCACATAAACCCTGATCGAAGCTATGGAAATACCTATCCATTAAGCCAATGGGGAAATAATAATCACCCCTGGGATTTGCAAGGCATAGAAGCAGCTTGTGAAGACGTAGGAGATTGGAATATGCATTTCAAAAAAGATGGGACTAAATATATCTATTACAATACCGTGACAGGTGAAATTAAAGCAGAGCGAAACCTGAACGAATTTGGAATTGACGGTATCCCACATGATGCAGTAGGAGCTGCCTTGAAACTCGAACTCGCAAATAGATACTGGATTTTCTTCGACAAAACAGGTACGGTCTACAGCATTTACAAAGGCGGTGAAGGTACCATAGGATTATACCGATTGTAAACCCTGATCATTTTATGGAGTGAGGCAAAACCTGCCTCATTCCTATTTCAAAAAAAATAAAAATCAATTCCGAAACGCTTCAGGCGCTTCGAACAGAGGATTAATCCTAAATCCTGAGAAAACAATAACACACAAAAATGAATCTCTTTAAAAACGTCCTTTATATATCTTTCATAGGCTTGATCAGCATAGTTTGGGGAGCATGCGAAGGCGGGGAACCCGGACCTGGTGGTCCTCAAAGTTTTGAAACTGTGGTTGCTTCTGGCGGAAGTTTTGAAGCTTTCACAACTTCAGCAGATAGCAGCACCTTAGATTCTTCCGTAGTCATGCAGGGAAACGAAGATTGGATCTGTATCACCAAAGAATACGATTTCGTTAAGGCAGGAGAACAGTACTTCAATTTCAATCCCAGTTCAGAGATCATCTGGCCCGGAAATTTATTGCAGGGAAACTCCATCACCGAGAGCAATCCCAATCCCATTGTAGTTGACAGAGGGGCAGGTTGTGTAACAATTGACCTGGTCAACGGCTCCAAAGGTACCCAGCAGTGTATGGATACTGTTAGTCAGGGTAACATAATTCAAGCACTAAACCGGATCATTGATCAAAATAATGGCATTCTGCCTGCTCAGTTTACCTATACTTTTGAGGAAGTGCAATCCCAGGAGCAGATGGCTTTCAAAATGGGCGTAAATTTCAATACACTTTCCACAGATGTAAAAGGAAAACTCAGCATCAGCAGCAATCAGAATATGCATAGTTACCTCGTTACCTTGACGCAGAATTTCTATACCATGATTTTTGAGAAGCCTACTTCTTATGCTAAGTTTTTTGATGAGAATGTAAGCCCATCTGATCTACAGCCCTATATCGGCCCCGGCAATCCAGGAACCTACATTTCCTCGGTTACCTATGGAAGAAAGTTCTTCCTTTTGGTTGAGTCTACTTCTTCCCGACTGGACATCAAGGCTTCCATCAAAGCCACC
Source organism: Bacteroidota bacterium (assembly GCA_039819665.1). Classification (GTDB taxonomy): domain Bacteria; phylum Bacteroidota; class Bacteroidia; order J057; family J057; genus JAWPMV01. The sequence continues at coordinate 21,067 of JBCBRM010000018.1, forward strand.
TATGACGCAGGTGTAACAGGGGGAAGTTTGGCAGCAGGAGCAAAGTATGTGAAAGACCTGGAGAGCAGCAATATCAAAGTATTTGCTTTAGGGGGAGATCAGGGATTGGCACTATCTACTTTCAATGGAGATATGCAAGCCGTAGGAAATTTCCTTACACAAGGAGGAGATTACCGAACAGGTGTGCCGCTTTCCTATGTGGTCCGAAGCCTGGAAACTCATCAGGATGTAGCCATCAAAGTAGCTACTAAATATGAAACCGTTGTTTGTGAGCCTAAAATTTTTGACGACAATCCTCCTCCATTTACCGCTTTTTGGGGAGATGCTATTGACTCTGTAGGTGCTGCCAGCATGACCAATTGGGGTACCGTAGTCCTCTTCAATATGGCTGGGACGGAATACTATGAAATGGACATTGACAATTTGAGTTATACCGGTCCATTTAGCATAAAAGATCCTAACGCCCCCTTGAAGGTTATCCCAATGGATGATGTTGGGGCCGCTCAATTATTCTCTAATGGAAATCTTTACTTCCATGATAAGTCCGGCGTATTTTATTCACGATTGAGAACCGATGGGACACATGGTGCCGTTACTCCTCTTAGACTATGGGGAAGAGATGACCATCCCTGGGAATTTACCGGAGTCGGTGCTGCCTGTGAAGATATAACGGATCGTGTCGTTCATTTTAACAAAGCCGGAGATCAGTTTACTTTTTATAACTATCTCCAACCTTTTGGAAGGATCTATGGTTTGTGGGAGTTTGGCGTAGATAATTCCCTTCCCCTTGAGACAGTTGGAGCTGCAGTAAGACTTCAATTCTCAGACAGGTATTATATTTTATTTGACGAAACAGGTACGAACTATGCGATTTACCAAAGCGGCGGCCCTGCTGTAATTGGCTATTACCAACTCTAAAAGATTTTCCCTGAACCGTTCTTTTGGAAAAAGTTTCTGAAGGACCTCAAACTCAGGAGCTTTTGCGCGTGTCTGCTCCATGGGAGCAGGCACGCACTTTTTTTTCGAAACGCATTGTCACTTTCCCCCATGCTTTACGCCTATAGGATTGAAATTTACTTAACGCGCAAAAAAATGAAGCTTCAAGAAAAACTTAAAACCTTAACTGTCGCTCTCTTTGTCAGTGTTCTATTTTTTTCCTGTGAGGAAAATGGCGGAGGCGGAGATACCCCCGGACCCAATACCGAAAGTATCGCCGATCTAGTAGCTAGTAGCGGACTGCCCGGTTCTTCGAGTAGCCTCGACGTATCCCGTGATACTGCTAATCCCGATTTCGATATCCCCAACAATTGGGTATGCGAAACCATAGAAGTAGATGCTGTTGGAGCTGTGGGAGATTACCGTACTTATGATCCCAATTCAGATGTGGTCTGGCCCGGGAATCTTCTTCAGGGAGCCTCTCTTACTCAGGCCACTCCGGAGGTAATTGATGTAAAAAGATCAGGGGGTACTTTCACCATTAACCTGATCAATGGTAGTTCCAGTACTCAGTTTAGCGTAGATGAAGTCAATCAGGCTAATGTCATCGAGGGGATCAATGACATCATTGCTCAGAACAATGGCGTATTGCCTGCCAATTTCACTTACGATCAGAAAGAGGTCAGGTCTACCGAAGAACTTGCCCTTGCCATGCAGGTAGATGCAGAAACCCTCACCAATGATTTCAATGCAAAAATCTCTGCAGACAGCCGCACAGAATACAACAGCATCCTGGTAGACTTTGTGCAGAAATATTATACCATTGTCTATATAAGTCCGAATAGTGAAGCCGAGGTATTTGATGAAGCTGTAGGCGTGAATGATTTGCAACCCTTTATGGGCAATAACAATCCTCCGGTCTACATCAAATCTGTTACCTACGGGAGGCGCTATTATCTGATGATCACTTCCAAAGCCAGTGCAACAAAAATGAAGGCTTCGATTTCGAATTCTTACGATGCTGCTCTTGCGAATGGAAGCCTGGAAGCCGATGCGACTTATGTGGGTGATTTGGAAGAAGTAAGCATACGCGTGTTTGCCATGGGAGGAGATGCTCAACAGGCAGCTGCTACCTTTAGCGGAGATTTCAACGCCGTAAAGCAATTCCTGACCGAAGGTGGCAGCATCAATACAGGTGTCCCTTTGTCCTATAAAATGGAATCCCTCGCATTGCCGCATGTAGATGTAGGTATAGGAATCAATAGCAGATTCAGCGTTCCTTATTGCCAAAGCGTTTATTCGAGCGCGCCTCCGACTTATACTCATGCATGGTTTGGCATTTTCGACAATGAAGGCATAGGTTTTGCGACTGGAGTTGATCAGGATCTCAGCAATTCGATCCTCTTTAATCAATCCGGAACGCAATACGCCGAGATCAGAAATAACCAGGTTCAGGGCATCTATGACTTAGGTGCAAGCAGTGATCAGGGACCTCTTGCCGGCAGTCCATTTACTTCGGCCGGTGCTGCCCAAATCTGGCAGGATCAAATCATGCTCTTCTCTGCTGATGGTTTGCAATATGCCTTGCAGAGGGATAATGGAAGCTGGAGCAATGTGAGAAATCTCAACATATGGGGCCCTGATGGTGAGCACCCCTTTCTTCAAGCCAATGCAGGTGGAGATGCAGGAGTGGGTGCAGCTTATTTTTCAAGCCAGACAGCTATTACAATATTGGGCAACAGGCAGGAGACCACTGTTTGTTATCAATTCAATAAAGCAGGGAATCGTTATGTACTCTATAGCGTAAGAGAGTCAAGTGGATCAACTATCGCTTTTTACGGGGATGTAAAAACCCTTGACGAATTAGCCGATGGGAATTTTCCTTTTCCACAAGTAGGAGCTGCTTTACGATTGAGCACCAATGATGATCCTCTTGACTTTTCGACCTTCCTGTTCAATAAGGCTGGAACCTCTTTCACCATCCTGAAAAATGGGAATTTCTCAGAAGCCTATAATATTGTAACGAATTAGTAAATAATCATCAAAAAGGAGAATTGAAAAAGGGGTGGAAGTAACTTTCCACCCCTTTTCATTTCAAATAGTCCTTTGGTTTTTAGCCTATTTAGAATTACTTCAGCTCTGCAAGTAGCTCTTCTATTTTCTTCAAGGCATCTTCATACCTCTTTGGCCATTTTTCCATATGTTGATCGGCTGCTTCCAACAAAGCTATTCCTTTACTTTTATCACCATTCTCTATATACCAATTTCCCAGAGCCATCTCTAAAAGACCACATCTTGGATGTTCATCGCCAAAGTTATCATTACAGATAGTTAGTCCTTTATCGAGTAAAGTTTTGGCTTGGCGATATTTTTTCTGGCCCAGGTAGACTTTCCCTAAAGAATAGTGAACATAAATCAAAGTAGGATGACCCGCAGGCAGATTACTTTCAAGTATCGGCATAGCTTCCAGCAATAATTCTTCAGCCTTTTCTAATTCTCCCATATTCTCGTAGACGTTTGCAAGGCTTTGGCTAAGCTGGCCGTAATAGCTATTATTATCCTTTCCGCCATAAACCTCCACACTCAGGGTCCGCAAGCTATCATAGACATAGATGGCAGAATCCCACATATCCATACCCGTATACACTCGAGCCACATTCACCCAGGAATCCATACGTTGTTTATGCTTGGGACCGTAGATTTCCAATGAGTTCTGATGAGAGATTTTTCCGGCACTCAAAGCTTCCGGAAAGTTGCCTCTATTGTATTGCACCGAAGACATGATGGAGTTGGTATAGGCAATTTCAAAGTGGGGAGAAGGGTACACTTCAGAAACCATTTCAACTGCTATTCGCAAAATAGAATCCGCTACTTCGAGTTGGTTCAATACATTATTCACCTCCCCCAAAGCAGTCATAGGATAGACTATCTTCTGGCGAGGGTCTTCATAGATTTCGGTATAGCTATCAATTAAGGCTCGATACAAACTGTCTGCTTTGATAAAATCTGCTTGAAAATAAGCATTGCTTGCAAGCCTTTCGAGGTAATTGGCAGCCAGGGTGTCGTTTTCTCCATATGCTTCGGTCAAAATATTTCTGGCAGCTTCAAGGGCTTTCCCTTCTTCTTCCCGCTCCTCCATCTGACTAAAATAGTCTGACCGAATTAACCAGGCATCCGAATGCAAAACAGGTTCAGGATTATCTAATTCCGACAGTAAGCGTAAAGCTTCTTCTGTAAGGCTATCGGCCAGGGGATAATCACCCACTTCAATGGCTATCCGCCCCATAGCCGTGGTCATTTCAGCCAGTACTTCCTCCTGATTAGCCAGTTCTTCCGGCATTCTAACTAAGGCCTTTTTCAGTAATTGTTTGGCCGTGATTTCTTGTCCTCGGTTTTCATAGGGATTTGCCCCTTCAAAAACTGAAAACATGAAAGATGACATTTGATTTGCCTTTTCGGCCTCCTTCTGAGCGGTATTTCTCTCGTCTTCTAATCTTTGGGTATAGTTGAATACAGTTCCTGCCAGAATCAATCCCGCTAGGCTAAGTAAAATTACTGCGCTTCGATTCCGTTTTAGGTATTTGGAAAAGACATGTGCGCGATCTTTTGATTTGATCGAAATGGGGTATCCGCGCAAATAGGCCTGAATATCGGAGATCATCAGGTCTACGCTGCTGTATCGATTTTCTAGCTTTTCCTGAAGCGCTTTCCAACAGATTTCCTTTAAATCAGCCGGCATGGAAGGAAAGTTCTTTTTATCCAGCTCAAAATCCAATTTCCTCCACGCATCTATTCCTTTTTCATTTGTAAATCGGGGAAGTTTACCATTAATAAGTTCAAACAAAATCACGCCAAGGGAATAGATATCACTGCTTCCAGAGGGATTCTTTTTGTACAATTGTTCCGGAGAAGCATAGGCCGGTGTAAAGCGAAGTTTTTGCTCTTCCTTTCTTGAATCAGGCAGACTTGCTATCCCAAAGTCGAGCAGCTTCACTTCCCCTTCTTTATTTACCAGGATATTCCCTGGTTTTAAGTCCAGATGCGCCAGAAGTTTTTGGTGGGAATAGGAAACAGCGCTGCATACCTGAAGGAATAATTCCAGCTTTTCTTTCAGGCTTAGCTTGTTAGCCCTTGCAAACTCACTTAATGATACCCCCTCAACAAATTCCATTGTAAAAAATGGGAAACCTTCTTCACTGAGTCCCCCATCATACAGTGCAGCAATATGCTTATGATTTAATCCTGCTAAAATTTGCCTTTCCTCCTTGAAATAACGATTGAGTTCCTTTTTATTCAAGGAAGAACGGACCAGCTTTAATGCTACTTTTTGCTCAAAATCTTCTCCACTTCTTTCCGCCAAATAGACTTCTCCCATACCTCCTTTACCCAGCAACTTCAGCAACTTATATCGATCAACAGTTTGCCCGACCCTATCTTGCTCCTGATCGAGGACTTCTCTCATATGAAAGATCGTATGCGGAGAATCATCTTCCTGCAAAAGCTCAAGTAATTCTTCATATATACCTGGCAATTCTTCCTGTACCTGCATCAGCGCGTCCGTCCTGTCTTTCCCCTTCAATTCAGATATCTGGTCAAAGTAGGTTCCTATTTGCTCCCATTGTTTTGCTGTCATATCGCAATCTCCTTTTTAATTTCCCTGCTCAACCAGGCCCTGGCAAGTCGCCAATCTCTCCTAACAGTAGGAACAGAAACATCCAATATTTTGCTAATTTCTTCATGGTTAAAGCCTCCAAAAAACCAGTATTCGACAACTTGAGCTTGCCTTTCATTTAGGGATGCAAGACGATCCATAGATTCATGAATGAGTAGTAGTTCATCCCCACTGGTTTCAAGTGGTATATTGTGATCGCCATAAGTTATTCTAAATCTGGCTCCTCCTCTTTTTTCACTCTTTTTTTTACGGGCATAATCCACCAATATTCTTCGCATGGCCTGAGAAGCCAGAGCAAAAAAATGTCCTTTATTGGAAAAAGATCCCCTGTGAGACTCCATTTTTTCATAAGCCTCATGCACCAAAGCGGTTGTATTAAAAGTATGATCTTTTCGCTCTTTATAGAGCTGATTGTGAGCAAGGAGTTTCAGTTGATCATAAACTTCGGGGAAAAGTTTGCCCAAAGATAGATCTGATTCATTGTTTTTAGGGCCCATTTTCCACAGCTTTACATAGGATAATGAGTTTCTTTACTCAATATTCCAAGATAAAGGAGAGTATGATGAATTCAAAAAATGGCAAGCTATAATCCGAGTCTTTGGCAACAGTCGCATAGCTTACTTCTGGATAAAGTAAAAACAGTAATTCCCATTAGCTTTAACCCAAAAATTCCTAAAACCTTTTGGTTTCAGGAATTTTTGCGGCTCAGGAAGAAGAATTATGACTATTCGTCAAGGGTCATCTTCCAAAACTTTTTTATTTCTTCTTCAGAAGGCTGAACAGCAGGACGGATGATTCTGAATCCAATGAAAGGGGAATCAGTATTCCACCAAAAGCTTTTAGGCAGTTGAGGATCTCTTCTTTTCCAGTTCATAGATGATTCTAGTCTTTCAGCTGAGCGCAAATATTCGGGATCATCATCATAGGTACCTCCTTTGACAGTTCGTGGATGAAGTTTTGTAGGTCTCGCCCAGGGTGATTCAGCACCTGATTCCATATTGCTGATAAAATCAGCTTGATATTGATCCAGGGTCCATTCTCCCACATTGCCTAGCATATCATAAAGTCCCCAGGCATTGGGTTTCTTTTCGCCAACTTGATGGAAAGTTCCATCACTATTTTCATAGTACCAGGCATATTCTCCCAAAGCAGCGACATCATCTCCAAATGGATAAGCGGTGGTACTGCCTGCACGACAAGCATACTCCCATTCTGCCTCTGTAGGAAGGCGGTAGAAAATACCTGTTTTGTCATACAGCCATTTACAATATTTCAGCGCTGCATATTGGGTCATTGATCCAGCAGGGAATCCATATTTCCCCATCCCAAAGGTAGGATCCTCATAAGGAGGACTCGGGCGAGAGGCTCCATCAGCTACATAAACTTTCCCATCCGAATGCGTAATGTCCTGGTCTTTTTCCCTATCTCTGAATATATCATATTCATCAAAGGTAACTTCATACATGCCCATCCAGAAGGCTTCCACTTTTACCTCTTTCTGAGGTCCCTCATCTGCTTCTCGCTTAGCTTCAGCATCGGGGCTTCCCATCATAAAACTCCCCGCAGGTATATGCACCAATTTAAAGGTAACATCTGTTCCGGTTATTGTATCTTCTCTGACTTCAATATCAGCAGATTCTTGCCCATACAGGCTCAAACACAGACTGGTCAAAATCAGTCCCAGAAAAAATACGGCTTTACTTATCAAATTCATGTATTTACCAGAATTTTAAATATTACATTAACTTCTTTTTCCACTTCCAGACTACCAAAAAAAGCTGTTGGAGGTTCCATTCCATAGGTAGTCATGTCCAGGGTATGGCTTCCCCAAAACTCAAAGCCCTTTCCAGCTTTTTTCCCTTCCAGTAAAAGAATAATCTCTTTACTCTTGCCGGCCATTTTCAAACTTCCTGTACTAGAGAGTTTGAAAGTGCCTCCACTTGCCTGAACACACTTCGCAGAAGCAGCTTCAAAAACAATCTGAGGAAATTCTTCTGCTTTAAAGGCTTTGTAAATCTTTTCATTCATATCTGGCCCTCTTCCTTCCATGCTCTTGACTTCCATCACTATGAGGATGTCTTTTACTTCTTCTCCTTCTTTTCCACTAAAACCCTCACTAAGGGCCATTTTACCTTCCATTTGCTTGACAGGAACCGACCAATCGCTGAGGGTAGAACTCCCATCAACTTTGACTTCAGATCCTTCTGCAAAAGAATAGGTCTCTTGCGCATGAAGAGCTGTCAGAAAAAAGAAAGTAGTTAGAATACTAGCAATTAATTTTTTCACCTGTTTGTCTTGTTTATTTTGAGTTTATAATTCTCTAATCCAGATATTTCTGTAGCTCACCGGATTTCCATGATCTTGTAGCATGATAGGGAGCTTATCAGGATGCTTAGTGTAAGCAGGCAATCCTTTGTAGGGAGTATGGCCTCTCAATACGGAATGATTCTGTACCAAAACCCCATTATGAAGCACGGTAACAGAAGCAGGTCTGATCACAGCACCTTTCTCGTTAAATACGGGAGCCATGAAAATGATGTCATAAGTCTGCCACTCTCCCGGAGCTTTAGTCGCATTTACCAAAGGGATGAATTGCTTATAGACACTACCAGCCTGCCCATTGGAATAGGTGCGGCTTTCATAAGAGTCCAAAACCTGAACTTCGTAGGTGCTCATGAGAAAGACACCACTATTGCCTCTACCCTGCCCTTCTCCTACAATCTCGGATGGAGATCTCCATTCTATGTGCAACTGACAACTTCCAAACCCTTGTTTGGTACGAATACTACCTGTTCCTCTTTTAACAGTCATTGCTCCATCTTCAAGGGTCCATCCTGCCGCGTCTCCTTTAGTTGTCTCCCAACCTTCCAGACTGCTTCCATCAAATAAAACGATCGCATCTGAAGGAGCTGCAGTTCCTTCACCAGGGGTTACTTTTGGAGGCACAGGTTCCCACAACTCTGTAGCACGAGGGTCTTGCTTTTCCCTCTTCCAATCCTGTCCAAACAGACCGGATAAACTAAGGGAACTAATGACAATAAGTATAAGTAGTCTCAACATCAGTTTTGGTTTAATTTATTAGGTTTAGATTATGTTTCGAATATATAGGTTTTCGAAATTTATGACAAAGAGAGCCGGACTTATCCTCCTTCTTTGTTTACATTAATTCTTTTTTCAATCACAAATCAGCTACATGAGAGCTATTAAAATCCTGCTTTTTTCCAGTCTCTTCCTCGCACTTGCTTGTAATGGCCCTGCATCAGCCAATAAAAAACAGCAAATGGATAAGATTGAGGCTCGTAGTGGGACTATAGAACATCAAGGTGCCTCCCTTTATTATAGAACTATCGGAAAAGGAGAGCCAATTCTGATCGTTCATGGAGGGCCAGGTATGGATCATTCATACTTTCTTCCCCACTTGGATGACTTAGCTGACACTTATCAACTCATTTATTTTGACCAAAGAGCTGCCGGAAAGTCATCTTATCAGCTTGATAGTAGCCAAATGAGTATGCCTATTATGGTAGAAGATATAGAAGCTATCAGACAGCATTTCTCTCTGGACAAGCTAAATATCCTTGGACATTCATGGGGAGGTTTGCTCGCGATGTGGTATGCTAAAACTTATCCTGATAAATTAAAGCGGCTGATATTGGTCAATACAATTGCGGCAAATAAAGCTTATGATGCAAGCTCTGCCGAAAATCTTCAAAAGATGCGCAAAGAGGAAGACAACATGGCTTTACAGGAACTCATGCAAAGTGAGGCCTTTAAGAATCGGGAAGAAGCAGCTTTTTTAAAAGTCTTTAAACTCAATTTCGCTCCTTCATTTTTCCATCGGGAATACCTGGATAGCCTTCAAATATCTTTCCCCGAAAATTATAGAGAAAGACAAGGGAAGCTTATGCATCTCCTTCCAGATTTACAAGCCTATGATTTTTATGATGAATTGGCAGTTATAAAAGCACCAACTCTAATAATTCATGGTAAGTCAGATGCAACACCTTTAGCTGCTATAGAAAGAATTGCAGGGCAAATTGAAGGTTCTAAAATTGATATTTTGGATGAATGTGGACACTTCCCGTTTATAGAAGCGAAAATCCCTTTCAGAAAAAGTATAGATTCATTTATGCTTCCTTAAACGAAATTATTTTGAGCAAGCAAATACTTTCCCGGGCTTTGATTTAGAGCGAACGTCAATTATATTGTCAAATGCTATTAAAGCTCTACACACATGAAAATCCTTTATAAAGCATCTAAATGGGCTAAATTCAATCCTCTTAGTGCTCGCTTGATTATTACTTTTGCAACCCTTATTAGCGTAGTAATCCATTACTATGGCGGTCTGTATTTATTTGCCTACGATGTCATTTTCCCATATCCTCTGGCTGTTTTTATCAGCTTACTTTCCATAACTGGAATCCTTTTATATCCCTCTAGGAAATATTTCAAATCGGGATCAAGTAGCTATTTTCGAAAAAGAAAGTCCCTTGACTTTCTGATATACTTTTGCGGGGCGCTAATGGTGGTATTTTTAGCCAATCGAAGAGCAGCTGAAGTTTGGACCGATCCGGAATTAAATATAACTGCACAAGAAGAGATAGAAACTACACAGGAGTTTAGCAAAGTACATTTAACTTCTAGCGTACATCCAAAGAATTTAGAGGAAATCCCAAATTCATTGACTTCAAAGGAACTTAGGAAGCAATTGAAAAAACAGTTTAAAGAACTGAGAAAGCTGATAAAGACTGAGTTAAAAGAGCTCAAAGCAAGAAGAAAGAAAGGAGAAAGAGGAACAGGGGAACAGGTATTACTAACCATACTTACTATAGCTCTGGCTTTAGGCCTAGGTATTCTGGTAGTAGCTTTGGCATGTAGTGTTTCTTGTAATGGAAATGAAACCCTGGGTGCAATTATCCTCATTATCGGGTGGGCTGGAATTCTTTTCCTGGCATTTTATTTCATCAAAAAAATCTTTTCATCCGATGGTCCCAGGCCACGACCCCCTAAGCCTGAGGATAGTTCCTATCCTTATTAAAAAATAAAAGGCCTGGATACAATCCGGGCCTTTTATTTTGGCTAATTTAGGGATATAGAAAAAGCCCGACACAAGGGTCAGGCTTTTTGTCATGGAATTTGTTCCGTTTATCTTTGTCTTCCTATTTCCTCTGATTTTGTGCTATCCGGAGCATAGAAATAATCAAAGGTACTTTGGAATAGGTCTTTTAGCATACCGAAAGAACTGTCTTCACCTTTGGCGATTTTAGCCTTTTTGCGACGTTCTTTTTCTTTAACCTTCTTCTTATCCTGTCTTTCGTCCTCTTCTCCTTGTTCTCCACCTTCTCCCCCCTGGCCATCTCCTTTACCTTTATTAGGATCAACTGTCTTGGTTTTCAAACTTTTGTTTCCTTTCTGACAATCAGCAGCTTGTACTGTGTTAACTCCTAACGGAAAAAGCAAAAAGGAAAGTAAAATCGTGTAGAGAAATAAAGATTTCATGCCGTAGTCGTGTTAGTCGTATCTCTATTGTACTCAGAAACAGACACAAAGTTTAGATTTTGGACATTTTTTTTGTCCGTACATAGCATTTAGACAATATATTAACAGAGTTTATTCCCAAATTGTCAAAATATTTTTCTTGTATTATCTTGCAATTAGGGATTTTTATTTATCATTCCCTATTGATTTTAATCACCCAACGACATGAAGCAACTACTATTGATCTCCTCACTCCTTATTCTTCCCTTCCTTTTTGCAATGGATACTGAGCCGGAGAAGCTTGAAAAATTGAAAAATCTAGTCGACCAAAAAGTTCCAGAAATTGAGCAACTCTACAAACATCTACATGCTAATCCGGAATTATCTCTCCACGAAAAAGAAAGTGGAAAGACAATGGCAAAACATACACGTGATTTAGGATTTGAAGTAACAGAAAACGTGGGAGGCTATGGAGTGGTAGCTATGATGAAAAATGGGGAAGGCCCAACCGTATTAATTCGAACTGATACGGATGCATTACCCATAAATGAACAAACACCAGTAGAATGGGCCAGCAAAGTAACAGCTAAAACGGATGATGGACTTGAAAGTGGAGTCATGCATGCTTGTGGACATGATATGCACATGGCTGTTTGGGCTGGAACTGCAAAGACACTGGTAGAAATGAAAGATTCATGGAGTGGCACCTTAATGATGATCGCTCAGCCTGCCGAAGAAATTGGTGCAGGAGCCAAAGCGATGTTAGAAGATGGCTTATATGAAAGATTCGGGGTACCTGATTACGGCATAGCACTTCACTGTAATGCAAAAATGGAGACTGGAACCATTGGTTATTGTCCAGGCTATGCACTAGCAAGTGTCGATATGGTAAGTATAAAGATTTTTGGAGAAGGAGGACATGGTGCCTATCCACATACGACTGTTGATCCTGTAGTTCTGGGTTCGACTATTATCATGGATTTACAGACCATCATGTCTCGAAATGTAACGCCAACAGACGCGGGAGTAGTAACGGTGGGAGCTATTCATGGGGGTACCCGTGGAAATATTATACCTGATCAGGTAGAGCTTCAATTGACACTTCGCTCTTACAAAAAAGAAGTGCGCGATAAAATGCTCAAAAGAATTAAGGAGATTTGTGATGGAAACGCCATGGCATTTGGTTTACCTCCTGAAAAATATCCAGAGGTTGATTTCACTTTCAATTCTACCCCAGCAACCTATAACGATCCTGCTCTGGTAGAAAAAGCCCTACCGGCTTTCATAGAAGCATTGGGAAAAGATAATGTTATACAGACTCCTCCGGTAATGGGTGGTGAAGATTTCTCTCATTTCCACAATACCAAAGAGAAAGTTCCCACATTCATGTTTGGCTTGGGAACTATAAATCCTGAAAGATTGAAGAAGATGGAAGCAGAAGGACAGGTACCTGGTTTACATTCACCTTTCTATTATCCAGATCCTACAGAAACAATCCGTACAGGGATTACGGCAATGACTGCAGGAGTAATGGAAATCATGAAAAAGTAAAAGCTAAAAGGAAAGCTCTCCTTTGATGGTTTGTTTATCAAGTTTTAATAAACCCAGAGGAGATTTTCCTCTTAGTCGAATGATATTTCTTTGGGTTGGAAAGAGATCTATGAGGATTTTATTATAGATTTCCAGTTTCTTCGGTGCGCTTTCCAATGTTCCTTTATAAATAGAAAAGACAGCATCTCCTTCTTGTTTGCAAGAGATCATATTTACAGGTGCTGCTTTTCCATCCACGAAAATCTCGACCTTTTCTAGCAGGTATTTGTGTACAACTGCTGCTTCTTCCTCGTCTACACCATCCTCTAGCTCAAGAACTTTGTTCTGACTAGTTCTAATATCGTCCTCTAAATCATTGCTGAAAATTTTGAATTTAATCTCCAGTTCTTTTTGGTTTTCTAAATAAAAAATATCGGTTACACTTATGTAAAGTGCATGATCTGGCTTAAAAAAAAGTGAAAAAGTAAATAGGCAAAAGAAAAATTTCATAACGTAAACTAGCTAATAGTTCTGAAAGCAATTTACTTTATTATAAAGGAATAAAGGGAAAAATAGTATATTAAATAGCCCAACATAAGGATCTAATGAAAAAAACTACGAATAAACTCCTGATACTGGGATGGGCACTGCTTTCTATCACTTCTTGTAACAGCAGCCCTAAATCCCCTCCCCCTTCTCAAATGAATGAGGAAGATCTTCAGCTAATTCGTTCAATTTTTGACGAGGCTTTGGCAAACGGCCAGGGATATACCTGGCTGGAAGAATTATGCAAAGACGTTGGTCCAAGATTGAGTGGTTCACAGGGAGCGGCCGATGCAGTCAGTTGGGGTAAAGCTTTGATGGAAGAATTGGACTTTGATAATGTCTTTTTACAGGATGTCATGGTTCCTCATTGGGAAAGAGGAAAAAAGGAGACTGCACAGATTGTAGGAGGAGAAGACTTGGCTGTTTTAGCGATAGGAGGATCAATAGCAACCCCCCCTGATGGCATAAAGGCAAAAGTAGTTGAAGTCTTTTCGCTGGATGAAGTGGATGATATAGGGGAAAGTGGGATAAAGGGCAAAATTGTATTTTATAATAGAGCTTTCGATCAAAGAAACATAAATACAGGCGCAGGTTATGGAGGAGTAGTTGACCAACGGTCCCAAGGGGCTTCAAGGGCAGCCAAATACGGTGCGCTTGCTATTGTAATGAGGTCCGCCAGTTCTGCTTTTGATGATGCGCCACATACAGGAGCCTTACGATACGCCGAGGATCAGGACAAAATTCCCGCAGGAGCTTTAGGGGTTCAATCAGCTATAAAATTAGCTAAAGCCTTAAAGGAGAATCCCGAGCTGGAACTCGAACTCGCCATTCATAGTAAATGGTTTGAAGATGCTCCTTCTCATAACGTAGTCGGAGAACTTGAAGGCTCGATTTCAGATAAAATCATAACGGTAGGCGGTCATTTAGATAGCTGGGATGTAGGTGAAGGTGCACACGATGATGCCTCAGGTTGTATTCATTCTATTGAAGCCCTCTACATACTTAAGAAACTTGGAGTAAAACCCAAACATACGATACGTGCCGTTCTCTTTATGAATGAGGAAAATGGGACCAGAGGAGGCTTAAAATATTCAGAGCTTGCTCAGGAAAAAAATGAAAAACATCTCATCGCAATCGAAAGTGATGCAGGTGGATTTAGCCCCAGAGGCTTTGGTCTTTCGGGACCGGATGAAATGCTGGAACGCTTCCGAAGCTGGTTACCTTTATTTCCCCAAAATACCATCAGCTATATCAATAAAGGAGGAGGAGGAGTTGATGTAGGTCCTATCCATAGAGATACGGGCGTTCCTATGATGGGGTTAAATGTTGATTCGCAGAGAGCATTTGATTACCATCATTCACCAACAGATGTATTTGAAACCGTAAACAGGCGAGAACTATTATTGGGTACCGCTTCACTGGCTGCAATGATTTATCTTATCGATAAATATGAAAAATAGGCGGCTGAAGTACTTCTATTTTTTAATAGGAAGTTTTGGCCTTTTTTTCATTAGTCAATCCTTCCTTCCCAAACATGCTTTTTACGTTTCTATCCATGACATTCGCTTTGATCAGGAGTGGGGGAAATTTGATATCAAGATCAAGATTTTCACTAATGACCTTGAAGATGCCCTCATCAAATACGGCCATGCGCGCTTTTTCCTCAATACACAGCAGGAAATGCAAGGGGCCGATCTGGCTATTACCCGATATATACAGGAAAAAGTAAAATTGAATATTGGGAAAAAAGACCTGTACCTGAATTTTAACAAAAAAGAATACCTTGAAGATGCTAGCTGGATATACCTTGAGGCCGAAGCCGGATGTCAACCAAGAGAATTAAATATTAGTAGCAAAATCCTCCTGGAATTATTTGACGATCAGACCAACATCATCCGTTTGAAAATGGGTGATCAAAGATTCATTAGCAATCTAGATAAACAACTATTTCAGACAACTTTCTCATTTAAATGAGAAGTAGCCCTAAGATTTCCCGGAAACTTACGACTTATCTGAAACAAGCTTGATTATGGATCTATACAAACTTAACCGAAGAAAAAGCCTGAAACAGATTAGTTTAGGCTCTGCAGCAATCTTAAGCGGTCTCTCCAGCATGGCCTGTGCAAGCCAGGATTCTCAAAGAAAAAGTCTGGGAATAGCTCTGGTAGGATTAGGCAATTATGCTACAAATGCACTTGCTCCTGCATTCGCTTCTACCCGGCATTGTCATTTGGCTGGCATCGTCACCGGTACTCCTGCCAAAGCCGAGAAATGGAAAAAAGATTTCGACATACCCGAAAAGAACATGTACAATTATGAAACTTTCGGACAAATAGCAGACAATGAAGATATCGACATTATCTACATTGTACTTCCAAACTCCCTTCATACAGAATACACCATTAAAGCTGCTGAAGCTGGTAAGCATGTAATCTGCGAAAAACCAATGGCCTTGAATGCCAAAGAATGCAGCTTAATGATCTCTGCATGCAAAAAAGCAGGAGTGAAGCTTTCTATTGGATATCGACTTCATTTCGAAAAACATCACCAGGAAGCGATGCGCTTAGGGCAGGAAAAAATATATGGCAAAGTCAGGTTCATGGAGGGAGGATTAGCCTTCCGCGTCAGAAACACACAACTCTGGAGGCTGGATGCAAAGCTGGGAGGCGGAGGAGCAATCATGGACCTGGGTGTTTATCCGTTGCAGGCTACCCGATACATAACAGGAGAAGAACCCATTTCCGTTACGGCTCAGGGATATAACACAGCCCCTGATATTTATAAAGACATTTATGAATCCATCAATTTCCAACTGGAATTCCCAAGCGGAGCCCTGGCCAATATTTCCACTAGCTACGGCTATTATCTCGACCGATTTAGAGCAGCTTCCGAAAAAGGTTGGTTTGAACTCAATCCTGCTTTCAATGGTACAGGAACAGAAGGAATTACTAGTGAGGGGAAAATGGGATTTGAGAAAGTAGCCCAACAAGCCGAACAAATGGATAATTTTTCAATTTGTATTCAGGAAGGCAAAGAATCCAGAGTTAGTGGACAAGAGGGCCTAAAAGACATGATAATCGTAGATAAAATCAAAGAAGCCATAGAAAGTGGTAGAAAAATAGCACTGATTTAGCAGATGATTTAGGAAAGAATTCGCTATTTTAGGCTTTGTTACCTATACAAAACTTTTATCTTTGTATAAGAAATCTTACATAGAAGGCTCAGAGGTTTCGAATTTACGTATTCAGTAAAGCCGAGATATGTGAGAAAATCGTAATTTAGAAATCGTTAAAACAAAAAGATATGTCATTAGCTAGTATATTGTTGGTAGGCTTGCCCGGTGGACCCGAGATGCTTCTTATTTTGTTCGCAATTCTTCTTCTCTTTGGAGCCAAGAAGATTCCTGAGCTGGCACGTGGTCTGGGTAAAGGTATCCGCGAATTCAAAGATGCTTCTAAAGAGATCAAAAGAGAGATCGATACAGAAGCTAAAAGAATTGATCCAAACCAGGAAGCGTAGTCTTCTCATATTTGGAGCTTGTGAAAATTGAGTTTGCTTTGCAGCAGGCACTCTTACTATAAAACATATAGTGAAACGATTCCATAAGCTGAGTGAGATTCAGCAGGAAATAGCTACCGGTTCTTTATCATGTAAGGAACTGGTAGACGTGTATTTAGGCCGTATCGAAGCTCAAAAGTCCCTCAATATTTTCGTCGAAGTATTTGAGGAAGAGGCACGTCGAAAGGCTATAGCAATAGATCAAAAGATTGCTGAAGGGAATGCCGGACGTTTAGCGGGTCTGGTTTTGGGAATTAAAGATGTCCTATGCTATAAAGGGCATACCCTGACTGCCTCTTCACGCATACTTGAGGATTTTGAATCCCTGTTCACGGCTACAGCCGTTCAAAAATTACTGGATGAAGATGCTATCATCATTGGCCGTCAAAGCTGTGATGAATTTGCTATGGGGTCCTCCAATGAAAATTCCTGTTACGGACCCGTGAGAAACCCCTGGAGTCCGGATTCTGTACCCGGTGGTTCGAGTGGAGCTTCAGCCGCAGCAGTAGCAGCGGGCTTATGTCATGCATCTCTGGGTTCAGACACTGGCGGCTCAGTACGTCAACCTGCAGGACTTTGTGGAGTTGTTGGAGCTAAGCCTACCTATGGAAGAGTTTCTCGCTGGGGCTTAATTGCCTATGCATCTTCTTTCGATCAAATAGGTCCTATCACTAACTCGGTAGAGGATGCTGCTTTGATCCTTGAAATCATGGCAGGCAATGACCCCCAAGACAATACCAGCAGCTCAAAGGAAGTACCCGCTTATGCAGCTCAAAGCATGCAGAGTACAGATAAGAAATATAAAATCGGCTATCTCAAGCAAGCTCTGGAAAGTGATGGACTTGATCCGGAAATCAAAAAGAGAAAACTCGAACTTATAGCATCATGGGAAAAAGAAGGTCATGAATTGATTGAAATTGAATTCCCGCTTTTGGAATACCTCGTTCCCTGTTACTATATCCTTACAACTGCAGAAGCTTCCTCCAACTTATCCCGCTATGATGGGATTCGTTATGGCCATAGAAGTCAAGATTCTGAAAAACTGGAAGATTTATACAGAAAAAGTAGAAGTGAAGGCTTTGGCGAAGAAGTTCAAAGAAGAATCCTCCTGGGAACTTTTGTACTTTCAGCAGGCTATTATGATGCTTATTACACCCAGGCCATGAAGGTCAGAAGGCTGATTCGTGAAAAGACAGAAGAAATTTTCACGCAATGTGATTTCCTCTTTAGCCCGACCAGTCCAAGTACTGCATTCAAAATTGGGGAGAAAATTGATGACCCCATTGAGATGTTTCTGGCAGATATTTTTACAGTCCATGCAAATCTGGCGGGTATGCCAGCAATTTCTCTTCCTCTGGGAATTCATTCCAATAAAAAACCCTTTGGGTTACAATTAATGGCAAATAGCTTCAAGGAAGCGGAATTACTACAATTTGCAAATGCTTGTATGGCCCAACATGCAGCACCAAGCCTACAGCTCTAATTTATCCTAAATTCTTATACAGCTTTACCCTTGACGCAAGAATATTTGTATATTGTATGCGTTCTAGAAACAGTATTTCCTGAAAGGCCGGGGAAATTGCACACCACAAAATTGCAGGCCTGCAAATCCAAACCAGAAACGGGATGAAGAGATCGATTGGCTTTCTAGTATTCCTTTGTATTACATGCTCATTTCTACTTGCTCAAACTGACCCTGAAAACAAAAAGAATAAAGAAGAAAAAGAAATTCAAGCTGAAACAAAGGGTTCATCTTTTATAGACATGGAGGAGGGTAAACCCATAGAAAATCAGCTGAATCGATTTTCCCGATCTTACCGATTTAAAGAAGCGAAAGGAGAGACTTACGATACCTTATTGCAAAATGTAAAGAATTATCGTTCGGATGATGTCCCTCGTTTCAGCCCAAAATATTACGAACAGAAATTATACGATCTCCCTACCGTAATCCCGATGGATTACAATCAATATGTAGCCAGATACATTGAGGTCTATGCGGTCAAAAGAAGAGAGCAGGTAGCCAGAATGATGGGCCTCGGCAGGGTATATTTTCCCATTTTTGAGGAGTATCTCGACAAGGAAAATATGCCTATGGAGCTTAAATATCTACCTGTAGTCGAAAGTGCCCTCAATCCCCATGCACGCTCCAGAGTTGGAGCAACAGGTCTGTGGCAGTTTATGTTGTATACGGGAAAACAATATGGCTTAAAAGTTAACTCATTTGTAGACGAGAGAAGAGATCCCACCAAAGCAACAATAGCAGCTACTAAGTACCTAAAAGACGCTTATAATGAATTCGGGGACTGGTTATTGGCAATTGCCTCCTACAATTGTGGAATTGGGAATGTGAGGAAAGCAATTAGAAGGTCTGGAGGAAAAAGAAATTTTTGGGAAATCCGTGCCTGGCTGCCTAGAGAAACGCGAGGGTATGTTCCCGCATTTATCGCTGCAACCTATGTGTTTGAGCATTCTGCTGAGCATAACATTTATCCTGTATATGTGGACTTTTCTCTTCATCAGGATACCCTGCACCTCAATAAACTTGATATCACCTTAAATGAGATCTCCACAATGACAGGGGAAGATCTCAATACACTGCAAATCATGAATCCTGAACTAAAACTCGACAGGATTCCTTATACCTCTACTCCTTACATGCTTCGAGCCACTCCAAAAGTTGCCAATTATTTCGCGAGTAATGAAAGAAGTATCCGACAGAAATATGGAAAAAAACGTGATCAGTATATCCCCAAAGTAGCAAGTAAGAACTCAACAGCTGCAAGTAAATACGTCAATCCACAGCCACCTAAAGGAAAGACCCTTGTTTATTATACAGTCCGTACCGGAGATGTAGTTGGTTCTATAGCCGAAAAATATCAAGTTTCTGCTAGACAAATCTCCTATTGGAACAATCTCTATCGCTACAGAATCAAAGTAGGCCAACGTCTAAAAATCTATGCTAGCAAAAGTGTAGCCGAACAAGCTGGTGCCAGACCCGCAAAACGAAGAACCAGCGGAGCTACAGCCTCATATTCCAAAAATGCCAGTTACCATACCGTCAGAAGTGGAGACACACTCTGGGGCATTTCTAATCGCTATAATGTTAGCATCGAGTCGCTCAAAAACCTAAATAGCGGAATTGGAAGGAATCTGAAAATTGGCCAGAAAGTTAGGATTCGTTAACAGCTTCCCGCATTTCTTTCCAGGTCCAGGATTTTCTGGGCGAAATACCTGTCAGTTTTTCTCTATAGAAAGATTTCACTACAGAAAGGAACTGATTAGGACGAATGCTTGATGAGTAAATTTTTCGATTGAAGGGATGATCAAACCTTTCCGCCTTGTTAAGTCCTTTTTTATTTAACCTTAGCATAGGCCCTGTATCCATGATCCTGTCAAACTCCCATGTATAAGAACTTTCCTCTAGTTCATTCAATCTATGGGCTAAAGCTTCAAAAGATAAACGCGGATATAGAGACCTATTTGCAGTATCTACCCAGGAAACGTATTTGTATTCGACTTCATAACGATTATCATCATATAAACTTATGACCATGTCCATCTTGCTACTATCTTGAAATAGCACATAATAATGAATAGGCTCAGGACATGAGACAAGCTGAATATGGAGATCATCTATCCGTTCGATTTTACCTCTATTTTTCAATAAATGCTGATGCTCCTGCACCTGGAAAAACTCTTCTCTCCATTCCGTATTAAAGGAAGCTGGATCTTTAAAAAAGTCAGCCAGTTTAGGAAGAAAGTAGGCGTATTTGGGTATGCAGGAAGTCGCCTCATCCTTTTCTGCGAAAGGTTCATAGAATTTTTCCCGTTCTACCGAATTTATCCAACAACACAACTTTAGCGCTTCTTTAGAAATAGGATCATCTGCTTTCCATTCCCGAAAGTCTCCAATCAAAGCAGCTTCCCGCAGGATAGCTTCATATTTTATGGCCAAAACAGGATTCATCAAAGCCCAAATCCCAAGGAAACCATCTATGTCAAAATGATTATTGCTGACGAAAGGGAGTTTGATGGAAGGATGATTGGCTTTTACTGCATTGAGTACAATTCCGGTACTACTATCATCCTCCATTCCTTTTGGAACAGGAGCACCCCGCCAGTGAGAAAGCATTGCTTTCCCTTTAAAATAGCTATCAATGATAACGATTTCTTTATGATCTTTCACCTCATGAAAAGGGAGGAATTCCATAGACTAAGAGACCCATTGCATTAAAGTCGCACAAATAATTGCTCCATAGGTTCCCAAAGCATATCCCAAAACCGCCATCAATACGCCGACAGGAGCCAAAGCCGGGCTAAAAGCTGAAGCAACTACCGGTGCAGAAGCCGCCCCCCCTACATTGGCCTGACTTCCTACTGCCGTAAAGAAGAAAGGCGCCTTGATCAGTTTTCCCACAAATAAAAGAAGACTCACATGTACAACCATCCAAACCAATCCTATAGCAAAAGCATCCAGATTATTAAAGACTTCGCCAATATTCATTTTCATTCCAATCGTAGCCACGAGGATATAGATGAATACGCTCCCGATTTTAGACGCTCCGGCTCCTTCTATTTGACGGGCTCGCGTAAATGAAAGTAAAAGTCCCATAGTCGTTGAAATCACGATCAACCAAAAGAAGCCTGACATGATCGAGCTTATCCCCCACTCTACTAATTTCCCATTGGGGTACATCAATTCTCCAGAAGCATCCAGAACCGATTTACTATTCTCATTTATACTCTGAAAGACTGGTGCAATCAAATCCGCCCCCCAATGGGATAAGGCGGTAGCTCCAAAGGCAATTCCAATCATGAGGAAATAATCTGTGGTACTTGGGTTCCTGGCAATTTCTGACTGATATTCCTCTACTCTTTGCTTCAAATCTTTAATAGCACTTGCATCCGCCTTAAACCAGCTGTCAATTTTATCGGAAATATTGGCTCCATAAAGCAGGAAGCCCATCCAAATATTAGCTACTACCACGTCAATAACAACCATAGAGGAAAAAAGCTTATCACTCACCTCAAATATTTCCTTCATCGCAGTTTGATTTGCTCCTCCCCCAATCCAACTTCCTGCGATGGTTGAAAGTCCTCTCCAAAGCTCTCCCGCATCACTTACCCCAACAATATCTGGAGCAATGGTACCAATCAACAGCAGGGCAATGGGCCCTCCTAAAATGATCCCAATAGTAGCCGTAAAAAACATGATCAGCGCTTTGGGTCCCAGATTGATAATTCCTTTAAAATCGATACTTATACACAATAGTACTAAACTGGCTGGCAAAAGGTAGCGGGAAGCAACCGGATTGTACAATTTGGAAGACTCTCCATCAATCAATCCCAGCGGCCAATTCAGCAGCGCTGGCAAAAAATAGCATAACAATAAGGCAGGTACATAGGTGTAAAATTTCTTCCAAAAAGAATTCTCGCTCGAGGATGTCACAAAGACAAAAGCGAGACATAGCATCAGCAATCCGAAAACGATCGCATCATTTGTAAAAAAGGCAGTAGTAGGTTCCATGAATTCAGTATCTTGCGTGGCAATAAACACATTTTTATGCAAAAAATCCGATGGGGCATCCTTGGCCCCGGGAACATCGCCCGAAAATTTAGCGACGGACTGCAACTGCTACCTCAGGCAAAGATTCAAGCGGTAGCCTCCTCCAATCCTGCAAGAGCTGCCAGTTTTGCCCAAGACTTCAAGGTTCCCAATATACATGACAGTTACGAATCTCTCGCAAATGACCCCGAAGTTGATATCATTTATGTAGCAACAACTCACAATTTTCATGAAGAGCATGCCCTTATTTGTATCAATGCAGGGAAGAATGTGTTGGTTGAAAAACCTCTGGCGACAAATCTGATGCAAGTAGACCGTATCATGGGAGCCGCGAAAGAAAAGGGAGTCTTTCTGATGGAAGCCATGTGGACCCGATTTATTCCTGCCTGGGTAGAAATTAGAAAATGGATAGCTGATGGACTAATCGGAGAAATTAAATACCTCAGAGCCGACTTCGGATTTTTTGGAAAATGGGATCCCCTCAATAGAAAATATAATCCAGAACTTGCTGGTGGAGCCTTGTTGGACATAGGCATCTACCCTATCGCCCTGGCATACATGCTGTTTAGAGAAGAGCCGAGTCGTGTAGAAACCATGGCCAGACTTTGTGAGACAGGGGTCGACGAACAATCTATCTATCTATTTGAGTACGAAAATGGTGCTATTGCTGAATTGAGTTCAACCTTTTCCGGAGAGACAGGAAGAGAAGCTTTAATTCTGGGCACCAAAGGGCAGATCAGAATTCCAATGTTTTGGAAAGCTCAGGAAGCATATCTGGATATTCACGGGGGTGAAAGCAGACATTCTAAATTCGAACTGGCAAGTTTCGGTTTACAATACCAAGCCATTTATGTCATGGAAGCTTTACTGGCCGGCAAAAAGGAGACCGAATGGATGCCCTGGTCTGAAACCCACCGAATCATGAAGCGCATGGATAGCCTACGTGCTAGCTGGGGAATGAAATATCCCTGGGAAGCCTAAAAAATACAACGACTTTTCGCAATAAATTTCCTAAATTCGAGACCGATTGAGTTATGAAGAAGATTTTTGTCACAGGACCGGATGGTTTGTTGGGGAGTAATCTCGTACGATTACTATTGGATAGAGGCTATGAAGTCAAGGCCATGATCCAGCCAGGTAGGGACCCCAAAACCCTGGAAGGCCTGAATATCGAAAAAATTGCTTGTGATTTACTGGATGCTGAAAAAGTAATGGAAGCCAGTGAGGGTGCTGATGCCATAATCCATGTTGCTGCCATTACCTCAGTATGGCCCTCAAGAGGAGAAATTTATCACAAAGTAAATGTTGAAGGAACGAGAAATGTCGCCAAAGCTGCACTAGCTCATAAAGTAGAAAAATTTATTTATGTGGGAAGCGCAAGTTCCTATGGATTTGGGAGTATTGAAAATGCAGGAACTGAAAACAGCCCCTATCAATCGGCTAAATATGGACTTGACTATATCGATACGAAGCGACAAGCACAATTAGATGTGATGGAAATGGTCGCAAAGGACGGCCTGCCCGGTATAGTTGTGAATCCCACCTTCATGATCGGGCCCTATGATTCCAAGCCCAGTTCTGGAGCCATGATCGTAGCAGCTGCCAAAGGAAGCATTCCTTCCTATACCAGTGGTGGCAAGAATTGGGTCGCCGTCAAAGATGTGGCAACAGGAATTGCAAATGCCCTGACTATGGGTAAAATTGGAGAAGCCTATATTCTAGGAGGTGAAAACCTTTCGTACAAGGATGCACTTACCAGAATTTGCAAAACCGTTGGCAAACCTGCCCCCGGATTCCAGGCCCCAAGTTTTCTGGTAAAGTTTGCCGGAAGAATGGGTTCTCTCTTCGGGAGCCTCACAGGCAAAGCCCCCAAACTCAGTTACCCCATGGCATGGATTGCATGTGATGGTCATTATTTCTCACCGGAAAAAGCTATAAAAGAACTAAATCTCCCCCAGACTCCTCTGGAAACAGCCGTGAACGATGCAT
The DNA here is from genome assembly GCA_039819665.1 of Bacteroidota bacterium. GTDB lineage: Bacteria > Bacteroidota > Bacteroidia > J057 > J057 > JAWPMV01. The sequence continues at coordinate 45,342 of JBCBRM010000018.1, forward strand.
ACAATTGGTTCAAAGAAAACGCTTACTTAGATTAAATGACGCTCAAAAATAAAGTAGCTATCGTCACAGGTTCCAGTATGGGAATCGGAAAAGCCATTTCTCATGCCTTAGGTGCAGCTGGATGTAAAGTAGTTCTGAATGGCCGTACAAAGGATCGCTTACATTCCGCAGCAGCAGAAATGGAATCCAAAGGATACGAAGTATTTCCCATAGCAGCAGACGTGAGCAATTGGGAAGATTGTGAAAGGCTAGTGAAAGAATGTGTAGATCATTTTGGAAGATTGGATATCCTCATCAATAATGCAGGAGCTGCAACCCGAGGCCCAGTGGCAGATTTGACACCCGACGTATTTCAGAAGGTGACAAATATCAACTTATTGGGATCCATCTTTCCCAGTAAAGCTGCCTTATTGGCTTTAAAAGAAAGCCAGGGAAGTGTAATCTTCATTTCAAGCATTGCTTCTTTTTATGGTATCCCCTTCAACTCCATCTACAGTGCTACAAAGAAAGCATTAACTGCTTTTTCAGAGTCTCTTAGAATAGAAACTCAATCAGATGGAATTCATGTAGGTATTGCTTATGTGGGTTTTACAGAGAATGATCCCAAGAAAATTATTCTCGATTCCGATGGAAAAAGAATTTATCTCGAAAATAGAGAAGGGGTTAAAAAGCAAAGTCCTGAACAAGTCGCAGGAATAATCCTGAACATGATAAACGCAAGGAAGAACACCTACACTCTTTCTCTGGCAGGCAAAGGCTTGAGTTTCATTTCAAAATTTGCTCCCTGGTTGATCAAATTAATTTACAAAAAGAATCTGGGTACCATTAAAGAAGCTTCATCTGGAACTCCAAGGTATGTAGATAGTTAACCTGGACGCTTCTACATAAAATAAAGGTCCATCCGAAGCAGCTTTGAATGGACCTTTATTTTATGGAAATATGTTCCCCCTACCTTACGGAAGCTCGATGAGGGGCTACTGCAGCTTGAAATTCTCTTTGCGACTCTTCTTTAGAATCAAAGAAATTTCTCATCCGAATCAACCAGATAGCAAATACAGCCAAAAGCAAGTAAGCACCTACCATACTCAATATGGAGAAAGGAATATTCCAAAGTAAGATAGGTATACATACTGCCCAAAGAGCGAGACGAATATAGTCTGCCCAAAGTGCCCATCTCTTACGCTCCAGAATAACTCCATGCGCAAATACTGAATAAGTAACCAACACAGTGAGGGCTAAAATTTGAGGACTTGCCAAAAGTTCACCTACTGAAGGTAATTCAAATGTCTTTTTGATAAGAAGAAGACTTATGAAACCTATCATGGTCAGAAATACAGAGAAAAAGATGTAGAGTTGCAGGCGAAAAGGTGTCTTGGCTACATATTTTCTTCTCTTTCCATTTTCATCTACAGTAAATTCGGCAGGAGTACTTTCAGCACCTTCCGGGTTCCAGCTAGGCGGCTTGAGGAAAATTCTGATTTTATCTTGCCAATGAGTAGCTTCTTTCGCCCTTCTAAATAAGTCCGTCCAATAAAAGAAGTAGGCTCTATAGGGACTGCTGCTTTCAAAACCGGTAGTGATACCAAAATCAGGCTCCTCTTCTTCCTCTCTGAAAGTTCCAAGCATTTTATCCCAGATAATAAAAACGTGTCCGTAATTCATATCCAGATATTTCTCATTTCTAGCATGGTGGACCCTATGATGAGATGGAGTAACCATAAATTTTTCCAGGACACCCATTTTACCTATCAGTCGGGTATGAGAAACAAATTGATAAAGACCGATGAATACAATCACAGAGGTTGTCATTACGGGATCAAACCCCAGGATAGGCATCCATATCCAAAAGAAAGCTCTATTAATGACAGCAAAAGCTGAAACTCGGAATACTGTAGTCATATTCAATTCTTCGCTCTGATGATGAACAATATGAGCTGCCCACATGAAATTGATCTCATGGCTCAATCTATGGTGCCAGTATGCAAGGAAATCTCCAATCAATAGCCCTACAAACCAGGTAGCAGGATTATTTGGGACTTGCCAGGGAGCAACATTTTCGTACAACCAGGCAAAAATGAAATACATCATGATTACCCAGAAAAAGTCGAACAGACGCTCCAGCATTCCACAGCAAGCATTCACCAGCGTATCTTCTAAAGAATATACCTGAACACCTTTGCGGCGGGAAACATAATATTCGAGGGCAACCAGTATTAAAAGAATGGGAACTATAAGTCCGGCGTATTGTAAACCACCCATATGATTATCGTTATTTTATGTTAGATGTACCTACATTGCAAAAATACTATATTTTCAAGTCTCCTTGACAAAATTTCTTGCTCCGAGGTAAAGATAAATGGTGTATATAGACATTAAAACATGACTTATGTCATGAAAATTGAACCAGCGACTGTAGCTGACTTCCATATTATAAACATAAGCGGGTATAAGCGCCCAGATCATAGCGATCAAGACCCACATACTTCCTTTATTTTTTGTGGTAAAGTAATTATAAGCTTGTAAAGGTAGAACCAATCCGACCAGCCCTATAGTAGAATTGATCTTAACCGCAGAAAAGAGTCGGGTCGAAGGGTTGGCAATCACGAGGAAAAATATGATTAAATGTAGCACACTCCAGATTCGTAAGCCCATACTCACTTTCTTCCCAAGCCTTTCTTCCATTAGAGTTATGGTCGATTGTTCGAGCATGCAAATGGCCGCAGCTCCAAAGGACCAACCGATAGTTTTCCAATTGAAAGAAAGATAGCCCTGCATAGCATGTCCAGCAATTCCAGCAAAGCCCATACTGACAGCCATCAAAATGAAGTAGCCTCTCATTTGAGTAACTACTGGATTCCGACTTTTCATCAGGCTAAGATGGATAAAGGCAAAAAGGCTAACTACCCCCGTCAACAAATCCGTTGCACTGGTAACCGGCTCCCGAATTTCCCAGCCCATCCATTCTATCGTAGGGTTTAAGATTTCCATATCCTTAGCTAAACAATATTGACTCAAGAGCATCAACAAATGTTTCGATCTCTTCTTCAGTATTATAATAATGAACTGAGGCTCGGATCATATTTCCCAATTTCCTCTCCGCCATATCCATCAAAGCTCCACCTGCATCTACAAAGGAGGTATTGATCTTTTTTTCATTGAAAAGAGCTTTAACTTCCCCTGCTGGCTTTTGAGCAACTGTAAATGTAACGATGGCGCAAGGTTCGCGTCCCAGGTCCTGAGTCTGTACTCCTTCTATTTGATTAAGTTTTTCTCTCAAAAGGCTGGAGAGCTCTTTAGACCGAGCCCATATGTTGTCAATCCCAATGTTTAAGGCATATTCTGCAGCTATCCCAAGACCTATTTGACCAGCAAAATGCTTTTCATAATTTTCGAAACGGGTAGCGCCCTCACGAGGAGAATAACTATCAATTTCATCCCATTCAAATGAGAATAAATCAGGCAATGGAGGATCAAGTCTATCCATGAAATCCTCTCTCACGTAAAGGAAACCGGTACCTCTTGGGCCTCGAAGAAATTTACGGCCTGTGGCTGAAAGCATATCACAACCCAGCACCTCTACCTCTACCGGAATTTGACCTATGGTCTGACAGGCATCAAGCAGATAGGGAATATTATGTGCTTTTGCGATTTTACCTACTTCTGCAGCCGGCTGAACCAAACCTCCATTAGTAGGGATATGTGAAATGGAAATGAGTTTTACAGAAGGGCTAATCATCTTTTCCAAAGCTTCTACATCAATCTCTCCCCATTGATTGTTAGGGATGATTTGGATATCGATACTTTGGTATTTCTTTTCTCTCAATAACCCAAGGAAGTTGCTAACATATTCCGTCTGACTCGTTAGGACTACATCTCCAGGCTGAAAGTTGAGCCCAAGAAAAGCTTTATACCAAGCAGTAGTAGCACTTTCCAGGAGCGCAATTTCATTGGCTTTTGCTCCAATCAGCTCTCCGATTTTTTGTTTAGTGTAGCTAAAACCCTCTACATACTTATCATATGTTTCATAACCTCCAATAAGGTACTCACTTTTCAAGTAAGCATCTACGGCATCAAAAACAGGAGTGGGAAGGAGAGAAGATCCGGCATTATTGAAGTGGATCACATGTTGAGTACCGGGGGTTTCGGCTCGATACCTTTGGACTTCTTCAGGATTCATTGACGTTTTTTCAGGCTACAAAACTAGGATAGAAAGCTCAGTAAACGAAATTATATTTTTGGAAAAGCTGCAAAACAGCTCCTCTCGGAATATCGATAAAAAAAATATATTACCATTTTTCCAAAATTTTCACTCAGGATATTCCACGAAAAGACTAATTATTCTTCGTAAAAAATCAAAAAATCCGGCTTTTCGGATAATTTTTATGTTTTTTCAATAAATTTTCAAGCACTTTCTGCTTTCTAGCACGGTTTTGGCATTAGTCAGGATGGAAAGTTAAACTCTACCCCTGTTACTGCGTGAATAAAATTCTTTACCCTGTTACCTTGCTGATTATCGCTGGAACTTTGCTCTCTTTCCGGGCAGATGAGGATAAGGATAAATTCAAAATTCCCCTTTCCAATACACTGACTCCCAAAGTTCACCAGGGCCTTGACCTAAGCGAGGCCACCTTTACTGAGTTATTTGCCATACGATCAAACCAAAAAAATCTCAGCTTTGAGGTTTATTCAAGCAAGGGCCAAATCATCCCCGGCAATATATACCGATACCATAAGGATGGGGAAATTACCTATGAGATCGGTCGGGGACTACAAGAAGGTCTTTATATAATTAAAATGAGCTCTAAAGAGACTGATCAATATGTAAAATTGATAAGATTTGGGTATTAGGTAGCTATTTAGCATAAATCCTAAATTTTCGGGGAACATTGGTTCCCCGTTTTTTTTGTTCATACTTTCCTACTCTTTTTATAGTTTGCCAATATGAAAATCAGGATTTACCTACTGAGCATTTGTTTCTTTCTATTTTCCTGTTCCCCCACCAATTATTCGAAGAGGGAGGTAGCGGAATGGGAGCGAGGTCTCTATCTCGAAGAAGGAGGGAAATATGAGTTGGAAAGATATTTCAAACTATTGAAAGCAGATGAAATTTACGTAGGTACTGTATTAGACGAGGAAGATTATTCTGAATCTCTTGAACTAAAGATTCAGGCTAGTCAGTTGTTGGATGAAAAACTGGAAAAGAAAATCGGACTTAATGGTATTTTTGAAAGGCTTGCCTTTCTCACCCTTTCGAGGATGGCTTATGCCAATTCCTATGAAACTATAACCATCAGATATTTCGAGGAAACGGATGTGGAAATTGCTTCAAGAAGTTTTGCTAGTAGCGAATTAAATTTGCCCAATTGGATAGGTGGAGAAGAACTACTAGAGGAAACAGATTTCAACTTTGATGAAGAAGGATTCTAACTGTTGTTTATTCTGGAAAAAGGATTCTAAAACAACTCCCCGCACCCGCCTGACTCTCAACATCTACCTTTCCCCCGAGTTGCTCTGAATGGGATTTAACCAGAAAAAGTCCCATACCCATTCCCTGAACTTCAGAATCATTCAATCGTGATTTTAGTTTAAAGAGTTTGTCGGCATCTTTCTCCAAGTCAATTCCCAATCCATTATCTTTTACCCAAATCGAATAGCCCCTTGATTCCATTTTAGCTCCTATTTCGATCTCAGGATCTCGATCCGGATGGCGATATTTCAAGGCATTTTCGAGGAGATTATGAAGAATGCTGAATATATAGCCTCGGACTCCTTTTATCTCATATACATCTATGATGTTTATATTTATACGTGCATTTTGATTAATAACCTCACTGTTTAATTCTTCACATACTCGCTCGACCTCATGCTTCAGATTAATTTCAGTTGCAGCTTCATTTATTTTGCCTTCGGTACTAAGAATTTCATTTAAGTCCCGAATAATTTGATCCAGATGCTTGCTTACTCGACCTATATGCTGAATGATTTCCTGATTCTCCTGGCTATTTGCATTCTGAAAGTCAAATAACTCTGAAAGGCCACTTATGTTGGCAACAGGAGCTCGCAAATTGTGGGAGACGATATAGGTATATTGTTGTAATTGCTCATTCTGCCTTTGTAATTGCTCCAGAACAACTTTCATTTTTTGGCTTGACATCTCCAACTCCCGTGTCCTTTCTCGGACCTTATCTTCCAAACTTCGATTGGATCTTTCCAATTCGATCTGGGTATACTTTAAATCACTAATGTCCTGACACAATCCAAAGTAGCCAACAACCTCTCCTTCAGGAGATCGAACCGGATGGCCATTACCCGAAAGATAGACTACTTGCCCATTTCTCCGAATGGCTCTATGTCTAACTGTATAAGAAGAACCCGTCTGAACTGCATTTTCGAAAGTTGTATTAAAGTTAAGGAGATCTTCTGGATGAATCCGACTTAGAAATACCTCATAAAGGTTGGGAGTATCCTCCGGGATATCGTAAATCTGAAATAATGTTTCTGTCCAGTTCAACTCATAGGACTTCAAATCAAATCGCCAGGTACCTATACGAGCCAGTTTTTGAGAGATTTCCAGGATAAGTTCAGCAAAATCCAGTTTGTTCTCATTTAGGGTAATCTTCTGTTCCAGTTTTTTTTCATGACTCGTATCCCGAAAGATGCCAATTAGGTACTCAAATTTCCCAGATACATCATAATTAATAAAATACTCCCCACTGATCCACATCCCTTCTGGCCCAAATCGCTCAAAGAAAATAGAAAAGCTGACTTCTCCATTTTTTTGACAAATATCCAGATAGTCTCTGGCCTCTGGAAAATCCGTCAACCAGTTTTTAAGCGAGTAATTTTTTATCATGTGATCCATACGAAGGTTTTTCCGCAGGATTTTGTTGGCTGAGGTACAAACCAGTTGATCACTCAAATCAAAAAGCGAAAGCCCTTCCTCATCATTAGTGAGGAAAGAGCTTACTTCTTCTTCAAGTTCAAATATGATACAGCCTACATCAAGGCGATCGAAGAGCTCTTTAAGGATTCTAGGATTGGTTGTAAGCCCAGAGATCATGGGTGCTGGTTTTTGTTTGAATACCTATTCATAAATATACCTCCTTAAAGAAAGCTCTCCAAACGTATCCCATATATTTAGCCAGTTATGCTAACATGTTCTTCCACCAGCATAAGAGCCTTATCCAAATCCGTAATCAGGTCCTCAGCGTCCTCAATCCCTACAGAAAGGCGGATCAAAGTATCATACAAACCGGCTTTCTCGCGCTCTTCTTTAGGTATAGAAGCATGGGTCATACTTGCCGGATGACCGATTAATGATTCAACCCCCCCAAGACTTTCAGCCAAGGCGAAAAGATGGGTCCCACTCAATACCTTGAGCGCATCTTCCATAAGGTCTCCTTTGAGGGTGAATGAAATCATCCCCCCGAAATCATTCATTTGCTCTTTAGCAATCTCATGATTAGGATGACTTTCAAATCCAGGCCAGTAAACTCTTTGGACTTTTGGATGAGCGTTGAGGAATTCTGCTACTCTTCTTCCGTTTTCTGCATGTCTTTGCATACGAATATGCAGAGTTTTGATACCTCTTAAGACCAGGAAGCAATCGTTTGGACCAGGAACGCCTCCACAGGAATTTTGAAGAAAACGCAATGCTTCTTCTTGTTCTGCATCTTTGGTGATTACACAGCCCATAACCACATCGGAATGACCGTTGATGTATTTGGTAATAGAGTGCACAACCAAATCCGCTCCCAGCTTCATGGGATTTTGAAGATATGGAGAAGCAAAGGTGTTGTCTACCACCGTAGTGATAGAACGAGACTTTGCCAGTTCAGTCACAGCTTTTATATCAATAATATTTAAAAGAGGATTGGTAGGAGTTTCTACCCAGATCATTTTAGTATTCTCGTTGATCAAGGCTTCTACATCCTTCAGATTCTCCATTGCCGTAAAATGGAATTTGATCCCGTATTTGGCGAAAACCTTGGTAAAGATTCTATAAGTTCCACCATACAAATCATTACTGGCAATTACTTCATCTCCAGGACTTAAGAGCTTGATTACAGCATCGGTTGCAGCCATACCAGAAGCAAAGCAGACTGCTGCATGTCCAAATTCAATCTCCGCAAGTGCCTTTTCCAATGCAGTTCTGGTGGGGTTTTGAGTACGCGCATACTCATAACCTTTATGTTCACCGGGGGCAGATTGAACGTAGGTACTGGTTTGAAAAATAGGAGTCATAATCGCACCGGTCGTTGGATCGGGCTCTACCCCTGCGTGGACACTTTTAGTTCCAAATTTCATATAATTTTTTTTCTTATTTTGAACCTTAACTTAATAATTGAAGTAAAATAAAGAAGAAAACTTCAAATCACCTTCCCTATGGCCAAATTAAACGCTTCGGAAAATAAAATTCTAGACGAAATTGCTAAATGGAAAAGCCAAAGCCCCAGCTTTCTTAATAGGGCAACGGATTTCGTTAGTAAACCCTTTTCCTGGCTCACCTCCAAGTTAATTCCCGAAGATGTTAAGGGAAGTGTAAATGGAGTTACGGAAAAAATAGTAGAAAAGATCCAGGATGTTACACAATGGTCTGTAAACTCTCATGATGTTTTAGAGTCGACCCGCGAATTTGAGATCCATTCAACTAGCATCGAAGGACTCAAAAAAGCTTCTATTCATGATCTGGATCATGTTTCCGAAAAATTTATAGAAAACAATACCCGTGTGGGTGCACTAAGTGGTGTAGGAACAGGAATCGTAGGATGGCCCGGACTTATTGCCGACCTCCCTACCCTATTTGTTTTATCTATTAGGCAAATTTCCCAGGTAGCTCTTTGTTACGGATTTGATATCACAGATCCTGAAGCGAGTCCTGAAGACAAAGCTTATGAGATGGAATATATGATGCGTGCTTTCAAAGTTGCTACCTCTTCTGATTCCGTTCAAAAACAACGTGCCCTGGCAGAATTGAAAGATTTTGAAGCAGGTCGACATTCTGATGTCTATAGCACAGTTGGTGGAGATTTTGCGACCAAACATATCGGCAAAGGAGCAACAAATTTTATTTCCCGCATTATCATCAAGGAAATTGTTGAAAGAACCATTACCAAAAAGGCAGTCGGTCTTGTACCAGGTTTAGGTGCTATCTTTGGTGGCGGCTTTAACTATGTATACCTAAAAGATGTGGGGGAAACTGCTTTCATGCTGTATCGTGAAAGATTTCTTCTTGACAAAAAAGGAAGAAAGAATACGATCAAGATAGATATCGAATAAGCCTAGTCCTCAACACTTTCCAGTACTTCTTTTATAAAGGCTCCCAAGTCCCAGGCTGCCCGATCTGCAGTTAAACCAAGTCTTACTATGACCATATCTTTAGAAGGTATGATAACGACCTGTTGGCCTTCAAATCCACTGGCATAATAAATATCATCTGGCAGATCTGGCCAGTAACGAGCCATAGGCGTACCGACTTTTTTCGTAGCTGCATTCCAAAATTGAGCAGAGTAGATACCATGTTCGGAAGTTGGCGTCCGTTTTTGGCTATAATCAACCCAGCCTTCAGGAAGGATTCTTTCACCTGCCCATATTCCGTCATATAAATACAACAATCCAAATCTCGCCCAATCCCTGGCAGTGGCATACATGAAGGAGGAACCTACAAAAGTCCCACCAGCATCTGGCTCTAAGGTGGCACTTCTCATACCGATTTTGTTGAATAAAGCCTTTCGAGGAAAGCGTAGGTAATCGGCATGATTCTCAAATCGTTCACGAATGATTTTTGAAATTATATTGGTTGTTCCACTGGAATAAGACCAGTGGGTATCGGGTGCGTGAGCCAGTTTTGATTTAATGGCATAATCACCCGTACTTTTCTCCATAAATAACATACGAGTAGCATCTGCGTCCCCAAAATAAACTTCTTCGAAATCAAGCCCACTGCTCATCCGCATAAGATGGTCAAGGGTAATTTCATTACGAGGATCATCTTTACTCGACCAAGCTGCAATAGGCGCACGTTCAGATACATCCAGCTCTCCTTGACCGACCAAAATACCTGCGAGGGCATTGGTAACACTTTTTGTCATGGACCAGCCAAGTAGCGGTGTGTTTTTATCAAATCCTTCCGCATATCTCTCAGCAATAATTTTATCCTTATAGACGACCAGGGCAGCACGCGTATTCTGCAAAAGTTCAGGATTCGATTCTACAAAGATTTTTTCAACTGCGGCATCCAACTTCTCTTTATTTACAGAAGTAGGATAAGGTAGGGTGTCCATACCCCCAAAGGGCCAATGCAAGCTATCAGGATTTTCGGTAGGTAAAGCTACCGGGGTGAAACCCTCAACTTTTTCAGCCTGAGCCATCCCTTCTGGAAGCAAAGAGCAACCCAGGCCCTCTCGGTAAACGGCAATACGCTCTGTTCCTGCCGCATTTGCAATAGCCCTTTTCCCATTTTCATCTATACTCACATCAATGAAAGCCTTATATGTTGCTAATTCCTCATCAATCACCGTCTGCAAGTCCCGCTTTGCTACAAATACACAAGAACAAGCAGCCTTGGCTGAATACCCTGAGAGTACTGAAATGGACGATTTACCGATGGGATAAATGAAAAACAATAGGGCTATAAATCCTAACATAAGCCCTATTCCGATATATTTTTTAACTGACATATTATTGATTTCTCGATAAATACTAGCCTCTCAAGTGGTAAGCCTTAGGCTGAACAAAAGCACGTATACCCTGATATGATAAGGTAGACCCTATTCCACTGTTTCCTCTACCTGACCAGGGCAGATTGGCACTCACTCTATCGCAGCAATTCCAATACACCGAGCCTGAACGCATAGCTTGTAAGACAGGCTCTGCACTTTCAAGATGATCTGAATATACGGCGGCAGTCAAGCCATAATCAGTATCTTTCATCAAAGCAATTGCTTCAGCATCTCCAGAAACTTTCTGAACTCCGATTAATGGACCAAATGACTCTTCAGTCATGATGCGCATGCTATGATCGACATCTACCATGATTGTAGGCAAGAAATAATAGCCTTTACCTTCCCATCTATCCTCTCCATAAATGATACGAGCTCCTTTAAGAAGAGCATGGCCAGCCTGGTTTTGCAAGAAGTCTACTTGAGATTCTCGGGTAAGTGGCCCGATGTAAGTATCCTTGTCTCTGGGATCACCGACTTTCATATTCTTCACTTCATCTACAAAAGCCTCTATGAATTCCTCATAATGAAGTTCATGAACATATATCCTTTCTACTGCACAACATGACTGGCCTGCATTATAAAATGCTCCTTCAGCAGCTGCAGCAGCTACAGCCTTGATATCTGCATTATCTGCATTTACATATAAAGGATCTTTACCTCCTAATTCCATCTGACAGGGAACCATCTTTTTGGCAACCTTTTCATATATATACTGGCCAGTTTTATAAGAACCTGTAAAAAAGTATCCATCTAAAGGTAAGGTTAGAAGAGTTTCCCCAGTTTCTGCTCCACCCGTAATGGTTTGAAAAACGTGCTGAGGAATACCCGCCTCATGCATAAGTGCTTCTATTTTCAGCCCCGTAAGGGCAGCATACTCAGACGCTTTATATAAGACTGCATTTCCCGCGATCAGAGCCGGAATAAATACATTTACCCCCACCAAAAAAGGATAATTCCAGGCAGAAATATTACCGATTACCCCCAAAGGTTCGTAGCTTATTTTTTCTATCAGTCCTTCCGTTTGGTTGATGGTTTCTGATGTTAACCATCTATCTGAGTTATCCAGGAAATAAGCAATTCTTCCTCTGGCACCATTAATTTCATTGATGGATTGCCATATCGGTTTTCCTACTTCATTGGTTAGTGTTTTTGCAAGGTCCTCCTTATTCTCTTCCAGTAACCGATCAAAGTTTCTGATATGCTTGATTCGATCTTTTAAAGAACGATTTGCCCAAAGAGACTGAGCCTCTACAGCAGAATGATAAGCATTGTGAATTAGACGAGGGCTGTCGGCTTCAATTTCAGTAAGGATCTGTTCGGTCGCTGGATTGATTATTTTCATAGAATGTCGGGGATAGATTAGTCTTGTCCAATTTACACAAGCTAGGTTTATTTCTAAATCTAATTGTAAGATATTTTTTGATGATCTTTGGAATCAAAAGAATTTTATTTTTACCTTTGTCCTTCGAAAAAATCCTATATGAAGGGAGGTAAGGAATTATGATCATAATCAGAGTAAAAGAAGGAGAATCTGTTGATCGTGCATTGCGCCGATATAAGAAAAAATTTGAGAAGACTGGCATTTTGAAAGAGGTACGTAGTCGTATGTTCTACCGTAAGCCGTCTGTTGATAAAAAAGAATCGATGAAAAAGGCTGTTAACCGTCAGCGTCATTACGCTAAGGAAAACTACTAAGCCTTAATCAATAATAAGAGAAAACGCTCAGCTAGCATTAGTTGAGCGTTTTCTCTTTATGTAATAAAATGTGAATCTCCTATCACAATTCTCAGCTAAATTCTGTATATTATTTTTAGAAACGCTTCTTTGCGCATGCTAGACCAGATCTTTCATTCCTATCTTAAGATTGAGAAACAATACTCAATTCATACCCTTGAGGCCTACAAAAGTGACCTGGCCAATCTCGAGGAATTTCTCAATCGTGAAGAAGATATATCCTGTTTCGATGAATCTGAAGTAAAGACAATTCATCACCGCATGTTGAGAGCATGGATGGGCGAGTTATTTGAAAGTGGCCTTTCAGCCCGATCTGTAGCCAGAAAAATTTCTTCCGTCAAAACCTATTTCAATTTCCTCCAAAGAAATGAGAAGGTTTCAAACAATCCCGCGGCCCGAATAAAAGTTCCCAAATTTGACAAGAAGTTACCCGCTTTTCTAAAGGAAAGCGAAACGGAAAACCTCTTTGATTTGATTGAATTTGAGGCCGACTTTGAAGGAATACGTGACAAAGCCATGTTGGAATTATTGTATGGATGTGGACTGCGGAGATCTGAGCTACTCGGATTGAAGCTTGCTGATCTGGATTTTTACAATATGCAGGTACTAATTAGAGGAAAAGGAAATAAAGAACGGATCGTACCTTTTGGCAAGCACGTAAAAACGAGTCTGGAAGCTTATATGAACATGGCTGAAGAGAAGGGTTTTCCGCTGGAGGATATTTTTTTCAGAAAGAAAGATGGAGCACCTATTTACTCTGGGCTTATCTATAGAAGAGTTAAAAAATACCTCGGGCAGGTAAGTTCCCTAGCACAAAAAAGCCCACACGTACTTAGACATACCTTCGCCACCCATTTACTCGACAATGGGGCAGATTTAAACGCGATCAAGGAACTATTGGGCCATAGCAGCCTGGCATCTACGCAGGTCTATACCCACAATAGCATAAAGAAACTTCAACGTGTATATCAACAGGCTCATCCCAGAGCCTCTAACCATAAAGATGATAGCATATGAAAATCACCATTAATTCCATCCACTTCAGCGCTGCTGACCGCCTGAGAGATTACATTGAAAAAAGGATGAACAAACTGGACCGATTCTTCGACCGAGTTGTAGATGCCCGGGTAAACCTTAAGTTACAGCAGGAGGTGAAAGGAGCTAACAAGTCTGTGGAAATTGCTCTTCATGTCCCTGGCAACACCTTGATCGCCCAAGTCCAAAGCAGCTCTTTTGAGCATGCAACCAATCAAGCTATCGAAAAAATCAAATCTCAGCTAAAAAAGCATAAAGAGAAGTTGGAAGCCCGGTGAGCTTCCTTCTATTAAGAATCAAGCCCTCCCAAAAAGGAGGGCTTTTTTTATAGGAGTGACAAAAGTCATGTCTTCATATGATTCAGCACATCAGCATTCGACCTTCCCCCTTATACATTTGAGGTATAATCAATTAACACATTATCCTCATGATAGATACATTAAAAGCTCCCCGCACCCTCGTTCAGAAAAAAGAGAATAAATCTCTTTGGGCAAAATACCTCGATTTCTGTAAAGCTCAGGAACCTAGAAGATTTATGTGGACCGCAGTAGCGCTGATGTTACCCTGTATTTTGATCCCGCTTTCTCTTTATGGAGCTGCCGGCTTTAGCTGGTTTCCTTACCTTGTTATTAGTTTTGGTCTATTGTTTTTTGCAAACCTGGTAACTAACCTGGTAGAAATAGATACCAGATTCACAATATCTCTATTCTTTGGATCAAGCTTGATATTTGTGGCAACCCCGTTGATTCTCTTGTTTCTTTAGGTGAAATAGCGAAAATCATGTTTGTTCTTGATGTTTTGAAGCGTATGATAAATTAGCTTAATTACCGCCTCCACATCTGACTTATGTGCCATTTCCACAGTGGTATGCATATAGCGCAGGGGAAGAGAAATCAAAGCAGAAGGAACCCCCATATTAGAATATGCAAAGGCATCTGTATCGGTCCCAGTTGATCGAGAGGATGCCTCTCTTTGAAAATCAATCTTTTGTTCGACGGCGGTATCCTGAATCAAACGAAGCAGATTATTATGAACTGCTGGTCCTACCGTCATCGCTGGCCCTTTTCCTGCTTTCACGTCTCCACGGGTGATCTTGTCTATCATTGGCGTAGAGGTATCATGGGTTACATCTGTAACGATGGCCACATCTGGCTGGATCCTTTCGGCGATCATCTGTGCTCCTCTTAAGCCAATTTCTTCCTGAACCGCATTTACTATATACAAACCATAAGGAAGTTTTACTTCATTCTCTTTAAGCAAACGAGCTACCTCAGCAATCATAAATCCCCCCATTCTATTGTCGAGTGCTCTACCCATGAAGAAATTCTTATTTAAAATCTCAAACTCATCCTGATAGGTTATCACACATCCTACATGAACCCCCAAATCTTCTACCTCTTTTTTACTTGTACAGCCACAATCCAGAAAGATGTTTTTGAGGGTAGGATTTTGCTCTTTGTCTCCCCTACGTGTATGGATGGCTGGCCAACCAAATACTGCAGGAACTATCCCATTATCAGTATGGATGTTTACGCGTTTCGAAGGAGCGATTTGGTGATCGGAACCTCCATTCCTAATGACGTAAATCATGCCATTGTCAGAAATGTAGTTTACGAACCAGGCAATCTCATCCGCATGTGCCTCTATAACTACTTTATATTTTGCTTTAGGATTAATCACTCCATAAACACTCCCATAGGCATCAACTTCATAATCGTCGATATAAGGTTTGATATAATCCAGCCATAATTTTTGGCCGCTGGATTCAAAACCTGTTGGGGAAGCATTATTTATATAGGAAGTAAGAAATTTAAGCGAAGATTTTTTGATGATAGTTTTGCTTGCCATATCCAATTGATAATAAGGCACAAAGGTAGAAAATAATATGAATTCCTTTAAGAGAATAGAATATTTAGTCTCAGTTTAAATAGGCAGTTAATTTTTATCATGGGTAATTATGGAATTGTATAGCAGCAGACATACCCAAAACCCTATAAGTAAGATACTTGTTGTATAAATAAAGAATGATGGAAGTCAAGAAAAGTTTTAAAGACCTTATTTCAAGTGAAGAACCGGTATTGGTAGATTTTTTTGCTACTTGGTGTGGGCCGTGCAAGGCTATGAATCCAGTAGTAAAAGAATTGGCCCATGAAGTCTCTGGCAAAGCCAGGGTAATCAAAATAGATATAGATAAAAACCAGCAAGCAGCTATGCAATTCGGCGTTCAGGCGGTGCCTACCTTCATGATATTCAAAAAAGGAGAAGTAGTTTGGAAACATACAGGCGGTACCTCTCTGAGCAATCTGAAACAGGCAGTAAGCCAGTTTGCCTGAGCTAGTAAACTTTCTCACTAGCAGAAGTCCAGACCCCCCAGATGCGGTTATAGGCATGCAGTTTTTCTGTATCCTTCCCCTGAGGTGTCTGGATTTTTTTGCCCTGATTTACCCATTCAAAAATCCCTCCATACAAATTGCTAACATCTGTAAAGCCAGCATTTTTTAGCTGTATCCCTACCTTCTCACTTCTATATCCAACAGAACAATACACAAGAATTTTTTCATCTTGGGGAATATTCTTGAGCTTTTCGATGTCAAATGCTTCGTAGCCGATCCAGATAGCTCCCGGTATATGACTTACTTCATATTCTTCCTTGCTTCTGGTATCATACACTAGAAAATTATCCAGAAAAGTGTCAATATCTGATACACTCACCTCCTCGATTTCATGAGAAAGCAGCCCATCAAGTAAGAGCTTGTAGAGGGGATTTTCGATGTTAGAGCTTGAGGCTTGGCTGGTCAAAATGATGATAAAAATGGGAGTAAATAGAAAGAAAATGATCCATATGAACCTTCTTTTCATTGTGTCGAAGATATTAGGCATTTAATCGAAATGCATACAATAATAGCTTAAATCTTAGTAAATAGCGCCTCAAATTAAACATAAGTTTTTGTTTAGGGTTTTGATCTCATCAACTCAATAAAAAAATGAAACAATCCTTATTTATAAGAAGAGCATTAGTGTCAGGAGTAATCGCAGTTCTGATTCTATTAGCAGGGAGCTCTTTGGGAGATTATTTTGGTAGCAGAAAATCCCCTGTACGGCAAATGTCGATAAAGGAAAGCCGTAAAGCGGTGAAAGTTAATCAGGTAGAATACAAAAGCCGGGAATTATCTCTTAGTGGATTGGGGCGAGTAGTATCTGAAAATGCTATTGATCTTATTACTGAAATTCAAGGCGTAATTAGGCCAGGATCTGTCTATTTAAAAAGAGGCCAACGCTTCTCCAAAGGTCAGGTTTTGTTTAAAGTTGATGATACAGAAGCAAGACTAACCCTTTCTTCCCAGAAAAGTAACTTCCTGACTGCCATAGCAGGTATTCTTCCAGATCTTAAAGTTGATTATGCAGATGAGTTTGGCAAATGGCAATCTTATCTCGATAGTATTGACGTTGAGAATGCATTGCCTCCTTTACCAGAAATCAGCAATGCTAAAGAGAAAGTTTTCCTTTCGACCAAAAATATACTCAACCAATATTATAGCATCCGAAGTGCAGAAGAAAGGATTTCAAAATATGTGATAAGAGCGCCATTTAGCGGATCTTACCAGGATGTATTTCTGGAAGTGGGCTCGGTAGTCAACCCTGGCAATCGAGTTGCTAGAATAGCGAAGAGTAACCGCCTCGAGTTAGAAGTCCCCTTTAAAACCGAGGATGTAGATTTCCTCAAATATGGCACCAAAGTGGCTGTTAAATCGGAGGATGAAAGCAGCAATTGGCAAGGAAGGATAAGCCGGATTGGTTCTTCCTTAGACCCAACGACCCAATCCCTCAATGTTTATATCCAGTTCAATCCGGGTAGCACCAAGATTTATGAAGGTCAGTACCTGCGTGTCGATGTACCAATTACCCGTACAAAAGCCGTAATGGAAATCCCTCGCAACGCCCTCCTGAATAGAAATGAAGTGTATGTCGTTGTGGATAGTGTATTAAAAGTAAAGCCCATTCTGGTTGAAAAGGTCAATAAAGAGACCCTTTTCTTTTCCGGACTGGATACAGGTTCCTTTGTAGTAGTTGAGCCGTTGCTTAGTGCCAGTGAGGATATGCCAGTCAAAATGAACTTAACGAGCAATTGATACAGAACAGGAATTTTATGGAAAGATTAATTGCATACCTCACCAAGTACTCCATATGGTCCAACGGGATCATTCTCATTGTACTGATGCTTGGAGGCTTCAGCGTCTTCAATATTAAAAAAGCCTTCTTTCCGGAGGTCGACCCTAATACAATTTCAGTAACCGTTGTCTATCCCGGAGCCTCTCCAGAAGAAATGGAAGAAGGTGTGGTTATAAAGGTTGAAGAAGCTCTGAAAAGTATTCAGGGTATAGAAGAGATCAACAGTAAAGCTTCTGAGAATACTGCCAGCATAAGCGTTTCAGTAAAAAATGGCTATGAATCAGAAATTGTACTTACGGATGTAAAAAATGCTGTTGATCGGATCAACTCATTCCCAGAAAGTGCAGAACGTCCCATAGTCATCAATGCAAAACCTCGAGAAACCGCCATTTCTCTCATCCTGGTAGGAGATTTGGATTTGATGAGTTTGAAAAAGTATGCCGAAACCATGCGATACGATCTGCTGGCTTCGGGTATAATTTCAGAAGTTACTACAAGTGGCTATCCTACACGAGAAATTGCAATAGAAGTGCCTGAAGAGACCTTGATTCGTTATGGACTTACGTTTGACCAGGTAGCCAATTCTGTCCGATTAAATAATCGAGATATTTCATCCGGATCAATAAAGACTGAAAATGAAGAAATCCTTATTCGTTCCCGGGCTAAACAATATGATCCTAAAGGACTGGGAGAAATTATAGTCAGGACGAATGTAGATGGAAGTATCTTACGGCTCTCAGATATAGCCTCAATAAAAGCCCAGTTTTCGGAAGTACCCAATAAAAGGTATTACAATGGTAAACCAGCCGTTACAATCAATGTAATCAAATTTCCGGAGGAAAATATTCTGACCATCACTGACTATGTAAGGGCCTATGCAGGTGAATTTAATGATGCCAATAACAGTGTAGAGGCTGTGATTTTGGATAATAGAGCAGATTACCTCAACAAACGTCTCGACATCCTCACCAATAACGGGTTGACAGGCTTGATACTTGTCTTGGTTTTTCTGGGTCTATTCTTAAATCTTCGGCTCTCCTTTTGGGTTGCCTTTGGAATTCCATTCTCCTTTTTGGGGATGCTTTTCGTAGCGGATTATGTGGGTGTAACCATCAATATTATGTCCCTATTTGGGATGATCCTGGTAATCGGGATTTTGGTGGATGATGGGATTGTAGTAGGTGAAAACATTTATGCACATTTCGAAAAAGGGAAATCCCCTTTTCGATCAGCGGTAGATGGGACCATGGAAGTGATGGGCTCGGTGTTTACTGGAGTGAGTACTACGATCCTTTCTTTTTCGCTCTTCTTTTTCTTTGAAGGAAGATTTGGAGCAATAGTAAAAGAGATGGCAGTGGTTGTGATACTCTGTCTAATCTTCTCCTTAATTGAGTGTTATTTTGTCCTTCCGGCTCACCTTGCCCATTCCGGTGCGCTGGATCAAAAAGAACCTAGCCGTTTTCGAAAAGCTCTTGATAAAGGATTTTCCTATCTAAGAGATAATTTATATGGAAAAGTCCTTGCCAATATGATCAGGTATCGCTATCCGGTCTTAGCAGCCGCAATAGCCATGACCTTGATTGTAACAGGCTTGATGCAAGGCAATTATATCAGTAGCACCTTCTTCCCTCCTATTTCCTTCTCTGATAATATGGATGCCGCGGTTGTGTTAAAGCCTGGTACCCGAGAGAATGTAACTGAGGCTATTTTGAAAAGAATCGAGCAGTCAGCCTATGATGTGGAAGCCGATCTACAGGAAGAAAAAGGAACTGACATGAGTTTTCTGATGGCAACTCGGATGGATGTAGGCACCTCTGGAAATGAACGTTCAGGTATAAATTCAGGAAGTCATTTGGGGAATGTTCGGATCACCCTTGCACCTCAGGAAGAAACAGGAATAAGCAAGTCTAAATATGCTGCTTTGATGCGGCAGAAGCTTGGCCCGATCCCAGAAGTCGAACAGCTTACTATTGGAGACAGAAGAGCTTTTGGGAAAGCAGTGTCCCTGAGCTTAAAAAGTCGGGATTCCAAAGAGCTGGAAATGGCAAAGCAGGAGACCAAAGCTTACCTCAAAACCCTGGCAGACCTCAGAGATATAACTGATAACAATATACCGGGCAATAGAGAGATTAACCTTAAACTAAAACCTCAGGCATATTTATTAGGATTAACCCATAATGACATCACTCGTCAAATCAGACAGGGTTTCTTTGGAGAAGAAGCCCAAAGATTACAAATCGGGCAGGATGAAGTCAGGGTATGGGTTCGCTATCCACGCTCTGGCAGAAAAAGTCTGGGTGATATGGACGCAATAAAAATCCGAACAGCAGCTGGGCAGGAATATCCTTTGACAGAGCTTGTTGAATACGATACTAAAAGGGGGGTGATAGATATCGTTCACCTGAATGGTGCGCGGGAAGTTCGAGTTGAAGCTGACCTGGCAGATCAAACTACCCCGGTTGCTCCTATCCTCGCTGGTTTGGAAGGAGAATTCGTTCCCAAGCTTAAAGAAAAATACACTACCCTTCAGGTCAGTTTCGAAGGACAAAGTCGTAGAGGTGCTGAATTTGGTGCTTCTTTCGCTACAGTCGCTCCCTTTTTCCTCGTAGGAATGGTACTTTTGATTGCGTTGGGAACTATGTCTTTTTCTCAATCATTTTTGATTATCTCCATGATTCCTCTTGGATTGATTGGAGCAGTGATTGGACATGGATTGGAAGGAAAGCCAGTTTCTATATTGAGTTCTTATGGAATGTTAGCTCTGGCTGGGGTGATTGTAAATGATGCAGTAGTATTTATAGATAAATTCAATAGATTCCTGAGAAGTGGACATTCGCTTGCCAGTGCCATTTTCTATGCAGGTAAATCCCGATTTCGTCCAATTATCCTTACCTCACTTACCACTGTGGTAGGACTTTTCCCCTTGATCCGAGATACAAGTCAAACGGCTCAGTTCCTGATCCCTATGGCTATATCGGTCGCATATGGAGTAATGCTGGGAACTGCTTTTATTCTTACTATTTTCCCATCCTTACTGGCTGTTGCTAATGATGTCAGAATCGTATGGGGTTGGTTGAAAGACCTGCTTTGGAACGGAAAGCAAAGTATTCCTCTCCGGGAATTGGTTGAACCTGCAATTAGAAGAGAGAAAAAACTTGAGAAGATTCTTTAAATAGAAATACGAATGATTAAAGATATGAGTAGGAGAATCCTGATAGCACTTATCCTGTGCCTTTCCATTATGGGAGCATTAGGACAAAATTCTATCACCCTGCAAGATGCAATCAATCTTACCCTGGAAAATAATTATGGGATCAGGATTTCGGCTTTGGACCAGGAAATTGCTAAAAACAATAACAACTGGGGTGCTGCGGGTAGATTGCCCCGTCTGGATTTCAATGTAAATGGAAGTCGTTTTCAATCAGGCAACCCAGGCTCCTTTGTTCCCCAAAGAACCAATGTTGCCTTAAGCCCGACCCTCAATTGGACCTTGTTTGATGGCTACAGAATCCAGGCAAACAAATCCCGCCTGGAAGAATTGGAAAGACTCAGTTATGGTAATGCAGCCATCATCATTGAGAACAATCTACAAGCCGTAATTCTGGCTTATTATCAGGGCTTATTGGCTCAAGAACAGCTGGAAGTTTTACTGCAAGTTTTAAAGACTTCTCGAGAAAGGCTAGAATATGAATCTTATAAAACTGAAATTGGAACTTCTGGAAGTTTCGATCTCCTTCAGTTTAAAAATGCCTTGCTTACCGACTCAGCCAATGTATTGAGTCAGGAGGTAGTTCTGAAGAATAGCATGAGAAACCTTAAGCTAATAATGGGGGTTGAAATGGAAACAGAAGTTATCCTAAGAGATCCATTGCAGGAAAACTTTCCTTCTCTGAATTGGGAGCCACTCCTGGAGAAGATGTTATCGGACAATAATAATCTCAAAAATCAATACATCAACAACAACATCTTGCGAGAAGATGTGCGAGTTGCCAGAGCGAATCTTTATCCAACCATTTCCATGAATGGGGGAATCACCTGGTCTGCTGGAAGATTACAATTGATCAATCGCGATCCTAGTACAGCAGAGAACATGCCCTATGTATTTACAAATGTAACAGCTTTCGATTTTTCAGCAGGGCTAACCATTGCCTTTAATTTATATGATGGAGGTAATACACGCAGGTTGATCGAAAATTCCCGAATAAATGAGCGAATCGGCAAGTTACAGCAAGAAGAGTTAGAGCGTTCATTAGAAAATGACCTTATTATCACCTACGATCAGTACCAATCCAGAAGAGAGCTGCTTTTAATTCAGCTGGCTAGTGTTGAAAATAGTCGTCAAAGTCTTGAAATGAGTAAGGATCGCTTTGAAAATGGCTTAATTAACTCTTTAGACTATAGAAATATCCAGCTTCAGTACCTCAATGCCCAATTCGCCAAGTTCCAGGCGCTGAGGAACTTAAAGGAGTCTGAAACAGAACTTCTCCGACTCAGTGGAGCATTACTCAAAGAGTAAAATAATTTCTATCGAAGGGATTTGGCATTTATCTTTCGGTAGATTACTTTTGCTCCACGCTAATTTTATGCCCGAGTGGTGGAATTGGTAGACACGTTGGACTTAAAATCCAATGGCTATTGCAGCCGTGCCGGTTCGAGTCCGGCCTCGGGTACGTAAGATGTAGAGCCGCCAGTAGAATCCCCGAGATTTGCTGGCGGTTTATTCTTTCTAAAAGCCACTAGTTAATTCTTCTTCATTTACTCGCATATTGAAGACATCCTTTCTTCTTTTGATTCATTATCTCATTTGATAAGTAAAACTACGCGCTTATTCATTGAAGCTTTAAAAAACCCCAATACCCCATATATTGTTAGGTTAACAATTGGATCAAACTTCCCCACATGAGAACATTTATGTACCCTTATTTTATTTCCCTGAGTTTATTTCTTCTTTATAATTCAGGAGCACATTCACAAGCGTATAAATTCATCGAGTATCCTGAAGGAAAAAATGCCCAGGTTTATGCATTGGACAATTTCGATGAAAAAGAAGCCTTTTTGATGGCTTTTAAATTTGATTCCCATTTCGATTTCCTTTTTCTCGATCAGGAAATGAATTTGGTTAGAAAAGTGCAAAGCGAAGATTTACCTGCCAGATATGAAGGACGGCAAATTCATAGCATCATGAATAGTGAGAAGGAAGTTCTCGTCTTCCTGGATGCAGGCACCCGCAAAAACTCTTATCGTACCATCTTGTATCGCTTTAATAAAGACACTGGAAATTATAAGGACGAAGAGGTACTGGATTTACCAGAGGAGACCATTCAGATGCTTGAAAAAAGCAAGGTAAGATTGTTAAAAGTTTTCCAATATGGAGATCGCTTTTACAAGATTTGGGTAGATATAAAAAATTCCCAATTGCACATATTTTATTATCAATTAGGAACAAATAGAATTTCTCAGTTTGAAAGTCTTGATATTCCAAAAGCAGAATTGGGAAAGCTCCTTGGTAAGCGCAAAGTAATTCCTACACCAGTAATCACACATCCGGAAGATGCTTCTGTGATTAGCAATGCAAAGCAGGAAAAAATTTATGTCTTCGGAGATGAATTGGTCTTTAGTATTGAAAATCCGGAAACGGGTAATACGGAAATCATCGCAATCAATACAGAAAAATGGGAAATGAATCTTGAATTTTATCCGATTCCTGATTTTACCCCTAAGGATGAATTAAATCAGTTCAATTCCTATATCTATGATGATCATTTATTTCAGGTCTATTTTAGCTCAAAAGGATTGAAACTTAGCAAGCGAAGTTTCGAAAGCGGAGAAGTCATCATGGAAAAGAGTTGGAAAAACAGGAACAGCTTTTATGATGATTTTCAATTGCGTAGGAAACGGCAGTACATATCCGGTCGACTTCGCGAAGACGAGGATCCAAAACTCTGGAAACAGTTTGGGCGTTCTGTCTCTTTACATATTCAATCCGAAGGAGATTTTGAACGCCTTGTGATTGGTTCACACCGATACATGAAGCAAAAAGATCGAGATGTAGTGAACACAATCGGCACTATAGCTGCAATCGCAGCCGAAACAGGTGCTGGTGTCTGGGTTGGGGGAAATGGAGCCGTAGATATATTCGTAGATCCTTTTACCCCCATCAATATGGTCATAGATGCCGTTTACTATTTTAGCGATGGGAGAATTTTTCAGGGAGATACCTATTTCAATTCTGAGACATTTGCAGTATCTCCTTATGGGATAGAAACCGGAAAATGGGACCGAATCATGAAACAGGTGAATGATGAGGAAGCCGAAAGAAATACCCGAAGTATAAGCCTCTTTGAGTTTAATGAGAAAGTCTATTTTGGCTACTGGCAGAAGAAGAGGTACTATTTATTGGAAATGTGATTCGAGGAGGCAAACAGCCTGTCATAACGAGCCTGTACCATAGGCTCCATTGATAGACTGGTGGTTGTGAATTAATTTTAATAAAAAACAAAAGCGGGAATCCTATCTACTGATAAGTTTCCCGCTTCACTACACCATCACCGTAGTAATTATGCAGTGTCAAGCTACTGTTCGAGGCATCCATTCGGCCGGGGCTTTATGGAATCATGTTTGATAGTCCCTTGTCCAAGGTGAATTCCGAAGAATCCGCGACTACCTAACAATCTGATTTTTCTGAGTATTCCATCGATCTAGTCATTTGTTTCGATTTCCTTTCTGTAGAAATTCTTTCGATTTGACCTGAATTTGATTCGCCTGCTTCTGGATACCTTTCCACATGTTTCCTGTTGCCATTCCACCTGCTTTCTGGTTTCTTTCCACTTGCGTTTCTCATTCCAAACCCGTAAGCTTTGACCCATGTCCGATTTGCATGTCGAATTACTTCTCCATACGCTTCAATCTGTGACTGGCTTCGTATTAATACGATTGTTCTCTGAACGTCCTGACACATACTCAGCTTGCCAAGCAAAAGCTATTTACAATTCGATGGGTGATCCGAGGTCCTCCTTCGGTTGAAACGGTCTGACTTGGTTGACTTGCGTCTACCCTGTTTTACCAACTCCGTAGAGTTCGCTTTTACTTTTTTCCAGATAGCTCCTAAGAGCTTTCCTTCGAACTACTTTCAAAAAACTCGATCTCGAAAGATCGTTTTTCCTGAGAGTAAGGCTTTGATAATCTGCCGCTTATCTCTCACTTGATGAATCTAAGTTCTTCTTTTATTACAATACATGCAAATTATTATCTTTGAACTTATGAACAAGTTTTTCACAAACCAACATTTTGTCCACATGGTTTTTCCACATTGTGGATAAGCAGATTCAAAATCGCCTTTTGCTGGTAATCAGGCACTTATTCGATTTTCGTCGACTGCCAATTCAAGAGATACCATTGCTTCTTATTTTTCACATATAAAGCAGTATATCGCAATCTTATGTCAAATGAGCCGCCTTCGTATTTTCCGGCTACCTTTAGTATGCCTCGACTTATTGCTGTTTTTTTTCGATAAATTATGGTCCTCCCAACCTCAGCCAACATATTTTCATATCTGATCCTTCCTGATGCCACATTTTGAAGAAAGGCCTCTTTATCTTCTACATAAGCATTTGAGTGAATAAACACGACGTCTTTATCCAACATGCCTGAGAGTAAGAACGTATCCTGTTTCATTTGAGCCCGGAACCGACTATCCTCCAACTCGCTGAGATTTTGGCCAAACATTGCTCCATAGAATAGCAGATAAATGCACAAGCTTAAACTGTTTCGAATCATTCTTTCTTATTTTATGGGATAAATTGGGCTTAGCAAAGAAGTTCTGGAACCCTTATAAGCAAAACCAAAACCAATAGCTTCTATAGTTTTTATCTCCACCGGAATTTTTATCCTCACCTTTTTAACCAAACTCGTTTGAGAAGGAACAACCTCTGGAAAATCCAAAAATTCCAATTCCCCTTCATAAAGAATTTCATGTCCCCCCAAAACTATATAACGAAACTCTAAGGGAAGATTACTTTTTAGGGGAAAGATATTGTACTCATAGGGATTGTAAAGCTTTATCCTAAATTCTTTTTCTAATTCCCCTCCCATATCGACCATGGGTTCCATGAGGGCAAGTTCCAGTTTTTGGGCAATCTGGATATGATCTACCTCCAAAGCTTGAATTCGCTTGCTTCCAGCCAATTTTATTTCTTCACATGACTCGCATTGCCCGATGAAAAAAACACTTTGATTATGTAGGTCTTTTTCATGGGACCATAGATCGTATTGGTTTCTTCGATATTTGTGATCGGTATAGGTAAAGGCAGGTATATTAAAATAGAAATGATATTTAGAAGAAGATCTATAACTATTCTGAAAATACAGGGGTACTCCCCCACTCTTTTTGTGTAGATCCTCCATCCAGCTCATTTCCTGCATAGCCGGTCGAATATTACTCATGCCAGGTAACATGCAGATACGTAAAATCAAACAGAGTAACAGACTTAGTGCTCCCGTTATATACAGGTATTTTCTAAAGACCTCATTTCGGTTACTCAATTCATATCCCAAAAAGATAAAAGGTATGCATAAGATTACCGTCCACTGGGGTTCAGGATGTCCATTGAAGCTATTGAAAAAGAAAAAAAGGAAAACAGAAGGTATGAGCAAAAAAAGGAATCGGTGAAAGGCAGTGTCTCTTTTAAACTTCCCATAAAAAATAAGGAGCAGAGGGAGAACAAATGGGCCAAAAGTATAAACCTGCCCCAGGAAGAAATTGCGTTGATGGTCGATGGTATAAGCATCATTTCTTCCAGCTAAATGATACTGGAACGATGGGAAGCCTTCTGAAAATTGCCAATAAAAATGAGGAAGAAAAAGAATAATTCCGAAAATAGATGCCAGGTAAAAATTTCTTTGACGTAGCAACTGCATATTGGCTAGTACTGACATGCCTATTATCAGGATCCCATGGTATTTACTATATAATAGCAATGCCATACTAGCTCCCCAGAAAAGTGCGTTAAGAGTCGTTGTTTTCTCAAGAAATCTCTGATAGGCCCACAAGAAACAGACCGTAAAGAATAAGAGTGGTACATCCGGTGTCATGACAAATCCATAGACTT
The DNA here is from genome assembly GCA_039819665.1 of Bacteroidota bacterium. Taxonomy (GTDB): domain Bacteria; phylum Bacteroidota; class Bacteroidia; order J057; family J057; genus JAWPMV01. The sequence goes on from JBCBRM010000018.1 coordinate 72,112, forward strand.
GAAACATCGGAAAAGCCACTGCAAGCAGAATAAAAGCGAATAGCTCTTTCTTCTCCCTCGGACTCCCTAACATTTTCCAAATCATCCAAAGGGAAAGGATTTGTAAAATGGGTGCCCAAAGTCTTACCCCAATAGATCCTGCTACTAAGCTATTCCCTATCCGAATCAGCAAAGCCACTATAGGAGGATGGTCAAAATATCCCCAGGCCAAGTCCCGGGAGTACATCCAGTAGTAGGCCTCATCGGGATCTAGTTCGGTGAAAATCCCTTGCAAAACATTTATCAGGAGAATCAGCCCAAATGCTATGAGCAGTAAAATGGGAAACTTTTCCTTTCTCATTTGCTTCCTAAAAGAAAATTAGGTGGCAATTTGAGAAAAGAAAAGTTCCAGAAAAAGTCTCTTAATAGACTCCTTATTGTTTGAGTTCGAAAAATACCCCCACAGAATAGGAGGGTTGAGCCAGAACCAATTCTCCTCTAAAAGCACTGGCCAGGGTCGCAGAGATACCCACATTGCCTTGTACTTTGTAAGCAGCTTCCACGGAATAACTGGTGTATTCTATATTGTTTGCGAAGATTGAAGTACTGTTGGCTCCTACCGAAGCATCTCCATTTCTAAAGGAAGCGATTCCATATAATCTACCTATGAGCCAAAGTTTGCTATTGGCCAAGGAAATCCCTCCTTCGATCCCATAATGAAATTCATCCGAGAATCCATTTGAACGATTATTAAAACCGACATAAGCATTACCATAAGCTTTCCCAAAACTTTTTCCCGCATCCAGTTTAATCAGTTGGTTGAACTCCCCATCTCCGGTTTGAAGGTTATTTTGACTTCCTCCAATCTCAATTCCCAGAGGCACCCCAAACAAAATAGTCGCTGCAACTGCAATTGGCGCCCCTCTTTTCGTCAAGCCAATCTTTATTCCCACATCTGTATCTCCAAAAGAATTGATGGCATCACCCGGAACCAGTACTTCTCCTGTCGTTCCTGAAACAAGATTATTATTAAAAGCCCGGCTGAAGAAGGGCATATAAAGTACCCCAGTTATGCGATCGGTAAATCCATATTCTCCATATAGACTGGTATTGAAAATTCCGGTGGTTACATTGGGATCAATCAATCCCAGATCTGTATAGTGCTGATCTGCAACAATCCACCATTGGGAAAGCTTGAAGTATCCTTCGGCTTTCAACTGAGGCCATCCTCCTCCTGCAGTCAAGTTGGAAAGAGAAAGCAGAGAAATTACTATTATGAATATTATTGACTTGTTCATTAGATTCAACTTCTTAGTTGTCAAAAGCTCCATCTCCTACTTTCACATTGAAGGGCTTACAGAAATATAACACATACTCATAGTCATTCAGACCGACTTGATTTCCTAAATTATAAGAATGTTCACCTTCAAAAATAGTTACTTCTCCAATTTCAAAAGCACCGGAAGTTGTCGAAGGATTATTGGTGAGGTAAACATACAGACCAGGCAAGTTGGAACTGGCTTTCCAATCATCTCCAATAGCAAGGACCATATCCCCTTCTACATCAGATAAAGTGAAACTGCCTTCCAGGGTATAAAAGCTGGTAGTTTCTATCGTACCCGTTCTTTCCGTAACGGCTGCTGTAGTCATTTCTCCCACCTGAACCAGCAATTCATCGCTGATCATTTCGCCCTCTATATTTACCTCTGCTTTTAAAAATGCTTCACCTGTCATCAGGCCTTTAGCCAGACCTGTGGGGCTGACCTCAATAATATTGGGAGCGGATGAAGTCCAGCTTATGTTCTGAACAGCTTCTTCTCTACCTATATTATTCAGGTAACTCAACTCAAATTGGTACGTGCTATCAAAAGCAATCGTATCTATAGGATTGATGATCCGCAGCATGGGATCAACTCTATCATTGATGATATCATCACCGATACACGAAGTCAAGACAAGGGGGATTCCTAGTAAAAGGATAAATAAGTCAGAAAGCTTAATTTTCTGATTCATAGTTTTTTGGTTTGTTGGCAAAGTGCAAATAGCCTTAATGAAATTTGCGATGGCAAGTTCGTTTTCCTCTTGGCCGTATTCATCACAAAATGATAACATTTTATCATAGCCTATGTTAGAAATTGAGAATTCAAAAAAAAAAAAAATGAAATTTTTGTCACAGCTACTACAAAACTGTGTCTAAATTGTAAGCAGCTATCGGCTAGCTGACGCTTTTGATTTATGTCTCTGTCGAAATTGCTTTTGTTAGAATTAAAAAACACCATGCTTGTAAGCACTTCATTTCAACAACAAATACAAGAAAGGCTCAATAGAGTCCGTAAACAAACAGAATATATCTGTGCCCCCCTGAAACCCGAGGATACGGTTGTTCAGCCAGTAGTGGATGTGAGTCCCCCGAAATGGCACCTAGGTCATACTACCTGGTTTTTCGAAGCTTTTATCCTTGAACCTAGTCTACCCGGCTACCAGGTTTTTCATCAAAAATATGCCTACCTCTTCAATAGCTATTATGAAGGTGCAGGAGAAAGAGTAGAAAGAGCGTATCGGGGCAATATGACACGTCCTTCCTTAGAAGAAATTTTGGAATACCGCAAGCATGTTACTCAGCACCTAAATGAATACCTGAGTGGGCCTTATCCTAAAACGGAAGAAATATATCGAGTTATCGAGCTGGGCATGCAGCATGAGCAGCAACACCAGGAATTGTTGCTATATGACATCAAATACATTTTGGGGCATAATCCTCTATTTCCAGCATACAGGGAGGAAATCCTTGCTAATGGGAAGATACGGGAGGCTATTGGAGAGGCAGATTTCCTTAAAGTAGATGCGGGAATATTTGAAGTAGGTTATGAAGGACCCGGCTTTCACTTCGACAATGAAGAATGTGTCCATAAAGTCTATGTAGAAGACTTTGAAATCATGGATCGCCTCATTACGCATGGTGAGTTTCTGGAGTTTGTTGAAGCTGGCGGATACGAAGACTATCGATTTTGGTTGATGGAAGGTTGGGCCTGGGTAAAAGAGCATAAAAAAGACATGCCATTTTATTGGTTTAAGGTGGATGGTAAATGGAAGCATGTTACTCTACACGGGCTTCAGGATATAGATTGGGATTTACCCATGACACATATCAGTTATTACGAAGCTAATGCTTTCGCCAATTGGAAAGGCATGAGGCTCCCAACAGAATTTCAGTGGGAGATTGCCTGCAATACCTTTAGCCCGGAAATCCCTGAAGCTGCGAATTTCGTAGAATCAGAGTATTATGGCCCTGCAAAAAGAACAGCTGGAAATTATCAGTTCTATGGAGATGTATGGGAATGGACACAGAGTGCTTATCTTCCTTATCCCAGATATAAAGCTCCGGAAGGTACATTGGGTGAATACAATGGAAAATTTATGGTTAATCAAATGGTACTCAAAGGAGGTTCATGTGCTACTCCACGTGATCATATCCGCCCGAGTTATAGGAATTTCTTCCATCCCCATCTGCAGTGGTTGTTTAACGGATTCCGATTAGTCAAGTAATTTATCAAAAAGACAATAATACAAAAGGTTAAAAAGGCTACTTTCACCGAAAATGAAAAATAGCTTCTCTATTCATTCCCAAACAATGTTTGTTTCGTTATGTCAAATGAAACCCTTCTTCAAACACAGTTCGCCCAAGACGTAATTTCAGGTCTATCTGCTAAGCCTAAACATCTTTCTTCCAAATATTTTTATGATGCTGAGGGGAGTGAAATCTTTCGCCAAATCATGCGGATGGATGCCTACTATCTCACAGACTCAGAATTTGAGATCTTTGATCAGCAAAAAGAAGATTTATTGCATTCTTTTCTTGAGCCCGGAGGACCATTTTCTTTAGTGGAATTTGGTGCAGGTGATGGATTAAAGACACAGATTCTTCTTAAACATTTCCTGGAAAGGGGTATTGATTTCTCCTATTGGCCGATTGATATTTCCGGAGATGCCTTGAAAAAGCTGGAAACAGAGCTGGAAGCAAAATGGCCTGAGCTCAATGTAGAAGGATATCCCTATGAATATTTTGAGGCTATGCGCCGAATGAATCTGGATGAAGGAAATCGAAAGGTAGTTTTCTTTCTGGGCTCAAATATTGGGAATTTCACCATTCCTCAAGCTATCAAGTTTTTGGGCAAAATCGCAGCCGAACTGAATGAAGATGATTTGGTATTGATTGGGTTTGATCAGAAAAAAGATCCGGAGGTCATACTGAATGCCTATAATGATCCCGAAGGAATCACCCGTGAATTCAACCTCAACTTGCTGAGAAGAATGAATCGGGAGTTGGGAGCGAATTTCGACCTAAAAAAATGGAGACACCATCCTACCTACGATCCACAGAGTGGTGAGACCAAAAGTTATCTCCTGAGTACAGAAAATCAGACAGTACATTTCAGGGATTTAGGCAGAAGCTTCAATTTTGAAGCCTGGGAATCTATCTGGCTAGAACTTTCTCAGAAATACGACCTCGATCTAATAAACCATCTGGCAGAGAAGTCTGGCTTTGAAGTGGTAAAGAATTTCTACGACAGCAAAGGTTATTACCTCAATTCTTTGTGGAAATTAGCCTAAACGAAGTGTTGTAGTAGTTCGTAGGTGTTGTAGTGTTTACGTGCGATAAGCAGACTATAACACTAAAACACTGGCGCACTTTTCTTATGTTTTCCCCCAAAAAAGAAACCGCCCCTTTATTTCTAAAGGGAGCGGTCCAAACCCAAACAAACACCATGAAAAAACTTATTATGCTCTACAGGACTTTCGTCCTATGAGGGGGTCTGCAAGCTTTAAGGTAAGTCGCTTATCGACTTGACTTTGTTCCTGAAATAGGTAACATTCTTGCTTTCCCTAAGATGAGGAAACTCTGCTAACAAATCCTCTACCTCTGTCTCCGACAGCTTCTTGCTAGCTCCCGTGTAATTATTCTTAATCGTCCACTTTCCCTCAAATTTTCTGATACAATACATGGTGTTGTCTTGTCTTTTTTCAGAATCACGAGTGTTAATCACTCACGTTGTATATGATTACAAATAGTTTGCCGAAAAGAAGAAGGGATGCCATTAAATAACCGAACAGTCAATTCCACAGTCTGAATGGTAAATCCCTTTACGCGAATTCTCTAATTTCAAGTATAGACGGATTTTGATATTCATATATATTATAATCGATGGACGAAATAATTAAGAAAAAGGTATTTTTTGGCAAGCATTGATGTTTTAGGCATCTGGTAAGTTCCATTTGGATCTACTTTGTGCAAACTCCGGGATATTTGCAGGCATTTGCAGTAAAATCGGCTTTTTAGTTGGATCCATCCATTTGATCAATTCCTGCATTTTTCTTTTGTCCATAGCCGTACATCCGGCAGTGCCAGAATCATTCTGTCTCCATACATGTAAAAAGATACAGGACCCTTTGCCGGCTTCTGCTTCAGGTGAGTTGTGAGCTACGAAAACGCCCCATTCATAAAGATCATCTTTCCGAAGCATATGATCTGTGCTATTCCAATCTGCTGCATGCTCCCCTTCATCTATGATCTGATTGTAAAAGTTGCTGTTGCCATCTTCGATACACATCGTAGTAGAAACTACCTGAATGTATGGCATATTCACCCAATTCGGAGCCTCACTATAGCCAAAAGCAGAACCCAAAAGAAATATACCCGCTGGAGACCGTTTATCTCCTTCTTTTTTTATAGGCCCTTCGGCCCCTGAAAAAGCCTGATTTCCCTTTCCCCATGCCATACCAGCCTTACCCACAACGATGGGCCAGGCCTCTCCAACCTCCTTCCAGCTATCTTCACTCCATTCGTATCTACTCAATTGTCCTTCTACTGCATCCCAATGAGGAACGTTCACAACGACCAACTGCTGGGATTCTGGAATTTCTATCTGGCTCATCTGTGATTGGGCAGGGGCTTTTTCCGGGGACTTTTCTTCCGTTTTGGATTCGGAACAAGCAAAAAACAAGGGAATGATTACGGAAAAATATAGGATGTGTTTTCGCATAGATTTATTTTAGCACATTATTAGAATATAGAAACTAATATACCAGTCTTATTCCAGAGCTGCATATTAGCCTAAACATTTAATCTAAGCCTCCTATGAAAAAGCCAATTTTCTCAATTATTGCCTTACTATTTTCCTTTATTGGTATTGGCTTCCTGTTTCTGGGAAACCTGGAAAGCGATGAAAAAAGCGAAAGGCCTGAATTTGCACTCGCCATCCATGGAGGTGCAGGTGCTATGAGTCGTGATCTTATGACTGATGAGCTGGAAGTCCAATACAGATCGGGACTGGAAGCAGCTTTACAAAAAGGAGAGGAAATTTTGAAGAATGGAGGCTCAGCTATGGATGCTGTAGAAGCTACCATTCATATCCTGGAAGACAATCCGCTCTTTAATGCAGGAAAAGGTGCTGTATTTACGCATGAAGAAACTGTGGAACTAGATGCTTCATTTATGGATGGTGGAACAGGAAACGCAGGAGCAGTAGCGGGTATTAAAACCATCAAGCATCCCATTTCAGCTGCAAGGCTGGTTATGGATAGTTCAGTGCATGTAATGATGGCGGGAGAAGGTGCTGATAAGTTCGCCAGTTCGTATGGATTGGAAGTTGTCGAAAACACTTATTTCCATACCGAAAGAAGATTAAAGCAAGTCCAGGAGAAAAAGGCTGGGGAAGAACCCAAAGTCTTGAAGAAGCACGGAACCGTAGGATGTGTAGCTCTGGATAAGGAGGGAAATCTTGCAGCAGGAACCTCAACAGGTGGTATGACCAATAAAAGATACGGCCGTGTTGGGGACGCACCTATAATAGGAGCAGGAACTTATGCCAATAATGAAAGTTGTGCTGTATCCTGTACTGGACATGGAGAGTACTTCATCCGCAATGTAGTAGCATATGATGTTTCCGCCCTTATGCAATATGGTAATAAAAGCCTACAAGAAGCCGGAGATCATATCATCCATGAAAAGTTGGTGAAACAAAATGCTTCTGGTGGATTAATTTCTCTGGATAAAGATGGAAACATCCATATGCCTTTCAATTCCGCTGGCATGTTCAGAGGATTTATCAAATCCAATGGAAGTAGCGGAATTGCCATCTATGATGATGAATTTTAATCCTCAACATATACAAACCCTAAGCCCTCAAAATTCGAAAGAATGATACAAGAATTTAAGAAAGTAGCAGTCATAGGTGCCGGAACCATGGGTAATGGCATCGTTCATGTTTTTGCTCAAAATGGATATGAGGTAAACCTTATCGATATCAGCCAGGATGCTATAGATAAAGGCTTGGCAACTATTGGCAAGAATATGGACCGCCAAATTAAAAAAGAACTTATTACAGAAAGTGATAAGGAGCAGTCTTTAGCCAGGATACATACCTATACTCAACTTAAAGAAGCCGTAGCCGACCGTAATCTGGTAATTGAAGCTGCAACTGAGAATATGAATCTCAAGTTGTCCATTTTTAAAGAAGTTGCAGAAGCCACTCCTGCAGATTGTATGTTAGCTAGTAATACTTCTTCTATTTCCATTACAAAAATCGCTGCAATCACCGGACGAAGCGATAAAGTCATTGGGATGCATTTCATGAATCCTGTACCGGTCATGAAACTGGTCGAAGTTATCAATGGATATGATACTTCTAAAGAAGTAACCCACGCCATCCTGGAACTTTCAAAAGATTTGGGGAAAGTACCTGTATCCGTCAATGACTATCCGGGCTTTGTAGCAAACCGGATTTTGATGCCCATGATCAATGAGGCTATTTATACCCTTTTTGAAGGAGTAGCAGGCGTAGAAGAAATTGATACTGTAATGAAATTGGGAATGGCTCATCCCATGGGGCCTCTTCAATTGGCAGACTTTATTGGATTGGATGTTTGCCTGGCTATTCTCAAGGTATTACATGATGGCTTTGGGAATCCAAAGTATGCCCCATGTCCCCTATTAGTAAATATGGTTACTGCCGGCCACTTAGGTAGAAAGTCAGGAAAAGGCTTTTACGACTACTGAGCATAAGGCTATTTCTAAAGAATTATTTTTTTTCCTCTCCATTCAGAATCTGATTCTGGCCGGAGAGGTTTTTTATTACGACAATTCAAACATAAAATTACACAGTTGGGAAAAATAGTAATCCATATATTTGTACTATTATACCATTGTATATTACATTTGTATCATCAGTTCGAAAGTATACAATATGCCTCTTGCGCTTTGTCTCCGACGGACTCCCACCCCTCAAGCTTCGTTTTCGCGTTGCGCCTTCTCAATTTCTAACATAAGGTACTTACTATAAAACAAGCAAATGTTCAAAAAACTTACTCTTTCTTCCGCCCTCCTGCTTTCTATCATCTCTTTCAAGACATCATCTCTTTCCGCTCAACTGCCTCTCTACGTAAACATGGGTAGTACTAATACCTGTGGAAACTTCGATCGAGGGGTTGATCTCGTTGGAGACTATGCACCCGGAGATCATGCCTTCGTTTCCGGTAATAATCTTCAGGTATATGCTCCTGCCTCTCATATGAGTCTCCCTCGTCCAGATGCCTGTATGTATGGTTCTGAGCTTTTCGCTGAAGGGGATTCTGATCTCACATTGAATTATTGTTCTCTCAACCCTAATGAAAATATGATGCTTACCCTGCATTTTGAAGAAATATATGCAGGCATTCAAGCTGCCGGCGTTCGACAGTTCGATATCGTCATCCAGGGACAAACCGTCCTCTCCAACTTTGATGTCTGGGCCGAAGCAGATGCACTCAATGGAGGAAACGGCGGGAACAACATACCCGTTGACAAAACATTCTCTGTTACCGCTGATGCCAGTGGATGTCTTGAAGTAGTTCTCAAAGACATCGGACTGAACAACCCCAAAATCAATGGAATTTCTCTTGAAGCAGCTACTACTTTCCCCGTTGAGTTTCTCTCATTCAATGCAAATACCAATCTAGAAAACGGAGTAGATCTCTTTTGGGAAACTGCCTCTGAACTCAACAATGCTGGTTTCCAGGTCCAATACAGCCCTGACGGAAACAATTTCCTCAATGCAGGTTTTGTAGAGGGAGTTGGAAATAGCCAGAATATTGAAAACTATAAATTCTCTCTCCCGCAAATGGAAGCCGGAAGTTACATCTTCCGACTCAAGCAGATCGACATCGACGGAGCTTTTGCCTACAGCCAAAGGATCGAAGTTGCTGTCCAAGAGCCCGGATCATTTTCACTCGGTCAGGTATTTCCTAATCCCGCTACATCATATGCTTCTGTAGAGTTGAAGATCAACCAGACTCAGAAAATCAGTGCTCAGCTGCTTGATTTGCAGGGAAGAGTCATTGCGACTCCTTTTGAAGGAACACTCAGAGAAAATTCGCTCCTGAATATTGAACTGGATCTCGAACAACAGCCCGCGGGTCTGTACCTCCTCAGAATCAAAGGAACTAAAGGATCCTCTACTCAGAAATTCTTTAAGAAATAGAACCGCCAAAGTATCCAAGTATTTGCACGAATTATTTTCCTAAAATTTTGTCTGATGGACCGCTGCCAATGGTAGCGGTTCTTTCTTTTCAAGAAAAATTTAATTAGTAAGCTAACTTCTTATTCAGGGCGAGATTTGGTACTTGAACTTAGGCTCAAAAATCACGTTCTTTACCGCAGATTATACAAAGGACTACGCTGCTGAAAGATTCTCAAGAATTTTAACAAGTCATTGATGAAAAAGCAGTATTCCAAATCCAAAGACACCTGCAAGGTTACCTTTTCCTTACCTGCAGAAGCCACTACTGGTGCAAGTTCTGTAACTCTATTGGGCGACTTTAATGAGTGGAAGGAAGAAGCCGGTATTCCCCTCAAACCACAGAAAGACGGCTCATACAAAACTCAGCTTGAGCTAAGTATGGGACAAAAGTATGAATTCCGCTACCTCGTAGACGGATATCGTTGGGAGAATGACTATTCCGCAGACCAATATGTACCCTCCCCTTACCCTGGCATCGATAATTGTGTAGTGGAAATTGAAACACGTGCTCCTAAAGCAGCAAGTAAAACCAAAAAAGATGACCTCCGAAAAATAGAAGGTATTGGTCCCAAGATTGCTGGACTTCTAAAAGAAGAAGGAGTTGTAACTTTCAAAGACCTGTCTGCTACCTCTGTTGAAAAGTTGAAAGAAGTTTTGGTGAAAGCTGGACCAAGATTCAAAATGCACTCTCCTCTTACCTGGCCACAGCAAGCTCAAATGGCAGCTGATGGAAAATGGGATGAACTCAAAAAACTCCAAGATGAACTTGTAGGAGGAAGGTAGAGAAAGTATTCTCGTGTTCTAGTGTTCTTATATCTCGTAACATTTTCCAGAACACTAGAACACCTGAACACATACTCCCAAACCTTTTTCTTTCTTAACGTATTCCCGACTACCTTTACCGCCTGAATGGATCACGTAGCGGTCAACACCCGATTATTGCTCCCTGGTAAACTCGAAGGTATCAGCAGATTTGCCTTTGAACTACTGAGTCGTGTGGTAAGATCTCACCCAAATATCCGCTTCAGTTTTCTATTTGATCGCCCTTTTGATCCTGCCTATGTATTCGGAGAAAATGTCCATCCTTACGTAGTTCCTCCACAAGCCAGACATCCCTTGCTTTGGTACAGCTGGTTTCATCTTATGGTGCCTCGGAAGTTGAATAAACTAAAGCCGGATGTTTTCTTTTCGCCCGAATTTTACCTGACTTCCCATAAAAACATCTCACAGGTCTCCACCATTCACGACCTTGCCTACGAACATCATCCCGAAGACATTGGAAAACTGGCTGCACAATATTGCAGGCATTATTCCCCTAAATATGCCTCCGCAGCAAAAAAAATTATCACCGTATCTGAATTCAGCAAGCAGGACATCATTTCTACCTATGGAACTCCAGCCGAAAAAATAGAAGTAATTTACAATGCTGCCGGACATCAATTTAAACCTATAAGAGAAGAAGAAAAGAAAAAAGTACGGGCAAAGTTTAGTAAGGGAAAACCATACTTCCATTTTGTAGGTACCATCCAACCCCGAAAAAATCTGGAAAACCTGCTCCATGCTTTCGACCAATTCAAAAGCCAGAACGAAAATCCCTGTCAACTTCTACTGGTCGGGCGAAAGGGATGGAAATATGAGGGTGCCTTGAAGGCTTTTGAAAGCATTCAACACAAAGAAAGCGTGCACTTTACAGGTTTTGTATCTGATGAAGAGTTGAATCAGATTTATGCGGCCTCAGAAGCTTTGGCATATGTTCCATATCTCGAAGGTTTTGGAATACCCCTGGTAGAAGCCATGCAAAGTAAAACGGCTATTATCTCCAGCAATGTCAGTTCTTTGCCGGAAGTTGCCGGAGATGCAGCGCTCATGGTAGCCCCAGACAATCCTACCGAAATTGCTGATGCACTCTACAAACTTTGGCAGGATAAAAGCTTGAGAAGCCAATTGATTGAAAGAGGACGAGAGCAAGTTCAGAAATTTAACTGGGACCAAAGTGCTGAAAAATTGTGGGAAGTTTTACTTTCTGCCAGTAGAAGTTAGCAATGTTTGCTGGCAGACATACCACAAAAATTTCTCCCTTCAATTTTACCCTACATTCGAAATCCTTATTTTACACCTTCACATGTAAAATCAAGCATTCCCAATGAACGAATCATCCGTACGTTATGCAGAGCAGGGCGCCATCGCGACCCTCACCCTCAATCGCCCGGCCCAGTACAATGCTCTCAACATGGAGCTATTGGAAAATCTGGAGCAAAACCTTGATGAGATTGCCAAGCGAGAGGACATCCGGGTAGTCATTCTGGCGGCAGAAGGAAAAGCTTTTTGCCCGGGACACGACCTCAAAGAAATGCGAGGAGATAGAACCCAGACCTATGGCGATGCCCTATTTGGAAAGTGTAGTGAGGTGATGTTGAAGATTCACAAATTACCACAGCCTGTGATCGCACAGGTGCAGGGAGTAGCTACGGCTGCAGGCTGTCAATTAGTAGGGACTTGTGATCTGGCTGTTGCGGCTGAACATGCAAAGTTTGCGACCTCCGGCATCAATATGGGCCTCTTTTGTTCGACACCTGCAGTGGCTTTGAGCAGAAATGTAGGAAGCAAGAAATCTATGGAGATGCTCTTGACGGGGGAATTTCTGACTGCGCAGGAAGCTCGGACTGAAGGACTGGTTAATCGGGTCGTGCCCGCTGATGACTTGGAGGAAGCGACCTTTGCATTGGCACAAACAATCGCCGCCAAAGCTCCAGCCTCTGTCCGCATCGGTAAGGAGATGTTTTACAAACAACTCAATATGGGAATTGAAGATGCGTATGCCTATGCAAGCGAACGCATCGTTTGTAATATGATGGAGGATGATGTGGAAGAAGGATTAAATGCTTTCGTAGAAAAGCGAAAGCCAGAATGGGGAAAAAAGAAAGTAAAAAATTAACTGTCAACCTGAAGCTGGGAATGGCAGACAGGAAGAAGATTTTATATGTCTGAAAGAAGAAAATTTGGTTTTGAAACGAGGATGCTCCATGCCGGGCATATCCCTGATGCGGTAACAGGAGCGAGAGCTGTACCCATTTATCAAACGACCTCCTATGTATTTGATGATGCCGATAAAGCAGCTCAATTATTTGAGCTCAAGCAATACGGCAACATCTATACACGGATCAATAATCCGACGACAGCAGTTTTTGAGGAAAGGGTAGCTTCATTGGAGAATGGAACAGGAGCATTAGCGACAGCTTCCGGGATGGCCGCTCAATTTGCTACCTTGATGACCCTGCTTAATCCGGGTGATGAAGTAGTGGCTTCTTCGCATTTGTACGGGGGAACGATGACGCAATTTGTCCATACCCTGCAGAAGCTCAATGTAAAAGTGCATTTCGTTGATCCTACGAAAATGGATGAATGGGAAGCTGCTATTACCCCCAATACCCGCATGCTCTATGGAGAAACGATTGGTAATCCGCAGGGTAGCATATTGGACATCGAGAATATTTCGACATTAGCCAAAAGCAAAAAGATTCCTCTCGTCATAGACAATACCTTTGCCTCGCCTTATCTCTGTCAACCTTTAGAACATGGAGCTGACATAGTCGTCCATTCCGCGACCAAATTTATAGGTGGTCATGGAAGTTCAATTGGAGGGGTGATCGTGGATTCGGGCAAATTTGATTTCAGCAATTATCCCAGCATAGCCGATCCAACTCCAGCCTATCATGATCTCAAATTTTATGAGACGTTTGGGCACTATGGTTTTTTGATGAAAGCCCGAACGGTTACGCTTAGGGATACCGGAGCCTGTATCTCTCCCTTTAATGCATTTATGCTGATTCAGGGGCTGGAGACTCTTTCGATTCGTATGGATCGACATGTACAAAATGCCCTTGCAATCGCTCAATTCCTCCAAAATCACAAAGAAGTGGCCTGGGTAAAATATGCGGGTCTGGAAGACAGTCCTTATTACGATCTGGCTCAAAAATATACGCCCAAAGGACCGGGGGCAGTCTTTTCATTCGGATTAAAAGCAGGTAGTGGAGATGTGCGCCAGAAAGGAAAAGACTTCATCGAAAACCTGAATCTCTTTTCTCATTTGGCCAATGTGGGGGACGCCAGAAGTCTGGTTATTCATCCAGCCTCTACCACCCATCAACAGCTTTCAGATGACGAACTGAAAGCTGCAGGCATCGGGCCTGAACTCATTCGTTTTTCCGTTGGTTTAGAAACTTTAGAAGATTTATTATGGGATCTGGAACAGTCCTTTCATGCGATATCTCGATGAATACCAAGCTCAATGCTGAAGAGCGAGCTTTGTATCAAAACCCCAATGAAATCCGACAATTACTCGGCACAGCAAATACCATAGCTATGGTAGGCTTATCTGACAAGCCTGAACGGCCCAGTAATTTTGTGGCTTCCTACTTGATTTCTGAGGGCTATAACGTGATTCCCGTCAATCCTCGCAAAGAGGAAATTCTGGGGCAAAAAAGCTATCCAGATTTAAAGAGCATTCCGGAGAAAGTGGATGTGGTCGACATTTTTCGTGCAGCCCCTTTTTGCGGTCCTATAGTCGAGGAAGCCATAGAAATTGGCGCTAAGGCGGTTTGGTTGCAATTAGGTATACTAAATAGGGATGCTGCTGAAGCGGCTAAAGAAGCCGGTCTGGTAAGCATTATGGATCGTTGTGTCAAAATGGAGCACGGTCGCTACAATGGCAGTTTACATTGGGTAGGAATGAATACAGAGATCATTTCCGCGAAAAAAGCCAAACGTTTTTTCTAGCTAGCATTGAGCAAGACGCGGATTCGCTCTACATGCTTATTAAAGGCGCTTTTAACCCGATCGGATTCTGGAAAACTTTTAAAGCCCTTGACCATGAAAACTTCGTTTTCTAGGATCTCCCATTTCTCCGCATAATAGCTAAATCGCTTTTTATACAGCTTCTCCAAACGAGCAGCATTTCCCATAAGTTTATTGGCTTCAGGGATGAGTCGCTTAATATTGGCAAACTGGTTTTCCAATAAAATAAGTGAGGAAGTGCCGAGTAGTATGGTCGTGCTTTGCATAATAACTCTTGATACGGAACTGAATTCCAATTAGTTCTGACAAAAAAAATGAGGAAGCAACATGATTGCTTCCTCGATGCGTCAACTTTGCCAGATCAAGACAATCTGTCCTGTTTCCCTATCTGGCCCCAAACTCTATGTATGCACGTAAATCTTCTAGTTGCTGATTGCTCATCCTCTCAAGAGGAAAATGAGGCATATAGGGTCTGTGTCCCGGTAAGGCATAAGTCCCGTATCTGACAATCTGATACAGGGACATATGCGAATCCTGGGGAATCTTTTTCCGAATATGTCTAAGCGATAGTTTGCCATGATCGAGGGTATATTTGGAAACTCCTCCTTCTTTATGACAATGTAGACAACTCAGAGAATAAATGGATTTCCCCCTCTCAACATCTCCTTCCAATCCGTATCCTGCATTTTTATCCGGTGGAGCATCGCCAAATGTTGCTGGAGATTTCTGCATATAAAATCTTTTTAGCAGCTCTTTGGCTTCTTGGTGGGTACTCGAATTTCCCGCCAGGTTTTTCAGGCTTTTCATTTGCTCACCGCTCATCCCCAAATCGCCAAGATTAAACTCCAAAGACCAGTAATAGGCCAAAACAGCATCCATTTCCCAGTCCTCCAGTAATCTTCCCTGGGCGCACTCGGTAGCACATAATTGGATGGCTTCTTGCAAACTTTCTCTGGCCGGCTTCACCAAATCTCCATATTTCTTATAATAATCATCATTGTACCAACTCTCCCGATTTACGATACCGTGAAAAGTGGTTGCTTGCAAAAAGGGGAGTTGATTTTCTATGGCATAATCCAGACGAGCTTCGGGATCACGACTCTTAAGATCCGGGTCTTCCTGAACCAGGTTGTGGCAGGAAGTACAATTGTAATGTTTGCTGACAAATTTGGATTTGCGACCATCCGGCCCTACGGTCTTTCCCCTTTTCACAATATCCTCCCCTCTCTGGATAAGCATATTCTTATCCTCATTGCCTACTAACAGGCTATGTCCAGGCTTACTTTCCCCTAAATACTCCAGCACTTCCTGAACCGGCGTATCTTCATTCCAATTGGGTGGAGTGAAGTTGATTAGCCCCATTCCCAATAGAGGAATCAGCAGTAAAAACAGATATTTTTTTAGTACCATCTTCCTTTCAGCTTAAAAATCCTTGCCATATTAAAACCAATGTGAATATCTCCATTCCCCCAGGTACCGGTAGTTTCTGTGATAAAAAACTTCTCGATCATGCCCCTTGAATTAGATAAATGGATTTGGAAAACGTGTCCATTGGTTTCTATCTCAAATCCCAAAGAAAGGGAAGGATGAAAACCTGTCGCTAACTGGTCCTCAAAGGGGTAATAATATTCTCCAGTCAGGGCAAAGTTTTTTGTGACACGTACTCTCCCTGCAACACCTAAAGCAAACACATCATTACTTTCTACCAGCGTCGCCACATAATTGCGATGAACTAAGGAAGGCATCAATTGTAACGAAAATCTTTCTCCGAACTTCCGCCCTATTAAAAACTGGTAAGTATAAAAGAGACGATTATCAAAAAACTCTCCTCTCACAGGATCCAAATCCTCAGCCGATCGCAAAGCAATGGAGGTAAATCCTGAAATAGAAATGGGAGAGCTTCCCTCTTTTTGCTTGAGCAAACGGAACTTCAAAAAGCCATCATAGGTTTTCTCAAAGGTACTTCGTCCCACACCAATAGTTAGCCAATCAGCAACTCCATAGTCAAATCCCAGTCGCATAGTAGCCTGGTCTAACCCCCAAAGCTCTCTTGCCCCACTATTTACCGTACCAAATCTGTGAGAAATGAGAAATTCAAATTCTCCGGCTCTCAGGGTTTCAAGGGAATGTCCATTGATGACACGTGAGCCTCGGAATATGCCCTGAACAAAAGGACTTTCCTGTGCAACACTTAATTCCGGAAAAGTGCAAAGGAATACAAGCCCGAGTAAGAATACTTTTTTCATGTTTTATGAGTGTAAGAATATCTGTCTTTCAACAAGATATATGATTTGTCCATGAATAGGATACACCCATTACGAAAAAGTTACATCGTCTTGAACAATTAATCTAAGAATGATGAAACCACTGTAAAGCCTCAAGCTTTTACCCTCATGTTACCCGTCCAATCAAATCAAGGCCAGCATGAATAATTCGGTTTTCCTCCTTTTTTGCTTCAGATTCACTCAAGCGTCGAATCCGCTTCATCCGCTTCATGCTATTCCATCTCCCCTGAAGCATCATGATTTTCTGCTGGGTTTCTGGATCTGATTCAAAATGGAGATACAACAGGTCAAAAAATTCTTCTTTACCTTTCATGAGGAGATCTTCTGCCGTACGTTTCAGGTCTTCCACATTTTCAATTGCCTCTATATCGGTAGCGGGTTTGTAGGCAAGTTCTGAGGAGGTAAAATTCAAGAATTCCAACCCATCAGGTGCATCAGGAGCTGGATTTTCAATCAGGATGGGAAGCATATCCGGTAGTCGCTTTTGGTCATCAAGTCTTTGCCCGAGTGCCATTTGCCAACTGATAGCTACTTCATCAGACTGCTCGGCAGCTTTGGACCAGAATAAACAAAAGAGTTCTGTCTCCAATAGGGCATCTGAGACCTTTATTTCCCAATCATCTCCTGGGATTTGATGAGGATCAATGACAGAAACGCCTTCTGCCTTCAATTGATTTCGATAATTGTCGAGAGAAGCAGCATTTTCGGGGGCATAGGCCAAAAAAGTTTTTCTTATGGCTTTACCGTGGGTGGGGGCGAAAGTAGGATCTTCTTTTTCTGAAGCAGCGACTTTGATGACTTGCAAATTGAAGCGAATCCTACCCAATTGTCCTTCTTCTCCTATTACGATTAAACTTCCTATGGCCTGCTTCCCTGCATAATCTGAGGGAACCAAGACTTCAAATTCAATAGAAGCGGGCACCCCAAACCACATCAAAGCCTGGGCAGATTCTTCTATGTTCCAGTTTTCGATGCTCAAGCGAAATTCAAGGCTACTCCTCCTTTTGACAGGCATGTTGAGCGTCTTACCTCCCTGAATACTAGCTTCGGGATCAGCCTCACGCATCATATCAACAACTTCCGCTTTCTGCTCGTACAGGTGTGCAAATGCCGTTAAGAGAAAGCTTGTGCCTTGCTGAACCTGTTCTGGGGCAAAAAGAGACACATTTACAATATCTTCTTCAGCTTTACTAACTCTGCTTGAACTCGTAGAGGGAGTTTCTGTGGATGGTTGGGCAGGGGGGGGAGAATCAGGTCTTTCGGGTTCTGCTTCGGCCACTTCTTCTTCTATGATCTCCTCAGCAGTCTCTTCAATCATCTTATCTATCTCATCAAGTGGAGCTGCACCTTCTTTTTCCCATTCTTCCTCATCGGTTTCAAGGCCAATACTTTTTTCATAACGTGGATTGGGAATGGCGGAATCAAGCGGTTCGCTTCTACTCGTACTTTTTCGTCTCCAACGCTTAAAGATTTTGGAGAGAATGGAATCTCCCTTGGGTCGCGGAGGAGGTTCTGGTTCTTCGTTTTTTCTGACGTAAAAGATTATTGCATTGAGCAATTGGGTAAGTTTGCGACCGATATCTTCCGCTTCCTGTAGCTCCACCAACTCTCGCCTCCTCCTCATAAATTTATCAACAGCCATCCCATCCTTTCTCAAGGCTTTCAACAACAGCAGCATTTCAGTCAATGCTTCGGAATAGTCCTTATTCCTAATAAGTAGTCTTATTTGTCTGTATCTAGCAGAAGAAGTCATGGCCTTATCTGTCTTGCCTCATTTAGAAGAAAGAATAAGTATAGATAAATCGAGGGAGAAAGAAAAAATTGTATTCTCGTGGGACATTTGAGTACGGGCGCCCGAGAAGACCAAGACACTTTCAAGATGGTGCGAACTTGTTAGGGTTGAATAAGACTTCTCATTTCTCCATTCCTTGTTCCTTGTTCCTTGTTCCTTGTTCCTTGTTCTTAATCCTCTTAAAAAACGTGTTGAAATGTTGACGTGTTAGAGTTGAGAAATCAGTCCAATCCGACAATCACCTGAATACAAGAGCACTTTCTTATTTATACCCTTGCGCCTGCAATTGAAAAAGCTCCGCATAGGTCCCATCTTGCTCCAAAAGTTCTTCATGGGTTCCGAGCTCAATCTTTCGGCCTTTTTCTAGTACCAAAATTCGATCGGCCATCCGAACCGTAGAGAATCTGTGGGAAATCAGAACAGCTGTCTTGCCTTTCGTTAAATCAGAAAAGCGTTCAAAGACCTCATATTCAGCACGAGCATCTAAAGCTGCTGTTGGTTCATCAAGGATCAGCAGTTCGGCTTCTCGCATGTAGGCTCTACCCAGGGCCACTTTCTGCCATTGTCCTCCAGAAAGATCCACTCCATCTTCAAATCGCCGCCCCAGAATTTGATCATAGCCTCCTTTTAGGTCTGCAATTACCGTATTCGCCAGGCTTTGGTTCGCAGCATGTTTGATAAGAGGCTCGTTTTCTCGTTCGACGATCTGTCCAACAGCGATGTTGTCTGAAACCGTAAATTGGTACTTAACAAAGTCCTGAAAAATCACGCCGATTTTATTGCGTAGTTGTTGGAGGTCATATTCCTTGAGATCATGACCGTCGAGGAGAATTCGCCCTTCGCTGGGATCATATAGACGAGCCAATAATTTAACTAAAGTGGTTTTTCCAGCACCATTTTCCCCTACTAAAGCCAATTTCTCTCCGGCGTTTAAGTGAAAAGACACATCTTTCAAGGCATAAATATCAGTGCCGGGATAGGCAAAACTTACCCCTTCAAAGGTGAAACCTTCCTTAATTTTATCGGGAACAGCCAGGGCATTTTTAGGAGAGGTGATCCCTGGTTTCATATTGAGGAAGTCGAAAAGGTCCTGCAGGTAAAGGGCCGTTTGGGCAATGGAGGAGAAGCGAGTCAAAATTCCCTGCAATTGACTCCGAAGACCTTTGAATGACCCTGCCAAAAAGGTCAGACTACCAATAGTAATGGTACCCGCTACTGCCTGTAAAATGATGATGACATAAGCCCCATAGTACCCGATATTCCCTATACTATTGAAGAGGAATCCATAACTGGCCCTTTGTATGGCCAGGGAACGATTGCTGAGGTAATAATCATGCGCAACTTTGGCGAATCGATTTTTGATAAAGTCAGCCAATCCAAAGATTTTCACTTCTTTGGCCGTCTCATCACTTGCTCCTACAAAGCGGAGATAGTCCAATTCTCTTCGTTCTGGCGTCCAGTTTCTAGACAAGGAATAAGAACGCTGATTAAAATGAAGTTCGCTGATGAAACCCGGGATAACAGCTACAACCAGCAAAATAATGAGCCAGGGACTGAATAAAACCAAGCCAACCCCCAGAGATATGATGGAAACTATACTCTGAAGTTGAGTGAGAATTTGGGACAATAAAACGGTCCGACTGGTGGTTTGTCTTCGGGCTCTTTCCAGTTTGTCATAAAACTGAGAATCTTCAAAGAAAGGAAGATCCAGCTTAGCTGCCTGCGCAATCAACCTTTCGGAAGTTTCATTGCTGAACAAATCCCCCAGCAAGGCATCAAGCAAAGATATAATGCGATTAAACAATGCCTCCAACAATACAATTCCCAACTCAATACCCACATATTTCCATAACAAGTTCAAATCCCCTCCATCAGTTCCTTGCAAGGCAATCACTTCATCGATGATCAGTTTGCCAAAATAGAGTTTCGCAACCGGACCGAGAGCGTTTATCAGGCGAAGGATAATATTTCCCAACGCCATCGAACGATTGGTTTCCCAGATCATTTTGATGAAAGGAGGGAGGTATTGGAGGGCATTTAAGGTTTCTTTGAAACTGAGTTTTCCACCATAACGTTGATTGCGTGCTGAGACAGTTAACTTTCTTTTCGAATCGGCCATATATTTTTAGGTGTCAGAAGGGAGTGGGCGTATGTGAATTAAGACGGATGTATCTGCATAATACTTTTTTTCGGGAGAAATGTTGGGGCTGAGGATTAGGCAAAAAAATAGGGAGGCTATTGCCTCCCTCTCAATTTCTTTCTAATTCCTTATTTGACCTCAAGCAATTCAACGATGAAGATCAAAGTTTCATTCGGTCCAATGGTAGGAGGGGAACCTCTTTCGCCATAAGCAAGACCACCAGGAATGTAAAGTTCATATTTAGAACCGGGAGTCATCTGCTGGAGGCCTTCCTGCCATCCACGGATAACATTACCCAAAGGAAATTCAATCGGCTCTCCACGATCGTAAGAACTGTCAAATTTGGTTCCATCGAGTAGGGTTCCTTCGTAATGAACTTTTACCGTACTGGCCATAGTTGGCTTGGCTCCACTACCTGCGCGAATAACTTTGTATTGAAGTCCACTTGGCAATTCTACCACGCCTTCTTTTTGCTTGTTAGCCGTCAACCACTCATTTCCTTTGGAAGCAGCTGCAGCAGCCAATTCTCTTGATTTAGCTATTTGCTTTTCTTGAGCTTGACGAGAAAAGTCCTGAATAAGCGTTTGGCAAGTTGCTTCATCTATTTCGGCTTGCTTCAGTTGAATAAAATCAACCATGCCTTTATACAAAGCATCATAATTCAAAGGAACTTCGGTTCGTCCGAGGTTTTTCCCAATATCCACGCCCAATGCATAAGAGATACTATCTTGTTTATTAGCAAAGGTTGGAGTATCCTGGGCATACACAACTCCCATCAGCATCCCAAGCAGGATAAGGGTACTTAAAAGATTTCTTTTCATATAGATTAAAGATGATTACTGTCTAAAAGGGGATCAAAGTTTAGCTGAAATTACGAAAATACCAAACCGATATTGCAAAGCAGGTCTGAAACTGGACAATCTTTCGCTTTTGGAGTAACAAAGAATGGGGTTCAGCAGTCTCGGTAAAGGTCGGAATTACGAGTTACTCAAATTTTCTATTGATCGATAGAAGCTAATAGCTTGCAGATCGAAGCCTGTCCGATTGGCAAGTCTTTGTAAATTAATTCTTTAAAAATAAAAATTCACCCTACAAATAAGACACGCATGAATTCTTCAAAACTCGCTATCTATTTGAGCTATCTATTTTTCCTTTTCTGTATTGCAAGTAGGCTTCATGCTACAAATCCTGTAGACACACGCTTGATGCATAGCCCCGCAATTAGCGAAAATCACATCGCCTTTATTTATGCAGAAGACTTATGGATCGCAGATCGCGATGGAAGTAATCCTATACGACTGACCATCGATGAAGGAGTGGAACAAAATCCTGTTTTCTCTCCTGATGGAAGTAAGATCGCATTTACAGCTGAGTATGATGGAAATCTGGATGTTTTTATTATGCCAGTTACAGGAGGAGTTCCACAAAGACTCACCTGGCATCCCTATCAGGATTTGGTTCGAGATTTTACTCCGGATGGGAAACATGTCCTTTTTGCTTCTCAAAGAAGCACCTTCACCAACCGCTACATACAGCTATACACTGTGCCAATAGAAGGAGGACAAATTGAGAAACTACCCATTCCCAATGCCTTTTACGCTGCTTATTCTCCTGATGGAAAATACATAGCTTATACTCCCATCTCGAATCGTTTTGATCAATGGAAAAACTACCGTGGGGGTACCCAGACAAGAATCTGGATTTACAATGTGAAAAATCATGAAATAGAAGAAATTCCCAAGACAGAAGGAGGCAGCAATGACGCTCATCCGGTATGGATCGGGAACAAAGTTTACTTCAATAGCGATCGTGAAGGAGAATTCAACCTTTACTCCTATGATTCCAAAAGCAAAAAGGTAAGTCAGCATTCTGAATATGAAGACTTCCCGGTGACTGACATAGAAGCAGGAGCATCTTCTATTATTTATGAGCAAGCTGGCTATTTGCATACTTTCGACCCCAAAAACAATTCACACAGCAAAATCAAAATTGGGATTTCAACCGATCTACTCGAATTGCGTCCCCGCTATGTTTCGGGTAACCGTTATCTGAGAAGTGCAGCCATTTCACCTTCCGGAGCCCGAGCAGTTTTTGATTTTCGAGGAGATATCATTACCGTTCCTGCAAAAAAAGGAGATCCGAAAAATCTGACAGAAAGCCAGGGAGCCCATGAAAAGTATCCTCAATGGTCACCAGATGGTAAGTATATCGCCTATTTTTCAGATGCCAGTGGAGAATATGCCTTACATCTGAAAAGCCAGATACCTGCCATGGAGGATAAGATGATAGCCCTGAATGGCAGCGGATTTTATGCGTCCATTCATTGGTCCCCTGACAGCAAAAAGCTCTGTTTCGTGGATAACGGAAGGAAGTTCTTTATGTTAGATGTAGAAAGCAGTGCAATTAAAGAAATCGACGCTGACCGTATGTACGTACCTGGGCCATTTAGAGATTTATTTGGCTCCTGGTCCCATGATTCCAAATGGGTAGCCTATACCATCATCAGCGAGAATAATTACGAACGTGCCTACCTTTATTCTTTAGACCAAAACAAGTCCTTTGCCTTATCTGATGGTCTTTCCAGCGTAAGTGATCCGGTTTTTGATCCAAGTGGAAAGTACATCTATATGCTGGCTTCTACAGATGCAGGTCCTGTGGTAAACTGGTTTGACCAGTCCAACAATGACATGCTCATGAGTAACTCCATTTACCTGGCAACTCTTCAGAATGAAGTTATTTCTCCTTTTGCCAAAGAAAATGATGAAGAGGAAATTAAAGAGGAAGAGAAAAAGGAAGCAAAGACAGAAGAAAAAACGGAAGAAAAAGAAGAGTTCAGGATTGATCTTGAAGGAATAGAAAATCGCATCATTAATATTCCTCTCCGTTCAGGTATGTACAGCAGGCTAGCCGTTCCCGCAGAAGGACAAATCTATTACCTCTCTCAAAGTCCGGGTTTCAGAGGACCGACCATGCTCCATAAATACGATTTGAAAAAGCGGGAGAATAAAGAACTTATGCCAACCAACTGGTTCCAAATATCAGCCAATGGCAAAAAAATGCTTACTGCTAGTCGCGGCAATTGGAGTATTTCTGGAGTAGGCGCAAAACCAGAGGGAGGCCTGAATACCGCTGCCATCCGCGTCAAGATTGACCCAAAAGCCGAGTGGAAAAACATCTTCAATGAAGCCTGGAGAGTAAATCGTGATTATTTCTATGATCCGGGTTACCACGGAGCAGATTGGGATGCCTTGAAAGCGAAATACGAAGTATTTTTAGATGATATCAGTTGCCGAAGTGATCTCTATACCGTCATGCGCTGGATGTGTAGTGAGTTAGCCGTTGGGCACCATCGTTTTCAGGGACTGATAGAGAGAATGAATTATCCGGATCGGGTAAGTGGGGGATTATTGGGCGCTGATTATGTTGTAAATAAAAATCGGTACCAAATCAAAAAGATTTACGGAGGACTAAACTGGACCCCCGACTTGCGATCACCTTTAACAGAACCTGGAGTAAATGTAAAAGAAGGAGAATTCCTGCTCGCGGTAAATGGCAAAGAAGTGAGTGCAAATGAAAACCTATTCAGTTTCTTTGAAAATACTGCCGGGAAAATCGTCGAACTGACGGTTGGTCCCAATCCAAATATGACAGATTCCCGCACGACAAAAGTAGTGCCTTTATATAGCGAGTGGGCTCTGAGAAATAGAGATTGGGTTGAAGGAAACATGAAAAAGGTTCACGAAGCCACCAATGGACAAGTAGCCTATGTCTACGTGCCTAATACAGCTTATGCGGGACATCAGTATTTCAAACGATACTTTTTCCCGCAAGCCAATAAAAAAGCCATCATAGTAGACGAGAGATTCAATGGCGGAGGTCAATTGGCGGATTACTATATAGACATGCTCAAAAAGCCTTACCAATCTCACTGGAAGTTCCGCTACGGAAATGACCTCAAGGCTCCTAGTGCCTCAATCCAGGGTCCCAAAGTACTGCTGGTAGATGAAACTGCCGGCTCAGGGGGAGACTATTTCCCATGGATGTTCCGCAAATTTGGTCTGGGTAAATTGATCGGAAAAAGAACCTGGGGAGGTTTGGTCGGCGTACTGGGCTATCCTGAATTTATAGATGGAGGTTCCGTTACGGCACCTAATGTTGCTTTCTACACAGAAGAAGAAGGTTATGGAATCGAAAATGTAGGAGTTGCTCCAGACATTGAGGTAGAACAATTGCCAAAAGATGTAATTGCAGGAAGAGATCCTCAGTTGGAAAAAGCCATTGAGGTAATACTTGAGGAATTGAAAGCCAATCCACCCAAAGAATACAAGACACCTAAATTCCCGACACGAGTCAGGAAGTAAATAGATACATCAGAATTTTGAGCGAGAGTATTAAATGATTTTATTTAATACTCTCGCAAATCATTACCTCATTCCGTCTAAACAAAAAAGGATGCGACCCACTACACTTCTGTCTATCATTTTCCTCATTTTTATATCCCTACTTTCTTCCTGCAAAGAACAAGCAAGTTCAGACATGAATCTTCAGCAGAAAATTGATGACCTCCTCGCTAAAGCAAATGAAAAAGGCATCTTTCATGGAACTGTACTCATAGCTAAAGGAGGCAAGGTAGCATATACAGGCGCTTATGGTCTTAGCAATATTGAACCGGAAACGCCTATGAAAGTGGAGAATATTTTCCGCCTGGCTTCGGTTAGCAAGCAGTTTACATGTATGACGATTATGATGCTGAAGGAGGAAGGAAAATTGGACTATGATCAGGATGTAAAAGATTTCATACCGGAACTACCCTATGAAGGGATCACGCTAAGGCACCTGATGAATCACACTTCCGGTATTCCGTCTTATGAAAGCCTCTTTGATAATAAGTGGAAAACTGAGCTTAAAGATGATGATCCGAAAAAATTCATTGAGGGCAATGAACACATGCTTTCCTTTTTAGTCGAACATAAGCCCGAAAGGCATTTTGCTCCGGGTGAGAAATGGGAATACAGCAATACCGCTTATCTCTGTCTGGCAATTGTGACAGAAAGAGTATCTGGAATTCCTTTTGCCGATTTTGCAAAACAGAGGATTTTCGATCCACTTGAAATGAGTAATACTTCTTTCTACAATTTTGTTCCGGGTCCCGATCCCAACATGCCTTTACGAGCATTTGGATTTACAAAAGGCCTGGGAGGAAAACTTAGATACAACGATAGTCACTACCTCAATCCCGTCAAGGGAGATGGAGGGGTATTTTCTACGGTTGAAGATCTATTTAAGTGGGACCGCGCCCTTTATACCGAAAAGCTGGTCAAAAAAGAGAGCCTGGAAGAAGCTTTCACTCCGGGTAAGCTTGCCAATGGAGAGGCTCATGATTATGGGTTTGGTTGGAGCATTGGGGAATCCTTGTCTGGGAAAAAGACCGTTTCTCATGGAGGAGGCTGGGTAGGCTTTCGGACCTTTATTCACAGGGAAATCGAAGAGGACCATACCATCATTTTTCTCAGCAATCATTCAAGCAATTATATGGAAGCGATTCTTTATCAGCTTAAGAACATTCTCCATGACAAAAGCTATATTATCCCCAAGGAAATGACTGCTGAGAAAATTGGAAAAACCTACTTTCATGAAGGAGTAGAGGCAGGAATGAAAAAGTATGAGGAATTGAAAGCAGATTTGGAAAAAGATGCCGTCTGGGGAGTGGAGAATGAACTATGGTACCTGGCTAGCGTCTTACATGAAGAAGAGAAGCCAGAAGCTGCGGTTAATGTTCTCCAATTGATTATAAATGACTATGCTGAAAAGCCAGGACCTTATTTAAGAGGAATTGGAAACATTCAGGCAGAAATGGGTGAAAATACGCTTGCACTTCAAGCTTATGAATCAGCTCTGAAAGCCGATCCAAAAATTGAAGGAGTAAAAGAAAAAATACAGGAACTCACAGAGAATAGGTAATTTTTAGAATCATGAATCGACTACTCATCGCTTTAACCACCTGCCTTATACTGGCAAGTTGCTCTGAGAGCAAAGAATTCAATCCCGAGGAATACCAAATTCAATCACGCAAGGAAATTCGTGCTACCTGGGACCTGTTTAAGCAAGCTTGGGAAGCAGAGGATGCCAAAAAGCTTATGACCTTTTATACCATTGATGGCATAAACATACCTCCGGACTCAGATATAAAAATGGGGCGTGCAGCCATACAGGATTTTTATGAAACCCTTTTTGATGTGAATATTAGCTCAAGTTATGATCATTCCATTGATCAGATTCAGGTCATTGACCAGCATGCCATAGAGCAAGGGCATTTCAAAGTAAACTGGGTTCGCGAGGATAGCACGGATTGGGTATTTGATGCCCGTAGTATGACCCATTGGATCAAGGATCAGGATGGAGACTGGAAGATTCAGGAATTCATCTTTAATCGCCCTACTAGACCAACCGAATAAAAATCTGGATAGATGATAAAAACGCTTTTAATTTCCCTGATACTTCTTTCTCTAATTCCCATTTCAAAATCCCAAAACTCAAGCTCGCAAAAACCGATGAAAATCGCTGTAGTGGGATTAGTTCATACACATGTCCACTGGATCCTGGGCAGAGCAGATGATGGAGATTTTGAGCTAGTAGGTATTGTAGAACCCAATAAGGAGCTCGCCCAGCGCTACCTCAAGCAATATGGAATGAGCATGGATTTGGTTTATGATTCTTTAGAGGAATTATTGGCCGAAAAAAAGCCGGAAGCTGTTACGGCATTCAATACGATTCGGGATCATCTTTCGGTGGTTGAAATATGCGCTCCAAAAGGAATTCATGTGATGGTCGAAAAGCCGTTGGCTGTTAGTTTGGATCATGCAAGACAGATGGAAGAATTAGCAAAAAAGCATGAAATTCACCTCCTCACCAATTACGAAACGACCTGGTACAGTACGAATCACAAGACAAAAGCACTGCTAGAAACAGAAGCAGAGATTTTTGGCGATATCAGAAAAATAGTCATTCATGATGGCCATCCCGGTCCTAAAGAAATTGGAGTTGATGAAGAATTTCTCGTTTGGCTAACCGATCCTTATTGGAATGGAGCCGGAGCACTCACTGACTTTGGTTGTTATGGAGCCAATTTAAGTACCTGGTTGATGGAGGGAGAAAAGCCTATAGCAGTAAGCGCCACTACCCAACAAATCAAACCCCATATCTATCCCAAGGTGGATGATGAGGCGACAATCATCGTTACTTATCCAAAAGCTCAAGCCATCATTCAGGCCAGCTGGAATTGGAACTATAACCGAAAGGACATGGAGGTTTATACCGAGAAAGGCTACATCCACGCAAACAACAGGGAAGAGCTGGAAGTCATGCGCACTGAAAAAGAAGGCGCAAAGAAATCCAAAATCACTGCACGCAAAGCTCCGCTAAACGATCCTTTTGCCTATTTCATGGCAGTAATCCGAGGTGAGATAGAAACCAAACCTTCCGACCTTTCCAGCCTGGAAAATAACATTACAGTGATGGAGATTCTTCAGGCAGCGATGATATCCGCCAAAGAAGGGAGAGTGGTGAAGATCGAGGACTTGTAGAGCCTTCCGCGGAACCCTTCCCCCTGCAGGCAAACACCTCTCATACCAAGCACGGCTGGCACCCTGACCTAAGTGAAAGGGTCTAAGATAGTAGCCCATGGCCTAGCCAAATCTAGTGTTGAATGGATTATTTCGGCTCCTTATTGAGGTCCCTCGACTTTGCTAGGGATGGCAGCGGTGGTAAATGGCACCACGTTGCGCTCCATTGGACAAACTTGGCCAAGGGAGTGTGCGCTTGAGGCGGTGGGTCTAAAGTGGCTTATTCCCTACTCTCCGGTTCTTCCCCATAGATAAATACATCTACAGATGAACCTACATTGAGGGATTCGCCATATTCCGCTTTTGGAACTTGTCTGTATATGAGTCCCTGCTCATCGGGTTCTCCTCCAGCACGATAATTTGGTACGAGATTTAGCCCGATAGACTGGATAAGGTTAACTGCATCTTCATAAGTGAGCCCTATCAAATCAGGGACGACCACCATTTTGGATCCGACTCCCTGTTTTACGACCACATCAATCTTGGAACCCAAAGGAACCCTATCTCCGGGCTTGAGTTGTTGACCTTTATAGGAATAGCTTAGAAGTTTATCCTTACCCAACTTAGGTACATATGTAATTTTTCCCAGTCCCAATTTTACTCCTTCCAACTGAACCTTTGCCTGATACAGAATCATATCCTTGAGATCAGGAACGATTACCATTGGAGCTTGCCTTTGGTTGATGGTTAAAGAAACCAATCTACCTGGCTTTACACGGGTGTAGGGTGCAGGATATTGCTTGATCACTGTACCCGGCTCAAGGCCTTCAACATAAACAGAATCCGAAACCAGAGGTCTCAATTTCACATCGTCTAAAGCTTCTTCAGCAGAACCCAAAGCCATTTCTTGAACGTCAGGAATGGTTATACCTGCTCCATGACGAGTGTAGAGCGGAAGGATGAGGAAGAATATTGCGAGATAAACCAGGATTCCCCCTACAAAGAGAGCTCCAAGGGTATAGAGAAATTCTCGACTGATAAAATATTTCAACATCTTTTCTAAGAATTCTTTCTTATGGGAGAATCAGAGGCTCCCTACGATTTACAAAATTCCTGCAATCTCTGCAATTAGATTTACATGCGGTCCGGCATATCTACGCCTATCAGACGCATGCATTCCTTTAGCAATTTCCCTGCAAAGCTTGACAGTGCCAAACGGAACTGGCTGGTTTTAGGCTTTGTATCATTTAGGATCGGTGCCTCATGATAAAAGCGATTGTATTCTTTTGCCAGTTCGAAAGCATAGTTCCCGATTAAAGAGGGGTTGTAACTTTCACCTGCCTCTTTTAAAACTAAGGGGAATTTCTGGATAAGTTTCATCAAGCCCCGTTCAGAATCCAGAAGTGCCTCCTCTGGCTGATTATCTGCTGAAAATTCCAGAAAATCCGCTTTAGCCTTACGCATTACCGCCTGGGTCCGTGTGTAAGAGTATTGGATGAATGGACCTGTATTCCCCTTCAAATCAATAGATTCATCCGGATCAAAGATCATTCGCTTCTTAGGATCAACCTTCACCAGATAATATTTCAAGGCTCCAATCCCGAGCATTTTGTACAATTTATCCAGCTCCTCTTCAGACATACCCAGAATTTTGTCGGGATTTTTCTGACTTTCTTCTCGCGCCTTCTCAATCATATCATCCATGAGATCATCCGCTTCAACAGTCGTACCCTCACGGGTTTTCATTTTCCCCCCTCCTTTCAACTCAACCATTCCATATGACAAATGGAACAAGCCTTCACTATATGGCACTCCTAACTTCTTTAGAACGCTAAAAAGTACCTTAAAATGATAATCCTGTTCATTTCCTACGACATAGATAGATTTATCCATACCGAATTCTTTGTATTTATCTTCAGCTACCGCTAAATCCTGGGTGATGTATAAGGAAGTACCATTGCTACGCAGCATGAGTTTTTTATCCAACCCCTCGTCTGTCAGATCAACTTCAATAGCCCCGTCTTCCTTTTCGTAAAAAACCCCTTTTTTAAGTCCTTCTGCTACTGTTTCCTTTCCACGCTTATAAACAGCTGACTCATAGTAAAAACTTTCGAAAGCAACTCCTAAGCGTTCAAAGGTCCCATTGACCGCATCATATACATAGCCATTCATTCGTTTCCAAAGATCCCGAATTTCTGGATCCTCGGCTTCCCAGGCGATGGTCATATCATTGACCTTCTGCATGATGGGGGTTTGCTTTTCCGCATCGCGCTTGTTCAGGCCCTGATCCATAAATGGCTGTGCCTGTGCCGCCAATTCCAGTCCAAACTCCACATAATAATCTCCGACGAACTTATCGCCTTTCTTCCCTGCACTTTCTGGGCTGTCATTTTTTCCTGCCAGTTGCCAGGAAACCATGGACTTGGATATATTTGTTCCCCGGTCATTGAAAAGGATAGTTGGATGCACTTCATATCCATTTGCATCAAGGATTTGGGCCAGAGAATATCCTAGTACAATATTTCGGAGATGCCCTAAATGCAAGGGCTTATTGGTATTAGGTGAACAATATTCTACAACAACCTTTTTTCCACTTCCAATTGTATTTCGAAAAAAGGAATCATCTGTATGAGTTAAGGCCAGAAAATCCAACCAGAATTTCTGAGACAGACTTAAATTCAGAAAGCCCTTTACTACATTATATGCCACCACTTCTTCCATCCTCTCTTGCAACAATCCACCCAGAGTCTCACCGATTTGTTGGGGAGCTCCTAATTTATACTTGGTAAGCGGGAAAGTAACAAGGGTGAAGTCGCCCTCAAAGTCTTTGCGTGTTTCCTGCACACTCAGACTGGAGGCATCCACTGAAACTCCATAATGAGATTCAACGGCAGCAGCAGCGGCTTCTTGAATACGAGAAAAAATAGTTAACATATTTTTAATTTTCCAGAGCGCAAAAATGGCAAAAAATTTGGTAAAATCACGGCGATGATAGACCGTGTCCGAGATTGCTTACGCAAAATTCAGACCTTTCGATATATTTTGGACTCTTTTCTGCGAATGGAGCAACCAAAATAGGTCAAAATAGTATCTATTTTCTCAGAGACCCTCGTTATAGGAAATAATTCGTTTAATTATGCATCGTCCTATCACCGTACTTCTCATCCTGATAGCTCTCTTGCTTTCTAATAGTTTTGGGCAAAACAGGATGTTTGATTCCGAGGAGATCATTACTATCAAAATTGAAACACCCCTCAGCGAACTGATTGCAGATCGCAGTGAGGAAGCCCCTGATCAACCAGTCGTTATTTCATATAAGGTTGGAAAAGAAAAGATCATTATAGATGGAGAGATAGCTGTAAGAGGTAACTACCGTAGAAGGCCGGATATTTGCCCCTTTCCTCCTCTCAAACTCAAGATAAAGAAAGAAGAAAGAGCAGGAACTATTTTCGAAGCTCAAAAGAAGATCAAACTAGTCACGCACTGTCAGGGGGAAGAATACCTGATGCGTGAGTTTATGATCTACAAGTTTTACAACCTGCTTACCCCTTATTCTTATAAGGTCCGTCTCATCAAAGTCCAATATCGGGATCGGGACAAAGGCATGCCTGGCGTAAATGCGTATGCTTTCCTGATTGAAAGTGATAAAGCTTTGAAAGAAAGGCTTAAGGGGAAATTGATCAGTGAAGATGCACAAATCCCTAGTGCTGAGGTTGCGCATGATCAGCTTAGCCTTTTGAATATGTTCCAATTTATGATTGGTAATCTGGATTGGGGGATTACGCAGCGAAAAAACATGAGTCTGCTCAGATTGGAATCAAATCAGGAAATCATCCCGATTCCTTATGATTTCGATTTTGCAGCTTGCGTACAGGCACCTTATACTGGCTTGGAGAAAGGTTTTGATCGAAGATATTTTAGAAATATTTGCCGAACCCGAGTTGAGTACGAAACCTTATTTAAGTTCCTTCGATCAAAAAGGCCAGAACTGGAAGAACTCTTTATGAACTTCGAACTCATTCCCAAAAGTAAGAGACAGGAAGCTTTGGCTTATGTCAATGAATTTTTCAGCATCATTGAGGATGAGCAAAAGATAGAAGATATTTTTCTTAGCTCCTGTCCCAGCAGATAGCTTGCAATAGAAAACAAAGGGGCGAATTTCTGATTATGTTTATAACGGAGATTCGCCATTTTTTTATTGGTGAATCAAAATCACCAACTTGCATCTGTGATACCTATCCAATTTTCTCATGCGACTGGCTTTCCAGCAGAAAGCTATGCATATTTCTTCAAACAGTTAGCGCCTCACCCTGTGAGCTACGTTCCGGTTTTTGGCATGGGCAGATATAGACTGCGAAATTCATGGCGCAATATGGTCGATGAGCTCATTGAAGATATTGAAATCAAACAAAAGGAGCCAGTTATTGGCATTGGTCATTCCTTTGGTGCGGTTCTGACATTTTGGGCCGCACAGAAGGCTCCAGAACTTTTCGAAAAAATTATCCTAATCGATCCCCCTTTGCTCAGCCGGAGATTCCGATTATTTTCTGCAATGGCAAGAAGCATTGGCATTGCAGATCAGGTAATCCCCATTGCCAGAAATGCCAAGAAACGGAGAGATGAATTTAACTCCATAGATGAAGCAAGAGCATACTGGAAACCCAAAAGGCTTTTTAGAAGCTTTCATCCAGCGTGCTTTGAAGATTATGTCCAAAGCAGCCTCGTGCCAGATGGATCTGATTACACCTTACGGATCCCTGCTGAATTGGAGTCAAAAATGTTCGTTTATAGTCCGATCAGGATCGGACACGGAAAATTTGATATGCCCAGTTATTACCTTTACCCCAAAAAAGGGAGCGTGATGATCGGAACTTCCTTTAATGAACAAAAAAAGCGTTTCAAGGATACTAAATTTATTTCCATCGAAAAGGGAGGGCATATGTTTCCTCTAGAGTATCCTCATGAAACAGCTGCATTACTCAAAGACTTAATTGCTGAATAAATCACGAATATTCACCTATCAAAATTTAATATTTCTCATGCAGGAACAATTCAGAATCCACAGAGCAACTCGCCAGAATGCGCTCAATATAGCTCAGGCCTTTACAGTTGAGCAGCTAAATTATATTCCACCAGCTTTCAACAACAACCTCATTTGGAACCTGGGACATGTAGTGGTCACTCAGCAGCTATTGATTTATGGATTGACTGGGAATGAGATGAAGGTCGGAAAGGAAATGGTAGAAAAATATCGCAAAGGTTCTCGCCCTATTGATCCCGTAGATGAGCGCGAAATCCAAATGATTCAGGAATTGTTGATAAGCACATCCGATCAATGTGCACAGGACTTTCAAGATGGCTTATTTAAGAAAACAAGAAAATACCCTACCAGCTATGGCTTTGAAATCAATTCTGTAGAAGATGCGGTTTTATTCAATAATATCCATGAAAGTATGCACCTGGGTAACTTACTATCAATGAGAAAAATGATCAGTTAATAGGCGGGACCGCCTATCTCTTTTGCTATACTCGAAAGGAAGTCTAAATTTGCTGGCTGAGATGAAATTACTGATCCTGACATCCCGCTTCCCTTATCCCATTGAAAAAGGGGATAAGCTCAGGATATATCATCAAATCCGCCACCTTTCACAAAACCATGAAATTCATCTCATATCCATCAGTGATCAGGAAGTGGAAGAAGCTCACCGAAAGCATTTGGAATCATTTTGTGATTCTATCCACATTTTTCCTATCCGTAAGGGAGGCATAGCATTTTCTTTACTGAAAGGCCTGTTTAGTTCAAAGCCTTTTCAGGTTCATTATTTTTACCGGAAACGTATTCACAAAAAAATTCTGAAGATCGCAGAAGAGTTGAAACCCCATCGCATTTATTGCCAGCTCATTCGAATGGCACCTTATGTAAAAGGGATGGAATCCCAGAAAAGTATAGATTATATGGATGCCTTTTCACTTGGGATGAAAAGACGGGCAAGGCATCACTTTGGACTTAAACACTTTCTTTTTAGATGGGAAGCCTCCAAATTGAGGGCTTATGAGGAGCTAGCTTTTATAGATTTCAATAGCCATTGTATTATTTCTGAACAAGATCGAGAAGCTTTACTTACTCCTCACAGGAACAAAATACAGCTTATTCCAAATGGAGTAGATACCGATTATTTCCATGCAAGGGAAAACCAAGCTGAATTTGATCTCGTTTTTGTCGGAAATTTGGGATATTCACCCAATATCCTGGCTGCAAAATTCCTCGCAACTCAATTGCTCCCAAGAATCAGGAAAGACTTACCCGAGGTCCGGCTTTTACTCGCTGGCGCAAGACCCGTCAAACAAGTCCTTGAATTAGAAAAAATACCTGGTGTAAGTATAGGTGGATGGTATGAAGATATACGGGAGGCTTATGCATCAGGAAAAATATTTGCCGCTCCTTTATTTTCCGGTTCGGGTCAGCAGAACAAAATACTGGAAGCCATGGCCATGGGTATTCCCTGTGTAAGCACCTCCATCGTCAATAAAGCCATTGGAGCAAAAGCTCCCCGGGAGATTTTGCTCGCAGATGATCTCGAAGGCCTGGCTGAGCATTGCCTCTTCTTATTAAAAAATCCCGACCACATCCTAATTCAGTCCAGCCACGGAAGAAGATTTGTAGAAGAAAATTATTCCTGGTCTCAAAGCCATAAGCAATTAGAAGAATTGTTTGGCAGGAGTGTAAGCCTTACGCGGTAAAAAAATAGTACCTCTTGTCGATCCATGGCAAATTCCCTTACCTTTGAAGAAGCACATTCCACTAATATGTTCAATTTAGAATCTCAACCCTTGTCGCGATGGCTGATCTTCGGAGTTGCATTTGCAATTGTGATGGGTTCGATCGGTTACTCAAATTATCTTGCTGAAGAGCTTTCGGTAAAAGAAAGGGCAAGGATCGAAATGTTTAAGGATGGCTTTGGAATTTTGGAGGCTGAAAATGCTGAGGAAGGGTATTCATTCGCAGTATCCTACTTTATCCAGCACATCATGCAGGATACCATTAGCCGGATTCCTATCATTCTCCTTAATGAAGACAATGAAAGTGTTGGATCTCATGTAGGCCTTGGGATGGGGACAGATGTTGCTTCAGAAGAAGTTGAAGAAAAATTATCCGAGCTCAAAAAAGGCTTCGATCCTATAGAAGTAGAATTTGATAAAGACCGATATCAATACATTTATTATGGGGAATCAAATCTGCTCAAGCAGCTAAAGTGGTATCCCTATGTTCAAATTCTCATTGTTGTACTTTTTATTGGATTTGTCTTTTACGGATTCATTACTGCTCAAAGAAATGAACAAAACAGGGTTTGGGTAGGACTGGCGAAGGAAACTGCGCATCAGTTGGGAACGCCCGTATCCAGTTTGATGGCATGGATTGAACTTTTAAAAATAAAGCTGGAAGAAAGCCCCGAAGATCATGAGTTATTGGAGGAGATGGAGCATGATGTGTTGAGACTTGAAAATATTGCAGAGCGTTTTTCTAAAATTGGCTCTAAACCTGAACTGATAGAGGTTAAGCTAAAGGAAGTTTTGGACCGATCTTCTGGGTATCTCAAAAAGCGAATGACCCAAAGAGGAAAGATTAAACTCTATGTAAACAATGATATTCCTTTAGACAGCACCCTTCACGTCAATCCTCAGCTATTTGACTGGGTGATCGAAAACTTATTGAAAAATGCCTTGGATGCCATGCAGGCCAAAGGAGGTGAAATCACCCTCAATGCTGGAGAGCAGGGAAAATATTTTTATATAGATGTGATTGATACAGGTAAAGGCATCCCTAAGGGAAACTTCAAAAAGGTTTTTGAGCCTGGCTTCACCACAAAAAAGAGAGGCTGGGGATTGGGATTAAGTCTGACAAAAAGAATTGTAGAGAATTATCACAAAGGAAAAATTTTTGTAAAGTCATCAGAATTGGAAAAAGGAACCACTTTTAGGGTCTTGCTACCAAAGTAGCAAGACCTGCTAGGGTGTTTGAGAATTAGGGTATTAGAGTTTCTATCAAAATCCAATTAACCACCAACACGCTAACACCTTACTACCTTAAAACTTAAATTATGAGCCGCATTTTAGCCATAGATTACGGAAGTAAGCGTA
The DNA here is from genome assembly GCA_039819665.1 of Bacteroidota bacterium. Lineage (GTDB taxonomy): Bacteria > Bacteroidota > Bacteroidia > J057 > J057 > JAWPMV01. The sequence goes on from JBCBRM010000018.1 coordinate 108,357, forward strand.
CAGGCTTGGCCTGGACGGATCCTTTGCAGATCATTGCGACAGGTCTTGGCAGCTTTGATACGTATAAACTCAAGGATAAAATGCAGGAACTCTGCAAAAATGAAGATATCTCCGAGATCGTACTGGGATTCCCGACCCGCATGGATGGTAGTGATACCCATTCGACTCAGGCAGTCCGTGAATTCGGTAAATGGATCAGCACAACTTTCCCAGACAAAACCCTCCACTATCGCGACGAACGCTTTACCTCAAAACAAGCCTTCCAAACCATGATCGATGCTGGCCTTAAGAAAAAGAAGCGCCGCGACAAGCATCTGGTAAATACAATCAGTGCAACAATCATTTTACAGGATTTTATGAAGGAGAGGGAATGAGAAGTTTTCAGGTGTTCTCGTATTCTAGTTCCAGATATTTATTTCTCTCTATTTCAACGACTATAACACTAAAACACCACAACACTCCCATCCCTCCTGAACACCTCCTTCCCCCCTTGCTTCTTCCCTAAAAATGCCCCAATTTTACAGTCCGAATTGACGAGGACCAGAAGGACCATATATGATCTTACCTATTGTTGGCTTTGGCCACCCTGCTTTAAGAGAAGAAACCCAGGAAATTAGCCCGGACTATCCGGAGCTAACTGAGCTAATCGCCAACATGTTTGAAACCATGTACAATGCTAATGGAGTTGGAATAGCTGCCCCACAGGTAGGAATTTCTATTCGGATGTTTGTAGTTGATGGTTCTCCCATGCAGGATATGGCCAATGAGGGGGAAGTCATGGAAGGATTCAAAAAAGTCTTCATCAATCCTCAAAAAGTTGACGAATTTGGCAAAAAATGGGATTTTGAAGAAGGTTGCCTGAGTATTCCAGATATTCGAGAAATGGTGACTCGCCCAGACACCTTACACTTGAAATATTTCGATGAAGATTTCAAAGAGCATACAGAGACTTTTACTGGTTTGAAAGCTCGTATTCTCCAACATGAATATGACCATCTGGAAGGAAAACTTTTCACTGATTATGTTTCTGCATTCCGTCGTCAGCTGGTAAAGAAAAGACTCAATAAAATTTCCAAAGGAGATATCTTCACGGATTACCCTATGAAATTTGGAAAATAACTAGGTTTCCAGCCAACCTTTCTCAATTATATCGGTTCATTATTTTGAAATAGGAAGTGCATTCCTGATCTTATATTTATGTCCGATCCCACTCAAAAAACACAAAAATCCCTCAAACTAGACAGGCGATATGTTTGGATGGGACTTGGACTCCTCAGCTTATTCATCAATTCCATTCTCAAGTCCAATCCCTACTTTACAGAGGTAGTCTATTCCCGTGGGATTTTTCTACTTTTTCGGTGGATTTGGGACTATACCCTTGGACTGATTCCAATACCTTTGCTCTATATCATTGGCCCTTTGTTGATTTTTTATCTTATCAGAAGTTGGAGGAAAGGAAGGCCCCATCGTCAGGAACGTCCATTTATCAATAGAATCGGAAGTCTATTGATAAGTATACTTGGCTTGCTTGGTGCTGCAGTTTTTCTTTTTTACTTCATGTGGGGCTTCAATTATGCGCGACTTCCTGTTTCTCAGCAGCTAAAACTCACCATTACAGAACTCACTGACGAAGAGGTAGAAAATGAATACAAACGAGTAACTAAACTTTTATTAGCGGCAAAAAAAGACTTAGGCCTCATTAGCAATGATTTCTTTAATCAGGCTTTGATCGCAAATAAACCGGAATGGAAGGATGAATTGGAAGAGGCTTTTGCTGATAGCTCAGGAATTTCTTACCGCGATTTTCAAATTGCCCATCAAGAGGAGTTCCACGAGCTTTACAAAAATGACTTTTTTCTAGATATCAGCGATTCCCTTAATGCCCATCTTTATAATTTCAAAGACCTACAAAATGAAATTAGAGAAGAGCTAACAGCAACCCTGGTTCAATATAATTATCCCATTCCGGGACGTCCAAAATCCATTTTACTATATCCCAAAGGATTTCTACTTCAATTAGGGGCGAAGGGTATCTATATTCCCTATGTAGGACAGGGGCATGTAGATGCTGGAATTACCAAAGTGAGCATCCCTTCTACCATGGCCCACGAAATGGCACATGCCTATGGATTTGGTGATGAAGGACTATGTAATTTCTGGGCTTATTTGGCATGTACCAAAAGTGAGTCTCCATTAATTCGTTATTCGGGTTATTTTAATTACTGGCGGCATGTGGCCAATCTCTATGCACGTCGCGATCCTCAAGGCTTTAAAATGGCCTATAAAAAAATTCCCCTTAGCATCCTGATTGACCTCAATGCCAATAGAAATGTAAACATCAAATACCCGGGCTTTTTCCCAAAATTCTCTCAGGAGTTTTATGAAGGCTACCTAAAATACCAGGGCATAGAAGAAGGAAGAAAGAGTTACAGTATGGTGGTCAGCTATGTAGTCGCCCAAACGAAAAAGCAGGCCAATACTCCTCAATAGAATATCTCTTCTCAACAATCGACGACTGGATTGCGTGGATGATCGAAGAATTGTTAATTTAGATCTTCTAACCTAAATCTATCGCAAATGAGAACTACGCTTGTTCTATCCCTTTGGATAACTGCACTCTTTATTGGTTGTACTACTGCACAGCAAGTCAGTCAATCTCCCTCCCCCAGCAACACTCCTCAAAAAGATCCCTTTACCGCAAAGACCGAAAATCTCAAAGCTTTTGAAGGCTATTTTGATTTTTTCTATGATGAGAAGAGTGGAAAGATCATGTTGAGTATCGATAGATTCGATCAGGAATTTCTCTATGTAAACTCACTCACAGCAGGTGTTGGTTCAAATGATATTGGACTGGATCGAGGCCAATTGGGAAATACCCGAGTGGTAAAGTTCATCCGTAGTGGTCCCAAAGTGATGCTTATTCAGCCCAATCAACGCTATCGTGCTGTAACTAATAATGCCGACGAAAAGCGTTCGGTAGAAGAAGCTTTCGCTCAATCCGTGATATGGGGAGCGAGAGTTGAAGCGGAAAAAGAAGGGAAAGTGCTGGTAGATTTGACTCCTTTTTTGTTGAGAGATTCTCACAATCTCAGCGGGAGATTGCAAAGAGGGAGGCAGGGTTCCTATAGATTGGATGCAAATCGCTCTGCAATATATCTTCCTTTTACTAAAAACTTTCCCAAGAATTCAGAGTTTGAAGCCCTGCTTACTTTCACCGGAAATCCACAAGGCTCACAAATACGCTCAGTGGTTCCAAGTGCAGAAGCGGTTACAGTTCGTATGCACCATTCCTTTGTTGAACTGCCCGATGGTAATTATAAGCCTAGAAAGTTCGATCCCAGATCAAGCTTCAATGCCATACGTTACCAGGATTATGCAACCCCCATTGATGCGCCCCTGGTAAAACAATTCATTCGCAGGCATAGATTAGAAAAAAAGAATCCCAGTGCCGCTATCAGTGAAGCAGTAGAACCAATCGTTTACTATGTAGATCGTGGCGCTCCTGAGCCGATTCGTTCTGCGCTGATCGAAGGTGCTAAATGGTGGAATCAGGCTTTTGAAGCCGCAGGATATGACAATGCTTTTCAGGTGAAAGTGATGCCAGAAGGAGCAGACCCCATGGATGTTCGATATAATCTCATTCAGTGGGTGCATCGCTCAACCAGAGGTTGGTCCTACGGGGCTTCCGTTTCTGATCCTCGTACAGGTGAAATCATTAAAGGACATGTTTCTTTAGGTTCTCTGAGAGTAAGGCAGGATTTTTTGATTACTCAGGGTTTGGTTAAAGCTTATGAAGCAGGAAAGCCAGTTTCTCCCGAAATGTTGAAACTTGCTTTGGCTCGATTACGTCAGCTCTCTGCGCATGAAGTTGGACATACGATTGGATTGATGCACAATTTTGCAGCCAGTGTGGATGGCAGATCTTCTGTTATGGATTATCCTCATCCACTTATTTTGATGGACGAAAACGGAAATCTTGATTTCTCGAAATCCTATGATGTAGGAATTGGAGCCTTTGATAAGAGAAGTGTGTTATGGGGCTATCAGGATTTCCCGGAGGGAACAGATGAAGAAGCAGAACTACAAAAAATCCTGGGGGTTACCTATGGAGCAATGAAATTGAATTTCATTTCGGATCAGGATGCCAGACCCAAAGGAGGTGCACACCCCCTTGCTCACTTGTGGGACAACGGAAAAAGAGCTTCCGAAGAACTGGACCGTATGCTAATTCTGAGAAAGAAGGCAATGAGCAATTTTGGCGAACACAATATAGCAGAAGGAGAAGCAATGGCTATGCTGGAAGACGTATTGGTTCCCTTGTATTTCTCACATAGATATCAAGTAGAAGCAACCGCCAAAGTATTGGGAGGGGTTTTCTATTCTTATGCGGTGAGGGGAGGAGATCAGGTTCCAGTCCGTATGATTAGTGCCGCAACCCAAAAAGCAGCCTTCAATTCCCTGATCAATACCTTAAAACCTGAAAACCTGGAAATCCCTGAGAACATTCTTCAAATGATTCCTCCCAGGCCAGTTGGCTATCCTAGAGGCAGAGAACATTTCAAGATCAAAACCGGATTTACCCTCGATCCTTTGGCGGCAGCAGAAGCAGCTTCTAATCACACGCTTGCATTTATGCTGGATGCACAAAGAGCTAATAGATTGGTAGAATTCGCTGCCAGAGATCAAAGCTATCCAGGCTATGATGAGATCATAGATGAATTGATTTCTAGTCTTTGGAAAATGGAGACCAAAAGTTCCTACCATGAAGAAATCCTCCGTTTGGTCCAAAGCAGAAGTTTACAGCATATGATGGTTTTAGGAAGGCAAGAGAATGCAACTCCACAGGTCCGAGCGATCATCAACTACAAACTCAATGAACTTGCAGACTGGCTAGATAATCGCATGGATAATGTAAGCAATGGGGGGCAGAGAGCTCACTACTATATGAGTATGCAACTCATCGAAGCTTATCTGGATGATCCGGAAGAATGGGAAGCCTTACCGGTTATAGCTATGCCTGATGGTAGCCCGATTGGGATGGATTGCCAGATGTGGATAGGGGATTTGGATTAAGTAGTTTTTTGTGCAAATTTCTTGGCAAAGTATCTTTTATACACCGGTTTCCTCCACAAAAACTGCAAATATAAACCTGGATAAAGAAGGGCTCCTATTAGCGGACTGGAAGGGATGAAGTGAATATCATCTACTATGATGGAATTCTCTCCATCCTTTTCAACGATATGATTATGCTCCCAGCTCTTGAGGACAGAAGGGAGCTTCCTACCCTCATCTGTAAACCAGGCCATCTTATTCTGGACCTGATCATCTGTAATTTTGACAATCCATTCTTGCTGGAATAAACCCAAAATTTTAAGCTTCAGATGGACAACATCTCCCTTTTTTGAACCATCAAATCTAAGTAATTTTAACTTAATGAGTGGGGGAGCAAGTGCTTCAAATAAATCCCGATCAAAAGCGCGTAGTACATCTACATAATTCCCTTTTACAGGAGTCTTTAAACAAATTCGCATATACAGGACAACCGCAAATACTATGCGAGTGTTTAGATTAGAGAATTTGTACCTTTACAGCTGAGTAAGAATACAGCCACTTATTGCCAAAAGAAAGAAGGAACATGTACGCTGACATAATCAAAGAAAAATTTCCCCAGGATGAAAAAAATGGTCTCTATCGCGTCCCCCAATTACCCGCTGTAAAATTGGGGAAGCTTTTGATAAAGGATACACGTATTTCAAGTCCCAATGACGTCCTGGCTATGCATGAATATTCTACGATGTTTAGCAGTGGCACCCTTATCCTGACCAAGGACCGTTGTTTTTATCCCAATGGCTTCTTCGAATTGGAAGATATCAAAGAAGTACAAATAGAGGGAAGCAAATTGACTGTATTTGCCAATCAGCAAACCCAATTTATCCCACATAAACTTGCAGTAAAAAACGAACAGGTAGCCAAAACGCTGCATCGCATCTTTGAACAAATCGCACACAAAGATCTGAAGTCAGAAGTTCTGGTAAATAAAACTTATAAGGGTTACAGCAATACCGAATTGGATTGGCTCAACCTCCGCGACGAGATCATGAAAACCATAGATATGCTCTACGATCGTTACAATGATGGTAAGTTAAATCTTATCGAGTATGAGGAAAAAAAGGAGGAATTGCTGAGGAGGCTTTAGGAGAAGTGTTTTAGTGTTGTAGTTCGGAAGTTAAATCATAGATTACTACAACACTACAACACCAAAACACATGTTAAATTTCATGAAAAAAATAATCGACACTCACTCTCACCTATACAGCTCTAAATTTGACAAGGATAAGGAAGAAGTAATCAGCAGAGCCAAGGAGGTGCTGGAAGCAGTCTTTTTACCCAATATAGATCGGGATTCCATAGAAGGCATGCATGCGTTGGCGGATCACTCACCGGATTTCTTTTATCCGACCATGGGACTTCATCCCTCAGATGCTGGAGAGGATTTTGAAAAGGTCCTGGCAGATTTGAAAGTTTGGCTGGATGGTGGAAAGTATACTTACTATGCGATAGGCGAAACAGGAATTGACCTGTACTGGAAGGAGAATATCGAACGCAAAGAATATCAAGTAGCTAGCCTGGAAGTGCAGATTGGCTGGGCGAAATCTTATGGATTACCCATTATTTTGCATACGCGCGAAGCTACGGATGTAGTGATTGAATTGATGCAAAAGCATAATGAAGATAGTCTAACAGGAGTCTTTCATTGTTGGGATGGGGAATGGGAGCAGGCAAAAAAGGTGATGGAACTTGGAGGCTTCAAAATGGGAATAGGCGGAAATGTAACCTATCGCAAAAACGTGCAGGCCGTAGTGAAAGAAATCCCTTTAGCATACCTCGTACTTGAAACGGACAGCCCCTATCTGGCACCAGAGCCTTTCCGCAAATCCAAAAACAGGAGAAACGAAAGTAGTTATACGACCTATGTTGCTGAAAAAATCGCAGAAGTGAAAGAAATCAGCTATGAGGCAGTTGCCGAACAGACCAATCAAAATGCTAAAGAACTCTTTCAGCTAAACCAGAAGATTTCCTAATTTGAGCTCAAACTCGCAACCTTATGTTCGCTTACATTGTCCTCATATTGCTACTCATCAACATTGGCGTAGAAACAAGAGCCAAAAAGAGGAGTACCATTCTATACGTCCTCCTGACGCTCATTCTCTGGTTTGGTTCTCAGGAGCTAATCATGTATTTGATGGAAGATGTATTTCATTTGGAAGAACCGAGACAAGGTACAAATGGTATTCTCGCCTCCATAGTTTCTATCCTCCTTTGCCTCGGATTATATGCCTTTTTAAGAAAAAGAAAAGTACCAGAATAAGAAAGCTTAGCAGCCCAAAAAATAACAATAAATTACAACCATGGCCGTATCGCTAATTATCATTGGCCTTATAGGTGCATTCATTGTCTCAGATAGGATGTACAGAAAATATGACAAGGACAAAGAAGGCCCCAATGAATTCACAGATTATTGGGATGAAAAAATAAACAGGATTGGTGGAGATGCAGAAAGAAAATAATACTATTCCATTTGCTCAGTAAATAAACCAGTCCATGGCAGCACACTTAATCCTCCTCATAATTCTCCTGCTCTTATACCTATTTTTTGCTCCACATAAAGTAAAGGAAAGCGAAAAGCTTCCCCGGGATATTTGGGATGAGAAGATAGATCGCATTGGAAAAGAGGAATTAAAGGACAAAAAAAATCCTTATCTTTAAGATACATTGTATGCATAACCATGATGAGCTCCTCCCTTCTCATAGGCCTAGGCTTTTGCCTGCTGATTTTATCCCTGATTTATCATAATAATTTTGAGACTCCGAATTTACCTGCTAGTCTCACTGATAGAATTGATGAAATAGGTATGGAAGAATAAGAAAATCTGATTGGAAGCCATTTAATTGAAATCGAAAACATAATAAATTCACACACATGCTAGGAATTATCATTGTCATCATACTTGCCAGAGCTGTAGGAAAAAGAGCGGTAGACAAAGGATTAAACAGAAATTTATATTGGTTTTACAGTGTACTTGCCTGGTACGGCGGACAATATGCTGTAGCTTTTATTGTTGGAATCATTTACTATGTGATTACAGATCAGGAGCCAAGCGAACTTTCCCTTACATTTATTGGCCTGGCAGGAGGTGCTTTATGCTATTACCTGCTCTACCGCTACGTAGATAATTATTCAGCTGCGGGCAGCGATCTAGATCTCGAAATGAAAATCCATGAATTGGGTAAGGATAGCGAAGAGGAAAACCGAAGTAGCTTCTAGTAGCCAATATTCCCGATGTAATTGTCTGGCCTGAGTGCGCGAAGTTCAGCTTTCACTTCCTCACTCACTTCAAGTCCCTCTACAAATTCGGCCAGAGAGGTTTCGTCTATGCCACTCTTTCCACGTGTAAGGGCTTTCAAAGCTTCATAAGGATTAGGATAAGCTTCTCTCCTGAGGATAGTCTGTATAGCTTCTGCCAGTACCGCCCAATTTTTATTTAGATCCGCTGCAATTGCGTCCGGATTAACCAGAAGTTTGCCCAAACCTTTTTCTAAAGAAAGTAAAGCCAGATAAGCATATCCTACTCCTACTCCTACATTTCGCATGATCGTGGAGTCGGTTAAGTCTCTTTGCAAACGAGAGACTGGTAACTTACGACTCAAAAACTCCAATAAAGCCGTAGACATACCTGCATTCCCTTCTGCATTTTCAAAGTCTATGGGATTCACCTTATGAGGCATAGCGGATGAGCCCACTTCTCCTGCTTTGACTTTTTGGCGAAAGTATTCACTGGCGATGTACAGCCACACATCCTGACAAAGGTCTATGAGAATGGTATTGATCCGTTTGAGGCAATCAAAAATTCTCCCCAATCCATCATAGTGCTCAATCTGTGTGGTAGGGAAGGAACGAGAAAGCCCCAGACTATTTTCAACAAATTCTTTCGCAAACTGATGCCAATCTTCTGAGGGATACGCTACATAATGCGCATTTAAGTTACCCGTAGCTCCTCCAAATTTGGCAGGAAAAGGAAGCTGAGATAATTCTTCTATATGTAAAGCTAGTCTTTTGGCAAATACCTTAAACTCTTTCCCAAGGGTCGTAGGAGAAGCGGGTTGTCCATGAGTCCGAGCTAGCATGGGTATATTTCTCCAGGTCTCCGCATATCCGTTCAGCACTTCCAGAACTTTATGGATTTGTGGCAGATAGACTTCCTGTAGAGCATCCCTAAGCATCATGGGGGAAGCTGTATTATTGATATCTTGAGAAGTCAGTCCAAAATGGATAAATTCTTTATTGCGGATCAGATTTTCCTTTCCTGAAGCATCGATGTATTCTTTAATAAAATACTCCACCGCCTTTACATCATGATTGGTAACAGATTCTATTTCTTTTACCCGACTCGCCTGATCCGTACTGAAATCCTGGTAGATTTTCCTCAAAAAACCTTTCTCTGCATCGTCCAACTTACTCAAAGGTCTGATTCCTGTCCCATGTAGAGAGATCAGGTATTCAATTTCCACCAGCACCCGATATTTGATCAAGGCATATTCGGAGAAAAATGGAGATAAGGGAGAAAGTTTTTTCTGGTATCTACCGTCAAGGGGGGATAAAGCGGTAAGAGGATGGAAGTTCGGCATAATAGGTGTCTGCAATAAAAGGCTAAAGGTACTACCCTTTCCTCATTTTTGCCACTACCTTTCCCCTATCCCATTGAGCTCTCCCTGGTTCATAAAGGAAAAGCTACGCATGGTAGAATCTGTCCAGGTATTGAGCTCCTTACAATGATCCTGATAAGGCATCCAGATCACTAGCTGAAAAAAGTAATCGTAATTCTCATAAACAGCTATGCGGTAAAAAACAGGGATATCTCCCCAGTTTTTACTCCGAGCATAATAATCGCCCGCCCGCAAACTCAGATCCGGACCCAATTGATAGTCCTGTTCAGTTTCCAGTACGAGGCTGTCCACATCACTGAAGACGGTACTTTCTACAAACTTAAAATAACTTTTTTGCTTAAGACGACGCCTTTTTATCTGACCGAGGTTCTCTTTTGCATCTTCTATCCCTATAACATAAAGGTTGCTAAGGGTATCATAATATTGCAGACTTGCATAATCATGCATGTCATAACCGCTTTTTAAACGTGAAGGCAAATCTATTGTATATAGATCTTCAATTGTAACTGACTGTAGATCAAATACTTCAACTTGTTCCTCACAGGCAGTGCAGCTTATGAAGAGAAGGAGAGCTATTTGGGTATAGCGTTTCACTGAAACAATTTACGTGAAAAAAGACAATTAATTGCGCTATGGGCCGCAAATATTAACGCGATTTAATTAATTTGAGATGCTTCTATTTTTGGATTTTTCTTACAATGGGGTATCTGAAGCTTTTGGTTTAATTTTTGTGGTGTCTCTGCTAATAGATTGACCAATTCCCCCATTTTGGACCTAAAATTGAGGCTTTAGGAATTAATGAATGGTTTTAGAGACAAGTTTTATGCATTCTTTACGCATTTCTTTGATCTATTACGCAATAGTAGTTTTTCAAAAACGTTAAATTTACCGTAGTTTCTTTTCACACTGAAAAAACCTTATATTAAGTCGTCAAGGCAAACACATTTGGCGCGCTAAATTAACTCTAAGGAATGGAATCAATTCACCTACCTGAGGAAAAGTTGAACGAACTTGCTCAAAAGGCTAGTGAGCGGATGATCAATGCGTCTGATCTCGATGCAAATGCACCTGTAAGCGGTGAAGTCTTAAAAGCTTTCTCCTCACACAACCAAATCAATAAGTTCTTAATCTTCCAGGTGTTTCAAGTTTGGGATATGCAAATTAACAAACTGAAACATCCTTATTTCAATTTGGAAAACGAGGATATACAGGCTACCCTGAATACCCTAAAAAGTCAGATCTCTCAGCATATAGAAATCTCACCAGCAGATTTTCGTCCTATGCTTGAAAGAGCTGCTTATAATAATCTGAAGCTGATCTTTAATCCTAAAGAAGCATTCGGTAATTTCTTTTTTATCAATCAGGACAGCATTTCACTGGACCTGTATAAGAAGTATTCTCAATTCTTCTCTGATCTCGATTTCGTAGTTAATAGCATTTTAAGGTTTTATGAAAAGAATGAATTAGCTGAAATTGATAAAGAAGGCTTTTTTGAAAAGATGGACAAAGTTCTTGACATCTTCAATAAAAAGAGCGAGGAGTCTTTTGCATCCTACCGTGCAAACATCTTCCAAAAAATTACAGGAGAGTCTATTGATTCTGTAATGGAAGAGATCAACAAAGCCAAGCAGGAGGAAGAAGAGGCAAAACGTGCTGCTGAAGAAGAGGAAAGAAGAAAAGCGGAAGCGGAAGCTCGTAAAAAGGCAGAAGAGGAAGCCAGAATAAAAGCAGAGGAAGAAGCTAAACGGAAGGCTGAGGAAGAAGCTCGTAAGAAAGCTGAAGAGGAAGCACGCAAAAAAGCGGAAGCGGAAGAAGCGCGAAGAAAGGCAGAAGAAGAAGCCAGAATTAAGGCCGAAGAAGAAGCTCGTAAAAAAGCAGAGGAAGCAGAAGCCCGCAGAAAAGCCGAGGAAGAAGCCAAAAAGAAAGAAGTTAGCTTCTTTGATGAAATAGAAAGCAAATCTGATAATGTATTTGATCTTGATTTTGACGATGTACTTTCTTCTTCCGAGGAAAGCATAATCGAAAAAGTTGAAGAGGTTAAAGAAGTGGTAGATAAAAGCCGGATCCCTGACCCAGAGCCCATTGAAGAATCTGCAGCTCCTGTAGAGCTAAAGAACCTGGCTGAAAAGCCGGTTGATGAGTTCCTGGAAATGGCCGAAAATATGGAACCTCCGGCAGCACAAGCTCCTGTTGTAGATCCAGCGCCAGAACCCGTAGCCGAAACTAAAAAAGATACGGTTAGTTTCCTGGATCGATTCCTAAGCAAGGAAAAGAATAATGGAGCTGTTGAAGCACCTACCCCAGTAGCAGAAACGGTTGAAAAACCTACTTCAGTTTTAGACAAGCTGAATGAGAAAGCGAAAACAGTAGGCGAAACAGTTAATCAAAAAGAAGATAGCCAAAAGCAGGTTCTTGATAACCTGAATGGAAGTAAGACGATCAAACTCGACGAAATTCCGATTCACAAGCAGTACCAGTATGTACAAAAAGTGTTTGAAGGAAATAATGTGCGTTTCCGCATCATCGTTGACAAAATCAACAACTCAAAAGACAAATCAGAAGTTGAAGATATTCTCAACAAATTTGTCCTGAGTAATAATAATTTAGATCACAATGATTCAGCAGTAGGTGAGTTTATCACCCTGTTAAGAAATCGCTTCTAGGGTTCATATATTTCCCTCAGAACAAAACGAATTTAGGATTGTCAGGTACGTGATTCACGTGCCTGATTTTTTTATGAGATGTGTTATTGTCCTGACGAATTGAGATAAATAGAACTTCTCACTTCTCCACTCCTTGTTTCTTGTTCTTACTTCTGAGTAAAACGTGTTGGAGTACTGGGGTGTTGGCGTTTTGAGTTGATGCCCAAGAACACAAGTGCACGAGAATACCTCTTCTCCCTTTACCAATCAAACTCAACATTTAGCACCCGATCAAAAAATGATTGGAGCGCTGTAACATCTTGATTGAGTCTGTGAAGTTCTACCCCCACAAATACTTGATTGGTCTGACCATTGGTAAAAAGGCTCTTGGCTATAATAGTAGGAGGTCCTACCCAGCCACCACTTGATAACAACTCTCCCTCAAACATTGAATTTGCCGGATCCTTGGGGTAAAAAGCATCTACCCCAGCAATAAAACCACTTGCCACAAGTGTATCATATTCGGCAAAGCCAGCTGTGGGGAAAACTTTAGAATTGGTTGCTATGCGTGCTTGTCCTCGGGAGCTGGAAAGGCTATCCATAGGAGTAAAGGCAAAGACCAGCGAGCTACCTTTTTGGCCAGGATCATTAAAGCTAACGGGGAACCGAGCCGACATCAACAGTTTCCCTCCATCATTCAAATAAGTCTGAATTTGGTTAGCGGCCGTTTCCATCAACAATTGCTGGCTCTGCAGTAAGTTATCATCACCATCGGAGTACCAGAATACTTTGTCGTATTCACTAAGAATAAATCCAAAGGTAGGTGCCCAGAAGGGAGGGATTTCGACCTGTAGATTTATATAGTCATACCCGGCATAAACCTGGTCTAAAATGGGAAAGTAAACCGTATTTGCAGCATTTGCCCCATGCGCATCTATCACCAATAAGTCACTTCCTCTTTTCCGAAGTAGAAACTCCTGGGTAGAGTCTATCTCACTAAACGAACGAGAAATATCTCGATTTCTCAGGTAAAGACGATTATTTCCTCCAACATTTACTCCATCAATCAGATTTTCCTGAAGCCTTGCGTCCAAACCAGTATATACACGGGCTTCCTGCAGACCTTCCTGGCCTGAATTTACAGGAACAAATGTGAGGAAGTTTACATTTCGATCAATCGCAAACCAGGCTCCATCATTGATACGAACAAATGTACTATCCAGGGTTTCAAAGCCGTCCAAATCATCAACTGTAAAGAAGACAGACCAGGCAGAATAGACAACATCCGGAACGACATTTATAGTATCTAGTAAAGCGGTAGGTGGGGTGTTTTTTATGGGAACCCTGAGAAAGGCGGCTTCAGGATCTACTTCGCCCTTATCATCTATGGCTCTAACATAAAAATCTATATCATTAGTATCACTACCCTCAGGAATATCAAATCGGAAGGTGCTATCTGTTCTTTCTGTAAAAGACCAACTCAGATTATCGAATGAAAGTTCATAGCCTGTTACATATCCATCCTGATCTTCCCCAATCCAATGAAGTGTTAAAACACTATTTAGACGGTTATCCCCCTCGAGCTTGATCTCATCCAGAAAGATTTTCGTGTCCGGTGCCATATTTGCGAAAGGAGTACCTTCTTCACAGGCAACAAGGACAATGGGTAATAGTATCAGTAGGATTCGTTTCATCAGCAGGCTAAAAGCTTTGAAAGAAAATATAGACACCGGAAGCAAATCTCCCGGTGCCTGATTTATTCAGATTAGTTCTGTACAACAATTCTATGACGGCTAATGATATAACCTTCAGTTTCTACCAACATTATATAGGTGCCATTGCTTAAGCTACTTGTCTCAAGCCTCAATTCACCTTCTATCCCGTTGAGGGCTTCAACTTTCACAGTTCTACCCATCAGATCCATCATTCTCACTCTACCTTCTACAAATTGAGGGAAAGTATAAGCTACTGTCAACTGACCTCTATTTGGGTTAGGATAAGCAATCACTTTACTTCCAGCCAGCTCATCTTCAATAGAGGTAACTCCATTGGGACAATTGGCACCGCGGAAGTTGTTTGCATCTTCATTATTTCTTGGTAGCAATTTCATATTACCAAAGCTGTAATACATAATTCCGGTTAGACTCGAAATCGTATCACCTGCAGTTACGACACAAGGATCCACTGTCATTACGCCCGAGTTAGTTACCCAGCTAGTATCATTTACATAGGAGAAAGAAAGTGAACTGAAAGCAACTCCAGTAACACGCCCTGCAAGTACTCTTGAACCATCAACAGTCAAATCACTACTACCCACACGGTACTCAGCAAAATTATTTCCACCCATTGCATCCGCATTTGTCTCAACTACAAAGATGTCAGCACCTTCAGTAGGATTGGCAAGTTCAATCAACATTCCCTCATACTGCTCATTTACCGCAAAGTCATATAAAGTAAATACATCAGGATCGACTTTTGTAGGTGCAGGAACTTCAGCTCCGGTTTTCTCTGTGGTAAAAGAAGTTACCACCATCCAGGTCATTCCAAAGTTTTCCTGAACCTGACCAGTTACAGTAATGCTATCTCCTCTTGAAAGGGTACTCAAGTTCGCATTTTGAACCAAGGGAAGACCCGCCCATGCAGATTCTCCTGGCTGCTGGATATAAACAAATCCCAGGTCATTAGGCTGAGCAGAAGCTGTAACTACTCCAGACACAGTTACTTCTAAGCCTGCATAACCGGAATTACCATTTTCAAATGGAGTGAACTGAACATTTTTGATGGTAGTTCCATTATCACTTACTGCAAAAAAGAAAGGACCATTAGCAGCAGCAGGAGGGCTATTGGAAACCAGACTACTATCATCTGTTGCAGAAATATAGTACTGAACGATATCCCCATCACTAAATGCAGCACTGGGAATCACGCCGGTATAGGTATTCCCATTAGCAGTCATCGGTACAGATAGGAAGTTAGTCGAACTTGCACCTACTGCATAGTTTAGCTCTGCAGATACAACCACTCCATCAGGATCTTCGATGGAAGCAAATACATTCACATCTTGACTGGCAGTAGGAGTAATGGGATTTCTTGTTTCATTGGTAATAAAAGGAGGTGATACCCCAATTACATAATCCTCAGACTTAAATGGATAGATTTCATATCCACGACCTCCAGCTCCTGTACATCCATTTGCAGAGTGAGCGACAACTCCTCTAACTGTATCCAATACTGCATTTGGCGGAGGAGGGACAAAGGTACCACCATTGGCTGGAAGACGTGCAGCAAGGAAACGGTCAGAAATATTTACCAAATTTCCATCAGCATCAGAACAAATCAAGCTCACACGGTTTCCTCCACTGAAAAAGCTTCTGGAATCTACGCGAAGGTTTGTCAATTCTACATATGCACCTTCCCATTGTTCTCCAGTCTCGAATTGATTGGTCTGTGTATCATCATTCAAATCAGAAACAGATACAGAGTTAAGCTGAACTTCACGCCCCTGGTCGATGAGATCGATATTTATTGGGGTGATCTCGCTCTCATTACCGAAAAAGATAACTACCCCCGTTACAGCTACAGAGTCTCCAGCTCTCAATTCAAGCACGTCGATACCTGGAACAGGAGTAGGAACGCCTGTTGTAAAAAGGTCGATACCGGAAAAGGGTCCAGTACCACTTTGAAGCCAGATATTTCTACCTCCAGTAATCTGAGCATTGTTTACCTCAGGTCCTCCAGGATTCTGCGGATCAGCCACTAGTGCATCCATAACAACTGTAGCGAAAACGACAACTGTATCACCTCTGTAAAAGGAGGTATCATTACAAGCAGCGAGATTCTGAGGAGAAACCATCTGAATCTGCTGAATAGTCAATGTATCATATTGCGCTTGCAGCGAAAAACTTGCTAGCAAAGCAATAAAGAAGAAAGTAAGCTTTCTATTCATGTATAATAGGTTAAGGTTTATTTTATAATTACAAATTTGCCCCGTTTCTTCTGATCCGTTTCTTTATCAATCACCACAAAAAGATAGAGGCCACGGGCAATGATCTGATTGTCCGCAGATAAGAGATCCCAGGCATGTTCTCCCCCGGAGAATACCGTTTCTTCAGGATTGGAATAAGTATCATGCCAACGAGTATCCGAACCATCATAGGTTTCATCATGCTGGATCACATCAATGAGATCTCCAGATAAAGAATAAATACGGATTTCGGATTTGCTAGGGAGATTGGCGAACATGATCTTACGGTCTTCCTCAAAGCTACTTGCCCCTTCCCAGTCTGCACGGGCGTAATAGGGATTAGGGTAAACAAAAGGGTCGCCAAAAGCAAAATTATCATTGCCCGGCTTTCCAGCAAAAACACGTTTCAAATTTGAAAGGGGAGCTGATTCCAGGGATTGGAGATTATTGACTTCATCTCCACTGTCATAGGCCGTTAGAGCTACTACATGCTGCCAGCCATTCGCTATATTCTTAAAGGTATATTTATAGGTATACTGAACAGTGTCTCCTTCAAAGGTCTGTGGATCGTCCAGGCGTATGCCTTCAAATCCCGTATCAAAAGAAATTTCGTTGGCAGGGATGTCCCATTCTCCAGTCAGATTTAGGGCTTGTATCAGGTCCTGGGTATTCTGTACATCAAATCCGACCGCAGTTTTATACAGTCGATAACCTTCAAAATCCAGTTCCTTGGAGATCGGATCAACAGAGGCTTCTGAATTGTCTGACCAATATACATCTATTTCATTGTCTCTAGAAACTACGCGGGTAAGCGGCCTGTCTGGAGGGGTTGGTAGAATAAAGCGGGTAATCTTCCCGTCGCCATCTCTATCCTCTCCGGGATCCAGTATACAGTTTCCATTGGCATCCTCTCCATCATAAGCAGTTTGTGCCCATCCTGCATTCTGGATCAGGTTGGCTCTCTGCTCAGGTGTATCATCAGCAGCAGGCCTTCCATCAAACACCCGTTTTGCACAGACAATGGCAAAAGCGATCTCTATGCTTTCTCCAGGATTCAGACGTGTATAGGGACCCACTGAAACCAGATTGGAGCGGTTATTTGCACTTCTGATTTGCCGGGGAATATCTCCATTGATCCAGCCATTGAGAAAGTTTATCCCACTGGTCATTTTCCCATACTTCTGAAGATCATTATTGGGGAAAAAGTATAAAGGATCAGCAGAGTTTCTGAACTGCCAGGTATTGAAATGAGTTTTAAAATTGGGATTGTCTACACAAATACCATTTTGCTCTGACCCCAGGTATTTGGTTGCAATATAGCTATCCGTGAATCCGACATCTCCAATCGCGTCAAACTCATAGCCCATATCCAGCGAGTCAATAAAGCCATTTCCCCCCTTATTGAAGAAAGCGGTTCCTCCTGGAGGAGTAATATTTACATTTCTGATCACTCCATCCATCCAGTACCCTATGAAGACCGAGTCGATCGCACGATTGCTGACATTGGTAATATTGAAATTCAGGATGACAAAGAAATTGGCAAAACTAAAGTTCCAGTTCAGCGCAGTAAAATCAATTTCTACCCCCAAAGGAGTCAGGTGATCGATAATTTCGATATTTCCTCCTCCCGTGAAAACAGAAGTAGCTGTATCAGCAAATGTGGAAATAAAATCCTGATGCGAGATTGCATTTGGTGTAAAGAAAGGACTATCAAAAAGTGTGGACCTTTCGCTGAGGGGAGATTTAGAAGAAAACTCAAAGCCTCTTTTTCCGGTAGAAAACCCGGAGACATCATCTACAGCTCCTGAGCTTACGGCAACCTGCCCATTGACAATCCCTCCAATCCAGAGCCCACCATCAAATACATGTTCAATCCCCGAATTTGCAGGAAACTCACAGGAGGGAAAGCCCTCTACATTAAAACTCCCACTAAAACTGTTTCCAATTATCCCGAGGTTATTAATCGTAGTGGCAATATTGGCTGCTGAGGTAACCTTCTCCTCAAAAACATCCGCTTCCTGAGCAAACAGCTGGGAACAGAGCGCCAACATGAAGAATAGCAAGTACAAGTGTTTCATTCGAAGGGCTAAATTAAGGAATTGGATTGGGAGCAATATAAACTAAGCGTGAAATTCGAAGATTTATTACATCAAAACGCGAAAATAAGTAATTCTCTACATGCGAAATGCAATAAATATTTAATGTTGGAACTTTAGTTTAACTTATCCGTTATCTAATCTGAATAATCATTACGAGTTTCAAGGCAATTATCTTATTTTTACCTTGTATTTAGAACTAAAAATAAATTTATATATATGTACCCTCCAGAACTAACTGCCCCAATGGCAGCAGAACTAGAAAATGCGGGTTTCACTTCTTTGAAATCAGTTGAAGAAGTTGATCAAGTACTGAACAATCAGGAAGGAACTACCTTATTGATGGTGAATTCTGTTTGTGGATGTGCTGCAGGTAGTGCTCGCCCAGGTGTGATTCATGCTTTGCAAAATGAAGCAAAGCCTGATAGAGTAGTAACTGTATTTGCAGGCGTAGACTTTGATGCGACCAAGAGAGCACGTGAATATTTGCTCCCTTATCCTCCTTCTTCTCCTGCAGTTGCTTTATTCAAAGATGGACAGCTTGTGCATATGATCGAGCGTCATCACATTGAAGGAAGACCCGCTCCCCTGATTGCTGCGAATTTGCTTGCAGCTTTCGATGAATACTGCAAATAATTGCCCGAGGTAGCTTTTTCTACCTTCAAGCCTATAACATTGGGTGTCGTGTCCTTAGGGGACGGCATCCAATGTTGTTTTTTAGATAAATCCATATCGGAGTTTTTATCCAGCAAATTTTTTATAATTTTTAGGTACAGATTCATCTGTACTTAATAGAATCACTAACCATATTTTAACCGAAGCTACTCATGGCTGAAACCTACATACTCGCGCTTGACCAGGGCACTACCAGCTCTCGGGCTATCCTTTTTGACAAAAGTTCAAATATCGCCGGCGTCGCCCAACAGGAATTTACCCAGTTCTTCCCCAAACCCGGATGGGTAGAACATGATCCTATGGAGATTCTCAATTCTCAATTGACTGTTGCCCGCCAGGTGATCAAAGATAAAGGAATTTCAGCCAGCCAGATTGAAGCTATTGGTATCACGAATCAAAGGGAAACTACTTTGGTTTGGGATAAGAATAGTGGGAAGCCCGTTTACAATGCGATTGTATGGCAGGACAGGCGGACAGCTTCGATTTGCGACGACATGAGCAAAAGAGGCCTCACCGATTATGTGAGAGCCACTACCGGCTTGGTGATTGATGCCTATTTCTCCGGGACCAAGGTCAAATGGATTCTGGATTATCTGGCAGTTGAAAATCCAGACGTAAAAACCGGAGATCTTCTCTTTGGAACGGTAGATAGCTGGTTGATCTGGAATCTGACAGGAGGTGAAGTACATGCAACTGATTACTCAAATGCTTCCAGGACTTTACTTTACAATATCAAAGAGCTTAAATGGGATGAGAAGATGATGAATGAGTTGGGTGTCCCAGCCAATATGCTGCCGGATGTAAGAGATTGTAGTGGTGATTTTGGAAGTACACAAGCAGAGATTTTTGATGGAGTATCTATCCCAATTCGTGGTGTCGCAGGAGACCAGCAAGCGGCTCTTTTTGGGCAAGCATGTGTAGAGCCGGGGATGAGTAAGAATACGTATGGAACCGGCTGTTTCATGTTGATGAATACCGGGGAGGAATATCTGGCTTCAAAAAATGGATTGCTAACGACCCTCTGTTGGGGGAAAGGAGGTAAAGTAAATTATGCCCTTGAAGGAAGTATCTTCATTGCTGGTGCAGCCATACAGTGGTTGAGAGATGGACTAAAAATCATCGATTCTGCTCCTGACTCAGAATACTTTGCGGGTAAACAAACAGATAATGAAGGAGTTTATGTAGTTCCTGCATTTGCGGGACTAGGGGCTCCTTATTGGGATATGTATGCACGGGGAGCCATCTTTGGATTAACACGTGGCACAGGCAGAAGCCATATCATCCGAGCGACCCTCGAATCTTTGGCCTACCAAACCCGTGATGTACTGGATGCCATGGAAGAAGATGCAGGACGTACCCTCAAAACCCTTCGCGTAGATGGTGGCGCTTCAGCCAATAACATTCTCATGCAATTTCAGGCAGATATACTGGATACACCCGTAGAACGTCCACAGGTTATCGAAACTACCGCCTTAGGGGCGGCTTATCTGGCTGGATTGGCTGTAGGCTATTATAGCGAATCAGATCTTTCAGATAAATGGCTGCTCGACCAACGCTTTGAGCCCAAAATGGACAGATCAGAGCGCAAAAAGAAATATGCTAAGTGGCAAGATGCTGTGAAGCGTACCATGAAGTGGGAAGAAGAATAAAACTTCCCTATATATCATGGATGATCCGGAGGAAAGCCTAATCCTCCGGATTTTTTTATGCCCTGAGATGGAGCTATTATCTGACATTTAAACAGGGGCTCCTCTTGATGAAGATAAAAAAAGCTCAAGTATCAAGTGCAAATTCACCTGGGTTTGATATATGGAACTGAACGTACAAAAAAAGAGAAAGGCGATAAAATCGCCTTTCACACATACAATAAAAACTATGGAACAAATTGTCCTCATCGACTAAAAATAAAACGCAAAACTCTTAACCAGTTTTGACTTCTTCCATCGAAGCATGGGTTTCAGGTCTAAAAGACAGGTATGGCTTTATGCCTAAAAGGATTGCAAAGGTTATCATGCTCCCGGCGGAAAGGATTAGTACCCAAGGACTGACAAAAACAGATCCCATAGAGCAAATGGCAAGAATAAGTAAACAGGAAAACGGCAAGGAGCAGGCTAATACTCCCAGGCCTAAATCTAAATCAAAGGTATTATTTGGTTCTCCCTCTTCCAGTTGATTAACAGCCGCCATATGTGCAAAGGGCCAGAAACTACAGGAGCTCTGCGGAAAGACCACAAAGACTATAAGAAGTACTGGCGTTACTTGAGGAAACATAAATAGCAGGAAAGCACTAAAAAGAAAGGCAAGCCCTGACCTGATCATAAGAAGTTGAAGGATTTTTCGAAATTGATCCCATTTTATCTTTACTGCCATTCCAATAAAAATCAGAATCATAGGGGTCATCATAGCGCTCATACTCCCGATTGAGCTTTGAAGAAATACGGGTAATTTCTTAAAACTGAGCCCAAAGCCAAGAAGGATCAAAGCTGTGAGGATTACCAGATTTACGGGTTCCTTTATAAGAGAAAGACAAAGTTCTTTAAGACGTCCTCCCGTCTTGGCTTTCTCCCTGCCCTGATAATACCAGTGCATGGCAAGTAAATAAAGCAAGACAAGGACAAAAACTTTATTCCCCACATCTGCCAGCGCCGCCATAGCTAAACTTTCGTCTCCAAAATATTCCAGCAAAAAAGGAAAACATGAGAGCCCGGGGGCAAGGGATGGAAGTAGCATGAGCATGGTTCTATACGTACTTCCTCCCTTCTTGAATCCCAATAATGGCATTCCTTTAAAAGCGATAGACAAGAATAATAGGTTAAATAAAATAGCTCCAAGAGGCAAATACAGTAAAGAGGTATCAACCTCTATTTTTAGCAAGGCAATAAAAATAGTAGCCGGTAATGCTAGACTTAGTATGAGTACTTTTACCCCAGACAAAGCCTCCTTTGATTTAATTTTACTTCTGATGAGAATACCAATTCCCATCAGGAGTACTAAAGAAAGGGTTTTTTGGATAGCCGGATCAATCCACATAGAAATTATTCTTGCAAAAGTTGACTAAGGTGTTGATTTAGGAGGGAAACCCAGGACGATCTCCCCCTTTTTTTGCCCATTGGAACTAAGGGTTGGAATTTTAGCGTGTATCAACCTACTACATTTCGCAAAGCGGAAACGAACATTTTCATTTCATCCATAGTGCCCATACTCACCCTGCACCAGGACTTATCCTGAATTTCAAATACTCGTATTCCTATACCCTGATTGTACATTTTTTTAAGAAAAGTTTCTCCTTCTACTTCAATTGGAAAGATCATAAAACTCGTGTGAGAGGGAACGTAGGCAAAACCTAAGCTTTCCAGTTCCGAAGCGAGGTATGAGCGGGAAGCAGCCGTCAATACTCGACTTTTTTCCTGAAATTCTATGGCATTTAAACTAGCCATCGCCCCTCTCAGAGAGGTAACGGAGAGTCCCATATTACTCCGCACCATTTCTCTTATTTTTTTCAAGGTCTCCGGGAGCGCCACAGCATATCCAATACGAAGACCTGCCATCCCGTGTATCTTTGAAAAGGTTCTGGCTACAATGAGGTTTTTTCCTTTAGTCACAAGATCTGCCATACTTTTCTTCTCTCCATCCTCCAGAAATTCCAGATAAGCTTCATCCACAAATACAGGTACTTCATCCGCTACAGAGGAACAAAAATCTCGCAATTCGTCTGAAGGTGTAAGACTGCCCATGGGATTATTGGGATTGCAGACATAGATCAATTTCGTTTCTGAATCTATGGCCGCAGCCATAGCAGGTAGATCATGGGCATAATCCGGAGTAAGCGGAATATTTTTCCAATCAGCCCCAAAGGACATCGCTGTCTTTACCAGAGACATATAGGAAGGATCTGCAGAAATGATATTCCCTCCATTCACAAATAGAGAAATAGCCGTTTTCTCTAATATGTCTGTAGATCCTGGTGCTAACATAATGTACTCGGAGCTTACTCCTTCTTTTGCAGCAAGTAACTCTTTCAGTTTTTGAGCATCTCCATGGCCATAGCGGTTTCCCAAGGATACAGATTCCATAATTGCCAATCTAACTTCATCAGAAGGACCATAGGGATTTTCATTCGCCAGGAGTCGGGCTTTTAAATTTGATAGGTCAGGAGGAAAACTAAAATTCCGTTCCCATACTTGTGGTTTATAAAGAGGACGAATTCTGTCCTCAGAAGCCATAGCCATAGGGGCCAAACTTGCTCCAGCCGCCAGAGCAAGAGAAGATTTTAGCCAATTCCTTCGATTGATGTTGTTTTTCATTCTAAGCGTGTTTTTTCAAAAAAGTAATGGGAAATAATGGACAAAGAGACCCCTGCGGAATTCATGACGAAAATCATGGATTCCAATAATTAATAATTTGTTCTCGAGTGCTATTAGGTCAGCGCGTATTCGGGTAAAGGCTCTCCTTGATAAGATCAGCGTGAGGGTTTGCTGAAAGGAGAAAGAGCAGAAGAGGCTTACTTCGCTCTAATAGTTCTTGGAAATATCTCTGGAGTCGATTCATGTTTTAGTCATTAGATTAGATGATTCATGAGAGAAATAATACAGTACCCCTGAATGGTCCATAACCATATTTCCCCATCTCCAGCACCTCCGATTCCAATGGACGCTTATTTGATTTTCCTTAGTTCTGACATAAATATAGGACCAAGTATTATATTTATCAAAAAATAAGGGATCATTTTTAAAATTTATTCAAAATTATGAGCAAAAAAATGAAAATCATTCAAAAACAACATATCAATTGAAGCAAAATTGCCATTTTCCAAAACCAATCTCCTAAAATCAAAGATTTTAAGAAAGAAAAGCACCTCATATTAAAAAGCATGTAGACTCACTGTGCTCTCCATACTTTGATTAACTTACTGTGCCCAAACAGTTGAATCTTATGAGATATACCTTGATCCTTATTTTGCTTTTTTGTCTTTCCTGTAAGCAACCCGCATCTAGCCCCCAGCAACAAACTCTTCCCCGTACCCTAATAACTACCGATATAAATTTGCTTGGAGGTGATCCGGATGACAATCAATCTCTGATTCATCTCTTTTGGTATGCTGATGAACTCGATATTGTAGGCATCATTCCTGATAATTGGAAGGCTGAAGGACCAGATGCCGCTTTGACTGGTCTGGAGAAGTATAGAGAGGATTTTACTGCAGGGAACTGGGGAGAAAAAGGATATCCCATTCCAGGCTTACTAAAAGAAAAAATCGCCCTCAGCCCGGAAGCAGCAAAAGAAATGATCATAGCAGAAGGTAAGAAAGCAGGATCTCCTTTGTATGTATTGGTTTGGGGGCAGATGACTAGCCTGAAAGAAGCCTTGTTTGAAGCACCTGAAATCGCTAAAAACCTCCGGATCTTGACAATCGGAACAGGCAGAAAATTTGGTCCCAGGGATGAAGTAAAAGGAGAAGATTGTAATGTGGTGAACTGGAATGGAAAAGGTAGAAATGACATTTATGAAGATGCTCGATTTGATCAGATGTGGTGGCTGGAAAGCAACTGGACCTATAATGGAATGTTTGGTGGGGAAAGGCCAAGAGAAATGATGGATCAGCTACAGGAATATGGTGCTATGGGAGCGCATTTTAAACAAGTAACCGATAAGCATAAATGGGCACAGTATTTTCGCGCCGGAGATACTCCTAGCGTTCTCTACCTCCTCGATCCCAATCATAACCCAAATGATCCTACGACTTCAAGCTGGGCCGGTCAATTTGCCCATCCTTTCCCCGAAAAAAAGCCTAACTACTATACGGATTTCAATGGAGAAATAAGCTGGGATTATGCAGATCCCTGCAATACATGGGAAAATGTAGAGGCCATGTATGCCTTTAATAAACAGACACTCGCTGACCGTAGGGAAGATATGTATGCGGCCCTGTTACAAAAGCTGGAGAAGTTGTATACTGCTGAGTAGGATGAAATAATTTGTGTAAAAAATACGCTTTTTGGATATAAATCTTCCTATCTTTACAAAAATCAATTGTAAAGTAGGCGACCATGGAAATACCCATAAAGCAAGAACTTAGCGAT
The DNA here is from genome assembly GCA_039819665.1 of Bacteroidota bacterium. GTDB lineage: Bacteria > Bacteroidota > Bacteroidia > J057 > J057 > JAWPMV01. The sequence goes on from JBCBRM010000018.1 coordinate 133,540, forward strand.
TCAAAAAAAATACTTCTGTGTGGTGCAGGTGGGGGATATGACATTTACAGTGGAATCCCGCTCTATTTTTATCTGTCCGCACTTGATAAAGAAGTCTATCTGGCTAACTATTCTTTCTCTGCTGTACAGGCATCCCAATCTCGAAGAATTGGGCCAAGTGGATATATCATTGACAAGGACTCTCGGGATATGAGTTATTTTCCGGAGAAATTTATGGTTGATTGGATGGAAAAATTAGGCATAGCCAATCAGGTATTTGCCTTTGCAAAAACGGGAGTAAGACCTCTAAGAGAAAGCCTGGATGCCATTATCAAAGAAAATGAGATTGATACCTTGATTATGGTGGATGGAGGTACGGATAGTCTTATGCGAGGAAATGAAGCAGGCCTGGGTACTCCTACTGAAGACGCAACTTCTATAGTAGCAGCACATGGAATTGAGTTAAAGAAAAAATACCTGGCTGCAATAGGATTCGGGGTCGACCATTTCCACGGAGTTTGTCATGCCCAATTTCTGGAAAATGTTGCCAATCAGATTGAGTTTGGGGGCTATAAAGGTTGTTGCTCGGTCCAAAAGGAAGAGATGGAAGGGCAGTACTTTTTGGAATTGGTCAAGTATGCAAATCAAAGAGCCTCTCACCATATGAGTATTGTTGCCAATTCAATAGCTAGTGCCATAGAAGGGAGGTTCGGAGACTATCATGCCACCAATCGTACAGCAGGGAGCAGACTTTTCATCAATCCACTGATGAGTCTGTACTGGTTTTTTGATTTGGATAAAATCGCTCACAAACTTCAGTATCTCAGTATGATTGAACATACAGAGACCGAGTCTGAAGTTATCGAAGGTATACGGACATTTCGGAAAGTGATTAAACATAAGGCCTGGGTAGATATGCCTTATTAAGGTTGATTTAAAATCTTTTTCTATAGTTGAATTGAGGTAGTTCTTTTTCTTTTTCCTCCAGATATATAGATGTTTCTTCTTCTTTTCCTTAGATGAAATTCTTCAATATAATTCAGGACAGGCATCGCAAAAATAAAGCTGCTGCAAAACCGCCCGCATATCCGGCCCCCGCACCCGATGCAGCAGCGGGGCCCCGGCGCGCAGGAAGCCGTATTGTAGTTTTAGGGTGTTAGCGTGTTGGAGTTGAGGTGAATCCAAGCAATAACAATCGCTAGCACACTAATACCCTAACACTTTTCCCTCCTCCAAGCACGAAGGCCTGGTAGTGTCCATCGGGAAAAGGGGGCGGCATGTGGGCTTTTTGGGGCGCTGCGATTTTGGCTCCACCTTTTCTAAAAAGGTGGAAAAACAACCCCATAAAAGGAATCAAAAAAAGTATCCCAAATCAAACTAAATCCATTTGTCCTATATGGAAAAACCTAAAAAATCACTCTATTGAGTAAAAGGTAAAGCTATATGCGCAGCAAAACCTTCGCCAAACGACTCCTCAAAGGAATCCTTATCCTCATCAGCATGCCTCTGATATATTTTCTTATGGCCTTTATTTGCTCAAATATAGAAGTTGGGGAAAAAAGCGAATCAGAGGACGCCTATGTCTACCTCAATACCAATGGAGTTCATCTGGATATTATTTTGCCCAAAGGATACCTGAGTCCAGCATTAGAGCAAGGGTTAAAAACTACCTCCACAACGACTTATTATTCCTTCGGTTGGGGAGATAAGGAATTTTATTTGAATACTGCCGAATGGAAAGATCTCAAATTTAGCACAGCATTTTCTGCTATGTTTCTCAATAGCCCTACCCTTATGCATGTGAGCAGATATCGATATAGCTATGGTGATTGGGTAAAAATCAGTTTAAGTAAAGAGCAAATAGAAAAACTCAATTCCTATATCCTTGAAACTTTTGCCCTGAATGAAACCGGAGAAAAAATACTGCTAGCAGGGAAAGGCTATTCCTGGAATGATGATTTCTATGAAGCCAAGGGAAATTACAACTGCTTCAATACCTGCAACTCCTGGGTAAACGGAGTCCTTAAGAAGACAGGAACCAAAGCCTGTATCTGGACCCCTTTTGATTTTAGGCTTATGGAAATCTATCAAACAAAAGATTAAAAACTTTCCAAAATTCTTTGCGTAAGCAAAGGTTCATGCATATACACTCCTGCCTGCACAAAGGCGATTTTCATCCTGTTTTTTGTGAAGACTTTTTGTTCCACACTGAGGTAAGCCCTGATGTATATCTGGCAGCTGTCATGGATGGGTGTTCAATGGGGAAAGATAGTCAGTTTGCCTCCCTTCTTTTTTCTAAAATCTTAAAGAAAGTAAGTAAGGAAATTGCTTATCGAGAGTTTGCCGGAGATCTCCCCCCTTTTTCAGACTGGACTCTGGGAGATTTGGGGAAAGAAGTACTAAAGCAAATTTGGGATAATCTGAAAACATTGTCTCAAAACCTATACCTGGATAAACTGGAATTGCTCAGCACGCTCAATCTGGCCCTAGTGCATACAGATCAATCAAAGGTTTGGCTAATCCTCATTGGAGATGGATTTATTGTAGCTGAGGATAAAATCATAGAAATAGATCAGGACAATCGACCCGATTATTTAGCCTATCACTTGAAAGAAGATTTTGAACATTGGTTTGCCCAGCAAAAAGGCATCTATGAGTTTGAAGACATTCATCAATTAATATTGGCAACGGATGGAGTAGATAGCTTTGAAAAATTAATCCCGACTCAATCGAAAATTGGTTTCGAACCTACTCCTTATTTTCTACTTGATCCTTCTTATGATGCGATTTCTCATCCCTTTGACAAGAAGCTGGAAATATTGAAAGAGGAATTTGGCCTTATCGCGACAGATGATATCGGTTTACTAAAAATGAAATGGTAAAAAACAGGCAGACTAATGCCTGCCTCTGCTTATTTTTTCAAAATTTATTGATTGCTTATACTAACAGCATATTGAAGGGCTACCGGATCAAAGGTCGCGAAATATTTTCTTGCTGCTTCTAATTGTTGAACCTGAGCAGAGATTGCCATGAATTTCTCCTTATTCTCATAGACAGACATTCCTACGGTCAATCTTTCTGTATCCTGTCCACTGATAACTTTAAATTCCCAACTTCCCTTTACCCCCTCCTGCGCATTCAACCAATCCACAAATTCTTTTCTCGTAGATTGAAAGGCGTTCTCTTGCCCTTCCTTAACCCTTCTTACGGCCACTTCCAATACCTGACCAGATTGCGCTGCAAGATTTTTCAATTCAAAATCTCCTCCTTCAATCGGCTGCACGAAAACATAGGCCTTTAGATCCATCGTCTTGGCAAAGGGGAGAAATTTCTCATAAATATTTCCTTGCACCTTCTCCAGCGTTTTTGCACTGGCATACTGGGTCATTCCAATAAAAACTTCTCGTTCGTCCGGAGCGGGTAAGGCATAAAATGATTGAAATTCACGGTCATTGCTCACGCCTTCCTCCGCTGTCAAAGCTGAGATAAAGGCAGACCTTTCTCGGACGAAATCTTCTTTCATTCCGTCTTTAACCACCCTTACAGCAATTTCATAAACTGCTTTTGAGAAGCTTTGCTCTTTTGTTGTTGATGTTTGTTCCTCCATCTGAGTATATACATTTCCGGTTTTGCTTCCGGTGCAGGCCCAGGTAGCTAGCACCAAAACTGAAATCATGAATAGTCTGATTGCTTTCATTTAGCTTAAGATTAGGTTCCACTGATTTAGAGTTGAATCCAGTACAAATTTCTCTTTCAGCAATGGAGATGCTTTACCCTTTTGAAAAAGGACTTACCAATTTGATTTTGTGTCCCGGTATTGGTGGGGAGAAATGCCCATCATCTTTTTGAAGAAGCGGGTGAAATGGGAAGGCGCAGAGAAGTTGAATTTATAGGCAATTTGAGAAAGGTCATCATCGCTGTATTTAATCTCCTTTTTTATCTCGGCCAGTAATCTTTCTCTTATCAATTGATTGGGAGATTTGGAAAAGTGTTTCTTACAAAGTTTGTTTAGGTGAATGCGACTAATTTGAAGCCGGTCCGCATAGTTTTGAACCGTTTGAAAGCTATATATCTCTTGTTCTAACATTCGCCGAAAGCGCAGGATACGGGGATCGAGCAATGTTTCATAAGCTCCTCCATTACGTTCTCTGTATTTCTGGTGGAGACGCACCAACAGGTAATAAATGAGGGATCGCAGGATATGATGACTATCCTGATTCAATTGTTTTATCTCCTCTCTTATTTCTGCAGCAGAAGCATTGAACCTATCAAAGTTATGGGAGTCGACCTTTAAAAATGAAGGATTTGCGGGTGCATGGAAATAGGCAAACTTATAGATCAGGTTTTTATCATTAAAAAACTCATCCAGAAAATCTCCTTCAAAGAATAGAAAGTGCCCATCCAGAAAATCTGCCTGATCTACCTTATTGATTTGTCCGGGTTTTACAAACAATACCATATTATCCGTCAGATCGATTTTCTCCGTATCCAGATAATACACTCCTTTGGCTTTCTTCAGGAGCATTATGGTGTAAAATGACATAATCAAGGGATCTGTCACATCATTGAGTTCATCTACTCTGGAAGCATCAATCAACAGTTCCTGGCCATATTTTCTTCTTTCAAAGTAGAGTTTTTCCATAATCCTTGGTTAAATATACATTTTTGACTGCCTTCAGAATCAGGAAAACGTAAAATTAAAAATCTAATTCCCAGGATTAAACAATTTTTTTCTGATAATTAAGGATAACGGAAATTTTCTTGATTTCGTTATTTCTTATGAGGAAAGTAAAAAGATG